>NZ_JANLNW010000075.1 GCF_025465945.1 Pseudomonas sp. 6D_7.1_Bac1 | reverse complement strand
GTTCGTTACACGCTAGCTGCAGCCACGCGCCGGTGAAACCTGCATCCAGGACGCCGCCGTTCAACGAAGGAAATTCACCTTCGAACTACTATTACTTTTGCCGAGGCCAGACAAATTCGATAAAGTTAACCGCTAGGTCAGCTTTTCGGCTTGTCAGCCCTTCGCATCGCCAGGAAGGGTTCCTGAGACCAGAGATTTCCCAGTACACCATAACGACATGGACGGAATTCATAACCGTCCAGAGGATGATCCATGTCCAACCGTGATATATCCCGGCGCTCCTTCCTGCAAGGCGGGTTGATCGCTGGTGTCAGCGTGACGCTGACCCCGCTCAGCTCCCAGGCGTTGGCCGCCTTGATGGAAAACAGCGTGACCGTTGCGTCCGAGCAGTGGCTCGGCAACAACGGCAAGGCGCGCATGCGCAACGACGCACTGTCCAAGGTCTGCGGCAGCAAGGTCTTTGCCCGTGATATTCGCGCCAAGGACATGCCGGGCTGGCCGCAGCAGCAAGGCCACGCGATGCTGCTCAAAACCATTCGCGCCAACCGTATTTATGAGGGTTTCGATCTGTCGTTGCTGGGTGCCGAACTGCAGCCTGATCGCATCGTCACCGCGCAAGACTTGGACAAGGACGGCATCGTCTTCCCCGAAGACCACGCGCCTGATCCATTGCTGCCGACCGGCCAGGTGCCGATGTTCATCGGCCATCCGGTGGCGATCCTGATCTGGAACGACTTCGAGCGTTTCCGCCAGGCCAAGAACAAGCTCAAATTCAACGACAAGGCGATCCGCTACGGCGCCGAGGCTCCGTATTACACGCGCGATCCTTATGGCAGTTTCCGATTCGTGCGGGTCGGTGGTGCAACCTCGGCGGATGAGGATGAGTTCGCCAGCCTGAAGGACTCGATCCTGTTCCCGATGATTCGTGAACGACGCCCAGTGTGGAGCGCTCAGCCGAACCTGCATGGCAACCTGACCGAGCGTGGTCTGTTTTATGCCGAGCGCATGAAGCAGCAACTGGAGACGCCACCGGAAGGCTGGATGGTCTTCGACGAGCGCTACAAGACGCCGTCAATTGAACCGGCCGCCATGGAACCGGACAACGGCAACGGTTGGTACGACCCGACGACCAAGACCCTGCACTTTGTGGTCGCTACCCAGTGCCCGCTGGAGGCTGCGACTGAAACCGCGAAGATGATCGCACCATCGCGTTTCGGTTTGAGCACGCTGAACATGCACCCTGGCTACACCGTTGGCTACGGCTCCAAAGACCACAACATCTTCGTCTACTACGCAGCCCTGGCGGCGTTGTATGGCGCCGGTGTGCCGGTGCGTCTGGCCAACGACCGTTACGAGCAGTTCCAGAGCGGCATCAAGCGTCACCCGTTCGACATTCGCTACCAGTTGGCCGTCGACAAGCAGGATCACACGTTCAAGATTTTCCGCGCGGACATGACCACCGACGGTGGCGGGCGGATCAACTACAGCCCTTCGGTGGCGACGGTCGGTGCCACGGCTGCGCAATCGATTTACTACATGCCGCAAAACGACCTGCAAGTAACCGCTTACCACTCGCGCGGCGTTGAAGCCGGCTCCATGCGGGGCTATGGCACGCTACAAACCATGGCCGCCACCGAGATGATGGTGGACGAGGTTGCCGATCGACTGGACATCGATGCCATCGATCTGCGCAAGAAAAACGTGCTGCTGTCCGGAATGAAAAACACCCAGGGCGCGGTGCCGGCCGGTGCGTTGCGCCTGCACGAAATTCTTCAGAAGGCCGCTGACAATGAGCTCTGGAAAAACCGTCACGCGCTGAAAAAACAAGAGGACGCCAAGGACCCGGACAACTGGTACGGCATCGGTTTTGCCATCTGCCAGAAAGACTTCGGCACCGGTTCCGAAGCACCGATGGCCAGTGTCGAGTTCACCGCTGACGGGCATATCACGCTGCGCCACATCGGCATCGAGCTCGGCACCGGCATGTCCACTTCCCAGGCCTTGGTGGTTGCGGACTTCCTCGGTAACCCGGCCAGCGAAGTGAAGACCGGTGAAACCGAATGGAAAGAGCTGCAACTGACCAGCAGCGGCAACCCGTACATCATGAGCCAGGCCGAACAGGACACCGTGCTGCGCAACCCGCGCTGGGTTGGCAAGATTGCCTCGGCGTCGTCGGCGACCAACTCGGCTTACTACTTCAGCCACGCCACCCGTGAAGCGGCTCGCGTGCTGTTCAACCACGGTCTGTGGCCCGCAGCCCTGGAGTTCTGGCGCCAAGGCCCGTTCGGTGGTCAGGCCAACCCTTATGTGGTGCGCCGTGAAGACGCCCATTGGGTGGACGGCAAACTGACCGCCAACGGCATGGAACCGCTGCCGTTTGCCGTGTTGGCCAAACGGGCCCATGAGCGCGGTCTGGTGACCGGCGCGACCGTGCACGGCTTCAATCGCTGGAGCTGGGCCGAGGCCGAATTCAGCATCAATGGCGTGCGCGAGCGTCTGCCACTCGACGGTCTCGCGGTGAAGTATGGCGACGGTGCGCCGAGCGCGATAAAGGCGCAGATGAACAGCGCCGGTTTCCACCTGCTGGATCGACAGAACATTGCCTACCCGGCGACCCAGTTGAACAACGCGATGGTGACTTACTACAGTCCTGTGGCCACGCTGGTTGAATTGAAAGTGAACAAAGGCTCGGGCGAGGTGCGAGTGCTTAACCATCACTCGTGGCTTGAATGCGGCCGGGTGCTGGTGCCGGAACTGGTCAAGGGCCAGCTCGAAGGCGGGATCGCCATGGGCATCGGCCACGCGCTGCTGGAAGAAATGCCGCTGTACGAAGGTGGGCCGGGGGAGGGCGACTGGAACTTCAACCGCTACCGTTTGCCACGCGCCAAGGACGTCGCGGTCTGGACACAGACCTCGGAAATCCTGCCGCCATTGTCGCCCAGCGACCCGTCCAAGGGCATCGCCGAGGTGGTGATGATTCCGGTGGTGGGCGCCATCGCCAACGCCGTGGCCCACGCGATCGGCAAACGAGTCCGTGACCTGCCTATCACTCCAGCGCGCATCAAGGAGGCCCTCAATGGCTAACCGTCCGCTTCAAATGACCCTCAATGGTCAGTCCGTCGGTCCCGTCGAGGTCCCTGAAGATCTGCCGATGATCGACTACCTGCACGAATACCGAAACCTCACCGGCTCGCGCCTGGGCTGCGGTCAGGGCATTTGCCACGCCTGTGTGGTGATTGTCGACAACCCTGATGGCACCAGCGAAGAAGTGCGCACCTGCATCACCGGCGCGCATTACTTCGAGGGCAAGAAAATCCGTACCATCGAAGGTCACGCGACCCGCGATGAAAGCGGCAAGGTCACCGAACTGAACCCGATCCAGCAACGTTTCGTCGACGAGTTCGCCTTCCAGTGCAGCTATTGCGCCCCAGGCTTCGTCAACGCCGCGACCGTGCTGGTGGAAAAACTCCAGCGTCAGCCGATCAAGAAAAGCCAGCTCGAAGCGGTGATCGAGGACAGCCTCGGCCACCACATCTGCCGCTGCACCGGCTACGTGCGTTATTACAGCGCCACGCGAAACGTGCTGACTGACCTCGGCCTGGTCAAGGAGGGTTAAGCATGAAGCGAGTACTTTCCGGCCTTGGCACGGCGGTCGGCCTGGCCGTTTCGCTGATGGCGATCCAGCAGGCGCAGGCCGCGGATCAGCAACAGATCAAGCGCGGTGAATACCTGGCGCGGGCGGCGGACTGCATGGCCTGCCACACCGTACCCGGTGGCGCGCCTTATGCGGGCGGCCTGCCGATCGTTTCACCGTTCGGCACCATCTATGGCAGCAACATCACCCCGGACAAGGACCACGGTATCGGCCTGTACAGCGACGACGAGTTCTTCGCCGCGCTGACCGAAGGCAAACGTCGTGACGGCGCCAACCTGTATCCGGCGATGCCGTACACCTCGTATCACCTGATGCCGCGTGAAGACTCCGATGCGATCCACGCGTACCTGAAGACAGTCGCGCCGATCAACCGTGCAGCGCCGGTCACCAGCCTGAGCTTCCCGTTCAACGTTCGTCTGGGGCTGATGGGCTGGAACATGCTTTACGGCAAGGACGTGAAACTGGCGCCGGCGATCGGCAAAAGTGAAGGCTGGAAACGCGGCCAGTACCTGGTCGACGTGCTCGGTCACTGTGGTGAATGCCACACGCCGCGTGGCTTGCCCGGTGCGATGCAGCAAGACAAACGCATGACGGGCGGCTTGCTCAATGGCTACCTGGCGCCAAGCTTGCTCGCCAACGATCTGGCGGCACGCGGCTGGACGCATCAGGACCTGAGCTCATTCCTCAAACACGGCATGAGTGCCCAGGGTACGATGTTCAACGAGATGTTCCCGGTGTTCCATAACAGCACCCAGAATCTCAATGACCCGGACCTGGCAGCCATGGCGACTTTCCTGCTCGGCGACCCGCCACCCCAGGCGAAGGTGCTGACCGACGTGCCGTTGGAAAAAATGACCGAAAGTGCCCAGCGCGGCCATCAGGATTACTTGAACGTCTGCGCCGGTTGCCACGGTGCCAACGGTGAAGGCAAGCCGCACATCGCAGTGGCGATGCAAGGCAACACCACGCTGCGTCTGGAAGATCCGCGCAACCTGTTGCGGGTGGTCGAAGACGGGATTGGCGAGCAGAAGTTTGCCGGTTTCGAGCGCATGCAACCAATGCCGGGGTTTGCCAACAAGTTGAGCACTCAACAAACCACCGATCTGCTGAACTACCTGCGTCAGGCCTGGGGTGGTCAACCGGCTGATCTGCTGATCAGTCAGATCGAGCAGTTGAAGGCTGACGCTCCCGCTGAGCACAAGGCGCACTGATATGCAGCATCTTGACCTGCAAGTGGTTCGGCGAGCGTTGGCCTGGTCCAACGCTGGTCAGCGTGTGTGGCTCTGCAGCGTGCTCAGCACCTACGGTTCGGCGCCCCGTGCGCCGGGCTCGATGCTGGCGGTTAATGATAGCGGCCATTGGATTGGTTCACTGTCAGGCGGCTGTGTCGAAGACGACTTTCTTGAGCGCATGGCCGAAGGGGCCTTTCAAGATGCCGTTTCGGTGGTGCGTTACGGCGAAGGCGATGACCCGCGCTCCCAGGTGAAACTGCCCTGCGGTGGTTTGCTCGATGTGCTGGTGGAAAAGCTTGAACCGGAGTGTGAGGTGCAAGCCCATCTGCGGGAACTGGAGTCCGCGTTGCTCGGCCAACGTCGCCTGATCCGTGAAGTCGATCTGCAAAGTGGCGCACGCAGTTTGAGCGTGGATCGTGAACACGGGCCGCGTATCGAACGAGAAGTCGATCGGGTGCGTTTGCGCGTTGGCGCTGCCCAGCGGCTGTTACTCGCCGGTTATTCCAGCGTGGCGCAGGCCTGTGCCGAGTTCGCGGTGGGTCTGGGGTTTGAAGTGATTCTGTGTGACCCGCGTGATGAGGTCCTCGACGGTGTGGTCCTTGAGAACGTGGAAATTCGTCGCGAGTTGCCCTCGAAGTTCATTGCCGATGGTGGCTGTCACAGCGATACGGCGGTGGTGGCGCTGACACACGATCCGCGCATCGACGACCTGGCCATGATGGAAGCGGTGCGTACCGAGGCGTTCTATATCGGTGTGATGGGCTCCATGCAAACCTCGCAAAAGCGCTTTGAGCGTTTGCAGCGTATCGGTGGTTTGGGTGAGGCTGAGCTGGCACGTATTCACGCGCCCATCGGGCTTAATCTGGGCAGCAAGACACCGGCGGAAATCGCCTTGGCGGTGCTCGCCGATATTCTGCGTATTCGCAGCGGTATTACTCGGGATCGGCTCTGAAATGCATCGTGTCGACGGGGTGCCGATCCTGAGTGAGTCCCGGCTTCAGCTGGCTTGAGCGTACGAGCCGGGGCTTGCTTACCTGAATCGAGGCAGTGGCCGGTCGATAGGTTTGAGCGACGTCAGCGCATTCTGAATCAGCGGTGCATCTTTCTCGATGTCTTGCAGACGGTCGCGAATTTTCATGGCCGTGGGGTGGCCGCCATGGATGTCGACCCAGTCGGCAATTTCCTTGCAGGCAGCTGCCAAACGCGCTTGACGCGAGTCGAGCAGGGTGAGCAATGTGGTGATGGACTCTTTTTCGGACATGAGAAACACCTCCGTATCAGAGAAGCTTTTGATCGAGCAACAAAACGCTCGCCGGGAGCGAGCGTTATGCCGATGAGGATCGCCGATCCTTCAGCTGAAATCAGTATAGACCCAGAAAACCAATTGCAGCGGCGCAGCCGTGGGCCTGCGTTTCAGACTTTACGCGAGCTGCGCGAGCTGGCGGCATTCAGACGCCGGCACTCACGCATGGCATCTTCAATACGCTCATAACCGTCGCCGATAAAGCCGCCACCGGTGCGGGTATCGGCGATCCGGTACCAGACCGCCGCAATCGGCTGCTGATGAGACACTTCACCCGCGCGGCGACCCTTGACGATGGTCTTGTTGCAGCGTTTCACAACGAATATGTCTTCCATGGCTTCACCGAGGGGTATTGGTGTTCACATCAACTATAGAAGCCCGTTGAAAAGGTGCAAAACGGCACCGTGCTGCTCGTCGCTTGATTCAGCGCGATCACCGCTCTTCGACGCGTTGCAGGCGCCACCCCGTGTGCTGCCAGTGCAAGGTATGGGTGGGCGCCAGGGCTTGCAGGAATTCGGCATCATGAGAGGCGGCAATGATCGCGCCCGGAAAACCGCGTAATGCCTGCTCCAGTGCCTGTACAGACGCAAGGTCCAGGTGATTGGTCGGCTCGTCGAGCAACAGCAGTTGAGCCGGATTTTCTCTCCATAAGGCGATGGCAATCGCCGCTTTCAGACGCTCGCCACCGCTGAGCAGGCGCGTCGGCACGCTCACCCGTACGGCATCCAGTTGCAGTTGGGCCAGCCGGCTGCGCACCGAACCTTCCGATAACGGTGTGTCGAGCAGGTTCAATTGCTCGACGATGGAGCGTTCAGGGTCGAGCAATTCCAGTTGTTGATCGAGGTAGGCGCTGGGCACATGGGGCCGGCACTCGCCGCTGACGGGCTTGCAGTGCGCGGCGAGCATTTTCAGCAAGGTGGATTTTCCGCAGCCGTTCGGGCCACTGACTGCGATGCGCACCGGGCCTGCGAGTGAAATAGTGAGGAAGGTTGTGGGTGCCTCGGGTGGCAGCCAGGGCAACTGTGCGTCGATCAACGTGATCACCTGCCGACTGGCCGGCACAGTGGTTCCCGGCAGGGTCATCAGCACCGGATCTGAGGGTAGAACGCGCAGGTTGGCCTCTCGCACCTGATCGTTCATCTCGGACTTGTGAGCCTGATGAGCATGACGTACGTGGCCCATGATCTCGGTGGCCGCACCTTTCATTTTGGCGCGTTCGGGGCGTGAGACGTTGGCGGTCTCGGCGTTTTTGCGCGATCCAGCAGCGCGTCGCTGAATGGTGTCGTGTTCGCGCTGTAGCCGTTTGAGCTCGCGACTGCGCAGCGTGCGGCTGTGTTCAAGGGCGGCGCGCGCCGCGGCTTGCTCGATCTCGCGCTGCTCAAGGTAAGCCGCATGGTTGCCACCAAAGACCTGCACACCCAGGGCATTGAGTTCGACGATGCGCTGAAGGCTGTTGAGCAGGGTTCGATCATGGCTGACCACAATCAAGCCGCCGTGCCAGTGGGCGAGTCGGTTCATCAACCAGCGGCGACCGTCCGCGTCCAGATGGTTGGTCGGTTCATCCAGCACCAGCAAATCGGCTTGGCTGAGAAACGCGCCGATCAGCGCAATGCGTGCGCGTTGGCCGCCGCTGAGGGCATCCATGGGGTGTTGCGCCGTCAGCTCGGGCAGGCCGGCTTCGTCGAGCGACAGCCTCAGTTGCTCGGGCAAATCCCAGCGCTCAGCGACGTGTTCAAGGTCCTGGGTGGATGCGGTTCCACTGGCCAGACGGGCGAGCGCATCGAGTCCCTGGGCGATACCCGCCGCTTGCGCGACGCTTTGTCCGCCGAGTGCAATCGGCTCTTGCGCCACATAGGCGACGCTACCGAAGCGACTGAGTGTGCCGGATGCGGGCGTTAACTCGCCGGCAATCAGTCGGGCAAGCACGGACTTACCGGTGCCGTTACGGCCGACAATACCGGTGGGACGATGATCGAAGCGCAGATTCAGGGCGTCGAACAGTGTTTCGCCATTGGCGAGCTGATAGGACAGTTGGTTCAGGGTTACAAGCGCAGGCAGACGCGTGACGTGAGTCATGGCACCTCCAAAAAATGTCGAAAAGACCAACAAGTGCCTGTGGCAGCTTGTTGTGCATACATTTTTGAAAGGCTTAGTTGTTCACGTCGAAAGGTCGTCCGGTGTAGGGGAAGGCGGCCAGACTAGCTCAAAAGACTTTCCCGTGACAACGGGTAGGGTCTTGGTGTGCGCGTCACCCGATTATGCGAGGACTGCCACTGACTTGATTTGCGCCCATAGCTGCTGGCCGGGATGCAGTTGCAAGTGATCGCGGGAATAGCGGGTGATGCGCGCCAGCAATGGCGTTCCGGCAGCGTCCAGTCGCACCAGTACGTGGGCTGCGTTGTCTGCGGCAATTTCACTGGTCACCGTCACCGGCAGGCGATTGAGGATGCTGCTGAGTTCGCCGCCCTGAAGGCTCAGACTGACATCGCGAGCCTGGACTTTGACGCGCAGCCGTTTGCCCACTGCCAAAGGTGAATGCGTGACTCGCACGTTCAATTGGCTGCCGGGCAGTTGCAGGGTCAGCAGTTGGTAGTTGGCGTCGTAGTCCGTCACTTGACCCTCGATCACCACGCCCGCGTCGTCGCCCAATGCCAGTGGCAGGTCGAGCCGCGCGAGGGTTTCACCGACAGGACCGCTGGCCAGGGCTTTGCCATGGCTGAGCAAGACAATGTGATCGGCCAGGCGCGCGACTTCGTCCTGCGAGTGGCTGACATACAACACCGGGATTTCCAGTTCGTCGTGCAGCCGTTCGAGGTACGGCAGGATTTCGCTTTTGCGCTGTGAATCCAGCGCCGCCAGTGGTTCGTCCATTAGCAGTAATTTCGGGCTGGTGAGCAACGCCCGTGCAATGCCGACCCGTTGGCGTTCGCCGCCCGAGAGGTGTTGCGGATGACGGTCGAGCAGGTGGCCGATCCCCAGCAGTTCGGTGGCGTGGGTCATGTCGACCCGGCGTTGCTGGCGTGGAATACGCCGTAGGCCAAACTCCAGATTGTCCAGCACCGACAGATGGGGAAACAGACTGGCCTCTTGAAATACGTAACCCAGCGCCCGTTTGTGCGGGGCGACAAAGCGTTTTTTGCTGCTGTCCTGCCAGACTTCGTCATTGATCTGGATAAAGCCTTGCTCGGCTCTTTCCAGGCCGGCGATGCAGCGCAGGCAGGTGGTTTTGCCCGAGCCGGAATGGCCGTACAGAGCAGTCACGCCGCGACCGGGCAGGTGCAGGTCGACGTCCAGGGAGAAATCCGGGTAGCTCAATTGCAGGCGAGCGTGAATCGTTGAGGCCATCGATCAGCTCCAGCCGGCTTTGGTTTTGCGGCTTGAGTACAGCGCCAGCAATACCAGGAATGAGAACACCAGCATCGCCCCGGCCAGCCAATGGGCCTGATCGTATTCCATGGCCTCGACGTGATCGTAGATCTGCACCGACACCACGCGGGTCTTGTCTGGAATATTGCCGCCGATCATCAGCACCACGCCAAACTCACCGACGGTGTGGGCGAATCCGAGAATGGCGGCGGTGATAAAACCTGGCCTGGCCAACGGCAAGATCACGCTGAAAAAAGTGTCCCACGGGTTGGCGCGCAAGGTCGCAGCCACTTCCAGCGGACGGGTACCAATGGCAGAGAACGCGTTCTGCAACGGCTGGACGACAAAGGGCATCGAGTAGATGACCGAGCCGATCACCAACCCTGCAAAACTGAACGTCAGCGTGCCCAGTCCCAGGGATTGGGTGAACTGACCGACGAACCCGTTAGGGCCGAGGGTCAGCAGCAGATAGAAGCCGATCACCGTCGGCGGTAACACCAGGGGCAGGGCGACGATTGCCCCGATGGGGCCGCGTAACCAGGAGCGGGTGCGCGATAGCCACAGCGCAATTGGAGTGCCGATGACCAGCAGGATGACCGTCGTCAGGGACGCCAGTTTGAGGGTCAGCCAGATGGCGGATAAGTCGGCACTCGATAACGTCATTTAGAGTTGATAACCGTAGGACTTGATGACGGCAGCGGCTTTCGGGCCCTTGAGGTAGGCAACCAGTGCCTTGGCGGCCGGGTTGTCTTTGCCTTTGTTGAGGATCACCGCGTCTTGTTTGATCGGGTCGTGCATGTCGGCTGGAACGATCCACGCCGAACCGCTGGTGACTTTGCCGTCTTTATAGATCTGCGACAAGGCGACGAAGCCCACTTCAGCATTGCCGGTGGAGACGAATTGGTAGGCCTGAGTGATGTTCTGGCCTTCAACGATCTTGTCTTTGACCTTGTCGGTCAGGCCCAGCTTGGCCAATACCTGGGTAGCTGCGAGGCCGTAGGGGGCGGCTTTCGGGTTGGCGATCGACAGGTGCTGATATTTGTTGTCGGTGAGCACTTTGCCTTTGGCGTCAACGTAACCGTCCTTGGCCGACCACAGCGCCAGGGTGCCGATAGCGTAGGTAAAGCGTGAGCCTTTGACCGTGTCGCCTTCGCTCTCAAGCTTTTGCGGGGTGCTGTCGTCAGCTGACAGGAACACTTCGAACGGCGCACCGTTTTTGATCTGGGTGTAGAACTGGCCAGTAGCGCCATAGGCGGCGATCAGTTTGTGCCCGGTGTCTTTTTCGAAGTCAGCGGCAATGGCCTGGATCGGTGCGGTGAAGTTGGCCGCAACCGCGACCTGGACTTCATCGGCCTGGGCTGAGCCAAATGCAAACACGGCGAGCAAAGACGCCAGGCAAGTAGGGGCAAAACGTGAGGCACGAAATGTCATGGAGCGGCTCCGAGGTAGGCAAGTGCAGTGGGCAGCTTTTATTGGTAATGGACTGCGCCGTTGCGAGAGGGTGAAACGCTATATAGGCGAATATATAGCGAATTGCCGACAAACGGAACGTATCGAATACCACGCAATGAGCCGCCCCGTACCCCGTAGCAGCTGCCGAGCCCGCGAGGCTGCGTTCGAGGACGAAGTCCTCGCAAATCCTGCATACGTGGTTTGTCTGGAAAAACACGTTGCCTGATTTGACGACCGCTGCGCGGCCGAACGCAGCCTCGCAGGCTCGGCAGCTGCTACGGGGATTAGAGGCGAGTCAATTTGGCCAGCGCCTCGTCAGCCAGGCGTCGGGTCAGTTCAGCAGTCGGTAATTCAACGCCCAGTCGCAGCGCTTGCCCGGCCCAGAGGTTGCTGAAGTCCGCTTCACCCTTGGCGCGCAGGGGCATCAGCGCGCCGCCGGCCAACGGGAAGGCCGGGGCTTGTGGACTGATCGGGCCGAGTTCGCGCATGACCCGATTGAGAATCCCCCGCGCCGGGCGCCCGGTGAAAATGTTGGTCAGTGCCGTCTCGCTTTCCTTGGCGGTGCGCAGCGCCCGGTGATGGGAGGCACTGACCTTGGCCTCCGGAGTAAACAAATAGGCGGTGCCCAGTTGCACCGCCGAGGCGCCCAAGGCAAATGCGGCGACAATCCCGCGCGCATCGCCAATCCCGCCAGCGGCTATCACCGGCACGCTGACGGCATCGACAATTTGCGGCACCAGGGCAAAGGTGCCGACCTGACTGCTCAGGTCCTCGCTGAGAAACATCCCGCGATGGCCTCCAGCCTCGTAGCCCATGGCGATGATCGCGTCGCAACCATGCCGTTCAAGCCAGACCGCCTCATCGACAGTGGTCGCCGAAGACAGGATTTTTGCCCCTGTGGCTTTGACTCGGTCCAGCAGGGATTTTTCCGGGAGGCCGAAGTGAAAACTCACCACCTTCGGACAGAACTCCTCGACCACCGCGCAGGCGGCGTCATCGAACGGTGTTCGATTGGAAATCGGTGTCGGTGCGTCGAAGTCAGCGCCCAGTTCGCGGTAATACGGTTCCAGCAGATTTTTCCATTGCCGGGCGCGTTGCTCATCGGCCACCGGTGGTTGATGGCAGAAGAAGTTCACATTGAACGAGCGCTGGCTGTGTTGGCGGATGATCTTCAGCTCTTCGCGCAATTGTTCGACGCTCAGCAGGGCCGCTGGCATGGAGCCGAGGGCGCCGGCATTGCTGGCCGCGATGACCATGGCCGATCCGGTAGCGCCGGCCATGGGGGCCTGGATGATGGGCAACTCGATGCCGAGCAGATCAAGAATGCGGGTATCAGGCCACTGGCTCATTGGGACGTCCTCTTCATGACAAGAGCGGATTTTGTAACAGGAGTCGCCGCCCCAAGGCCAGTGGCCTTTAGGTGCAGGTGTCGAGTGCAGAAAAGCGTAGCCCTCGGTTGTGATATCGGTCATGGCTTTTTTGTACAACGGCTGCGAAGGTATTCGTTCGGGCTCGCCCTTCGACTAACGATCAAGTCAGGAGACAACCATGTTCAACGGCATTTTGATTGAGAAAGATGACAGCGGTTACCGCGCCAATCTCCGGGAAATCGGCGAAGATCAGCTGCCCGACGGCAATGTCACGGTTCGAGTGGCGTACAGCACGCTGAACTTCAAGGATGGCCTGGCGATTACCGGTGCAAGTCCCGTGGTACGCAAATTTCCGATGGTGCCAGGGATCGATCTGGCAGGTACGGTCGACGTCAGCAGCCATCCGGATTTCAAGGCCGGCGACAAGGTGTTGCTCAATGGTTGGGGCGTGGGTGAAGGTCATTGGGGTGGGCTGGCACAGAAGGCGCGGCTCGATGGCGATTGGCTGATCCCGTTGCCTGCGGCGTTCACCGAGGCCCAGGCCATGGCTATCGGCACGGCCGGTTACACGGCGATGCTGAGCATTCTGGCACTGGAGCGTAACGGCGTGACCCCGCAGCAAGGTGAAGTGCTGGTCACGGGCGCCAACGGTGGCGTCGGCAGTTTCGCCATCGCACTGCTGGCCAAACTGGGTTATCGGGTGGTTGCCTCCACCGGCCGCACCTCGGAACACGCGTACCTGAAGCAACTGGGTGCCAGCGAGATCATCGACCGCGCCAGTCTTTCCGAACCGGGCAAACCGTTGGCCAAGGAGCGTTGGGCGGCGGTGGTTGATTCGGTCGGCAGCCACACACTGGCCAACGCTTGTGCCAGCACTCGGGCCAATGGCACTGTGGCCGCATGCGGTTTGGCACAAGGCATGGATTTCCCGGCGTCCGTTGCCCCGTTCATTTTGCGCGGCATCACTTTGGCCGGGATCAACAGCGTGACCCAACCCAAAGCCAACCGCATCGTTGCCTGGGATCGTTTGGCAGCCGATCTGGATTTCACGTTGTTACCGCTGATCAGTCATGAAATCGCCTTGAGCGAAGCGATTGAGGCGGCATCGCGGTTGCTGGCCGGCCAGTTGCGTGGCCGGGTAGTGGTGGATGTGAATCGTTAACTACGGAGGAATTGTTCCATGGATTTGAAGCAACTCGAGATTTCACCATTCCGCGTGTCGGGACTGCGTGTACGTACGCTCAACAGTGCTGAGCAGCAGGCAGCTACCGCCAGAATCGGTCCGATGTGGCAGCGATTTTTTGTCGATGGGCTGTTTGACAAGATTGCCAACAAGAAACCGGACTCGCCGGCTTACGGGGTGTACTCCAACTATGAGTCCGATGCCTCGGGTTCTTTCGATGTGACGGCCGGGGTGGCGGTCACTGAAGCCGCCCCCGGTTACGAAACCATTGAGGTGCAGGGCGGCCAGTATCTGATTTTCGAGGCGAAGGGGGCGATGCCGGGCTGTGTCATCGAGGCGTGGGGCAGAGTCTGGGCGTATTTTGAGGCCAATCCGCAGGTCAAACGCCGATTTGTCACCGATTTCGAAGCCTATACCGGCCCTGAGTCAGTGGCAGTGCACATCGGCATTGTCTAAGGCTGGGTTTCACGCGCAAGCAGTTGACGCTTGCGCTCCACGCCCCAGCGATAGCCCGAGAGGTTGCCGTCGCTGCGCACCACCCGGTGGCAGGGAATCGCCACCGCGAGGCTGTTGGCGGCGCAGGCCTGGGCCACGGCGCGCACCGCTTTGGGTGCGCCGATGCGCTGCGCAATCTCGGCGTAGCTGGCGGTGCTGCCCGGCGGGATATCCCGCAGCGCCATCCACACCCGCTCCTGAAAGGCCGTGCCGCGCACATCCAGCGGCAAGTCCAGGCCAAGCGCTGGCGCCTCGATGAAACCCACTACCTTGGCAATCAGTTGCTCGAAGTCAGGGTCGGCACCGATCAGGTTGGCCTGGCGGAACTTGTCTTGCAGGTCACAGACCAGTGCGTGGGGATCGTCACCCAATAGGATCGCGCACACCCCGCGCTGACTTTGTGCCACCAGAATTGCTCCCAGCGAACATTGGCCAACGGCAAACCGGATGTCGGTGTTCTGGCCTGCGGCGCGGTAGTCGCTGGGTTTCATGCCGAGCAGATGGTCGGCGGACTCGTAGAAGCGGCTGTTGGAATTGAAGCCTGCGTCATACAGCGCGTCAGTCACTGAGTCGGCGACCTCCAGGCGCTCACGAACCCTGCGTGAACGCTGCGCGGTGGCGTAACCCTTGGGCGTCAGGCCGGTGACTGCCTTGAACACCCGGTGAAAATGGAAGGGGCTCATGCGTGCAGCCTCTGCCAGCTCGTTCAAACTGGGCAAGGTCTCGGCGGACTCGATTTGCCGGCAAGCCGCAGCGACCAATGTGGCGTGTTGTGCGGCGAGATGAGTCTGGTCCGCCGCCGCACGTTTGCTCGGGCGATAACCGGCAGCCAGAGCCTGTTCCTCGGTGTCGAAAAACTCGACGTTCTCCGGTTTCGGCAGCCGCGCCAGGCTGCTGGGGCGGCAATAGATCCCGGTGGTTTTCACCGCGTAGACAAATTGCCCGTCGGCACGTGGGTCGCGAGCCAGTACCGCGGACCAACGGGGATCTTGCTCAGTGGTGTGTTCGGCAGTAGTCATTGGGTATTACCGGTTGAAGATTCAGTTCAGCCTAGCGAGTGTAAGCGGCAAGGACACTCCGGCGCTTGCGGTCAAATTCCGGGTTTCATCCTGCGGTGCGGAACGTGAAGTTGATCCGTTGTGCACCCAGTTGTGGGTGATGGCCATCCTTGAGCGGCAGCACGCCGTGATAACGCAAGCGATCCACGCCGCCCCACACCACGATGTCACCGTGTAACAGCGGTACTCGCTGGCTCTTGTCGCTACGCGCAAATCCCCCGAACAGAAACATCGCCGGCAGGCCGAGAGACACCGAAACAATCGGCGGATCGTAGGAGCGTTCATCCTTGTCCTGGTGCAATGACATCCTGGCGCCCGGCAGGTATCGGTTGATCAGGCAGGCATCTGGCTCAAAGCGAGGGAAACCGGCCTCTCGCGCCGCAGCCTGCGCCAATTCCCGAAAGACCTCGGGCATCGCCGGCCAAGGCTGGCCGCTCACGGGGTCGTTGCGGGTGTAACGATAGCCGCTGCGATCAGTGGTCCAGCCCAGCGTGCCACAACTGCTCAAACCGACAGACATGGTAAAGCCGCCAGGTGTCACCATCTGCCGAAACGGTGCGGCCAGTAAAATCTTCTCCAGTGCCGGCAGTAATCGCTCCATCCACGGCAGGGCAAAGCCTCGGAAAACGAAAGACTGTTCGCCGATCTGCTCGGTCCGGGCCGGTTGCCGATCTTCATCGGCAAACAGATCGAAGGTGACGGGGGGCATTTCGTTACTGCGCATCGTGGAAGATCACTCCAAGGGTATGCCGTTTGCCGCTGTGCAGGCGGCTGACACCGTGGCGCAAGTTCACCCGGTAATCGCCGCGAACACCTTTGACCGGCCGCTGATGCACAGCAAAGATCAGCGCATCACCTTTCTCAAGGCTCATCACCATGGGCCGTGACTGCATCCGCGGCCGCTGTTCGGTGAGCACGAACTCTCCGCCGGTAAAGTCTTCGCCTGGGGCTGACAGTAAAATGGCCACTTGCAACGGGAACACATGTTCGCCGTACAGATCCTGATGCAAACAGTTGTAGTCCTGCGGGCCATATTGGAGCAACAGTGGCGTAGGGCGCTCCTGTCCTGCCTCATGACAGCGTTGCACAAACGTCTCGTGCTTCATGGGAAAACGGCTGGGCAAGCCCATCCGTTCGTTCCAGCGGTTGGCCAGCGGGACAAGCCTTGGGTACAGCGTGCTACGCAGGCGAGCAACGATGTCTGGCAGCGGGTATTTGAAATACTTGTACTCGCCGCGACCGAAACCATGCCGGGCCATTATCACTTGCGAGCGGAAAAACTCTGGCCGGGCGTAGAGTGCGCTGAGGTCGTCACATTGCTCAGGGCTCAGCAGTCCTTTGATCGTCGCGCAACCGTCCCGATCGAGGTCTTGCTCCAGGGTAGGCCAGTCCAGTGCGTTGATACGCGAAGTCAGAGGTTGTTCGCCCATCGCACAGACGCTGTTGATAGAGCGTTCTACGGGGGCGTTGTGCTGCGAAGAAGAGGGCATGTCCCGGCTCCTGAACTCAAGGTTGAGGTTGGCCAGTCTAGGGAGTTCAAGGGTAGGCGACACTCCGGTGCTTGCGGTCGAACTCCGGAGTGGCTGCCGAGGGGCGTTCAGCGGTGCATGATGTCCCTGCGCCGGAGCTTGTCCGCGTTACAGCGCTTTGCTCACGCTGATATCGCTGATGATGTCTGACGTTTCCCCATGAATGGCTGCGAGCGCGGCCTTGGCCTCGGCTTCGGTGCCATTCTCAAGCTGGGCGAACTCGAAGCGGCGCTCGCCGTTGAGTTTGTATTTGATGACGTACTTGGTCGTTTGGGCCACGGTCGTACCTGTCTGTCGCAGTGCGGGCTGGAGTGTCAGCTGAGTTTCGAGCTGGACCGGCGGATGATTTTGATCGAGTGAGTCAGGGTCGGTTTGCGGGTCACGCTGATCGGCCGGCGGTTGACCGTGTCGATGGTGATGTTCCAGAAACCGGTGCTCGGCGCGGTGATCTTCGCAGGGAAGGTGTCGAATGCGCCGCCGTGGTAGGTATGGCGGCCGCCATTCTTGAAACTGCGAAAATTGGCGTCGTTCATGAGGCGGATGTTGCACATTTGGGAGCATTGAATGACAACGATGTCATCTTCGTTGAGGTGCTCGCGCTGGTGGATAAATTTCATGGGGGCGCCTCCAGAAGGGCTTTTTCTACTAAATCAAAACGATAGCATGGGCGATGGCGCAGTTTATCAGCCCGAACGGTTTATTATTGGGTTGCCGCTGGCCGCTTTGACAATTAAAAACAGTTATTCGGGTTTTTATGAGTGATAAAGCAGCGGTCCTCGGAGAAAAACAGTATTTGTGCTGTCGGAGGAGGGTCTTTATTGGAGGATTTATATGAAACGGGGCGTTTTGGTACTGGCGTTGGCAATAAGTGGTTGTGCGACAGTCTCGGACATTAATCAGACGCTGCCGACCATGAATGTGATCTCGGGGAAAAAGCCCCAGGAGTACGCCAACTGCGTGGCCGGTAAGCTGGCCAAGAGCCGTGGGCCGCTACAGATGGAGCCGCATAAGGATGGCGTGCAGGTCATTGTTCCTGGAAAACTGTCCGCAGGCCCTGCAGCGGTATTCGATATCGAAGAGCGATCTGGCGGTAGCAGCATCAAGCTCCACGAGAGCATGTCCAATGTGCCGTTTCGGCCTGGGGATGTGCAGGACGCGGCCAACAAGTGCATCTCTGGCTCATAGTTTTTTTGGCGATTTCCCCCTCGCTCGCTGAATGTGAAATTAGCTGATTGACCCTATCGCCCGATAAACTGTCGCCCATCGACACAATGCCGTCCGGGCCAGCGCTTTGGCGGTATTGTCATTTATGGAGTGGCCAATGAAGCGAGAGCAAGTAAGAGAGCGGCATGCAGAGGGGCACATCTCTGCGACCCATGTGATTCAAAATCCGGCAAATTCCGGGGAATGGATCGTGTTCTTCAAGAAAAGTGCAGGGCGCAGTTATTTCCTGGTGGATGAAAACGACGAGGTCGAGTCCTTCAGCCAGCTGGATGATTTGATCGAGACGGTGCGTGGCCTCGGGATCAAATTCGCTGAAATTCACATGTAACGGCCAACAGCGGTTTGCCGGTTACTTACACACCACCACGACACTGCGGCTCTTGAAGTTACCAACATCGAGGCCCAGGGTCTTGTCGCTTTCCTTGGTGGCTGGCGTGCCGTCGGTGCCAATGATCCGATAGCCGGTTCCGGCGCAGGAAGCATCAGCTTTCTCGTAGCACTTGGCCCAGGAATTGGCTTCGCCCGAGCAGTCGATCGACAGACCCTGCTCGCCGTCATCCAGGTAGGTTTTTGACGCGGTGGCGCATCCGCTCAAGGCCAATACCGCAATCAGAGCCAGATATTTTTTCATGGGGTGGTCATCAGCGAGTGGAAAGGGCGTAAAGGGCACGAGTCGCCCTTCGGCGAGATGCTATAGCGAATGGCCATTTCGGTACAGACAAACGCAAAAGAGCCCTGCGCGTTGGCAGGGCTCTTTGGGGTGGCGGTGTTACTCAGGCTTGGCGCCGCGACGCTTGGGCGCAGGCGGGGTGTCTTGCAGCACCGAGGCCACTTCAATCGCCAATGCTTCGGTGGGGAAAGGCCCGGCGATGTTTTCGCCACCGGTGCTGTCAACCCACCATTGGCCGTCTTTAGCCTGATTGATCAGGTAACCGTTCACGCTTTTTGCTGCCGACATCTATCTGCCTCGTTGGCTGGTTCAATCGCGCAATGATAACTGGAAAAGTGCCTGGTTGCGTTCACTGGTCTAAAGTGAAGCCTTTGCGTTGTTCCGCAAGCGTTGGCCTGGAGGCCATAAATGCGTCGCTACGGAACTATCCGCTGGAATATTTCTCTATGATGGCATCGGTTAGCCAGCGTGGGGCATTGTAAGGTGCTCGCCGCCTGATTAGACTGCGCCGAAACTCGTACACACAGCCCTTTCAAGGACTTTTATGATCAAGAAATGCTTGTTCCCAGCAGCCGGTTACGGTACTCGCTTCCTGCCAGCGACTAAAGCCATGCCTAAAGAAATGCTGCCGGTGGTGAACAAGCCACTGATCCAGTACGGCGTTGAAGAAGCGCTGGACGCTGGTTTGACAGAAATCTCCATCGTTACCGGTCGTGGCAAGCGCGCCCTGGAAGACCACTTCGACATCTCCTATGAGCTGGAAAACCAGATCAAAGGGACTGATAAAGAGAAGTACCTGGTCGGCATCCGCAAGCTGCTCGATGAGTGCTCGTTCTCCTACACCCGTCAAACCGAAATGAAAGGCCTGGGTCACGCGATTCTGACCGGTCGTCCATTGATCGGTGACGAACCGTTCGCGGTCGTGCTGGCGGACGACTTGTGCGTCAACCTGGAAGGCGACGGCGTACTGACCCAGATGGTCAAACTGTACAAACAGTACCGTTGCACCATCGTGGCGATCCAGGAAGTCGACCCACAGGAAACTCACAAATACGGCGTGATCGCTGGCGATCTGATCGGTGATGACCTGTATCGCGTACGCAACATGGTCGAGAAACCAAAGCCGGAAGACGCTCCATCCAACCTGGCGATCATTGGTCGTTACATCCTGACTCCGGACATCTTCAAGTTGATCGAAGAAACCGAGCCTGGCAAAGGCGGCGAGATTCAGATCACCGACGCCCTGATGAAGCAGGCGCAAGACGGTTGCGTGATTGCCTACAAGTTCAAGGGCACGCGTTTTGACTGCGGTGGCGCTGAAGGCTACATCGAAGCGACCAACTTCTGCTTCGAACACTTCTACAAGACGGGCAAGGCTTACTAAGAGCGCTTCGCTGTTTTGTTCTGAAAGCCACCTTCGGGTGGCTTTTTCATTTTCCGGCCCCATGTAATTCGCAGCGCTGACCGAGAAAGCTGCAGCGGGTATGCTGGTGGCCTGCCGAGGAGATTGAAATGGCCTACGATTTTGACCTTTATGTGATTGGCGCCGGTTCTGGCGGCGTACGTGCAGCACGCTTCGCTGCAGGTTTCGGCGCGAAAGTGGCCGTGGCCGAGAGCCGCTATCTGGGCGGAACCTGCGTTAACGTTGGCTGCGTTCCGAAAAAACTGCTGGTCTACGGTGCGCATTTCGCCGAAGACTTCGAGCAGTCGCAGGGCTTTGGCTGGTCGTTGGGGGAGGCAAATTTCGATTGGGCAACGCTGATCGCCAACAAGGATCGCGAGATCAATCGTCTGAACGATATCTACCGCAACCTGCTGGTCGCAAGCGGTGTGACCTTACATGAAGGTCACGCCAAAATCGTTGGCCCGCATGAGGTCGAGATCAATGGCGAGCGCCATACCGCCAAACACATTCTGGTTGCCACGGGCGGCTGGCCGCAGATCCCCGAGATTCCTGGGCATGAGCACGCCATCAGCTCCAACCAGGCCTTCTTCCTCAAAGAACTGCCCAAGCGTGTTCTGGTGGTCGGCGGCGGTTATATCGCCGTAGAGTTCGCCGGGATTTTCCACGGTCTGGGCGCCGAAACCACGTTGTTGTATCGCGGTGACCTGTTTCTGCGCGGCTTCGACGGTGCGGTACGCAAGCATTTACAGGAAGAATTGACCAAGCGCGGGATGAATCTGCAATTCAATGCCGACATCGAGCGCATTGAAAAGCAGGTCGACGGCAGTTTGAGCGTGACCCTCAAAGATGGTCGCGAGTTGCAGACGGACTGCGTGTTCTACGCCACGGGTCGTCGTCCAATGGTGGACAACCTTGGGTTGGAAAACACCCAGGTCACGCTCGACAAGAAAGGTTTTGTCGAAGTCGACGAGCAATACCAAACCGCTGAACCGTCGATTCTGGCGATTGGCGATGTGATCGGTCGTGTGCAACTGACGCCAGTGGCCCTGGCTGAAGGCATGGCGGTGGCGCGTCGGCTGTTCAAGCCGGAGCAGTATCGTCTGGTCGACTACAAGATGATTCCCACCGCCGTATTCAGCTTGCCGACCATCGGCACTGTCGGCCTGAGTGAAGAGCAGGCCAGGGAAGAAGGCTATGAGGTACAGATTTTCGAAAGCCGTTTCCGGCCGATGAAGCTGACCTTGACCGAGTGCCAGGAGCGCACGCTGATGAAGCTGGTGGTGGACGCCAAGACCGACAAGGTCCTGGGTTGCCACATGGTCGGTCCGGACGCGGGTGAGATCGTTCAGGGCCTGGCGATTGCCTTGAAGGCTGGCGCCACCAAGCGCGATTTCGACGAAACCATCGGCGTGCATCCTACTGCTGCCGAAGAATTCGTCACCATGCGCACGCCGGTAGCGGGTTAATCATCTTTTAGTGCCTCTGAAGCTGTGTCTGGCTCTGTGTTAATAGCGCACGCCAGATGCTGCTGCGCTGCCATGCGCTATGTTGAAGCCAGCCCGTTTCTCGGGATGGCCCGGATCGCTAAAAAAAGTCGTTGGTGAGTAGATACGGTTTTCTTCTATTAATAGTGTTGGCTAATAGCGAAAACCAATTAGCAGCATCAGGTTTGCCAATGAGCCATCAGGCGATCGACTGGGTAGGATTCACTTCATCAACTTTTCAACCCTGACGGAGAGTCAACGATGCCTATCATCAACAGCCAAGTAAAACCGTTCAAAGCTACCGCGTACAAAAACGGCCACTTCGTCGAAGTGTCGGACGCCGATCTGAAAGGCAAATGGTCTGTAGTGTTCTTCTACCCAGCCGACTTCACCTTCGTTTGCCCAACCGAACTGGAAGACCTGGCTGACAACTACGCCGAGTTCCAGAAGCTGGGCGTAGAAATCTACAGCGTGTCGACCGACACCCACTTTGCCCACGCTGCATGGCACAACACTTCGCCTGCAATCGAAAAAATCCGGTACACAATGATCGGCGACCCGACCCACGTCATCTCCCGCAACTTCGACGTGCTGATCGAAGAAGTCGGTCTGGCTGACCGCGGCACTTTCGTGATCAACCCTGAAGGCCAGATCAAAATCGTCGAACTGAACGACGGCGGCGTTGGCCGTGACGCTTCCGAGCTGCTGCGCAAAATCAAGGCTGCTCAATACGTCGCTGCTCACCCAGGCGAAGTCTGCCCAGCCAAATGGAAAGAAGGCGAGGCCACTCTGGCGCCGTCTCTGGACCTGGTCGGCAAGATCTAAGTCTGTGAGCCACTCAAGAGCGGTAATCCGCACTTAGTAAGCTGCACCGCCCAAAATAACGCCCGGGCGAGATTCGCTCGGGCGTTGTTTTTTCTACCGTATTCAAAAGCATGGAAATCGCCCGTATGTTGGACGCCAATCTTAAAGCTCAGTTGAAGTCATACCTGGAACGGGTCACCCAGCCGATCGAGATCGTCGCCTCCCTCGACGACGGTGCGAAATCCCAGGAAATGCTCGCGTTACTCAAAGACGTTGCCAGTCTTTCCCAGCAGATTACCTTGCTCGACAACGGTACCGATGTGCGCAAGCCATCGTTCTCGTTGAATCGCCCGGGAAGCGATATCAGCCTGCGTTTCGCCGGCATCCCCATGGGCCATGAATTCACTTCGTTGGTATTGGCTTTGCTGCAAGTCGGCGGTCACCCTTCGAAGGCCAGTAGTGAAGTGATCGAGCAGATCCGCTCGCTCAAAGGCGAGTTCAACTTCGAGACCTACTTCTCGCTGTCGTGCCAGAACTGCCCGGACGTGGTCCAGGCGCTGAACCTGATGGCGGTGCTTAACCCGAACATCCGTCACGTTGCTATTGACGGCGCGTTGTTCCAGGACGAAGTCAACGATCGTCAGATCATGGCCGTGCCCAGCGTTTACCTGAACGGCGTGAACTTCGGTCAGGGCCGCATGGGCCTGGAAGAAATCATCGCCAAGATCGACACCAGCGGTATCGAACGTCAGGCCGAGAAGATCAGCGCCAAAGAAGCCTTTGACGTACTGGTCGTCGGTGGTGGACCGGCCGGTGCTTCGGCGGCAATCTACGCGGCCCGTAAAGGCATTCGTACCGGCGTTGCGGCCGAGCGTTTTGGTGGTCAGGTGCTGGACACCATGGCCATCGAAAACTTTATTTCGGTACAGGAGACTGAAGGGCCGAAGCTCGCTGTTGCGCTGGAAGAACATGTCAAGCAATACGACGTCGACATCATGAACCTGCAACGCGCCGACAAGTTGCTGCCGGGCAGGAGCGGTGAGTTGCACGAGATCAAATTCGCCAGCGGCGCTTCACTGAAAGCCAGGACCGTGATTCTCGCGACCGGTGCTCGCTGGCGTGAAATGAACGTCCCGGGCGAGCAGCAATACCGTAACAAAGGCGTGGCGTACTGCCCGCACTGCGACGGCCCGCTGTTCAAAGGCAAGCGCGTTGCAGTGATTGGTGGTGGTAACTCGGGTGTCGAAGCGGCCATCGACCTGGCTGGCATCGTTGCTCACGTGACGCTGCTGGAATTCGATGTGCAGTTGCGTGCCGATGCGGTGTTGCAGCGTAAGTTGCACAGCTTGCCGAACGTGACCGTCATCACCAGCGCCCAGACCACTGAAGTGACGGGCGACGGGCAGAAGGTCAACGGGTTGCGCTACAAGGATCGTCAGTCGGGTGAAGTCTTGAGCGTCGAGCTGGAAGGGATCTTCGTGCAGATCGGTCTGTTGCCTAACACCGATTGGCTCAAGGGCACCGTCGAGTTGTCGCCGCGCGGCGAAATCATCGTCGACAACCGTGGTGAGACTTCGATACCGGGCGTGTTCGCTGCCGGTGACGTCACGACCGTGCCGTACAAACAGATCGTGATTGCGGTAGGCGAGGGTGCCAAGGCATCGCTGAGTGCTTTTGATCATCTGATCCGCACCTCGGCCCCGGCATAAACGTCAACGCTGAAAAGATAAAACCCCGTGAGCGATCATGGGGTTTTTTTGTGTGTGAATCAAAAGATCGCAGGCTACGCCAGCTCCTACAAAAGCCGGACCAGACTCGATTCTGTAGGAGCTGGCGAAGCCTGCGATCTTTTTTACAGCGGTGCCGGCTGAATGATTTCAACCCAGTACGCGTCCGGGTCTTTGATGAAGGCCAGGCTCTTCATGCGGCCGTCGTTCAGGCGTTTCTGGAAATCACAGCCCAGGGCTTCGAAGCGCTCGCAAGCGGCACGAATGTCCGGTACCGAGATGCAGATATGACCAAAACCGCGAGGGTCGGTGTTGCCGTTGTGGTAGGCGAAATCCGCGTCGTTCTCAGTGCCGTGGTTGTGAGTCAGCTCAAGAATGCCGGGAATCGATTTCATCCACTGGGTGCGTGCAGCGGCGTCGGCCGGGATCTGAGCTTTATCGACCAGTGCCAGGAAGTACAGGCTGAACTCGGCTTCCGGGAAATCGCGCTTTTCCACCAGCGTAAAACCGAGGATACGCGTGTAGAAGTCCAGGGATTTGGTGATGTCCTTGACCCGCAACATGGTGTGGTTGAAGACGAATTGTTGCGTGGCGGTGTCTGGTTGGGCGGTAACGCCTTGGAACGTATTCAGTTCGTGCAGGCTCATGAGCCCTCCGGAAAAAAAGTGGGGCAAACGGCGCTCGGGATAACGAGCTGTCCCTTGGCTTGCGGTTGATTGGGCTTTATTGCAGTGCGCCAATGATACGCAAGGGCTCGCGTTGCACCAAAGCAAAACCTTCGGCTATTGCCTGGTGACGTGGCTGGGCTCAGACTTTGACGCTCGCCCCTTCAGTGTTTAGCGCAATGAGTCGACCGTATAGCTATCTGTTTGTTTTGACCTGCCTGTTTTCGGCTGTTGCCAGTGCCGAGACGGTGCTTCCCGAGATTACCTGGCCCAGCGGCTGGGAAGTGCAAGTATTGCCGCAAGATGATGCGGCAGCTCAAACACCGGCCAGGGTTTCAAGGCAGCGGGCGGTGAAAAACGATGCAAGTGGCGATCCGGTGCTGGTCATGGAGTTGACCATGACCCAGGTTGAGCCTGGGCATGAAGTCAATTTGCAAGGCGTGCTGCTGGAAATGCGCAAGTCCGTGCAAAAGGATTTTTTCCAGGGCGGCTATCAAAGTGTTTGCAACAAAATCCATCCCGCTACATTGAGCCGGCTGCAAGCGCTGGAAACCACCTGTACGGTCACCCAGAATGGACGACATGTGTTGTCGCAAACATTAGTCGCGGCGGTAGATGCCGATAAGGCCTATGTTTTTTCCTATGCAGGCCAGGCCGAGGTTTATGCGGCTAGTCAGGATGAAATACGCGATGCGCGAAACAGTTTGAAACTTTAGTAGTGCGCTACAGCCTGCGTGTTTTCAGTGCCGAGGGTTATTGCTCAATATCCAAAGGGTTTAAGCATGAAGTTGAGGTAGGTGCTAAGGATATTTACCGGGCGTTTCCAACTGGATCGGCGATCATCGTTGCATTAGTGTAGATGAGCATAAAAAGCCCTGCATAGGCAGGGCTTTTGGTGGGACGCAGGGAAGCTTAAGCGCGCAGCCAGGAGTCAACGGTGCTCGCACCATATTGTTCCTTCCAGGCCTTCAGGCCGCGGTGATTGCCGCCCTTGGTTTCGATCAGTTCACCGGTGTGCGGGTTTTGATAAACCTTGACCACGCGGGCGCGGCGAGTTTTAGGTGCGACAGCCTGATGGAGGCTGGATTTTGGGTTCGGGTCAAGAATGGCGATGATGTCGCGCAGGCTCTTGCCGTAGGTTTTCATCAGCCCCTGGAGCTTTTCTTCGAATTCGATTTCTTTCTTGAGCCCGGCGTCGTTCTTCAGCGATTCCAGCTGCGCGAGCTGTTCTTGAAGGGCCTTTTCGGCTGCACGAAATTCAGCGAGTCTGGACAATATCTTTACTCCAATAGTGTGTTTGGCTGATACCAACCGCAAACAAAGCTATAAGCCAAGAGCCTTGTAGCGACTCGGTGTTAATGGCTCACCTGCCAATCTTGCACAGGCAAGAAAAATTGTAGTAGTTAATTCGCTCAGAGTAAATCATGTCTTTTTCATGATGTAACGCACGCTGCTGTTTGATGCAATGGGGTGCAGGGATCCATTTGTTGAGGATTTCCCTGGAGCGCTAAAAGCGGCTAATTAATGGCTGTTCAACGCAGTAATGAAATCGGCGCCCGGCATAGGTCGCCCAAATAGGTAGCCTTGCAGGAAGTTCACCCCGTGAGCGGCAAGATAATCACTCTGTTCAATGGTTTCGACACCTTCGGCAACGATACCAAGGTCCAGCTTGGCCGAGAGCTCAATGATGCTGTCGAGTATATGACGGGACAAGGCATCGACACCGATCATGGCCACAAAGCTTTGATCGATCTTCAGAAAGTCCACATTGAACTGACGCAAATAGCCCAGGCTCGAATGCCCGGTGCCGAAGTCATCGATTGCAATCATCACGCCCAGCTCATGTAACTGTTCGAACAATTGGAGGGTGATGGCGTTGGGTTCGATCAGCTCACGCTCGGTCAGCTCCAGGATCAGCGCGACCTTGCCTGGCGGGAAGGCGGCGAGAAATTCGCGGCAATCGTTGACCAGCTCAAGGTCATTGCAGTGGCTGGCGGTGATATTGATCCCGATGTGAAAGCGTTCCTGGAACGACGGCGCATGTGGGGCGAGTAACGCTGCCGTTTGGCGCATCAACGAGCGAGTCATCGGCACGATCAGGCCGCAATGCTCGGCGAATGGAATGAACAGGTCCGGACGCACCAGGCCTTCTTTCGGATGCTTCCAGCGCATCAGGACCTCGATGCCAGCCCACCGTTTAGTGTCGCCATAGACCACGGGTTGAAAGTAAGGAATGAACTCGCCGGCTTCCAGCGCCCGCTGCAGTTCGTGACTTGGGGATGACGCGCGTTTTTGTAGCCAATGACCAATGGTTCCGGCAATCGCCCCAAAGAAGATCAGCAGGCTGAACAGCGGCGGGTATTCGCTCTTCATGTAGCGCCAGACTTCGCCCTCGGGAAAACCGGCCTCTACTTCAAAGGCATACCGCGAAGATTCAAGATTGCTCCGGGCCACCGGTAATACGGGCAGGGCGCCCTCGTGAACCTGGCCATCGGCCGACATCCAGTGGGGGCCGACTTGCAGTAACAGCAGCGTCTTGCGGCCAATCAGCCGCAGAATGTTGCCCAGGTGGTAGCCGTCAAGGGAGGTCAGGGCGCCTTGTTTGCCTTCGCTGAGGCGATACACCAGCAGCGCGGTATTGGGTGTGACCGGGTTGCCGTTCATCAACCACAACTTGCCTTGGGTGTACTCGCCAGGATCAACCTCTGCTTTATAGTCGCCAAACAGTGAACTGCAATAGATGTTGTTGTCCCACACCAGATTGGTCGAGCGCACAAAGGGTCGGCGCGTGACTTGTTCGCGCAGGGCCAGTTCGACGTCGGCGCACGGTTGTCCGGCCAGCGGCAGCAGTTCTTGTGCCGCCATCGCGGTGTTGTCGAGCATCAAATCGAATTGACGCACCGCTTCTTCGGCCGTTTGCTGGGTGCTCTGCTCCAGCACCCGTTCGGCTTCCATGTGCAGAATGACGAAACCCAGCAGTACCGGAACCAGACCGATCAGCAGCGTGATGAGGTTGCGAGTCAGCGGCGTGCGACGGGCTTTGACGGTCAATGGCATTTGTGGAACCTGTGACGGTGGAGTAGGGCTCTTAGATAGAGTAGGGCTCTCAGATAAAGTAGTGCTCTCAAATGTAGGCAGGGCAACGGCTGCCTCCCCAAAAGAGTACAGACAAGGGCCATGATAGATGGCGTACAGGCTTTGTGCTTTTCAACGGTAGTTCAGGGACGCGGCCAGCTTGATAAACGCCAGGGTCGCTGGCGATGACTGGCGCTGGTCCAGCACCGCCAGACCAACCTGACGTTTGACCGGCGGTGAAAGGGGCTTTTTCACGTAGCGCGGCTGGGCAGCGTCCGGCAGCGACAGTTCGGCGACCAGTGTCAAGGCGTCGCCACGGCCGACGGTTTCCAGCGTGCTGAGCAATTGCGAACTGCGATAGCGAATGTCCGGGGTCAGCCGCGCAGTGCTGAACAGACGCGAAACCAGCTCCGAGGAGCCTGCTTCGGTAAGAATGAACGGGTCGTGACACAGATCACTCAAGCTCAGGCTGTCGCGCTGGGCGAGTTCATGAGTGGCCGGTATCAGCGCGACCATCTGGTCCTCCACCAACGCAAAGGTGTCGAAACGCTCCTCGGGCAGCACCACAAAGCCGATATCGATGCGCCGCTCTTCAAGCCATTGCAGCACTTGCCGATCCGGGCCTTCGTCGACATGAACCTCGATCCCCGGATAGGCCGCGCGGTAGTGCTGCAAAATCCTTGGCAGCAGTTTGATCGATGAAGTCGGTCCGAAAGAGCCGATACGCAGCGTGCCGCGCTTCATCCCGCGGGCATCCGCGGCTTCCTGACGCAGGGTGCTGGCCAGGCCGAGTATGGCGCGGACGCGTAACAGCAGCTGTTGTCCGATATCGCTGAGCTCAATGTGGGACTGATGCCTTCTGAGCAACTCGACGCCGAGTTCCTGCTCCAGCGACTTGATGGCGTGGGACACCGCCGACTGGGTGATGCCCAGACGGTTGGCCGCGCTGGTGAACCCATGGAGTTCGGCAACCAGCGAAAAAATCTCGAGTTGGGTCAGGGTCATGAGTATTTACTCATTTTACGATGATCGATCATGACGTGAAGAATAGGTCATCTGACTGCTTTTTTCTCGAGGAGACTTATGAGAAGCCTTGTCCAGGGCGGTTCCCGTGATTCGGATGTCCCGGTCTACCTGAAACTCGCCACTGTCACCATGATCTGGGGCGGGACCTTCGTTGCCGGCCGGTTTCTCGCCGACACACTCAGCCCGTTATTCGCCGCGAGCCTGCGTTTTCTGCTGGCGAGCCTGGCGTTGCTGCTGTTCATGGCCGTGGCGCGGATTCCTTTGTTGCGCCCGACGTTCAGGCAGTGGTTGCAGTTGGCGGTATTGGGGTTTTTCGGGATCTTCTTTTACAACCTGTGTTTCTTTTACGGCTTGCACTACATCAATGCCTCTCGGGCATCGCTGATTGTGGCGTTGAACCCGGCCGTCATTGGGCTGGCGTCATGGCTGCTGTTCAAGGAGCGCTTGAGTCGAGCCAAAATCGTGGGCATCGCGATGTGCGTCGCCGGGGCAGGGGTCGTGATTGTCAGTCGAAACCAGCCAGTGTTTGATGGTGGCACCGCGAACGCCTGGATGGGTGACCTGTTGATTTTCGGCTGCGTGCTGGGCTGGGGCGTCTACTCGTTGTTTTCCAGGGGCCTGAACCAGACATTGGGCCCGCTGCACACCGTCACCTACTCGATTGTGCTGGGCACCTTGATGTTGTGGGCGACCAGTGCCGCGCGCGGTGAGTTGAGCCTGGAGGCCTTGAGCGGATTGCACGCAGGGCAGGTGCTCAGTCTGCTGTATCTGGGGGTATTGGGTTCGGCGCTGGCCTACATCGGGTACTACGACGGTATCCGCAAAATCGGCGCAACCCGCGCAGGGGTGTTTATTGCGCTGAATCCACTGACCGCGGTGATGCTTGGCGCGCTGTTGCTGGGCGAGCAACTGAGCCTGGCGATGTGCCTGGGAGGCGGGGTGATTCTGCTGGGCATCTACCTGTGCAACAAACCCCTTGCACCGGCGCCAAAAAGGGGGATTTTATAGAGAAGGCGGACAAACCTGGTTACGCTGTGTAGAATCGGGTTACGCATACAAGAATAACGTCTTCTGGCAGCAGAAGCCTCGCCCGCAAGAGCCTTGGGTCGACAATGAAGATATTCGGGTTCCAATTGATCTACGGTGATTTTCTCGCCCGCAGTGTGCGAGGCATCTCCTGCGCGCCACCCGCCGCTCTCAGCATTGCTTGTAACTAACGTTCCGTTAATTCCAAAAGCATCATGATGAGGCGCCAACCATGGCAGATTTATACGAAAACCCAATGGGCCTGATGGGCTTTGAATTCATCGAGCTCGCATCGCCGACCCCGAACACCCTTGAGCCGATCTTCGAGATCATGGGTTTCACCAAGGTCGCGACCCACCGTTCCAAAGACGTGCACCTGTACCGTCAGGGCCAGATCAACCTGATCCTCAACAACGAACCTCACAGCGTGGCCTCGTACTTCGCGGCTGAACACGGCCCGTCGGTGTGCGGCATGGCGTTCCGCGTCAAGAACGCTCAGCAGGCTTATGCTCGCGCCCTGGAACTTGGCGCTCAGCCGATCCACATCGCCACCGGTCCGATGGAGCTGAACCTGCCGGCGATCAAAGGCATTGGCGGCGCGCCGCTGTACCTGATCGACCGTTTCGGTGAAGGCAGCTCGATCTACGACATCGACTTCGTGTTCATCGAAGGCGTCGACCGCAATCCGGTAGGGGCTGGCCTGAAGATCATCGACCACCTGACCCACAACGTGTACCGCGGCCGTATGGCTTATTGGGCAAACTTCTACGAGAAGCTGTTCAACTTCCGCGAGATCCGTTACTTCGACATCAAGGGCGAATACACCGGCCTGACCTCCAAAGCCATGACCGCCCCGGACGGCATGATCCGTATCCCGCTGAACGAAGAGTCGTCCAAGGGTGCCGGGCAGATCGAAGAGTTCCTGATGCAGTTCAACGGCGAGGGTATCCAGCACGTTGCTTTCCTCTCCGATGACTTGCTAAAGACCTGGGATCATCTGAAAAAAATCGGCATGCGCTTCATGACCGCACCGCCAGAAACCTACTACGAAATGCTCGAAGGCCGTTTGCCGAACCATGGTGAGCCAGTCAACGAACTGCAATCGCGGGGGATTCTGCTGGACGGTTCGTCCGAGTCGGGCGACAAGCGTCTGCTGCTGCAAATCTTCTCGGAAACCCTGATGGGCCCGGTGTTCTTCGAATTCATCCAGCGTAAAGGCGACGATGGTTTCGGTGAAGGTAACTTCAAGGCACTGTTTGAATCGATCGAGCGCGACCAGGTTCGCCGTGGTGTGCTCTCCACTGAGTAATCTGCTTACGATGTGAAGAAGCCCGGTTTTCCGGGCTTTTTCCGTTCGGCACCCCGCCGACAAATCAAACGGGCGCCTTCAGGGCGCCCGTTTTCATTGACGTCGACGCCTGCGCCCGCAAGCGTCTGCCGATCACATCCTCCAATAAGGGGGCAAGGTGAGGCATTCTCAGGTTACTGTAGGATCTGTATTAATGCGGCCATTAAAATCCCCTCCAGCAGTCGAGACGGACCTCACCCATGCAAACCCCCACCTCCCAACGCCCCCTCTGGCAAACCTACCTCCTGTTCCTGGCCCCCATGGTCCTGTCGAACTTTCTGCAATCCATGTCGGGCACGGTCAACAGCATCTACATCGGCCAAATGCTCGGCACCCAGGCCCTGGCGGCTGTGTCCGGCATGCTCCCGATCGTGTTCTTCTTTATCGCCCTGGTCATCGGCCTCGGCGCGGGGGCGGGCGTGTTGATCGGTCAGGCCTGGGGGGCGCGTGAGCCGCAGATGGTTAAGGCTATCGCCGGGACGACGTTGCTGTTGGGGGCGATGATCGGGTTGGCGGCGGCGGTAGTGGGGAGTGTGTTTGCGCGTCTGGCGTTGCAAGGGTTGGGGACGCCGGTGGATGTGCTGGACGATGCGGTGGCGTATGCGCACGTGATGATGTGGATCATGCCGTCTCTGTTGGTGTTTGTGTTGTTCACGCAATTGCTGCGAGGGGTGAGCGATACGCTGTCGCCATTGTTGGCGCTGGTGGTGTCGACGTGTGTCGGGCTGGCGCTGACGCCGGCATTGATTCGAGGGTGGCTGGGGCTGCCGCCGATGGGCATTCAGAGTGCGGCGTTTGCCGGGTTGGCGGGTAACTTGTCGGCGATGGGCTGGCTGGCGTGGCGGTTGATTAGCAAGGGGCATCCGTTGGCGCCGGATCGGGCGTTTTTTGCGGCGATGCGGCTGGACAAGGAGATTCTCGGCAAGGTGCTGCGCATCGGCCTGCCCACGGGGTTGCAGATGGTGGTGCTGTCGCTGTCGGAACTGGTGATTCTGGCGCTGGTGAACCAGCATGGTTCCCAAGCGACGGCGGCGTACGGCGCGGTGACGCAGATCGTCAATTACGTGCAATTCCCGGCGCTGTCGATTGCGATCACGGCGTCGATCCTCGGCGCCCAGGCTATCGGGGCAGGGCGCATCGAGCGTATCGGGCCGATTCTGCGCACGGGGCTGTTGATCAACGTATGGCTGACCGGCGGTTTGGTGGTGTTGGGTTACCTGCTGTCGCACTGGTTGCTGGGGCTGTTCCTCACCGATCCATCCACCCGGGCCATGGCTGAACACCTGCTGCACATCATGCTCTGGAGCCTGCTGGTGTTCGGTTTCCAGGCGATCATCGGCGGCATCATGCGCGCCAGCGGCACGGTGATGGTGCCGGTGGCGATTGCGATCGTGTGCGTGGTCGGGGTGCAGTTGCCGGTGGCGTATTTGTTGGATGCGCGGTTTGGGTTGCAAGGGGTGTGGATGGCGTTTCCGGTGGCGTACCTGGGGATGCTGATGTTGCAGACGGCGTATTACAAAAGGGTCTGGCAGCATCAGAGGATTGAGCGGTTGGTGTGAAGGGCCAGGCAGCGCCGGTGGACTGAGTCGATCTCGGTTCACCGGGCGCAGGCGTTCACAAAGTATTCCCTCGGTACGCCACGCGGTGCGTGCGGCTCTAGCGACCAGCAGGTAGCTCGGATTGAATGAGGATCGCGTTGGCCAGCTCTTCGTCGCTGGCCTTGAGGTCTGGATGATCGTGCCGAATCTGCTTCAACGCTGACTCCAGATAGGCACCACGAATCGCGCCTCCACTCGCCACGTAGCTGGAGGCGTCATCACGGGCGGAAGTGACCATTTTGTGGTCCTTGAATGTCGAATACAACGACACGGAAATCCCTGCCGACGTCGCTACATCGCGCGCATCAATATCGGGCTTGTGAGCCATGGCCGAACCAAAGGGCAGGCAAAGTATTAGCGAAGAGATGACAAGTATGCGACGCATGACGGCGTCCTCCAAAAGGGTGAAGCAACGGATGTGTTACATAATTTTGGAGGTGCGGCGGCAGTCAGGAGTTCCCTTCTTCGCCAAGGTGGCGGGGTTCGAACATCTCCAGCCCCTTGTTGCTGCGCTCTGACAGTAGGCATGATGGATGTGCATCTGAATTAGTCGGCCATACTGAGTCAAACGTCCCGTTAACCCTGCCGAGAAAAATATGCCCACTGCCGAGAGACTTGAACGCTTCATCGCGCGAGTTGAAGAGAATGCACATGCCGAGGCGTGTGAGGAGTTTTACACCGTGGACTCTTCGATGCAGGAGAACCAGGCGCCGCCAAGGATTGGGCGAAGCGCGCACGTTGAGAACGAACGGATAGTCATGGCACGGGCCAAATCCGTGTCGTCGAAGTGCGTACGTCCAGTGTTTGTGAACGGAGACAACGTTGTCATTCGTTGGATCTTCCATTTTGAGTGGCTTGATGGAACGGCTACTCACATGGAAGAGCTCGCCTATCAGCGCTGGGAAGGCGACCGGATCGCCGAGGAGACATTCTTCTATGATCCGGCGCAACGCGTACCCCGCAAAGGCGCGTCTTAAGACGATACCGAGCCACATGGACACCACCGAGCGTTCGTCATCACTGACCGCCAGCCGTCTGCAGGCCTTGCACCGAGAAGGTTTCGTGGTGCTACCCGGCGTGCTGGATGGCGGTCAAATTACCACGCTGCGCAATGCTATCGATGGCCTTGAACCTGAGCACTGGGACTACAGCGGTCTGCTCGATCATTACAAGTGCGTGTTCAATCGCGACCCGTTCTGGCTGCCGTTTCTCGACCTGAGCGGGGTCATCGAACTGGCCGAGGCGGCCCTGGGCGCCGATTGTCATGTCATCGGCCAGACTGCCTGGCGCTGTCATCCCGGCTTCGTCGGGGCTGAACTGCATCTGGATTACCTGGTGATGGAGCTGCCGCAAAGCCTGCTGGCCGACCCCGCCTTCGAGTTGCCGATGCAGATCTGCACCGCGCACCTTTACCTCGACGATATCGATGTCGACCTCTGTCCCACTCGGGTGATCCCCGGTAGCCACCGCGCCGGGCGACCGCCTGCTCGCGGCGAAGACCAGTGGCATGGCCGAACTGCGCAGCCGGTGCTGTGTCGAGCCGGGGATGTGCTGATGTTACGCAGCGAGCTGTGGCACGCCGGTAGCAACAACCGAACCCTTGACCGCGTGCGCTACCTGTTGCAGGTCCACTACGGCCGACGCATGGTGGCGCAGAAGTTCTCGCCCTACCTGCACTGGCGCTTCAACCCCAGCGTGCTGGCTGCCGCGACGCCCCGTCAACGGCGTCTGCTGGGAGAGCATCAGGAAGCGGAATACGATTGACCCGTTGAGGGTTCGCGAGCCGGTGTTATTCGTTGAGTGACTCGAGCGATATTGACTGTCCGGTTAGACCGACCATCACCCGCACTTCAACTCATAGCTTGTAACCGATTTGTCGCAACAGGTTCTTGCGCCACAGGATGTCTGCATCGTCTTCAATGCCCTTGGCACAGAAGCCATCCACCACGCCCAGGATCGCTCGTCCCTGTGCCGTCTCAGCGAGAATCACTTCAGTTGGATTGGCTGTCGCACAAAAAATACGGCACACCTCTGGAACCATCTTGACGGTGTTCAACACGTTCAGCGGATAGAAACCGTCGCCGAGGAAAATGATGAAGCTATGGCCTGCGGCGATGGTTTGCGCATTGTTCCGGGCCAGTTCGATCATGGCGGTATCGGTGCCAGACCAGCGCACCAGGCATTTGCCGGAAGCTTCACAAAAGGCCACGCCAAACGTGATACCCGGCACGGCGTTGACCAGCGCTTCGTGAATGTCCTCGACGGACTTGATGAAGTGCGTCTGACCCAAAATGAAGTTTGTCGCGTCCGGCTTATCAATTTTCAAACTGATGAGCTGCATCTCAACGCCTCCTTTCACGGTGTTGCTACCAGAGCGCGGCAACAGACCTAGCATAGCTACTCATTTGCCATTGCTCCGCCCACTGACTGCATTCAAGGCAATCCACGACTGGAAAACACGTCGACTGTCGTAAAAACGACCTGTTTACGCTGAACGCGAACCCCGATGACTTTTCTGTTGAACGAGTGTTCAGCTTCGACTATGTTCGTTCCACCTTCTCCCCGGCTGGTTGCGGGCTTGCGTTTCTTCTATTCGAACGAGGCACTGGCATGCGGTTTTCACCCTTTGTTGAGCAGATCTCAGGCCAAGGCGTTGCCGCTTGGGATATTCACAATGCGGCGTATGAAGCACAGCGCCGTGGCGAGGATGTGATCATCCTCAGCGTCGGGGACCCGGATTTCCCTACTCCAGATTTCATCACCGATGCCGCGATTCAGGCGCTGCGTGAGGGCGACACTCACTACACCGAAATCGCCGGTCGCCAGGCCTTGCGTGAAGCCATCGCCACTCGCTACAGCCCACTGTTCGACCGTGAGCTGCAAGCGTCAAACGTCATCAATGTGGCGGGGGCGCAGAACGCGCTGTTCATCACCTCGATGTGCCTGCTCACCGCCGGCGACGAAGTGATTGCCCTGGACCCGATGTACGTGACCTACGAGGCGACGCTCAAGGCCTCCGGGGCGACGCTGGTGCGCGTGCCCTGCGCGGCGGATTCGGGTTTCAGGCTCGATGCCGCCGTGCTGGCCAAGGCCATCACCCCGCGCACCCGGGCGATTTTCTTCTCCAATCCGAACAACCCTACCGGCGTGGTACTCAACCGCGAAGAGCTGCAAGCCATCGCCGACCTGGCCATCACCCATGACCTGTGGGTCGTGGTGGACGAGGTCTATGAGAGCCTGACGTTCGAACGCGAGCACCTCAGCCTGGCGGCCTTGCCGGGTATGGCCGAGCGTTGCGTGGTCATCGGCAGCCTGTCGAAATCCCATGCCATGACTGGCTGGCGTATCGGCTGGATCATCGCCGATGAAACCCTGGTGGCGCATGCCGCAACCCTGATGCTGAGCATGCTCTATGGTTTGCCGGGATTTGTCATGGAAGCCGCGCTCAAGGCGGTACAGGCCCATGAAGAGGTGACCTGCGGCATGCGCGAAATCTATCGCCGTCGTCGCGATCTGGTGGTCGCAGGCCTGTCTGATTGCCCGGGGATTTCAGTGCTCAAGCCCGATGCCGGCATGTTCGTGCTGGTGGACGTGCGTGGCACCGGTTTGTCCTCTCTGGAATTCGCCTGGCGTCTGTTGCGCGAGGCGGGTGTATCGGTCCTGGATGCGGCCGCCTTCGGCGAGCCGGCGCAAGGCTTTGTGCGGCTCTCGTTCACGCTGGGTGAAGAGCGACTGGCCCAGGCCTGCCAGCGTATTCGCGATTTTGTCCGGGTGTTGAAGGGCGAAGCGCCCAGGCCGGCGATCACCCGTGTGACCAGCGAAGCGGCCGTTGAACCGGTGGTGGGCAAGACCATGATCGAAGTCGATGGCCTGCACAAACGCTTCGGCAATATCGAGGTCCTCAAAGGCGTCTCCCTGACGGCCCGCGAAGGCGATGTGATCTCCCTGATTGGCGCCAGCGGCTCGGGCAAAAGTACCTTGCTGCGCTGCATCAACATGCTCGAAGTGCCGGACCAGGGTCGCATTCTGGTCGACGGCGAAAGCATTCACCTGAACTTCGATCGTCCCGGCGCGCCGCTGGTGTCCGACGCCAAACAGCTGGTACGGATCCGTTCGAGCCTGGGCATGGTGTTCCAGAACTTCAACCTCTGGCCCCATCGCACGGTGCTGGAAAACCTCATCGAAGCGCCGACGCAGGTCCTGCGTGAAAGCCGTGCGGAGGCCACTGAACGGGCCGAAGCCTTGCTTGAACGCGTGGGGCTTGCGGCCAAGCGCAACGAGTACCCGGCGTTTCTCTCCGGGGGACAGCAACAACGGGTGGCCATCGCCCGGGCCCTGGCCATGCGGCCCAAGGTCATGCTGTTCGATGAACCCACCTCGGCACTCGACCCGGAACTGGTCGGAGAAGTGCTGCGGGTGATCCGCTCCCTCGCCGAAGAAGGCCGGACCATGATCCTGGTGACCCATGAGATGGCCTTTGCACGCGATGTTTCTTCCAAAGTCGCCTACTTGCATCAAGGGTTGATCGAGGAAGCCGGTTCGCCGGACGAAGTGTTCGTACACCCACGCAGCGAGCGTTGCCGACAATTCGTCAACGCTCATCAGACTCGCTAATAACATAAAAAAGACGGGGAACAATCATGGGAAATCGACGTTTGGCAAACTGGGTAACGGGCGTGGCCTGCGTACTGCTGGCGGGTATGAGCGCGGCACAAGCCCAGCCGATCAGGTTCGCGGTAGCGGCCGAACCCTATCCGCCGTACACCGAGAAACAGGCCAACGGTGAATGGAAAGGCTTTGAAGTCGACCTGATACACAAACTGTGCACTGATATGAAAGCTGAGTGCGAGATCAAGGAAGTGGCGTGGGATGGAATCATCCCGTCGTTGCTGGCGAAGAAGATCGACGTGATTTTTTCCTCCATGTCCGTGACCGAAGAGCGCGAAAAACAGATCGCCTTCAGCAAGGCCTACTACGATTCGGCGATCGCGGTTGTCGGGCCAAAGGGCACTGCGGTGAACAAATATCCGGATGATCTCAAGGGCAAGATCATCGCTGTGCAGAACTCGACAGTGAGCGCCAGCTACCTGAAGGCTTACTACGAGAAAATTGCTGAGGTGAAGTATTACGACACCCAGGACTCGGCCAACGCCGACCTGATTGCCGGTCGTGTCGACCTGATGATGGCAGACGGCACGGCCATGGCGGCATTCGTCAAGACGCCCGATGCCAAGGACCTGGCCTACCTGGGCACGGTGCCTTATGACCCGATCTTCGGCAAAGGCGTGGGCGCCGGGCTGCGCAAGGAAGACACTCAGCTCAAGGCCAATCTCGACAAGGCAATCAAGAACTTGCTGGCGAGCAAGGACTATGACGATCTCTCCCAGAGCTACTTCGGGACCAGCGTGAAACCCGCGTTCTGACCTGAACACAGATCCTGTGGGAGCGAGCCTGCTCGCGATGACGGCAGCACATTCGATATCAATGTTTGCTGACCCACCGCTATCGCGAGCAGGCTCGCTCCCACTAGGTCCAGCGGTGCCCTCACGCCTGCTAACCGGAGAGTGAAATGCCAGCAATGTTCGAGTTGATCGATTTCAGCGAACAAGGATGGGGCGGTGCGCTGTTGAAGGGGCTCTGGATGACCCTGCAAATATCGGCCGGGGCCTTCGTGGTCGGGCTGTTCATCGGACTGGTGGTGGCCTGCCTCAAGTTGGGCGCCCCCAAACCGATCGCGGCGCTGATGCGCGGCTACACCACGTTGTTCCGGGCGGTTCCGGAGTTATTACTGATCCTGTTGCTGTACTACGTCGGTTCCATGCTGCTCAATTCGCTGATGGCCCGGATGGGTTACGACGCAGTGAATGTCAGCGGCCCTCTGGCGGCGATCCTGGTGCTGGGACTGGTGCAGGGCGCCTACGCCTCGGAGATTTTTCGGGCGGCGATCCAGGCGATTCCTTTCGGCCAGATCGAGGCGGGGAGGGCGTTCGGCCAGAGTGGGTTCGGGCTGTTCCGGCGTGTCACGCTGCCGATCATGGCGCCCTATGCGATGGCCGGGATGGCCAACCTGTGGATCAACCTGATCAAGGACAGTGCCTTGATCAGCGTGGTCGGCACCAACGAGCTGTTGTACACCGCCAAGCAAGGGGCGGGCTCGACGCGTCATTACCTGTTGTTCTACCTCACGGCCGCGGCGATGTATTACGGGGTGACGTTGGTGTCCAACTACCTGTCGGGACGGCTTGAGCGACGCACGCGTCGCTGGATGCCTTTGGCTGAGTGAATGAAATGATTCCAGCGTGGATAGTTGAATACGCGGCGCTGTTGGGCCGGGGGCTGCAAACAAGCATCACCATTTTGTTGATTGCCAGCGTGTTCGGTTTCGTACTGGCGGTGCTGGTGGCGCTGGCCCGGATCTCGAAGAACAAAGTGATCGCCAAGGCCAGCCTGTTCTACACCAGCGTGTTGCGCGGTACACCGTTGCTGATCCAGATCTACATCTTCTACTACGGGCTTGGCAGCCTGTTTGCGCAGTTTCCGCTGATTCATGGCAGTTTTCTCTGGCCTTATCTGCGTGACGGCTACTGGTACATCGTGTTCGCCCTGGTGCTGTCGGTGGGTGCCTATGTGGGCGAAGTGATTCGCGGCGGCCTCCTGGCGGTGCCAAAAGGTGAAATAGAAGCCGCCTCGGCGTTTGGCATGACCCCGCGCCAGTCCCTGCTGCGGGTGCGCTTGCCCCGGGCCATGCGGTTGTTGTTGCCGACATTGGCCGGGGAGACCGTGATGTTGCTGAAATCCACGGCGCTGGCCTCGACCATCGCGGTGATCGACCTGCTGGGCGCCGCCAACGTGGTCCGTGCCCAGACCCTGCAAGTGTATCAACCGTTGCTGCTGGTGGCCGGGGTGTATGTCTGCCTGACGTTCCTGATCGAGGCGCTGTTCGCCTTTGCCGAACGGCGCGGGACGCCGCTGCGCCGGTCGGTGTAATGAGCGCGCCACGGGTTGACCGGTCGTTGCAGGGCATTGGCCTGTGCACCTTGGGTTACGCCTTCCTGGCCTTGCAGGATGCGAGCATCAAGTGGCTGGTGGCCGACTATTCGGTGGTCAGCATCCTGTTCTGGCGCAGCCTCGTGGTGGTGCTCGCCTGTCTGCTGGCAGGGCGCCTGCGGCTGGTTCAGCGGGCCTGGCGCTCACCGAGCCGGCGCTTGCTGGTGGTGCGCGGGTTGCTGTCGATTGTTGCCTGGTTGCTGTATTACACGGCCGCCCGGGACCTGACGTTGGCAGAGATGACCACGCTGTATTTTTCGGCGCCGATCATGGTCACGGTGCTGGCGGTGGTGATTCTCAAGGAACGTGCCAGCGGCTGGCAGTGGTTCACCCTGATCATCGGCTTTGTCGGCGTGATCATTGCCTGCCGCCCCAGCAACATGGCCGAGCCCTTGCCGATCGTTCTGACGCTGTTGGCGGCGATGTGCTGGGCGTTCACCTACATCCAGTTGCGGCAGGTGGATGGCCAGACTTCAGTGCTGGAGCAGATGCTGATCACCAACGGGGTGTTTGTCATTTGCATGATGCTGGCGCTGCCCTGGACCCACACTCCATCGCCGACCCCGGCTTGGCTGGGGATGCTTGGCGCCGGGCTGGTGGGCGGCATCGGGCAGTTTCTGCTGTTCGCCAGTTTTCAGCGGGCCACGGCGATCTTGCTGGCGCCGTTCGAGTACACCGGGTTGATCTGGGCATTCGCGCTGTCGAACCTGGTCTGGGGCACACTGATGGATGTGTCGCTGATGATCGGTGCCGGGCTGATCGCGGTCAGCGGCACCCTGGCGATGATCTTTGGCCGCCACCCGTCACAGGACGTCGTCGGCGCTGAATGCTCCGTGACGCAGCCCCTTTATCCAGCAACGACAGATATGGAGGCCGTTGGCGGGGCTGAAGGTTTCGGGGTTCAGGCACCATTCGATCCAGAGTCCGTCGAGCATCGCCGATAAGCCGATGGCGGCCAGGCGCGTGTCGTGAATGACGAAACCTTCGCTTGTCGCCAGTCCGTCCAGCAGTTGGCGGAGCAGATCGAGGTAGGCGCGGTAGCTTTTTTCGTGGGACTGGCTGACGTGTTCGGAATGGCGGATCAGGCTCCAGAACACTACCCAGACGCCGAGCAATTGCGGGTCCATGACCCTGGACGAAAAAGAGCCTGTGAGGAACGCGTCCATCTTTTCGGCAGGCGTGCAGGCCTGCTCGATTTCCTGGAGCAGGGCGGTGGTCAGTTCGCTCGCGAGCTTTTGGTAAGTGTCGGCGATCAAGGCATCGATGGTGCCGAAATGATGATTGAGCAGGCCGACGGACACCCCGGCCTCGGTGGCGATGCGGCGCACGGAAATACCGGCGTGACCGTCGCGGACCAGGCAGCGCAAGGTGGCGGCAACCAGCATTTCACGGCGCTCGTCGGGTTCAGCGCGGCGGTTTTTTGGGGAGTGGGCTGTCACGTGGGCGTCCTTGGATGCAGATCCTGATGGGCGAGCTTAGTTGAACGTGCGTTCAATCTCCAGTGAAGGCAGCATCGGGTGTTAACGGTCATGACGGGAGGGCAAGCGTATGGCGCAGGATATTTCGTTCAGTGTTCGGAACAATAACGGTGACGCCGTGCGGGTCGGTGCGTGGTGTTTCGAGGGCGATGGCAGCGGGCCAAAGGTGCACTTGCAGGCGGGGGTACATGCCGATGAAATCGCCGGGATGCTGGTCCTGCATGTGCTGATGCAGCGGCTTGCTGTCGCCGAGGCCGAGGGCCGCCTCAAGGGCCGTGTGACGGTGGTGCCACAGGCCAATCCCCTGGGCATCGGGCAGTTTCGCCAAGGGCGGATTCTGGGTCGGTTTCACGACGCCACCGGCCATAACTTCAACCGTTCGTTCGACCAGTCGGCAGCGATGGCCCGACCTTCGACCAATGTCCAGGAATGGCAAAAAAGCCTGGTACAACTGGCGGCCACGGCGGATGTAATGCTCGATCTGCACACCGATGACGAGGCATTACCGTACCTCTACGTTCACCGTAGTTTCTGGCCACGTGGCCGCGAACTGGCGGCGGCGATGAAGATGGAGGTGGCGATCATCTGGGATGACGGTGGCGATGGCTCCTTCGAGGAAACCATCATTACGCCCTGGCTGCGCGATGGCGTCACCGATCAGCACATGGCCGCGACCCTCGAATTGCGCGGGCAGGGCGATGTCAGCGATCGGTTTGCCGAGCAGGATGCTACGGGGCTATACACCTGGCTTTGCGCGTGTGGGGTCATCGATGAGGCGCTGTCGCCCGGCGATTGGCCCGTCGAGGCAATGGAAATGGGCCACATGGAGACCATTCTCGCGCCGCAGTCCGGGGTACTGATCTTTGAAAAACAGCTCGGCGATTTCGTCGAAGAAGGGCAGCGGTTTGCGCGGATTCTGGGGCGACCGGGTGATCCGTCTTCGGAAGTGGTGCTGTTTGCCGAGCAAGCGGGGCGGATGGTGACACGCTATCGGGATCGGCTTGTGCCTCAGGGCATGGTGGTGGCGAAATTCACCGGAACCCGGGTGTCGCGCAACTGGAGCGGCGGATTGCTGGACCCGAACTAGGGGGTAAGCGCTAATGCCAGTCAGTTAAGGCACAAACCTGTGGGAGCGAGCCGGCTCCGGGCGGCGTTCCGACGATGACGGCATAACATTCAACATCAATGTTGACTGACCCACCGCTATCGTGAGCAGGCTCGCTCCCACATGGATTGCGCTTAACTGACAGGCATTAGGGTAAGCGCCAGTCTTCTGAACTGGCTGGACTATGACGAAAGGAATGTTGGCCGTTTCCTGCCTGTCAGTCTGGCTACTTCGGGTCCAACACAGATCCTACGCCAACCTGAGAATCCCTCACCTTGCCCCACTGACTCGATGAAGCTTATAGTCCGCTCCGTCGCCCAACTGGCGATTCAGGTTTGGCGACCTGATCACAGAGAATGCGAGGGCTATCCGCTTTATTGCAGGGGCCAACGCACCCGCAAAACCGCTTTCCATGGCGGCTGTGCGCGGGAGACCTTCGGGTCTGCCGGTCTCTCTGTTGCCGGTTCGCCAACCTGCGCACAGCTGCCACCCATTCGTTTGGCGACGACTGTGTGACGGCCTTGAGCCAATCAAACAGAGATCTTCAAAATGAATCGATACATGCCCCTCACCGAAATCGACCTGATCCCGGCCTCCCTGCTGATCGACACCCAAGCCCCGCTCGACGTGCTGCAAGCCACCGCCGACTACCGCATCCGCACCGTCACCCAAGTCCTCGAAAATATCGCTTTTCGTGCCGATATCGAGAGCGACACGGTGGTGCTGGCCGACTTTGCCAAACTACTGGCCATTCCGTTGCGCGATGGGTGTGACGTGATGGATGTGATCGGCAGACGCTTGCGGGCGCAAGCGGCGAAGTGAATGAAAACGGGCGCTCTGAAGGCGCCCGTTGTGTTTGTCGGGGGGATGCGAGCGACGCTTGAATCAGACCTGTTTCAAGTCGAATATCCATGCTGAGCGATGGGATCTGGCCCCATATTTTAAGCTGATATCATTCAAGAGCTTACAAACCGAGTAGAAACATATGAATCGTCGTAAAAAAATAAAGCAGTTATTAAAGGCTCACGCCAAAAAGGCTAGTGCCAAATTGGCACCGCCAAGCAAGTCTAAATACATTAGTAAAGCTGACCGATTGAAGCTGGCTGCTGAAGCCAATCACGACTCAATCATTTCCTCCGAGAGCTGATCTATGTAGCTTGAGCACCACCGGAATTTAGTTGTGTTGCGTCGACCGGTTGAATCCACACCCCGATTCCTGCCTTTCGCGAAAGGCAATAAAGTCTCTGCCAAAGGCGATCGCGTCGGCGTTTGGGGCCGGTCACTCAGACCAGCCGAGCGCCGCCGTCGATGTTCAGCGTGGCGCCGTTCATAAACGTGTTGGTCATCAGGAAAACGGTAGCGGCGCCTGCTTCAGTGGCGGTGCCCAGGCGATGCAGCGGCAGCGACTGCTCCCATGCGCTGACGTACGCATCGCGCCCCTCGCCCAAGGCCTTGCTAAAAATGGGGGTGTTGATCGGGCCTGGGGACAGGGTGTTGACACGGATGGGCGCCAGCTCCAGGGCCAGGCCACGTGCCAGCGCTTCCATTGCTGCCGAAGCAGCAGCGAGCACGGCGGTGCCATAAGCATTGGGCCGGTCCGCCAAACAGCCAGAGATAAAGGTGATGGAGCCGTCCTTGGACAAACGATCCCCGAGAGCGCGGATGGCGTGCACAGAAGCCCACATCCGCTCTTCGAACGCCCGACGCAGGTAATCGATTTCAGCGTCCAGCACCTTGCCCGCCACAAATGTGCCGGCGAGTAGAACCAGATGATCCACGTGCGGGATGTCCGCCAAGGCGGCGTAGATAGCTTCGCTATGGGTGACATCAGCGGCACGCCAGCCGGCGAACTCGTGTTCTAGAGCAGCTTGCTCGGCACGCTCGGCATTGGAACCGATCACGGTCACGGATGCCCCGGCGGCTTTGGCTTGAATCGCGGCCGCTAAACCGATGCCGGACGTACCACCGAAAATCACCACGGTGCGGCCTTCCAGTTGGGCTGGAAGCTGTTGGGTAAATGCGGTTTGGGTAGCAGTGGAATGGCTCATGGTCTATCTCCTTGAACGCCTTAATAGCGTCGATGGGTAAAGACTAAAGGCTTGAGCCAATATTGATAATTAGGGCATAAGTCGCTTTACTAGTGCCATGAAGGAACAAATAGGGTTGGACCGCCTTACCGGTCTTATTGCCTTTGCCCGCGCTGCCTCTTTGGGCAGCTATACCGCTGCAGCGCGCGATTTATCAGTGTCGCCGTCCGCCATCAGCAAGAGCGTGCAACGCCTGGAGCAGCATTTCGAGCTGAGTTTATTCAACCGCACCACCCGTTCGCTAACCCTGACAGTTGAAGGACGGGATCTGTACGAACGGGCGCTACGGATTCTGCGCGAGGTGGAGGACATCGAGCAGGCTGCAGTGGCCTCGCGCGCTGAGCCCTCCGGCACCTTGAAAGTGACAGCGACACCGCCTATCGGGCTGAACATATTGGCGCCGGCGATTCCCAGGTTTCGCGAGCGCTACCCCAAGCTCGCCATCGACCTGCGCTTGGGCGATCAGTTTGCGGACATCGTTGAGCAAGGCATCGATGTGGCCGTGCGCGTGGGCAACCTGGCCGACTCGCGGCTTATCTCTCGTACGCTGGGACCGCATCGAATTTGCGCTTTTGCCTCGCCAGCCTATTTGGCCAAACGCGGCACGCCGCTGGAACTCAGCGATCTGGCCGACCATGACTGCGTGAATTTTCGCTACCAGAGTTCGGGCCAAGCGCTGCGCTGGCCATTCAGCGTGGGGGACCGAATGCTGGAGATAGCGCCCGACGCATCCATCGTCATCGACAACAGCGATGCGGTTGCTGCGGTGCTTGCAGCTGGCGGTGGCATTGGCATTTCACCCACCTATGTCGCGGCGCCCTATGTCGCTCGGGGAGAACTGAAGCCGCTATTTCCACAGTTCGCGGTCGACCGTTCCTCCATCACGGCCTTGTGGCCAGAAAGCCGCCGGGGAAGCCCGAACGTTAAGGCGTTTGTGGGTTTTCTGAACGAGCTATTTCCCACCCCTACAGTGTGGGACGAGATCGTAGCGAAGGCGTAGGCGCCAGTTCTTTTTCTAAACCAAATCTAAACGTCCTGGCCGATTCCTGCCTGTCACGACTGACCGAAATCGACCCCATTGCGGCCAGTCGACTTAGAGGTAAATGCAAGGTCCACTCCACCATACGGCTTGCTGCAACCTACCAAGGTTCAATCCCCGTTTCGTACAAGACGCGCATTCACGCTCATCACATCCTTCGGTTCATCAATTTGAACCGGAGGCTGTATGACAATAAGAAGATCAATGGCAGCACTTGCCGTGGTCGTGGCAAGTCTGCTGGGTAGCGGCAGTCTATTGGCCGCCGAGCCTTGCGCTTTCTGCGCGGTGACCGATGGGGGAATCGTCCAGGGGATTCACGAGGGGGCGGGGCTAGCATTCAAAGGAATCCCCTATGCTGCACCGCCGATTGGTGCCTTGCGTTTCCGCCCGCCACAACCGGTCGAGAAGTGGCAGGGCACTCTGGAGGCAACGCGTTTCCGTTCCACCTGCCCGCAGGTCAAGGATCCGCTGGAGCGCTACCCTTACGAGCCCAACGCTCACACCGATGCGGTCTCCGGCGAAACGTTGGAGGTCTATGAGAACGAGGACTGCCTGCACCTGAATGTCTGGACACCGGCCGTAGATGGCAAAAAACGACCTGTTATGGTGTTCATCCCCGGTGGCGCCTTCATAGTAGGGAATGGATCGTCCGACTTCTATACAGGGCAACACCTGGCCAGACGTGATGTGGTGGTCGTGGCATTGAACTATCGTGTCGGCCTGTTTGGCTTTATGGAACTGGGCAAGCTCGATCCGAGCTATATGGGCAGTGGTAACAACGGTCTGCGTGACCAGATTGCCGCGCTCGAGTGGGTGAAGCGCAACGCCCAGGCTTTCGGTGGCGACCCCGATAACATCACAGTGTTCGGTGAATCGGCGGGCAGCATCTCCATCACCGCGCTGCTAGCGACGGCCAATCCTGAAAGCCTGTTCCACCGGGCCATCGCGCAGAGTGGCGGGGTGAACCTGATTCATACCCGTGACTTTGCCTTTTCCGCTGCGGCACTGATTGGCAACTCGGGGAAACTTAAAACGCTGGCGCAAATGCTCAAGGCATCTGCGCTGGAGTTACTGAACCAGCAGACAGCGGCAACGCTCAATGCCGAGCACGGCGACAGCCTGTTCGCGCCGTACCGGGACGGGCAACTGGTCGTCGGCAACCCCAACCAGCTCATCCCGGCCGGGCATGCGAAAGGTATCGACCTCATGGTCGGTGCCAACCAGAACGAGATGAACTACTGGAGCCTGTATGACAGCAAGCAGCGCAACCCCTTCACGGAGCAGACCGACCTGGGGCCTGCTGCCCCCATCATCCCGGACGAGCTACGCAGCCACCTCGACCAGGCGCTAGCGCCCGCAAACCTGGATGCGCTCTATGCCGAAAGTCTGAAGACACGGGATCAGTCGTTGATTCGGCAGGCACAAAACGACGATTTTGTGATGATCCAGCCGATGACCCGGCTGGCAGAGATGCAGGCTGCTCACAACCCCAATACCTATCTGTACCGGTTCCAGTGGAAGGTCCCGCTGGGTTTCCTGGAGTCCGGCCAGCCGGACTTGGGGGCAACCCATGCGCTGGAGCTGCCTTTCGTTTTTGGCACCCTGGACCTCGATTGGGTGCCTGGCGGTGGAAAACTCGGCCACGCCCGGCGTCAGGAGGAGCAACGGCTCGCCAGCCAGATGATGGACGCCTGGACTAACTTTGCCCGCACGGGCAATCCGAACGGTAAAGCGGTGCCGCATTGGCCCCGATACGACTCCAGCTCTCGCCAGACCATGCTCTGGAGCACCACGCCCGGGACCAAAATCGACCCCGATGCATCCCGTCGCCAAGCCTGGGCGAATTGGCCGTTCGGACTTTTTCCTGACGGGCTCTGACGGCTCTTTCCATTCAAGCCACGACCCCGCGGATCGCTCAGTCGGCGGGGGAGTTCGCCTCACAAAAATAAGAATAGAGGATTGCTGATGAAGGCAGCCAATGCGGTGATTGTTGTTCTCTTGAGCCTGGTCGCTCTGCGCGCTTCGGCGCTTCCCCTGGGAAATGGCTATGACCTGAGCCTGGAGTTGACCGCCATCAACGACTACCGTTCGAAGGGTATCTCGCAAACCCTGGGGGATCCGGCTGCCCAGGCTGGAGCCACCTTGGCAACCCCGTTCGGGCTCTATGCCGGCGTATGGGGCTCGTCCGTCGACTTCGGTGAGGGCACCAAAACACGGTTTGAGCAGGACTTCTATGCGGGCTGGTACGTACCCTTGAACGACGATCTGTCCTTCGATCTGGGCTACATCAAGTACGTCTATCCCAAGGACAGTCTGTTCAACCAGACTGCCACCTACGGCAGACTCAAATTTCATGGTCTGGAGCTGACCGCCGCGTATTCGGACGACCTGCTCGGGAATCAGAGCAATCTCTACAGCTATGTCGCTTACGAACTGCCTCTGAACGAAAAGACCCACCTGAACCTGCGCTACGGGCTGATGGATTACAAAGATGACATCATCCAGTCCAGCAGTGGCAAGGGCAGATCGCGCTACGACGAATGGGAGGTGCGGCTTTACCGCGACTACGCTGGCCTTACCTGGAGCGCAGGCCTGGTGGGTACGGATCTCTCTCGAACCGAGTGTCAATCATTAACGGGGTACGATGACCTTTGCAGTGCGAGTGTACTGATGGGTGTCAGCAAGTCCTTCTGAGTGAATCCCCGGCGATGGTTCTGTCGTCACCGGTCTGTCGCTGGGCCCCAACACAATGCTTGGCTTCGCCAAGATCATATCGAGCGATTTCCATGCGCGGCGAGACACAGTGCGTCTATGTGAGCGAGGGCTGGATGATGTATGCCGGACCGGGCGGCTTCGATCGCTCGGAAATGGTGGCGCCCTGCCTGATCCTCAGTCGCCCGGGCACCTGCCTGCGCTACGAGATGGATGATGGCCGGCTGATCGATTCGGCCGGACTACTGCATGCGAGTGGCCGGTGGAGTTCCGCAGCCGGGGATGGTCTGGTGATCATCTACTTCGATCCGCTCAGCGTAGAAGGGATGGGCATCCAACGATCACTGGGGGAGCAGGTTATGGCGCAGTGGCCAGTTCCCGGAAAGCTGCCTTGGAATGATCTGCTCTTCGAAAACCTGTGTTCCGGGAATATCCCACGATCCGCAGTGGTCGCCTGGATGGAAAGTTGTCAAGCGGAGATCAGAGGGATGCTGTCGCCTGTCCGTGTCGATGAACGCTTACTACGGGTTGCCAGCACCATCGCCAGTGATACTGAAGGGCGTCTAAGCCTGAAGCCATTGAGCCGAATTGCCAATCTTTCTCCCGATCACCTGCGGCAACTCTTCAAGCAGCAGGCAGGGATGACGTTGTCTAAGTACAAGGCCTGGAGGCAGCTGCACGGTATGGTGTGCTATGTATGCGAAGCCACGGAAGGCTGGTTATCCCAAGGCGCCGGGGAGGCCATTCACTTTGCAGGTTTCTACGATGACGCTCATGGGTACAGAGCGTTGAGCCATTATTTTGGATCGCGCAAATCGCTATCGGGCATTTCGTTACACACAGTGAATTGCTTGGCGAAGAGCGGCCAGTGGGACAGCGGTTGATTCTGAGGTTGCAGTTGAGGCGGTCAAGCGGACGCAGCATTTCTGTATTAGCTGAGACTGCCGCAACGACTGACCGCTCTTGGCCGTTTTCTGCCTGTCACGACTGACCGAAATCGACCCTTCGAGGTCATTCGGCTCAACTTGGCGAATGTCCGCTCCGCGTCGCCTGACCGGCCCTTCGGAGGGCAAGGTTGTCAGGTCCGGAGGTCAAGGCGGTCGAAGCAGCGTTCTGATGGACTGGCAACGTGTGCGATACCGTGTCTCGCTTCGTCCGGTCCAGAGGCCGCCCGGCGGGCATTCGTTCACAAGACGCCAAGCAGCGCCTTCGGCTCGAGATACGCCTCAAGCCCGAACGTTCCGCTCTCGCGGCCGATACCCGATTGCTTGAACCCGCCGAAGGGGGCAGCCGGTTCGTGCGCGAGCGTGTTGACAAGCACGCGTCCCGCTTCGATTTGCGAGGCCACTGCGCTTGCTCGACCGGTGTCGGATGAGCATACGTAGGCTTGCAGCCCGTAGGGCGTATCGTTGGCAATCGCGATTGCGTCCTCCGTATCGCGGTACGCGATGATCGAGAGCACCGGACCGAATATCTCCTCACGCGCGATGGTCATATCGTTCGTCACATGGCTGAAGACGGTAGGGCGTACGAACCAGCCTCTGTTGACACCGTGTGGACGCCCCTCACCACCGGCGATCAGGCGCGCGCCTTCGTCGATGCCGATGCGGATATAGCGCTGCACTCGATCCCATTGTTTCTGGCTCACCATCGGGCCGATACTCGTGCGCGGGTCGCGCGGGTCGCCGGACTGAATGTCTGCAACTGCGTCCACGATTTTCTTCTCGAACTCTGAGAGCCGTGCCTGCGGCACCAGAATGCGCGTGCCAGCAATGCACGCCTGCCCGCTGTTCAAGAAGCCCGCCTGAAGCGAAAGCGGCACGGCTTCGTCGAAGTTCGCGTCGTCGAGCACGATCACGGGGGACTTGCCGCCGAGCTCCAGCGTCACGCGCTTAAACGTCTGCGCGGCAGTGCGCAGAATCGTCTTGCCGACTGCCGTTGATCCTGTGAACGATAGCTTGGCGACGTCGGGGTGCGAACTGATCTGCGCGCCTACCGTTTCGCCACGTCCCGTGACGATGTTGAACACCCCCGGTGGGAGCCCCGCTTCATGCAGCGCCTCTGTGATGACTCGTGTCTGAATGGCGCTCATCTCGCTTGGCTTGACCACGGCTGTGCAGCCGGCGGCCAGCGCCGCCGCGAGCTTGCCGCAAATAAAGCCCGCATCACTATTCCAAGGCGTAATCAGTCCGGCGACGCCGAGTGGCTGCATCACCACTTCGGCGGACCCGGCGCGGCGGACAAACGCGTAGTCTTCAAGCACCTTCGCCGCTTCCAGCAGCACATTGCTCGCGTGTTGGGCCATCCAGCGGCCGCGCGACACAGGTGCGCCATATTCCTCAACAATGGCTTCGAAAAGCTCGTTCTCTTTCGCGACCACAGCCGCATGCATGCGCTTGAGCATATCAACGCGCTCGTACTTGTCCGTACGGGAGAACGTTGGGAATGCCCGCTTCGCCGCAGCGATGGCGACGCACGCGTCCTCGGCGTCGGCAAGGCGCACGCGGCCAATGACCTGCTCGGTAGACGGATTGACGAGGTCAAAGAACTCGCTGCCATGCGGCGTGACGAAGGCGCCGTCGATGTAGATTTTGTCGATGATTTGCATGGGGTTGGTCCGGAAAAATGTTGTCAGAGGCACAAGATAGATCGTCGCCATTGCACTGACTAGCCGTACAATTGAGGATGACCTGTTGAAGGATTTAGGACAATGAGGACATCCGGCCTGAGTGAACTGGAAGCCGTTCTGGCCGTCGCGCGCCATCGCAGCTTCCGCGCCGCAGCAAACGAAATTAACGTGTCGACGTCCGCGCTCAGTCACGCGGTCGCAGCGCTCGAAGCGCGTATCGGTGTGCGGCTCTTCAATCGTACGACCCGCAGCGTGTCGCTGTCGGAAGCTGGAGCGCAATTCGTGAACAGTATCGCGCCCGCTCTGTCGACCATTCATGCCGCGCTCGAGCAGGCCGGCAGCTTCCGCGACACGCCGTCGGGCACTTTGCGGATCAATACGTCAGTGGGTGCGGCGAATCAGGTGATGCCGGCCTTCATCGCATTCCTGCAGCGCTATCCCGAGATGAAGCTCGACATCGTCACTGAAGGGCGGCTGATCGATATCGTGGTCGAAGGGTTCGACGCGGGCATCCGGCTGATGGGAAGCGTGCCGCAGGACATGATCGCGGTGCCTTTTGGCGACAGGCAGCGGTTTGCCGTCGTTGGCAGCCCCGCGTATTTTGCGCAGCACAAGCCGCCGCGCGCGCCCGTGGACCTCAGTGCGCACCGGTGCATCCGCAGCCGGATGCCGAGCGGGTCAATCTATCAGTGGGAATTCCAACGGCACGGCGAGACGGTGCGCGTCGACGGTGACGGCGCGCTGACGCTGGACGAGCCGGGGTTGATGCTGGCGGCGGCGCGCGCAGGCCTCGGTCTCGCTTATTTGACCGAATGGAACGTCAACGCGGATCTGGAGGCCGGAACGCTTGTGCGGGTGCTTGAAGACTGGACGCCGCCGCTAGACGGGCTATGCCTGTACTATCCGGGCCGGCATCATGTGCCAGCGGGACTACGCGCACTGACCGACATAATTCGCGAATACGCTGACGCGAACCGCGAGCGCGTGGCGGGGAAGAGTAATCGTCGCTCACCGCCGGAGCATGGCACGCCGCGCTGATGCGCTAACTTCGCGCTTTGGCGTACTGCTCGAACGACCGCTCGAGACGCAACATCGGACACCGATGTGTCCTCGGCGAATGGCTGGGATTAGCCGATTTCAGCCTGTCACGACTGACCGAAATCGACCCGTTACGGTCGGTTGAATCTTCCGAAAGCTGCCATTCGGCTCCTGCCGGGTGGACGCACACACACATACACAGCGGCAAAAAGGCGGCCGTACATGGAATCGCGTCGGTGAAGGCCACTCGGCGGTTGGGTAGCGCCGGCCTAATGGCCGAGATAGGAGAGCGCGCTGCGCGCCGGCGCTTGCGAGATCTGCATAAATCCTTCGAGCGGGTGGGCTAGGTCCTCGATCAGGAAGATCGCGCTGGAGACCGATAGCGTACAGACCAGCAGAGTCACGATGACGGTTCGGTTGTTGTCGCCGACCAGACCGAAACCGGAGAAGAGGATGGCAAGCCAGAGCACCAGCACAACCAGGAATGGCGTTGGAATAGCGCTCTGATCTGGTTGGAGCAGCATCCAGCGCGTATGCGCCAGGTCACGGCTGAGGGCCAGGGCCTCCGATTGAAGCGAGCGCTGCATATCGTTTCGTGGTGCCAGTTCCCGAAGCTTATGCTGAAATTGCTCCACGCGCACCAGCCTCTCCGGAACGCCCACGTTGGCCGTCCCGACTGTTCCTCCGGAAAAAAACTGCTCTACAACCGAGGCATAGGTGCTGCGCAGGAACTCGCGGTCTTCCTTGGCCTCCGGGCCGTAATCGGCCAAGGTGCGATCGAGCATGACGACCGTGGCCGCGGTATTCTTGAACTCGTCGTCGATCCGGTCGAAAGAAACCTTTGCCGAGGCGACCAGGAGACCAAGAACGAGCGCGGCGAGCGTCGCCATCAGGCCGGCCCCCAGTTTCACCATACCCATCGACTCCTCGCTCAGGTGATGTTCGGGAAGGGAAACGCGAATAAACAAACCGAGCATTCCGCTGCCGAAGACGCACACAAATACGATCGAAGCGATTACCACTGCGCTCATGATGACTCCTTGCGTTCGACTCGAAGCGCCCCCACCCTAACTGCACTGTAAAACTGGCGAAGACCGTGCTTGAGTCCTGGGATGGTACACCTGCACCGCAGTGCACGACCGAGGATATCGCATTCACCCAGGAGGCGTTTCACATTGGTGGGCAGACTCTGGGCGTCCGCTATGGGGGAAATTTCAATCGTCACCTCGAACGGTAATTTCTGGCCGATTTCTGTCAGTCGGTACAGGCAGCTTTGGGTCGAAAGCAGCCGGCAGCTTTCGACCCATAAGCGACATTCGACTTTCCAGAAAGCAGCCAGTCGGAAACTCGCATTCGGTTGATCCATATGTTCACGCCCGGTAACGCAATGCTTCGACCAGCAGTGCAAACGCAGGCGAAGCCTGACTCCGGCTTGGATAGTACAGATGGTAACCAGGAAAGGGGGCACACCAGTCCTCCAGCACGCGCACCAGACGTCCTGCGTCGACATGCTCAAGAACCATATCTTCAGGTAAAAACGCCAGGCCGAAACCAGCCAGTGCCGCTCTCAGGCATGGACTGCTGCTGTTGAACGTCAGTTGGCCCTCAACCCGAACTTTCAGCGAGTGGCCATCTTTTTCAAATTCCCAGGCGTACAGCCCGCCATAGGTCGGCAGGCGGAGATTGATGCAGTCGTGCGCGGTCAGTTCGTGCGGCGTGCGCGGCGCCGGGCGTCGCTCGAAGTAGGCTGGTGATCCGACCACAGCCATGCGCAGGTCCGGCCCGATCCGCACCGCGATCATGTCCTTGGCCACCTGATCGCCAAGGCGTATGCCGATGTCGAAACGCCCTGCCACTATGTCGGTCAGCCCGTAGTCGATGGTCACCTCGACCTTGATGTCTGGGTACCCGGGAAGGAAGGTGGTCAGTTTGGGCCACAGCACGCTGTTGGCTGCGTGTTCGGCGGTGGTGATGCGCAGCTTGCCCGCAGGCTTGTCGCGCTGATCGCTCAACGCCGCAATTTCGACTTCGATTTCATCGAGGCGCGGCCCCACCGTCATCAAAAGTCGTTCGCCACTTTCGGTGACGGAAACGCTGCGTGTGGTACGCGTCAGCAGGCGGATGCCCAGCCGGTTTTCCAGCGCACGAATGGTGTGGCTGAGCGCAGACTGTGACACGCCAAGCTGCGCGGCGGCGCGTGTAAAGCTGCCCTCACGCGCGACAGTGACAAAGGCCTGCAGATCGTTGAAATTTTCACGCGCCATTCATGAGCTATCCTCATAAGTCAATGCAGATAATAGCATCTAATCACAGCAGTTCTTGCGCGATAAACTCCTTGGCATCCCATCACAGAATGCAAAGGAAATAGAATGGAACTCAAACGTGTGAGCACGATCACTTCGATGAAAGGCCCTGAGGCTACTTTTACCGGCCAGGTCCGGGTAGAAATGCTGAGTACACCGCCAGCGCCGGCCCGCACTTCCTGCGCCAGCGTCACCTTCGAACCCGGCGCCCGCTCGGCTTGGCACAACCACCCGCTGGGCCAAACGCTGATCGTCACCGCCGGCTGTGGCTGGACCCAGTGCGAGGGCGGACCAGTCGTGGAAATTCGTGCTGGCGACGTGATCTGGTGTCCGCCAGGGCACAAGCATTGGCACGGGGCGACGCCTACCACTGCCATGACTCATATTGCGGTGCAGGAGGCGCTCGACGGCGTCGCGGTGGTCTGGATGGAAAAGGTCAGCGACGAACAATATCTGGCGGGCACGAATGCTCGACAATTCAGTTGAACAGCATTCACAAGCATCCGAGTTAAATCGACTGAACAGTAAGGAGATCTGAATGAGAGACGTTATTGTAGTCATCGGATCGGGATCGATCGGTCAGGCAATCGCCCGTCGGGTAAGCGCAGGAAAGCACATTTTCCTGGCCGACCTGCGCGAAGATAACGCCAGCGCTGCCGCGAAAACTCTAAGCGAAGCCGGATTTGAGGTGAGCACTGCTGTCGTGGATGTCACTTCGCGTGAGTCCGTCCACGTTCTCGTCGAGATGGCCGAAGCTCTTGGTTCCGTTACGGGCTTAATTCATGCGGCAGGTGTTTCTCCGACGCAAGCATCACCCGCCCAGATTCTGAGAGTCGACCTATATGGCACCGCGCTCGTGCTTGAGGAATTTGGTAACGTAATCGCTCGCGGCGGCGCGGGTGTGGTGATCGCGTCGCAGTCAGGACATCGTCTTCCAGCGTTGACTCCGGAGCAGAACAAGGCTCTGGCAATCACACCGGCTGACGAGCTGCTTGCACTTCCCATGCTCCAGCCGGATCAGGTGACGGACCCGCTCAATGCCTACCAAATTTCCAAGCGAGGGAACGCACTGCGCGTAATGGCCGAGGCAGTGCGTTGGGGCAAGCGCGGTGCACGAGTCAACTCAATTAGCCCAGGCATCATCGTTACACCTCTTGCAAAGGATGAGCTTTCCGGTCCGCGCGGCGCAGGATACCGTCGAATGATAGAGCTGTCCTCAGCCGGCCGTGCCGGGACTCCCGATGAAGTAGGAAACGTTGGCGCTCTGCTTATGGGGCCGGACGGGGCATTTATTACTGGCAGCGACTTCCTCATGGATGGTGGAGTCACAGCCGCTTACTGGTACGGTGACCTTGCCCCGACTTGAGCAAGCCCCGGACCGGGGGTTTCTTTGCTGACCACCTTAACAAGGTGCCTTGGAAGTCGGCAGCAGCCCAACGTGATCCTCGTGCCTTAAGCGCTGTTTTGTGCAAATAGGCAGTAGCCGCAAATACGTTCTTATGTGTCGCTACCGAACATTCCCAGAATGAAATCGCGCACATGGACGATGCGTGGATTGCGCATAACGGTCTTTTTCCAAACCAGATACAGGTTGTTGGTGGGGGCGTCTTGACGCGGAGTGATCGACACCAACCGGCCTGACTCCAGCGCCTCGGCGCACTGGTAATCCGGTAGAACGCTCCATCCGTGCCCCTTCACGACCAGGTCCTGAATGATGCGCAGGTCGGCGATTGTCAGCGCTGCCTGCAATGTTGGCGCAAACTGGAACAGCGCGGTCCACACCGGCCGAATCAGCGGCAGGTCTTCATCGAACGCGATAAGCGGGAGCTTCGCCAGCCTTTCCGCAGTCGGACGCTTGCCCAATTGCTTGGCCATCTCCGGAGCGAGGACGAGCAAAAAACGCTCGGTCAACAGCCGAGCGAATCCATGCGAATGCTCATCCGGCATGGAGGCGGTGATGGCCAGGTCCGCGGTCGAGGCATTGAGGAGGCTGTAGATGCGGTCGCGGTTGCCCGTGTGCACGCGGATCTGAAACCCCTGCGCCATCAGCGGTGCCAGTCCCGCCGCGATCTTGGAATAAATGAAGTCGGAAGGCCCGGCGATATGCACGGTGCCACCCATCTCACCGCCCAGACGGTATGAGGCCATCCTCATCTCCAGCCCGTCCATCATCGGGCCGATCGCCCGCGCCAGTTCGTCAGCCGCTTCCGTCGCCGTGACGCCACGGGCACGCCGCACGAACAACGGCTTGGCCACAAAGGCTTCCAGCGCCTGGATGTGCAGGGATGCCGCAGGTTGTGTCATGCCCAGGGATTCGGCCGCCCGGGAGAACGACTGCAGCCGGTAAGCCTCGATAAATGTGCGCAGATGATCAAGATGGCTCATGGGTACTGTCACGCCGCTGCTGGCGACGCCCTCCGGAAGGTTCTGGTGGCGATAGCGACCTGTTCGGCACCGGAGCGCCGTTCGCCGACCGATCTGCATGAAGAAAGTATCTCAGCTATAAATATATTTATCCATAGACCATTAAATGATAATTCCTCATATCTATCGACCTTCTCTACGATTCATGGCAACCGCGGCCCAAGGCTGTTCATTCCTGAATGATCGAGAGAGATTCTCATGCCACTCATCGTGTACATCTTTACGCTCAGTGCCTTCGCACTGGGCCTTGCCGAGTTTGTTCCCATTGGTCTGACCGATGTCATGGCGCAAAGCTTGGACGTCAGCATCGAACAGGCCGGCAGCGCCGTGACCCTGTACGCATTGGGGGCGACCTTCGCGGCGCCCGTCCTGACTGCCTTGACCGCCGGATGGTCACGCAAGCAAGCCATGCTGGTGACAGTATTGGTCTTCACCGCCGGCAGCCTGCTCGCGGCGATCGCCACCAACCTGTCGACACTGCTGATTGCACGCTTTGTGGCCGGCATGGGCCACGGCCTGTTCCTCGCCGTGGCCTCGAGCACGGCGGCACGTCTCGTCGGGCCGAAGAAGGCCGGCAGCGCCGTGGCTGTGGTGTTCGGGGGGTTCACCATTGCCATGGCGATTGGCGTGCCGATCAGCACCTACCTTGGGGGCGTGATCTCCTGGCGTCCGGTGCTCGGCGCGATCGCGGCGTTCGGCGCACTGGGCTTCCTCGGCCTGCTGCTGGGCATGAAGGAGCCGCCCAAGCAACAAGGGCACATTGGAGCCGACTCGGTCGGGCAGGCGCTGAAGGCAATCTTCCATCCGACCTTGCTGGTTGCTGCGCTCGTCACGGTGCTGGGCTATGCCGGCTCGTTCACTGCCTACACCTACATCGCACCGCTGCTCACGGACGTCACCCACGTCAGTGGCACCACGGTCAGCATCTTCATGTTGATCTATGGCGTGCTCGCCGCGATTGGCAACGTGATTGGCGGCAAGATGACCGACCGGATCGGCGTGGATCGTTCAAGCGTGATCGTGATCAGCGGTATCGCCCTCGTTGCGCTGGGCATGTGGGCTTTCGCCTCCTCGGCGCTTGCCATGGGCGTACTTGTCGCATTGCTGGGCCTATTCACCTTCGCTGCCGTGCCGGCCTTGCAGGCCCGCCTGATCGGCATCGCCGAACAGCATGCGCCGCACGCCCATGGCGTGGCGGCCGGCCTGAACATCGCCGGTTTCAACTTCGGCATCGCCTTGGGCTCGGTATTGGGCGGTGTGACCATCGGTACCGTCGGCATTTCCTACATGGGTATGGTCGGTGCCGTCGTCTCGGTACTGGGGTTGGTGCTGCTGATGGTGCGCAACCGGGGAGGCGACTACCGCGCGGTCGTGGGTCCTGCCGCATGACGCGGCCGGGCGGCAGGGGTGAAACCGAAGCAATCCCTGTTTTTCCCATCTCCATTCTTTTACGTGAGGCACTTATGACCACACTGTTCGATTTCTTTGACCTATCAGGCCTATCTCGCGTGGCCTGCTGCTTGGCACCCCTCCATGCGACTGAAGCCGCAATGATTGAAAGGCAATGACCATGACGACGCCCAACAACTCTTCCGCCAAGCGCCTCACCGTGCAGATTCCGACGCCATCGGGTGATGCGATCGAAGCGTGGGTCTACCTGCCCGAGGGCAGCGGCCCCCATCCCGCCGTGGTGATGGCCCACGGTATCGGTGCCATCAAGGCGGGAGGACTGGCTCCGTTTGCCGAGCGCTTTCGCGAGGAGGGTTTCGCCGCCATCGCGTTCGACTACCGCAACTTTGGCGGTTCCGGCGGACAGCCGCGCGAAGTGCTCTGCGTCCCACGCCAGCGCGAGGACTACAGCACCGTCATCGGCTGGGCACTTGAACAGCCCCACATCGACCCGAGCCAGATCATTGTTTGGGGCACGTCATTCGCCGGCATGCATGTCGTCGAACTTGCTGCCTCCGACACTCGACTGGCTGGGGCCGTCGCTCAAGCCCCGCTCACCGATGGCTTGGCCGCGGCGATGATGGCTCCGCCCAGGACCGGGATTCGACTCTTCGGGCTGGCACTGCTCGACCTCCTCGGTTCCGTTTTCGGTCGCCAGCCGATCTACATCCCCGGTCACGGAAAACCAGGGGACCTGTCCATCGGCGCCACGCCGGACGGCCTGTTCGGGGAGAGGCTCATGACGCCGAAGGATGGGACGCGGTGGCACGACCGTGTGGCCGCACGGTCTTTGCTTAGTTTCTCGTGGCGTCGCCCCGTGCGACGCGCCGCCTCCGTACGTGTCCCCCTCCTGCTCGTCGTCCCCGAGGCAGACACCATTGCGCCGGTGCCTGCCGCACTCGAGGTTGCCCGCAAGGCACCGCGGGCTGAATTGTTCCGCAGCGCCGGTGGTCACTACGACGTCTACGAAGGCGGAGCAGGGTTCGCCGACGTGCTGCGAGCAGAGGTCGACTTCCTCCACCGTCACGTCAAAACGGCAGCCAAAAAGGGTTCCTGAAGCCCCTCCCGGATGGGGCGGTTCACTTGAGGGTACGTCGACTTACCTGAGCCAGCCCCCGAATTGGGCGCCTCTTCGCGTTGCTACAGCATCAGCAGGAGTTGGGCGTCAGCCACGTCGCCGTCAATCTCAATCCGCTACGCCGGCCTGCAGAGGATGCGCGGGCGGAGTTCGTCGTACCGCAGTTTCCTGCCGCATGACGCGGTCGGGCAGCAGGGGCGATACCGAAGCAACCCCTAACTTTTTCCATCTACATTTTTTTATCTGGAGACTGACATGTATGAGTAAAGCGCTTCACACTCAATCAAAACGATATTTCGTTTCTTGACCAGCAGTTTTCCTTTCCGAGCATTCATGTCGTCGGTTACAACAGCGCCGGTGATCCGCTCAACGGCTATATGCGAGCGGCAGCTTTCGGCCGTTCTCTGCCCATCACGAATAGTAGGCAACGACCGATTCTGTTGAAAAAGTCGGATTTTCAGTTGGCCTGAACTCAGGCACGACCACCATCGGAAAACCTACTCACCACATCGAGTGGTTTCTCGGCCCTTCATTGATCTTTGCGGCTCTGTTATTGGGTTAGCACAGTCGCCGTTCGGAGCGGATGCCGTAGCAGTAGCCGACGATCAGCATGCGGATCATCAGTTCAGGATCACCCGCGTCTGTTCGGCTCCGTGATCGCCGGCGTCGACTACGAAGCTGACGTGAAGCTCCCGGGCATCATTGACGTCACGGCCTGACCCGACGGGCGACCGCTCCTGCGCCTTCAGTGCGGCGTCGCCTCATTCAGATAAACGCCCGCCGACAGCCCGGCCTTCACCTGCCGCGTGAACTCGTCGGTGGACACTTCCTCCGCGCCCGCCTCGATTGCGTCGTACGCTTGGCGCACGACGTCGGCCGGCGTCGACTTCGGTACTTCCAGTTCGCGCGTCAGATCCGTATCGATAAAGCCAGCATGCAGCCCGACGACCTGCGTGCGCTGCTCGCGCAGTGAATGGCGCAGGCCGTTAGTCAGCGCCCACGCGGCTGACTTCGACACGCCGTAGCTCGACAGGATCGGCCGGTTCACCCAGCTCGCGACGGACAGCACGTTCAGGATCGCGCCGCCGCCGTTGCCGGCGAGGATCGCCGCGAACGCCCGCGACATCGCCAACATCCCGAGCACGTTGGTTTCGAAGTGATCGCGTAACGCGTCGAGCGCACCGTCGTCTGTCAAGCTGCCGAACCGCGCGATGCCCGCGTTATTGATCAACAGCGTGACGTCGCGTGCCGCGTCGGCGGCCGCGGCCACGGCCGCCGGATCGGTCACGTCCACTTTCACAGGTACGACACCCGGCAGCGTCACGCTGGCCGGATCGCGCGCGCCCGCATAAACTTTCCGCGCCCCTCTATCGAGCGCCTGTTTCGCGAACTCGAGGCCAAGCCCGCGGTTCGCGCCCGTCACGAAAACGACAGCACCTTCGATTTTCATAACCTTTCCTTTCGAATGATGAATCGCATGCGTGCTGGTTCGGCGCTCGCGTGAGATCCGGTGGAAACAAGGCTGCAATCGCGTACCGAATCATTGCACCGCCTATCGACCTTTTCTGCAAGGTCACGCGACACACCATCTGCGCTCGCGTTCTGCGACTGAGACCGCCGAGCCCACGATGTGTCAAGACCGGAAAGGGATAGCGGCAATACGACCGTTAATCGCTCATTCGCCGTTTCGGACTGACTTGATAAGATTGTTCCTCAGCGTCACGATCGCCTTTTGCACTTTAGCGAACTCGTCTGGCGCGAGGCCAGTCGCCTCAGAGAGACTCATAGTTAGGGCTTTTTCGCGCAGCTGTCGACCGTTTTTCGTGAGCCTAACCCGCACCTGACGCTCGTCTTCGGGATCGCGCTGCCTCTTCAGATAACCCATCACTTCAAGTTTCTTAAGCATCGGTGTGAGTGTGTTGGATTCGAGAAACAGCTTCTCGCCCAGACCGCTGACGGTCTGGTTGTCTTCCTCCCAAAGCGCAACGATCGTGATGTATTGCGTGTAAGTAAGCCCAAGCTCCTCGAGCATCGGCTTGTATGCCTTACCGAACGCCAGGTTCGTGGAGTAGACCGCAAAGCACAGATAGTCTGACAGCGGCACGGCCGCAGCGGGCGGTTGGTTAGTAGTTTTCATCTGTATCCTCTTTGGGTAGAGCCTGACGTTTCACAAGGCATACGGAGCATTATGTATCGCATGCGATTATGTCGCAATATAACGAGCGTCGGGCCGCTGCCGCATAGGGTGCAAACGACAGTCAATTTCACCGGGCCCAGCTATTTCGCATCGTAGAGGCCTTGCGGCGGCACTTGCCTGGCGCTATGGCCGCCGCTTGTCTAGAGAGCCTTTGACGCCATCCTTCGTTTCAGGCCGGCACGCAATACAGGGCGCCGAGCTTGTTGCCGTCCGGATCACGCAGATAGGCGAGATAGAGGCTGCCAAACGCCGCCTCACGCACGCCCGGCGGCGCCTCAGCCGATGTTCCACCGTTGGCGACCCCGGCGGAATGCCACCGATCGACCTGCTCGGTCGACTGGCAGGTAAAGCCGATTGTTCCACCATTGGCAGGGCTAGCGGGCTGACCATCGAGCGGCTGGGTGATGATGAAAAGCGCCGTGTTGGCGCGATATACATAGCGCCGACGCTGATCGTTGTCATCACTGAAACCTTCACCATAGCCGAGCGCGCCTAGCGTCGCATCGTAGAAGCGCTTTGCTTTTTTCAGGTCGTTGGTGCCGACCACTATGTGACTGAACATTGCTTCCATCCTCCTTAGTAAATAAACCACGACCCATCCGATGCTGTGGCCGACGCGCATGAAGATCGATGATGCGGGACGGCCCAGCGACGGATGAATGCACGGTCTAGTGGTGTGCGAAGAGGCTATCCGATTACACCGTGACGATGTGCATGCCGACCTCGATGTTGCCATGCACAGACTTCGAGTACGGGCATATCGTATGGGTCAGGTGCGCGATTTCCTCGATGACTTCCTTTGCCAGGCCCGGCACGCGGATGGTGAACTGGGCGCCGAGGAACCACGCGGCTCCGGTTTGCCCAACGTTTACCTGAATGTCCACGGAATAGTCGGATGGCAGTTTGACCTTCTTCAGCGAGGCCGCGATTCCGAACACGGTGGTGTAACAGGCCGACCACGCACCGGCAAACAACTTTTCGGCTGTCGGGTGCGGCTCGGTGGCGATGAACTCGAGGCTTTCCACGCCGGGCGCTGACAGCTTGAGGTCAAAGACGCCAAACTCGCCGCGCTGGAGATTGGGGTCACGATTTACCGTGGCGTGGGAGTTGCCTTTGGCGAGTACTTTTACGATCTTTTCCATGATGGATTCCTTCGTGAATAAGGGTGTTAAGCTGATTTTGTGCGCGCGAGATTTAATCGTATGCGCGTCATATTGGGCGCGGATGTGCTTTTTTTAAGGCATATAAGATATAATCGCATGCGATTTTAAGTTGGCTTGGATGACAACCTCGCGTTGACCAAATTCCTCATAAGATATTTAGTGAGACCCGCATGCCTCGTCCGATCACACCGTGACGACGCTCAGGCCAACCTCGATGTTGCCGTGTACGGCCTTCGAATACGGGCAGAGCTGATGGGCCAGGCCCGCAAGAGCCTCGACGACTTCCTTTGCCAGACCCGGCACACGGATGGTGAACTGCGCGCCGAGGCAATGCCCGGTACCGACCGTCCCAATGCTTACCTGGATGTCCACGGAGTAGTCGGACGGCAGTCTGACCTTCTTCATCGAGGCCGCAATCTCGAACGCGCTGATGTAACAGGCCGACCACGCGCCCGAAAACAACTGCTCGGCTCTCGGATGCAACTCGGTGGCGATGAACTCGCGGCTTTCACCGTCGGGCGCTGACAGCTTGAGGTCGAGGACGCCGAGCTCACCGCGTTTGACATTGGGGTCGCGATTTACCGTGGCGTGGCTGTTGCCTGAGTGGAGGACTTGTTCGATCTTGGTCATGATGGATTCCTTCGTGGACAAGGGGATTAGCGTTGTTAACTCGTATGCGATGTGATCGCATGGGTTTAATCATGAGGAAGGAATTGACGGATGTCAATCGTAAAAGATTTAATCGTATGCGTGTTATCGATAGGATGAACGAAGACGTTGCGGCGGCCAGCATGATGTTGCCTATCTAACACGCTGTCGCACGGGCCGCGCGCTGTCTTGTCCTTTAGCAGGTGTAGACGGCATGATTGAGCGCAAGCCGACGCCAGAACGTCCGGCCAATGATGCATGTGAGCGGCGGTTTGTGGCCGTTCTCTGCCCGTCACGAATGGCAGGTAACGACCGATTCTGTTGAAAAAGTCGCTCTGCCCAAACTGCCTGATCATTGACTGGTGAAATCGTCGTTTTTGCACGCTGCTACGTGAAATCCGAGGCCGGAAGTCTCTGCCAAAAGTAAAGATTTCAATCTCGGACGCATACTTTTCTGATGCGCAAACCATGGCCGACTTTTTCAACAGAATCGACCCACAGCCATCGTTCATGAACGCGTCAATCGGTTGGAAGCAGCCATCAGGGTAATGGGAAGGGTGATCAAGTCACTGGAAGGTTTTCGCCATCTCGGTTGTAGCGGCCCAGCCCAATCCCTCATATACCGGCTTGCCAACCGTGGTCGCGTGCAGCACGGCGAAACTCATTCCGCGTTGGGTAAATTCGGCTTCAGCCAATTTCATCAGGGCTGAAGCCAGCCCCCGACGCCGGTAGGCCGGCTCGACAAATACATTCAACACGTAGCCGCGCTGGTCTAAGGTTGGGTGGGACGGATGAGGTGGCCAATCGATATTCATCAGACCTATCGCCGCCACAGGCTGCCCTGTGTCCATCAGCGCAAAACCGTAGTAACGGCCATCTAGCAGTCGTTCGTGTAACCAGGGCCGGAAGTGCTCAGTCATCACCCGCAACTTCGATGGGTCTCCTCCCGCCTCAAGGAACATCGTTTCGCGGTGCACACAAATCATCTCACGGTCATTTGGCTCTAGCCGTCGAGCCGTCAAGCCTGAAAAATCGATGTTGCCGGGAATCTCTTTCATCGCATGCACCTGGACGGAGCGGCCGATGCTAGGGCGGTCAAGAGAAGAATGTTAGACACAGATTGAATAAAAGCGCGCCATACAGCGCCCGTGACCGGAACTGACCCAAAGCGTACATAGACGAGCGCCCCGTGTGTTCGGGGCGCTCGACAGGTCTAGCGGCCGGGATCGGGGTTACTTCTTGCCTTGGGCCGCTTGTTCGATGATCTCGGCGACCGCTTCAGGCCTGGACACATAAATGGCATGGCTACCCGACGCCTCGACCACGGTTGCGCCTGCGCGCTTGGCCATTTTCTGCTGGACGGGCGGCGGGATCATGTGGTCCTCGGTGGCGACGAGATACCAGCTCGACTTCGACTTCCAGGCCGGAACAGTGACCTTTCCGCCGGCAGCGCCCACACCCCACGGCACTTGCGACGCCGCCATGAATTCTGCCTCTTCGGCCGAGAGATCGCCCGCGAACGAGGCGGCAAACTTGCTGCGATCAAGGGCCAGGAAGCCATCCTGCGGCGGCACGATCGGGGGGACCGGCGCGCCCGGGGCAGGGTTGGAGGTCAGCGATTGCACCGACTCGCCAGCGTCCGGCGCGAAGGCGGCAATGTAGACAAGGCGCTGTACCTTGGGGTCGGTACCGGCTTCGGAAATCACCGCACCGCCGTAGGAGTGGCCCACTAGCACCACCGGGCCGTCCTGCTGCGCGATGACGCGCTTGGTGAAGGCAACGTCGTCCACGAGCGAGGTCGTCGGGTTTTGCACGATACTGACGTTGTAACCGTCCTTCGTGAGCAGGTTATAGACCCGCTGCCAGCCGGACCCGTCAACGAAGCCACCGTGGACGAGCACGACGTTCTTGAGGGCTTGCGGAGCCTGCGCGGGCTCGGTGGCATAAGCGGTGGAGGCCAGGGATAGGGTGACGGCGACGGCCAACTTCTTGAGATTCATCAGTGTTCTCCCAAGGTTCAGGGGCTGGATCGGTTGGTGTTCAGCTGTGTGAGAAGTACTGCTTCAGGCCATACACGAGGCCGGCGAAGGGCATGCCGAGCGCAGCGTAGACGGCCTCGGCTTCGGGCGCGGCATTGTCGGCCAGAATCTCGACGGCGACGTTCGAGTAACAGACGGGGATCACGCCGGCCTGCTGCATGCGCGCCACGCCCATGGCGACTTGCGTCTGGCTGAAGCCGCCGGAAGCATCGATCACTGCAAAGCTGTTGTAGCCGTCGGCAATGGCCGACATCGCCGGGAAGGCGAGGCAAACGTCGGTCGAGATTCCCGTCACGATCAGGTTCTTGCGGCCGGTCGCCTTGACCGCATCGACGACGCGGCGCTCGTCCCAGGCGTTGACGGTGGTGCGCTCGATGCGCTGCACGCCCGGTAGCGCTTCGGCGAGCTCAGGGATCAGCGGCCCCCACATCCCCTCGGTTGTCGTGGTGACGATGATCGGCAACTTCAGCGCCAGCGCTGCCTTGGTCAGGCCGACGACGTTGTGCATGAGGGTGAGTGTGTCGATGTCGCGCACGCCGGTGTAAAGGCCGACCTGATGGTCGACCAGTAGCAGGATGGCATTTTCGCGGGTCAGGCGTTCGTAGAGATGGGGCGAGTTCATGGCAAGGCTCTCCGGGTCGGGATGCATTAACAGTAGAACTCGGACAGTCTGAGAGCAATTAGGGGAAATGAGAACTATCGTCTACGCCATGGGACGATAAGTCGGCGCGAGAGGTCGACTGCCTTGTGCACCGAGGTCTGGCGATGCTCGATCTGAATGATGTCTACTACTACGCCAAGGTGGTCGAACACCAAGGCATCACGGCTGCGGCCCGGGCGCTCGATGTACCCAAGTCCAGCATCAGCCGGCGCATCCTCGCGCTGGAAGCATCGCTGGGTGCACGGCTGATTCAGCGCACGTCACGGCGTTTCGTCGTGACGGAGATCGGCGCGGAGTTCCATCGCCACGCGCTGGCCATGCTGGTCGAGGCCGAGGCGGCGCAAAGCGTTGTGCAGCGTCGCACCGCCGAGCCGAGCGGCACCCTCCGATTCACCTGTCCGGTGGCGTTTGCGCAGTTGGCGCTGGCCGAACTGATTCCCCGCTTCATGGCGGCTTACCCGCGTGTGCGTATCGTGCAGCACGCAACCAATCGCTACGTAGACCCCGTGCAGGAAGGCTTCGACCTCTGTCTGCGGGCACATGCCGCGCCGCTGCCCGATTCGTCGTTGGTCCAGCGCACCATCGCCCAGATTCCCTGGTACCTGTTCGCGTGCCCAAGCTATGTCGCTCGTAAAGGCATGCCGAGCGCACCCGATGCACTGTCGGAACATGACGGTATAGCGCTCGGCGGTGGGCAGGAGAACTACACGTGGCACCTGCGCGATGTACACCAGTCTGATCAGACCGTCGTCGTTCCTTTCATGCCAACTCTGGTGAGCGATGACATGGCAACGCTCAAAGCAGCGGCATGCGCAGGTTTGGGGATCGTTGCACTACCGGGTTACGTTGGCTCCCGCGAGTTTGAGCAGGGTCGGTTGGTTCGTGTGTTGCCTCAGTGGATTGCGGGCTTGGCGACGATGAGTGTGCTGATGCCGTCTCGCCGCGGTCTGCTGCCATCAGTCGGCGCGTTCGTTGAGTTTCTCGCGGAGCACGTGCCGACGGCAGTTCAATGAATAGCAGCCGGCCAACATTACCGTTGCCACGTCAGTGTTTATCAAAGGCGCCACTTAACAGGGGTGAAGGGCAGCGTTCAAACCAACGGCTCGCCTGTTCGTAGGCGTGGGCCATCTGCAGCACCGCGAAGTCAGCCTGGTGCCTGCCGATGATTTGAAGACCCATGGGCAGGCCGTTCTGGTTAAAACCCACTTGCACATTCGCCACCGGGCAGCCGGAGAGGGTGCCGGGAATCACCACCTCCATCCAGCGGTGATAGGTGTCCATGCTCACGCCTTCGATGCTGGTTGGCCAGGGGAGGTTTTTGTCGAACGGGAAGACCTGGGCAGTGGGCAGCAGCAGGTAGTCGAAGCGTTCGAACAGTTTGCTGATGGCGCGGTACCAGTGACTGCGGGCCACCGAGGCGGCGAACACGTCGCTGGCTGAGAGCCTGAGTCCGTTTTCCACTTCCCAGCATGCTTCCTCCTTTAGCTGTGCGCGCTGACTCGCGTTGGCGTAGGCACCGCCGAGAGAGCCGGCGACCATCCAGTGCCGCAACGTGCGCCAGCTGTCCCAGAGCTGTTCAGGGGCGAAGTCGATAGGGGCCGGTTCGATGCTGCAGCCCAAGGCTTCGAAGTCGGCGAAGGCGCTTTGGCATAGTTCGAGAATGCCTTTTTCCATCGGCAGATAGCCGTTGAAATCACCGAGCCAGCCCAGGCGCGTGCCGCTGAAGTCGCGCGCAAGCGGAGCAGCGAAGGCGGCACCGGACTCGGCGATGGACAGCGGTGCCCGGGCGTCGGCGCCGGCCTGGACCGATAACAGCAACGCCGCATCGCGTACGCTGCGGCCCATCGGGCCTTCGTAGCCGAGTTGGTCGATGAACAGGTCGGCGCTGTCGTCGAAGGGCACCCGGCCTTGGGACGGACGAAAACCGAAGACATTGTTGAACGCCGCCGGATTGCGCAGCGAGCCCATCATGTCGCTACCGTCGGCCACCGGCACCAGGTGCATGGCCAGTGCCGAGGCGGCACCGCCACTGCTGCCGCCGGCGGTTTTACTCGGGTCATAGGCACAGCCGGTGGCACCGAACAGCGGGTTGTAGGTTTGCGAACCCAGGCCGAATTCCGGGGTGTTGGTCTTGCCGATAATGATTGCCCCGGCGGCTTTGATCCGCTCGCTCATGATGCCGTCGCGTTCGGGCACAAAGTCCCGGTACAGCGGTGAACCGAAGGTGGTGCGAATGCCGCGAGTCAGGGACAGGTCCTTGATGGCGTGAGGCAGGCCGTGCATCCAGCCACGGTACAGGCCACGTGCCAGTTCGGCATCGCGCTGATCAGCCTGGGCCAGAAGATCTTCCGGCGCTTGCAGGCTGATCAGCGCATTGACCAGCGGGTTGAAGCGTTCGATGTGGGTCAGGTAAGCCTGCATCACGTCCCGGCAGGAGACCTGACGCAGGCGAATGCAGTCGGCGAGTTCATGGGCCTGCAGCAGGACCAGTTCGCTGATGGAAGTAGAAGTCATTGCGACGCTGCCTTGTAGACGACTGGAGAAACGCCCCGCCAAACGGGCGGGGCGGTAAAGATCAACGCATCAGGTTGGTCCACAGGCGGTCGGCCAGGCGGATCGCACCTTCACCGCAGGTCTTGCTGAAGACCACCTGTGTACCTGCGGGAATGTGCAGTTCGGGCGCATCCTTCAGGCCCGCGTCGAGAAACGGTTCCACGCCCTTGATCGGGCTCTGGTGCTTGAGGAAGTTCTGGGTCATCGCGGCGTTTTCAGGCTGGCTGAGGAAGGCGATGAAGGCCTTGGCATTCGCCGGGTTCTTGCTGCCCTTGGGGATGACCATGTTGTCGACCCAGGCCAGCACGCCTTCTTTCGGGTAGAGGTATTTCAGGCTCGGTTTCATTTCCCGCGCACGCATCGACGAACCGCCCCAGAAGGTCGACATGTCGATTTCACCCGAGGCCAGGTTCTCGCGGATCGAGCCGGCCTTGGAGCTGTAGGTTTTGACGAATGGCTTCTGCGCCTTGAGCAGGCTCATCACTTGCTGCATTTGCTTGGGGTCTTCGCTGCACAGCGGGATGTTCAGGTACAGGCTGGCCATGTCCACGACGTCGCTGACCGAGTCGAACATGTTGATCCGCCCTTGCAACTCGGCTGGCGGTTCATAAAGCACCTTGTAGCTGTCGGTCGGGCCTTTGTAGCGTTCGGTGTTCAACACCACGCTGGTGGTACCCCAGATGAACGGCACCGAATAGGCGCCTTCCGGGTCCCAGGTGGGTTTTTTCAGGTTGTCGACGACGCCGGCGTAATAGGGTTCTTTGACCGGGTCGTAGCGTTCCAGCAACTGCTCCTTGATCAGGATCGGAACAAACTGGTGTGAAGGAATCGCCACGTCATAGCCGGCGCCACCTTGTTTGAGCTTGGCCAGCAGGGTTTCGTTGGAGTCGTAGGAATCCACCGTGACTTCAATGCCGGTCTGCTTCTGGAACTTGGCGAGAATCTCTGGCGAGAAGTAGCCACTCCAGCTCACCACGTTAAGTTTTTCTGCGGCCTGAACGCTGCCGGCCATCGTCAGTGGCAATGTCAGTAACAACGAGGTGCCGATGCGTGTAATCAACTTGCTCATGCTATTTCCCCACGGTACTTGGAAGGTTCAGGTTTTCTTTTTGCCCAACAGATAAGAGAGGCTGACGAACAGCACCGAGACGCCGAGGATCAGCGTCGAGACGGCGTTGACGTCGGGTGTCACACCCATGCGTAACAGGCCGAAGATGAAGATCGGCAAGGTCGTGGTTCCGGCCTGGGCGACCATCATCGAAATCACGAAGTTATCCAGCGAGACGATGAAGGCCAGCATCAGCCCGGAAACGATCCCCGGCATCAACAGCGGCAGCGTGACTTTGCGAAAGGTCCGCCAGGGGCCGGCGTAAAGGTCGGCCGAGGCTTGCTCCAGCGACAGGTCCATGTCATTGAGCCGCGCGCGGATCGGCAGGTAGGCGAAGGGGATACAGAACACGGTATGGGCAATGATCAGGTTGCCGTACCCCAACGACAGGCCGACCGTGGAAAACAGCGCCAGGGTGGCGACGCCGACTACGATTTCCGGCAACACCAGCGGCAGCATGATTGCGCCCATCGACAGTTGCATGCCTTTGAACTTCGCACCCCGGGAAGTGCCAAGCGCTGCGAGGGTGGCAATCACGGTGGCGATCATGCTAGCGCAGACCGCGATCAACAGACTGTTGCTGGCCGCCTGGCGCAAGGCCTGATTGGCAAACGCCGCGCGGTACCAGTCCAGGCTCAAACCGGTCCAGACCGTGGCCGACTGGTTGGCGTTGAAGGAGAACACCACCAGCACCACGATCGGCGCATAGAGGTACAGGTAGAACAGAAAACTGAAACCGCCAAAGCCCGGGAAGTCCTGAACACTGAGACCGGTTCGCTTGAATAGACGCTGCATTACTCACCTCCCTTGGCGATGCGCTGGCGCTCGGCGCGCAGGGCATACACGGTCAACACCAGCATCACCGCCGTCATCAGCACCAGCGACAGGGCGGCCCCGAACGGCCAGTTCCGTGCATCGCTGAACTGCCGGAAAATCAGGTTGCCGAGCATCATCTTGGTCCCGCCGCCGAGCAGCTCCGGGGCGATCATCGCTCCCAGGCACGGTACGAAGGTGAGGATGGCGCCGGCGAAAATCCCCGGTTTGGCGATCGGCAGCACGACTTTGATCAGCGTTCGCCAGCGACCGGCATAGAGGTCCTGCGCCGCTTCCAGCAGGCGGATGTCCATCTTTTCCAGGGTCGCGTAGATCGGCAGCACCACGAACGGCGCGTAGGTGTAAACCAGCCCCAGCAGCACCGCACCGTCGGTATAAAGCAGTTGCAGCGGCTGATCGATCACACCGAGTCCCATCAGGCTGTTATTGATGACCCCGGTGTTGCGCAGCAGCAGAATCCAGGCGTAAGTGCGAATCAGCAGGTTGGCCCAGAACGGTATGGTGATCAGGAAAATCAGCAGCCCACGCCGGTGCGCCGGTTGCATGGCCAACCAGACGGCGACCGGGAAGCCTATCAACAAAGTGATCACGGTCGTCAGCCCGGCCAGGCCAATCGAGCGCAGGGCAATCATCAGGTAGGAGTCGGCAAAGACCAGGCTGTCATCCAGTTGCCGCTCGAACAGCAATGAGGTGTAGGCGTCGCTACTGAAGACTTTGTTCACCCCACCGTAGGGGTTGGCCTCCATCAGCGAATAGCCGATGACGATCAGGATCGGCACGATCAGAAACAGGCCGATGGCGAGCAGTGCCGGAGTGACGCCGAGAAAGCTGCCAAAGGCTTTACGCCGCGCCAGGGTGTTGGATATCGGTAAAGCGTGCATGACAAACCCTCGTGCTCAATCCAGCAGGACACTGGCGCTACCACGGTCGAACAGCAGACCGGCCTGGCTGCCGACAGCGAAGCGCAGACTCTGGTCGACGCTGTTGGGCGTGCGCACCGTAAGACGCGAACCGTCACTCAGGCTGACCTGATATTGCAGGTCGGTGCCGAGGTAGATTTGCGCATCGATCCGGCACGGCAAGGCACCGGCCGTGCTGGCTGGCAACAGATGCAGGCGCTCGGGACGCACCGAGAGCGCCACCGTTGCACCCACCGCTACGTCGCTGCAGGGTTGAGCGGGGAGCGGGTGACCGGCAGGCCCGGCGAACCAGGCCAGACCGGCTTCCACTTGGGTCACCGTGCCTGCGATGAAGTTGGTCTCGCCGATGAAGTCCGCGACAAAGCGATTGCGCGGACGCTCGTAGATATCCTCCGGGCGGCCGACCTGCTGCACCTCGCCATCGGACAGTACGGCGATGCGGTCGGACATGGTCAGGGCTTCTTCCTGATCGTGGGTGACGAAGATGAAGGTGATACCGGTCTTGGCCTGGATCGCCTTCAGCTCTTCACGCATGGCCTGGCGCAGTTTGAGGTCCAGTGCCGAGAGCGGCTCGTCGAGCAGCAGCACTTTGGGATGCGGTGCCAAGGCCCGGGCCAGGGCGACCCGCTGTTGCTGGCCGCCGGACAGCTGTGTCGGGCGACGCGTGGCGAAGCGTTCCATCTGCACCAGGGCGAGCATCTCGCGTACCCGTTCGGCGATCTTCACCTTGCTCAAGACCTTGCCCATCGGATGGGACTCAAGGCCGAACGCCAGGTTCTCGGCAATGGTCATGTGTGGAAACAGTGCGTAGTGCTGGAAAACCGTATTGACCGGACGCTGGAATGGCGGGCGGTCAGCAATGTTTTCGCCATAGAGCAGGATCTCGCCCTGGGTCGGAAATTCGAACCCGGCGATCATCCGCAGGAGCGTGGTTTTACCGCAGCCCGAAGGGCCGAGGAGGGTGAAGAACTCGTTGTCACGGATGTCCAGGTCGATGCTTTTCAGCGCCACCGGACCGCTATGAGGATCACCGTAGACTTTGCGTACAGCGCGGATAGACACAGCCAGCGTTTGCAGCGAATGCAGGGCATTCATGCGTTACCTCCGATTCCCCCATCGCCTGTGCCGATACGCTGTAGTCAGCTGTGCCGTCAGGCCATGGATATTATTTTTTTGGGCAGGATCGAGATCTGTTCAGGTGTGCAGCGAGCCGCTTCGTCGGGCTCTTTGGAGACTCTTGTTGTTCTGTTGTGAGCTGATTATCAGTGAGGGGTTGCGGGGGCGAAACTTCAATTTTAACATAGCAGTTGTTAAATAATTTAATAGCAGAAGGCGTCCCAAGCCATGCCTGACCACCGTTTGCCGCCGTTGAACGCGGTACGTGCCTTTGATGCAGCTGCCCGTTTGGGCAGCTATGTCGAAGCCTCGAAGGCCCTGCACGTGACTCAGCCAGCCATTGGCCGACATGTGAAACTGCTGGAGGAGTGGCTGGGAACCCAGCTGTTTGAGCGCACCTCGCGTGGCGTCACCCTGACCCTTGCCGGCGAGAAGTACCACCGCAAGATCGCTTCAGCGTTACAGCTGATCATCGAGGCGGGGAGGGAGCTGCAACCGAGGGACTCCGAACGATGGTTGCGAATCATGGTCGTGCCGGGGTTCGCCAAACGCTGGTTGACACCGAGGCTGGAAGCCGCGCGGCGTCTTCGCCCCGGATTGAAGTTCGCCATCGAACCCAATTCGACGTTCACCGATGTGGACGGCAAGACCGCTGACCTGGGGATCGTCTATGGCCTCGATGGGCAGTACGCCCATTCCCGGGCCACGCTGATCTGTCCGCAGGTGTTTGCGATCTGTACGCCGGGCTACCTGGCCAGCATCGAACCGATCACCTGTCTCACTGATCTGTTGAAGCACAACCTGATTCACTTCGACGACGGCGAGTGGTGGAACATGTGGTTCGCCGCTAACGGCCTGGATGTTCACCTCCACTCGGACGTGTTGTACGTCAACAACGACCACGCGTTGTCGGTGGCCGAAAGCGGGCAAGGCATCGCGCTGGCGAATGAAGTGCTGGTGCGTGAGGAACTCAAGGCCGGCACCCTGGTGCGTGCGCTTGAGGATCAGGTGAAGCTGGAAAGCTACCGCGTGCTGACGCCGTCGGCTGAACTGTCGGCGGATGTGGAGTGGTTTATCCAGTGGCTAACGACCGAGTTGGGACGCGAGTTTAGCGTTTGACCCACGGTGCAAAGGATTGAGCAGATTGATCGTCCCATGAAAGCCGGGAGAAACATTACCCTGATCGTAACAGTTCTTCGTTCATCTTGATTGATGCCTCCCCCATTAGCTCCTAAGGTAACTCCACGAAAGCGAACCCGTGGAGTGAGCATGACAACAACAATATCCCCCGACTCGCGCTGGACGCGGCGACGCAGCGAGAAGCAGCGGCGCCTCGAGCTGGTGCGGGGTCTCGCCGATGGTGTGGTGTTGCCCACCGACAAGATCGTCGCGGCACTGGAAGCCTTGATTCTGCCCGGCGACCGTGTGGTGCTGGAGGGTAACAACCAGAAGCAGGCGGACTTTCTTTCCCGCGCCCTGGCCAAGGCCGATCCGGCCAGGCTGCATGACCTGCACATGATCATGCCCAGCGTCGGTCGTTCGGAGCACCTGGACCTGTTCGAACGTGGCATCGCCCGCAAGCTGGACTTCTCCTTCGCCGGCACCCAGAGCTTGCGCATCAGCCAGTTGCTTGAAGATGGTTTGCTGGAAATCGGCGCGATCCACACTTACATCGAACTTTACGCCCGACTGGTGGTGGACCTGATTCCCAACGTGGTGCTCTCGGCCGGTTTCATGGCCGACCGTGCCGGCAATATCTACACCGGGCCGAGCACCGAAGACACCCCGGCGCTGATCGAGCCGGCAGCCTTCAGCGACGGCATTGTGATCGTCCAGGTCAACCAGTTGGTGGACGACGTCAGCGAGCTGCCCCGCGTGGACATTCCCGCGTCCTGGGTGGATTTCGTGGTGGTGGCCGATAAACCGTTCTACATCGAACCGTTGTTCACCCGCGACCCCCGGCATATCAAGCCCGTGCATGTGCTGATGGCGATGATGGCGATCCGTGGGATCTACGAAAAGCACAACGTCCAGTCCCTCAACCATGGCATCGGTTTCAACACCGCGGCCATCGAATTGATTCTGCCCACCTACGGCGAATCGCTTGGGCTCAAGGGCAAGATCTGCCGCAACTGGACCCTCAATCCTCACCCGACCCTGATCCCGGCTATCGAAAGTGGCTGGGTCGAAAGCGTGCACTGCTTCGGCACCGAGCTGGGGATGGAGAACTACATCGCCGCCCGCCCGGACGTGTTTTTCACCGGCCGCGACGGTTCCCTGCGGTCCAATCGAATGTTCTGCCAACTGGCCGGGCAGTACGCGGTGGACCTGTTTATCGGCGCGACCTTGCAGGTGGATGGCGACGGCCATTCTTCCACCGTGACCCGTGGACGCCTGGCCGGTTTCGGCGGCGCGCCGAATATGGGCCACGACCCGCGGGGTCGCCGCCATGGCACTCCGGCCTGGCTCGACATGCGCCACGGCGATGCCCCCGAAGCCTTGCTCGAACGTGGCAAGAAACTCGTGGTGCAGATGGTCGAGACCTTCCAGGAGGGCGGTAAACCGACCTTTGTTGAAACCCTCGATGCAGTTGAGGTGGCGAAGAAAAGCGGCATGCCCCTGGCGCCGATCATGATCTACGGTGATGACGTCACTCACCTGCTCACCGAAGAAGGCATCGCCTATCTGTACAAGGCGCGTTCCCTGGAAGAACGCCAGGCAATGATTGCTGCGGTGGCCGGGGTCACCGCCATCGGCCTGCGCCATAACCCCAAAGACACTGCGCGCATGCGCCGTGAAGGGTTGATCGCGTTGCCCGAAGACCTCGGCATCCGCCGTACCGACGCTACCCGTGAACTGCTTGCCGCCAAAAGCGTCGCCGACCTGGTGGAGTGGTCGGGTGGCTTGTACAACCCGCCCGCCAAGTTCAGGAGCTGGTAATGCACGCATTCAACCTGCAACCGAAAAACGTATCCCTGGCCGAATGGCTGGCGGACTTGGCCGTGGAAGCGTTGATCGACGAAGCCGACCTGTCGCCCAAACCGGCACTGGTGGACCGCCGTGGCAATGGTGCTCACAGCGATTTGCACTTGGGGCTGATGCACGCTTCAGCGCTGTCGCTGTGGCCGGCCTTCAAGGACATGGCTGAAGCGGCCATCGAATTTGGCGAAGTCGGTCTGCCGCTGCGCGAAGCCCTTGGGCGGATCGGCCGCGAGGGCGAGCAAGCGATGCTCGCGACCACCCACGGCGTGAATACCCATCGTGGCGCCATCTGGGCCTTGGGCCTGTTGGTCGCCGCTGCCGCGCTGGAACCTAAATCCAGTGGCGCCAGCGCGGTCACTGTGCGCGCCGCACGTCTGGCGTTACTCGAGGATCGTGATGCGCCGCGTCTGTTCAGTCACGGCGCCCAAGTGGCACAACGTTATGGCGCTCGTGGTGCCCGGGAAGAAGCACAACTGGGCTTTCCGGCGGTGATGCAATTCGGCCTGCCGCAACTCCAACGCAGCCGCGCCGCGGGCAGCGGTGAGCAGAACGCCCGGCTCGATGCGTTGCTGGCGATCATGACCACGCTCGCCGATACCTGCGTGCTCTACCGTGCAGGCGAGCAGGGGTTGCAAACGATGCAACGCGGCGCCAAGGCGGTGTTAGAGGCGGGCGGCAGTGCCAGCCTGGCCGGTCGCCGTCGGCTGCATGAGCTGGACCAACAATTAATTGCGTTGAATGCCTCGCCCGGCGGCGCTGCGGATTTGCTCGCAGCCTGTCTGTTTATCGACCGCATCTCATCCTGCGACGGCGTCATCCAGGGAGCTTTCTGATGGAAACCTTATCCTTTGAATTCCCCGCCGGGCAGCCGGCGCGGGGCAGGGCGCTGGTCGGCTGTGTCGGCTCGGGCGATCTGGAAGTACTGCTCGAACCGGGGCAGGCCGGCACGCTGACGATCCAGGTGCAGACGTCGGTCAATGGCAGCCAACAGCGCTGGCAGCATTTGTTTGCACGGATGTTCGACGGCCAGACGCCGCCGGCACTGGCGATTGATATTCATGATTTCGGGGCCACGCCGGGCGTGGTGCGCCTGCGTCTGGAGCAGGGCTTCGAGGAGATCGGCCATGAGTGACCACGCAGCGCTGCTCAACAAACGCAGCTTCGTCGAACTCGGCGCTCGGCAACGGGCCAAGGCCTTGCTCGACGCCGGGACCTTTCGTGAATTGCTCGACCCGTTTCAGCGGGTCATGTCGCCATGGCTGTCTCGCCAGGGCGTGGTGCCGCAAGCCGATGACGGTGTGGTGATCGCCAAGGGTAGCATCAGCGGTTTGCCGGTGGTGGTCGCCGCCATCGAAGGCGCATTTCAGGGCGGCAGCCTGGGGGAGGTCGGCGGGGCGAAAATTGCCGGCGCGCTGGAACTGGCTGCCGAGGACAACCGCAAGGGTATCGCCACCCGCGCCGTGCTGTTGCTGGAAACCGGTGGTGTGCGTTTGCAGGAAGCCAACCTCGGGCTGGCAGCGATTGCCGATATTCACGCGGCGATTGTCGATCTGCGCCAGTACCAGCCTGTGGTCGGTGTGGTGGCCGGCAGCGTCGGTTGTTTCGGCGGCATGTCGATTGCCGCCGGGTTGTGCAGTTATCTGCTGGTGACCCGCGAAGCGCGGCTGGGCCTCAATGGCCCGCAAGTGATCGAACAGGAAGCCGGGATCGAGGAATACGACTCGCGCGACCGTCCTTTCATCTGGAGCCTGACCGGCGGCGAGCAACGGTTCGCCAGCGGGCTGGTGGATCGGTATGTGGCCGACGACGTGGCGCAGATTCAGCAACAAGTCGGCGAACTGCTGCAACAAGGGCTGCCCGCTGAACAACGCAGCCGTCAGGCGGATCTGTTTCTGCAACGCCTCGCCCGTCTGGACGCCGCGCCACAAATCGAGCCGGCGACGGTTCGCGATCTGTATCAAGGAGCGCACTCATGAGCGGTTTTTCCCTGAGAGGTTTGCACTGGTTTCAAGCCTTGAGTGCCGGCTCCACCGTCGTCGACGGATTGCCCGCTTCGTTGAAAGTGGCCGACGGCATGCTGGGTCAGCAATCCGTGCGGTTTATCGCGGTGGTGGCCGATCCGCAGAACCGCTTTGTTCGCGCCCGTAACGGCGAAGTCGGTTTGCTGGAGGGTTGGGGTCTGGCCAAAGCGGTGGATGAAGTGATTGAAGCGGATCGCGCTAAACCGCAGAAGCGTGCCTTGATCGCCATTATCGATGTGCCGAGCCAGGCGTACGGCCGCCGCGAAGAAGCCCTGGGCATTCATCAGGCCCTGGCCGCTGCTGCGGACAGTTATGCCCGCGCACGACTGGCCGGGCATGCGGTGATCGGTTTGCTGGTGGGCAAGGCAATGTCCGGGGCGTTTCTGGCCCACGGTTATCAGGCCAACCGGCTGATTGCCTTGCGTGACCCCGGGGTGATGGTTCACGCCATGGGCAAGGTGTCGGCCGCGCGGGTCACCCTGCGCAGTGTCGAAGAACTCGAAGCCCTGGCCGCCAGCGTGCCGCCGATGGCCTATGACATCGACAGCTATGCCAGCCTCGGGCTGCTCTGGGAAACCTTGACGGTGGAGCAGATCGAGCAGCCGACCGCGAGCGATCGGTCTCGGGTCAGTGACTGTCTGCTCCACGCCATCGGCGACGTCGCAGCCAGCGGGGCTGATTTGAGCTCCCGTCTGGGCGCGACCAACCGTACCGCGTCGAGCAAGGTTCGCCAGCTGCTGCGTGAGCAATGGTGAACGAGTTTCTGGCCCATGACCTGCTCTGGGGGCTGACCCCGGAGCAGCTGCCGGCGGACGCGCCGAGCTGGGTGGTCGAGGTCATCAGCGACGGTCAGCCGGTCGTGGTTCGACGCGCCTTGAGTGCTGCGGATCAGATTGCAGTGGGCGTACGTGGACCGTTGCGCGAGCAGCGTTTTCCAACGCTGATGGCGGTCGAGGCGATCCAGCGCCGGGTACGGCCGGAAGACCTTTGCCATGTCGACGTCTATCGCGACCTGCCGGCCTTGCAGGCCCTGGCGCAACTGCGGCCGATGCTCGATGACTGCGGTTGGGTCTGGGGCGTCAGTGGCAGCGCCGGGTTTGAGTTGGCCTGCGGTGTGACGGCTTTGCACGAGCGCAGCGATCTCGACTTAATCCTGCGCACGCCGCAACCCATGGGTCGAGCTCAGGCACAGGAACTGCTGAAGAGGCTGGACGCCGTTGCGTGCCCGGTGGACATGCAATTGCAAACACCGCTGGGCGCGGTTGCCTTGCGCGAATGGGCCGGTCCGGCAAAGCGGGTGTTGCTCAAAAACGCCCGTGAAGCACGGTTGGTGCTCGACCCTTGGCATCCACAGGAGCAAACCGCATGAGCAGCCTGCTGGTGTTCCCTGGCCAGGGCGCGCAGCAACCGGGCATGCTCCATCGTTTGCCCGAGGCGAGCGTGATCGAGGCGAGCGAGCTGCTGGGCGAGGATGTTTTGCAGCTCGATTCTGCCCAGGCGCTGAAATCAACCCGAGCGGTTCAGCTGTGCCTGTTGATCGCAGGGGTCGCTGCAGCGCGTTTGTTGTTGCAGCACGGACCGACAGTGGACTACGTCGCCGGGCTGTCCATCGGCGCCTACCCGGCGGCGGTGGTGGCGGGTGCGTTGCGCTTCAGCGATGCGCTGCAGCTGGTCAGTCTGCGGGGGGAGTTGATGCAACAGGCCTGGCCCCAGGGCTACGGCATGACCGCGATCATCGGTCTGGACCTGGCGACGGTGGAAGGTTTGCTGGTGCACGTTCACAGCAGCGAGACGCCGGTGTACCTGGCCAACATCAATGCCGATAACCAACTGGTGATCGCCGGCAGCTTTGCTGCGATGGATGCCGTCGCCGAGTTGGCCCGAGCACATGGCGCGGGGTTGGCCAAACGGCTGGCGGTCAGCGTGCCGTCCCATTGCCCGCTGCTTGACGAACCCGCGCAGGCGCTGGCCGAGGCGTTTGCCAAAGTGCCGTTGCGGCTACCGACAATCGGCTACTTGAGTGGCAGCCGCGCCCGGCCGATCCGTTCGGTCGAGGCGTTGCGCGATGACCTGGCGTTCAACATGTGCCGGGTCGTGGACTGGCGCGGCACCGTACAAAGTGCCTACGAGCGTGGCGTGCGCTTGCACATCGAACTGCCGCCCGGTGCGGTGCTCACAGGATTGGCGCGACGGGTGTTCGAACAAGGCACGGTCATCGCTTTCGAGGGTGCGCGCCAGGATACGTTGCAAGCGCTGTTGCGTGAGGAGGGAAGCCGCCAACCCTAGGGTCTGTTGACGCTTGGTGACGAACCGCGTTGCGATGCCAACGTGTGCGAGGCAAGGCGCGGGCTGCCGCTAATGGTTGTTCCCTTGGCAAATCCCGCAACGCAGCCTCGCGCACGTTGGCGCGCAACCCGAAGGGACGGGACCCATTTGGCGCAGGGCGGCGTTGCTCGGAACTTATTGGGAACAACCAAACTGCGTTCCTCGCGCCTTGCCCTGCGCCAAATGGGTCTCCGTCGCGGTCGTCACCAAGCGTCAACAGACCCTAGACACCGCTCAGGCTGCGAAGGACAAAAACAATAACTTCGATGATGCACTTTGAGGACGACAACAATGATTATTTACGGTGTGGCGCTGTTGGCGATCTGTACGCTGGCAGGGGTGTTCATGGGTGACATGCTCGGTGTGTTGTTGGGCGTCCAGTCCAACGTCGGCGGGGTCGGTATTGCAATGATCCTGCTGATTTTCGCGAAGTTGTGGACGCACAAGCGCGGCGGCATGACCAAGGAATGCGAGCTGGGCGTCGGCTTCTGGGGCGCAATGTACATTCCAGTGGTGGTGGCCATGGCCGCGCAACAGAACGTCGTCGCCGCCTTGCACGGTGGGCCGGTGGCCGTGCTGGCCGCCATCGGTTCGGTAGTGACCTGCGGCTGCACCATCGCCTTGATCAGCCGGACCCACAAAGGTGAGCCGTTGCCGGACGAACCGGTCGAAAGCCTGCCGACCACGGCTCCAGCAGGAGGTCGCTGATATGTGGAGTCTCATGGAAGCGGGTCTGAAACATAACGATCTGGTCACTGCGTTCGCCTTCGTCGGCGTGATCATGTGGATCTCCGTCGTGCTCTCCAAACGCCTGACGTTCGGACGGATTCATGGCTCGGCGATTGCCATCGTCATCGGATTGGTGCTGGCCTGGGTCGGTGGCACGCTCACCGGTGGGCAGAAAGGTCTGGCGGACGTCGCGGTGTTTTCCGGCATTGGGCTGATGGGCGGTGCCATGCTGCGCGACTTTGCGATCGTCGCCACGGCCTTCGAGGTGCAGGCCACCGAAGCGCGCAAGGCCGGTTTTATTGGCGCACTCGCGCTGCTGCTGGGGACCGTGCTGCCGTTTATTGTCGGGGCGTGCATCGCCTGGGCATTCGGTTATCGCGATGCAGTGAGCATAACCACCATTGGCGCCGGGGCGGTGACCTACATCGTTGGCCCAGTGACTGGCGCGGCGATTGGCGCCAGTTCCGATGTGGTCGCGCTGTCGATTGCCACCGGTTTGATCAAGGCCATTCTGGTGATGGTCTGCACGCCGATGGCCGCGCGCTGGATGGGGCTTGATAACCCGCGCTCAGCGATGGTCTTCGGTGGGTTGGCCGGCACCGTCAGCGGTGTGACGGCGGGCCTCGCGGCGACGGATCGGCGGTTGGTGCCTTATGGCGCGCTGACGGCGACCTTTCATACCGGGTTGGGCTGTTTGCTTGGGCCTTCGTTGTTGTATTTCATTGTTCGCGGGATTGTCGGCTAGGTTCAGGATTTGATTTGCCTGCTCTGAAGCCATCGCGAGCAGGCTCGCTCCCACATTGGAATGCGTTCTCATGTGGGAGCGGGCTTGCTCGCGAAGGGTGCGACGCGGTTTCAGATCTGCCGATGGGCATACATCCGACACTCCGCCAGCAATGCCAGCAGATTCGGATCACGCTCCTTGGCCTTCAGAAACACCACCCCAATGTGCTGCTGCAACCGATAGCGTTCCTGCAACGGGATCAGCTTCACCCGGTTTTCGTATACTGCCGCAATCCGCCCCGGCAGCAAGGCATAGCCGACCCCGGAGCTGACCATGCTCAGCAGGGTGAAGATGTCGTTGACCTGCATCGCCACCTTCGGCTCGAACCCTGCCTTCTTGAACACCCGAATGCTGTCCTGATGGGTCGCGAAGCCCTGGGTCAGGGTAATGAAGGTTGCATCGCGGACCTCGGCAAGATCGACTTCAGTGCGCTGAGCGAAGGGTGAATCGGCAGGCGTGGCGAGAAAGATGTCGTCGGAAAACAGCGGGATTTGCTCGCAGTCCGGGTCGTTGACGCTGTCGTCCAGGGACACCAGGATCGCGTCGACTTCCATGTTCTTGAGCTTGTACAGCAAGTCGATGTTCGAGCCGAGGATCAGGTCGATATTCAGCTCGCTGCGGCGAATCTTCAAGCCCATGATCAGTTGCGGCACGGTTTTCACCGTGAGTGAATACAGCGAGCCGAGCTTGAAGCGTTCGGCCGAGAAGCCTGCGGCTTCGCGGGTCAAACGTACGGTCTCCAGCACATCCTGAATCAGCTTCTGCGCCCGCTCTTCAAGCACATAGGCACTTTCCAGTGGCGTCAGGTTGCGCCCTTCATGCTTGAACAGCGGACAGCGCAGTGCACTTTCCAGCGAGTGAATGGCGCGATGCACGCTGACATTGCTTGTTTGTAATTCCGCCGCTGCCCGTGCGAGGTTGCCGGTACGCATATAGGCGAGGAATACCTCAAGTTTTTTCAGGGACAATTCTTCGTCGATCAACATGGCGCAGGCTCTTTTTCAGTCGCCTGATTGTGCACTACTGATCCAGCGTTCGGTTCAATAAGAGTGAGCATCAACAACACGCTTCACCGTGTTGAGGGCGACTTGAAGGGCATCCAGTTCCAGAGAGCCGAGCGCGAGCCTGATCGCGTGAGGAACGTAGACGGAAGTCGCATAGGGCTGCGCAGTCGAAACCGAAACATGCTCGCGCATGAGCGCCGTCGCCACCTGGTCAGCTCGCACCTCTTCGCCTAAAGGAAGCCAGAGAAAATATGAAGTGGGATGGCCTATGTACTGCAGGTCGGTCAACGTGGCCTTGGCCATCGACTGTCGGTTCGCGGCATCCTGGCGCTTTTCGTCCTCCAGGCGACTGACCGTGCCATCGTCGAGCCAGTTACACGCGATTGCAGTCATCACGCCAGGGGTGTTCCAAATGGTGGCTCTGATGCTCCTCTCGATAGCGGGTACCCATCGGGAGGGAGCGGCGACAAATCCGACGCGCAGCCCGGTGGCCACACTTTTCGAGAGGCCTGTCACGTACACGGTTCTTTCCGGTGCAAGCGCTGCCAAGGGGGCAGGTACATCCTCTGCGAGGAACGCATAGGCGGCGTCCTCAATGATCAGCAAGTCATGCTCGCGGGCGATGGTCACCAGGCGCTGCCTCCAGTTCTCGCTGGTGACCCACCCCAGTGGATTGTGCAAGGTTGGCATGGTGTACACGGCGCGTACTCTTCGGCTCTTGCACAGTCGAGCCAAGGCATCCAGATCAGGTTCGTAACCCGCCGACGGGATGGGGGCCAACTCCAGGCGCTGGGTATCGGCAAGGACTTTGAAACCGGGATAGGTCAAGGCGTCCGTCGCGACGACATCGCCCGGGCGAAGCAGCCCCATGACGGTCACCGCCAACCCGTGTTGAGCCCCACTGACGATCAGTACTTGCTCCTCACCGATGCTCAAGCCTCTGCAGTGGAGATGCCGAGCGACCGACGCTCGCTCATGCTTTCGTCCCCCGTGGGGCTGATAGCGGAGTAACGCTTCCAGATCGCCCGAAGACGCCAGTTGGCGTAAAGCGCCACGCAGCAGTTCTGCCTGGCCCGGTAGAGAGGGGTAGTTGAAGTTAAGGTCCAGAACTCCCGAAGCGACCGCATGCTGGTCGATGCCTAACCCGGGTGGTAACGAAGTCTCCCGGACAAACGTACCTCTCCCGGCTTCGCCGCTGACCAGACCCATGGCTTCAAGCTCCGCATAGACACGTGTAGCCGTGGCCAATGCGAGCCCTTCGTTGGTCGCCAGTTCTCGGTGTGTGGGCAGGCGCGTTCCAGGTGATAGACGTCCTGCGCGAATGTCGGCAGCGAACGCGTCCACCAACGATTTATACCGGGAACGAGCCATGGAAGATGTATCCATTACAATAATTTGATTGTACTAATTATTCGCCATAGCCTGCGTCTGCACAACCGCCTCCTTCAGGCGGATGCCAGCCAAATTTGCGGGATGACCCCACCATGCATATCGCGATTCTCACCTTTGAAGGTTTCAACGAACTCGACTCCCTGATCGCGCTCGGCGTTCTTAACCGCGTCAAGAAGCCGGGATGGCGAGTATCGATCGCCAGTCCAACGACCCGTATTCGCTCGATGAATGGGCTCGTGATCGAATCCCGGGCAACGCTTCGCGAGGCGAGCGAAGCCGATGCGGTCATTGTCGGAAGTGGCATGCGAACTCGCGAAGTCGTCGCTGACACCGCCCTTATGGCGCAGTTGCAGCTTGATCCCACGAGGCAGCTCTTGGGCGCGCAATGTTCGGGCACGCTAGTGTTGGCAAAGCTTGGCTTGCTGGAGGGGGTACCGGCCTGCACGGATCTGACGACCAAACCATGGGTTCAGGCGGCTGGCATCGATGTCCTTGACCAAGCCTTTTTCGCCAAAGGCAATATCGCTACCGCAGGCGGATGCCTCGCGTCGTCCTATCTTGCTGCCTGGATCATTGCCCGTCTGGAGGGCGTCGAAGCGGCAGAGAGCGCACTTCACTACGTTGCGCCGGTAGGGGAAAAAGAAGAATACGTTCAGCGCGGGATGCGCAATATCGCACCGTATCTGCACGATGAGCGGGTTGCTGTTTAAGCAGATTCCCAGACGAAGAAAACGCCTGCCTTTGGCCAATGTCGGGGCGGGCACCGCGGCCATCAAAAATTTCAGGCAAAAAAAAGCTGCCTGAGATGGCAGCGAAAAAAAGAGCCCGCGTTGTGTAGGTGAAGTTTGCTGTCGGAAGGTTACAAAATGATGACGAGTGTGGTGATGGCCTGTGACACGTCTTCACCCGATGATCCCTCAAGAAGGTTCTGTTACAGCTCGATTGAGACTGACAGGCAAGGGGTGCGGTGCATTCAAGCGATCTTCCAGCCTTTTCACGAAGGCGAGGGCTTCTGCATAGCTGCGGAATTTAACGCACCAGGCGTCCATCTGGACCACCCAGCCTTCGGTCGTGCCCGCTTCTTCAATCCTGATCAACACCAATAGAATCCTTTCCGAGGATGGATAAACCCAGTATGGGTCACTACCCGAAAAAGCTCATACCATTTGGCGATTTGAGCGTCGACTCGTAAGCGGTGCATGTGCTTTGAGTGGTTGCCAGGCCCGGGCGGTGAACCCGGGCAGCAGGCTGCAGGACGAAACCCACGCGACGTCGATCAATGCCCGCCCACCACCAGATGGCTGAAGGGCGCCACATACGCCTGCAAGGTGACCAGACCGCCGACCAGAATGGCCAGGACGATGGAGTGGAAAAACACGTAGCGCAGGATTTCCCCTTCATGGCCGTACCAGCGGGTGGCGGTGGATGCCACCACAATCGACTGGGCGTCGACCATCTTGCCCATGACTCCGCCGGAACTGTTGGCGGCGGCCATCAATATCGGGCTGATTCCCAGTTGCTCGGAGGTCACCCGTTGCAAGCCGCCGAACAGCACGTTGGAGGCCGTGTCCGAGCCGGTCAAGGCCACGCCGAGCCAGCCGAGCAGGGTGCCGAACATGGGGTAGAAAATCCCGGTGGCGGCGAAGGCCAGGCCCATGGTCGCGTCCAGGCCGGCATAACGGGTGATGAAGCCGAGGGCGAGCATGGCTGCGATGGTGATGAGCGAAAAACGCACCACCCACAGCGTTCGCAGGTATTGGCTCACCAGTTGCGGGATGGAATAGCCCATCAGCAGCCCGCCGAGGATCGCCGCCAGCAAGATGCCGCTGCCGGTGCTGGTGAACCAGGTGAATTTGTAGATCGCTTCCTCAGGCTTAGGCTGCGGCACCACGGGCGGAACCTTCTCGACCTGCAAGTGCAGGGAGGTGAAGGTCAGGGCTGGTGCGAAGATCGGGCTCGCCTCGCGCATCGGTTGGCCCTGGGGATCGAGCTTGGCCGAGTGAGTTTGCAGATCCATCGCCGGACGGGTATCGAACTGGTTTTTGAAGCCCTGGGTGCCCCACGCAAAGACGAAGACCGTGAGGATGATCCAGGGCATCCACGCACGCATGACGGCAGACCGGGTATCGCTGGCAAAGGTCGCACTGGCCAGCGGTTTTTCGTCCCGGGACTCGTCTATTTTTGAGTTGTCGACTCGCCCGGACAACGCGGCGGAGGTGTGCACGCGGGCGGGTTTCCAGACCTTGAGGAAACCGGTCAGGCAGGCCATGGAAATCAGCGCGGCGATCACGTCCACCAGCATCGGCCCGTGGTAGTTGGAAACGACGAACTGCGGCACCGCGAAGCTGACCCCGGCTACCAGAATGGCCGGCCAGATTTCCAGCATCTTGCGCCAGCCGGCGAACGCCCAGATCAACCAGAACGGCACGAGCACCGAGAAGAACGGCAACTGCCGGCCAACCATCATCGACAGTTCCATTTCATCCAGCCCGGTGACCTTCGCCAGGGTGATGATGGGCGTGCCCAGGGCACCGAACGCCACCGGCGCGGTGTTGGCGATCAACGCCAGGCCGGACGCGGCGAGGGGAGAGAAACCCAACCCGATCAGAATGGCCCCGGTCACCGCCACCGGCGTGCCGAACCCGGCTGCCCCTTCGAAGAACGCACCAAAACAAAAGGCGATCAGCAGCAATTGCAGACGGCGATCGTCGGTGATGCGCGCGAGGGAATCTTGCAGGACTTTGAACGAGCCGTTCTCGGTGGTGAGCCGATGCAGGAAGATGATGTTGAGCACGATCCAGCCAATCGGCAGCAGACCGGTGGCGGCGCCGAGCAGCGCGGCGGAACCGGCCATGTTCGCCGGCATGCCAAAGGCGAAAATCGCGATCAGTAAAGCCGTGCTCAGCGCCAGCAATGCCGCCAGATGCGCCTTGAGATGGAAAAACGCCAGGGACGTGAGCATCACGACTACCGGTAACGCCGCCATGAGGGTCGAGACCATCGGGTTACCGAAGGGATCGTAGACTTGCTGCCAGACCATGTTCCACCTTTGCTTTTTATTGTGGGCAGTGCAGGCCCCGAGAGGGGAGGTGAAATTGAGTATAGGTGGCAATGCGCAGCGATCAGCCCGTGCTCAGAATTTTACGTTGGGCCGTGCCAGAGTTGGCTGGTATGCAAGCAGGTCGCGTCATTTGTATATCGGAACTGAAACCGATCCGGACCTCTGCACGGACTCAGCTCGTAGACGTTTGCCCAACTCCGCAATCTTTGCCTCTCCGGTTCTCAATGCTTCCAGGCTGGTGTGCACGGAGTAGTTACCCATCTTCAGGTCGTGCGGGTGAGGAATGGCCGACCCCAGCACAAACACCGCGCCTTCCTTATCCCCGGCCTCAAGTTTCAATGTACCGCTAGCTGGCGTGAAAGCGACCAGTTCTCCCGCCTGGATAAGCTGCGGCGAATGAACCGCTCCCCGACTGACGCTGAGCCAAAGAACCTCGTGCCCAGTCGGCGGCTCGTACTCCCAGCGTTGGCCTGCGGCCAGCGTGACCAGTAGATAATTCACACCTGAGGGTGCACGTACAGGACTGCGAATGCCCTGATAGTCACCAAGGATTACGCGGGCCGGCCCAACCTGCGGGATGGCGGGTGCCTCCAGGTACTGGCTGTCGACAGGTGCGTTTTCCAGGTCAGCGGGCAGCGCGATCCAAAGCTGAAACCCCTGGATCCGCGCCGAGGTGCCGGCAGACATTTCTTTGCCATGCCAGACACCCGCGCCTGCGCGCATCCATTCGACTCCGCCGTAGCCAATGAATCCGGAACCTGCGTCCGGATCGTCAAAGTGCAGGTTGCCTTCAGTGATCACGGTAATGGTCGCGATCCCCGAATGAGGATGCAGCGGCATGTTGCCAGTGAACGAGGCATCCGCTTCGAACAGATCGAGAAACACAAACGGCTTGAGTAACTGGCCCAGGTCCGAGGGGCTCATGAGCCGAACAATGGGGCCGTGCCCTTGACCACGGGTGCGCCGGCTTATGCCGCGCGAGGTATCGTTTTGAGGCGCGGTGAGGGGACTCAATGTCGTCGTTGAAAGTGTCATGTAGCACCCATGCTGAATGATTGTGTGAAGTGGATGCCAGCGTATCCAGCCGGTTATACGTTGATAAGTGGGTATAAATGGCTTGAACTCATCCATTTATGGACGTAATGCGGTGCAGCCGTCGACAGGTGCCGCGCGGTCAGCGTTTTTGTCGAGCAGGTCATCAAGCATTGACGGGAGGATGCTCTGGCTGAAGGCAAATGACCTGGCAGCTTTGCAGCCGTCCATGATGAAATAGCCGCCAGCTTTTGCTGTCAGCAACACCTGATTTGGAGCAAAACATGCAGAAAGCCGCAGTACTAACCTTCGCCTTATTGCTCAATGCAGGGGTCTTCAGCACGCAAGCTGAAGCGGCCGGCGATGCTGAAGCGGGTGAGAAACTATTTAACCGAATATGCGGCGGCTGCCATCAAGTAGGGGGTTCGGCACGGGGTTCTTTTGGTCCGCAGCTCAATGCCATTTTCGGGCGCCATGCTGGAAGCACGACGGACTACCAGTACTCTTCCTCGATGAAATCATCAGGCGTCGTCTGGACCCGCGAAACACTGGCCGCGTACATCGAAGCTCCAAAAGCAGTGGTACCCGGAACGCGCATGATTTTCTGGGGTATCAGCGATCCAGAAAAGATCGAGAACCTGTTGGCCTACCTCCAGACATTTCAGCCGCAATAATCTGTAACCCATCAAACGTCATGGTAGATCCCGATGTTGCCATCTGAACAAAGAGGGGCAGCCAGGCATATGATCAATCAACCACAAACAGCTTCGCCCCCGTGAGTGTCGACGACCGGTGAGGCTCGGCATTATCCGCCACCTGATAGCTCATGCCGGGTTTGAGCACAAACTGGCGGCCGTCCTCGAGTTCGGTGTGCAGTTCGCCTTCAAGGCACAACAGGATGTGGCCCTTCGAACACCAGTGATCTGCCAGGTAGCCGGCGGTGTATTCGACCATTCGCACACGTATTGCGCCGAACTGGCGGGTGCGCCAATAGGCGTTGCCGCGTTCACCGGCGTGGGTGGTGGGTTCGATCGTTGACCAGTCGGTTGTACCGAACGGGATGGCTGCTATATCCATGGCAAGCTCTTCAAGTAGGGGAGTGAACCGATTTACGCAGTTGGAGGTGGGTTGTCAATTGACGGGATTGCTCCGCTAGCATGAACCCAAGCTGTCCATTGGTAATGTTTCATTATGTTTCTGATGATCGGGCGGCGTAGGATAGTTATCCAGGATCGTGCATCGCCTCGCTTCCAGCCAAGGGGAACGGAAAAATGAAATTGAACCTCGTCAAAGCATTTTTGATCGCCGGCACGTTGTTGTTGAGCGCTTGCTCTGGCGTGATGACCACCAGCACCTGTTTTTCAGAAGACTGCCATCAGTTCGACGGCCATGGCGCTAACAAGATGAGTTTTGGTGGTAGCTCGCTCGGCAACAGCTTCAATCAATACGGTGCATCGCTGTTGCACGATTAAAGCAGTGCCGCGGTGTGCCGACCAACAGGCCGGCACCGTTGTGCGGGCGATGTAAAAAACGCCGACACGGCCCCGCAATGGGGTGTTTTTCTTCAATACAGTCAGCCCGCGTCCTTCTACCTTGAGCGTCGGGATGTCCCCAGCTATTGAAGAAGGTGTGCAATGACTCTGATCATTTCCATGGCCGCGTTTGCGCTGGCGTCGTCGATCACTCCGGGGCCGGTGAACATCGTTGCGTTGAGCTCGGGTGCGCAGTACGGCTTTCGTGCCAGTCAACGGCATGTGGCGGGTGCAACGCTGGGCTTTGTGCTGTTACTGGTGCTGATGGGATTGGGTCTGCATGAGCTGTTAACGCTCTGGCCATCGTTGACGCGGGTGGTGCAGTTGTTCGGGGTGGCGTTTTTGCTGTTCATGGCCTGGAAGCTCGCCACCGATGATGGTCGACTCAGCGCGGGTGATTCAGGGCAGGCGCCGACGATGTTCTACGGTGCGCTGATGCAATGGCTCAACCCGAAAGCCTGGCTGGCCTGTATCGCAGGGATGGGGGCTTTTGTTGCCGACGGCGAAGCGCGATTGGTCTGGCAGTTTGCGGCGGTGTATCTGGTGGTGTGTTACCTGTCGGTGGCCTGCTGGGCCTATGCCGGGACTTTTCTGCGGCACTACCTGAGCAATGCCGGCGGTATGCGGCTGTTCAATCGGTTGATGGCGTCGTTGCTGACGGTCAGCGCGGGTTACTTGCTTCTGCCTTAGGGTTTCAGCCGCGATACTGCCCCGGTGTCGCGGCCAGATGCTGTTTGAACGCTCGCTGAAAATGCGCCTGATCAGAGAATCCGGCTTCCAGTGCCACGTCGGCAATCAGCTTGCCCTGGCGCAGTTGGTTGCGGGCGAACTGGATGCGGCGGTTGACCAGGAACGCATGGGGTGTCATGCCGTAATGCTGCTTGAACGCGCGGATCAGGTACGACGCTGACAGATCGGCGGCTTCGCAAATGTCTTCGAGCTTCAGCGACAGGGTGCAGTTGTCGCGGATGTAATCGGCCGCTCGCTCCAACTTGAGGTTAGGCTCGCGAACAGTCAGTTCAGCCGGATTGAGCGTCAGCTGAACTTCGGTAAAAAACGCCACGGTGGCGCTGTGTTTTTGCAGCGTTTCCAACTGTTCGTCGAGCAGAATGTCATACAGCTGATTGAGCCCGCCAAACAGGCCGCTGTCGTCGCAGTGGGTGGTGGAGAAGCGCCGAAAGTCCAGTTCTTCGCTGAAACCCAGTTGATGCTGAAGGTCGGTCAACCACGGCGTATCGACGTACAGCATGCGGTAGGACCACGGTTGATCGTCGATCGGGTTGCAGGCGTGGACATCGCCGGGGTTCATCAGCACCACGGTGCCGGTGCCGACTTCAAAGGCAGACTGCTCATGGACATAGGTGCTGCGCCCGGCGGTGATCGCACCGATGGAAAAGTGCTCGTGGGAATGGCGGGCATAGCAGACCTCGCGGCCGTCAGCGATGGAGCGGGCCTCGATGAAGGGCAGTGCGTCATCGCGCCAGAAGCGTGGGGCCTTGTCGGCATCTTTGGCCATGGCGTGTTTCATCTGCAAGCGTCCTTTGGCAGTCGGTATGGGAGTGTATTAGCTCTCGCCGTTAAAGGCTCGCTGGAGTGTGGCGATGTCGATTTTCTTCATCTGCAACATCGCCTGCATGGAGCGCTGGGATTTGTCGGTGTCTCTGTCGGTCATCATTTCCATCAGCGCGACGGGCACGATTTGCCACGACAGACCGAACTTGTCCTTGAGCCAGCCACATTGCTGAGCCTGCTTGTCACCGCCTGCGGACAGCGCGTTCCAGAAGTGGTCGATTTCATATTGGGTGTGGCAGTTGACCTGAAACGAAATGGCCTCGCTGAAGCGAAACATCGGGCCGCCATTGAGCGCGGTAAACGTCTGGCCATCCAGCACGAAGCTGACGGTCATCACCGAACCCTCGGGCCGCCCGTGGAACTCGAAACCGGCTTTTCCGTAGTGGGTGATGGCGGTAATGGTCGAGTGTTCGAACACTGAACAGTAGAACTGCGCGGCGGCTTCGGCCTGATCATCGAACCACAGGCAGGGCGTAAGTTTCTGAATGCGGGACATGAAGGTGCTCCTCTACGAGTGATCAGGCTGGACTATTAGCGTAGTCAGCCGTTTGTCGTCTGGTGTCACCGTCAATCGACAAGGCAAGAGCATGTGCAGGGGCGTCTGGGTTTTCGGGTGTTTTTCCTGGCCGGCGCAGCCCTTTTTGTGACCGGTGGTCGCGCAAATCAAGGCTTCGGGAAAATTGCGCTTAGCTAAATGGATAACCCGAGGCGCGCGTAGACACCCGTTGCCACAGCGACGCCGCGAAAGGACACCGTGAGTCCCTGAGGAGATCGCCGTGCTGACGTTCAATATCAATGGCAAAGACCAATCCCTGGAAGTCCCAGGCGACATGCCGCTGTTGTGGGTGTTGCGCGATGTCGCGCACCTGACCGGCACCAAATTCGGCTGCGGCATGGCCCAGTGTGGTGCCTGCACCGTGCACGTCGACGGCGCGCCATTGCGTTCCTGTATTACTCCGGCGGCGGCTGTCGCCAACGGGCAAAAAATCCTCACCATCGAAGGCCTGTCGAGCGACGGCTCGCACCCGGTGCAGCGCGCCTGGGCAGAGATCGACGTGGTGCAATGCGGTTACTGTCAGTCGGGGCAGATCATGTCGGCGGCCGCGTTGCTGGCGAAGATCCCGTCGCCGAGCGACAGCGATATCGATCAGGCACTGTCGGGCAATCTCTGTCGGTGCGGGACCTATCCGCGCATTCGTGCGGCAGTCAAGCGTGCTGCCGAAATCGGGAGGGCATGACAATGAGCGCAGTGATCGATACCTCTCGCCGTGATTTTCTGAAAAGCAGCGCCGTGCTAGGCGCAGGCCTGGTGGTGGCGTTCGTCATTCCGGGGAGCAATCGCTTCGCACAGGCTGCGTCGACGCCGGACGCGGTGTTCGCCCCCAACGCTTTTCTGCGTATCGCCCCCGATGGCAGCGTAACCGTGCTCTTGGGGCACTCCGAGATGGGGCAGGGGATCTGGACCGGCCTGACCATGCTAATCGCCGAAGAGCTGGATGCCGACTGGACGAAGATTCGCGTCGAGCATGCACCGGCATCGGCAGCCGATTATGGTCTGCCGGCCTTTGGTGGCATACAGATCACCGGTGGCTCGACCTCGACCTGGATGGAGTTCGATCGTTACCGTCAGGCCGGCGCGGCCGCACGCTTGATGCTGATCGAGGCCGCCGCCAAGCGGTTCAACGTCGCGCCCTCGAAAGTACGGACCGAACCGGGCGTAGTGATCGCCGGTGACCAGCGCGCCACTTACGGTGAGTTGGCCAATGACGCCGGCCAATTGCCGGTGCCGGATCCGGCGTCGATCAAACTCAAGGAGGCCAAGGACTGGAAGATCATCGGCAAGCCAACCAAACGCCTGGACACCCCGGAAAAAATCACCGGGCAGGCGAAATTTGGCATGGACGTGCAGTTCGATGGTCTGCTGACGGCGATGGTCGCGCGCTCACCGGTGTTCGGTGGCAGCGTCAAATCATTCGATGGCACAGCGGCGCTGGCCCTGCCGGGGGTGCATAAAGTCGTGCAGGTGCCGACGGGTGTGGCGGTGGTCGCCGATCACTATTGGGCCGCGAAACTGGGTCGCGATGCGCTGAAAATCGACTGGGACCTGGGACCCAACGCCGGGCTCGACAGTGATGCCTTGCTGCAAAACTTCCGCAAACTCGCCATGGTCCCCGGTACCCCGGCCAGTCAGGCTGGCGACATCAGTGCCGCGTTGAGCAAGGCGGTGAAGACCGTCGAAGCTGAATACAACGTTCCCTATCTGGCCCATGCGCCGATGGAGCCGCTCAACTGCACGGTAAAAATCACTTCGGACAAATGCGAGATCTGGACCGGCACCCAGTTCCAGACACTGGATCAAATGGTCGCGGCGAAAATCACCGGGCTCAAACCCGAGCAGGTGATGATTCATACCGAATTCCTCGGTGGCGGTTTTGGCCGTCGAGCCAATCCGACCTCGGACTTTGTCAGTGAAGCGGTGCAAGTCGCCAAAGCAGCCGGTGCGCCAGTGAAAACCGTCTGGTCGCGGGAGGACGACATACGCGGTGGTTACTACCGCTCGGCGTTCCTCCATAAGGCGCGCATTGGCCTGGACGCCAAAGGCATGCCCCAGGCCTGGCAGCACGTACTGGTCGGGCAATCGATCATGGCGGGTACTTCATTCGAAGCGACGATGGTCAAGAACGGTGTCGATGCCACCTCGGTCGAAGGCGTGGCCGACAGCCCCTACATCAAGGGGCTGGCCAACCATCTGGTCGACCTGCATTCGCCGCAAACCGGCATCAGTGTGCTCTGGATGCGCTCGGTGGGGCACACTCATACGGCGTTTGTGGTCGAGTCGTTGGTCGATGAACTGGCCACGGCGGCCGGCAAGGATCCGGTGGAATACCGACGGACCTTGCTCAAAGAGCATCCGCGACATCTGGGCGTGCTGAACCTGGCAGTGGAGAAGGCTAACTGGAAGGCGCCGTTGCCTGCGGGGCACGCGTTGGGTGTGGCGGTGCACGAATCCTTTGGCAGTTACGTCGCGCAAGTGGCCGAGGTGTCCCAGGACAACCTGAAGATCCGCGTGCACCGGGTGGTCTGTGCGGTCGATTGCGGGATTGCAGTGAACCCGGCGAGTATCGCCGCGCAGATGGAATCGGGCATCACCTTTGGCCTGGGGTTCACCTTGCACAGCAAGCTGACCTTCAAGGACGGGAAAGTGGTGCAGTCCAATTACCATGACTTCCAGGTGTTGCGTCTGAATGAAATGCCGGTGGTCGAGGTGCATATCGTGCCCAGTACCGAAAAACCGGGCGGCATCGGCGAGACCGGGGTGCCACCGACGGCTCCGGCCGTGGCCAATGCGGTGTTTGCCCTGACCGGGCAACGCTTGCGCGAGCTGCCGTTGCAATTGGCAGGGGTGTGAGATGAGGCGACAGTTGTTTCTGGGCACGCTGTTGTTGCTCGGGATGGGTGGTTACACCTCGGACTTGTTTGCCGACGATCAAGCCGCGCTGGCGGCGTTTGCCACCGTGCAGAAGGTGTTTCAGAGCCCGCGCTGCCAGAACTGCCATATCCCCGGTGATTCACCCTTGCAGTTCGACGCCGGGAGCCCACATGCGATGAACGTGGTTCGTGGCACCGAGGGCAAGGGCTCGGCGGGTTTGCCGTGTGCAACCTGCCACGCCGACAGCAACCCGCCCGCCAGCTACGGCCCCCACGCGCCACCCGGTGCACCGCATTGGGGCTTGCCTTCAGTTGCACACAAAATGGCCTGGATCGGTTTGCCGGCTGATCGGCTATGCCAGATGATCAAGGACCGTTCGAGCAACGGCGACCGTGATTTTGCTGCGCTGATCAAGCATGTCAGTGACGATAAACTGGTGCTCTGGGGGTGGAACCCCGGCGGCAATAGAAGCCCGGTGCCGGTACCGCACGATATTTTTGTCACCCAGTTCAAACTGTGGGCAGACGCGGGTGGACCGTGCCCGGTGGCGGGGGGCTAGATAGGGCGGGGGCCGGGACTTGATCCGCTATTTGGCGAATAACTGTTCGATGTCTTTGAACGCCTTGAACTCCAGCGCATTGCCGCACGGGTCGAACAGAAACATCGTTGCCTGTTCGCCCACCAGTCCTTTGAAACGAATTCCGGGCTCGATGACGAAGCGCGTGCCCAGCGACGTGAGTCGGTCAGCCAGGGATTGCCATTCATCCATCGACAGCACCACGCCAAAGTGCGGGACCGGCACATCATGGCCGTCCACGGCATTGGTGTGGGCGGATTCCTGCGTGGCGGTTTTCGGGTGTTGGTGGATGACCAACTGATGACCGAAAAAGTTGAAGTCCACCCACTGTTCGCTTGAACGTCCTTCCTCCAGCCCGAACACCTGGCCATAGAAAAGCCGCGCGGCGGCAAGGTCGTAAACCGGGATAGCCAGATGGAACGGAGAGAGACGCATGATGCTCAGCCTCGACGACAGGGAAGTTGAGCTGATTCTAGTCTTGTAGTTTTTGCTTAAAAGACGATAATTTTTGCGTCCAGCTCAAATAAAATCGATCAATCGAGGCGCTCATGCTGCGTGAACTCAAAACCTTCATCGCAGTGACGCGCTATGGCACGTTCGCCGCAGCCGGCATGCACATTGGCCTGACGCAGTCGGCTGTCAGCGCGCAAATGCGCAATCTGGAACAGGCGCTGGGTATTCGTCTGTTCGATCGTACCGGGCGTCAGGCCATCCTCAATGCCGCAGGCCAGCGGGCGCTGCCGATGGCTAAGGACATTATCGAAACCTTCCAGCGCATGGCGGTCAGCGACGACGTCAGTGAGTTTCGCGGTGAATTGAGAATCGGCGCTGTCGCAACCGCCCAGACCGGTCTGCTGCCTCAGGCACTCCTGCGTCTGCGCCAGCAGGCGCCGCTGCTCGAACCGAAACTGGTGCCCGGCGTGTCACTCAACCTGTTGAGTCAGGTCGATGCCGGGGAACTCGATCTGGCGATCCTGATCAAGCCACCCTTTGAGTTGCCCAAGGAACTGTCTGTCCAAGTGATTCGGCAGGAGCCTTTTGTGCTGATCGTGCCGCCGGACCTTGAAGGCGAGGATCCGCTGCAGGTGCTCGGCGCCCATCCGCATGTGCGTTATGACCGCAACTCGTTCGGTGGACGGCTGGTGACGCGTTTTCTGCGTGAGCAGCAGATTGAGGTGAAAGTCGCGCTGGAGCTCGATGAGCTGGAGGCCATTGTGAAAATGGTCGAGTGCGGGCTGGGTGTCTCTCTACTTCCCAAGGCCGGGCTCTGGCTTGAGCATGGGGCGAAAGTCAGGGTCATTGCGCTGGGCGAGTTGACGTTCTATCGGGAGATTGTACTGCTACAGCGCTATAGCCAGCGCACACAACCGATCCAGCAGTTGTTTGCCCGATGTCTGACGCAGCTCGAAGATTGAACACTATCCCTGTGGGAGCGAGCCTGCTCGCGATGAGGCCGTAACATTCAACATTAATATCGCCTGTCAGTACGCTATAGCGAGCAGGCTCGCTCCCACAGTGGTTCGTGGCGGGGCTGAAATGACGGGCACAAAAAACCCGCCAATCGGCGGGTTTCTTGTGACAACGCGAAGATTACTCTTCGATGTTGCCCATGGCGGTGGTGTTGAAGCCGCCGTCTACATACATGATTTCGCCGCTGATGCCGGACGCCAGGTCCGAGCACAGGAACGCGCCGGCGTTGCCGACTTCGTCGATGGTGACGTTACGACGCAGTGGGGTTTGCGCTTCGTTGGCCGCCAGCATTTTGCGGAAGTTCTTGATGCCGGAAGCGGCCAGGGTGCGGATCGGGCCAGCCGATACAGCGTTGACGCGGGTGCCTTCCGGGCCCAGGGAGCCAGCCAGGTAACGTACGCCAGCTTCCAGGGAAGCCTTGGCCATGCCCATGACGTTGTAGTTCGGCATGGTGCGCTCGGCGCCCAGGTACGACAAGGTCAGCAGGCTGCCGTTGCGGCCTTTCATCATTTCGCGGCCGGCTTTGGCCAGGGCCACGAAGCTGTAGGCGCTGATGTCGTGAGCGATGCGGAAACCGTCACGGGTGGTGGCTTCGGTGAAGTCGCCGTCCAGTTGGTCGCCTGGAGCGAAGCCAACGGAGTGAACGATGACGTCCAGGCCGTCCCACTTCTTGCTCAGTTCTTCGAAGACCTTGGCGATTTCTTCATCGCTGGCCACGTCGCACGGGAAGCACAGCTCAGGGCTCGAACCCCAGCCTTGTGCGAACTCTTCGACACGACCCTTCAGTTTGTCGTTCTGATAAGTGAAGGCAAGCTCAGCGCCCTCGCGATGCATGGCGGCAGCGATGCCGGATGCGATGGACAGCTTGCTGGCGACACCGACGATCAGTACGCGCTTACCGGCGAGAAAACCCATGTGTTGCTCCTCTTTGCAGGTTATTCGGCTGTTGCTGGTGCCAGGAAAGCGGCTTCCAGCAACTGCTGTGTATAGGGATGTTGCGGTGCGGCAAAGATACTTTGCGCATCACCTTGTTCGACCACTTGGCCATGCTTGACCACCATTAACTGGTGGCTCAGCGCTTTCACCACAGCCAGGTCATGGCTGATAAACAGATACGTCAGGTTGTACTTGCTTTGCAGTGTGCGCAGCAGTTCAACCACTTGGCGTTGCACGGTGCGGTCGAGGGCCGAAGTCGGCTCGTCCAGCAAAATCAACGCCGGTTTTAACACTAAAGCCCGGGCAATGGCGATTCTCTGCCGTTGTCCGCCGGAAAACTCATGGGGGTAGCGGTGCCGGGTTTCCGGGTCCAGACCTACTTCCTTGAGTGCCGCAATAATCGCTTGTTCCTGTTCAGCCGTCGTGCCGATCTTGTGTATCCGCAGGCCTTCGCCGACGATCTCGCTCACGCACATCCGCGGGCTCAGGCTGCCGTAAGGATCCTGGAAGACCACCTGCATTTCCCGCCGTAGCGGCCTTACCTGTTGCTGCGACAGGCAGTCTAGCTGCTTGCCTTCAAAACGGATCGCACCTTTGCTGGCAATCAACCGCAAAATCGCCAGACCCAGCGTGGACTTGCCCGAGCCACTTTCGCCGACGATGCCCAGGGTCTGGCCCTGCGGCAAGCTGAAGTTGATCCCGTCCACCGCCTTGACGTAATCGACGGTACGCCGCAAAAAGCCTTTTTTGATCGGGAACCAGACTTTCAGGTCCTCGACTTGCAGCAGTGGCGGGCCGATCACGTTGGTCGCCGGGTTGCCGCGAGGCTCCGCTGCCAGCAGTTCCCGAGTGTAAGGGTGCTGCGGCGCGCGGAGCAATTCTTCGCACGATGCCTGTTCGACGATGCAACCGCGCTGCATGACACATACGCGATGCGCAATTCTTTGGACCAGGTTCAAGTCGTGGCTGATCAGCAGCAAGGCCATGCCCAGGCGGGCCTGTAATTCCTTGAGCAGTTCGAGAATTTTCAACTGAACGGTCACGTCGAGTGCGGTGGTCGGTTCGTCGGCGATCAGCAGCTCCGGCTCGTTGGCCAGGGCCATGGCGATCATCACGCGCTGACGCTGGCCGCCAGACAATTCGTGGGGCAGGGCCTTGAGCCGCTTATGCGGTTCGGGAATGCCCACCAGCGCCAGCAGTTCCAGGGTGCGCGTGGTCGCGACCTTGCCGGTCAGGCCTTTGTGGATACCCAGTACTTCGTTGATCTGCTTTTCGATCGAGTGCAGCGGGTTCAGCGAGGTCATCGGCTCCTGAAAGATCATCGCGATCCGGTTGCCACGAATGTGCCGGATGGTTTTCTCTTTCAGCGACAGCAGGTCATGCCCGGAGTAGTTGATGGTGCCGGTAGGGTGCCGCGCCAAAGGGTAGGGCAGCAGGCGCAGGATCGAGTGCGCCGTCACCGATTTGCCCGAGCCGCTTTCGCCGACCAGTGCCAGGGTTTCACCGCGCTTGATGTCGAAGCTGACGCCTTCAACCACTCGTTGCACGCGCTCGCCGACCACAAACTCGACAGAGAGGTCGCGCACTTCGATCAGATTGTCCTGATTCATTTCACTTCCTAGGGTCGAAGGCATCGCGGGCGGATTCGCCGATAAACACCAGCAAACTCAACATCACCGCCAGCACCGCAAAGGCGCTCATGCCCAGCCACGGCGCTTGCAAATTGGATTTGCCTTGGGCGACCAGTTCACCCAGCGACGCGCTGCCTGCCGGCAGGCCGAAGCCCAGGAAGTCCAGCGCGGTCAGGGTACCGATGGCGCCGGTCAGGATGAATGGCATGAAGGTCATGGTCGAGATCATGGCGTTGGGCAGGATGTGGCGGAACATGATTGCGCCGTTCTGCATGCCCAGTGCTCGGGCGGCACGTACGTATTCCAGGTTGCGACCACGCAGGAATTCGGCGCGGACCACATCGACCAGGCTCATCCAGGAAAACAGCAGCATGATCCCCAGCAGCCACCAGAAGTTCGGCTGCACAAAACTGGCGAGGATGATCAGCAGGTACAACACCGGCAAACCTGACCAGATCTCCAGAAAACGCTGCCCGGCCAGATCGACCCAGCCGCCATAAAAGCCCTGCAAGGCTCCGGCGATCACACCGATGATCGAGCTCAGAATGGTCAGCGTCAGCGCAAACAGTACCGATACCCGGAAGCCGTAGATTACCCGTGCCAGCACGTCGCGGCCCTGATCGTCGGTACCCAGCAGGTTGTCCGCCGAGGGCGGGGCCGGGGCCGGGACTCTCAGGTCGTAGTTGATGCTTTGGTAGCTGAACGGAATCGGTGCCCACAAGGTCCAGGCGTCCTTGGCTTTGAGCAGTTCGCGGATGTACGGGCTCTTGTAGTTGGCTTCCAGCGGGAATTCACCGCCGAAGGTGGTTTCCGGGTAACGCTTGAGTGCCGGGAAATACCATTGGCCGTCGTAATGCACCGCCAGCGGCTTGTCGTTGGCGATCAACTCGGCACCGAGGCTCGCGCCAAACAGGATCAAAAACAGCCACAGCGACCACCAGCCACGCTTGTTGGCCTTGAACCGCTCGAAACGTCGGCGATTGAGAGGGGACAGGTTCATCTCAATGCTCCCGGTGTTCGAAGTCGATACGCGGATCGACCAGGGTATAGGTGAGGTCACCGATCAGTTTCACCACCAGCCCCAGCAGGGTGAAGATGAACAGGGTGCCGAATACCACCGGGTAGTCACGGTTGATCGCCGCCTCGAAACTCATCAGGCCCATGCCGTCGAGGGAGAAAATCACTTCCACCAGCAACGAGCCGGTGAAGAAGATCCCGATGAAGGCCGACGGGAACCCGGCGATCACCAGCAACATGGCGTTGCGAAACACATGGCCGTAGAGCACGCGATGTCGGGTCAGGCCCTTGGCCTTGGCGGTCACTACGTACTGTTTGTTGATTTCATCGAGGAAGCTGTTTTTGGTCAGCAGGGTCATGGTCGCGAAGTTACCGATCACCAGCGCTGTCACTGGCAGCGCTATGTGCCAGAAGTAATCGCGGATCTTGCCGATCCAGCTCAGCTCATCGAAATTGTTCGAGGTCAGGCCGCGCAAGGGGAACCAGTCCAGGTAACTGCCACCGGCAAACACCACGATCAGCAGGATTGCAAACAGGAACGCCGGGATCGCGTAACCGACGATGATTGCCGAGCTGGTCCAGACATCGAAGTGGCTGCCGTGTCGGGTGGCCTTGGCGATCCCCAGCGGGATCGACACCAGGTACATGATCAGCGTGCTCCAGAGCCCGAGGGAGATCGACACCGGCAGCTTTTCCTTGATCAGGTCGATGACCTTGGCGTCGCGGAAGAAGCTGTTGCCGAAATCCAGGGTGGCGTAGTTCTTGATCATGATCCACAAGCGTTCCGGCGCCGACTTGTCGAAGCCGTACATGTGCTCGATTTCCTTGACCAGCGCCGGGTCCAGGCCTTGGGCGCCGCGATAGCTGGAGCCGGCTACCGAGACTTCGGCACCGCCACCGGCGATGCGGCTGGTGGCGCCTTGGAAGCCTTCGAGTTTGGCGATCATCTGTTCCACCGGGCCACCAGGGGCGGCCTGGATGATCACGAAGTTGATCAGCAGAATGCCGAACAGGGTCGGAATGATCAGCAACAGTCGCCGAAAAATATACGCCAGCATCTTATTGCTCCACGCCCGCAGGATCGGCTTGCTCTTTGGTCAGCACCTCGATCGCCGGTTTTGCGTCGGGTTTGATCCACCAGGTGGAAATGCCCACGTCATTGCTCGGTGAGACTTTCGGGTGGCCAATGTGATTCCAGTAGGCCACGCGCCAGGTGTTGATGTGCCAGTTGGGGATCACGTAATAACCCCATTGCAGAACCCTGTCGAGCGCCCGGGCATGGTCTACCAGGCTTTTACGCGAATCGGCGTTGATCAGTTCTTCGACCAGTTGATCGATGACCGGGTCCTTGAGGCCGATGTAGTTTCGGCTGCCGGGTTTGTCGGCGCTTTCGGACTTCCAGAATTCGCGTTGCTCGTTACCCGGTGAGCTGGACTGCGGGAAACTGCCGACTACCATGTCGAAGTCGCGCGAGCGCACCCGGTTGATGTACTGCGACACGTCGACCCGACGAATCACCAGGTCGATCCCCAGGTCACTCATATTGCGCTTGAACGGCAGCAACACCCGCTCGAACTCGGTCTGCGCCAGCAGGAATTCGATGCTCACCGGTTTACCTGTCGTGTCGACCATCTTGTCGTCGACGATCCGCCAGCCGGCTTCCTGCAACAGTTGATAAGCCTTGCGCTGTTGGGCACGGATCATCCCGCTGCCGTCACAGACGGAGTTCTGGAAGGCTTCGCTGAAGACCTGATCGGGGATTTTTCCCCGGAACGGATCGAGGATCGCCAGTTGATCCTGATCCGGCAGGCCGGTGGCGGCCATTTCGGAGTTTTCGAAGTAGCTTCGGGTGCGAGCGTAGGCGCCGTTGAACAGCTGCTTGTTGGTCCACTCGAAGTCCAGCAACAGGCTCAGGGCCTGGCGCACACGCACATCCTGGAATACCGGGCGGCGCAGGTTGAAGACAAAACCCTGCATACCGATGGGGTTGCCGTTTGGAATCTGCTCCTTGATCAGGCGACCCTCGGTGACGGCCGGATTGTTGTAGGCGTTGGCCCAGTTTTTCGCGCTCATCTCCAGCCAGTAGTCGAACTGCCCAGCCTTCAAGGCTTCCAGCGCGACGGTGTTGTCGCGGTAGTAATCGGTGGTCATGGTGTCGAAGTTGTAAAAGCCCCGATTGACCGGCAGGTCCTTGCCCCAGTAGTCCTTGACCCGCTCATAGCGGATCGAGCGCCCGGCCTTGACCTCACTGACCTTGTACGGGCCGCTGCCCAGCGGAATTTCCAGATTGCCCTTGCTGAAGTCGCGGTTTTCCCACCAGTGCTTGGGCAGTATCGCCAGCTGTCCGAGGATTAGCGGCAGCTCGCGGTTGCTGGTGTGCTTGAACGTGAACAGCACCCGCAACGGGTCCTCGGCGATCACGTCGGCGACATCGCTGTAGTAACCGCGATAAAGCGGCGCACCGTTTTTCATCAGGGCCTGGAAGCTGAACACCACGTCTTCGGCACGCACCGGATGGCCGTCATGGAAACGCGCCTCGGGGCGCAGGTAGAAGCGTACCCAACTGTTGTCCGGCGCCTTTTCGATTTTGCCGGCGATCAAGCCGTATTCGGTAAACGGTTCATCGAGCCCGTGTTTGGCCAGGGTGTCGTAGATCAGGCCGATATCTTCGGCCGCCACCCCCTTGCTGATAAACGGGTTGAGGCTGTCGAAGCCGCCGAAGCCGGCCTGACGGAAGATCCCGCCCTTGGGCGCGTCCGGGTTCACGTAATCGAAGTGTTTGAAGTCCGCCGGGTATTTCGGCGGTTCGTTGTACAGGGTCAGGGCGTGTTGCGGGGCGGCGTGGGCCGCGCAGGCAAACCCCGCAAAGACCAGGCCCAGCAGGGTACGCAACGGCATCATTGGGCTTTCTCCGAAGTCTTCAGGCACCACGCATTACCATGGCTTTCGCCGATCGTTGTGCTTGCAGGGAAGCTCAAGGCCAGACTGATTGGGAGCAGGAGGAGGGGACGCGTCAAGGCAGAGATCCGATCCAGGCGGCTTGGGCTTTATGGACCGTACAGTAACAGCTTGTATCGACAGGAAAAAGGCAGGGGCTGAAAGCGTGGAGTGCCGGGTAATTCTGGCCGCTCAACTTATGCATCGTCGAGCGCAAAACTGTGGCGAGGGGGCTTGCCCCCGCTGGGCTGCGAAGCGGCCCTAAAGCCTGCGACCGCGGTTGATCATGCACACCGCGTCCGCTGCATTTGCGACTGCTACGCCCGAACGCGGACCGGTCGACGGGGGCCAGCCCCCTCGCCACAAAAGCCCAGTAGCAGGGAGTCTTAATGCGGGGAATAAACCGTCAGCATCTGCCCGGGTTTGAGGGCCTGGCCGACACGTGGATTCCAGCGCTTGAGGTGTTGCATCTCAACGTTGAAGCGCTTGGCGACTATGTACAGCGAGTCGCCTTGCTTGACCTTGTACTGGGTCTGCTTCTTGTTGTTGGCTGCAACCACCGTGTTGATGCGCGTGCCGCTGCGCTTGCTGGTGTCTCGCATCACCAGGGTCTGCCCGACCTTGAGTTCCTTGCCGGTCAGTTTGTTCCAGTGTTGCAGGTCCTTGACGTCGACTTTGTTGGCCTTGGCGATCTGCGTCAGGTTATCGCCGCGTTTGACCCGATAGCTGCGCTTGAGCTTTGCCAGCTCACTGTCGTCAGCACCTTCGAAAACCGGCTTGAGCGACCGCTTGCTGATCAGCTCTTCGGGTTTCATGGTCGACAGGCTGGCGGTCAGCAATTGCGCCTTGGACGTCGGCACCAGCAAATGCTGGGGGCCGTCGATGGTGGTGCGTTGCTTGAAGGCCGGGTTGAGCTGGAACAGCTCGTCTTCGTCGATGTTGGCCACTTCGGCAACCTTGGACAGGTCCATGCGCTGGTTGATTTCGACGACTTCGAAGTAGGGGCGGTTGGCGATCGGGTTGAGGTTCACGCCATAGGCTTCTGGCGACAGGACCACTTGTGACAAGGCCAGCAGCTTGGGCACATACGCCTGGGTTTCCGCCGGCAGCGGCAGGTTCCAGTAGTCGGTGGGCAGACCGAGTTTTTCGTTACGCTCGATGGCCCGGCTGACCGTGCCTTCACCGGCGTTGTAGGCCGCCAGGGCCAGTAGCCAGTCACCGTTGAACATGTCGTGCAGGCGGGTCAGGTAGTCCATCGCCGCGATCGTCGACGCGGTAATGTCGCGACGACCGTCGTAGAAGCGGGTTTGACGCAGGTTGAAGTAACGCCCGGTGGACGGGATGAACTGCCACAGGCCGACCGCATCGGAGCGCGAGTAGGCCATCGGGTTGTAGGCGCTTTCGATCACTGGCAGCAGCGCCAGCTCCAGCGGCATGTTGCGTTCTTCAAGGCGTTCGACGATGTAATGGATGTACAGGCTGCCGCGTTCGCTGGCGCCTTGAAGAAACGATGGGTTGCTGGCGAACCACAGGCGCTGTTGCTCGATACGCGGGTTGACGCCGAGCCCGTCCTGCAACTGGAAGCCTTGGCGCATGCGCTCCCAGACGTCTTGTGCGGCTAGCGGCGATGGCTTTTCGTTGAGCCAGATAGGTTTTTGCTTGGCCCGGGTGGAAAGCGTATGTGCCGCGTCGGTTTGCGGCACATGACTGGTGCTTTGGCAGCCCGCCAGGGTGGCGGACACAGCCACCGCGATGGCTTGAGCCAGGCGGGTCAATGCGTCTGAATTGATGGATTTACGAATAGATGACGACATTGGCTGGAAGTAAGTTCCGGGCGAAAATGTCGGGCGATTCTAGAAAGCGCACGGGGTGCGGTCAACCATTCAGAATTTTTGGACCAATAGTGGCCCCGCTTAGAACGTATCTTTCCAAGCCCGCAGGGCCGCAAAAACCTCACTAGGACCCCGGTTATCCCGGCCATTCCGTTCGTCTGCTTTTTGTTTGACAGATGTTTCGCCAGTACGCAGAAAAGGGTTGGTGAGCTTCTCCAGTGCCAGGGTCGACGGCAGAGTCATGCGTCCGGAATCGCGTAATTGGGAGACTTTCTCTAAACGATCGGCGATGTCCGGATTGTTCGGTTCGACGGCGACCGCAAAACGCAGATTGCTCAGGGTGTATTCGTGGGTGCAGTAGACCAGCGTATCCTCGGGTAACCCCGCCAGACGGCTCAGCGAGTGGTGCATTTGCTCCGGTGTGCCTTCGAACAAACGCCCGCAACCGGCGGCGAACAGGGTGTCGCCACAGAACAGCCGGCCATGATGGTAGTAAGCGATATGACCCAGGGTGTGGCCAGGCACCGCATATACGTCAAACTCCCAACCGAGTACGGTGACGCGGTCGTTATCGTTCAGCGCCACATCCCGTCCGGGGATGTTTTCGCTCGCCGGGCCGTAGACCGTGGCGCCCGTCGCTTTTTTGAGTCGCTCGACACCACCCACGTGATCATGGTGATGGTGGGTCACCAGGATGTCGCTGAGCACCCACTCGGGGTGTTCGGCCAGCCACGCCAGAACCGGTGCGGCATCGCCCGGATCGACCACCGCGCAGCGCCGGTTGTGGTGATCCTGTAACAACCAGATGTAGTTGTCGGTGAAGGCGGGAAGGGCACTGATCTGTATCATCGCAGGATTCGCCAAGCTGAAAACAATGGTGCATCTTAGGGTCTGTTGACGTTTGGTGGCTAGCCGCGTTGCTGGGCCAACGTGTGCGAGGCAAGGCGCGGGATGCCGCTAATGGTTGTTCCCTTAGCAAATCCCGCAACGCAGCCTCGCGCACGTTGGTACGCAACCCGAAGGGACGGGGCCCACTTGATGCAGGGCTGCGTTTCTCGGAACTTATTTGGAACAACCAAATGGCGTTCCTCGCGCCTTGCCCTGCATCAAGTGGGCATCCGTCGCGGCCGCCACCAAACGTCAACAGACCCTAAGCTTCTTGTCGAGTTGGAGAATGCAATGACCGATAAAGCGTTCGCTCAGGCTGATCCTGACTGGCTGGCATTGATCACCGCCGCCCGCGAGTGGTTGTCAGGTCCCATCGGGCAATTTTTGCTGGACGAAGAACGCCGGATGCTCGAAGACGAGTTGGGGCGCTTCTTTGGCGGCTATCTGGTGCATTACGGTCCTTCGGCCGAAACGCCTCCGTCGGCGAAGCAGGTGCAGCGTAATGTCCGTCTGGGTGCGCCGTTGCCGGGGGTCGAGATTGTCTGCGAAGAACAGGCCTGGCCGATCAGTGAGCACGCCGCCGACGTGGTGGTGATGCAGCACGGGCTGGATTTCTGTCTGTCGCCTCATGGCCTGCTGCGTGAAGCCGCCAGCGCGGTGCGTCCTGGTGGGCACCTGCTGATTGTGGGGATCAATCCCTGGAGCAGTTGGGGGTTGCGGCATGTGTTTGCCAATGACGCCTTGCGCAAGGCGCGCTGCATTTCGCCGTCGCGGGTCGTCGACTGGCTCAACCTGCTGGGGTTTGCGCTGGAGAAACGCCGCTTCGGGTGCTATCGTCCGCCGCTCGCGTCCCCGGCATGGCAGGCCCGCTTGGCCGGCTGGGAACGCAAGGCCGGTGACTGGCAGTTGTCCGGTGGCGGTTTCTATTTATTGGTGGCGCGCAAGATCGTCGTTGGTTTGCGACCGGTCCGCCAGGTGCGCCGCGAGCCCATGGGCAAGCTGATTCCGCTGCCGATGGCCAAGGTCAATCGCCGCGACAGCAAGCCGTAATACACTTTTAATTTTCCCGGCCGGGCTAGCCCGGCCTCGGGCGTTGTCGGTCATTGATTGGCAGGCCACAGACATTTTCTGGATAGATTGGCATGAGCGATAGCGTAGAACTCTTCACCGACGGCGCCTGCAAGGGCAACCCCGGCCCTGGCGGCTGGGGCGCACTGCTGGTGTGCAAGGGCGTTGAAAAGGAACTCTGGGGCGGCGAAGCCAATACCACCAACAACCGCATGGAGCTGATGGGCGCGATTCGTGGCCTGGAAGAACTCAAGCGCTCCTGCGACGTGCTGCTGGTCACCGACTCGCAGTACGTGATGAAAGGCATCAACGAGTGGATGGTCAACTGGAAGAAGCGCGGCTGGAAAACCGCCGCGAAAGAGCCGGTGAAAAACGCTGATCTGTGGAAGCTGCTCGACGAGCAGGTCAATCGCCACAACGTGACCTGGAAGTGGGTGCGCGGACACGTCGGGCATCCTGGCAACGAACGCGCCGACCAGTTGGCCAACCGTGGCGTCGACGACGTCCGCGGTTACAAGCAGGACTGAGGCGCCTGATCACAGTACCAGAATCGCCGCGGCCAGTTGTTCATCCGAATAAACCTGGCCGGCGAGCACGCTGCGGATTCGTTCAAAGGCGGCTTCCAGCTGAACACCGCGAATGTCGCCGCGACTGGCCACAAACGCAGCGGCATCGGACTTGGCCGCCAGTACGATCTTGTCATCCTTGAATGAGCTGCTGGTGCCTTTGGTGGAGCTCATGGTCATGCTCAGGGTGATGTCGGTGCTCATCACAAAGCTGGTGGCCCGCACGGTGGTGCTGAACAGGCTGCCGACGATCAGCAGCGTGATAAGGGTGGCGGTGGTCGTCATGACGTGTGCGATTCCTGTAGGAAATACTCGGAACACACGCTAACAAGGGGCCACTCGCCAATCTTTATGAGCTTTGCTAATGATTGTTAAAAACTGCGCAAGGCCGTTACAGCGGCTTACGCATGCGCAACTCCTCGATCATTTTCAGGCAATGACTCAACCCCGGTGATACATCGCCGACGCGTCGGCTCAGGATGATCGGCGAAGTGGCGTTGGTTTCCAGCACCGGGGTGAACCCGATGTCGTCGCGGTGCAGCAACTGCACTGAGGCCGGCACCAGCGTCACGCCGATGCCAGCGCCCACCAGGCCGATGGCGGTCTGCAGCTCGTTGGTCCATTGCGCGACCTTGATGGTCACGCCATAGGATTCGAACAACGCGATCACATGGTCGGCATAGCTGGGCCGGGGATTGCCGGGGTAGAGCACAAACGGTTCATTGGCCAGCTCGGTGAGGCTGATGGGACCGGCCAGCAGTGGATGCCCGGCGGGCAGGGCCGCGACCAGTCTGTCCTCGTTCAATACAGTCTGGATGATCGCCGGATCATCAATGTGGATTCGTCCGAAGCCGACGTCGATACGTCCAGCCTTGAGCGCCTGTACCTGTTGCAGCGTGGTCATTTCCGAAAGGCCCAATTCCAGTTCCAGCAGCTCGTTGCTGCGCAGGCGGCGAATCAGTTCCGGTAACACCCCATAAAGGGTCGAAGGAGCAAATCCGATGCCCAGCCAGGTCTTTTCACCCAGGCCGATACGTCGGGTGTTGTCGCAGACCTTGTGCAGTTGCTCCAGCAGGGCAGTGGAGTGCTCCAGGAAAAACCGCCCGGCTTCGGTCAGACGCAAGGGCCTGCCACGCTCCAGCAACACCACCCCGAGTTCATCTTCCAGTTGCTGAATCTGCCGGCTCAACGGCGGCTGCGCGATGTGCAGACGCTCGGCGGCCCGGGTGAAATTCAAGGTTTGGCCCAACACCTGGAAGTAACGCAGATGACGCAGCTCCATGAACCCTCCGCAGTCGACAATGATGAATACCTTTAAGGTATCGAACCAGACCAATTCTATATTGGAACCCTGAAAAAAGCCGTACGAGAATCCGTCACAGAACTTCAAGAACCTGACGGGTATCGACATGCTTTCTTCTGCCATTGAATCGATCGAGACGATCATCGTCGATCTGCCGACCATCCGCCCGCACAAGCTGGCGATGCACACCATGCAGAACCAGACGCTGGTGATCATCCGTGTGCGCAGCAAAGACGGTATCGAAGGGATCGGCGAATCGACCACCATCGGTGGCCTGGCCTACGGCAATGAAAGCCCGGACAGCATCAAGACCAACATCGATAAACACTTCGCGCCGCTGTTACTGGAGCAGGACGCTTGCAACATCAACGCGGCGATGTTGCGCCTTGAGCGCAGCATTCGCGGCAATACCTTCGCCAAGTCCGGTATCGAAACCGCCTTGCTCGATGCCCAGGGCAAGCGCCTGGGTCTGCCGGTCAGCGAGTTGCTTGGTGGCCGCGTACGCGACGCGTTGCCAGTGGCCTGGACGCTGGCCAGCGGCGATACCGCCAAGGACATCGCTGAAGCCGAGCAGATGCTCGACCTGCGTCGCCACCGGATCTTCAAGTTGAAGATCGGGGCCGGAGAAGTCGATCGCGACCTGGCTCACGTCATTGCAATCAAAAAGGCCCTGGGGGACCGCGCCAGCGTGCGCGTCGACGTCAACCAGGCCTGGGACGAAGCTATCGCTCTGCGAGCCTGCCGGATTCTCGGCGGCAATGGCATCGACCTGATCGAGCAACCGATTTCGCGCAACAACCGTTCCGGCATGGTGCGCCTCAACGCGATCAGCCCGGCACCGATCATGGCGGACGAGTCGATCGAGTGCGTGGAAGATGCGTTCAACCTGGCACGCGAAGGCGCCGCTTCGGTGTTTGCGCTGAAGATCGCCAAAAACGGCGGTCCTCGGGCGGTGCTGCGTACGGCAGCAATCGCTGAAGCGGCAGGCATCGGCCTGTATGGCGGCACCATGCTCGAAGGCGGGATCGGCACGCTGGCCTCGGCCCATGCGTTCCTCACGTTGAACAAGCTGAGCTGGGACACCGAACTGTTCGGCCCGCTGTTGCTCACCGAAGACATCCTCAGCGAGCCGCTGGTTTACCGCGATTTCCATTTGCATGTTTCGCAGGCACCTGGCCTTGGCCTGAGCCTGGACGAAGAGCGTCTGGCGTTCTTCCGCCGCGACAAAACCTCCACTGCCATTCATTCCGTCTGAGGAGATGCGCATGTTGTTCCACGTAAAGATGACCGTGAACCTGCCGGTCGACATGAACCCTGAGCGCGCCGCTCAGCTCAAGTCCGATGAAAAGGCCTTGGCCCAGCGCCTGCAACAGCAGGGCAAGTGGCGCCATCTGTGGCGCATCGCCGGGCTGTACGCCAATTACAGCGTGTTCGACGTCGACAGCGTGCAGGAACTGCACGACCTGCTCATGCAATTACCGCTTTATCCCTACATGGCTATCGAAGTGAACGCGATGTGCAGGCATCCTTCCTCTATTCATGAGGACGATCGCTGAGCCGTTGTTCGCCTGTTCTGTACTCTAATAAATACAAGATGAGGATCAATCATGAACGTCAGAATTTCCCACACTGCCAGTGCACAGAAATTTCTCGAAGACGCCAGCGGTCTGCTCAATGAGGGCGGCAATCCACGCGCCAAAGCGCTGATCTACCGCATCCTGCGTGATTCGGTGAACATCATCGAAGACCTTGAAGTGACCCCGCAAGAGTTCTGGAAAGCCGTCAACTACCTGAACGAATTGGGTGCGCGCCAAGAGGCGGGTCTGCTGGTGGCCGGCCTTGGTCTGGAGCACTACCTGGACCTGTTGATGGACGCCGAAGACGCGCAGGCCGGTAAGTCCGGTGGCACCCCTCGTACCATCGAAGGTCCGCTGTATGTCGCTGGTGCGCCATTGTCCAACGGCGAAGCACGGCTGGACGACGGCGTCGATCCGGGCGTGGTGCTGTTCATGCAGGGTCAGGTCAAGAACACCGACGGCAAGCCGCTGGCCGGGGCCGTGGTGGATGTCTGGCACGCCAACACCGGTGGTACTTATTCGTACTTTGATGCCAGCCAGTCGGAGTTCAACCTGCGTCGCCGGATCGTCACCGATGCCGAAGGCCGCTATCGCTTCCGTAGCATCGTGCCGTCGGGCTACGGTTGCCCGCCGGACGGTCCGACCCAGCAACTGCTTGACCAACTGGGCCGCCATGGCCAGCGCCCGGCACACATCCACTTCTTCATCTCGGCGGATGACCATCGCCATCTGACCACCCAGATCAACCTGGACGGCGACAAGTACCTGCACGACGATTTCGCCTACGCCACCCGTGACGAACTGATCGCCAAAATCACCTTCAGTGACGATCAGCGGCGTGCACGTGAGCATGGCGTCAGCGGGCGGTTTGCCGAGATTGAATTCGATTTCACCCTGCAATCGTCGGCGCAACCAGACGAGCAGCATCGTAACGAGCGGGTTCGCGCGCTGGAGAGCTGATCAGCAGCGCTGGCCCAGGCCACGAGATAACTGATCGTTTATCTCGTGGCCTTCCGCTCGGTGGCGACTTACATAGAATGGCCGTGCCTGATTTGCCTGAGAGGGAGCGCTCAAAAGCGCCACCATCACAGCCTATAAAAACAATGAGAGTGACCGGTTATGCAAGCGCATCTATTGAGTGAGCGCAGCAGAGTGTTTGAACAGGCCGACCCCTATGCGGTGTCGGGCTACGTCAATCAACACGTGGGCAACCATTGCATTCGCCTGCCCAGAACCGGCAACCCACAGGCCAGTCTCAATCACAGTAAATTTGCCAGCCTCGACCTGTGCCGTATTAGCTATGGCGGCAGCGTGCGGGTGACCTCGCCGGCGCTGGAAACCCTCTATCACCTGCAAGTGCTGTTACGCGGAAACTGCCTGTGGCGCGGTCATCGGCAGGAGCACTACTTTGCTCCCGGTGAGTTGCTGCTGATCAACCCGGACGATCCGGTAGACCTGACGTATTCCGACGACTGCGAAAAATTCATCGTGAAAATGCCCGCCAGCCTGCTGGAGTCGGTGTGCCAGGAGCAACGCTGGTTGCACCCGGGGCAGGGGGTGCGTTTTCTGGAGAATCGCTACCAACTGGACGAACTCGAAGGTTTCGTCAACTTGCTGGGCATGGTCTGCCAGGAGGCCGAAGCGACCGAGCGCATGCCGCGTGTTCAGGAGCATTACACGCAAATTGTCGTGAGCAAGATGCTCAGTTTGATGAAAACCAACGTCAGGCGCCTCGGCCTGGGTTCGCAGTCAGCGAACTTCGAGTTGATCGCCGACTACATCGAACGCAACCTCAAGCAGGACATTTGCAGCGAAGAACTGGCGCGTCAGGCGCAAATGAGCCTGCGTTCGCTGTATGGGTTGTTCGAGCGCAATGCGGCCACCACGCCGAAAAACTACATCCGACAGAAAAAGCTCGAGCGGGTCAACGCCTGCCTCAGCGACCCCACCTGCACCGTGCGTAACGTGACCGAGCTGGCCATGGATTACGGCTTTTTGCACCTGGGACGGTTCTCCGAAAGCTACCGCAAACAGTTCGGCGAATTGCCGTCGGACACTCTCAAACGCCGCCACTAATACAAGACTCTGTGGGAGCGAGCCTGCTCGCGATGACGGCGGTACATTCAACATCAATGTTGACTGACCCGTTGCTATCGTCGGAACGCCGCCCGGAGCCGGCTCGCTCCCACATGGATGTCCATGGGGATGATTGCACAAAACGGATAAAGGTCTGCACCCAGCGGATATTGCCCCTTCATCACCCGCCCTAGCATGAGCCTGCCTGAATAAAAACAATGGAGGCGGCGGCCATGTCCCTGCGACCCGAATACCTTCACTCCCTGCTTGAAGAAGACAAAGACCAGGGCATCTACCGTTGCAAGCGGGAGATGTTTACCGACCCACGATTGTTCGATCTCGAGATGCAACACATCTTTGAAGGCAACTGGCTGTACCTCGCCCACGAGAGCCAGATTGCGAACAACAACGATTTCTACACCACCACCATGGGCCGCCAGTCGATCTTCATTGCGCGCAACAAGGACGGTGAGCTCAACGCGTTCATCAACGCCTGTAGCCATCGTGGGGCGATGCTCTGCCGGCACAAGACCGGCAACAAGTCCTCCTACACCTGCCCGTTCCATGGCTGGACCTTCAACAACTCCGGCAAGCTGCTCAAGGTCAAGGACCCGACGTCAGCCGGTTATCCGGCGAGCTTCAATTGCGAGGGCTCCCACGACCTGACCAAAGTCGCACGCTTCGAATCCTATCGAGGCTTCCTGTTCGGCAGCCTCAAGGCCGATGTGGTGCCGCTGGTTGAGCACCTGGGCGAGTCGGCGAAGATCATCGACATGATCGTCGACCAGTCCGTCGATGGCCTTGAAGTGCTGCGCGGTTCATCCAGTTACATCTATGAAGGCAACTGGAAACTCACCGCCGAAAATGGCGCCGACGGCTATCACGTCAGCTCCGTGCACTGGAACTATGCGGCGACCCAGAACCAGCGCAAGCAGCGCGAATGCGGTGACGCGAACCCAACCATGAGTGCCGGCACCTGGGCCAAGCAAGGCGGGGGGTTCTACTCTTTCGACAAGGGCCACATGCTGCTCTGGACCCGTTGGTCCAACCCTGAGGACCGTCCGCTGTACGAGCGTCGCGATGAACTGGCCAAGGACTTTGGTCAGTCCCGCGCCGACTGGATGATCGAGAACTCGCGCAACCTGTGCCTGTACCCCAACGTTTACCTCATGGATCAGTTCAGTTCGCAGGTACGTATCGCCCGGCCGATCTCGGTCAACCGCACCGAAATCACCATTTACTGCATCGCCCCCAAAGGCGAAAGCGACAGCGCGCGTTCGAGCCGGATTCGTCAGTACGAGGACTTTTTCAACGTCAGCGGCATGGCGACCCCGGACGATCTTGAAGAATTCCGCTCCTGCCAGATGGGCTACCAGGGCAGCACCACGGCCTGGAACGATATGTCACGTGGTGCCGAGCACTGGGTCGAAGGGGCCGATGAGGCGGCCAAAGAGATCGATCTGCACCCATTGCTCAGCGGTGTACGCACCGAAGACGAAGGTCTGTTCGTGCTGCAACACAAGTACTGGCAGCAAACCATGCTCAAGGCATTGAGCGAAGAACAGTCGGCGATGATCAAGGTGGAGGAGCTGTCATGAGCATCACTTACGACGCCGTGCGCGATTTCCTCTACCGCGAAGCGCGCTACCTCGACGACAAGGAATGGGACAACTGGCTGGAGCTGTACGCCGCCGACGCAACCTTCTGGATGCCGTCCTGGGACGATAACGACGAGCTGACCGAGGACCCGCAACGGGAAATCTCGCTGATCTGGTACGGCAACCGCACAGGCCTGGAAGACCGCATCTTCCGGATCAAGACCGAGCGCTCCAGCGCCAGCGTGCCGGACACCCGGACTTCGCACAACATCAGCAACATCGAGCTGCTGGAACAGGCCGACGGGCTGTGCAAGGTGCGCTTCAACTGGCACACCCTGAGCTTTCGCTACAAGACCGTCGACAGCTATTTCGGCAGCAGTTTCTACACCCTTGACGTGCGGGGCGACAGCCCGCTGATCAAGGCCAAGAAAGTGATCCTGAAGAACGACTACGTTCGTCAGGTCATCGATGTCTATCACCTGTGAGGCGGCCGTCATGACTCATTCCATCGCACTCAATTTTGAAGACGGCGTCACCCGTTTCGTGGACGCCAATCCCGGTGAAACCGTGGCCGACGCCGCGTATCGCCAGGGCATCAACATCCCGCTGGACTGCCGCGACGGCGCTTGCGGCACCTGCAAATGCTTCGCCGAAGCCGGGCGCTACGACTTGGGCGAGGAATACATCGAAGACGCCCTCAGCAGCGACGAGGCCAAAAAGGGTTTTGTGCTGACCTGCCAGATGCGCGCCCTCAGCGATTGCGTGGTGCGCGTGCCCGTGTCTTCGGACGTTTGTCATACCCAACAAGCCCGCTACAGCGCGGCCATCAGTGAAGTTCGTCAGCTCTCGGACAGCACGATTGCACTGTCGATCAAAGGCGAAGCGCTGAGCAAACTGGCGTTCCTGCCGGGGCAATACGTCAACCTCGGTGTGCCCGGCAGTGAGCAAAGCCGCGCCTATTCGTTCAGCTCGTTGCAACGCGACGGCGAAGTCAGTTTTCTGATCCGCAATGTGCCGGGCGGGCTGATGAGCAGCTTTCTCACCGGCATCGCCAAGGCCGGCGACAGCATGAGCCTGGCCGGGCCGCTGGGCAGTTTTTACCTGCGCGATATTCAGCGCCCGTTGCTGCTGTTGGCCGGCGGCACGGGGCTGGCGCCGTTCACCGCGATGCTGGAGAGAATCGCCGATCAGGGCAGCGAACACCCGTTGCACTTGATCTATGGCGTGACCCACGATTTTGACCTGGTGGAACTGGACCGTCTGCAAGCCTTGGCTGCGCGGATCCCGAACTTCAGTTTCAGCGCCTGCGTGGCCAACCCGCATAGCGCGCACCCGCTCAAGGGCTATGTGACCCAGCACATCGAGCCCAAACACTTGAACGACGGCGATGTCGACGTCTACCTCTGCGGCCCACCGCCGATGGTCGAAGCTGTCAGCCAGTACATCCGCGAGCAGGGCATTGCGCCGAAAAACTTCTACTACGAAAAATTCGCTGCGAGTGCGGCGTAAACAATTCAGGCGCCGATACGGACCTGTGGGAGCGAGCCTGCTCGCGATAGCGGTGTGTCAGTCACATCGATTCTGCATGTGCCGCCCTCTTCGCGAGCAGGCTCGCTCCCACAGGTTGTGGGCCTTGACTGACAGGCACACCGAGGTATTGAAATGAACAGATTCGAGCAAAAAGTCGCGTTGATTACCGGTGCGGCCCAGGGGATTGGTCGCCGGGTTGCCGAGCGGATGGCGGCTGAGGGCGCGCGGCTGGTGCTGGTTGACCGTTCCGAACTGGTTTTCGAGCTGCAAGCGCAACTGGGGCAGACCTGCGAAGTGCTGACCCTCACCGCTGACCTTGAGCAGTACGCCGAGTGCAACCGTGTGATGACGGCGGCGATCGAGCGCTTTGGTCGTTTGGATATATTGGTCAACAACGTCGGTGGCACCATTTGGGCCAAGCCTTTCGAACACTACGAAGAGCAACAGATTGAAGCCGAAGTCCGGCGTTCGCTGTTTCCGACCCTGTGGTGCTGCCATGCCGCGCTGCCGTTCATGCTGGAGCAGGGCAGCGGCGCCATCGTCAACGTGTCATCGATTGCCACGCGTGGAGTCAATCGTGTGCCTTACGGCGCGGCCAAGGGCGGGGTCAATGCTCTTACTGCGTGCCTGGCGTTCGAAACCGCCGAGCGAGGCGTGCGGGTCAATGCCACCGCACCGGGCGGCACCGAGGCACCGCCACGGCGGATTCCACGCAACAGTGCCGAGCAAACTCCGCAGGAGAAGGTCTGGTATCAGCAGATCGTCGATCAAACCGTCGACAGCAGCCTGATGAAGCGCTACGGCACCATTGACGAGCAGGTCGGGGCGATTCTGTTTCTGGCGTCAGACGATGCGGCTTATATCACCGGTCTGGTGATGCCGGTTGGCGGCGGTGATCAGGGTTGAGGTATCCCTTGTGGGAGCGAGCACTTTCAAGCTCTGTGTTAACATCGCCGCCTTATGCAAAACGGCACGAAGAGGGGTTGAAAGAAGATGGCTCAGAGGATGGTGGTGCTCGACACCGAAACCACCGGCATGCCGGTGACCGACGGCCACCGGATTATCGAGATCGGTTGCGTCGAGTTGATCGGTCGACGCCTGACGGGCCGGCATTTCCACGTTTATTTGCAGCCAGACCGGGAAAGTGACGAGGGCGCGATTGGCGTCCACGGCATCACCAACGAGTTTCTGGTGGGCAAGCCGCGTTTCGCTGAGGTGGCCGATGAGTTCTTTGAATTTATCAAGGGCGCGCAGCTGATCATCCATAACGCGGCGTTCGACGTTGGCTTCATCAACAACGAATTCGCGCTGATGGGCCAGCAGGATCGGGCGGATATCACGCAGCATTGCTCGATCCTCGACACCCTGATGATGGCCCGTGAGCGTCACCCCGGGCAGCGCAACAGCCTCGATGCCTTGTGCAAACGCTATGGCGTCGACAACTCCGGCCGTGAACTGCACGGCGCCTTGCTCGACTCCGAGATTCTCGCCGACGTTTACCTGACCATGACCGGCGGTCAGACCAGTCTTTCGCTGGCCGGAAATGCGTCCGACGGCAATGGTTCCGGTGAAGGCTCGGGCAATCAGGCGAGCGAGATCCGTCGTCTGCCGGCCGATCGCCAGCCGACGCGAATCATTCGCGCCAGTGAAGCGGACCTGGCCGAGCACGCCGCGCGCCTTGAAGTGATTGCCAAGTCTGCCGGTGCCCCGGCGCTCTGGACCCAGCTGGCAGAGGCCAAGGCGCAGGGCTAACCGGCAGACTGTGAATCGAGCGGGTTGTTGTGGCGAGGGACCTTGCTCCCGCTCGGCCGCGAAGCGGTCGTCATCCGGCAATCGCGTTCCATCTGAATACTCGCGGTGGCTGATTTTAGGGACGCTTCGCGACCCAGCGGGAGCAAGCTCCCTCGCCACAGGTTATGTGCTCGGCGAGTTTTTCCTTAACTGACCGGCATAAGGGCAACCCCCCGCCACAATGAGGTGCTTGCTCTGCATTGGTGCATTCGCTCGCCACAAGAGCCTCAACCCTCTACCCTGAGTGTATTGGCAGACCACGGTCCGCCGCCTCAGGACGCCGAGCCCCATGTATAAAGACTTGAAGTTCCCGGTCCTTATTGTCCACCGCGATATCAAGGCCGACACGGTCGCCGGTGATCGCGTGCGTGGCATCGCCCGGGAGCTGGAACAGGAAGGCTTCAGTATCTTTTCGGCGGTGGATTACGCCGAAGGGCGGCTGGTGGCTTCGACTCACCACGGCCTCGCGTGCATGTTGATCGCCGCCGAAGGCGCCGGGGAAAACACCCATCTTTTACAGAACATGGTCGAGCTGATTCGCGTGGCCCGTGCCCGCGCACCGAATTTGCCGATCTTCGCCCTGGGCGAGCAAGTCACTCTGGAAAACGCCCCGGCCGATGCCATGAGCGAGCTGAACCAGTTGCGCGGCATTCTTTATTTGTTCGAAGACACCGTGCCGTTTCTGGCGCGCCAGGTCGCCCGGGCGGCGCGCAGCTACCTCGATGGCTTGCTGCCACCGTTTTTCAAAGCATTGGTGCAACACACTGCCGACTCCAACTATTCCTGGCACACCCCAGGGCACGGTGGTGGCGTGGCCTACCACAAGAGCCCGGTGGGGCAGGCGTTTCACCAGTTTTTTGGCGAGAACACCCTGCGTTCAGACTTGTCGGTCTCGGTGCCGGAACTCGGCTCGCTGCTGGACCACACCGGGCCACTGGCCGAAGCCGAGGCGCGTGCGGCGCGTAATTTCGGCGCCGACCACACGTTTTTCGTGATCAATGGCACCTCGACCGCCAACAAGATCGTCTGGCAAGCCATGGTCGCGCGTGACGATCTGGTGCTGGTGGATCGCAACTGCCACAAGTCGGTGTTGCACTCAATCATCATGACCGGGGCGATTCCGTTGTACCTGTGTCCGGAGCGCAATGAGTTGGGGATCATCGGGCCGATTCCGCTGAGCGAGTTCAGCCGCGAATCGATTCAGGCCAAGATCGACGCGAGCCCGCTGACCCAGGGCCGAGAGCCCAAGGTCAAGTTGGCGGTGGTGACCAATTCGACTTACGACGGCCTCTGCTACAACGCCGAGCTGATCAAGCAAACCCTGGGCAACAGTGTCGAAGTCTTGCACTTCGACGAAGCCTGGTACGCCTACGCGGCGTTTCACGAGTTCTTCGCCGGGCGTTATGGCATGGGCACTTCGCGCACTGAAGACAGCCCGCTGGTGTTCACCACCCATTCCACCCACAAACTGCTGGCAGCCTTCAGTCAGGCGTCGATGATTCACGTGCAGGATGGCGGCGCACGGCAACTGGACCGCGACCGCTTCAATGAAGCCTTCATGATGCACATCTCCACTTCGCCGCAGTACAGCATCATCGCCTCGCTGGATGTCGCGTCGGCGATGATGGAAGGCCCGGCCGGCCGGTCGTTGCTGCAAGAAATGTTCGATGAGGCCCTGAGTTTTCGTCGAGCGCTGGCCAATCTGCGTCAGCACATCGCCGCCGATGACTGGTGGTTCTCCATCTGGCAGCCGCCGCTGGTGGAAGGGATCGACAAGGTGACGACCTCGGACTGGCTGTTGCAGCCCGAAGCCGACTGGCATGGCTTTGGCGACATTGCGGAAGATTACGTGCTGCTGGACCCGATCAAAGTGACGCTGGTGATGCCGGGCCTGACAGCCGGAGGCGCGTTGAGCGAGCGGGGGATTCCGGCGGCGGTGGTCAGCAAATTCCTCTGGGAACGTGGGCTGGTGGTGGAGAAGACCGGTCTGTATTCATTCCTGGTGCTGTTTTCCATGGGCATTACCAAGGGCAAATGGAGCACCTTGCTCACCGAGCTGCTTGAATTCAAACGCAACTACGACGCCAACATCAGCCTGGCGGCTTGTCTGCCATGTGTCGCGCAACGCGATGTGGCGCGTTATCAGGGCATGGGGCTGCGCGACCTGTGCGATCAATTGCACGCCTGCTACCGCAGCAACGCCACGGCCAAGCACCTCAAGCGCATGTACACCGTGCTTCCGGAGATCGCCATGAAACCGGCCGACGCCTACGATCAATTGGTCCGTGGCGAGGTCGAGGCGGTGCCCATCGACCAGTTGCAGGGGCGGATCGCGGCGGTGATGCTGGTGCCATACCCGCCGGGGATTCCACTGATCATGCCCGGCGAACGCTTCACTGAGTCGACGCGCTCGATCATCGATTACCTGGCGTTCGCCCGTACGTTCGACAGCAGTTTCCCGGGCTTCGTCGCCGATGTGCACGGCCTGCAGCATGAAGACGAGGGCAATGGGCGGTGTTACACCGTCGATTGCATCAAGCTGTGAGAACTTTCCCCAGTATGCAACCGGTCATCAACCCCAAGCATCCGGGTCTGGCGGTACGTGTCGCCGATCAGGGATTTGCTGCGTATATCTGGGGCAGTGACTTCAGTTTCGAGGTCCGGGCTTACGCCGCCGCAGAGATCAATAAGCCGGTGGATCAATGGCCGCTGCAAAGCATTACGCCCTACCGCAAATGCTATGGCATTGACCCGGAAGAGTTCGCCAGTTACCGGAACGCGGCCGACAGTGCGATTTTCATGGCGTACCTCGACGACCACCCGGTGGGGCACATCGTGGTCAGCACCAACTGGAACGGTTTTGCCCATATCGATGAGCTGGCGGTACACGCCCCGGCGCGTCGCCACGGGGTGGCCAAGGCGCTGCTGGATGTCGCGCAGTTCTGGAGCCGCAAGAAGAAACTGCCGGGCATCATGCTGGAAACCCAGAACAACAACCTGGGCGCCTGCCGGCTGTATGAACGTTGCGGGTATGTGATCGGCGGCATCGATCATCTGCGCTATCGGGGTATTGATCCGCAAACCGCTGAAGTGGCGTTGTTCTGGTATCGGTTGTTCGACAACCCGTTGGAAAGTCCGCTTAGTTCGCCAACATCGCCTCGGCTTGTTCCTTGATGATCTCCAGCAAGGCCTGAATCGCGGGAGATATCGCGGCATTGTTCAGGGTCAAGGCATAAAGACTGATCGGAACCGCCGGTGACAGCGGGCAAACGTCCAGTCCACTGGCCTTGGCGCCGATGGCGGTAAACGGATCGACAATCGCCAGGCCTTCGCCGGCCTCGACCATGCTGCGCATCATCTGGTGGGTCTGGACCCGGGTTTGCACCACCGGTGCCGGGCGCAAGGCGTGCAGCTTGCTCTCGAACATCACGCTGAGCGGGTCGTGACCTTCCAGCCCGACCATCGATTGGCCAGCCAGGTCTTGTACGGAAATGTATTTTTGCTTGGGTTGCAGCCAGCCGTGAGGCGCCAGGAGCTGGAGTTTACCCTGGGCAATGATCTGGCACTGAATGTCGGGGTGATCGGGGTCGTGCAGGCTCAAGCCCAGATCGCTTTCACGCAACAGCAGGCTTCTGACGATTTCACGGGTGGGTTGGCTGAGCAGTGAGCAGGGTGCATCGGGGAATCGTCGACGCAAGGTGGCGATGCCCTGTGGCAACAACTGTTGCGCCAAGGGCGGCGTGCAAATGATCCGCAACGGCGGCGCCAGGTACTGTTTGAGGCTGTTGGCCAGCCGCTGCACCGGTTCGAGGGCTTCGTAGACGTGAGCGATCTCGACCTGCAACTCCCGCGCCTCGCGGGTGGCCTGCAAGCGCCCGCGTACGCTGGCAAACAGCATGAAGCCGAGCTGATCCTCGGCTTCGCGCAAAATCCCCTCGACCCCGGCCACCGGCAATTGCAGCATCTCGGCAGCGGTGCCCAGATGACCGGTTTGCAGGAGCGCCTGGATCACTTCGATATGACGTAAACGCATGCGTGAAGTCCATGTTCAGCAGGTAAGGGGTCAGTAACTGAATCCTAACCCAAGTCCGTGCCTATGACTTCAGCTCATAGCGGCGGCTTATGAGGCGATGTTGTTTTCGGGCTCGCGGGTGATGGTGACGCCCGATTGCACCAACAAAAATTCGTTGTCATCGACCTTGTTCACGCGATCACCGATCGCCAGCTTATAGGTGGTGACTGGCGCAGGGCCGGCGATGCCGTCTTGCGACGGGGTGGATTCCTGGAACTCATGCACTGAATAAACACGGCCTTCCGCGTCTCTTGCATGGAATTGTCCGACGAGTACTGCTGCCATCTGCTTAGAACCTCTGGAGATAAGTCACTCAATTTGCGGTTCTGTAGACCGTCGATAAGCTAGGTAAGTTTTCCTACAGGAAAAAAATAGTATTTAACTGCCATTCTGCGACATGGAACACATGAAGTGTTGCCGAATCATCTATAACTACAGGCTCCTTTAGCCAGATAGTCGGGAGTTCCCAATGAGCAAGGTCTATACGATTGCTGTCCTGGTTGGCAGTTTGAGAAAGCAGTCGATCAACCGCAAAGTCGCGCTGGCGCTGGCTGAGCTGGCTCCGGCAAACCTCAGGCTGAACATCGTCGAGATTGGCGACCTGCCGCTCTACAACGAAGACATCGACGTAACCCCGCCGGCAGCCTACAGCACTTTCCGAGATCAGGTGAGCTCATCCGACGCGGTGCTGTTTGTAACGCCGGAATACAACCGCTCCGTTCCTGCACCCTTGAAGAACGCCATCGACGTCGGTTCGCGCCCTTATGGCAAGAGCGCCTGGGGTGGTAAGCCGGGTGCGGTGATCAGCGCTTCGCCCGGCGCTATCGGCGGTTTCGGCGCCAACCACCATTTGCGCCAGTCCATGGTGTTTCTCAACGTGCCCTGCATGCAGCAACCGGAAGCCTACCTGAGCAACGCCGGTTCGGCGTTCGACGCTTCGGGTCAGTTGTCCGAGTCGCTCCGGCCGTTTTTGCAGAACTTCATCAATGCCTACGCTGACTGGGTCGAGCAATTTAAAAAGGCTTGATCGGTTGGGTGCCAGCGCTTGCGCTCAGGAAGCGCTGGCCAGTCGACTGTTGATCAGCCGTGCGACAAGGAGTCTGAACAATGCAAAGTCCGAGCACGGTCACACGGCTGATCACCCGTAAAAACGCCCTCGATCAAAGTCGTATCGAGTATGAGCAGCGCAGCCTGATTCCGGCGGTTGGCGAAGTGATTCTGAAGATTGATCGCTGCGCTCTGACCACCAATAACATCACCTACGCAGCCTTTGGCGACTCGATGCATTACTGGGAATTCTTTCCGACAGGGCAATCGGAATGGGGTCACATCCCGGCCTGGGGTTTTGCCAACGTGATTGCCTCTGAAGTCGACGGCATTGCGGTCGGCGAGCGCTTTTCCGGGTTTTTTCCACTGGCCAGTCATCTCTGGATGCACCCGGAGCGGGTGACCGAGCGCGGTTTTCATGACGCTGCGCAGCACCGTCAATCGCTGACATCGGTTTACAACCAGTACACCCGTTGTAGTTGGGATCGGTACTACAGCCCGGCGAACGAAAACCTGCAAATTCTGCTAAGGCCGCTGTTTTTGACGTCGTTAATGTTGGCGGACTTCCTGCGGGACAATCAGTTCTTCGGCGCGACTCGTCTGGTGTTCTCCAGTGCTTCGAGCAAAGCCGCGTACGGCACGGCGGTTTGCCTGGAGGGCCAATCGGATCTGGAGCGCGTGGCACTGACGTCGGCAGGGAACAAGGCGTTCGTTGAGCATCTCGGGTGTTACGAACGCACGCTCGGGTACACCGACCTGGCGTCGCTGCCCGCTGACCGTCCAGCCTTGTACGTGGACTTTTCCGGCAATCTGGATTTACGTAACCAAGTGCATCAGCATTTCGCTGAGCGATTGGTTTACAGCTGCCTGGTAGGTTTCACCCAGAGCACCGCTGAGGCACCGCTAAGCGCTATAACAGGGCCGCAGCCGGCGTTTTTCTTTGCACCGATTCAGATTCACAAGCGCAACGCCGAATGGGGAGTGCAGCGGGCCAGCCAGTATGTCGGCGAGGGGTTGCTGCGGTTTTATCTGCACGTGACGGCACCGGCAAAACCACTGCTCAAGGTTGTTGAGAACGATGGGTTTGAAGCTGCGCAAGCGGTGATTTCACGGCTGTTTCATGGCCAGGTCCCACCGGCCGAGGGGCATGTGATCCGATTGTGATATCTGAACCTCACAAAAGTCCGTAGCAGCTGGCGCAGCCTGCGTTAGGTCTGGGCCGCATTCGGACGTAGCGGTCGTAAAATCAAACACCTCGGTGTATCAGGTTAATCGAGGACTCAGGATTTACGGCTGCTGCGCAACCGAACGCAGGCTACGCCAGCTGCTACGGGGGAGGGTGCGTGCGACGCGGTAAATCGTCCAGGTTTCAATTACCTGCTTTACCCTATATTCGAAATTCCATATATTCGCGCTTCGTTTCTTCAGGCGCCTGCACTTCCATGCCCGATTCCCGTAATCCTGTCGATGTGTTCAAGGCGCTGGCCGATGACACTCGCAGCCGTATCGCTTTGCTGATCGCCCAAGAGGGTGAGTTGTGCGTGTGTGAGCTGACTGCAGCGCTGGACCTGAGCCAGCCGAAAATCTCCCGTCACCTGGCGCAGTTGCGTAGCCATGGTTTGTTGGCAGACCGTCGCCAGGGGCAATGGGTTTTCTATCGCCTACACCCGCAATTATCTCTGTGGGTCGTGACACTGTTGCAAGGTGCACTGGCCGCCAACGGTGTATGGCTTGCCGCTGACATCGAGCGTCTACGGGCGATGGATGGCCGCCCGGTCCGTTGCTGCTGATTCCCCCTTCATCTTTTATCCCCCCTTTGTTCAAGGCTGTTTTGCATGCTCATCGCGTCGTTGATTTTCCTCCAGACCATCACGCTGGTGATCTGGCAACCCAAAGGCCTCGGCGTCGGTTGGAGTGCGGTGCTGGGGGCGGTATTGGCGCTGCTCTGCGGCGTGGTACACGTCAGCGATATTCCACTGGTATGGGAGATCATCTGGAACGCCACCGGGACTTTTGTCGCGCTGATCATCATCAGCCTGTTGCTGGATGAGGCGGGCTTTTTTGCCTGGGCGGCGTTGCATGTTGCTCGTTCAGGGCAGGGTAACGGGCGCAGACTATTCGCTTATATGGTGCTGCTCGGGGCGCTGGTATCGGCCTTGTTCGCCAACGATGGCGCGGCGTTGATCCTCACGCCTATCGTTATTTCGATGCTGTTGGCCTTACGATTTTCTCCGGCAGCGACGCTGGCGTTCGTGATGGGCGCCGGGTTTATCGCCGATACCGCGAGTCTGCCGCTGGTGGTGTCGAACCTGGTGAACATTGTCTCCGCGGACTTCTTCCACATCGGTTTCAACCGCTATGCGGCGGTGATGGTGCCAGTGAGCCTGGTGGCCGTCGCGGCGACGTTAGTGGTGTTGCTGTGGTTCTTCCGGCGGGACATTCCTGCTGCTTACGACCCGGAACAACTGGAAGACCCGAAGACCGCAATTCACGACAAGGCAACCTTTTTTGCCGGTTGGTGTGTGCTGGTGATTTTGCTGCTCAGTTGCTTTGTCCTGGAGCCATTGGGGATTCCCATCAGTGCGATCTCGGCGGTGTGCGCGGCATTGCTGCTGGCCATCGCCGCCCGTGGGCACAAGATATCAACGCGCAAGGTCATGAAAGAAGCACCGTGGCACATCGTGATTTTCTCCCTTGGCATGTACCTGGTGGTCTACGGCTTGCGTAACGCCGGGCTGACCGGGCACCTGGCCGGTTGGCTTGACGTGTTCGCGGATTACGGCGTGTGGGGCGCCGCCATGGGCACCGGGCTGTTGACTGCGCTGTTGTCGTCGATCATGAACAACCTGCCGACGGTGCTGATCGGCGCATTGTCGATCGATGCCAGCCAGGCCACCGGGGTTGTGAAGGAAGCCATGATCTACGCCAACGTGATCGGTAGCGATCTGGGGCCGAAAATTACCCCGATCGGTAGCCTGGCGACGTTGCTTTGGTTGCATGTGCTGGAGCGCAAGAATATCCGGATTGGCTGGGGGTATTACTTCAAGGTCGGGATTGTGCTGACACTGCCGGTGTTGCTGGTGACCCTGGCAGCGTTGGCATTGCGGCTGTCCATCTAGACCGTGTCGACCCTATCGCGAGCAGGGTTCTTCGCATGATAGAAGATCCCGTGTGGGAGCGAGCCTGCTCGCGATGAGGCCAGTTCAGACGCCACAAGGCTCAACTCTGACCCGGCACGTTCGGCCACAAATCCGCCACCAGAAACAGCCGCTCGGCCTCTTCCCAGTCACCGTTGCCGTTTTCGCTCAGGCGTACCAGTAGCTGCGCGGGTGCCTGCGGGTCAAGTTCGGTCAGCCAGGTTTCCAGTTGCGCACGGTCCCAGGTGTGCTCGGCTGCGTAATGGGCGGGTGCGAGCCAAGCGTGGCGTGGCAACGGTTGCCAACGACCGGGCGAACTCTGGGCGATAAAGTGCGCCCAGTCCCGTTGATGCAACCAGCGACCCTTGAGATGTTGCGGATGGGCACAGTCGGGTGACTGAGCGTTGCCTGGCCATGGATACAGCAGATAACCGCCCAGCCACAGGTGTGCGCTGAACCGCAGGATCTCCAGCGCGGCCAACGCTTCACGGCTTTCGGGGCGAGCGGAGATTGGCAGTTGATGGCGGGTCAGGTGCGCCAGTTTGCGGTCCAGTCGGTCGTGACAGCCCGGGCCAAGCCACAGGGCGGTGTCGTGGCCGTCGCCATTCTGTGGCCCCAAATACAGCTTGATCGCCAGTTCCAGGTGATGCACGCCGTCGCGGTCACGCAGCAGCATGTCCAGTTCGCCCAGGGTATGGCCTTCGCGGCGGATCGGTAGGTTGGCGGCAATCAACTCGATACCCGGCGCATGCCGCACGGCAAACTGCCAGAGGCGTTCGTAATACAAGCCCAAACGACGAGTCGGACCGAGCGCCAGCCAGCGTTGCAAGTCGCGGCTGTCTTTATCCAGCTGACGCAACCAGTGTTCCAGTCGTTCGGGGGCTTGTACCCAGTCGCTGCCGGCCAGTGGATGGCGTTGCGGCCAAGGTGATTCGCTGAGCATCGGTGGTGCGAGGATGACCCAGGCCAGGTCGCGCACTTCGGGATGGCGCAACTGACGAGGTAAAGTGAGCAAGTCAGGAAATAGGATCATCTTGCGAGCATAGCCCTTTGGTTTGCGGCTGAAAGGATTTTGTCTACAGCCCGCTTTCGCCCATAATCGTGTTTTTCGCCGTTACAGATCCTCGCAGGAGCCCCATGGAGCAATTTCGCAATATCGGCATCATCGGTCGCCTGGGCAGTTCGCAGGTGCTGGATACCGTTCGCCGACTGAAAAGATTCCTGCTTGACCGGCACTTGCATGTGATTCTCGAAGACACCATCGCCGAAGTCCTGCCCGGTCATGGCCTGCAAACCTCGTCACGCAAGATGCTCGGCGAAGTCTGTGACATGGTGATTGTCGTGGGCGGTGACGGCAGCCTGCTGGGCGCTGCCCGGGCGTTGGCACGGCACAACATTCCGGTGCTGGGGATCAACCGTGGCAACCTGGGCTTTCTGACCGACATCCGTCCTGATGAGCTGGAAACCAAAGTCGCCGAAGTGCTCGACGGGCACTACCTGGTGGAAAACCGCTTCCTGTTGCAGGCCGAAGTTCGCCGTCACGCCGAGGCCATCGGCCAGGGCGATGCGCTGAACGACGTGGTGCTGCACCCCGGCAAGTCGACGCGGATGATCGAGTTCGAGTTGTACATCGACGGTCAGTTCGTGTGCAGTCAAAAGGCCGACGGCCTGATCGTCGCTACCCCCACCGGTTCCACGGCCTATGCGCTCTCGGCAGGTGGCCCGATCATGCATCCCAAGCTCGATGCCATTGTGATTGTGCCGATGTACCCCCATACCTTGTCTGGAAGGCCGATTGTGGTCGATGGCAACAGCGAGCTGAAAATCGTCGTGTCCAAGGATATGCAGATTTACCCGCAAGTCTCCTGTGACGGGCAGAACCACTTCACCTGCGCCCCTGGTGACACCATCACCGTGAGCAAAAAGGCGCAGAAGCTGCGGCTGATTCATCCGCTGGACCACAACTACTACGAAGTCTGCCGGACCAAGCTGGGCTGGGGTAGCCGGTTGGGCGGTGGAGGCGACTGATGCTCGATCCCGCGCGTAGCTACGACCTGATCGGTGACGTGCACGGTTGCGCTCATACCCTTGAGCATCTGCTGGACCGACTCGGGTACCACAAGCAGGCTGGCGTCTGGCGCCATCCGTCACGCATGGCCGTGTTTCTCGGTGATGTCATCGACCGCGGCCCGCGGATTCGCGAAGCGCTGCACATCGTTCACGACATGGTCGAGGCCGGCCAGGCGCTGTGCATCATGGGCAACCATGAATTCAACGCCCTGGGCTGGAGCACACCGGCACCGCCCGGCAGCGGCAAACAGTACGTGCGTGATCACACGCCACGGCACGCCCGCCTTATCGATGAGACCCTGACCCAGTTTGCTAATCACCCGGCGGACTGGCACGACTTTCTCGCGTGGTTCTACGAGATGCCGCTGTTCGTCGACGCCGGGCGCTTCCGGGTGGTCCACGCCTGTTGGGACGGAGACCTGATCGACGTGCTGCGCGCGCAACACCCGGATGGCCGCGTCGATGAGCACTTCGTCCAGGCGGCTGCGGTTTCTGGCAGTTTCGCCTGCATGGCCTTCGACCGCTTGCTGCGCGGCACCGATATGCGCCTGCCGCACGGTTTGACCATGACCAGCGGCGACGGCCTGACGCGCTCTTTCTTCCGCACCAAATTCTGGGAAGACAACCCGCAAACCTACGGCGACATTGTGTTCCAGCCCGACGCCTTGCCTGAGCCCGTGGCCCGCACACCGCTGTCGCCGGTAGAAAAAGACACCCTGTTGCGCTACGGCATTGATGAGCCACTATTGTTCGTCGGGCACTACTGGCGCAGCGGCAAACCGGCGCCAATCCGTCCGAACCTGGCGTGCCTGGACTACAGCGCCGTGCTGTACGGCAAATTGGTTGCCTATCGCCTGGACCAGGAAACCCGCCTTGATCCACGCAAATTTGTCTGGGTCGATGTCGAACGGCCAGAGGAGCTTCAATGAGTGCTGTTGCTGTATTACGTCTGCCGCTGGCGGTGGATCTGAGTGGTTTCGTCAAATTGCTGCAACGTATGCACGTTCCACATCGGGTCAGCGAAGAAGCCGGTGAGCAGGTGCTTTGGGTGCCGGACGCCATCAGCGAAGACGTGCGTGCGCTGTACGCGCGTTTTCCTGCGGGCGATCCCGAGCATCAGTTGGAGATTCCTGGCGCACAAGCGAATATCCAGCGTCCAGGATTCGTCGAGCAATTGCGCAACAGCCCGGTGACCGCGCTGATTCTGCTGCTGAGCCTGATTGTCGGTGCGGTGACCTTGCTCGGCGAGAACCTCGATACCATGCGCTGGCTGACGTTCCTCGAGTTCCGCGTGGTGGGTGAATACATCCACTTCACGCCGTTGGCCGACAGCCTGGCGGCAGGGCAGTGGTGGCGTCTGGTCACGCCGATGCTGATCCACTTCGGTGTCCTCCACCTGGCCATGAACGGCATGTGGTACTGGGAACTGGGGCGGCGCATCGAGTCGCGTCAGGGCAGTATCAATCTGTTGGGGCTGACGTTGTTGTTCAGCCTTGTATCGAACTTCGCCCAATATTATTACGGCGGTCCGACCTTGTTCGGCGGCCTGTCCGGGGTGCTTTACGGCCTGCTCGGGCATTGCTGGATCTACCAGTTGCTGTCGCCGAACCCGGCGTATCGCCTGCCTCGCGGGGTGTTGGTGATGATGCTGGTGTGGCTGCTGCTGTGTATGTCGGGGCTGATCTCGATGATCGGTTTCGGCGAAATTGCCAATGCGGCGCACGTCGGCGGGTTACTCGTCGGATGCCTCACCGGTTTGTTGGGCGGCTTGTACAGTCGCCGTAAACTCTCTGTCCAATAAATCGCCGTCCAAATTGCTATGTGAATAACGAGCGCGGAGACCTGATGCCCTCTTTTAACGAAATGATCAACAACATCACGCCCGAGATCTACCAGAGCCTGAAACTGGCGGTAGAGATCGGCAAGTGGTCCGACGGTGGCAAGTTGACCGCCGAACAGCGTGAACTGTCGTTGCAGGCGATGATCGCCTGGGAAGTGCAGAACCTGCCCGAAGAACAACGTACTGGCTACATGGGCCCGCAGGAATGCAGTTCGAAGTCGATCACGGTGCCGAACATCCTGTTCAAGTCGGATGCCATCCATTGATCGAAGTTGGCCGTGGTGCAATCAGCAAGATGTCGGCGCGTCTCGACGCATCGACCGTGCAATACGCCTTTCGCCTGGGCGATACCGAGGTGCCGGTCAATCCAATGATTGGCAGCACGGTTCGCCTGGAATACCTGGGGGCGATCTACTGCATCCATTGTGGACGCAAAACCAAAACCAGTTTCAGCCAGGGTTACTGCTACCCGTGCATGACCAAACTGGCGCAATGCGATGTCTGCATCATGAGCCCGGAGCGTTGCCACTATGACGCCGGCACGTGCCGCGAGCCCGCCTGGGGCGAGCAGTTCTGCATGACCGACCACGTGGTGTATCTGGCCAATTCGTCGGGCGTCAAAGTCGGGATCACCCGTGCCACTCAGCTGCCGACCCGCTGGCTCGATCAGGGCGCCAGCCAGGCATTGCCGATCATGCGGGTGTCGACCCGTCAGCAATCCGGTTTCGTCGAAGACCTGTTCCGCAGCCAGGTGGCCGACAAGACCAACTGGCGCGCCTTGCTCAAGGGCGATGCGCCACCGGTTGACCTGAAACAGATTCGTGATCAACTGTTCGCAAGCGTTGCCGAAGGCGTGCAAGGACTGCAGGAGCGCTTCGGTTTGCAAGCCATTCAACCGGTATTTGATGTCGAGCCGATTGAAATCCATTACCCGGTCGAGCAGTACCCGGCCAAGATTGTCAGCTTCAATCTGGACAAGAACCCGATTGCCGAAGGCACGCTGATGGGCATCAAGGGCCAATACCTGATCTTCGATACCGGCGTTATCAATATTCGTAAATACACGGCTTATCAGCTCGCCGTACATCACTAGGCGTGCCCCAGTAAAAGGACTCCAGCATGCGCACCGAACAACCGAAGATGATTTACCTGAAAGACTATCAGGCGCCTGAGTACCTGATCGACGAGACGCACCTGACCTTCGAGTTGTTCGAGGACCACAGCCTGGTCCATGCGCAACTGGTGATGCGCCGCAATCCTGCTCGCGGCTCGGGCTTGCCGCCACTGGTGCTCGATGGCCAGCAGTTGGAACTGTTGTCGGTCAGCCTGGGCGACACCGAGCTTGCCGCCAGTGACTATCAGTTGACAGCAAACCACCTGACCCTGCACCCGACCACCACCAGCTTCACGGTCGACACCAGCGTGCGCATCCACCCGGAAACCAACACCGCACTGGAAGGCCTGTACAAGTCCAGCGGGATGTTCTGCACCCAGTGCGAGGCCGAAGGCTTCCGCAAGATCACTTATTACCTCGACCGCCCGGACGTGATGAGCAAGTTCACCACCACGGTCAGCGCCGAGCAGCACAGCTATCCGGTGCTGCTGTCCAACGGCAACCCGATTGCCGCAGGTCCGGGTGAAGACGGTCGGCACTGGGCGACCTGGGAAGACCCGTTCATGAAACCGGCCTACCTGTTCGCGCTGGTCGCCGGTGACCTGTGGTGCGTTGAAGACACCTTCACCACCATGACCCAGCGAAGCGTGGCGCTGCGTATTTACGTCGAGCCGGAAAACATCGACAAGTGCCAGCACGCCATGAACAGCCTGAAGAAATCCATGCGCTGGGACGAAGAAGTCTATGGTCGCGAGTACGACCTGGACATCTTCATGATCGTGGCGGTCAACGACTTCAACATGGGCGCCATGGAGAACAAGGGCCTCAACATCTTCAACTCCAGCTGCGTGCTGGCCCGTGCCGAAACCGCGACCGACGCCGCGCACCAGCGGGTCGAGGCGGTGGTTGCCCACGAATACTTCCACAACTGGTCGGGTAACCGCGTGACCTGCCGCGACTGGTTCCAGCTGTCGCTCAAGGAAGGTTTCACGGTGTTCCGTGACGCCGAATTCTCTGCTGACATGCACTCGCGCACCGTCAAGCGTATCGAGGACGTGGCGTACCTGCGCACTCACCAGTTCGCCGAAGACGCCGGCCCGATGGCTCATGCGGTGCGCCCGGATGCGTTTATCGAGATTTCCAACTTCTACACCTTGACCGTCTACGAGAAAGGTTCGGAAGTGGTGCGCATGATCCGCACGTTGCTCGGTGCCGAGGGTTTTCGCAAAGGCAGCGACCTGTATTTCGAGCGTCACGACGGCCAGGCCGTGACGTGCGATGACTTCATCAAGGCCATGGAAGACGCCAATGGCGTCGACCTGACCCAGTTCAAACGCTGGTACAGCCAGGCCGGTACACCGCGTCTGGTGGTGAGCGAGTCTTACGATAAGGCGGCAAAAACCTACAGCCTGACCTTCCGTCAGAGCTGCCCGGCGACCCCGGACAAGGTTGAAAAGCTGCCGTTCGTGATTCCGCTCGAACTGGGCCTGCTGGATAGCAAAGGCGCGGCGATTGCTCTGCGTCTGGCCGGTGAAGCGGCCGCTGCCGGTACATCCCGTGTGCTGTCGGTGACTGACGCCGAGCAGACCTTCACTTTTGTCGACATCGCTGAACAGCCGTTGCCGTCCTTGCTGCGCGGCTTCTCGGCGCCGGTGAAACTGAGCTTCCCGTACAATCGTGATCAGTTGATGTTCCTGATGCAACACGACAGCGATGGCTTCAACCGTTGGGAAGCTGGCCAGCAGTTGTCGGTGCAGGTGTTGCAGGAATTGATTGCTCAGCATCAGCAGGGCCAGGCGTTGGTGATGGATCAGCGTTTGATCAGCGCGTTGCGTAGCGTGTTGGCGGACGAGTCGCTGGATCAGGCCATGGTCGCCGAAATGCTCTCGCTGCCAAGCGAAGCCTATCTGACCGAAATCAGCGAAGTGGCTGACGTCGACGCGATCCACGCGGCCCGTGAGTTCGCCCGCAAGCAACTGGCGGACCACCTGTTCGACGCGTTGTGGCTGCGTTATCAGGCCAACCGCGAGTTGTCGAAGAAAACCCCTTACGTTGCTGAAGCCGAGCACTTCGCCCGTCGTAGTCTGCAAAACATCGCGTTGTCCTACCTGATGCTCAGTGGCAAGCCCGAAGTGCTGGCGTCGACCCTTGAGCAGTTCGATGCCTGCGACAACATGACAGAGCGCCTGACGTCGTTGGCGGTGTTGGTGAACTCATCGTTCGAGGCTGAGAAGGCCAAGGCGCTGGCCAGTTTTGCCGAGCACTTCAAGGCCAATCCGCTGGTCATGGACCAATGGTTCAGCGTTCAGGCCGGCAGCGGTTTGCCAGGTGGCTTGCAGCGGGTTCGTCAGTTGATGGAGCACCCGGCGTTCAACATCAAGAACCCGAACAAGGTGCGGGCGCTGGTCGGTGCGTTTGCCGGGCAGAACCTGATCAACTTCCACGCGGCCGACGGTTCGGGCTATCGCTTCCTCGCGGATCTGGTGATCGAGTTGAACGGCTTCAACCCGCAGATCGCTTCTCGCCAACTGGCGCCGCTGACGCGCTGGCGCAAATACGACAGCGCCCGTCAGGCGCTGATGAAAGCGGAACTTGAGCGCATTCGCGCTTCGGGCGAACTGTCCAGCGATGTGTTTGAAGTGGTCAGCAAAAGCCTCGCGTGACCCATCTCCGCTCCCACAGGTGTTCACCCGAACCCTGTGGGAGCGAGCCTGCTCGCGATGGCGGCCTGACAGCCGGCCAGTCTCTTGCGGGTGTACATATCCATTCCTGCGGTAACGGCGGCTTATGGTTCCGCTCTTACAGCGTGTCACTTTGGCAAACGCCGGAGTGCCGGCCCAGCCCAAAGTAACCAAAGGTCTCGCCCCAAGCGTACGGCACCTCGCTAGGGCTCGGCGTTCCCTCGCACCGGCCTCCCGAAGGGGCGGGTGAATCAAAAGCCAGATCAAGATCAAGATCAAAAGCCAAAGCTCAAACCTCTGTCTCGGAAATTTCAGCAGGCTTGCTGATTCACATCATCCCATCGAATGCCTGTCTATTCAGCCGCACCTGTTATCCCTCCAGTTAACAAAACATAACGTGGCGTCGATTGTCAGACCTTTCGAAAGCTGGATAGGATAGGTCAGCTTCCGAAGGGGCTCTAGATTGCAGGTTTCAGCACAACGCGCTGAACCCGTCATCAGACGCACGCCCCAAACGGCGCCCTGAAAGGTTGAACGACCTAACAATAATAATGGGGGAAAGGTCTATGAGTGAGCCTGTCATGGGTGTGGGTTTTTGCCGCCCGCCGGCGTTACGCAGATTCGCGTTGCTGGCTACAGCGCTCTCGCTGTTGGGGTCTGCCGTGCTGTCGGCACCCGTTCTGGCCGCAGATGCGCCAGTGTCCAATACGGTCTATTCCATTGAATCCGCCAAGTCCGCCAAGGGCCTGATGCTCGATATCGCGCACGCAGGCAAACGTCTGGTGGCGGTTGGCGACCGTGGTCACATTCTCTATTCCGACGACCAGGGGCAGACCTGGACCCAGGCCAAAGTGCCGAGCCGGCAACTGCTGACCGCAGTGTATTTCGTCGATGATAAGCACGGCTGGGCCGTCGGCCATGACGCGCAGATCCTTGCCAGCGAAGACGGCGGTGTGACCTGGATCAAACAATTTGAAGACTTGAAACGCGAAGCGCCGCTGCTGGCTGTCTGGTTCAAGGACGTCAACACAGGTTTTGCCGTGGGCGCTTATGGCGCTCTGCTGGAAACCACCGACGGCGGCAAGCACTGGGATGACGTCGGCGATCGCCTCGATAACCCGGATCAGTATCACCTCAACGCCATCGCGGCGGTCAAGGATTCCGGGCTGTTCATCGTGGGCGAGCAGGGCAGCATGTTCCGTTCCCCCGACTGGGGCCAGACCTGGGAACGCCTTAAAGGACCGTACCAGGGTTCGCTGTTCGGGGTGATCGGCACGGCCAAACCGGCCACATTGCTGGCCTATGGTCTTCGCGGCAACCTGTTCCGTTCCACTGATTTTGGCAGCACCTGGGCGCCGGTCGAGCTCAAGGCTGCGCGCGGTGCGCTGGAGTTCGGCCTGTCCGGTGCGACCTTGCTCGACGACGGCACCCTCGTGATCGTCGGCAACGGCGGCAGTGTGGTACGCAGCAGCGATGACGGCGTGACCTTCAGCGTATTCAACCGTCCCGACCGCATTTCCGTTTCGGCAGTCACGGCGGCGGGCAATGGCAACCTGATTCTGGTAGGACAGGGCGGCGTTCGCGCTACTTCGCCAATCGGCGCCGAGCTGGGCAAATAATGAGAGGCGCAGATATGACATCCATGAGCAGTCATCATCAGGACAAGGCGACGTTTCTCGAGCGCCTGATTTTCAACAACCGCCCGGCAGTGATCGTCATCTGCCTGCTGGTCAGCATTTTCCTGTTCTGGCAGGCGACGCTGATCCGGCCGTCCACCAGTTTCGAAAAAATGATCCCGCTCAAACATCCTTTCATTGAAAAGATGATGGAGCATCGCAACGACCTGGCCAACCTCGGCAATACCGTGCGTATTTCCGTGGAAGCCACCAATGGCGACATCTTCTCCAAGGAGTACATGGAGACCCTGCGCCAGATCAACGACGAGGTGTTCTACATCTCTGGTGTTGACCGTTCCGGCCTGAAGTCGCTGTGGAGTCCGAGCGTACGCTGGACCGAAGTGACCGAGGAAGGTTTTGCCGGCGGCGAAGTAATCCCGCAGAGCTACAACGGCTCGGCCGACAGCCTTGAGCTGCTGCGCAACAACGTGCTCAAGTCCGGTCAGGTGGGGCGATTGGTGTCTAACGACTTCAAGTCGAGCATCGTCGATATTCCGCTGCTGGAGTCCTACCCGGACCCGCAGGACCAGGGCAAGCTGCTGGCGCTGGACTACCAGAAGTTCTCCCACGAACTTGAACAGAAGATTCGCGACAAGTTCGAAAAACAGAACCCCAACATACAGATCCACATCGTCGGTTTCGCCAAGAAGGTCGGTGACCTGATCGACGGCCTGATCATGGTGGTGATGTTCTTCGGCGTGGCGTTCATCATCACCTTGATCCTGTTGCTGTGGTTCACCAATTGCCTGCGCAGCACCGTGGCGGTGTTGAGTACCACCCTGGTGGCGGTGGTCTGGCAGCTCGGGCTGATGCATGCCTTCGGTTTTGGTCTGGACCCGTACTCGATGCTGGTGCCGTTCCTGATCTTCGCCATCGGTATTTCCCACGGCGTGCAGAAGATCAACGGCATTGCCTTGCAGTCCAGCGAGGCGGACAACGCCTTGACCGCCGCCCGGCGCACGTTCCGTCAGCTGTTTCTGCCGGGGATGATTGCGATCCTCGCGGATGCGGTGGGCTTCATTACCTTGCTGATCATCGATATCGGGGTGATTCGCGAGCTGGCCATCGGCGCGTCCATCGGCGTCGCGGTGATCGTATTCACTAACCTGATTCTGCTGCCAGTAGCGATTTCCTACGTCGGCATCAGCAAGCGCGCCGTTGAGCGCAGCAAGAAAGACGCAACCCGCGAGCACCCGTTCTGGCGCCTGCTGTCGAACTTCGCCAGTTCGAAGGTCGCACCGGTCTCGATCCTCCTGGCGCTGGTCGCCTTCGGTGGCGGTCTGTGGTACAGCCAGAACCTGAAAATCGGCGACCTTGACCAAGGTGCGCCAGAGCTGCGTCCGGATTCGCGCTACAACCAGGACAACAGCTTCATCATCAATAACTACTCCACCAGTTCCGATGTTTTGGTGGTGATGGTCAAGACCAAGGCGGAAGGCTGCTCGCGTTACGAAGCCATGGCGCCGATCGACGAACTGATGTGGAAGATGCAGAACACCGAGGGCGTGCAGTCGGCGATTTCCCTGGTGACTGTCTCCAAGCAGATGATCAAGGGCATGAACGAGGGCAACCTGAAGTGGGAAACCCTGTCGCGTAACCCGGACGTGCTGAACAACTCCATCGCCCGTGCCGATGGCCTGTACAACAACAGCTGCTCCCTGGCACCGGTGCTGGTGTTCCTCAACGACCACAAGGCCGAAACCCTCGACCGTGCGGTGCATGCGGTGCAGGACTTCGCCAGGGAAAACAACAAGGACGGTCTGGAGTTCATCCTGGCCGCCGGTAACGCCGGGATCGAAGCGGCCACCAACGAGGTGATCAAGGAATCGGAACTGACCATTCTGGTCCTGGTGTACATCTGCGTGGCCACCATGTGCATGATCACCTTCCGTTCCTGGGCGGCGACCTTGTGCATCGTGCTGCCGCTGGTACTGACCTCGGTACTGGGCAATGCGCTGATGGCGTTCATGGGCATCGGTGTGAAAGTCGCGACCTTGCCGGTGGTGGCGCTCGGGGTGGGGATTGGCGTGGACTACGGCATCTACATCTACAGCCGTCTGGAAAGTTTCCTGCGTGCGGGTCTGCCGTTACAAGAGGCGTATTACCAGACCCTGAAGTCCACCGGTAAAGCGGTACTGTTCACCGGTCTGTGCCTGGCCATCGGCGTGTGCACCTGGATCTTCTCGGCGATCAAGTTCCAGGCCGACATGGGCCTGATGCTGACCTTCATGCTGCTCTGGAACATGTTTGGCGCACTGTGGCTGTTGCCGGCGCTGGCACGTTTCCTGATCAAACCGGAAAAACTGGCCGGGCAGAAGGGCAACTCGTTGTTTGCTCACTGATCGAGGCCGAAAATAACAAAGCCGCAACCTTCGGGTTGCGGCTTTTTTATTTCTCGAATTTCACACCCCCCCCTGTGGGAGCGAGCCTGCTCGCGATTGCGGTCTACCAGTCGACATTTCCATTGCCTGACACACCGCGATCGCAAGCAGGCTCGCTCCCACAGGGTTTGCGGCAACAATGCGCTATCATTGCTGTTTTCCCCTGAAAGACATGATTGCCATGACTGCCGAAACCCTTCTCAACGCCCTCGAACACTGCGCCATGGTCGAAATCGACGGCTTGCACGCCTTCGAATTCTCTCTCGACGAAGACGACAATCTGCACATCGAATGCATGGACGGCCGAGCGGCCAAGCATTGGGAATTCACCCCGGCTCAGGTTGAGGCTGCGACCTTCGATCAAGGCCTGCAGAGCTGGCTGATCGTCGGCGATTCCGGTGAGCATCGTCTGGTTTGCCTGGACGCGTTCGGCGGTAGCGACGACACAGACGAAACCACTGAAGATGCGTAAATTCTGGCCACTGTTGATGGCCGCAAGCGTTGGCGCGATGGGGGTGCAGGCTGCACCCGCCGACATCCATGAGTTATTGATCGGCACCTACACCCAGGGCCAGAGCCAGAGCCAGGGAATCTACCGACTCCAGTTCGACAGCCAAAGCGGTCAGCTCGATGCCACACCCTTACAAGTGGTCAAGAGCGCCAACCCGTCGTGGTTGACGCTTTCCAGCGACCAGCGTCGACTGTTTGTGGTCAACGAAAACGGTCCAGGGCAAGCCGATCCGGTCGGGCGCGTCACGAGCTTCGCGGTCGAGCCGAAAACCCACGCGTTGAGCCTGATCAGTCAGGTGCAGAGCCTGGGCAACGAGCCGACCCATTCCAGTCTGAGCGCTGACGGCAAGTACCTGTTTGTCAGTAATTATTCAGTGGCCGAAGATCCAGGTGGCAGCCTGGCGGTATTGCCGGTCAACGCCGAAGGCAAGCTGGAATCCGTGGTGCAACTGAGCAGCCATCCGTCGAGCCGGGTCAATCCCGAGCGGCAGATGTCGGCTCACGTTCATTCGACGGTGTCCTCGCCGGACGGCCAGTTCGTGTTCAGCAATGACCTGGGCGCCGACAGGATTTTTGTCTATCGCTATGACCCCAAGGCCAATCCGCAACGGCCGCTGACCGCCGCCACGCCGGCGTCGGTCCAGCTGCCACCCGGCAGCGGGCCACGGCATTTGTTGTTCGGTCGCGATGGCAAGCACGCTTACCTGACCCTGGAAATGAGTGCGCAAGTCGCGGTGTTCGATTACCAGGCCGGCAAGTTGACCCAGCGCCAGATAGTCGACCTGGCGGCTGGCCAGCCTCAGGCGCAGAAAGCTGCCGCTGCGCTGCATGCTTCAGCGGATGGCAAGTTTCTCTATGTCAGCAACCGTGGCACCGCTAACGAGTTGCTGGTGTTCGCCATCGACCCGGTCAACGGTGAGCTCAAGGCGCTGCAGCGGCGCTCGGTGGAAGGCGATCACCCGCGTGAGTTCAGCCTCGACCCGAGCGGCAAATTTGTGCTGATCGCCAACCAGAAGAGCAACCAGATCGTCATCATCGAGCGTGATGTGCAGAGCGGTTTGTTGGGCAAAACCGTGCAAAAACTGCCGTTCGATGCCCCCAGCGATATCAGGTTTTTCGTGCGTCAATAAGCCGCAGGCCCCGTGCGCTGGGGCCTGTGCGGTTCTATTAATCGGAGTGATATCCGCTACTGCTACAAAAGATTTCAAGAGCGCCAACCCTCGGGCGTAAGTTTGCTTCACGGTCTACACCGGCAAAAGCCAACTGAATCTACGAGGGTTACCGCCATGAACTTCAATCTCTTCTCCGTTATCGCCGCTTCCGCCATCTCTGCCAGCGTTGTTCTGCCAGCCAGTGCCAACGTTGAGATCAGCTCGAAAAAATCCGGCACTCAGGCCTACACCCAGAAATACCTGCAACAGAGCGCCAACTTCTATGCCGCGCTGGATCACAAGATCCAACACTGAGATTCAAGCCCTGCCGACTTTATGCAGGAGCGAAGTCACTTGATCGAATCGGCGATCTAATCGCTGTAAAGACAAGAGTGATGTCGCTCCTGCATTAAGCAATTGCGACACCGCACCCTGGTCAGCACAAATACCTCGTGTAATATCACATGGCCATGTGTTTAAATTTGACGCTAATTTATTGACTCAATCTTTTCCAAGGATCGACGACATGGCGATGCGTCTGGCTGTGGTTCTGCTGTTTCTCTATTCCACTCCGATTCTCTCGGCTGCCCAGCCAGTCGATGGCGAGCCTGAAGCCTCGCGCGAGCGCTTGATGAGCCTGTTGCAGGAATGAATGACGTCGGATTATCGATCAATAAAGCTGATAGCTACTATGCATAAAGGTCGCTATTAATAGCCGGTTATTTGATTGATTCTGTGGGCACTGAAACATGCCCACGGAGAATCCCATGGCCAGCGCAATCCTTTCCTCTGCCAAACACGGTGCTTACGTTGCCATCGGTTTATACGTGGCCATGGTGCTCGTGGTCAGCCTCTCGACTCAGTCGCAACACGTCGTTGAAGCGCCGATCCAGGTCGCTTATCCCGCCATCCAGTTTGAGCATCGCGCGCAGAGCATCAGCGTTGAACACTCAGACGTTTTGGGAGCAGTGGGAGCATGAAAGGGCGCAAACTCATGGTCGTTGCCTTCCTGGCATTCATGACCAACGGATCTTCACTGCTCGGTATCGGCCAAGGCTCGGCGGGTTCGCTGGCACGGTCCATCGAGTGCAATCACAACATTGCGCACAATATCCAGACCGCCACGGCGCTGAGGTTGCTGGCGGGTAATCCGCCCGCCAAACCCAAAGCGGCGTTTTTCGGGCCGTTTCAGGTCGATTGCTCGGCGCTGCAAATGTGCAGTGTGTTGGCCTAGGAGCGGTTACTTTAGTGGTGTCCAGACGCTCCTACCAACGTAACTCGAAGGCATTGTTCGCGCCCGGCAGGATGCTGCTGCCCATGCGTGCGCACTCGCGAGAAAGGGTGTCGTGCAGCCATTGACGGTCATCCCCTTCGGCGCGACAGATGCGAAAGCGACGCAGGCGGGTGGGTATCAGCTCCAGCGACTGCAGGTGCCCGCCCGAGTCCAGCGAGGCAAAGTATAAAAGCCCCAGGTCGCCGCGAAAGGCAGTGTGGTCCGCGATGCCTTCGTAATCGTTCAGGAGATCACCGCAGCCATAGAGAATCAGGCGTTGGCGGTACACCTCGATGCCCTTGACGTGGTGCGAGGAGTGCCCGTGCACCACGTCAACTCCGGCCTCGTCGATCAAGGCATGGGCGAACCGGACCTGCTCGCGCGGGATATCGAACCCCCAGTTGCCGCCCCAGTGAATGGAGGCGACCACCCGATCCCCCGGGTTTTTGCTCTCGAGAATCCGTTTGGCCACAGGGCGCAGGCTTTGCATCGACAGATCCTCCAGCCGCGCGACACCCGCGCGCCGATCCGTGGCGGCCCAGTCCGATGGAATGCCGCTGTCGGGTGCTCCGAGTCCAAACACCAGCAAGCGCCGCCCACCAGGCTGCGGCAGCACGGCGGGTGCTTCGGCAGATTGCCGGTTGCGCCCGGCGCCGGCGCTGCACAAACCGTTGCTCGATACGGTATCTAGCGTATCGGCCAGGCCGGCGGCCCCCCAGTCCAGCACATGGTTGTTGGCCAGCACGCAGCAGTCGATGCCGGCTGCGCAGATGGCCGGGAAGTTCTCCGGGCTCATGCGGTAATTGATGCCCTTTGGTTCCGGTCGTCCGCGGCGGGTCACCGCAGTTTCCAGATTGATGATGCGTGCGTGTGGCTGGCGACATTCGAACTCATCCAGCGCAGCGCCCCAGACATAGGTGAAATCGACCGGGCGGGAAATCGAGCCATTGAGTCTTTCTGCCAGCCGGACGTAATCGCCGGCATTCTTGACGTACGCTTCGTAAAGCCGCGGATCGCCAGGATGCGGCAGTACCGCGTCGATGCCGCGGGCGGTCATGACGTCGCCGGCGAGAAACAGTTTCAGCGTATCGGTAACAGCTGCCATGGCAACCCTCCCGGATATCGCGAAAAATGAGAACAACCCCTAGTGTTTGGCCATCACCGCGCTAAACAATGCTGACTCCAGAATACTCTGCAACCATGCCTGAAGATGCCGATAAGGCGTCTGCGCAAACCAGTCGCGGTCGACATGGGCAAACTGGCGTATGAACGGCGCCAGGGCGATGTCCGCCAGGCTCAAATGATCCTCCACCAAAAACGCCTGCTGTTGCAGCAACTCATCGAGTTTGCGCAAAAACACTTCGCCTTCTGCGCGGTAATGCTCCATGGGATGTTCCGGGTAGCGCTCAGCGTATTTGTAGCAATTGAGGTGCAGCTTGAACACCTGATCGTTTTCTTCGATCAGCGCCGCGCCACGTTGCTGCGCCACAGGATCGTCCTTCAGCAGCCAGTCCTGCGGGTCGTTCTGTTCCAGCGCCCATTGCATGATCTCCAGGCTTTCCTCAATCACCCGACCCTCAAGGCTCAGCACCGGCACGGTGCCTTTGCTCGACAGCGCGAGCATCTCCGGCGGCTTGGCCTTGAGGCTGACCTCGACAATGTCCAGTGGCACGGCGCTGTAGCGCAGTGCCATGCGTGCGCGCATGGCGTAGGGGCAGCGCCGGAAGGAGTAGAGCGTCGGTGTGCTCATTTGACCTCCAGCGTGCTCAGGCCATTGCCCTGGCGGCGAACCTGGATTTGCACGGGGATTCGCTCGTGCATTTCCTGCACGTGGGAGATCACCCCGACTTTGCGCCCTTGCGCCTGCAACCCGTCGAGGGCGTCCATCGCCAATTGCAATGACTCTGGATCAAGGCTGCCGAAGCCTTCATCGATAAACAGCGATTCGATTTTCAGCGTGCTCGACGCCATCGAGGCCAGGCCCAGCGCCAGTGCCAGCGACACCAGGAAGGTCTCACCGCCCGACAGCGAATGCACCGAACGCAGTTCGTCGCCCATTTCGGTGTCCATCACCAGCAGACCGAGCATGCTGCCACCACGTTTGAGCCGGTAGCGGCGTACCAGTTGACGCAATTGGGCGTTGGCGTGATGCACCAGTAAGTCGAGATTGTAGGCCTGGGCGATCTTGCGGAAGGTGTCGCCGGTGGCGGAGCCAATCAAGGCATTGAGCCGCGCCCAGCGTTGCCACTCGTTGTAGGCATCGCTAATGCGTTGTGCCAGCGCCTGATTGGCATCCTGGCGGCGTTGATCTTCGGCTTGTTGTGCACGCAATTCGGCGCAGAGATGTTCGCTGATGCCGGACTGGTTCTGCAGCTCGCTGAGCGCGGTGACCAGCTGTTCGGCGTCAAGGTTGCCGTTGTGTTGCGCCTGATGACTGTGCAAGCGTTGTTCGCGCTCATGCAGCAGCACCTTGGCTTGCTCGATGGCTTTTTCGCTGAGCTGGAGTTGTTGGCGCAACTGACTGACCTGTTCGTCGCTGAACGCCAGCAACTGCTCCAGACCGCCCTCGTCCAGCTCCGGATGCAGGGCGCGCCATTCGGCAATCTTGCCGCTCAGTTCATGACTTTCCGCTTCCAGCGCGTGCTGGCGTTGCTGCTCGGACTTGAGCTCGGCGGTCAACTGAATCTGCTGGCTGCGGACCTCTTGCAGTTGCTGATTGGCCGTCGTTTCAGCCTGCCGGGCCTGTTCTACTGCCTGATCCAGTTGCTGTTGCCACTGCTCGGCACTCGGTTGCTCACCCAGTAGCCCGGCCAGTTTCTGTTGGGCGGCTTGCTGTTGATCGGCCAGCGCGGTGAATTGCTGCTGCGCGGCTTCAAGCTGCTGCACGCGGGTCAGCTGCCGGTCCTGCTCCTTTTCCAGCGTTTGCTGGCGCTGCTGTTGCTCGCTGAGTTCTTCGCGTTGCAGCTCCAGGTGTGCCAGGCGCTGGGTGACCTGTTGATCAAGCTGGATGAAGGTCGCGGCGGGCTCGTTGCGTAAACCGTCCAGGGTCGCGGCCGGGAGCAGGGCGCTGAACGCTGCGAGTTCTTCTTCCAGACGCTGGCTGTCGTTGCTCAATTCGCGTTGCTGGATCGCCAGTTGCTGGGCCGCCTGTTGACTGGCCTGATCGGCGGCTTGCAGCTGTTGCTGAAGACGGGCGGCGTCTTGCTGCAAGGTGAGCAGGGCACTTTGTCGCTGTTCGTCCTGAGCGATGCTCTGATTCAACTGAACGCTTTGCTGATTCAACCAGGCGTCACGTTTGCCGGCGTCTTGCGCCAGCAACTGGGCGGCCAGTGGGTGAGCCTCAAGGCTCGGTGTCAGGCTCTGCTGCTGGGTCGCCAGTTGTTCCTGTTGTTGCAGCAGTTCTTTTTGCTGAGCAATCAACCCGCCAACGTCGGTGCGCAGGTCTGCGAGCTTTTCCTTCAGGACATCGACCGCTTTTTGAGCATTGGCCTGTTCGTTTTCATCGTGACGGCCAAGGCTTTGCAGCAACGCTTCAGGCTGGTGATAAGGATGCTCGACGCTGCCGCAGACCGGGCAAGGCTGGTCGTCCTGCAACTGCCCGCGCAACTCTTCGACGCTGGCACTGCGTGCCAGACGCTGGCGCTCCAGCAGTTCCTGGGTGACCTTCAGGGTTTGTTCGGCGACGGTCAGCTCGGCCTTGGCCTGGACGCCTTCGCGGGTCAGGCGATCGCGCTCTGTCTGGGCGGTCTGCAGGCGTTGCTGCAGTTCCTGCACATGCTTGTCCAACGCCTGCTGACTGGCCCACAACCGCGCCAGTTCTTCGATGGCACGTTGCTGTTTGCGATTGTCTTGCAGCAGGCTGGCGATGATCTGGATTTGTTCGGCAACGGCTTGCGGCTCGGCGCCGGCTTCGTTGTAGAGCAGCTCCAGGCTGTTGCGTTGCGTGCTGAGCTGGGAGGCGGTATCGGCCGCCCTTTGCTCCAGTTCGAGCAGTTCGGTCTGGCCCTTTTTCAGCCGATTGCCCACCAGCATCAGTTGCTGCAAGCGCTCGCGGTAGACGCTCCAGGCGTCACTGACCGGTGCCAGTTGAATGCTCTGTTCCAGTTGCGTTGCAATCGTTGCCAGACGTTCGGCAACCCGGTGTTGCTGCTCGAGCATACGGGCGATGGCTTGCTGGCCGTCAGTGCTGGCTTGCTCGGCGCTCTGCTTGAGGTCGGCCGAGGTGCCGATGGCCTGGGTCAGCCGAGCAAGGTTGCTCTGTTCTTCGAAAGCCTGACGCAGCAGCGGGGCGTTGCTGCTGTGTTGGTGTTGGGCCTGGGTCAGCGCGGCTTTGGCGGATTCCAGGCTGGTTTCGAGTTGCACCTGACGGTGTTGCAGCTCGCTTTGCTGTTGATGGTGTTGCTGGATCAGCGCGGCCAACGGACTCAGTTGTGCGCTCAGCTCGGTTTGCCGGGCAAATTGATGACGCTGCGGTGCCAGTTGTTCCAGGCGTGCCAGGTTCAGCCGTTCGCTAGCCTGGACGTCCCACGACTGTTGGGCCTGTTGCAGCTGTTCTGCGGCCGCCAGTTGCTGATCCTGCAACTGGTGCAGTTCCTTGAGCCAGGTGTTCTGCAGCTCAAGCTGCTTGAGCTGTGCCTGTTGGATTTTGAGTTGTTGCTGGGCGTCGTTGTAGCGCTGATCGAGTTCGGCGCGGGCCTCGGGCTCAAGAGGCGTTACGCCGCTGGCCTGATCCTGCAGCAGCTTGTGGGCTTCGCGGGTTTCTTTGCTTTTGTCGAAAGCGCGTTTGCCCAGGCGTGTGTAGAGCGCCGTGTCGGTGAGTTTTTCCAGCAGTTCGCTGCGATCGTTGTCATCGGCCTTGAGGAACGCACTGAACTCGCTTTGGGCCAGCATCACCGCACGGGTGAACTGTTCGAAGTTCAGGCCCAGCACGGCTTCAAGCTGAGTCTTGTACTCGCTTTTCTGACTGGCCAGTAGCTGATCGGTGTCGAGGTCGCGCAGGCTTTGGCGGCTGGCTTGCAGCTTGCCGTTGGCTTTTTCACGGGCGCGATTGGCTTCCCAGCGCGCGCGGTAACGACGGCCGTCGATACCAACGAAATCGACCTCGGCGAAACCGTCACCGGTACCGCGTCGCAGCAGGGTCCGAGGGTCGCCGGTGGCAATCTCGCCATCCGCGTCTGGAACTTTGGCGTCACGCCCGGTGTTGTTGAGGCGTGGCACCGCGCCAAACAGCGCCAGGCACAGCGCATCGAGCAAGGTGCTTTTGCCGGCGCCGGTCGGCCCGGTAATTGCGAACAAGCCCGCACTGGCCAAGGGTTCAGCGGTGAAGTCGATTTCAAAGGGGCCCGCCAGTGAGGCGAGGTTTTTCAGGCGGATCGCGAGAATTTTCATGGCTGTTCGCTCTCCTGCTGAACGTCTTGCAGCAGCAGCGCAAAGTCCTTGAGGGTCTGTTCGTCGACCGCGCTGCCATAACTGTCGAGCCAGGCGCGGCTGAACAATTCCTGTGGGGTGAGTTGATCCAGTTCGATCAACTGGCCGCTGTCGTCAGCACCGTCTCGACCGCCGGAACCTGCATATTCGGCGGCGATCCGCACCAGCCGCACGGCTTTGCCTTGCAGGGCGGTTTCGATCTGTTGGCGCAGGTCCGGCTGCGGTTCGTCGAGGCGCACGCGGACTTCGAGCCACGGTTGGCGCTGGAGGTCGGCCAGCAGATCGATGTTCGGCAGGTCCGCCAGTTGGCTCAGGATGTCGCTGAGCGGAGCAGGGCCCAGGCGTTGCAGGTTGACCGCGCGCGGGATCAACCGCGGTTCGACGCTGAGCAGCGTCTCGCCGTCGAGCGTAATGTCGAGAATCTGATGTTGATAGCTGATCTCGGAAAACGACAACGGGATCGGCGAGCCGCTGTAGCGAATGCGCTCCTCGCCGTTGACCTTCTGCGGTTTGTGCAAATGGCCCAGGGCAACGTAGCTGATGCTCGGGCCGAACAGGCTGGCGGGCAGGGCCTCGGCGTTGCCGATGATCAGGCTGCGCTCGGAGTCCTCGGACACCGAACCACCGGCCATGTGGGCGTGGCTGATGGCAATCAGTGCCTGACCGGGTTTGCGCTTGGCGTTGGCCGCTTCAATCAGCCATTCATGCACCTGGCCGATGCCGCGCAGGTAGTTGTCGCCCAAGTGGGCGCCGGTGACTTCGGCAGGGCGCAGAAACGGCAGCGCCAGGCACCAGCCAGCGATTTCACCCGATGCATCGGGCAGTGGAATCAGCAGGCGTTCTGCGTCCAGCTGTCCATCGTCGAGCCACAACACCCGACCCAGCGCATGAGTGCGCAAACGGCGCATCAGCGGCGCGGGCAATTCAATCCGCGAGCCGGAGTCGTGGTTGCCGGCAATCATCACGATGGTCAGCGCCGGCTGTTGCTCGTGCGCACTGACGATGAAGTCGTAGAGACGTTCCTGGGCTTTGACCGGCGGGTTGACCGTGTCGAAGATGTCGCCGGCGATCAGCAGCACATCGGGCTTTTCCAGCCCTAATTGACGTAGCAGCCAGTCAAGGAAACAGCCGTGTTCGAAGTCGCGTTCCTGGCCATGCAGGTTCTGCCCAAGGTGCCAGTCGGAGGTGTGAAACAGACGCAAGGCAAACTCCGCTAAAAACTGAATATGACAAAAAAAGGACCCGTTGATTGGGTTTGGGTCGAACGATTACTTGGGATAAAGCGGCGGCAAACCACTGTCGCCCGCCGCGTCATGGACCCGTTCGGCGATCGGGATGGCGCGGATCGCGCGCCACAGGTCTTCGCCTTGCCAGGACTGCCCGGTTTCGCTGTAGAGCGCGCCGTTCAATCCGTCCAGCGCGTCGGACAGCGGCACGAAACGGGCGGCCATGTCGGCCAGGGTTTCCGGCTGTTGGCGAGCCCAGGCGTCGAGTGCCTGGCGGGTGGCTTGAGGGTCGTTGGCCTGGCTGGCACGCTTGAGGTCGTCAAGCAGGGTGCGCGGGCTCGGGCCGGTTTGCGCGGTGCGTAGAAGCGCTGGCTGCCAGCGTGCACGCCACCACAGGCCGAAGCCGATCAGGGTGGTGCAGGCCAGCATCAAGGTGCTGAGTTTCCAGTACCAGAGTTCTTCGTTGTTGGCCGCTACCGTGGCCGGCGAGTTACCGGCCGGGGTGTCGGCCGCCAGGCTCGGGTTGTTGACCACGTGCAGGGTGCGAGCCGGCAGGCTGCTGCGCTCCAGATGATCGCCAAGGGTGTTCCACCAGGTCACTTCCACGGGTGGCAACTCGATTTGCCCGGTACGGGTCGGCACCAGTGCTTCACGGTCTTCACGGCTGCCCATCAGCCCCCGTTCGCTGTTCTGATTGCTCAGTTGCGGTTGGTCGGGATAACGGCGCAAGCCGTTGGCGTCAGTGATGGGCAGGGGCGGCAGTTGTGAGCTGGCCAGACCTTCGGCTTTGAGGGTCAGGCTACGGGTCAGGGAGTCGCCGACCTGAATCCGGTCCGGCTCCGGGTTCCAGCTTTCACTGAGGCTCAGGCTACGCGCGGGTAGCCAGGGAATGTCGGCCGGGTAGTCGGCCGGTTTGGCCTTGACCGTCAGGGTCATTTCGGTGGAACTCACGCGCATCAGCTTGCCCTGTTTCGGACCTTGGGGCGCGGGTGCCTGTGTGGGTTGCGTGTCCACCAATGTGGCGCTGAACACCTGCGCGGGGATCGTCAACACGCCGCTGTGTTGCGGGTAGATCGCATAGCGCAGCTCGATCACGCCGTGGCGCAGACCATTGATGACCTTCTCGTACGTGCGTGACTCGCCAAGTTGTTCGATGCGCGCGTCAGGGATTTGCAGCGGCGAGACGTTGCTGTCGTCATACAGCGACACCGAGTGATAGATGCGCAAGGTCAACATGGCCTGGGCCTGTACGTACACGGTGTCCTGATCGAGACTGGCCTCGATGAACACGGGCGCCAATGTATTCGAGCTGTCCTGGTTTTCGCTTTCAAGCACTTGCAGGCTGATGGGCTGGCTTTTGTAATCACCGAGTTGCAATGGCGGGATGACGATCGTGCCGTTCTGCCGGGGCAGCAGGGTGATAATCCAGCGGGTGGTGGCGTGGTTGTCACCGCCCAGGCTTGTAAGCTGGTTGACCTGGCGGGTGCCGCGCACTTCGAACAACGGATCGAGTGCGCTCAGGTCCGGTTTGCCGAACTGCGTGACATCGCTGGATTCGAGGGTCAGCTCGATTGTCTCGCCGGAGTTCACGCGGCTGCGATCGACGCTGGCAACCAACCCTTCAGCCTGGGCGCCAAGGGTCCAGAGCAACAGGGTGAGCAATAGGGCGGTGAAGCGGGTCATCGAATTTTTCCCTGATCCTGATGTTGTTGCTGTTCGTACCAGAATTTACGTCTAAGCAGTTCGCCCGGCTCATCCGGGATCTTGCGCAGCCATTGCTCCAGGGCCTGGCGGCGCTCACCGTCGAAGTTGGCTTCGGCGCTGCGCAGCGGCGGCGTGGTGCGTTGTTCGTCACCCAACTCACTGCCCGGCACTTCATTATTGCCCGGTTGTGGCGGGCTGTCGGTCTGGCTTTCGTTGTTGGCTTCGTTGCGCGATGGCGCGGTTTGCGTGTCGGTCTTCTGCTCGTCGCTGGTCGAGGGCTGTGTTGCCGCGCCCTGCGGTGCGGTTTGCTGAGTCTGCGGGTTCTCTTCGTCGTCGGCTTTTTCCGGCTCACCGGGCGGCGTGGGGGCTTTCTGCTTGATCAACGCTTCTACCAGCGCTTTGTTGGTCAGCGCCGGGCGTAAATCAGGTTGCAGCTCAAGGGCTTGTTCATAGGCATCGATGGCGGCTTCCAGTTCACCGCTTTTCGCCAGGGCGTTGCCGCGATTGTAGTGCGCGCGGGCGTCGTTGCCTTCGGCGAAGCGCTCGGCGGCAGCGGTGTACTCACCGGCCTCATAGAGCGCAACGCCTTGCCACTGCGGGTTCTGAAAATGTGTTGCCGCCTCGGCGGGCTGGTGCTGCTTGAGCAACTGCTGACCCTGTTGGTCCGGGCGCAGCCAAAGATCGTTGAACTCGAAGGCGTAACTCGGTTGCGGCAGCATGAACAGCAGCGGCAGGCAGAGCAGCCAGCCTCGACGTGCCGCGCAGGCCGTCAGCAACAACAGTGGCAGCAACAGCCAGTAGCCCTGATCGGCCCAGGTATCCAGGCGCAGGGTCTGGCCATCGCTACGCAATCTATGCGGGCTGTCGAGCAGCCCGAGGTCGCGCAGGTCGCTGTCGTCCAGTTGCGCTTGTCGGTAGCGTCCATCCATTTCGCTGGCAAAGGTCTTCAGGCTCGGCCCGTCGAGACGCGGCACGAGAATCCCTCCCTGTGTGTCCTTGAGGAAACTGCCGTGTTGGTCAGTGACGGGGGCCCCTTGCGGGGTGCCGATGCCGAGCATCAACCACTGCGGTGCCTGATCGCCAAGGGCCTGACGAATGCCCTGGCGTTCCTGTTCACTGAGGGACGAGCCGATCAGCAAAATCCGCCCTTGGCCGAGGGCGCCGCGGTTGAGCAGCGTCAGCGCCCTGGTCACGGCCAGATCGGCGCGATGACCGGCCTGAGGCATGATCGACGGTTTGAGCGCTTCCAGCAGATTGCGGCTGGTGGCCAGGTCGTCCGACAGCGGCACCAGGGTGTGTGCGCTGCCGGCATAGACCACGATGGCCGTTTGCGCGTCGCTGCGTGCTTGCAGTAAGTCGAACAGCTTGCGTCGGGCCTGCTCAAGGCGATTGGGCAGCACGTCGGTGGCGAGCATTTCCGGGGTCAGCTCAAGGAGTACCACCAACGGGTCGGCGGGTTTCTGTGCGGATTGTTCAACCCGTTCCCAGCCAGGACCCAGCAGGGCCAATACCGCCAGAACCCAGGCCAGGCCCAGGGCAATCCACGGCACCTTGCTTTCACGCCCGTTGCCACCGCTGAGCAAGGTGGCATGGAAGGCCGGCGGCAGGATCATCTGCCAGCGCCCGGCGCGTTTTTGCCGGTGCCAGAGTTGCCACAGCAACCAGCCCAATAGCGGCAACAACAGCAGCCACCAGGGGCGGAACCAATGCGGCCAGAGCGCGATCATCGGCGCCTCCGCAGACGCAGGCGTTTAAGCCGCTGGCGCCAGTCAGGGTGCTGTTGCAGAAAATTCGACCGGGTGAAAAAGCGTTGCAGCGGGTTGTCTGGCCAGCGCTCGCGGATCACCAGCAGTATGCTCATCAGCAACGCGGCGGCCAGCGGCCAGCTGTACAGCGCTTGCGCCGGGCGGGCCTGGGTCGGTTGTTGGGTCACCGGCTCCAGTTGATCGAGGGTTTGCTTGATCGACAGCAATTCCTTGCCATCACGCGCGCGGAAGTAGCGCCCACCTGTCGCCTCGGCGATGGCTTTCAAGGCAGGTTCATCGAGGTCCATGGTCGGGTTGCCGGCCAGAAACGCCAGAGGACCGCCTTGCTCCGGATCGGCACCAATGCCGATTGGATAGATCTTTACACCTTCCTCGGCGGCCAGTCGTGCGGCGGTCAGCGGGTCGATTTCACCGCCATTGTTGGCGCCGTCGGTGACCAGAATCAGTACGCGGCTTTGGGCCGGGCGTTGACGCAAGCGTTTCAGGGCCAGGCCGATAGCGTCGCCAATGGCGGTGTTCTTGCCGGCGATGCCGATCCGCGCTTCATCGAGCCAGATACGCACGGTGTGCCGGTCGAAGGTCAGCGGTGCTTGCAGATACGCCTGGCTGCCGAACAGGATCAGGCCGACGCGATCACCCTCGCGCTTTTCGAGGAAGTCCCCCAGCAAAAGTTTGACCATCGTCAGGCGGCTGACGTCTTCGTCCTGCCACTGCATGTCGGGGAAATCCATGGAGCCTGACACATCAACGGCCACCAGCAGATCGCGCCCACTGGCGGCAATCGGCAGTGGTTCGCCAAGCCATTGCGGGCGTGCGGCGGCAATCAACAGCAGCAGCCAGAGCAGAATGAACGGCGCTTGCTGGCGCCAGGCCGGCAGGTTGGCGCGGGCGCGACGTCGGGCCAGGTTTTCAAGGTCGCTCAGAAAGCTGACCTTGAGCGCCGGCTCGCCACTGTCGGCGGCCGGCAGCACGATTCGCATCAGCCACGGCAGCGGCAGCAGGGCGAAGATCCACGGCCAGGCGAACTCAAACATGCTTGCGAATCCAGGTGTCGACGGCTTGAGTCAGACCGGCAATGGCCTTGTCGTCGAGTTTACATTCCGGTTTGTACGCGCCTTCAACCAGGATCATCCAGCGGGTCAGGCCGGCAGCCGGGCAACGGTTGTCGAGAAACGCCAGCCATTTGCGGCCATTGAGGGTGTGGCTCTGGCTGTAGGGGTAATGGTTGCGGCACAGGCGCTTGAGCAGCCCGTTGAGTTGCTGCAACCAGGCGCCGGCCGGCGCGCCGTCATACGGCTTGGGCATTTGCGCCAGTTCCGCCAGCGCCGCCAGGCGCACCGGGTCCAGCGGCTGTTCGGCGCGCACGGTGGTGCGCTTGACCGGAATAAAACGGCGCAACTGCCACAGGCCGAAACCGATCAATGGCAGCAGTACCAGCAGCAGCCACCAGCCCGGCGCTGGCGGCCAGAAATCAATGGGTGGCGGGGTCATGAGCGGTTGCAGTTGATCGAGGCTGCTCATTGGCTTTTACCCGGACGTTGTGGGTTCAGGTATTCACGCAGTTGTTCGACCATCTCGCTTTGCGTGTTCAGGGGCATCAGCAGTACGCGCAGTTTCTGCGCCAATAATTCCCAGCGGGCGATGCGTGCTTCAGCCTGGGCGCGATAGCTTTGGCGCAGGTCGAAGTTCAGTGTGTCGAGTTCCAGTTGTGCGCCACGCTGGGCGAAACGCAGTAAACCGGCAGCGGGCAGGGCATGGTCCAGAGCGTCAGAGAGCGGCAGCAACAACAAATCGCAGTGCCGCGAAAGCAGGCTCAGTTGTTGCTCGGCGCCCTCGGACAAGGCGCGCTCGTCACAGATCACGATCACCAGGCTCCCAGGGCGCAACACTTCGCGAGCACGGCGCAGGGCCATGCCCAGGTCATCGCGATCCGGTTCGCTTTCGGTGGTGAGGGTCTGGTTGACGCGCACCAAACGGTTGAGCAATTGCAGCAGGCTTTGCTTGCTGCGCCGTGGTTTGATTTCGTAGTGCTCGTTGTCACCGTAGACCAGCCCGCCAACGCGGTCGTTATGCCCCAGTGCGGCCCAGCCAATAAGGCTTGCGGCTTGCGCGGCCAACACCGATTTGAACATCAGCCCCGAGCCGAAAAACAAGCGGCGACTTTGCTCGACCATGATGAAAATCGGCCGCTCGCGCTCTTCGTGAAACAGCTTGGTGTGCGGCTCCTGAGTGCGTGCGGTGACGCGCCAGTCAATGGTCCGCACATCGTCACCGGCCTGATAGACCCGCACTTGATCGAAGTCCACGCCGCGACCGCGCAGCTTGGAGTGGTGCAAGCCAATCAGCGGGCTGCGCTGGCTCGGTGTGGAAAACAACTGCACTTCGCGCACGCGATGGCGCATCTGGATCAACTCGGAGAGGCTGACGCGGATACCCGGTTCGGGCGCAAGCGGCGTGCTCATGAGGGTCAAGCGACAGCTACGACGTCGAGAATCCGCTGGACCACACGGTCCTGGTCAATGCCTGCGGCTTCGGCTTCGAAGGAAAGAATGATGCGATGGCGCAATACGTCGAACAGCACCGCTTGAATGTCTTCGGGGCTGACAAAGTCGCGTCCGGCCAGCCAGGCGTGGGCGCGGGCGCAGCGATCGAGGGCAATGGAACCGCGCGGGCTGGCGCCGTAGGCAATCCACTCGGCCATTTCCGGGTCGAACTTGCCCGGCGTACGGCTAGCCATGACCAGTTGCACCAGGTATTCCTCCACGGCGTCGGCCATGTACAAACCGAGGATTTCCTTGCGCGCGGCAAAAATCGCTTGCTGGCTGACTCGGCGCTCGGGCTTGGTCTCGCCGTTCAGCGCTTCACCACGGGCCTGTTGCAGAATGCGCCGCTCGACGGCCGCGTCCGGGAAGCCGATTTTGACGTGCATCAGGAAGCGGTCGAGCTGGGCTTCGGGCAGCGGATAGGTGCCTTCCTGCTCGATCGGGTTCTGCGTCGCCATGACCAGAAACAGCGGCGACAGCTCGTAAGTGCTGCGCCCGACGCTGACCTGCCGCTCACCCATGGCTTCGAGCAAGGCCGACTGGACCTTGGCCGGTGCCCGGTTGATTTCGTCGGCCAGCACCAGGTTGTGGAAGATTGGCCCTTGCTGGAACACGAAACTGCCGGTTTCCGGGCGATAGATCTCGGTGCCGGTGATGTCGGCGGGCAGCAGGTCGGGGGTGAACTGGATGCGATGGAACTGTGCTTCGATACCTTCGGCAAGCTCTTTGATGGCCTTGGTCTTGGCCAGGCCGGGGGCGCCCTCGACCAGCATGTGGCCGTCGGCGAGTAGCGCGATGAGCAACCGATCGATGAGCTTTTCCTGGCCGAGAATCTGCGTTGAAAGAAAGGTTCGCAGCGCAAGCAGCGCTTCACGATGTTCCATCGATGACTGTTCCTGGAGAGGGTGAGCAAAGGCGTTCGAATAACACCAGGGCTGGGGGCGTTACTTTAATCCATCGCAGGGGGTGGCGACTAACGGCGATCAGGGATTTTTTGGGTTTTGTGGGCTTGTTTAAGGGTTATTAAGGTTTTTCGGTGTGGCGGGACAGAGTCTGCGGTGTTTTTTTTGCTCTAACGCCCGTAGCAGCTGCCGAGCCCGCGAGGCTGCGTTCGAGGACGAAGTCCTCGCAAACCCGGCATACGCGGATTGCCTGATGGAACGCGTTGCCTGATTTTACGACCGCTTCGCGGCCGAACGCAGCCTCGCGGGCTCGGCAGCTGCTACGGATAGCGATTTGTCAGGCCAACTGGCTTACATAAGTGCCGGTACCTTTGAGAATGTTTTGCAAGGTTTCTTCGACTTCGGTCAGGTCGGCCGCTGCGGTGTTGTGAATGATTTCCAGGTGGTCATCGCCATTCAGCGCATCGGCATCGGCCGCCGCGATTTCGATCAGCAGGCGGGTAGGGCTGAGGGTGACTTTCACACCGTCGAGAGTAGACGGCTCACCATCGAGGGTGATTTCCAGCTCGTCTTCGTCCGGGTAGCGCGTCATCAGGAACATGTCGCCCTGATTGCTGTGGCAGCAGAGCATGGCCATGTTGTCTTCTTCGTCGTCGCACGGGTTGGCGATCAGGTGGGCGGTGGTCATTTGCATGGGGGAATTCCTGGCTCGACGAGCGTGGTGAAGGCGACAAAAGGTGATTTTGCCAGCCCTGGGGAATTTCTGCTCGGATCTGTGTCAGATAGTGTGTTGTGAACACTGAAGGGGGTGGTGGTCATTTTTGGCACGGGTGTGCCGTAAATACGGGCATAAATCCGCCTTTTCTCCACGCGACTGCTAGTGTTGTTCGATGCGCCGGCGATGAGTTACGTACCGATGACCGAATATGTCGCAGCATCGCAAGCAGGCAGGTTGTCGCACCCGATAAGCTGCGCAACGGATGGACACCTGTAAAGGCATTACCTGTTCTGTCGGTAGTCGTTTTTGCAGATGCCCATTCTTGGAAGGTGAATGTGACCTGAGTGTCTCGTCCAGCTTCACCCACCTGTCACCCTGTTAACCTCTGCCCGAGATTCAGGAGCAGGGTGACGGATCGCCCCGATAGGGGTTTTGCACGCGACGCTTCCATCAATAACAAGCCCAAGCGGAGTACCACAGATGGCGTTCTTCACCGCAGCCAGCAAAGCCGACTTCCAGCACCAACTGCAAGCGGCACTGGCGCAGCACATCAGTGAACAGGCACTGCCACAAGTGGCGCTGTTCGCTGAACAATTCTTCGGCATTATTTCCCTCGATGAGCTGACCCAGCGCCGGTTGTCCGACCTCGCCGGCTGCACCCTTTCTGCCTGGCGCCTGCTTGAGCGCTTTGACCACGCGCAACCACAAGTGCGCGTGTACAACCCCGATTACGAACGCCACGGCTGGCAGTCGACCCACACGGCGGTCGAAGTGCTGCACCACGACTTGCCATTTCTCGTGGACTCGGTACGCACCGAGCTGAACCGTCGCGGCTACAGCATCCACACCTTGCAAACCACCGTGCTGAGCGTACGTCGTGGCGCCAAGGGCGAGCTGCTGGAAATCCTGCCTAAGGGCACCCAGGGCGACGGCATTCAGCAAGAATCGCTGATGTACCTTGAGATCGATCGTTGCGCCCATACCGCCGAACTCAATGTATTGAGCAAGGAACTGGAACAGGTTCTCGGTGAAGTCCGCGTTGCGGTCGCCGATTTCGAACCGATGAAAGCCAAGGTCCAGGAGCTGATCGACAGCATCGACAAAAGCAAATTTGCCGTTGATGCCGAAGAAAAGAGCGAGATCAAGGGCTTCCTCGAGTGGCTGGTGGGCAACCACTTCACGTTCCTCGGTTACGAAGAGTTCGTGGTTCGCGACGGCAAGGATGGCGGCTATATCGAGTACGACCAGAACTCGTTCCTGGGCCTGACCCGATTGCTGCGCGCCGGCCTCACGGCCGAAGACCTGAGTATCGAAGACTACGCCGTGAACTACCTGCGCGAACCGACGCCGCTGTCGTTCGCCAAGGCTGCGCACCCGAGCCGTGTGCACCGTCCGGCTTACCCTGACTACGTGTCGATCCGCCAGATCGATGCCAGCGGTAAAGTCATCAAGGAATGCCGCTTCATGGGCCTGTACACCTCGTCGGTGTATGGCGAAAGCGTGCGGGTCATTCCGTACATCCGTCGCAAGGTCGACGTTATCGAACAGCGTTCCGGCTTCCAGGCCAAGGCGCACCTGGGCAAGGAACTGGCCCAGGTACTCGAAGTGCTGCCGCGTGACGATCTGTTCCAGACCCCGGTCGACGAACTGTTCAGCACCGTGATGTCGATCGTGCAGATCCAGGAACGCAACAAGATTCGCGTATTCCTGCGCAAAGACCCGTACGGTCGCTTCTGCTATTGCCTGGCCTACGTGCCACGCGACATCTATTCCACCGAAGTGCGTCAGAAGATCCAGCAAGTGCTGATGGATCGCCTGAAAGCCACCGACTGCGAGTTCTGGACCTTCTTCTCCGAGTCCGTACTGGCCCGTGTGCAACTGATTCTGCGGGTTGACCCGAAGAACCGTCTGGACATCGACCCGCTGCTGCTGGAAAAAGAAGTGGTTCAGGCGTGCCGCAGCTGGCAGGACGACTACGCAAGCCTGGTGGTCGAAAGCTTCGGCGAAGCCCAGGGCACCAATGTGCTGGCCGACTTCCCGAAAGGCTTCCCGGCCGGCTACCGCGAGCGTTTCGCCGCGCATTCGGCCGTGGTCGACATGCAGCACCTGCTGAGCCTGAGCGAAAAAAATCCGCTGGTGATGAGCTTCTATCAGCCGCTGGCCCAGTCCACCGGTCAGCAACTGCTGCACTGCAAGCTGTATCACGCCGATACTCCGCTGGCGTTGTCGGACGTGCTGCCGATCCTGGAAAACCTCGGCCTGCGCGTGCTTGGCGAGTTCCCGTATCGCCTGCGTCACAACAATGGTCGCGAGTTCTGGATCCATGATTTTGCGTTCACCGCCGCTGAAGGCCTGAACCTCGACATCCAGCAGCTCAACGACACCCTGCAGGACGCGTTCGTCCACATCGTGCGTGGCGATGCCGAGAACGATGGATTCAACCGTCTGGTACTGACCGCCGGCCTGCCGTGGCGCGACGTGGCGCTGCTGCGTGCCTACGCCCGTTACCTGAAGCAGATCCGTCTGGGCTTCGACCTGGGCTACATCGCCAGCACCCTGAACAACCACACCGACATCGCTCGCGAGTTGACCCGGTTGTTCAAGACCCGTTTCTACCTGGCCCGCAAGCTGACCAGCGACGACCTCGACGACAAGCAACAGCGCCTGGAACACGCGATCCTGGCTGCGCTGGACGACGTTCAAGTACTGAACGAAGACCGCATCCTGCGTCGTTACCTGGACCTGATCAAGGCAACCCTGCGGACCAACTTCTACCAGACCGATGCCAACGGTCAGAACAAGTCCTATTTCAGCTTCAAGTTCAACCCGCACCAGATTCCAGAACTGCCGAAACCGGTTCCGAAGTTCGAAATCTTCGTCTATTCGCCACGGGTCGAAGGTGTGCACCTGCGCTTTGGCAACGTTGCTCGCGGTGGTCTGCGCTGGTCCGACCGTGAAGAAGACTTCCGTACCGAAGTCCTGGGCCTGGTAAAAGCCCAGCAAGTGAAGAACTCGGTCATCGTGCCGGTAGGCGCCAAAGGCGGCTTCTTGCCGCGTCGTCTGCCACTGGGTGGCAGCCGTGATGAAATCGCAGCAGAAGGCATTGCCTGCTACCGCATCTTCATTTCCGGTCTGTTGGACATCACCGACAACCTGAAAGAGGGCGCCCTGGTGCCTCCGGCCAACGTCGTGCGTCATGACGACGATGACCCGTACCTGGTGGTTGCCGCGGACAAGGGCACTGCGACCTTCTCCGACATCGCCAACGGCATTGCGATCGACTACGGCTTCTGGCTCGGTGACGCCTTCGCATCCGGCGGCTCGGCCGGTTATGACCACAAGAAAATGGGCATCACCGCCAAAGGCGCGTGGGTGGGCGTTCAACGTCACTTCCGCGAGCGCGGCATCAACGTCCAGGAAGACAACATCACGGTAGTGGGCGTCGGCGACATGGCCGGTGACGTGTTCGGTAACGGCTTGCTGATGTCCGACAAGCTGCAACTGGTCGCAGCATTCAACCACCTGCACATCTTCATCGACCCGAACCCGCAGCCTGCCAACAGCTTCGCTGAGCGTCAGCGTCTGTTCGACCTGCCGCGTTCGGCGTGGTCGGATTACGACACCAGCATCATGTCTGAAGGCGGCGGGATCTTCTCCCGTAGCGCGAAAAGCATCGCGATTTCCCCGCAGATGAAAGAGCGCTTCGACATCCAGGCCGACAAGCTGACCCCGACCGAACTGCTGAACGCCTTGCTCAAGGCGCCGGTGGATCTGCTGTGGAACGGCGGTATCGGTACCTACGTCAAGGCCAGCACCGAAAGCCACGCCGATGTTGGCGACAAGGCTAACGATGCACTGCGCGTGAACGGCAACGAACTGCGCTGCAAAGTCGTGGGCGAGGGCGGTAACCTCGGTATGACCCAACTGGGTCGTGTCGAATTCAACCTCAATGGCGGCGGCTCCAACACCGACTTCATCGACAACGCCGGTGGTGTGGACTGCTCCGACCACGAAGTGAACATCAAGATCCTGCTCAACGAAGTCGTGCACGCCGGTGACATGACCGAGAAGCAACGCAACCAGTTGCTCGGCAGCATGACGGACGAAGTCGGCGGCCTGGTCCTCGGCAACAACTACAAGCAGACTCAGGCCCTGTCCCTGGCAGCCCGCCGTGCCTACGCACGGATTGCCGAGTACAAGCGTCTGATGAACGACCTGGAAGGCCGTGGCAAGCTGGACCGTGCCATCGAGTTCCTGCCGTCGGAAGATCAACTCAACGAGCGCGTTGCGGCAGGCCAAGGTCTGACCCGTGCAGAGCTCTCGGTGCTGATCTCCTACAGCAAGATCGACCTCAAGGAGCAGTTGCTCAACTCCCTGGTACCGGACGACGACTACCTGACCCGTGACATGGAAACTGCGTTCCCGCCGATGCTGGTGAACAAGTTCTCCGAGGCCATGCGTCGTCACCGTCTGAAGCGTGAGATCGTCAGCACCCAGATCGCCAACGACCTGGTCAACCACATGGGTATCACCTTCGTTCAGCGACTCAAAGAGTCGACCGGCATGAGCCCGGCGAACGTGGCCGGTGCTTATGTGATCGTGCGCGACATCTTCCACCTCCCGCACTGGTTCCGTCAGATTGAAGCGCTGGATTACCAGGTTTCGGCCGACGTGCAACTGGAGTTGATGGATGAGCTGATGCGTCTGGGCCGCCGTGCCACTCGCTGGTTCCTGCGCAGCCGTCGTAACGAGCAGAATGCTGCCCGTGACGTCGCGCACTTCGGTCCACATCTGGCAGCGCTGGGCCTCAAGCTCGACGAACTGCTGGAAGGCCCGACCCGCGAAGGCTGGCAGACCCGCTATCAGGCTTACGTCGCTGCTGGCGTACCTGAGTTGCTGGCGCGCATGGTTGCAGGCACCACTCACCTGTACACCTTGCTGCCGATCATCGAAGCGGCGGACGTGACCGGTCAGAACGCAGCGGACGTGGCCAAGGCCTACTTCGCCGTGGGCAGCGCACTGGACCTGACCTGGTACCTGCAACAGATCAGTGCTCTGCCGGTGGAAAACAACTGGCAGGCGCTGGCCCGTGAAGCATTCCGTGATGACATCGACTGGCAGCAACGGGCGATCACCATCTCGGTCCTGCAAATGGGCGAAGGCGAGCAGGACGTGGAAACGCGTCTGGCCTTGTGGATGGACCAGTACCAGACCATGGTCGAGCGCTGGCGCGCCATGCTGGTGGACATCCGTGCCGCCAGCGGCACCGACTACGCCATGTACGCGGTGGCCAACCGCGAACTGCTGGACCTGGCGTTGAGCGGGCAAGCGGTAATTCCTGTCGCCGCCCTGGAGCTGGAACCGGCTGTCTGATCAGGCGTTGAATGAAAAAGCCCCGCATTGAGAGATGCGGGGTTTTTTTATGTCTTTTAAACGATCGGAAAACTGTTGAAGTCGACACTGCTGGCCAGTCGGCTGTCGATCAGGCCGATGAAGCCTTGCACTTGCGGGCAGTAGAAGTGCGATCGCATGGCAGCTTCGGACTGCCAGTGGGCGCTGACCGTCCATCGATTGTCGTCCTCCGGGCAGCGGTCGACCATGTAGGAGTCACAGCCTGGGAGCTCACGCAAGGTGTCGACGATCTTCTGCAATTGCTTGCCCAGTTCATCCGAGCAGCCAGCCGCGGCCTGCACCTGGACCGTATTGATCATTTCGTCGGACATCGCACACGCTCCTCTATCAAGCCGCACGGGGCTCGCTCTCGGCGGGATAACGCTTGTGCAGGATAGGCCTGTGCCTGGTAGCGGCCAACAGCCAATTGGCAGTAAAAGGGGCAGACCAATAGACCTCAACCGACTTGCTGCAAAATGTCGCGCAGACGGTCCAGGGCACTATCGATGTCCAGGGTTTCGATGGCGCCGAAGCCCATAAACAGCCCGGCCCGCGGTGCTTGCTGATAGAAGAAGTCGTTCAGGCCATACAGCCCGACTTCGACTTTTTTCGCCAGTTCGATGACCAGAGGGACATCCATTTCTACTTTAAACAGCAACGCCATGTGAAACCCGGCAGTGGTCGGCACCGCTTCCAGCCAGGGCGACAGATCCCCGGCGACGCGTGCCAGAATTCGCTCACGACGCCCGGTGTAGACCGTATGGCAGCGACGGATGTGTTTCAGCAGGCAACCTTCGGCAATGAATTTGGCCAGCGCCCATTGCGGCAGGGTCGAGGTGTGCAGGTCGGTCAGTTGCTTGGCGCGGATCACTGCTTCGAGAATCGCTGGCGGCAGAATCGCGTAGCCCAGACGCAACTCCGGCAGCAGGGTTTTCGAAAAGGTCCCGACGTAGGCAACGATGCCGCGCTCATCCATGCTCTGCAGGGAGTCGGTGGGCCGGCCTTCGTAGCGGAACTCACTGTCGTAGTCGTCCTCGATGATGATCGCGCCCAGCTCGTGAGCCCTCACCAGCAAGGCTTCGCGCCGCGCCTGGCTCATCGGCATGCCAAGGGGGAACTGGTGCGAGGGCGTGACATAGATCAGCCGGGTGCCGTCGGGAATCAGCTCGACCTGAATGCCTTGCTCATCCACCGGCACCCCGACCACCTCGGCGCCGTGAGAGGCAAACAGCAGGCGCGCCGGCGGGTAGCCTGGATCTTCCATGGCCACGAGGCTGCCGGGTTGGGTCAGGACACGGGAGATCAGGTCCAGCGCTTGTTGCGCGCCGTTGCACACCACCACGTCGTCGTCCTGACAATTGACCCCGCGGGAGAAGGCGATATGCCGGGCAATCGCGTTACGCAGCGCTGGCAGGCCTTCCGGTTGGCTGTAAAAACCCTTGGAACCGGACATCTGCCGCAGTGCATGAGCGGTGCAGCGACGCCAGTCGTCCAGAGGAAACTGCCCCTTGCTGGTGGCGCCGCCGATGAACTCATAACGCAGCGAACCTTCCAGGGTGGGATGGCGCAAGAACGACGGCATACTGCGCCAACGCTCGATGCTTTCGGCGCTTGCCAACTCGCAATGGCTCTGTTTGCGGACGATTGTCGAGGGGCGGGTATTGACGTAGGTGCCTTTGCCGATTTTCCCGGTGAGGTAGTTCTCGTAGGTCAACTGCGCGTAGGCGTCGGAAATGGTCTTGCGTGAGATGCCCAGTTGCTCGGCGAGCAGGCGGCTGGGGGGCAACTGCGTTCCGGCGGCCAGTCGCCCCGACTCAATGGCGCTGCGCAGTTGCTGGTACAGCTGACCTGCGAGGTCCTTTCGGCCATTGATCACAACATGAAGTTCCATATCCGCGAGGCTCCTTCGGTAGTTGGCGTTTTGGGCTGGCGTGCGTGGCGCCAGATCACTCGTAGCTGTCGTCACCCAGGTGACGATCCGTTTAGACTCGACGGCCATGCCATTTTCAAGGAAGAACCATCATGTCCGCCACCGATCCCGTCATCACCCTTGAGCGTTTCAGCGAAGCCCACATCGAGGGCATCACCGCGCTCTACAATGATCCGGCGGTCGCTCGCCAGGTGCTGCAAATGCCGTTTCAGTCCACTGAAGTCTGGCGCAAGCGCCTGGCGCCGGAGAACGAGCGGGTGGTGCAACTGGTGGCACTGCATCAGGGCCAGGTCATCGGCAACATCGGCCTGGAGCAGTTTTCACGAATCCGTCGTAGCCATTGCGCCAGCATCGGTATGGGCGTGGCTGTCGCCTGGCAAGGCAAGGGCGTTGGTTCCCGGCTGCTCGCGGCGGTGCTCGACCTCGCTGATAACTGGATGAACGTGCAACGGGTGGAGCTGACGGTGTACGCGGATAACGAAGCCGCGATTGCGCTGTACCGCAAGTTTGGCTTCGACACGGAAGGGCTGTTTCGCGAGTATGCGGTGCGTGATGGCGTGCTGGCGGACACCCTGAGCATGGCGCGCTTGCGCCGTACGCTCAGGGCTTCCTGAGTCAGTCGCCGAGGGCGAAGGCCACGGCGGCCCGGGCATGCAGTTCGGTGGTGTCGAACAGCGGCAGTTCGCTGTGTTCGGGTTTGATCAGCAGGGTGATTTCCGTGCAGCCGAGGATAATCGCCTGGGCCCCGCGTGCGGCCAGCGCTTGAATCACCTGCTGGTAAATCTTGCGTGATGCGTCGCTGATCACCCCGACGCACAGTTCGTCGTAGATGATCCGGTGCACCGCCTGCCGTTCGGCGGCCTCAGGGACCAGTACGGTCAACCCTTTGGCCTTGAGCCGGTCCTTGAGGAAGTCCTGTTCCATGGTGAAGGCCGTGCCCAAAAAGCCGACGGTCATCGTACCCGCGTCCACCGCGGCTTGACCTGCCGGGTCGGCAATGTGCAGAAACGGCACTGAAATCGCTGCCTGAATCTGTTCGGCCACCTTGTGCATGGTGTTGGTGCACAGCACCACGCACTCGGCACCGCCAGCTTCAAGCCGGCGCGCGGCGTCCACCAGAATCAGCGCCGCGTCTTCCCAGCGCCCGGCGTGCTGGGCTTGTTCGACAGGCCCGAAGTCGACGCTGTACATTAGTAACTGCGCCGAACGCAGCGGCCCGAGACGGTCACGAACCTGCTGGTTGATGAGGCGGTAGTACTCGGCGCTGGACTCCCAGCTCATGCCGCCAATAAGGCCGATGGTGCGCATGCTGTGCTCCTGTTGATGGTTGACTTCTGTTCAAGCGAGTGTCCCGTGTTGCATTGGCTCGATCTATCAGGAAATTTCACATGGCTGGCCCACTGAGTCAGAGACTGCTGGGTGGCAAACTCTGCCTGCAACTCCTGCCGCGTGCGGCCTACAGTGCTCGCGATCCGGTAACCGAGCAAACCCTTGGCGTGACACTGGAGCGCCAGCAGGGCGTGCACGCTATTGATTCGGATCGTCGGCTGGACTTTGACACCTGGCCGGGCGTGCTGGCCTACACCCCGGTGGGCGTGGAAGTGTTTTCCGAATCGGCGGCGGGCGGTGAGTACCTGTTGGTACGCTGGAGCGGACCGCTTGCTGACGCACCGACAGCCCGGTTTAGCCGGCGGGTGCAGTCTGGCGGCCATGCTCAAGCACTGGCGCTCGGGCGTGAAGCCCGGCGGTTGCTGCTTGATCCACAGCCTGATCGGTTAGCGCTGGACGAATGTGCCTTGGCCTTCGCCGGTTTGCCGATCGTCGATAATCCTCAACGGCAAGCGCCGCACGCATTCTCACGGGTGCTGGAACAGATCGCCGAGCAGTTCGACCAATGTTTGAGCCTGGAACAATTGGCGGCCACCAGCGGCCAGACCGAACTGCGTTTTCTACGTGACTTCACCCGGGCCATCGGCCTCACGCCGCACGCTTATCTGGTCGATGTCCGGGTGCAGGCTGCGCGGCGGCTGATCGAGCGCAGCTCGCTGCCACTGGCGGCCATCGCCCAGGACTGCGGTTTCGCCCATCAGTCGCACATGGGCAGTGCCTTTCGCAAACTGCTGGGGATGACCCCCAGCCAGTACCGCTCACGCTTTTAGTCGTACGCTGGCAGCGTGCATCTGCCATGCTCAAAGTCCGCAGTACTGCTTCAACCAAAGGAACACAGCAATGGACGACGTACAGCAACTGGGTGAGATGCTTCGCCATTACGCAGAAAGCGAAGCGCACAAGAAACAGCTGTTTGAAACCCAATCGGCGGTGTGGGCGACGCGTATTGGCGAGTTGTTCGGGCAGATCGAGCAGTGGCTGGAACCGGTCAAGGCACCGCATCTGCTGGAAGTGAGTCGCGAAGCCTATGTGGCGTTCGGGGCAAACGTGCCGGTCGAGAGCTCGACCTTCAAGACCGAGAAACTGAGCATTCTGATTGCCGGCAAACCGGTGGAAATCGTACCGGAAGTGATGGGTATCGGTGGGTTGATTTCACTGGCAGTGATGGGCCTGACCGCTGCGCGTTACGGCAGTGTGTCGCTGGTGTGCCAGCCGCCGTCCACTGACTGGCAGTGGCGCAAGACCAATGGCCTGAAGGACCCGGACACCTTTGCCTTCGATGCGAATTTTCTGGCGCAGCAGTTGCAGCTCTTGATACCTCGCGATCGGGGTTAAGCAATACAGGTTTTGTGACCGACAAGTAAACCCTGTGGGAGCGAGCCTGCTCCGGGCGGCGATCCGACGAAGAGGCCATTACATTCAGCATAAATGTCGGATGTAACGCCGCCATCGCGAGCAGGCTCGCTCCCACACTGGACTGCATCAAACCTCCACATTCCCCCAGCCTGGCTTGGCCTCTTCAGGCGCAACAGCCTTGACGGTCTTGCCCGTCGCCAGCTCCACTCGCTGTGCCACTTCCGGATCATCGGCAAAGGGGAGCAGGCTGGCGTCGTCCAAGCTATCGGCGGTCTGGTGGCGCAGGCAATACTCGATGGCCAACCACAGAAACACCACGCCCGATCCGTTGAGTACAATCTCGATCATCTCAAGCTCCTTGCCTCAGGCAATCTGCGCTTCGCGTTCGGCTATCGCCACGTCAGCGACCCGCACGGTGCGCCAGGTGTTGTAGGCCATCAGCAACATGCCGCTGAGGAAGAACAATCCACCGGTGAAACGCACGATAAAGCCCGGATGGCTGGCCTGCAGGGTCTCGACGAAGGAGTAGGTGAGGGTGCCGTCGTCGTTGATCGCCCGCCACATCAGGCCCTGGGTAATGCCGTTGACCCACATCGAGGCGATGTACAGCACCGTGCCGATGGTCGCGAGCCAGAAGTGCAGGTTGATCAATGGCGTGCTGTACATCTGCTCACGGCCGAAGACTTTCGGGATCATGTGATACAGCGAGCCGAAAGTGATCATCGCCACCCAGCCGAGCGCGCCAGCATGGACGTGGCCGATGGTCCAGTCGGTGTAGTGAGACAGCGCGTTGACGGTCTTGATGGCCATCATCGGGCCTTCGAAAGTCGACATGCCGTAGAACGCCAGGGACACCACGAGAAAGCGCAGAATCGGGTCGGTGCGCAACTTATGCCAGGCACCCGAGAGGGTCATCATGCCGTTGATCATGCCACCCCAGCTGGGCGCCAACAGGATCAGCGACATGGCCATGCCCAGCGACTGTGCCCAGTCCGGCAGTGCGGTGTAGTGCAGGTGATGGGGGCCGGCCCAGATGTACAACGTGATCAGTGCCCAGAAATGCACGATCGACAAGCGATAGGAATACACCGGCCGACCGACCTGTTTCGGCACGAAGTAATACATCATCCCGAGGAAACCGGTGGTCAGGAAGAAGCCCACCGCGTTATGCCCGTACCACCACTGCACCATCGCATCGGTGGCCCCGGAATACACCGGATAGGACTTGAACCAGCCCACCGGAATCGACAGGTGATTGACCACGTGCAGCATGGCGATAACCACAATGAATGCACCGAAGAACCAGTTGCCGACATAGATATGTTTGGTCTTGCGCCGCACCACGGTGGTGAAAAACACAATGGCGTAGGCGACCCAGACCACCGTCATCCACACCGCGCCGGAGAATTCGATCTCGGCGTATTCCTTGGTGGTGGTGTAGCCCAGCGGCAGGGTGATCAGCATGCTGACGATCACCGATTGCCAGCCCCAGAAGGTGAACGCGGCGAGTTTGTCGGAATACAACCGCACCTGGCAGGTGCGCTGCACCGCGTAGTAACTGGCGGCAAATTGCGCGCTGCCGGCAAAGCCGAAAATCACCAGGCTGGTGTGCAGCGGACGCAAGCGGCCGAAGGTGGTCCAGGGCAGATCGAGGTTCGCCTCCGGCCACACCAGTTGCGAGGCGATCCACACGCCCATCGCCATCCCGATAACGCCCCATACCACTGTTGCCACGACGAATTGGCGGACGACCTTGTAGTTATAGGCCTGTCCGATTGTTGCTGTGCTCATGGTCAATGCTTCCACGGTTGCAAAGTCTTGCCAGGCCACCCGGTCTGGCATGCCGTTTACTGTAGAAAGCATGGGATAAACAAAACAGGCTCAGAAAAACTGCATTAATGCGGATCAGATCGGAGGCCAGCCTGCGGTGATCTGACGCGCCCTGATATGGTTTTTTAGTTTTTAGCTGAGTCTGTAACGCCCTGAGCTGCTGCTTCATAGTCACCACCACACAAGAACCCTCGGTTACTCACCCCGTAGCAGCTGTCGAGCTTGCGAGGCTGCGTTCGAGTCGGTCCGCGTTCGGGCGAAGCGCTCGTAATCCAGTCGACGCGGTATGACAGACACACCGCGTGCTCAGGCTCTACGACTGCTTCGCAGCCAGCTGCTACGGGGCTGTGGGTTTGGGGTCAGCACTGATGAGGTAGGACTATGTACCAATATGACGACTACGACCGGGCCCTGGTCTTTGAACGGGTTGCGCAGTTTCGCGATCAGGTCGAACGGTTCATGGCCGGTGCCTTGAGTGAGGAAGAGTTTTTGCCGTTGCGCCTGCAAAACGGCCTGTACATGCAAAAGCATGCCTACATGCTGCGGGTCGCCATTCCCTACGGCACCCTCAGTGCCCGGCAGATGCGTACGCTGGCGAGCATCGCCCGGGATTACGATCGCGGTTACGGTCACTTCACCACTCGGCAGAACATGCAATTCAACTGGATCGAACTGACCCAGGTGCCGGAAATCCTGGAGCGCCTGGCCGAGGTCGAAATGCATGCGATCCAGACCTCCGGAAACTGCGTGCGCAACATCACCACCGAAGCCTTTGCCGGTGTCGCGGCGGACGAGTTGATCGATCCACGGCCCTTGGCGGAGATCCTCCGCCAGTGGTCAACCATCAACCCCGAATTCCTGTTTTTGCCACGCAAATTCAAGATCGCCATCTGCTCGGCGAAACAGGACCGCGCGGCGATCATGATGCATGACATCGGCCTCTACCTTTACCGCGACGCGGCCGGGCAGAGGCTGCTGCGGGTGATCGTCGGTGGCGGTCTGGGGCGTACGCCGATCCTCGGCTTGCAGATCCGTGAAGGCTTGCCGTGGCAGCATTTGCTGTCCTACGTCGAGGCCGTACTGCGGGTCTATAACCGTCACGGTCGGCGTGACAACAAGTACAAGGCGCGGATCAAGATTCTGGTCAAGGCGCTGGGCATCGAGGCCTTCGCCCAGGAAGTCGAGCAGGAGTGGCAACACCTCAAGGACGGCCCGGCGCAGTTGACCGACGTCGAGTACCAGCGCGTTGCCAGCGCGTTCGTGCCGCCAGCCTATAAGCAACTGGTCGACACCGATCTGGATTTCGGTACTCGTCTGGCCGAGAACCCGGCGTTTGCGCGCTGGGTCGCCCGTAACGTGCAGCCGCACAAAGTGCCTGGCTACACCAGCGTGGTGCTGTCGACCAAACCCGGCTTGGCCTCGCCGCCCGGTGACGTCACCGACGCGCAGATGGACGCGGTGGCCGACTGGTCCGAGCAGTTCGGTTTCGGTGAAATCCGCATCGCCCATGAACAGAACATTGTCCTGCCGGATGTGCCCAAGGCTGACCTGTACGCATTGTGGTGCCTGGTCTGTGAGCACGGACTGGGTTGCGCCAACATTGGCTTGCTGACCGACATCATCGCCTGTCCCGGGGGTGATTTCTGCGCGCTGGCCAATGCCAAATCGATCCCCATCGCCCAAGCGATTCAGGCGCGTTTCGATGACCTGGATTACCTCCACGACCTGGGGGATATCAGCCTCAATATCTCCGGTTGCATGAATGCCTGTGGTCACCACCACATTGGCAATATCGGCATCCTCGGCGTCGATAAGAATGGCAGCGAGTGGTACCAGATCACCCTCGGTGGCGCCCAGGGCAAGAACAGCGCGTTGGGTAAAGTCATCGGTCCGTCGTTCAGCGCGGCCGAAGTACCGCAGGTGATCGAGCGGATCATCGCGACCTTTGTCCGTTACCGCGAGAGCGAGGAGCTGTTTGTCGATACCGTGCAGCGCATCGGTCTGGAACCGTTCAAGGAGCGTATCTATCCCAAGAGCCTGGAGGTCGTGGCATGAACAATCTGCTGCAATTGCGCGAGCGTGTTGCGCTAAAGGTCGACGACGATCCGTGGACGTTGATCAGGGCGGTTGACAGCGAACTGCCAGCGGGGCCGCTCATCTTGCCGCTGGCCCTATGGCTGATGCGCCGTCTTGCGCATCATCCCTCGCGAGACGCGGTGTGGCTGGGGCCGGATGACGAGGTCGAAAGTCTCAAGCCGTGGCTCAAACTGTTGCCAATGATCGCATTGGATTTTCCGAGTTTTCGCGATGGCCGGGCATACAGCCAGGCTTACCTGTTGCGTACGCGTTTGGGCTGGGCGGGTGAGTTGCGGGCGATTGGCGATGTACTGCGCGACCAGCTCAGCCATATGCGCCAATGCGGTTTCGATGCCTTCGCGGTACGTGAAGACAAATGCGCTGAAGATGCCCTCAAGGGGCTGGCGGGGATGAGTGTGCATTACGGTCGCTCGGTGATCGAGCCACGACCGTTGTTTCGGCGACGTTAGGAGGCCCGTGGCGAGGGAGCTTGCTCCCGCTGGACGGCGAAGCCGTCCCAAAGCTGCTCCCCCATTTCAACAGACCGAACGCGTCAGCCGGATTGCGACTGCTACGCCCGAACGCGGACCGGCCGACGGGAGCAAGCTCCCTCGCCACAGGTGGTCATCGTACAGTCGTCGCTGATTTCGCATTCCTCACTTCAACGCCGGATCCCCGGGGTTCAACTTTTTCCAGCCTTGCAGCAAGACCTGGGCCTTGGGTTCCTGACCGTTGTCCAGGTAGTACTGGATCAGCGACAGCCGCGCATTGCGATTGGCCGGTTGCAGCTTGATCAGCTTCTCCAGTTGCTCACACGCCTCATCAATCTTGCCGCTGTCGTGCAAGGCAACGGCCAGCACATAGCCGTATTGGGCATTCTGCGGTTCCAGGCGAGCAGCGTTGCGCAGGGCCGGCATGGCTTGCGCGGTGTTCCCGGCACGAATCAAGGCCAGGCCTTGAGTGTGCTGGAGCAGCGCGGCGTCCGGGTGTTCCTTCAGGCTCTTGGCCATGAGCGCTTGAGCCTCCGTGCTACGCCCGGTTGCTTCAAGCCACTGCACGAGGGTCACCAGCGCCGGGAAGAAATCCGGATCGCGGTGGATGGCTGCGCGCAACATGGGCTCGACCTCGGCACTGCGTCCGCTGGCCTGGTAGAGCATTGCCAGGTTGAGGTTGGCTTCGGCGCGCTCGGCGAGGCTCAATTGCACCGCCTCGTATTCGCCGATGGCCGCGTTCCAGCGCGTTTGGGCCGGGCCCAAGCCGTTGGCGGCACTGAGCAGATCCCGGGCTGCGGCAATGCGAATGGCCTTGACCGGATCACTCAGCAACGGCGTCAGCAGAGACACTCGTTCAGCGGGTGGGAGGAAGGCACTGACCGCGTGAATCGCGCTTTCGCGCACCTGCGGATCCGCGTTGCTCAGGTCTTTGCCTGCCAGTTTCAGCGCTTGTTCGCTGGGGTACAGCATCAGCTCGGCCAGCAGCGTTGCACGTTGAATCGCTGGCAGGTTGCTGCGCTGCAGTTGATCGTACAGGGCTTGCGCAGCGCCAGGTTGGCCCGTGCGAATCAACCACAGGCTTTCGTCGTATCGCGGAGCCTGGGCTGCCGGGCTGGCATTCCAGAGATTGAACTGCTCGGTAACCTTGTCACCGGCCTTGCCCTGGTGGCAGGTCAGGCAGGCATCGGGAGTACCGAGTTTCTTCGCACGCTCCGGGTTGGGGATGCTGAAGCTGTGGTCATGCCGGAAGTCGTTGCCCATATAGAACTTGCCAGGCATGTGGCAATCCACACACTGCGAACCGGGTTGGCCGGCCACATGCCGGTGGTGCTCGGGCGAATCGTAATGCTTGGCTTGCAGCCCCTCACCGTCGACGCCTTCGACCGCGGTCTTGCCCGCGGTGTTGTGGCATTGCAGGCAGACACCGTTGCCCGGCGCCTTGAGTTCGGTGCTGTGAGGGTTGTGGCAATTGCTGCAACGCACGCCTTTGTCGAACATTTTGCTTTGCAGGAACGAGCCGTGCTCGAACACTTCATCCTTGATCTTGCCGTCCAGCGCGTACAGCTCACGAGTCAGCAGGCTGGGCAGGTAGTCGTCCATCAAGCGCTTGCCCGCGGTGTAACCATCGCCCAACGGGGCGCGGCGTGCGTGGCAACGGGCGCAGGTTTCGATTTCGGTGGTGGCGTTCTTGTCTTTGAGGTCGACAGCAAAACCTGAGTGGATCAGGTCGCTTTTTTTCGCCGCCCATTCAAGGTGATTCGAAGCCGGACCGTGGCAGGCCTGGCAGCCGACGCCGAGGCTGTTCCATTGGCTGGCGAAGGTGTTGCTGGCGGCATCGAAATTGCGCGTGTAACCGGTGGTGTGGCATTCGACGCACATGAAGTTGGCGTTCTGGTTCGGCTTGCTCCAGTGCAACGGGTTCTTGAAGTTGACGCCCTGACCCGGATACAGGTGGAACCACTGGTTTTTCCTGGTATCCCACGCTATGCCCAAGGCCTGCAGGCGACCTTCGCCGACTTCGATCAGGTACTGCTGCAGCGGTGCGACGCCAAAGGTATAGGCGACTTTGAAGTCGGCATTTTTACCGTCAGCCCCTGCGGTATTGACCCAGAAGCTGTCGTCCTTGCGAAAGAACCGCGTGGACTCGTTTTCGCCCTTGAAGCTGCTGTTGTTGAAATTGGCCAACACTGTCTCGGCATTGGCGGCTTGCATCGCCAGTTGGTGATGGGAGCCTTTCCAGTCCTTGACCTGCTCGGCGTGGCAACCCTGGCACTGTTGCTCATCGACCAGGGTCGCTGGCGACGCCGGTGCGGGTGGTGCCTTCACCACGGGGGCGGGCGTAACGCTGGGCGGGACGTAGGCCACAGGCGCGGGTTGACTGGCGTAGATAAACCAGCCAAGGCCTGCCATGGCCACAAGCAACAGGGCGGCGGTGACGGGAAACACGTAGCGGGAAATGAAGGTAGGGCGCGAATCAGGGTTTGGGTTTACGGCTTTATTTTTATACTTGGGCATTGCAACTTCCGTAGTCCAGATGCGTTGACCGTTCAGGCGCGCTTTTTTTGCTGTCGTGCAGCTTTGCGCCTGGGCGGATGCCTGTCAAATTACGGTTGTGATTGAGGTCTGACGCTAGATCGTCACTGCCCGACAGCTGTAGTGACCCTCAACGGCGTACAGCGGCTTCTGTTCGAGTTTGCTGTCGCCGTGGTAATCGTTGTTGTCGCCGTACAACGAAACCCGGCATTGGCATCAGCGCCAGGGTGGCGGCGCTGAGTGTGCACAGTCTTGAAAATGCCCCCCCATTGTTTCGCTCATTGAATACTACGGGTTGGCCGTGCCGGGCTTAAGGGTTAAAGCTAAGGGTTGATAGGCGTCAACGGTGGCAGTTTCCATTGACCGTTACCGACCTCAGGCTTGGGCAGGTACAGACGCAAAATCGCGTAGAACGGACCATGCGGTGCCGGCAGCCAGTTGCTGCGCTGATCCTTGAGCGGTACGGAGTGCTGCAAGTAAAGGGTCAGGCCACCGTCCGGGTCGCGCTTGAGTGTGGAGAGCATGCGCGAGTTGATCAGGTAGCGTTTTTTGTGGTTGGGTACCAGCAGCTTGGTCTTGCCGTCGTACATGGTCAGCGACCAGAACGCGTCGGCCGGTGGCAACTGATCCTTGTCGAAATGGATGGAGTAGCTGTGCCGTGCGCCGTTGGCCGGTTTGCCCTGGTTGTCGACGAAATAGCCCATGTAGGCCGCTTCATCGGCGGAGTTGCCAAAGATGCCCATGTTGGCGCCGGCGTAGCGGTACAGGTAATTGCTATTCAGGTGGTCGCGGGTGCCGAAGAAGTCGCCGCTGGTGACTTGATGGGTATCGACCTTGTCTTTCTTGAAGGCTGCGAACTCCGCCTTGGCGTCGGCGATGCCGTCGTCGAGGGCCTTGCGCTGTTCGGCGGTGAGTGTTTTGAGATCGAATGGCTGGCCGGCCACGATGCCGATCTTCGCGAAACGCGCCAGCAGGTCTTTTTCAACGTCTTGCGCCGGGGCGAAGCCGAGCATGAAGTTCAGGTAGCGGAACAGCTCCGGGCTGTCGCTCATGGTCGGGGTTGGCTTTGGCCAATCGACTTTTGGCGCCGCGGCCGGAACCGGTTGTCCCAGATATTGGCTCAGCGTCTGGACCTTGTAGCCACTCTGGATTTTTCTGACCTTCTCCAGGTCCTTTTCATCGAACAGCTGCGTGCGGTACAGCGCGTAGGCAATGTTGCTTTCGCTGCGCACCAGACGATCGATGTTGACCGGTTGCTGACCTTTCCAGTCCGGGCCGACAATCATGAAATGACCGCCTCTATTACCGGTGCTACGGGTACCCAGGTAGGCAAAGTTTTGGGTGTAGAGGTCGATCAGCTGTACCGAGTAATAACGCCCTTCAGCGATCTGCGGCAGGGTCAGGACCACAGGTTCGGTGCGCAGGTCCATCCAGACGAACGAGTAGGGCGTGTCTGAGTTGGGCGTGATGATTGCGGTATCTTTGGGCGTGAACACGCGTGCGGTATTGCCGATACGGTTGAACGGCGCCTTGAAGTTCGGTCCGCCCTTGTCCACGGCCTGCGCGTACAGAGTCTTGTACATCTCCACTACCGGGGAACCGTAGAGATAGGCTTCTTTGGCAATCCCTCGTGCTTCTTCAGGGCTGGCGCTGAAATCTGCCCAGGCGCTTGCGCTCAGTAATAGAGAGAGGCCGGCGAGCAGCAGGCGGGTCGGTTTTTCGATGGTCATTGCACAGTCCTATGGATAAGCGCGATTCAGGTGTAATTGCAGGGCTGTAATGTCGTCGAGTTTGCGGTTTTTGTCGAAACAAGTTTCCGTTACCGAACAAAGGCGCACGTTATTGCGGGTAGTCACCCGGTCACTTTGTGTATCGAGACTCTGCGCCTGAGCGCCGACGCCGCAACTTGCAGACAATGCCATCACACTGAAACCGATCACGCGCATCAAAGTACACATAACAAAGTCCTTACTTTCCGAAGGTCATGTTGATCCCGGCGAACAGCGTGAACTGTGGCAGGCCATCGCCTTTGCGTTCGACTGTCCATTGTGGTTCGAGGTAGGCGTTCAGAATGTTGCTGCCGGCCTGCCATTTGCCGGTGCCCAGTTTATCCTGTTCGGCGGTCGGTGCCGTGATTTGCGGACCGATGCCCAACTGCACGCCTTCGGTCTTGAGCAGGAAAATATCGAACAGGTTCAAGTCACCGATGCCGGTGCTGTAACCGCTGTGAGGGGCGGGTCGGGTGCTGATCGGCAGGGTGGCACGCAACAGTTGCGGGACACCGATGAAGTCATTTGGTGCGATCGGCAGAGTGCCGCGCAGCAAGGCGTCATTGGTGTGAGCGTTGGTGTCGTACAGCCTGGGGGTGTAGTAATCCTGCAGGTTGGCGCCGGGGGCCAGGTTCAGCGGGTTGTTACTTTTGTTGGTCGTCTCGGCGTTGTCGGCGACGGCAAAAAATGCAGGCGCTAATGTCGTGGCCAAAAGCATGGCCTGGAGTGAAATACCTTTCGACATGATTCCCCCGCTTCCCTGGTGGCTCCGCAAACACTACGGCACTTGATGGTCGCTTGGTTTGTAATACTTGTTCTAACGGGTCTGTAGGACACGTCAGATGAAGTTAGCAGTAAACAGGGTCTTAGCCAGTCGAAGGGGTTAACTCTTTGGTTTTGTGCGCGAAGTCACCTAATTTTGCTGTCGAAAAAAACAGCCCGTTCACAGACTTGCACCTTGGAAACACTGTAAGGCCTCAAGTAGCGAGTGCTAATCTACTGGCCTTTGCGCTCAAAGGAAGGTCGCTGCCAATGCCTGTTCTGGAACTCACCACGCTGATCAAAGGGCGTACACCCACACAAGTTCTCGATTTCTGCCTGGAAGGCAGTAACTTCCCGAAAATTTTCCCGGAGCGGGTGACCCCGTTGGGCAACATCGACGTGAACAACTTGCGCATTGAAGCAGGCCGCGAGTTCAGTTTTCGTCATTGGATGTTCGGCTGTATTCCGGCGACCTGGACCGTGGCGATCCGCGAGGTCAGCGACAGCCATTTTATCGATGAAATGCTCAAGGGTCCGATGAGTGCATTTCGCCATGAGCACCGGGTCGCGGCCGCGGAGGGCGGGACGTTGTACACCGACCGGGTGACCTATGCGGCGATTGGCGGTGCACTTTTGGAGTGGCTGATGGTCAATGCCTACATGCAGCGGATTTTTCGCGCCCGGCACCGCAATATGCTGCGCTTGCTGGGCTGAAGTAGCCTGTATGCGGTCCTGTGGGAGCGAGCCTGCTCCGGGCGGCGATCCGACGATGCGGCTTAACATTCAATGATGTTGACTGACAGTCCGCTTTCGCGAGCAGGCTCGCTCCCACAGGGTTTTACGTTGGTTGTCAGAGTTGTATCCAGTGTGTGAAGCCTCATGACAATTTGTGTTTGGCCATAGGTCGTCGGACAATTTCGTGGTTAACTTCCAGCTCTCGTAAATTCTTTACTGCTGTCCACCTATCACTGCTTAAAAGGACTCTGTTCATGGCTCAAGTCACTCTCAAAGGCAATCCGGTTCAAGTCAATGGCCAACTGCCACAAGCCGGTTCCAAGGCGCCAGCCTTTTCCCTGGTTGCCGGCAATCTGTCCGACGTGACCCTGGCGAGCTTCGCCGGCAAGCGCAAAGTGCTGAACATCTTCCCAAGCATCGACACCCCGACCTGCGCCACGTCGGTACGCAAGTTCAACGCCCAGGCCAACGACGTGGCCAACACCGTTGTCCTGTGCATCTCGGCTGACCTGCCGTTCGCCCAGGCACGCTTCTGTGGCGCTGAAGGTCTGGAAAACGTCCAGAACCTGTCGACCCTGCGCGGTGCCGAGTTCATCGAAAACTACGGCGTTGCCATTGCCGACGGCCCACTCAAAGGTCTGACCGCGCGCGCAGTCGTTGTACTCGACGAAAACGACACTGTGCTGCACAGCGAACTGGTTAAAGAAATCGCAGAAGAGCCAAACTACGAAGCGGCGTTGGCCGTTCTGAAGTAACTGGCTTTACAATGATTGACGGCCTGGCTCTGTCCAGGCCGTTTTCATTTGTGCTTCAGTGGTTTAGCAAATACTCGCAAAATCAGGTTAAAGGTAAATTGCCGGTAAAGGCGCTTTGCTTAACGTCCGCCAGTGCTTATCTTTCAGCCTCCCGTATAAAGAAGCCCACACGCGCCCAATGGTTGATCATTCCATGCAATCCTCTGCTTCCCGTCATCCCCGTCGCTGGCTACTCGGCCTGCTTGTCCTGTTGGTCATTGCCGGCCTGTGCTGGAAATTCTGGCCAGGCGGTGCGGCCCATAAAGGCGCCCCTGCAGAAAAGGCAGCGGCCGGGCATGTTGGCAAGTCAGGCGGGATGCGTCCGGGTTTCGGCGGCGCTACGGGGCCGGTCCCGGTTCGGGTCGCGCCGGCGGTCGTGGGTGATTTCCCGCTGTACTACAAAGCCCTGGGCACGGTCACTGCCCTGAACACCATTAATGTGCGCAGCCGCGTGGGCGGCGAATTGGTGAAGATTGCGTTCGAAGAAGGGCAGATGGTCAAGGCCGGCGACCTGCTCGCCGAGATCGACCCGCGTCCTTACCAGAACGCCTTGCTCCAGGCCGAGGGCACGTTGTTGCAGAACCAGGCGCAGTTGAAAAATGCCGTGGTGGATCTGGAGCGCTATCGCGGCTTGTATGCGCAAGACAGTATCGCCAAACAGACCCTCGACACCGCCGCAGCGCTGGTGGGGCAGTACCAGGGCACGGTCAAGACCAATCAGGCGGCGGTCAATGACGCCAAACTCAATCTGGAATTCACCAAGATCCGTGCGCCGATCACCGGGCGCGTCGGCCTGCGGCAACTGGACGTCGGCAACCTGGTGGCCGCCAATGACACCACGTTCCTGGCGGTCATCACCCAGACCCAACCGATCAGCGTGGTCTTCACCTTGCCGGAAAACAGTCTCGATACCGTACTGGCCCGCTACCACTCGGGTGCCAGGCTGCCGGTTGAAGCCTGGGATCGTGGCGACACCCAATTGCAGGCCAGCGGTGTCTTGCAAAGCCTGGACAACCAGATCGACACCACCACCGGTACGCTGAAGTTCAAGGCGCGTTACGACAACCGCGACCTGGCGCTGTTCCCCAATCAGTTCGTCAACGTCCGGTTGCTGGCTGACACCCTCAAAGGTGTGGTGCTGGCACCATCGGCGGCCATTCAGTTCGGCACCAACGGCACCTTCGTCTATGCCTTGGACGGTGACAAGAAAGTCACCATCCGTCAGTTGAAAATCGGCGCCAGCGATGGCGACAACACCGTGATCATGGAAGGCTTGAAAGCCGGTGATCGCGTGGTTCTGGAAGGCACTGACCGCCTCAAGGAGGGCAGTGAGGTCGAGGTGGTCAACGACAGCAACGCCGCGCCAGCGACTCAGACCGATACTGCGCAAGGCCAATCGACAAACGCCGCGACTGATCCGAAAGCCACTGGCAAGGCGCAAAAGGTCGGCGCATGAACATCTCGCGGCTGTTCATCCTTCGCCCGGTAGCCACTACCCTGAGCATGCTGGCCATCGTGTTGGCCGGCCTGATCGCCTACAAGCTGTTGCCGGTCTCTGCACTGCCTCAGGTCGATTACCCGACCATTCGGGTCATGACCCTGTACCCGGGCGCCAGTCCGGATGTGATGACCAGTGCGGTCACCGCACCACTTGAGCGCCAGTTCGGGCAAATGCCCGGCCTGACCCAAATGGCATCGACCAGCTCCGGTGGCGCCTCGGTGCTGACGCTGCGCTTCAGCCTCGACATCAACATGGACGTCGCCGAGCAACAGGTGCAGGCGGCGATCAACGCGGCGACCAATTTGTTGCCCAAGGACTTGCCAGCCCCCCCGGTGTACAACAAGGTCAACCCGGCGGACACCCCGGTGCTGACCCTGGCAATCACCTCCAAAACCATGCTGCTGCCAAAACTCAATGATCTGGTCGACACGCGCATGGCGCAGAAAATCGCCCAGATCAGTGGCGTCGGCATGGTCAGCATCGCCGGCGGCCAGCGCCAGGCCGTGCGGATCAAGGTCAACCCGCAGGCCCTGGCGGCCAACGGCTTGAATCTGTCGGATGTGCGCACCTTGATCGGCGCGTCCAACGTCAATCAGCCCAAAGGCAACTTCGACGGCCCGACCCGGGTGTCGATGCTCGATGCCAACGATCAATTGACTTCGCCCAAGGACTACGCCGAACTGATCCTGGCCTATAAGAACGGCGCGCCGTTGCGGCTCAAGGATGTTGCGCAGATCGTCGACGGTGCCGAAAACGAACGCCTCGCCGCGTGGGCCAACGAAAACCAGGCCGTGCTGCTGAACATCCAGCGCCAACCGGGCGCCAACGTGATCGAGGTGGTCGACCGGATCAAGGCCTTGTTGCCGAGCATTACCGATAACCTGCCGGCCGGCCTCGACGTGACGGTGCTCACCGACCGTACCCAGACCATCCGTGCTTCGGTCTCCGACGTGCAGCACGAGCTGCTGATCGCCATCGCCCTGGTGGTGATGGTGACGTTCCTGTTCTTGCGCCGGGCCAGTGCCACTCTCATTCCGTCGATCGCGGTGCCGTTGTCGTTGGTCGGCACTTTTGGCGTGATGTACCTGGCCGGTTTCTCGGTCAACAACCTGACGTTAATGGCGTTGACCATCGCCACCGGTTTTGTGGTCGACGACGCGATCGTCATGCTGGAAAACATTTCACGCTTCATCGAAGAGGGCGACAGCCCGCTGCAAGCAGCGCTCAAGGGGGCCAAGCAGATCGGCTTCACCCTGATCTCGCTGACCCTGTCGCTGATCGCGGTATTGATTCCGTTGTTGTTCATGGCCGATGTGGTCGGACGCCTGTTCCGCGAGTTTGCGATTACCCTCGCGGTGGCGATCCTGATTTCGCTGGTGGTTTCCCTGACCCTGACGCCAATGATGTGCGCGCGGTTGCTCAAGCGTGAACCCAAGGCATCAGAGCAGGGCCGTTTCTACCGGGCCAGCGGTGCATGGATCGACTGGCTGATCGCCGCTTACGGGCGCAAGTTGCAGTGGGTACTCAAGCATCAGCCGCTGACCCTGCTGGTGGCCATCGCCACCCTGGGCCTGACGGTGTTCCTGTATATCGTGGTGCCCAAGGGCTTCTTCCCGGTGCAGGACACCGGGGTGATCCAAGGGATTTCCGAGGCGCCGCAGTCGATTTCCTTTGCAGCCATGAGCCAGCGTCAGCAGGAACTGGCCAAAGTCATTCTGGCCGATCCGGCAGTGCAAAGCCTGTCGTCGTATATCGGTGTCGACGGCGACAACGCCACCTTGAACAGCGGGCGCCTGCTGATCAACCTCAAACCGCACAAAGACCGCGACCTGAGCGCGGCCCAGGTGATCAGCCGGTTGCAACCGCAGCTGGACAAACTGGTGGGTATACGTCTGTTTATGCAGCCGGTGCAGGATTTGACCATCGAAGACCGGGTCAGCCGCACGCAGTACCAATTCAGCCTGTCGTCACCGGATGCTGGCTTGCTCAGCCTGTGGAGCGGCCGACTGGTCGAGGCGCTGGCCAAGCAACCGGAGCTGACCGACGTTGCCAGCGATTTGCAGGACAAGGGCTTGCAGGTTTTTCTGGTGATCGACCGCGATGCCGCTTCGCGTATCGGTGTATCGGTGTCGAACATCACCGACGCGTTGTACGACGCGTTTGGTCAGCGGCAGATCTCGACCATTTACACCCAGGCCAGCCAGTACCGTGTAGTGATGCAGGCGCAGGACGGCGAGACGATCGGCCCGCAGGCGCTGGAGCAGATTCACGTCAAGACCACCAATGGCGGTCAGGTACGATTGTCCAGCCTGGCCCACGTCGAAGAACGCCAGGCGCAATTGGCGATTGCACATATCGGCCAGTTCCCGGCGGTGATGATGTCGTTCAACCTTGCGCCCGGCGTGGCGTTGGGCCAGGCCGTCGAGCTGATCAACAAGGTGCAGAAGGACATCGGCATGCCGCTCGGCGTGCAGACTCAGTTTCAGGGCGCGGCCCAGGCGTTCGAGGCCTCGTTGTCGAGCACCTTGCTGCTGATTCTGGCGGCGGTGGTGACCATGTACATCGTGCTCGGCGTGCTTTACGAGAGCTACATTCACCCGATCACCATTCTGTCGACCTTGCCGTCGGCGGCGGTCGGTGCCTTGTTGGCGCTGATCCTCAGCGGCAATGACCTGGGCATGATCGCGATCATTGGCATCATCTTGCTGATCGGTATCGTCAAGAAAAACGCGATCATGATGATCGACTTCGCCCTCGACGCCGAGCGCAATCAGGGCATGGACCCGGCGACGGCGATCTACCAGGCGGCGCTGTTGCGTTTTCGGCCGATTCTGATGACCACCCTGGCCGCGTTGTTCGGCGCAGTGCCGCTGATGCTCGCCACGGGCTCCGGTGCGGAATTGCGCCAGCCACTGGGTCTGGTGATGGTCGGCGGCCTGCTGGTGAGCCAGGTGTTGACGCTGTTCACCACGCCGGTGATCTACCTGTATTTCGACCGCCTCGGTCGGCGCTGGCGGCCTGCGCCTGAGCGTCTGGAGCCGGTAGAGCAGCCATGAACCTGTCCGGACCTTTCATTCGCCGGCCGGTAGCGACGATGTTGCTGAGCCTGGCGATCATGCTGCTGGGCGGTGTGAGTTTCGGTTTGCTGCCGGTGTCGCCGCTGCCACAAATGGACTTTCCGGTGATCGTGGTTTCGGCGAGCCTGCCGGGCGCGAGCCCCGAGGTCATGGCGTCCACCGTGGCAACGCCGCTGGAGCGATCCTTCGGCGCCATCGCCGGGATCAACACCATGAGCAGCCGCTCCAGCCAGGGCTCGACCCGGGTGATCCTGCAGTTTGACATGGACCGCGACATCAACGGCGCGGCGCGGGAGGTGCAGGCGGCAATCAACGCTTCGCGCAACCTGCTGCCCAGCGGTATGCGCAGCATGCCGACCTACAAGAAGGTCAACCCGTCCCAGGCGCCGATCATGGTGCTGTCGCTGACCTCGGACGTGCTGGAAAAAGGTCAGCTCTACGACCTGGCCTCGACCATCCTCTCGCAAAGCCTGTCCCAGGTGCCCGGCGTCGGTGAAGTGCAAATCGGCGGCAGCTCGTTGCCGGCGGTGCGCATCGAACTTGAGCCACAACTGCTGAACCAGTACGGCGTGGCGCTGGATGACGTGCGCAACACCATCGCCAACGCCAACGTGCGCCGGCCCAAAGGCTCGATCGAAGACGATCAGCGGATGTGGCAGGTACAGGCCAACGACCAGTTGGAGAAGGCCAAGGACTATGAGCCGCTGATCATTCGCTACCAGAATGGCTCGGCGTTACGCCTGGGTGATGTGGCCAAGGTCCGCGACAGCGTCGAAGACCGCTACAACAGCGGTTTCTTCAACGATGATGCGGCGGTGCTGCTGGTGATCAACCGCCAGGCCGGTGCCAACATCATTAAAACGGTCAACGATATCAAGGCGCAGTTGCCGGCGTTGCAGGCGGTATTGCCGGCCAGCGTCAAGCTGAACCTGGCGATGGACCGCTCGCCGGTGATCAAGGCAACCCTGCACGAAGCGGAAATGACCCTGCTGATTGCCGTGGCGCTGGTGATTCTGGTGGTGTACCTGTTCCTCGGTAACTTCCGCGCGTCCTTGATCCCGACGCTGGCGGTGCCGGTGTCGCTGGTCGGTACGTTCGCGGTGATGTACCTCTATGGATTCTCGCTGAACAACCTGTCGCTGATGGCGCTGATTCTGGCCACCGGGCTTGTGGTGGACGATGCCATCGTGGTGCTGGAAAACATCTCGCGGCACATCGACGAAGGTATCGCGCCGATGAAGGCGGCGTACCTGGGCGCCAAGGAAGTCGGTTTTACCTTGCTGTCGATGAACGTCTCGCTGGTGGCGGTGTTCCTGTCGATTCTGTTCATGGGCGGGATCATCGAAAGCCTGTTCCGTGAGTTCTCGATTACCCTGGCGGCGTCCATTGTCGTGTCGCTGGTGGTGTCGCTGACCCTGACGCCGATGCTTTGCGCCCGCTGGCTAAAACCCCATGTGCCGGGCCAGGAAAGCCGTTTGCAGCGTGCCAGCCAGCGGGCCAACGACTGGATGGTCAAGCACTATGCCAGCGGTCTGGATTGGGTGTTGCGTCATCGGCGCCTGACGCTGCTCAGCCTGTTGATCACCATTGGCGTCAACGTCGCCTTGTATGTGGTGGTGCCCAAGACCTTTCTGCCGCAGCAGGACACCGGCCAACTGATCGGTTTTGTCCGCGGCGACAATGGCCTGTCGTTCAATGTCATGCAGCCGAAAATGGAAGTCTTCCGCCGCGCGGTGTTGAAAGACGATGCCGTGGAAAGCGTCGCCGGTTTTATCGGCGGTACCAACGGCACCAATAACGCTTTGATGCTGGTGCGCCTGAAACCGATCAAGGTGCGCAACATTTCTGCGCAGAAAGTCATCGAACGCCTGCGCAAGGAAATGCCCAAGGTTGCGGGTGCCCAGTTGATGCTGATGGCCGACCAGGACTTGCAGTTTGGCGGTGGCCGCGAGCAGACCACCTCGCAATACACCTACATCCTGCAAAGCGGTGATCTGTCGGCGTTGCGCGAGTGGTACCCGAAAGTCGTCGCGGCACTCAAAGCGCTGCCCGAACTGACGGCCATCGACGCCCGCGAAGGGCGGGGTGCCGCGCAGGTGACGCTGGTGGTCGACCGTGACCAGGCCAAACGCTTAGGGATAGACATGGCCATGGTGACCACAGTGCTGAACAACGCCTATAGCCAGCGACAGATTTCCACCATTTACGACAGCCTCAACCAGTATCAGGTGGTGATGGAGGTCAATCCGAAATACGCCCAGGACCCGATCACCCTTAATCAGGTTCAGGTGATCACCGCTGCGGGCGCACGCATTCCGCTGTCGGCGATTGCCCACTACGAAAACAGTGAGGAAAACGACCGGGTCAGCCACGAAGGGCAGTTCGCTTCCGAGAGCGTCTCGTTTGATATGGCCGAAGGCGTGACCGTCCAACAAGGCTCGGCCGCCATCGAACGGGCGATTGCCAAGCTGGGGCTGCCGGAAGAGGTGATCGCCAAGATGGCCGGTACTGCCGACGCCTTTGCCGCGACCCAGAAGAGTCAGCCATGGATGATTCTTGGTGCGCTGGTGGCGGTGTATCTGGTGTTGGGTGTGTTGTACGAAAGTTACGTGCACCCGTTGACCATTCTTTCCACGTTGCCTTCGGCGGGCGTCGGCGCGTTGCTGTCGATCTATGTGCTGGGCGGCGAATTCAGCCTGATTTCGCTGCTCGGGCTGTTTTTGCTGATTGGTGTGGTGAAGAAAAACGCCATTTTGATGATCGACCTCGCACTGCAGCTTGAGCGCCATCAGGGCATGGAACCGCTGGAGTCGATTCGCAGTGCCTGTCTGTTGCGTCTGCGGCCGATCCTGATGACCACCCTGGCGGCGATTCTGGGCGCCTTGCCCTTGGTGCTGAGCACCGCCGAAGGCGCGGAAATGCGCCAGCCACTGGGCCTGACCATCATCGGCGGGTTGATCTTCAGCCAGGTGCTGACCCTTTTCACCACCCCGGTGGTCTACCTCTATCTCGACCATTTGCGCCATCGGGTCAACCGCTGGCGTGGGGTTCGTACCGATGCTTCTCTGGAAACTCCGCTATGACTGACCGTTGCCTGTTCAACCTCGACGCGCCGACGACCCGGCGCCTGGTTTCGGCCCGTGGCTCGCGCTTGCTGAGTCTTTCGCTCAGTGTCTTGATGCTCAGCGCCTGCGCCATCGGCCCGGATTATCAGCGTCCGCCAGTGGCTGAGCCTGCACAGTACAAGCAGGCAGAAGGCTGGCGTCAGGCGACTCCGAGCGACTCATTGGCCCGTGGCGCCTGGTGGGAGTTGTACGGCGATCAGCAGCTCAACGGGCTGGTCGACAAACTGAACGGCGCCAACCAGACCGTTGCCCAGTCCGAAGCTCAATACCGTCAGGCTCAGGCGCTGGTAAGCAGTGCCCGGGGGGCTTTTTTTCCAAGCGTCAATCTGAGTGCCGGGAAAACCCGCTCCAGTCAGGGCACCGGTAGCAGCAGTTCGAGTTTAAGCAGTACCAACAGCGGCATCCGCGACACCTATAACACTCAGCTTGGGGTGAGCTGGGAAGCGGACGTCTGGGGCAAACTGCGTCGGGGCCTGGAAGCCGATAAGGCCAGCGCCGAAGCGAGTTTTGCCGACCTGGCCGCGATGCGCCTGAGTCAACAATCGGAACTGGTGCAGAACTACCTGCAATTGCGGGTGATCGACCAGCAAAAACGTCTGCTGCAAGCCACGGTCGAAAACTATCAGCGTTCGTTGACCATGACCGAAAACCAGTACCGTGCGGGGATTTCCGGCAAGGATGCGGTGGCCCAGGCGCAAACCCAGCTTAAAAGTACCCAGGCCGACATGGTCGACCTGATCTGGCAGCGGGCGCAGTTCGAGAATGCAATCGCCGTGCTGATCGGCTTGCCGCCGGCTGAGTTCAATCTGGCCGAAACCCAGACCATTCCGGCATTGCCGCAGGTTCCGCTGAGCCTGCCATCGCAACTGCTGGAGCGCCGTCCGGATGTCGCGTCGGCCGAGCGTTCGGTCATCGCCGCCAACGCCAATATCGGGGTGGCCAAAGCGGCTTATTACCCGGATCTGACTTTGAGCATGAGTGGCGGCTACAGCAGTAGCACGTATTCTGACCTGATCAGCTTGCCGAACCGTTTCTGGTCGGTGGGTCCCAAACTCGCCATGACCTTGTTCGACGGCGGCCAGCGCTCGGCGGAAGTCGACCGCACCGAGGCGGTGTATGACCAGACCGTGGCCAAGTACCGGCAGACGGTACTCGACGGGTTCCGCGAAGTCGAAAACTACCTGGTGCAGCTCAAGGTGCTCGAAGACGAAGCAGTGGTACGTCAGCAAGCGCTGGACTCGGCCCGCGAGTCGTTGCGCCTGACCCTGAACCAGTACAAGGCCGGGTTGATCGCTTACCTCGATGTGGTGGTGGTCCAGGCCACGGCCCTGAGCAACGAGCGCAGCGTACTGACCTTGCAGCAAAGCCGGCTGATTGCCAGTGTGAATTTGATCGCCGCGTTGGGCGGTGGCTGGGATGGCCAACTGCAGACCAGCGAAAAAGAATAGGCAAGAGCGCCTGATGCCAGTCAGTTAAGGAGTGTCAGGCTCGGCACATTCCCTGCAGCTGGCGAAGCCTGCGTTCGGCCGCGAAGCGGTCGTGAAATCAGGCCATGCGGTCTTTCAGATTAATCGTGCAAGCAGGATTTACGAGTGCTACGCACCCGAACGCAGCCTTTGGCAGCTGCTACGGATTGCGTCCTGGCTTGACTGACTGGCATTAGACAAGAGTGCCTTTTCGTCGAGGGAGCAAGCTCCCTCGCCACAATTTTGCAGTCACCCTTACTCCCTGTAAGGGCGTGTTCTGCCTTGTGACAGACTGTCCGTCGCACTAATGGCCTTTTGGTTACTTTGTGAGTGCGTTCGTGGTTGAAATCAGTACAATCGCGCACTTTGCCCCCATGAGCATGGACGCAGTACGGCGGGGCGGTCTCGAGAAGTCTGATGCTAATCGGTAGCTATTCCCCCGCCCTGGTCTTGATCTCCCTCTGTGTGGCGATTCTTGCCTCCTATACCGCCCTGGACCTGACCGGGCGCATCGCAACGTCCAAAGGTCGGGCGGTGCATCTGTGGACAGCGGGTGGTGCGCTGGCCATGGGCGTGGGCGTCTGGTCGATGCACTTTATTGGCATGCTGGCGTTCAGGTTGCCGATCAGCCTCGGGTACGACATCGGCATCACCGCGTTATCGCTGGTGATCGCGATCCTGTCCTGCGGGTTTGCGCTGTGGTTGGTCAGCCAGCCGCGTTTGCCGGGTTGGCAACTGGCGTTCGGCGCACTGATCATGGGCTCGGGCATCAGCGGCATGCACTACACGGGCATGGCCGCCATGCGCATGCAGCCGGGTATTGATTACGATCCGACATTGTTTGGCGCCTCGTTGGCGATTGCCGTCGGGGCTTCGGCCGCAGCGTTGTGGATCGCCTTTCGTTTACGTCAGAACACCCCGTATGTGCGCTTTGCTCGCGGCGGCGCAGCAGTGGTCATGGGTATCGCCATTGTCGGCATGCACTACACCGGGATGGCGGCGGCGCGCTTCCCCGATGGCAGCTTTTGTGGCGCCGCACTGGACGGTTTGAGTGGCAAGGGCCTGGATAACCTGGTGCTGATCACCACGTTGGCGGTGTTGAGTATCGCGTTATTGACCTCGATCCTCGATGCGCGTCTTGAAGCTCGCACCGCTGAACTGGCCAACTCGTTGACCCTGGCCAATCGCGAACTCACCCAACTGGCGTTGCACGACACCCTGACCGGGTTGCCGAATCGTATCCTGCTCGCAGATCGCATCGACCAAGCTATGCATGTGGTGCAGGAGCAGGGCGGTTGTTTCGCGTTGATGTTCATCGATCTGGACGGCTTCAAGCCCGTCAACGATGCGTTTGGCCATCACATGGGCGACCAGTTGCTGCGCGAAGTCGGTGTGCGTTTGCGCGAGGACCTGCGCAGCCAGGACACACTGGCGCGCATTGGCGGTGACGAATTCGTCTTGCTGGTGCAGCTTGCCGAGCCCGACGATGCCTTGCGTCTGGCGGCGCGTCAGGTGGGCCTGATCTCGCGCCCGTTCCGCGTTGCTGAACACGACTTGCAGATCTCTGCCAGCGTCGGCATTGCCGTTTACCCCGGCAACGGACAGACCCCCCAAGAGCTGCTGATGAACGCCGACGCGGCGATGTATCACGCCAAAGGCACGGGCAAGAACGGTTACCGCTTCTTCGATGCCTCGATGAATAACAACGCCCGCAAGCAACTGCAAATGCTTCAGGATTTACGCAATGCGGTCGAGCAACAGCAATTCAGCCTGCACTATCAACCCAAATTTGACGCCAGCAATGGTCGGCCAGTCGGTGCCGAAGCCTTGCTGCGTTGGGAACACCCGACCCAGGGCATGCTGCTGCCGGACAAGTTCATTGAGCTGGCGGAGAAAACCGGGTTGATCATTCAGATCGGTGATTGGGTGCTTAATGAAGCGTGCCGACAAATGCGCCTCTGGCACGTTGAGGGTTACACCCACTGGCGTATTGCGGTGAATCTCTCGGCGTTGCAGTTCTGTCATGTCGGGCTGGTCCAAAGTGTCGCCACAGCCCTGGCGACCCATAATTTACCCGCCAATAGCCTGACCCTGGAAATCACCGAAACCACCGCCATGAGCGATGCCGATGCCAGCATGACGGTGCTCAAGCAGCTCTCGGAAATGGGCGTCGACCTGTCCATCGACGACTTTGGTACCGGTTATTCGAGTTTGATGTACCTCAAGCGCCTACCGGCCAATGAGCTGAAGATCGACCGTGGTTTTGTCCGCGACCTGGAGCGCGACAGTGATGACGCGGCGATTGTCTCGGCCATCGTCGCCCTCGGTCAGGCACTGGGATTGCGCATCGTCGCCGAAGGTGTGGAAACCGATGTGCAGCAGGACTTCCTGACCCAGCTGGGCTGTGATTCCTTGCAGGGTTACCTGTTGGGTCATCCGTTACCGGCCGAAAGGTTCATGGTCGACATCCGCCGGGCCGAGCAATTGGCGACAGGCTGAAGGCCACCCGTAGCAGCTGCCGAGCCTGCGAGGCTGCGTTCGGCTGCGAAGCAGTCGTAAAGCCTGTATGCACGGTCACCCTGAAACACCGCAGCGTCTGAATTCACGGCCGCTTCGCTGCCGAACGCAGCCTTCGGCAGCTGCTACGGGAGTTGTGTTGCTCGTCCCACTTGATGAGCGCCCATGCAAAACCCGGCGCCGGCAGGTATTCTTGCGGCGCAGGCTTCGGGTTCGAATGGGGGAATCAGCATGGACAAAGTCATTGTCATCACCGGCGGCAGTCGCGGTATCGGTGCGGCTACAGCACTCTTGGCGGCCGAGCAAGGCTATCGAATCTGCATCAACTACCAGGCCGATGAACAGGCCGCGCAACAGGTACTCGAACACGTCCGCGCGCTCGGCGCCCAAGCGATCGCCGTGCGCGCCGACGTCAGCATCGAAGATGAAGTGATCAGCCTGTTCCACCGTGTCGACACCGAGCTGGGCCGGGTCACCGCACTGGTGAACAACGCCGGCACTGTCGGGCAAAAGTCGCGGGTCGATGAAATGTCCGAATTCCGTATTCTGAAAACCATGAAAACTAACGTCCTGGCGCCGATCCTCTGCGCCAAGCATGCGCTGCTGCGCATGTCGCCCAGACACGGCGGGCAGGGTGGCAGCATCGTCAACGTGTCATCGGTCGCTTCGCGCCTCGGTTCACCGGGCGAATACGTCGATTACGCAGCCTCCAAAGGGGCGCTGGATACCTTTACCATCGGCCTGTCCAAGGAAGTCGCCGGCGAAGGCATCCGCGTCAACGCCGTACGTCCCGGCTACATCTACACCGACTTTCACGCCCTGAGCGGCGATCCGGACCGGGTCAGCAAGTTGGAATCGGGTATTCCGATGGCTCGCGGTGGCCGCCCGGATGAAGTGGCCGAAGCGATTATCTGGCTGCTGTCGGACAAGGCTTCTTATGCGACCGGGACCTTCGTGGATCTGGCGGGCGGGCGCTAACCCTTGAGGTTTGCGTTGTCTGTCAGGGCCTCATCGCGAGCAGGCTCGCTCCCACATTTGGAATGCATTCTCCTGTGGGAGCGAGCCTGCTCGCGAAGGCGATAGTCCAGACAACATCAAGTCATCAGAACGACCGCACAATCCTGCCCAAGGTCTCCATCGCCTTCTCGGCATCCTCGGTCCACGGGCTGCCGTAGTTCAAACGGATGCAATTTCGAAAGCGTTGGGTCGGTGAAAAGATCGGCCCCGGCGCGATGCTGATCCCTTGGGCCAGGGCCATCTGGAACAACTTCAACGAATCCATTTGCGCCGGCAGTTCCAGCCACAAAAAGTAGCCGCCGGCCGGTTGGCTGACACGGGTCTGGGCCGGGAAGTAGCGGGCGATGGCCGCGAGCATGGCGCTTTGCTGCTCTTCGAGGGCGTAGCGCAGTTTGCGCAGGTGGCGGTCGTAGCCGCCGTGTTGCAGGTAGTCGGCGATGGCAGCCTGGGCCGGCATCGAGGCGCAGAGCGAGGTCATCAGCTTCAGTCGTTCGATTTTCTGGGCATAGCGCCCGGCAGCGACCCAGCCGATGCGGTAACCGGGGGCGAGGCTTTTGGCGAACGAGCCGCAGTGCATCACCAGCCCTTCGGTGTCGAAGGCTTTGGCCGGTTTCGGCGCTTGCTGGCCGTAATACAATTCGGCGTAGACATCGTCTTCGATCAGCGGCACCTGATGGCTGCGCAACAGCGCCACCAGTTCCTGTTTCTTGGCCTCGGGCATGGTCGCACCCATCGGGTTCTGGAAACTGGTCATGCACCAGCAGGCTTTGATCGGGTGGCGCTCGAGGGTTTGCGCCAGCACACCGAGGTCGATGCCGTCGCGCGGGTGTACCGGAATTTCCACGGCTTTGAGCTTGAGCCGTTCCAGCACTTGCAGGCTGGCGTAGAACGCCGGTGCTTCGATGGCCACCAGATCACCGGGTTCGGTGACCGCTTGCAGGCACAGGTTCAGTGCTTCCAGTGCGCCATTGGTGATCAGCAGTTCTTCCATGGGCAACATCAGCCCGCCGACCATGTAGCGCAGGGCAATCTGACGACGCAATTGCGGATTGCCCGGCGACATGTCGGTGACCACCATGCGCGGGTCCATCTCCCTGGCAGCACTGGCCAGCGAGCGAGAGAGTCGTTGCAGCGGAAACAGTGTCGGGCTCGGGAAGGCCGAGCCGAAGGGCACGGTGGTCGGGTCCTTGATCGAGTCGAGCACCGAGAACACCAGTTCGCTGACGTCGACTTCGGTGGACTCGTTCACCTGGCTGCTGATCACCGGCTCCGAGAACGGGCTCGGGGCGTGGGTGTTGACGAAATAGCCCGAGCGCGGGCGCGCCCGGATCAGCCCGCGACGTTCCAGCAGGTAGTAGGCCTGAAACACCGTAGACGGGCTGACCCCGTAAGTCTGGCTGGCGTAACGCACCGAGGGTACGCGCTGGCCGGGGCCGAGCACCCCGGAGCGGATCAGTTCAGCAATGTCGTCGGCGAATTTTTCGTAGCGTTTCATCTAGGACCCGGATTTGACGGAAAACAGGCGACACATACTTCTGTGGCGAGTGGAGCTTTTTGTGGCGAGGGGGCTTGCTCCCGCTGGGGCGCGAAGCGGCCCTAAAAATGGGACTGCTACGCAGTCCAGCGGGGGCAAGCCCCCTCGCCACAATGACGGTGCTCAACCTGAAACCTCTGACTGGGCACAGAGTTTAAAGGCTCAGCGATTCAGCGGTGCAACAAAACGGCTCTGTGCCACGCTGTTCACCGAAGGCTCATTGCTGTCAGTGATTTTGAAGCTGATGGTCTGCGAGCTGCTGCTCGGTTTTTCGGTGGTCATGGCCACTGAAACCGGTACATCAACAATTTCTCCCGGCGCCAGGCTCAGCTCGGTCTTGCCCTGCAACTGGAAGCCGTCGCCGTCCACCAGGGACAAGCGATAGTCCTGCCGTTGCTGGGTTTTGTTGATGACTTTGAGGCTATAGATGTTTTCGATCTGCCCCTGACTGTTTTCGCGGAACAGACCACGGTCCTTGCTGACGTCCAGCGACACCATCGGCCGCTCCATCAGGGCCAGCGCCAGTGCGCCGATCATTACCACCAGCACCGCGCTGTAGCCGATCAACCGAGGCCGCAGCAGGTGTGTCTTGCCACCTTGCAATTCATGCTCGGAGGTATAGCTGATCAGTCCAGGGGCGTAGCCCATTTTGTCCATGATCGAATCGCAGGCATCGATACACGCTGCACAGCCGATGCATTCCATCTGCAATCCGTCGCGGATGTCGATGCCGGTCGGGCAGACCTGCACGCACACATGACAGTCGATGCAATCACCCAGGCCGACTTCGGCAGGCTTGACCTCACGCTTGCGCGGACCACGGTTTTCGCCGCGGGCGGCGTCGTAGGAGATGGTCAGGGTGTCTTTGTCGAACATCACGCTCTGGAATCGCGCATACGGACACATGTGCATGCACACGGCTTCACGTAGCCAACCGGCGTTGATGTAGGTCGCGCCGGTAAAGAACAGTACCCAGAACAGACTGACACCACCCATTTGCAGGGTCAGCAGTTCATTGGCCAGCGGGCGAATCGGGGTGAAGTAGCCGACAAAGGTCAGGCCGGTCAGCAGGCTGATGGCCAGCCACATCGTGTGTTTGGCCGAGCGGCGCATCAGTTTGTTCAGCCCCCAGGGCGCGGCTTGCAGCTTGATCCGCTGGTTGCGCTCGCCCTCGGTAACCTTTTCGCACCACATGAACAGCCAGGTGAAGGAGCTCTGCGGGCAGGTGTAGCCACACCAGACTCGTCCGGCAAATACGGTGACCGCGAACAGGCCAAAAGCACAGATAATCAGCAGCGCCGAGAGCAGGATGAAATCCTGGGGCCAGAACGTCGCGCCAAAGATGTGGAATTTGCTTTCCGACAAATCCCAGAGCACGGCCTGTCGGCCGCCCCAGTTCAGCCACACGGTGCCGAAAAACGCCAGAAACAGTAACCCCGCACCGCTCAGACGCAAGGTGCGGAACAACCCGGTGAAGCTGCGGGTGTGGATCTGGTTGTCGCTGGATTTGGCCTTCATCTTTGGGCGCGAAGGCTCGAATGTTTCTACTAATCGGACGGGGATTCTATCGCTCATGGTCTTTCGCTCATCAGCCTCCATCAGGCCGATGAACTATGACCACCGATCTGTTTGCATAACAGACTCAGGTATTGGATTAAAAAGCGGATCAGATGAGCGTTTGATCCACCCCTGCGACAACTTGATGCACCCCGGCAGGCGCGGCAGCAGCGCCTATCTCAGGCGTCTGCGGCGGTCTGTGATCTGCGTCAGTCAAATCACCGAATCACTGCCGTTGACCTTCAGGTGCCTTCGACTACTGTTGGCACCTGCTACGGTTAATGCGTCGGCTTCTGCTTCGGTGATGTACGCTCGGCAAATATCCAGCTGAACTTTTCCCGCAGCCGGATGCTCGGAACCTAAGTGGTGTCACACAAGCAGTACACGATCAAGCACATGCGCGTCCTTGGGGCGTGAGGGGCGATGCTCGATGACGACTGAAAAACCGACTGAACTGCACTACAACCCGCAACTGCCACTGTCGCAGGCCTTGCGGCTGCCACGGATTGTCATCGAGAACACGATGCCGGTGATCGATGGCGGCCAGTTTGCGGTCAAGGCCATCGAAGGGCAGGCCGTGACGGTGACCAGCAAGGTTTTTGCCGACGGCCACGACACACTCGCGGTGCGTGTGCGTTGGCACGCCGAGGCCGACTTGATCTGGCAGAGTGCAGTCATGACCGATCTGGGCAATAACGCCTGGCAAGGCCAGTTCAGCGTCGCAACACCGGGGCGGTATCGTTTTTGCATCGAGGCCTGGATCGATCAGTTCGCCAGCTTCTGTTATGAGCTGGAGAAAAAGCATGTCGCGGGTGTTCCGGTCAGCCTGGAGCTTCAAGAAGGGCGCACCCTGGTGTTGCAGGCGGCAGAGCGCAGTGATGGTCAGTTGAGCGAGCACCTGGCGGCGCTGCACCATGAGTTGTCCGGGCTGCTCGAAACCGAGCAAGTCGCACTGTTTCTACACCCGCGCAGTGCTGACTTGATGGCCGGGGCCGATCACCGTCCCTATTTCAGTCTGAGTCCGGAGTACCCGCTGGACGTCGAGCGCGAACGTGCGCAGTTCGCCAGTTGGTACGAGCTGTTTCCCCGCTCGATCACCGACGATCCGGCACGTCACGGCACGTTCAATGATGTGCACTCACGCCTGGCCATGATCCAGGACATGGGCTTTGACGTGCTGTACTTCCCGCCCATTCACCCCATTGGTCGCAGTTATCGCAAAGGCCCGAACAACTCCCTGACCGCCGGCCCTGATGACCACGGCAGCCCATATGCCATCGGTGGGGTCGAAGGGGGGCACGAGGCGATTCATCCGCAGTTGGGCAGTCGCGAGGACTTTCGTCGTCTGGTCGCGGCGGCCGCCGCACACGGGCTAGAGATCGCCCTGGATTTCGCCATCCAATGCTCCCAGGACCACCCGTGGCTGAAACAGCATCCGGGCTGGTTCAACTGGCGACCTGACGGCACCATCAAATACGCCGAGAACCCGCCGAAGAAGTACCAGGACATCGTCAACGTCGACTTTTACGCCAGCGACGCAATCCCAAGTCTGTGGCTGGAGCTGCGGGACATCGTGGTCGGCTGGGTCGAGGAGGGGGTGACGATGTTTCGCGTCGACAACCCGCACACCAAACCCTTGCCGTTCTGGCAGTGGTTGATCGGTGATGTGCGGGCGTTGTATCCCGAGGTGATCTTCCTCGCCGAAGCCTTCACCACCCCGGCGATGATGGCGCGTCTGGGCAAGGTCGGTTATTCCCAGAGTTACACCTACTTCACCTGGCGTAACACCAAGCACGAACTGGCAACGTACTTCACCGAGCTGAACCAGTCGCCCTGGCGCGAGTGCTTCCGGCCGAACTTTTTCGTCAATACACCCGACATCAATCCGGGTTTTCTCCATGACTCGGGCCGTGCCGGGTTTCTGATCCGGGCGGCGCTGGCGACCATGGGCTCAGGCTTGTGGGGCATGTATTCGGGGTTTGAACTGTGCGAATCGGCGCCAGTGCCGGGCAAGGAGGAATACCTCGATTCCGAGAAGTATGAAATTCGTGTCCGGGACTTCAATGCGCCGGGCAACATCATCGCCGAGATCGCTCAACTCAATCGCATTCGCCGACAGAACCCGGCCCTGCACAGCCATTTGGGTCTACAGATATACACGGCGTGGAACGACAACATTCTGTACTTCGGCAAACGCAACGCCGATGGCAGCAACTTCATTCTGGTGGCGGTCAGCCTCGACCCGTTCAACGCCCAGGAGGCGCATTTCGAATTGCCGCTGTGGGAGATGGGTTTGCCCGACGACGCGGCCACCCAAGGTGAAGACCTGATGAACGGCCACCGTTGGACCTGGTACGGCAAAACCCAATGGATGCGTATCGAACCGTGGAACCAGCCGTTCGGGATATGGCGGATATCGAAAGGCTGAGGCCGGATTGGCTTTTTGGGGGGGGGGGGGGGGGGGCCCCCCCCCCCCCCCCCCCGGCCCCCCCCCCCCCCCC
>NZ_JANLNW010000014.1 GCF_025465945.1 Pseudomonas sp. 6D_7.1_Bac1 | reverse complement strand
ACTGCAGGTAGGGGTTTTGTTTTAAGTAGAAGTCACTCATTTTGCCGGCACGTATGTTTCATACGGGCTGGTCACAGAATTTCTTGACGACCATAGAGCATTGGAACCACCTGATCCCATCCCGAACTCAGCAGTGAAACGATGCATCGCCGATGGTAGTGTGGGGTTTCCCCATGTGAGAGTAGGTCATCGTCAAGATTGAATTCCGAAACCCCT
>NZ_JANLNW010000057.1 GCF_025465945.1 Pseudomonas sp. 6D_7.1_Bac1 | reverse complement strand
GGGATGTATCAGGCGTTGCACGCGAAACACGGCATCCGATGTTCCATGACGGATGGCTATGACTGCTACCAAAACGCCCTGGCAGAGCGGGTCAATGGGATATTGAAGACAGAGCTTCTGATCCAGCGACCGCAGGACTTGATACAGGCGAGAAGGATGGTGAGCGAGTCGGTGTCGATCTATAACAGCGAGCGGCCGCATCTGTCTTTGGAATACAAAACGCCCGATGCGGTGCA
>NZ_JANLNW010000054.1 GCF_025465945.1 Pseudomonas sp. 6D_7.1_Bac1 | reverse complement strand
CAACAACAGAAGCAGTAGTGGTGGAGCCAAACGGGATCGAACCGTTGACCTCCTGCGTGCAAGGCAGGCGCTCTCCCAGCTGAGCTATGGCCCCGTATCTCTACAGGTGTTTCCCACACAAAATTGGTGGGTCTGGGCAGATTCGAACTGCCGACCTCACCCTTATCAGGGGTGCGCTCTAACCAACTGAGCTACAGACCCAATTTCGGGCTGCTTCTAAATCGTCTTCTTCAATGAATCAAGCAATTCGTGTGGGAGCTT
>NZ_JANLNW010000036.1 GCF_025465945.1 Pseudomonas sp. 6D_7.1_Bac1 | reverse complement strand
CACTGAGTGGCGTTGAGGCTCAGGCTACCGCTGCTCAGCACGCGGCCCTGGTGCTGGTTATCCAGGGTCCCGGCGTTGAGGGTCGCGCCTTGTTGCGCACTCAACGTACCGCCCTGGTTGTTCAGGGCTTGCACCGCGTTGACCGTCAGGTTGCGGCTGGCGACCACGCTTTTGCCGCTGTTGTTGAGGATCTGGGTGCTGAGGGTCACGTCACCGTTGGCGTTGCGGCTGGTGTCGGCGTTGACCCCGGCCTCGATGATGCCGTTGTTACTCAACTGGCCA
>NZ_JANLNW010000007.1 GCF_025465945.1 Pseudomonas sp. 6D_7.1_Bac1 | reverse complement strand
AACTGATTGGCGTTGAGGCTCAGGCTACCGCTGCTCAGCACGCGGCCCTGGTGCTGGTTATCCAGGGTCCCGGCGTTGAGGGTCGCGCCTTGTTGCGCGCTCAACGTGCCGCCCTGGTTGTTCAGGGCTTGCACCGCGTTGACCGTCAGGTTGCGGCTGGCGACCACACTTTTGCCGCTGTTGTTGAGGATCTGGGTGCTGAGGGTCACGTCACCGTTGGCGTTGCGGCTGGTGTCGGCGTTGACCCCGGCCTCGATGATGCCGTTGTTGCTCAACTGGCCG
>NZ_JANLNW010000078.1 GCF_025465945.1 Pseudomonas sp. 6D_7.1_Bac1 | reverse complement strand
CCGAAGGTGGCCTTTGTTTGGTGGAGCTTAAGTAAGCGCGAGGCTTACTTCATCGCCCAGCCAGTCAGCTCGGACAGAGCCTTGCCGATGTCTGCCAGCGAACGCACGGTTTTAACGCCTGCGTCTTCCAGGGCTGCAAACTTCTCGTCTGCAGTGCCTTTGCCGCCAGAGATGATTGCGCCAGCATGGCCCATGCGCTTGCCCGCAGGGGCAGTCACACCAGCGATGTAGGAAACAACCGGCTTGGTCACGTGTGCCTTGATGTAGGCAGCCGCTTCTTCTTCAGCCGAACCGCCGATCTCACCGATCATCACGATCGCTTCGGTCTTCGGGTCTTCCTGGAACAGTTTCAGGATGTCGATGAAGTTCGAACCCGGGATCGGGTCACCACCGATGCCGACGCAAGTCGACTGACCGAAACCGGCGTCAGTAGTCTGCTTCACAGCTTCGTAGGTCAGGGTGCCGGAACGCGAAACGATACCGACCTTGCCTGGCAAGTGAATGTGACCTGGCATGATGCCGATCTTGCATTCGCCTGGAGTGATCACGCCTGGGCAGTTAGGGCCGATCAGGATCACGCCCAGTTCGTCGCACTTGACCTTGGCATCCAGCATGTCCAGGGTAGGAATGCCTTCAGTGATGCAAACGATCAGCTTGATGCCGCCGAACGCTGCTTCAAGGATCGAGTCCTTGCAGAAAGGAGCTGGAACGTAGATCACGCTGGCGGTGGCGCCAGTGGCGGCTACAGCGTCTTTCACGGTGTTGAACACTGGCAGACCCAGGTGCTCGGTGCCGCCTTTGCCTGGAGTTACGCCGCCAACCATCTTGGTGCCGTATTCGAGGGCTTGCTGGGTGTGGAAACTACCTTGCGAACCGGTAATACCCTGGCAGATAACTTTGGTGTCTTTATTGATCAGGACGCTCATTATTTGCCCTCCGCAGCTTTAACGACTTGTTGAGCAGCGTCGGTCAGGCTGGTAGCAGCGATGATGTTCAAACCGCTTTCTGCCAGTACTTTAGCGCCCAGCTCAGCGTTGTTGCCTTCAAGGCGAACAACAACCGGGATTTTCACGCCGACTTCTTTCACAGCGCCGATGATGCCTTCGGCAATCATGTCGCAGCGAACGATGCCGCCGAAGATGTTGACCAATACTGCAGCGACGTTAGTGTCGGACAGGATGATCTTGAACGCTTCGGTAACGCGTTCTTTGGTAGCACCGCCGCCCACGTCGAGGAAGTTGGCTGGTTTACCGCCATGCAGGTTGACGATGTCCATGGTACCCATGGCCAGGCCAGCACCGTTGACCATGCAACCGATGTTGCCTTCCAGCGCTACGTAGTTCAGTTCGAACTTGGCAGCGTGCGCTTCGCGCGGATCGTCTTGCGACGGATCGTGGAAAGTCTTCAGCTTAGGCTGACGGTACATGGCGTTGGCGTCGATGTTGATCTTGGCGTCCAGGCAGTGCAGATCGCCGTCAGCCTTGATCACCAGCGGGTTCACTTCCAGCAGAGCCAGGTCGTGATCCTTGAACAGCTTGGCCAGACCTACGAAGATCTTGGCGAACTGAGCAACTTGCTTGCCTTCCAGACCCAGCTGGAATGCCAGCTCGCGACCCTGGAATGGCTGAGCGCCAACCAGTGGATCGATAGTGGCCTTGAGGATTTTCTCAGGGGTGTCGTGAGCGATTTTCTCGATGTCCACGCCACCTTCGGTGGAAGCCATGAACACGATGCGACGGCTCGAACGATCAACGACAGCGCCCAGGTACAGCTCTTTAGCGATATCAGTGCACGATTCAACCAGGATCTTGGTGACTGGCTGACCATTGGCATCAGTCTGGTAAGTCACCAGACGCTTGCCCAACCACTGTTGAGCGAATGCTTTAGCGTCTTCTTTGCTGCGAACCAGCTTGACGCCGCCCGCTTTACCGCGACCACCGGCGTGAACCTGGGCTTTGACAACCCACTCGCTGCCGCCGATTTTGTCGCAAGCTTCTGCTGCTGCTTCCGGGGTGTCTACCGCGTAACCGGTCGAAACTGGCAGGCCGTATTCAGCGAACAGCTGCTTACCCTGATACTCGTGAAGATTCATGCTTATTACCGTCTTCGTTAGGTACTGCGCATTCGGTGCTGCACTCATTCAAGTGCCGCACCACCTGTGACTGCTGCTTGCGTAGCTGAGCTACGCAAGACTGCGTCCAGCGGATATTCCGCGGTGAGTCTTGCATGCAAGGCTCACGACGGGCCATTCCGCCGTGGTTTCTTATTATCCGCTTAGCGCTTCTTGCGATTGGCAATGTGGATGGCGCCGCCATTCACTGCCAGAGCTGCTTCGTGCAAGGCTTCGGACAGGGTCGGATGGGAGAAAACCATCATGCCCAGGTCTTCGGCGCTCGTGCCGAATTCCATGCCGATTGCGCCCTGCTGGACCAGTTCTGCGGCGCTCGGGCCAATCACGTGGACGCCCAATACGCGGTCTGTCTTGGCATCGGCGATGACTTTGACGAAACCACCGGTATCGTTGGCTGCCATGGCACGGCCAGAGGCTGCGAACGGGAAAGTGCCGACGTTAACTTCAACGCCTTCAGCTTTCAAGGCCTGCTCGGTTTTACCGACCCATGCAATTTCCGGGTGAGTATAAATAACCGAAGGGATCAGGTCATAGTTCATCTCGGTCTTGTGACCCTTGATGCGCTCGACAACCATGATGCCCTCTTCCGAGGCCTTGTGTGCCAGCATCATGCCGCGAACCACGTCACCGATGGCGAAAACGCCCGGTACGCTGGTGGCGCAATGATCGTCAACGAACACAAAACCACGCTCGTCGAGGGTCACGCCGCAGTCAGCTGCCAGCAGATCGGTGGTCACTGGACGGCGACCAACGGCTACGATCAGCTTGTCGAACGTGATGGTCTGTTCGCCGTTGGCGTCGGTGTAGGTCACCACGACTTCTTCGCCGTTGACCTTGGAACCGGTAACGCGAGCGCCCAGCTTGATGTCCAGACCTTGCTTGGTCAGGGTTTTCAGTGCTTCTTTGGAAACGGCGGTGTCGGCAGCCATCAGGAACGTGTCCAGGGCTTCCAGGACAGTTACTTCAGCGCCCAGACGGGACCATACCGAACCCAGTTCCAGACCGATCACGCCAGCGCCGATCACGCCCAGACGTTTCGGTACCGATTGGAATTCCAGAGCGCCAGTCGAATCGACGATGACTTTCTGGTCAACCGGAGCCGGTGGAATGTCGATCGGACGCGAGCCCGAAGCGAGGATCACGTTCTCGGCTTCAATGATTTCGACAGTACCGTCAGGCTTGGTCAGTTCGACTTTCTTGCCGGCCAGCAGTTTGCCGTGGCCTTGCAGGGAAGTCACACCGTTGGCCTTGAACAGGGTAGCAACGCCAGAGGTCAGGCCTTTGACGATGTTGGCCTTGCGGCCGACCATTGCTGGCACGTCCATGGTCACGCCAGCGTGGTTGATACCGTGGATCGCAAAACCGTCCTGGGCTTCGTGGAACTTCCAGGAGCTGTCCAGCAGCGCCTTGGACGGAATGCAGCCGACGTTCAGGCAAGTACCGCCGAGGGCCAGTTTGCCTTCCTTGTCGGTGTATTTCTCGATGCAGGCAGTCGAGAGGCCCAGTTGCGCTGCTTTAATGGCAGCCACGTAGCCGCCAGGGCCCGCGCCAATCACTACCACGTCGAATTTCTGAGTCATGTGTCATTCCTTCTCGAATCAAACCGGACGGTCCCTTTTGAGGACCGTCGTGGGACGAAGCTGGTCATTACAGAAGGGCCGCTCATCGCTGAGTGGCCCGTGCAACGAAATCAGATATCCAACAGCAAACGAGCCGGGTCTTCCAGCAGGTTCTTGATGGTCACCAGGAAGGTCACAGCTTCTTTGCCGTCGATCAAACGGTGATCGTAGGACAGAGCCAGGTACATCATCGGACGGATAACAACCTGACCGTTGATCGCCATTGGACGCTGCAGAATGTTGTGCATGCCCAGGATTGCCGCTTGCGGCGGGTTGACGATCGGGGTCGACATCATCGAGCCGAATGTACCACCGTTGGTGATAGTGAACGTACCACCGGTCATCTCGTCGATGGTCAGCTTGCCGTCGCGAGCCTTCTTGCCGAAGGTAGCGATGCCGCCTTCGATTTCAGCCAGGCTCATCAGTTCGGCGTTACGCAGAACCGGCACCACCAGGCCACGGTCGCTGGACACGGCAACGCCGACGTCAGCGTAGCCGTGGTACACGATGTCGCCGCCGTCGATGGAAGCGTTGACTGCCGGGAAGCGTTTCAGCGCTTCGGTGGCCGCTTTCACGAAGAACGACATGAAGCCCAGGCGCACACCGTTATGGCTCTTCTCAAAGAGATCCTTGTACTTCGAACGCAACGCCATGACTTCAGTCATGTCGACTTCGTTGAAAGTAGTCAGCATCGCCATGTTCGACTGGGCTTCAACCAGGCGCTTGGCCACTGTGGCACGCACGCGGGTCATCGGTACGCGCTTCTCGGTGCGGTCGCCAGCAGCGAACACCGGAGCAGCTGCAGCCGGGGCAGCGGCCTTGGCAGGCGCGGCAGCCGGAGCGGCTTTCTTGGCAGCAACTGCCGCTACCACGTCTTCCTTGGTCACACGACCGCCTTTGCCAGTACCGGCAACGGAAGCGATGTTGATGCCGTTTTCTTCAGCCAGCTTGCGAGCAGCCGGTGCAGCAACAGGATCATCTTCGCCAACAGCGGCAGGCGCAGCAGCTTGAGCAGCGGCAGCCGGAGCAGCAGCTGGAGCGGCAACAGCACCGCCCGCTTCGATGGAGCCCAGGACTTCGTCGGACAGAACGGTGTCGCCTTCGTTCTTGACGATAGCGCCCAGCACGCCATCTGCGGTGGCCAACACTTCCAGTACGACTTTATCGGTTTCGATGTCGACGATCAGGTCGTCGCGCTTGACCGCGTCGCCCGGCTTTTTGTGCCAGGTGGCAACGGTGCCATCGGCAACCGATTCCGGGAAAGTGGGGGCTTTGATCTCGATAGCCATTGTCTGTGGTTCCTTAAATTCGGTTTCAGGTGCGCGAAGGCGTTAAACAGTAAAGGCGTCTTGCAGCAGTTTTTCCTGCTGCTCGGCGTGCATCGATGCATAGCCACAAGCAGGTGCAGCAGAAGCGTCACGGCCCGCGTACTCGAGTACGAGAGACTTGTTGTGACCGCCAACGATGCGGCGCATGTGATGCTGGCTGCAGTACCAGGCACCCTGGTTCATCGGCTCTTCCTGACACCAAACGATGTGTTTGAGGTTGGAATAAGGAGCCAGGACTTCAATCAAGTCGTCCTCAGGGAATGGGTACAGCTGCTCAAGACGCACGATGGCGATGTCGTCACGACCTTCGGCACGGCGTTTTTCCAACAGGTCGTAATAGACCTTGCCGCTACACAGCACGAGACGAGTGACCTTTTTCGGATCATGCGCATCGATTTCCGGAATAACGGTCTGGAACGAACCTTCAGCCAGATCTTCCAGAGTCGAGATAGCCAGCTTGTGACGCAGCAGCGACTTCGGAGTCAGGACTACCAGCGGTTTGCGCAGCGGGCGAATCACCTGACGACGCAACAAGTGGTAGATCTGGGCCGGCGTAGTCGGCATGCACACCTGGATGTTGTGCTCGGCGCACAGCTGCAGGTAACGCTCCAGACGAGCCGAGGAGTGCTCCGGCCCCTGACCTTCATAACCGTGTGGCAGCAACATGGTCAGACCGCACAGACGGCCCCACTTGTGCTCACCGCTGGTGATGAACTGGTCGATAACCACCTGGGCACCGTTGGCGAAGTCGCCGAACTGGGCTTCCCAGATCACCAGCGCTTCAGGCGTGGTGGTGGAGTAGCCGTATTCGAACGCCAGTACGGCTTCTTCGGACAGGAACGAATCGTACAGGTCGAAACGTGGCTGGCCTTCGTACAGGTGTTGCAACGGGATGTAGGTGCCCGCATCTTTCTGGTTGTGCAATACCGCATGACGGTGCGAGAACGTACCGCGGCCGATGTCCTGGCCGGTCATGCGAATCGGGTGACCTTCGAACGCCAGGGTCGCGTACGCCATGGTTTCGGCGTAACCCCAGTTGATCGGCAGGCCGCCGGCTTGCATTTTCTGACGGTCTTCGTAGATCTTCGCGACTTGGCGCTGAACCACGAAACCTTCCGGGATTTCCAGCAGCTTGGCGGACAGCTCTTGCAGGGTCTTGAGATCGAACGTGGTGTCGTGACGCGCAGTCCAGGCGTGGCCCAGGTACGGACGCCAGTCGACGAACAGCTCTTTGTTCGGCTCCTTGACCAGGCTTTTCACTACATGCAGACCGTTGTCCAGCGCGTTGCGGTATTCGTCGACTTTCGCCTGAACACGTGCAACGTCAAGCACACCGCTCTGGGTCAGACGATCGGCATACAGCTCACGCGTGGTGCGCTGCTTGGTGATCTGCTGATACATCAGAGGCTGGGTGCCGCTTGGCTCGTCGGCCTCGTTGTGGCCGCGACGACGGTAGCAGACCAGGTCGATCACTACGTCACGCTTGAACTGCATGCGGTAGTCGATGGCCAGTTGGGTTACGAACAATACGGCTTCCGGATCATCACCATTCACATGGAGGATCGGCGCCTGGATCATTTTCGCAACGTCGGTGGCGTACTCGGTGGAGCGGGAGTCTTCCGGGTTGCTGATAGTGAAGCCAACCTGGTTGTTGATCACGATGTGAACGGTACCGCCGGTCCGGAAGCCGCGGGTCTGCGACATCTGGAAGGTTTCCATGACCACGCCTTGACCGGCGAATGCCGCGTCACCGTGGATGGAAATCGGCAGAACCTTTTCACCGGTAGGGTCGTTACGACGATCCTGACGGGCACGCACCGAACCCTCGACCACTGGCGAAACGATTTCCAGGTGGGAAGGGTTGAAGGCCATGGCCAGGTGAACTTCACCGCCTGCGGTCATGACGTTGGACGAGAAGCCCTGGTGATATTTAACGTCACCGGAACCCAGCTCGACCTTCTTCTTGCCTTCGAACTCGTCGAACAGCTCGCGCGGGTTCTTGCCGAAGGTGTTGACCAGCACGTTCAGACGGCCACGGTGGGCCATGCCGATAACGATTTCCTTGGTGCCGTAGGAACCGGAACGCTGGATCAGCTCGTCAAGCATCGGAATCAGGCTCTCGCCGCCTTCCAGGCCGAAACGCTTGGTGCCCGGGTATTTGGTACCCAGGTATTTTTCCAGGCCTTCGCCTGCGGTGACGCGCTCGAGCAGGTGGCTCTTGATATCGGCCGAATACACCGGACGGCCACGCACGCCTTCCAGACGCTGCTGGAACCAATGGCGCTGCTCGGAATCGACGATGTGCGTAAATTCAGCGCCGATGGTGCGGCAATATGTCTGCTGCAACGCTTCGTGAATTTCGCGTAGGCTCGCTTCCTCTTTGCCGATGAACAGGTCGCCGGCACGGAAGGTCGTATCAAGATCGGCATTGGTCAAGCCGTAATGATTGATCGACAGGTCTGCAGGTGCAGGACGCTGCCACAGCCCCAGCGGGTCAAGCTGGGCTGCCTGGTGGCCACGCATACGGTAGGCCTGGATCAGTCGCAGTACTTCAACTTGCTTCTTCTCGTGCTCACTGCTCACGCTGCCGGCGGAAACCGGTTGGGCGCGGCGCTGGTTCTTTGCCAGCAGCACGAAATGATCGCGAATCGTCGAGTGCGATACATCGGTGGCAGCGTTGCCGTCAGCGGGCAACGTCTGAAATTTGGTGCGCCACTCTTCTGGCACAGCGTTAGGGTCGTGCAGGTAGAGCTCATAAAGCTCTTCCACATAGGCAGCGTTACCACCTGAAAGATAGCCGCTGTTCCACATGCGCTGCATCACGCTTTCTTGCATGCTTGGTCACCCTCGGTTAGGGGAACACCATCGGCGAAGACACCGAGCAAGCTTGCAGAAGTCCGAGTGCAGCGACCAAAACAAGCCACTTAGGATCACGCTGATAGTCCGGGTACCAGCCCGGATGCCCCTGCTTGTCTCATTTCTTCAAAATAAGAGCCGCAGCCTTATGGGCTGCTGCTCTGGCTATAGCTACGACGCGGGTTGAAGCCCGCGCCTTAGCCTCTACGGGTACTGCAGTCCTACGGGTACAACAGCTGAATCACACGCCGTTTTGCAGCAGCATGTTACGTATGTGACCGATGGCCTTAGTCGGGTTCAGGCCTTTCGGACAAACGTTGACGCAGTTCATGATCCCGCGGCAGCGGAATACGCTGAACGGGTCATCCAGCGAAGCCAGACGCTCGGAAGTCATGGTATCGCGGCTGTCTGCCAGGAAGCGGTAGGCTTGCAGCAGAGCAGCTGGACCCAGGAACTTGTCCGGGTTCCACCAGAAGGACGGGCAAGAGGTCGAGCAGCAAGCGCACAGGATGCACTCGTACAGACCGTCAAGCTTTTCACGCTCTTCAGGGGACTGCAGACGCTCGATGGCCGGAGCCGGCGTGTCGTTCTGCAGGAATGGCTTAACCTTCTCGTATTGCTTGTAGAAGATGCTCATATCGACGACCAGGTCACGGATAACCGGCAAACCTGGCAGAGGACGAACGATCAACTTGTTGCCTTTCACGACAGCAGACAGCGGCGTGACGCAGGCCAGACCGTTTTTGCCGTTGATGTTCATGCCGTCGGAACCGCAAACACCTTCACGGCAAGAGCGACGATAGGAGAACCCCTCGTCCTGCTCTTTGATCAGGGCCAGCACGTCCAGCACCATCAGGTCTTTACCACCGGTATCGACCGAGAATTCCTGCATGAACGGCGCGGCGTCCTGATCAGGGTTGTAGCGATAAACACTGACTTGCAACATGGCGGCCACCCTTAATAAGTCCGAATCTTAGGTTCAAAAGTCGGAACAGTCTTCGGCGAGAAGTTCACGGCACGCTTGGTAACGCGCTTGTCACCCGGGAAGTACAGGGTGTGGCACAGCCAGTTTTCGTCGTCGCGGTCTTCGTAGTCTTCACGGGCGTGAGCGCCGCGGGACTCTTTGCGGACTTCTGCAGCGATGGCAGTAGCTTCGGCCACTTCCAGCAGGTTTTGCAGTTCCAGCGCTTCGATACGAGCAGTGTTGAACGCCTGGCTCTTATCGTTGATCTTGACGTTGGCGATACGGCCACGCAGATCAGCCAGTTGAGCGATACCCTTCTGCATGTATTCGCCGGTACGGAATACCCCGAAGTAGTTCTGCATGCAGCTTTGCAGCTCTTTACGCAGGGTAGCGACGTCTTCGCCTTCGGTACGCGAGTTCAGGCCATCGAGACGCGCCAGGGCTGCGTCGATGTCGGACTGGCGAGCGCGGGTGTAGTCAACGCCTTCTTTCAGGGTCTGTTCCAGGAACAGGCCAGCGGCACGGCCGAATACCACCAGGTCGAGCAGCGAGTTGCCGCCCAGACGGTTGGCACCGTGAACCGATACGCACGCCACTTCACCTACAGCGAACAGACCAGGAATGATCTGATCAACGCCGTCGGCGTCCTGAGTGATTGCCTGACCATGAATGTTGGTGGCAACGCCGCCCATCATGTAGTGGCAGGTTGGAACAACCGGAATCGGCGCTACGGCTGGATCGACGTGAGCGAAGGTCTTGGACAGTTCCATGATGCCTGGCAGACGGCTGTGCAGAACTTCTTCACCGAGGTGATCGAGTTTCAGCATCACGTGGTCGCCATCCGGACCGCAACCGTTGCCGGCGATGATTTCTTTAACCATCGAACGGGCAACAACGTCACGACCAGCAAGGTCTTTGGCGTTCGGAGCATAACGCTCCATGAAACGCTCGCCGTGCTTGTTGATCAGGTAACCGCCTTCACCGCGGCAGCCTTCGGTAACCAGCACACCGGCGCCGGCAATGCCGGTCGGGTGGAACTGCCACATTTCGATGTCTTGTACCGGCACGCCAGCACGCAGAGCCATGCCAACGCCGTCACCGGTGTTGATCAGGGCATTGGTGGTGGACGAGTAGATACGACCTGCACCGCCAGTCGCCAATACGGTGGCGTTAGCGCGGACGTAGGAAGTTTCGCCAGTTTCGATGCAGATCACGATCATGCCGACAAAGGCACCATCTTCGTTCTTCACCAGGTCGACGCCGTAGTATTCGTTGAGGAATACGGTGCCGGCCTTCAGGTTGGCCTGGTACAGGGTGTGCAACAGTGCGTGACCGGTACGGTCGGCAGCGGCGCACGTACGGGCAGCCTGGCCACCTTTACCGAAGTCTTTCGACTGACCGCCGAACGGACGCTGGTAGATGCGGCCCTGTTCGGTACGGGAGAACGGCAAGCCCATGTGCTCTAGCTCGAAGACCGCTTCCGGACCTACGGAACACATGTATTCGATAGCGTCCTGGTCACCGATGTAGTCGGAACCCTTGACGGTATCGTACATGTGCCAGCGCCAGTCATCGTTCGGGTCAGCGGACGCGATGGCGCAGGTGATGCCACCCTGTGCGGATACGGTGTGCGAGCGAGTCGGGAAAACCTTGGTGATAACGGCCGTCTTGTGACCGCCCTGTGCCAGTTGCAGCGCAGCGCGCATGCCAGCACCGCCGCCGCCAATGATGATGGCGTCGAACGAAAGCGTATTTACTGTATTAGACATGAATCAGATACCCCAAAGAATCTGCACACCCCAGACGAAGTACGCGAACATCGCGACGCCGCATACTGCCTGGAAGAGGAAACGTACTGCAGTCGCGGACTTGCCCAGCGCCATTGGCGTCAGGTAGTCGGTCGCAATGGTCCACATGCCGACCCAGGCGTGAGCGCCCAGAGCAACGAGAGCCAGGAGACTGAAAATACGCATCCAGTTGTTTGCGAACAGTTCATGCCATTGGGCGTAGCCAAGGCCAGGGTGCGCAACGACGTATCCGATCAAAAAGATGAAATATGCCGCGAGAACGACCGCAGACACACGTTGTGCCATCCAGTCATAGAGGCCCGAACGCGATAGGTTCGTAACGCTGGTTACCATATCCAAACTCCCGCCAGAACGATCATCACCACGGAAACGGCGATGACGATTTTCGAGCCCAGCGTGCCGCCTTCCAGCGTCTCACCGATGCCCATGTCCATGATCAGATGGCGTACACCGGCCACCATGTGATACAGCAAGGCGGACAGCAGGCCCCATGCTACGAACTTGGCCAGCGGACTGGTCAAGCATGCCTTCACCCCGGCAAAACCTTCCTCGGAACCCAGGGATTTGCTCAATGCATACAGCATGATGCCAAGGCCCAGGAAGAGGATGATGCCGGAAACACGGTGAAGAAACGACGTAACGCCGGTGATGGGGAGTTTGATGGTCCTTAGGTCTAGGTTTACAGGTCGTTGGCTTTTCACGGCTTTTTTCACACTGAAGAGCCCCTAACAATCAGGGCAAAGTTGTTGGGGAGTGCACTGGTCAGGTAACCACCACCCAGGGATGCGACCCCCAATAAAGCAGGCCCAAAAGCCCCTGGCGGTCGGTGGCCGAGTATAGACAGTTAGGCTACTAATGACAACGCGTTCACCTTCCCCTAATAGCTCATTGCGCAAGCGGGATAAAAGGCGTAAATGGCAGTTAATTTCGAGGAAAAAGTCCGGTTAAAGCCTTCTGGAGCAAGACTTTAGGCAAATTGACATTCGAATTTATCTCACTATAGTGGTGCGGGCCCTGCGTGGGGGGTCTGTCTGATGATTTCAAGCATAAATAGGAGGCCACATGGCTGACAAAAAAGCGCAGTTGATCATCGAGGGCGCAGCCCCCGTCGAGCTGCCCATTTTAACCGGCACCGTTGGTCCCGATGTAATCGACGTTCGGGGCCTGACGGCCACGGGCCGTTTCACGTTTGACCCGGGTTTCATGTCGACCGCCTCTTGCGAGTCGAAGATTACTTATATCGACGGCGACAACGGCATTCTGCTGCACCGCGGCTACCCGATCGAGCAACTCGCCGAGAAGTCGGACTACCTGGAAACCTGCTATCTGCTGCTCAACGGCGAACTGCCGACCGCAGAGCAAAAGGCCCAGTTCGTCAGCACCGTCAAGAACCACACCATGGTTCATGAACAGCTGAAGACCTTCTTCAACGGCTTCCGTCGCGACGCCCACCCAATGGCCGTCATGTGCGGTGTAGTCGGCGCCCTTTCGGCCTTCTACCACGACTCCCTGGACATCAATAACCCGCAGCATCGCGAAATCTCCGCGATCCGTCTGGTTGCCAAGATGCCAACCCTGGCAGCGATGGTTTACAAGTACTCCATGGGGCAACCCATGATGTACCCGCGCAACGACCTGTCGTACGCGGAAAACTTCCTGCACATGATGTTCAACACCCCGTGCGAGATCAAACCGATCAGCCCGGTACTCGCCAAGGCCATGGACCGGATCTTCATCCTCCACGCCGACCACGAGCAGAACGCATCGACCTCCACCGTACGTCTGGCAGGCTCGTCGGGTGCCAACCCGTTCGCCTGTATCGCTGCCGGTATCGCTGCACTGTGGGGCCCTGCCCACGGCGGCGCCAACGAAGCGGTACTGACCATGCTCGACGAAATTGGCGATGTCTCGAACATCGACAAGTTCATCGCCAAGGCCAAGGACAAGAACGATCCGTTCAAACTGATGGGCTTCGGTCACCGGGTTTACAAAAACCGCGACCCACGCGCTACCGTCATGAAGCAGACCTGTGACGAAGTGCTGAAAGAGCTGGGCATCAAGCACGACAAGCAACTCGAACTGGCCATGCGCCTGGAAGAGATCGCTCTGACCGACCCGTACTTCATCGAGCGCTCGCTGTACCCGAACGTCGACTTCTACTCGGGGATCATCCTCAAGGCGATCGGTATTCCAACCAGCATGTTCACCGTGATCTTCGCCCTGGCGCGGACCGTCGGCTGGATCTCCCACTGGAAAGAAATGCTCTCCAGCCCGTACAAGATTGGCCGCCCGCGCCAGCTGTACACCGGCTACGAGTCGCGCGACATCACCCGGCTTGAAGACCGCAAATAAGACCTGTCTTGCGATAACGTCTTAGCTGCACCGGAAACGGCCTCTGCCTCTTATACAAGAGCAGAGGCCGTTTTTGTTTACCCCCCCCCGTAGCAGCTGCCGAGCCTGCGAGGCTGCGTTCGGCTGCGCAGCAGTCGTAAATCAGACGCATCGTTCTTTCAGGTGCATCGTGCATGCAGGGTTTACGGCCGCTGCGCAGCCGAACGCAGCCTCGCAGGCTCGGCAGCTGCTACAAAGGTACTGCCCAAACAAAAATGCCCCGATCTCTCGACCGGGGCATTTCTATTTAACACAGCTTATATATAGAGGCTTATACAACTCTATACGTTAGTGCGACACCGCCCCGCTCGCGCCCAACCCCGTCTGCGAGCGAACGAATTGCGGGAAGAACAGCGCCCGCTCATTGTCCGCCGCAGCGGACTTGTCAGTGATGGAGAAGAACCAGATCCCGACAAAGGCAATGGTCATCGAGAACAGCGCCGGGTACTCATACGGGAAGATCGCCTTCTCGTGCCCCATGATCTGCACCCAAATGGTTGGGCCGAGGACCATCAAGCCCACCGCACTGACCAGCCCCATCCAGCCACCGACCATCGCACCGCGAGTGGTCAGCTTTTTCCAGTACATCGAAAGCAGCAGCACCGGGAAGTTGCAGCTGGCAGCGATCGAGAACGCCAGACCTACCATGAACGCGATGTTCTGGCTTTCGAACAGAATGCCCAGAACAATCGCCAACACGCCCAAGGCAATGGTGGTGATCTTCGAAACACGGATCTCATCCTTTTCGTTGGCCTTGCCCTTCTTGATCACACTGGCGTACAGGTCGTGAGACACCGCCGTGGCCCCGGCCAGGGTCAGACCGGAAACCACTGCCAGAATGGTGGCGAAGGCTACCGCCGAGATGAAACCGAGGAAGACACTGCCACCCACCGCATTGGCCAGGTGCACCGCCGCCATGTTGTTGCCACCGAGCAGCGCCCCTGTAGCATCCTTGAAGGCTGGATTGGTGCTGACCAACAGGATCGCGCCGAAGCCAATAATGAACGTCAGGATGTAGAAGTAGCCGATGAAGCCGGTTGCATACAGCACACTTTTGCGAGCTTCTTTAGCGTCACTCACCGTGAAGAAGCGCATCAGGATGTGCGGCAGACCCGCCGTACCGAACATCAGCGCCAGCCCCAGGGAAAATGCCGAGATCGGGTCTTTCACCAGACCGCCCGGGCTCATGATCGCTTCACCTTTAGGGTGAACCTTGATCGCCTCGGCAAACAGCGTGTTGAAGTCGAAGTTGACATGCTTCATCACCATCAGCGCCATGAACGACGCACCGGACAGTAGAAGCACAGCCTTGATGATTTGCACCCAGGTGGTCGCCAGCATGCCGCCGAACAACACATAGAGGCACATCAGGATCCCCACCAGAATCACCGCAACATAGTAATCAAGACCGAACAGCAGCTGGATCAGCTTGCCGGCACCGACCATTTGCGCGATCAGGTAGAACGCCACCACCACCAGCGAACCGCAGGCCGACAGCGTGCGAATCTGGGTTTGCCCAAGGCGGTAGGACGCCACGTCGGCAAAGGTGTACTTGCCCAGGTTACGCAGACGTTCGGCGATCAGGAACAGAATGATCGGCCAGCCCACCAGGAAGCCGATCGAATAAATCAGACCATCGTAGCCAGACGCGAACACCAGCGCGGAAATCCCCAGGAAGGACGCCGCCGACATGTAGTCACCGGCAATCGCCAGACCGTTCTGCAAACCGGTGATCTTGCCACCCGCCGCGTAGTAATCGGCCGCCGACTTGTTGCGCTTGGAAGCCCAGTAAGTGATGCACAGCGTTGCGCCGACGAACAACACGAACATCAGGATCGCCGAAACGTTGAGCGGTTGTTTGTGCACTTCGCCGGTGAGCGCCTCGGCCGCCCAAACGGCCGGTGCGAAGGCTGCAATGCCTAAAGCTGCCAATAGACGCCGGATCATTGCTGAGCCTCCTTGAGAATCGCATTGTTCAGGTCGTCGAATTCGCCATTGGCGCGTCGTACGTAGATGGCCGTCAGGACGAAGGCCGAAACAATCAGGCCGACACCAATCGGTATTCCCCAGGTAATCGAAGACCCGGGGCTGATCTTCGCCCCCAGCACATGCGGCCCGTAAGCAATCAGAAGAATGAATCCGGAGTACAGCCCAAGCATGATCGCCGAAAGAATCCAGGCGAACCTTTCCCTTTTACGAACCAGCTCCTTGAAGCGCGGGCTGTTTTGAATCGAGAGGTAAATGCTGTCGTTCATTGTTTTTATCCTCGCAGCACGGATTATTGTTGGAACATATCCACTTTATGCGGCTGCGGAACTGGTTCCAGACGACCTTAGTATTAGAACGACCTGACCATTTCGCCAATTTTCAATCGATAAAAATCAACAGTAATACGCCGTTAACCTGCCTGAAACACAAAGGGCCGCTTGGCATAACTGCCAAGCGGCCCTGAAAAGTGCTGACTAGACGCGCTAGATCAAATTACCGAGTCCACTCGGCGACGCGTTCCGGGTGTTTGGCCACCCAGTCCTTGGCCGCCACTTCAGGTTTGGCACCATCCTGAATGGCCAGCATGACTTCGCCGATTTCATCTTTCGACGACCACTGGAAGTTCTTCAGGAACTTCGCGACTTCCGGTGCTTTCTTCTCCAGCCCTTTGCTGCCGATACTGTTCACGGTTTCAGCGGCGCCATAAACGCCTTTCGGGTCGTCGAGGAAGCGCAGTTTCCACTTGGCGAACATCCAGTGCGGCACCCAACCGGTCACGGCAATGGACTCGTTTTTCTCTTCGGCGCGGGTCAGCTCGGCAATCATGGCTGCGCCAGAACTGGCCTGAAGTTTGTAATCGAGGCCGTAGTCCTTGATCGCCTGATCGGTTTTGAGCATCACGCCTGAACCCGCGTCGATGCCAACGATTTTGCTCTTGAAGGTGGTGTCTTCCTTCAGATCACCAATGGATTTGGCCTTGACGTATTCCGGCACGATCAAGCCGATTTTTGCGTCTTTGAAGTTAGGGCCGTAGTCGACCACTTTGTCCTTGTTCTTCGCCCAGTATTCGCCATGCGTCACTGGCAGCCAGGCTGAGAGCATCGCATCGAGTTTGCCGGTGGCCACGCCCTGCCACATGATCCCGGTAGCAACGGCTTGCAGCTTCACGTCATAACCGAGTTTTTGCTTGATCACTTCTGCAGCCACGTTGGTCGTGGCGACGCTGTCCGACCAGCCGTCGACATAACCGATCGTCACTGCCTTGCCTTCGGCGCTGGCCACAGTAGAGCTGATCGCCAGGACCAAAGCGGCACCTGCGCCCAAGAGTCGTCGCATCTTCATCGTTACTTCCCCGAAAGTGCTGCGCCCGACGGATGCCGAGCAGCGTCAACGTATTGTTATGGTGCACAGCGCCCCCATCACGCCCACCGCAAACTCGTTCGAACATCAGCGGAGTACTGATGCCTCGATAATCAACCTCGCGCCCAGAGCGACCTGCTCTGGCTGCGACCTCGAGGCAACGAGAAACGACATCAGAACGCCAGCAACCGTGACCTCGAAAAAGCCCCTGACAAATCCCGCCCGAACTTTGCATGTCAAAATCATGCAGGGCACCAAGCACGGGACAAATGCAGGTAAGATGCGCGGCTTTGTTCCCAGACGGCCTGACCATGCCCGCCACCTCGCGCTTCCCTTTCTTAGCTTATCTATTTGCCTGCCTGCTCGGCCTGTTCGCCCTGGGTGGTTACTGGTACGGCCTCGGTCAACCGGTGGTGTTGCCGGAAGTGGCCAGCGCCACGCACAAGTTGCAATGCGCCTCGTACACACCGTTCGACAAGGACCAGTCGCCATTCGACCAACCGTTCAAACTGCGCCCCGAGCGCATGGACGCCGACCTCGCATTGCTGGCCACCCGCTTCGAGTGCATCCGCACCTACTCGGTGAGCGGCCTGGAAGCACTGCCGGATCTGGCGCGCAAACATGGCCTGAAGCTGATGATCGGCGCCTGGGTCAACAGCAATCCGGTGGACACCGCCAAGGAAGTCGAACTGCTGATCGCCGAGGCCAACGCCAACCCGGACGTGGTCAGCGCGGTGATCGTTGGCAACGAGACCCTGCTGCGCAAGGAAGTCACCGGCGCACAACTGGTCAAGCTGATCAACCACGTCAAAAGCCACGTGAAACAGCCGGTGACCTACGCCGACGTTTGGGAGTTCTGGCAAAAGCACCCGGAAATCGCTCCGGCGGTGGACTTCGTGACCATCCATTTGCTGCCGTACTGGGAAGATCACCCTTCGAACATCGACGTCGCCCTGCAGCAAGTGGCCGCAGTGCGTCAGACGTTCGGCAAAATGTTCTCGCCCAAGGAAGTGATGATTGGTGAAACCGGCTGGCCGAGTGAAGGTCGCCAACGGAAAACTGCCGTACCGAACCGCGTCAACGAAGCGAAGTTCATTCGTGGTTTTGTGGCGATGGCCGAGCAACAAGGCTGGCACTACAACCTGATCGAAGCCTTCGATCAGCCATGGAAGCGCGCCAGTGAAGGTGCGGTCGGCGGCTATTGGGGGCTGTTCGACGCGGACCGCCAGGACAAGGGCGTACTGGCAGGCCCCGTCACCAACCTGCCGTTCTGGCCACAATGGCTGGCAGTCGGTGGCCTGATTTTCCTCGGTACGCTGATGCTTGGCGGCCGCGTACGCAGTACCCGTGCGGCGTTGATATTGCCACTGCTCGGCGCGGTCGCTGCGTGCTCTATTGGTACCTGGGGTGAACTGGCGCGCGTCACCAGCCGCTTTGCCGATGAGTGGATCTCGGCCGGGTTACTCACCGGTCTGAACTTTTTGGTACTGGCCCACGCGGCGTTGTTCCTGAGCGCCAGAACCGGTTGGCGCGAACGCGCCTTCAATGCGCTGGAACGTCGTGCCGGTTGGCTGTTGGCCGCTGCCGGGTTCGCCGCGGCAGTGATGATGCTGGCGCTGGTGTTCGAACCGCGTTATCGCAGCTTCCCAAGCGCCGCCCTGCTGCTGCCGGCGCTGGTCTATTTGATTCGCCCGGTCAGCGCACCGCGTCGGGAAATTGCTCTGCTGGCCTTCATCATCGGCGCCAGCATTGCCCCTCAGCTGTACCGCGAAGGCCTGTTCAACCAACAAGCCTGGGGCTGGGCGCTGGTCAGTCTGCTGATGGTTGCCGCGCTGTGGCGTAGCTTGCGGGTTCGCAAGGGTTAACTTGCAAAGCGCCTGTCGGCGCTATCGCGAGCAGGCTCGCTCCCACACTGGATCTGTGATTTACACAAAACCAATGTGGGAGCGAGCTTGCTCCGGGCGGCGATCCGACGATGACGGTATATCAGGCGCTACGGGACGCCCGGACCAACCGCAACCCCGCAATCACCACGGCAAACACCGCAATGCCGGTGTTGTACAAGGCCAACGCGGGAAAGCCGAACACCAGCGCCAGCACCGCCAGCCACCAGCCCGCTCGCCCTGGCAATACAAAGCCAAGCACCGCAGCGGCCAATGCCGCCCAGCCCATCACCTTGAAGTGAATCATCAAGCCCAGCGTTGAACGCACCTGGCATTCCCAACGGCTCGCCTCATCAAGGCAGAGCCCCACCCACTGCGCATCCTCCATCAGGACATAACGCAGGCCATAACTGGCGGCCAGCCAAAGCGGCAAGGCGATAAGCAAAACAATGACGGGCAGACGGCGGGACATGAAGCACTCCGATAAACGAAAACGGCGCCCAGCTTAATCGCCCGCCAGCGGTAAGCAAGCAAGACCATCAGAAAACTGTTCAGCCAATAGCTGCAAAGTGTATCGTCACGCCACTATTGATCCGAATTCAGCCGCTTTGGGGCCGCCGTTTGGCACTTAGCCGCAATACCGGTGGTCATAGCCTGCGAACCTCATCAGGCACCTTCTTCTAAGGGATTTAGTCATGCCCCGTTCCTTGCGCTTCGCTGCCTTGTTTGGCGGCCTTATCTTGAGTGCGTCCGCACTGGCGGCAGACATCGACGCCGTCAGCTATGGCTACCCCTTGACCAACCCGTTCGAGGCGACCATTGCCACGACCCCACCGGATTTGCGCCCCGAGCTGCCGTCCAATGACAAGATCGACCAGTCGGACTACACCCTGACGCTGCGCCCGGAACGCGAGTTTGACCTGCCGGACAATTTCTGGGCAGTGAAAAAGCTCACCTATCGCATGGCCACACAGGATCATGCCGCACCGTTGATTTTCCTGATCGCCGGTACGGGCGCCCGCTACGACAGCAGCATTAACGAATACCTGAAAAAGCTCTACTACAAGGCCGGTTATCACGTTGTTCAACTGTCCTCGCCGACCAGTTTCGACTTCATGAGCGCCGCGTCGCGCTTCGCCACCCCAGGCGTGTCCAAGGAAGATGCCGAAGACATGTACCGCGTGATGCAAGCGGTGCGCGCGCAAAACCCGAAGCTGCCGATCACCGATTTCTACCTTACCGGCTATAGCCTGGGCGCACTGGATGCGGCGTTTGTCAGCAAGCTGGATGAAACCCGACGCAGCTTCAACTTCAAGAAAGTCTTGCTGCTCAACCCTCCGGTCAACCTCTACACCTCCATCACCAACCTCGACAAGCTGGTACAAACGGAAGTCAAGGGCATCACCAACAGCACCACCTTCTATGAGCTGATGCTCAACAAGCTGACCCGGTACTTCCAGCAGAAAGGCTACATCGACCTCAACGACGCCCTGGTCTACGACTTCCAGCAATCGAAACAGCACCTGACCAACGAACAGATGGCCATGCTGATCGGCACTTCGTTCCGCTTCTCGGCGGCCGACATTGCCTTCACCTCGGACCTGATCAACCGTCGCGGCCTGATCACCCCGCCCAAGTTCCCGATCACCGAAGGCACCAGCCTCACGCCATTCCTCAAGCGTGCGCTGCAATGCGATTTCGATTGCTACCTGACCGAGCAGGTCATCCCGATGTGGCGCGCCCGTACCGACGGCGGCAGCATCTTGCAACTGATCGACCAGGTCAGCCTCTACGCGCTCAAGGACTACCTGCACGACAGCCCGAAAATCGCCGTGATGCACAATGCCGACGATGTGATCCTCGGTCCGGGTGACCTCGGCTTCCTGCGTAAAACCTTCGGCGACCGCCTGACGGTTTACCCTCACGGCGGCCATTGCGGCAACCTCAACTACCGCGTCAACGCCGACGCCATGCTGGAGTTCTTCCGTGGCTAAACACATTCTGCTTCTCGCTGCTTTGCTCAGCGCAGGCGGCTATGCCAATGCCGACAACAGCAAGGCCAACACCACGACCGTGGTTGATCAGGACGGCTTCACCGAGCCCATGACCAAGCTCAAGTTCAACCCGGGGCTGGACCAGCGCGAGTTCGAACGCTCGACCCTGAGTGCACTGAACGTCTATGACCCGCTGGAGTCGTGGAACCGTCGGGTCTACCACTTCAACTACCGCTTCGACCAATGGGTGGCCCTGCCGGTTGTTGATGGTTATCGCTACATCACGCCCAGCTTTCTGCGCACCGGCGTCAGCAACTTCTTCAACAACCTGGGTGACGTACCCAACCTGGTCAACAGCTTGCTGCAGTTCAAGGGCAAGCGCTCGATGGAAACCACCGGGCGACTGTTGCTCAACACCACCCTGGGTATCGGCGGCCTGTGGGACCCGGCCACCGCCATGGGCCTGCCGCGCCAGGTCGAAGACTTCGGTCAGACGCTGGGCTTCTACGGTGTGCCAGGCGGCGCCTACTTGATGCTGCCGCTCCTGGGCCCATCAAACCTGCGCGACACCGCCGGTCTTGCGGTCGATTACACGGCGGAGTCGGCGATCAACTTCCTGAACGTGTCGAAAGTCAGCGAAAACCACCCGGAAATCTGGGTCCTGCGCGGCATCGACAAGCGCTACCAGACCAACTTCCGCTACGGCCAGCTGAACTCGCCGTTCGAATACGAGAAGGTGCGTTACGTGTACACCGAAGCGCGCAAGTTGCAGATCGCCGAGTAATTTCATCAGCAACAAAAAACTGTCGGAGCGAGCCTGCTCGCGATAGCGGTCTGTCAGTCACATCTTCTTTGGATGTGCAGCCGCCATCGCGAGCAAGCTCGCTCCCACATTTGATCTGTATTGCCTATGGAAAATATCCAGAACTCAGCCTTTCAGCGCTTTCCAGATTTTGCTCACCACCATCACACCCGCCAAGACCACCGCACCGGCAACGATTCCCGCCACGGCGTTGAGCAAGCTCGGCACGATCCACGAGAAGCCGGCCGCGCTCTGGCTCACGCCTTCAATCCAGTGATGAACCACCGGCACGCCGTGGGTCAGGATCCCGCCGCCGACCAGGAACATCGCCGCCGTGCCGATCACCGAGAGGCTTTTCATCATGTACGGCGCCGCCCGCAGGATCGCGTTACCGATGCTTATGGCCACTTGTCCGGGCTTGCGGGTCAGCCACAGGCCGAGGTCGTCGAGCTTGACGATGCCCGCCACCAGGCCATAAACACCGACAGTCATGACAATAGCGATACCTGACAGCACGATCACTTGCTGCATCAGCGTGGCGCCGGCCACGATGCCCAGGGTGATGGCGATGATTTCAGCCGAAAGGATGAAGTCGGTGCGCACCGCGCCTGTGATCTTGTCTTTCTCGTACGCCACCAGATCAGTCGCCGGGTCAGCTACGGCTTCCACTGATTGCGTGTGATCCGCCTGATCTTCGGCCTTGCTGTGCAGAAAACTGTGCGCAAGTTTTTCGAAGCCTTCGAAACACAGATAGGCGCCGCCGAGCATCAGCAGCGGCGTCACCAGCCAAGGGATGAATGCACTGATGGCCAGGGCCGACGGCACCAGGATCAGCTTGTTGCGAAACGAGCCTTTGGCCACGGCCCAGACCACCGGGATTTCCCGTTCGGCACGTACGCCGGACACCTGCTGAGCATTGAGCGCCAGATCGTCACCGAGCACGCCGGCGGTCTTCTTCGCGGCCATCTTGGTCATCAGCGCGACATCGTCGAGTACGGCGGCGATATCGTCGATCAACACCAGCAAACTGCTTCCTGCCATGGGTCAGGCTTCCCTACACAAATAAAGTGCGCGGAGCATAACGCGCTCGACGCGAGGGAAGCGAGACACACCTCAGCGTTCGGCTTGAGGGCCGGAGGGCTCTTGCCAGCCCCCGCCCAGGCTCTGGAACAACGCCACGCTGCCCTGACTGAGCAAGCCTTGGGTATCGCGCAGACTCTGCTCGGCTTGCAGCAACACCAACTGTTGGGTCAGCACCGTCTGCTGGCTGACGGTGCCCGCGCGTTTTTGCGCCTCCTGGCTGCCGAACAGTTGCTGATTGCGCTGATAAATCTGCTCAAAGGCCTGGGCCTGGTTGTGCAGGTGATTGATCGCCGAGAGGTTGTCTTCTACATTTTGCAGCGCGCCGAGCACCGTGCCGCGATAGTTCGCGACATCCTGGTCATAACTGGCCTGGGCCTGCTGCACCGCGGCTTCCCGGGCTCCGCCTTCGAAAATGGTTTCGGCCAGCGCCGGACCGAGGGTCCAGATGCGGTTGGGCACGCTGAACAGGCCACCCAGCGCCGTACCGCGATAGCCGGCCTGACCGGTCAGATCCAGGGTGGGGAAAAACGCCGCCTCAGCCACGCCGATCTTCGCATTCGCCGCCGCTGCCACTCGTTCGGCGGACACCACATCGGGACGGCGCTGCAACAGGCTGGACGGAAGGCTCAGCGGCGGCATGGGCAGCACGAAGCGATAGTTCGCCGTGGGCGGCAGATTGAATTGCGCGGGCGCCACCCCCACCAGCACCGCCAGCGCATGCTCGAACTGTTCACGCGAGCGCTGTGCGGTTTGCAAGGCTGCGACCACGCTGGTCAACTGATCCTGGGCCACCAGCAATTGATCGTTGGTCGCGGTGCCCTGTACGGTCTGAACCTGAATCATCTCCAGCAACTGCTGATTGATCGTTTGTTGTTGCTGCAGCAGACCAACGTCGATGTCCAACTGACGCAAGCCCAGGTAGTTACTGGCGACACTGGCGCTGATGGACAAGCGCACGCCCGCCAACAACGCATCGGACGCCTGGGCCGACGCCTGACTCGACTCGATGCCGCGGCGCACCAGCCCCCACAGATCCGGCTCCCAGCTGGCACTCAAGGTGGCACTGACCGTTTGCACGACACTGCCGGAACTGCCGCCCGTGGTTGCGCTCGAACCCGTGCCGCTACTGCTACTGCCTCCACCCACAACACCCCGCGACCCGGACAGCCCGACACCCACCGTCGGCCATAACGCGGCCCGGCTCGATGCCACCTGAGCCTGGGCCAGTCGCCAGGCGGCTTCAGCGGCGATGATCGACTGGTTGGCCTTGGCCGAACGTGCAATCAGATCATTGAGGATCGGGTCCTGGTAGGAAAGCCACCACTGGCTGTCCAGCGCGCCTTGCGGATTGGCCTGCGCACGTTGCCATTGCGTACCCTCCTTGAAACCCGTCGGCAATTCGATGGCCGGCTTGTGGTAATCAGGGCCGACCATGCAACCGCCAAGCGTCAGACCAAAGACAACCACTGCCCACCGTAGCAGCTGCCGAAGGCTGCGTTCGATCGCGCAGCGGTCGCCAAAAGGCTGACGGCGACTTCGTCCCCGAACGCAGCCTTCGCCAGCTGCTACGAGGAATTTGTGTTCACTGCCCATTCATGTCTCCTTGCGTCGGCGCCCCAGGCGCTGGGACGCCCGGTCGAGCCAGAGATAGATCACCGGGGTGGTGTACAGCGTCAGCATCTGGCTGAACACCAGCCCGCCGATAATCGATATACCCAACGGCCGACGCAGCTCCGAGCCGTAGCCGCTACCGAGCACCAGTGGCAACGCGCCGAGAATCGCAGCCAGCGTGGTCATCATGATGGGCCGAAAGCGGATCAGGCACGCCCGGCGAATCGCTTCTTTGGCCGTCAGGCCCTGATCCCGGCGCTCGGTGATCGCGAAGTCGATCATGATGATCGCGTTCTTCTTGACGATACCGATCAGCAAAATCACCCCCACCAGCGCAATGATCGACAGCTCGGTGCCGGTAAACAGCAAGGCGATCAGCGCCCCTACACCGGCCGACGGCAAGGTCGAAAGGATCGTCAGCGGGTGTGTCAGGTTTTCATAGAGCATGCCCAGCACGATGTACACCGACAGCAGCGCCGCGACGATCAGCAACGGCTCGCTGGCCACCGATGACTGGAACACCTGCGCCGTACCCGCGAACTGCCCGACCACGCTGGCCGGCATCCGCAGCTGCACCACGGCGTTGTCCACCAGTGCCGTGGCCTGGCCGATGGACACGCCGGGGGCAAGGTTGAACGACGCCGTCACCGCCGGAAAAGTCCCTTGGTGGCTGATGGAAATGGCCGTGCGATCCACCGAGTAATCGGCCAGCGCCGATAACGGCACCAACTGCGGGTTGGCGCTGGCGCTCAGGTTCGGCGCGACACTGCTGCCCTTGCTCACCGCAACAGCCCCCACCGGTACATAGATTGAGGTGAGCGTTGCCGGGTCGGTCCAGTATGGCGGCGCCACTTCCATCACTATGTGGTATTGATTGGCGGCGCGGTAAATGGTCGACACCTGGCGCTGACCAAAGGCGTCGTAAAGGGTCTGGTCGATGGCCGAAACGCTGACGCCGAGCCGAGCCGCCGTATCGCGATTGATCTTCACGTTGGCCAGCAGGCTGTTGTCCTGCTGATCGGTGTTGATGTCAGTCAGTTGCGGCAGCGTATGCAACACCGCCAGCACCTTGGGCACCCATTCATCCAGCGCGCTCTGGTCATCGGCCGTCATCGTGTACTGGTACTGCGCGCCACTCTGGCGACCACCGACGGTGATGTCCTGAGCCGACTGCAAATACAGGCGCGTGCCCGGCATCTCGCCAAGGGTGTGGCGGATCTGTGCGATCACCTGATCGGCGCTGTCACGGCGCTCGGCCAGTGGCTTGAGGGAAATGAACAATTGCGCCGTGTTGATCGCCCCACCACCGCCCACAAAACCGCCAACCGTCAGTACGTTCGGATTGCCCAGTACCTTCTGGTTGATCTCCCTGAAACTGCGTTGCATCGCCGTGTAGGAAACGCTTTGTGGCGCCACAATGCTGCCGGACAGACGCCCGGTGTCTTCCTGTGGAAAAAAACCCTTGGGCACCAGCACATACAACACACCGGCGAACACGATCACCAGCAGCGTAAGCAGGCCCATCAGCATCGAGTGATCGATGACCCAGCCGAGGGTACGGTCGTAAAACCGGTGAAATCGCGAGTCAGGTTGATCGCCGCCCTTCGCCGCTTGCTCCTGAGTACGCAGCAATAGGCTGGACAACATCGGTGTAACCGTCAGCGAGATCAGCATGGAAATCATGATCGCCACCGACAAGGTGATCGAAAACTCGCGAAACAGCCGCCCGACAATCCCGCCCATCAGCAGCAATGGAATGAACACCGCCACCAGCGACACGCTGATGCTCAGTACGGTGAAGCCCACCTCCTGCGCGCCCACCAGGGCTGCGTGCAGACGACTCTCGCCTTTTTCCAGGTGACGCATGATGTTCTCGACCACCACGATCGCATCGTCCACCACGAACCCGGTGGAAATAGTCAGCGCCATCAGCGACAGGTTGTTCAGGCTGTAACCGAGAAAATACATCGCCCCAAAGGTGCCCAGCAGCGACAGCGGCACCGCAATGGCCGGCACCAGGGTGCTGCGCCAATCGCGAAAGAACCCGAACGTCACCAGCGTCACCAGCACAATCGAGGCAATCAGCGACAGCTCGACATCGTGCAGCGACGCACGAATGGTGGTGGTGCGGTCCATCAGGATATCGAGTTTGATGCTCGCCGGAATCGAGCTTTGCAGGAACGGCAGCTCGGCTTTCACCGCATCCACGGCGTTGATGACGTTCGCCCCTGGTTGTTTGAACACCACCAGCAGCACCGCTGACTTGCCGTTGGACAAACCGAAGTTGCGTAAATCCTCGACGTCTTCGCGTACATAACCAAGGTCGGAAATGCGCACCACATCGCCGTTGTGCTGCTTGACCACCAGCGGCGCGTAATCATCCATCCTGTAGAGCATGTCGTTAGCCGCAATCCCCTGGGATTGGCCTCCGACAGCCACCGAACCCTTGGGCAGGTTGGCGTTGGAGGAAGCAATCACCGCTCGCACCTGCTCCAGGCTGACGCCGTAGTGGTTGAGGCGATCCGGGTTCAGCTCAATGCGCACCGCCGGCAAGGCGCCGCCACCGACGATGACGTCGCCGACGCCGCTGGTTTGCAACAAGCGCTGTGCAAGCAGGGTCGAGGCGACATCGTACATTTGCCCCGGTGTGGCGCTGTCCGAGGTCAGGCTGATCACCAGGATCGGCGAATCGGCGGGGTTGACCTTGCGGTAGGTCGGGTTGCCTGACAGGTCACTCGGCAGGTTGGTTCGCGCCGCGTTGATCGCCGCCTGCACGTCCCGCGCAGCGCCGTTGATGTCGCGGTTCAAATCGAATTGCAGGTTAATCCGGGTCGCGCCCAATGTACTGGACGAGGTCATCTGGGTGACGCCGGCGATCTGTCCGAATTGGCGCTCCAGTGGCGTTGCCACCGAACTGGCGACGGTGCTCGGGTCGGCGCCGGGCAGCGATGCACGGACGCTGATGGTCGGAAAATCCACCTCTGGCAATGGCGCCACCGGCAGCAGTAAAAACGCCAGTACCCCTGCCAGCGCCAGCCCCGCCGCCAGCAGGGTAGTGGCAATCGGGCGCTGGATGAACGGCGCGCTGAGGTTCATCGCCGTCAGCCTTCAACGACCGAACGCCGCCCACTGAAGCGGCGTTCCAGCCCATGCATGGCGAGGAAAATCACCGGTGTGGAGAACAGCGTCAGCAATTGGCTGAGCAGCAAACCACCGATAATCGCGATCCCCAGCGGATGCCGCAGCTCCGAGCCGATCCCCGTACCCAGCGCCAGTGGCACCGCACCGAACAGCGAGGCCATGCTGGTCATCAGGATCGGCCGAAAACGCAGTTCGGCCGCCTGACGAATCGCCGCCTGCGCACTCAAACCGCCCTTGCGCTCCAGCTCCAGGGCGAAATCGACCATCATGATGCCGTTTTTCATGACGATGCCGATCAGCAGCACGATGCCGATCAGGCCAATGATGTCGAACTGCGTGCCGGTGATCAGCAGCGCCAGCAACGCACCCAGCGCTGCCGACAGCAAGGTCGAAAGAATCGTCACCGGGTGCACGAAACTTTCGTAGAGAATCCCCAGCATCAGGTACACCACGACAATCGCCGCGAGCACCAGAGACACCTGATTGGAGAGTGACGCCTCAAAAGTCGCCGCCGCGCCCTCCAGCGATGCCTGAACAGTCAGCGGCAAGCCGAGTTGCGCCTCGATGACCTTGAGTTGGCTCACCGCTGCGCCCAGGGTCTGACCGGGCGCGAGGTTGAACGACACGTCGGCGTACGGAAACTGCCCGAGTCGGTTGATGGTAATTGGCGTGCGCACCAGCTGCATATTCGCCATGCTCGACAACGGCGCCACCCCGCCACGTGGAATGTCCACATACAAACCGGTGAGCAGATCGGCCAGATTGTGCGGCGGGCGATCGGTGGCCAGCACCACGTGATACTGGTTGAGCTGGGTGTAGAGGGTCGACACCTGACGCTGACCGAACGCGTCGTACAGCACGTCGTCGATGGCTTGCGGGGTAATGCCCAGACGCGAAGCCGTGGCGCGGTCGAAGGTCAGCTGGATTTGATTGCCGAACTGCAGCGCCTGGCTTTGCACATCGGTGAACATCGGGTCGTGCTTGAGCGCCGTCAGCATCTTGCCGGTCCACAGCGCCAACACCTGCGGGTCGGTGGCTTGCAGGCCGACGCGATAGCTGGTGGTCGACACCGTGGCATCCAGGGTCAAGTCCTGCACCGCATGCAGGTACAGACGAATACCGGCGTCATCGCTGTTCGCATCCGAGAGCCTGCGGATCACCGCCGCACTGCTGTCGCGCACACCACGGGGCTTGAGGTTGATCAGCAGGTTGCCCTGATTGATCGTCGGGTTGGTCTGGTCGATGCCGACAAAGGACGACAGGCTCTCGACCGCCGGATCACGCAGAACCCTCGCCGCCAGTCGTTGCTGCTCGACCTGCATCTGCTGGAACGAAATGGTCGGCGAGGCCTGGGAGATGCCCTGAATCAGTCCGGTGTCCTGTTCGGGAAAAAAGCCCTTGGGCATGACCACGATCATCAACAGGGTCAGCATCGCGGTGCAGACCACCGAGATCAGCGTCAGCAACTGGTGTTCCAGCACCCAGTCCAGACCGCGCAGGTAGTGGCCATTGATCCGGTCGAAGAAGTCGACCCGCCGTTCCTGCTGCCGGGGCTTGAGCATCCGCGCGCACATCATCGGCGTCAGGGTCAGCGAGATCAGCGTAGAAATAATGATGGTCACCGCCACGGTCATGGCGAACTCGCGAAACAACCGGCCCACCACATCCCCCATGAACAGCAGCGGAATCATCACCGCAATCAGCGCCACCGACAGCGAAATGATGGTGAAGCCGATTTGTGCCGAGCCCTTGAGCGCGGCCTGCAGCGGCGGCTCTCCGGCCTCGATGTAGCGCGTGATGTTCTCGATCATGACGATAGCGTCATCGACCACAAACCCAATGGCGATGGTCAGCGCCATCAGCGTCAGGTTGTTCAGAGAGAAACCCAACGCGTAGGCCACCGCCAGCGTACCGATCAGGGTCAGCGGCACCGTCACGGCGGGAATCACCGTTGCCGGGATCTCACGCAGGAAAACAAATATCACCAGCACCACCAGCACCACCGCCACCGACAGTTCGTACTGCACGTCGGTGACCGAGGCGCGGATGGTCTGGGTGCGGTCGGTGAGCACGGCGACCTTCAGGGTGCCGGGCAGACTGGCACGCAGCTTCGGCAACAGCTGCTGGACCCGGTCGACCACATCAATCACGTTGGCCCCCGGCTGGCGCTGGATGTTCAGCAGAATCGAAGGCGTGCTGTTGGTCCAGGCCGCCTGACGCGGGTTCTCCGGCCCCTGAATGGAACTGGCGATTTGCGCAAGACGAATCGGCGCGCCGTTTTTATAGGCAATCACCAGATCGTGATATTCATCCGCCGATTGCAGCTGATCGTTGCCGCCAATCGAGTACGCCTGGAACTTGCCATCGATGTTGCCCTTGGCCTGGTTGACGTTGGCATTGCCCAGCGCCGTGCGCAGATCTTCCAGTGACAGGCCCAGGCTGTTCAGCGCTGAGGTATTGGCCTGAACCCGCACCGCAGGGCGTTGACCGCCGCTGATAGTCACCAGGCCGACACCGGTAATTTGCGAGATTTTCTGCGCCAGCCGAGTATCGGCAAGGTCTTCGATTTTGGTCAGGGGCAGTACGTCGGAGGTCAGCGACAAGGTGAGCACCGGGGCGTCCGCCGGGTTGACCTTGCTGTAGACCGGCGGGTACGGCAGGTTCGTCGGCAGGAACGTCCCGGCCGCGTTGATCGCCGCTTGCACCTCTTGTTCGGCGATATCCAGCGACAGGGCCAGATCAAATTGCAGGGTAATCACCGAGGCGCCATCGGAGCTGGTGGAGTTCATCGACTTGAGCCCCGGCATCTCGCCGAGCTGGCGCTCCAGTGGTGCGGTGATCGACGAACTGACCACCTGCGGACTGGCGCCGGTGTATTGGGTAAAGACCTGAATGGTCGGGTAATCGACCTCGGGCAGCGCCGACACCGACAGCAAGTGATAACCCAGCATCCCCAACAGCAACACCGCTACCATCAACAGCGTGGTGGCGACCGGCCGCTCGATAAAGGGCCGCGAGACGTTCATGGCTGGCGGCTGTTCATTGGGCGACGACCTTCACGGGTGAGCCGTCATCAAGTTTGTCGGCGCCCTCGGTGATCACCTGCTCGCCGGGCTTGAGACCGTTATCGAGAATGGCCGTGACATCGCCCATCGAAGGACCTGCCTTGATGTTGCGCAGGCTGGCCTTGTCACCATTGACCACGAACACGAAGTCGCCTTTGCTGCCATGTTGAATCGCGGTGGTCGGCGTCACCGGCACCTGGATGAGGGTGTCGGCCTTGAGCCGGGCGTTGACGAACTGGTTGGGAAACAACGCATTGCCGGAGTCGTCGAACTGCGCCTTGACCTTGATCGTGCCGGTACTGGTATCGACCTGGTTATCCAGCGCCAGCAGGTTGCCGGTGCCTAGCAGGCCGTGCTTGTTGCGGTCGTAGGCCAACACCGTCACCGGCCCTTTGGCCATCGCCTGGCCGATCGCTCCCAAGTCATCCTCGGGCACCGCAAACACCACCGTCGCCGGGTGCATCTGGGTAATCACCGCAATGCCCGTGGTACTGGTGGTGGTCACGTAGTTGCCCGGATCGACCTGCCGCAAACCGACCACGCCATCGACCGGTGAGGTGATGGTGCAGTAACTCAACTGGACTTCAAGGTTCTGCACATTGCCTTGATCGGCAGCGACCGTGCCCTGTTGCTGCTGTACCAGGGATGCCTGTGTATCGAGGGTTTGCTGGCTGGTGGAGCCGACCTTGATCAATTCGCGAAAACGCGCCAGATCACGTTGGGAGTTGCTCAATAGCGCTTGATCATGGGCCTGGGTGCCTTTGGCCACTGCCAGTTGTGCCTTTAGCTCCCGGTCGTCGATCCGCGCAATGACCTGCCCCTTGCGTACCTGCTGGCCCTCCTTGAACTCGACCGAGGCAAGAATACCGTCGACCTGCGTCACCACGGTCACACTGCGGGTGGGTGTGACCGTACCCAGGGCGTCGATGTACACCGGCATATCCTGCAAGGTCACCGCCGAGACCGCTACCGGCTCGGCAGGCGCTGGCGGCTTGCCTTTGTGTTGCCCGCTCTCCCGGTAAAACCACAGCGCGGCAGCCAACACCACCAGCAGCAAGCCCCAGATCACCAGAGCGAATTTGCCTCGCTTGCTCTTCACCACGGTTTCTCACTCAAACGGGCTGAACATCGAATGCAACGATGCAAGTGAATGCCAGGGCCGTTTACGCAGGAGAACGGCCAAAGGCCTGATCGCTGATTTGAACTTTAGCAGTGCGCCTGCCGTTCACCCGCCAATCTGCGCGTTTGTTCAGCGCCGCGACAGGCTCAAACGATGAGGGCCGGCAGGCGGCATTCTTGAGCGCCGCGCGAGGCCGGTGCTACCATGCGCAACCGCCAGCACAGGCAAGGAATCACCTGGTTTATGAGCACTATCCGCGAGCGCAATAAAGAACTGATCCTGCGTGCCGCCAGTGAAGAGTTTGCCGACAAAGGCTTCGCTGCGACCAAAACCAGTGACATCGCGGCCAAGGCGGGGTTGCCCAAGCCCAACGTCTATTACTACTTCAAATCCAAGGAAAACCTCTACCGCGAGGTCCTTGAAAGCATCATCGAGCCGATCCTTGCGGCCTCGACGCCATTCAATGCTGATGGCGTGCCGAGCGACGTGCTCAGCGGCTACATTCGCTCGAAAATTCGCATCTCCCGTGACCTGCCGTTTGCATCCAAGGTGTTTGCCAGCGAAATCATGCACGGCGCACCGCACCTGAGCGCCGACCTGGTCGAACAGCTCAACAGCCAGGCCAAGCACAACATCGACTGCATCCAGACCTGGATCGATCGCGGCCAGATCGCCCCGATCGACCCCAACCACCTGATGTTCAGCATCTGGGCCGCGACCCAGACCTACGCCGACTTCGACTGGCAGATCTCCGCCGTCACCGGCAAGGCCAAGCTGGATGAAAGCGATTATGAAGCGGCAGCGCAGACCATCATTCGGTTGGTACTCAAGGGCTGCGAGCCTGACAGGTAGACCGAGTCGCGCCCATCGCGAGCAAGCTCGCTCCCACAAGGGATTTGTGAACACAGGAGATCCACTGTGGGAGCGAGCCTGCTCGCGATGGGGGCAACTCGGTTTTCAGTCAAATCCAGGCAGCATCCCACAGCGGATAATCGCCCAGTCGCTCCACCAATCCCGCGCGTAATGGATTTGCCACGATGTACCGAGCCAACTTTATCAAGTCGTCCTCACGGCGCAGCGCTCGGTCATGAAAGCCTTGCTGCCAAAGGTTGATCTTACGACCGGTGGACCGGTTTACCGCTTTGGTACTCAACGATTTGGTCTTTTGCATCAGCCCACTCAGCGACCCCTGCTGCAACTCGACCAACCAATGAAAGTGATCGGGCATGACAACCCAGGCCAATGAGTTAGCACAGCCTTGATCCTGCGCGGCGCGAAATTGTGCAACGACTAATCTGCCCAAGACAAAGTCGTTGAAAACAGGTTCTCTTCCGAATGTGTTGGCAGTCAGCAGGTAAATCCGGTGGGGTTCGGCAAAGCGGCCGACGCGCAGACGATGTGAAGCGGGAATATCAGGCATTCCTTCGCCCCTTGCATGATTAAGTCATGAACAAGGCTAGCTCCGCGAATGCCGGAAAGCGGGACAGACTTTTAGCTGGATGTGTCTGGTGGAGAGTCATCGCGAGCAGGCTCGCTCCCACAGGGATTGCTGGTGTACACATATTTTGTGTTCATCCCAAGTCCACTGTGGGAGCGAGCCTGCTCGCGATGGCGGTAGATCAGTCAGCACGCATCAGGCAGTCACACCCGCATCCGCCTGCAACCCCTGCGCCTCGATGGCGCTGATCGCGCATTGTTCGTCGATGTCCGAGGTGTCGCCGCTGATGCCAATCGCCCCCAGCACAACCCCATCCTGATCACGAATCAGCACCCCGCCCGGCGCGGGTACGACGCTGCCCTGACCCAGGCTGTTCAACGCAGCGATAAACGCCGGGCGCTGCTGCGCGTCCAGCGCCAACAGCCGCGAGCCCTTGCCCATGGCGATCGCGCCCCAGGCTTTGCCAATGGCGATTTGCGGACGAAGCAGGCTGGCGCCGTCTTCGCGTTGCAAGCTCAACAAATGCCCGCCGGCATCCAGTACTGCAATGGTCAGCGGTGCCGCGGCGATCTTGCGCCCCGCAACGATGGCCTGACCGGTGAGGCTGACTGCGACTTTCAAGGTTAAAGCGCTCATGGTGCCGTCCTTATCTTGTTATGGGAAAGCCTTGGGGTTTCTGCTTGTTGAGAAGCCCGATACGACAAATAGAACACAATGAATTATTTTTTTGTATACAATAATCCTCGAAAAGCAGCTCATGCGACGAAACGCCACAGTATTTATGGCCCTCCGACGAATGAAACAGCCGCTTGAGAAAATGGATTGACCTGCGCCGTCCGCCGTGAATACACTCTGCGCAAAGCCACTTGTATACAATTACAAAACGTAAAGAGGCACAAAACCATGAGCAAAATGAGAGCAATCGAAGCCGCCGTTCTGGTGATGCGCCGTGAAGGGGTTGATACCGCTTTTGGCATCCCGGGTGCCGCAATCAACCCGCTGTACTCCGCCCTGCAAAAGGTCGGCGGCATCGATCACGTCCTCGCTCGCCACGTTGAAGGCGCCTCGCACATGGCCGAGGGTTACACCCGCACCAAGGCTGGCAACATCGGCGTGTGCATCGGCACCTCCGGCCCTGCCGGCACCGACATGGTCACCGGGCTCTACAGCGCCTCGGCCGACTCGATCCCGATTCTTTGCATCACCGGGCAAGCACCCCGCGCCCGTATGCACAAGGAAGACTTCCAGGCCGTTGACATCACCACCATCGTCAAGCCGGTGACCAAGTGGGCAACCACTGTCATGGAACCAGGCCAAGTACCTTACGCGTTCCAGAAAGCCTTCTATGAAATGCGCTCCGGCCGCCCAGGCCCGGTGCTGATCGACCTGCCATTCGACGTGCAGATGGCGGAAATCGAATTCGACATCGACGCTTACGAGCCACTGCCACTGGCCAAACCCGCGGCAACCCGCAAGCAAGTCGAGAAAGCCCTGGCCATGCTCGATCAGGCTGAGCGTCCATTGTTGGTGGCCGGCGGCGGCATCATCAACGCCGATGCCAGCGATCTGCTGGTGGAATTTGCCGAGCTGACCGGCATCCCGGTTATCCCGACCCTGATGGGCTGGGGCACGATCCCGGACGATCACCCGCTGATGGTCGGCATGGTCGGTTTGCAGACTTCGCACCGTTACGGCAACGCCACCATGCTCAAGTCCGACGTGGTGCTGGGCGTCGGTAACCGTTGGGCCAACCGTCACACCGGTTCTATTGACGTGTACACCGAAGGCCGCAAATTCATTCACGTCGACATCGAGCCGACCCAGATCGGCCGAGTGTTCACGCCGGATCAGGGCATCGTTTCCGACGCTGGCCTGGCACTGAAAATGTTCATCGAAGTGGCCCGCGAGTGGAAAGCCGCCGGCAAGCTGAAGGACCGTAGCGCCTGGTTGCAAGACTGCCAGCAGCGTAAAGCCAGCCTGCACCGCAAGACTCACTTCGACAACGTGCCGGTCAAGCCGCAGCGCGTGTATGAAGAGATGAACCAGGTGTTTGGCAAAGACACCTGCTACGTCAGCACCATCGGTCTGTCGCAGATTGCCGGCGCGCAGTTCCTGCACGTCTACAAACCGCGTCACTGGATCAACTGCGGTCAGGCAGGCCCTCTGGGCTGGACCATTCCGGCAGCGCTGGGCGTGGTCAAGGCTGACCCGAGTCGCAAGGTTGTGGCACTCTCGGGCGACTACGACTTCCAGTTCATGATCGAAGAACTGGCAGTGGGCGCGCAGTTCAAACTGCCGTACATCCACGTCGTGGTGAACAACTCGTACCTGGGGCTGATCCGTCAGGCCCAGCGCGGTTTCGACATGGACTACTGCGTGCAGCTGTCCTTCGACAACCTCAACGCACCGGAGCTCAACGGCTACGGGGTTGACCACGTCGCGGTTGCCGAAGGCCTGGGTTGCAAGGCATTGCGCGTGTTCGAGCCGGCTGACATCGCCCCTGCCCTGCGCAAGGCGCAAGAGCTGATCGAGGAGTTCAAGGTTCCGGTGATCGTCGAGATTATCCTGGAGCGCGTGACCAACATTTCCATGGGCACCGAGATCAACGCCGTCAACGAATTCGAAGACCTGGCGCTGGTCGGCGCCGACGCACCGACTGCGATTTCGTTGCTTGACTAACGGTTGAACGATACCCGTGTGGGAGCGAGCCTGCTCGCGATGAGGCCGGCACATTCAAGTTCCATGCTGTCTGGCACACCGCTATCGCGAGCAGGCTCGCTCCCACAGGGGCCTTCACAAATTTACAGGAGACCACCATGCCGCGTTTCGCAGCCAACCTGTCCATGCTGTTTACCGAGCAGGATTTTCTTGCCCGCTTCGAAGCTGCCGCCAAAGCCGGCTTCAGTGGTGTCGAATACCTGTTCCCGTACGACTTCAGCTCCGCCGAAATCAAGGCACAACTGGATGCGCACGGCCTGACCCAAGTGCTGTTCAACCTGCCGGCCGGTGACTGGGCCAAGGGTGAACGCGGGATCGCCTGTCATCCGGATCGCGTGGAAGAGTTTCGCGCCGGCGTCGATCTGGCGATCGCTTATGCTCAAGTCCTGGGCAACACCCAAGTGAACTGCCTGGCCGGTATCCGCCCACAAGGCGTCGACGATGCCACCGTGGAAAAGACCTTTGTCGCCAACCTCAAATACGCCGCCGACAAGCTGCAAGCGGTGGGTATCAAGCTGGTGATGGAAGCCATCAACACCCGCGACATCCCGGGCTTCTACCTGAACAACACCGCTCAGGCGTTGTCGATTCGCGAACAAGTGGGCAGCGCCAACCTGTTCCTGCAATACGACATCTACCACATGCAAATCATGGAGGGCGACCTGGCCCGCACCATGGCCACGCACCTGGGCGAGATCAACCACATTCAACTGGCCGACAACCCGGGCCGCAACGAGCCGGGCACCGGTGAAATCAACTACCGCTTCCTGTTCGAACACCTGGACCGCATCGGTTACCAGGGCTGGGTCGGCTGTGAATACAAGCCGCTGACCACCACTGAAGCGGGTCTGGGCTGGTTGAAAACCCATAACGTAATTTGAAGTGATTCCCCCTGTGGGAGCGAGCCTGCTCGCGATAGCGATGTACCAGTCAACACAGATGCTGAATCTGACGGCCTCATCGCGAGCAGGCTCGCTCCCACAAAAAGCGCGTCCCTATTTGCTTGAAGCAGCAATAAAAACAAGAGGATTTTCTCATGGCTAAAATCGGATTTATCGGCACCGGCATCATGGGCCACCCAATGGCGTTGAACCTGCAGAAAGCCGGTCACAGCCTGTTCCTGTCGGCGCACCACGACCCTGCCCCGGCTGACCTGGTCGCCGCTGGCGCGGTCGCTCTGGCGACCCCGAAAGAAGTCGCTCAGGAAGCCGAATTCATCATCGTCATGGTGCCGGATACCCCGCAGGTCGACGACGTGCTGTTCCGTGCCGACGGCGTCGCCGCTGGTGTTGGCAAAGGCAAGGTGGTCATCGACATGAGCTCGATCTCGCCGACCGCGACCAAAACGTTCGCGGCGAAGATCAACGAGAAAGGCGCGCAATACCTCGACGCCCCGGTGTCCGGTGGTGAAGTCGGCGCCAAGGCCGCGACCCTGAGCATCATGGTCGGCGGCGACAGCGATGCTTTCGAACGCGCGCTGCCGCTGTTCCAGAGCATGGGCAAGAACATCACCCTGGTCGGCGGCAACGGCGACGGTCAAACCGCTAAAGTGGCGAACCAGATCATCGTTGCGCTGAACATCCAGGCCGTGGCCGAAGCCCTGCTGTTCGCCTCGAAAAACGGTGCCGATCCAGCCAAGGTACGTGAAGCGCTGATGGGCGGTTTCGCCTCCTCGAAGATCCTCGAAGTGCACGGTGAGCGCATGATCAAGGGCACCTTCGATCCAGGCTTCCGCATCAGCCTGCACCAGAAGGACCTCAACCTGGCGCTGGCCGGTGCTCGCGAACTGGGCATCAACCTGCCGAACACTGCCAATACCCAGCAAGTGTTCAGCACCTGCGCAGCCATCGGTGGCAGCAACTGGGACCATTCGGCGCTGATCAAGGGTCTGGAACACATGGCGAACTTCTCGATTCGCGATAAGTAAGCCCTGCATCAAACCTGTGGGAGCGAGCCTGCTCGCGATGGCATCGCCAAGGTGTTACCTGACACACCGCGGTGTCTGAATCGCGAGCAGGCTCGCTCCCACAGGGAACCGAGTGCACTCACACTCGGCTGCACTATCCCAATAACAAGAATTCCGGGAGCCCGCCATGTCGGTCGATCCGCAACAATTCCTGCGCGAGCTGTTCGCCACAGCTATCGACGCGGCCCATCCGCAGCACGTTCTAGAAGCCCATTTGCCCAAAGATCGTAGCGGTCGAGTGATCGTCATCGGTGCCGGCAAAGCCGCCGCTGCCATGGCCCAGGTGGTCGAGCGCTGCTGGCAGGGTGAAGTGTCTGGCCTGGTGGTCACCCGCTATGGTCACGGCGCCCCTTGCGAAAAAATCGAAGTGGTCGAAGCGGCTCACCCGGTGCCTGATGCGGCAGGTCTGGCTGTGGCCAAACGGGTACTGGAACTGGTCAGCAACCTGAGCGAAAACGATCGGGTGATCTTCCTGCTCTCAGGCGGCGGTTCGGCCTTGCTGGCCCTGCCCGCAGCCGGCATTACCCTGGCCGACAAGCAGTCGATCAACAAAGCCCTGCTCAAATCCGGCGCGACCATTGGCGAGATGAACTGCGTGCGCAAGCACCTCTCGGCCATCAAGGGTGGCCGCCTGGGCAAGGCCTGCTGGCCAGCAACCGTTTACACCTATGCCATTTCCGATGTCCCGGGCGATCTCGCCACCGTGATCGCTTCCGGCCCGACCGTGGCCGATCCGAGCACCTCGGCCGAAGCCCTGGCGATCCTCAAACGCTACGCCATCGAGGTTCCAGCTTCGGTGCGCAGCTGGTTGCAAAGCCCAGAATCGGAAACCGTAAAACCCGGCGATCCGAGCTTGGCCCGCAATCATTTCCAACTGATCGCCCGTCCGCAGCAATCCCTTGAAGCGGCGGCAGTGAAAGCCCGTCAGGCCGGTTTCAGCCCATTGATCCTTGGCGATCTGGAGGGTGAGTCCCGCGAAGTGGCGAAGGTCCACGCCGGCATCGCGCGTCAGGTAGTGCTGCACGGTCAGCCACTGGCAGCGCCGTGCGTGATCCTCTCTGGTGGCGAAACCACTGTCACCGTGCGCGGCAATGGTCGTGGTGGACGCAACGCCGAGTTCCTGCTGAGCCTGACCGACAGCCTCAAAGGCCTGCCTGGCGTCTACGCGCTGGCTGGTGATACCGACGGCATCGACGGCTCCGAAGACAACGCCGGCGCGATCATGACCCCGGACAGCTACGCCCGCGCCGCCGCCCTCGGCTTGAGCGCCAGCGATGAACTGGACAACAACAATGGTTATGGCTATTTCGCGGCGCTCGACGGGCTGATCGTCACCGAGCCGACGCGCACCAACGTCAACGACTTCCGCGCCATCCTGATCCTCGAGAGCCCTGAAAATGACGCCTGATAAAAAGGTCAAAATCCTCGCCACCCTCGGCCCCGCCACCGACGGAATCGATAACATCCGTGAGCTGGTCGAAGCCGGGGTGAACATCTTTCGCCTGAACTTCAGCCATGGCGAGCACGCCGACCATGCCCAGCGCTATCAATGGATCCGCGAAGTCGAGCGCCAACTCAATTACCCGCTCGGCATTCTGATGGACCTGCAAGGCCCGAAACTGCGAGTCGGCAAGTTTGCCGAGGGCAAGGTGCAACTGGTGCGCGGTCAGGCCCTGCGCCTGGACCTCGACGCCACGCCGGGTGACGAGCGTCGGGTCAACCTGCCGCACCCGGAAATCATCGCCGCCCTGGAACCCGGCATGGACCTGCTGCTGGACGACGGCAAACTGCGTTTGCGGGTGGTGACCAAGTACGCCGACGCCATCGACACCACGGTGCTCAACGGTGGCGAACTGTCGGATCGCAAAGGCGTCAACGTGCCGCAAGCGGTACTCGAACTCAGCCCGTTGACCGCCAAGGATCGTCGCGATCTGAGTTTTGGTCTGGAACTGGGCGTGGACTGGGTTGCACTGTCGTTTGTGCAACGTCCGGAAGACATTCGTGAAGCCCGCGCGCTGATCGGCGACAAAGCCTTTTTGATGGCGAAAATCGAGAAGCCGTCGGCCGTGGAACAACTGCGTGAGATCGCTGAGCTGAGCGACGCGATCATGGTCGCCCGTGGTGACCTGGGCGTGGAAGTACCGGCCGAGAGCGTGCCGCAGATCCAGAAAGACATCATCAGCACCTGCCGCCAGCTCGGTAAACCGGTGGTCGTGGCGACCCAGATGCTGGAGTCGATGCGCTTCTCCCCGGCACCGACCCGCGCCGAAGTGACCGACGTCGCCAACGCCGTGGCCGAAGGTGCTGACGCGGTGATGCTGTCAGCGGAAACCGCCTCGGGTGATTACCCGCTCGAAGCGGTGCAGATGATGAGCAAGATCATCCGCCAGGTCGAAAACGGCCCGGATTATCAGGCGCAACTGGACGTCAGCCGACCAAAAGCCGAAGCCACCACTTCAGATGCCATCAGCTGCGCGATTCGCCGGATCAGCAACATCCTGCCGGTGGCGGTGTTGGTGAACTACAGCGAATCTGGCAGTTCGAGTCTGCGGGCGGCGCGGGAGCGGCCAGCGGTGCCGATCCTCAACCTGACGCCGAACCTTTCAACTGCGCGGCGTTTGAGCGTGGCGTGGGGCGTGCACTCGGTGGTCAACGACCGTCTACGCCAGGTCGACGAGGTGTGCTCCACCGCACTGGAAATCGCCCAGGCGCAAGGTATGGCCCAGCGCGGCGACACGTTGTTGATCACCGCGGGTGTGCCTTTCGGCCAGCCAGGATCGACTAACTCGTTGCGGATCGAGACGTTGATCTAGCGCCTGTACCGGCCTCTTCGCAAGCAGGCTCGCTCCCACATGGATTTTGTGTTGCTCACAGATCCAATGACTGAACAGAGATTCAGTGTGGGAGCGAGCCTGCTCGCGATGCAGGCGACACGGTTCACCTGAACTCCACAGACCCCATCATGCCTGCCAACCACTTCAACACCCACTGCCCCGACTGGGCCACTGCCCTGCTCAACGGCTTCAGTCAGATTTTCCTCCAGCGCCATCCGCTGTGCGGCCTGCTGTGCCTGTTGGCCATCCTGTTTACCGCGCCGACGTTGCTCGGCGGCGCCCTGCTGGGTGGCTTGGCCGGACTGCTCACCGCGCAACGTCGCGGCTACGCCAAGGCTGATCGCCAGGCCGGGCTCTTCAGCTACAACGGCGTCTTGCTCGGGCTGTTGCTGAGCCTGCAATTGCGTTGGTCGGTGATGCTGCCGCCGCTGATCATCGCCTGCGGTGGACTGAGCGCGATCGTCACTGAGCACTGGCTCAAGCGTGCTCGCGATCAGTATTTCCTGCCCGCCTACACCGCACCCTTCGTGGGAATGGGCTGGTTACTGCTGAGCTTTGCCGCACCACAGCACTCAACACCTGCGCCACTACCCGAACTCGACTTCCTGAACCTGCTCGGTGCCGAGTTCAAAGGCCTGGGCCAGGTCGTATTTCTCGACCACCCCTTGGCTGGCGTCATGATTGCCTGCGGGCTACTGCTTGCCAGCCGCCGCGCCGCCGCCTGGGCGCTGCTCGGTTCTTGTGCAGGCCTGGCCTGCGCCTTGTGGCTCAACGAAACTTCCGGCGCCTTGCTCGGCCTCTATGGCTACAACCCGGCACTCGCCGCCCTCGCCTTCAGCCAGCAACGTCGCCAACCCTGGTTGCCATTGCTGGGTATCGCACTAGCGATCCTCCTGACGCCGGGCTTCGCCGCCCTGGGTCTGGCCACATTGACCGCCCCGTTCATCCTCGCCTGCTGGCTGCTTCTCGTAGGTATTCGCCTGCTGGGCCAAACGACCACAGACAGTGCGCCTTGCCAAACCTCGGAGAATCAACCTAGGCTGCGCTGATTTATGGCCAAGGCGATTTGAATGAACAGCAACGACACGTGGCGCAACCGCCTGTACGTGATCATTTTCCATACCGACACGGTGGCCGGACGGCGCTTCGACAGCACGCTGTTGCTGATCATCCTCGCCAGCCTGGTGGTGGTGATCCTCGACAGCATCGATGAGGTTCATCAGAACTTCGCCAATACGCTGGCGTACATCGAGTGGGGCTTCACCCTGATCTTCCTGGTCGAGTACGTGTTGCGCCTGTACTGCTCGCCCCGGCCGCTGCGTTACGCCTTCAGCTTCTATGGGCTTGTGGATTTGCTGGCGATTGTTCCAGGTATCCTTGCGCTGTATTACAGCGACGCGCAGTACCTGCTGATCATCCGAATCATCCGTATGCTGCGGATCTTTCGTGTGCTCAAACTGCTCCCCTACCTGAAGCAGGCCCATTACCTGCTCGACGCCCTGCGCGGCAGCAAGCAGAAAATCATCGTGTTCCTGCTCAGTGTCTGCACCCTGGTCACCGTGTTCGGCACGCTGATGTACGTGGTCGAAGGCCCGGAGCATGGCTTTACCAGCATTCCCAAAGGGATCTATTGGGCTATCGTCACCCTGACCACCGTCGGCTACGGCGACATCGTGCCCAAGACCGCTTTGGGGCAGGTCATCTCGGCGATGGTGATGGTCACCGGTTACTCGATCATCGCCGTCCCCACCGGGATTTTTACCGCCGAACTGGCCAACGCCATGCGCGGCGAACAGCAGCAACATGACTGCCCGGTGTGCAGCAAGAACCAGCATGAACCCAGTGCGGCGTTCTGCTCCCGTTGCGGCAATGCACTATTCAAGAAAATGGAATAAGCAAAGTACTTTTTAATCTTTAAAGGGATATGCAGCCCCGGCTATAGTCGACGGCAAATTGCCTTCATCTCGAACAAAAGGAATGTGCAGTGAAAAAGATCTTTGGCGCCTCACTTCTGGCCGCAGGCCTGGCCCTCGCGAGCGTAGCCCAGGCCGCGCCAACCCTGCTCAACGTGTCCTACGACGTGATGCGCGACTTCTACAAGGACTACAACACTGCCTTCCAGAAACACTGGCAAGCCGAGCACAACGAAAACATCACCTTGCAGATGTCCTTCGGTGGCTCCAGCAAACAGGCCCGCTCCGTGATCGATGGCCTGCCGGCTGACGTCATCACCATGAACATGGCCACCGACATCAACGCCTTGGCCGATAACGGCAAACTGGTGCCGGACAACTGGGTGACTCGCCTGCCGGACCACAGCGCCCCCTTCACCTCGGCCACGGTGTTTATCGTGCGCAAGGGCAACCCCAAAGCCCTGAAAGACTGGCCGGACCTGCTCAAGGACGGCGTGCAAGTGATCGTGCCGAACCCGAAAACCTCGGGCAATGGCCGCTACACGTATTTGTCAGCCTGGGGCTATGTGCTGAAAAACGGCGGTGACGAGAACAAGGCCAAGGCCTTCGTCGGCAAACTGTTCAAACAAGCCCCGGTACTCGACACCGGCGGCCGTGCAGCCACTACTACTTTCATGACCAACCAGATCGGCGATGTGCTGGTGACCTTCGAAAACGAAGCGGAAATGATCGCCCGCGAGTTCGGCCGCGACCAGTTCGAAGTGATTTACCCAAGCGTCTCCGCCGAAGCCGAGCCGCCGGTGAGCGTGGTCGACAAAGTCGTCGACAAGAAAGGCACCCGCGCGGCCGCCGAGGAATACCTCAAGTACCTGTGGTCCCCGGAAGGCCAGGAAATCGCCGCCGCCAACTACCTGCGTCCGCGTGACCCTGCGGTACTTGCCAAGCACACCGATCGCTTCCCGAAAGTCGACTTCCTGTCGGTGGAAAAAACCTTCGGTGACTGGCGCACTGTGCAAAAGACCCACTTCAACGATGGCGGGATTTTCGACCAGATTTCCAGCGGTCAGTAAGCGCTGGACCAGTCATGAAAAAGGCGACCTTCGCAGGTCGCCTTTTTTATACTCGCCGGTGACTCACATCGGCGGCGCCACGCCATCCTTGCCGGCCGAGATCGATTGCGCTGTCAGCGTGCCGTCGGCGCTTTGGGTGGCAAACAACACAACCTTGACCCCGACTTTAAGCAGGCTGCGGTCAGCCGGTGTCAGGTTGACGATCGGCACGTCTTCCGGCACCAGGATCTTCTGCTGGCCACCCTTGTAATTGACGGTCAGGATTCGGCCATTGCTGACCACCAGATCACTGACGCTGCCATTGGTCATGCTGCTGCCCTTGACCAGATCGAACGGGCGGTGGCCTTCGCCGGTGCCGGCCATCTCAGGCGGGAACACGTGTACTTCCAGCGCCTTGAGCGTGCCATCGGCTTGCGGTATTGCCGCCGAGCCAATGTAGCTGCCGGGCTTGATGTCTTCGATGTTGGCCAGGGTTACGGCACGAACCTGGGTGTCCTTGGTCAACTGGATGACCACGTTCTCACCACTGTTGGCGTGCACTTCCAAGACCTGTTCGGACACGCCGGTGATTTCACCGCGCACGCCGATACGCATGCCCGGTGCGTCCTCGGCCAGAACAGAACTGGCGATCAGCAAGCTGCCCAGGAAAATCACGCCAATATTGCGTATCAGGCTACCAAGCATCGTTTTCATGGGACCGATTTCCACTGATGGAACGTTGAACAATGACTGATACACGAGGGCTCTACCGCCTACACTGATCATAGGCGCGCTACGGAACAAGATGAAAGCTTCGCGGGCATCGAAGCGCCGCCCACAAATGGTACTCAATGCCGCACCAGCTTCTCCAACGCCGCGTCCGCTAAAAACGAAGAGCGGCTTTTGACGTTGTGCTCGCGTACATAACGGTCGATACGCTGGATAACGTAGCCGGGCAACGTCACGTTGACCTTCTCGGTTTTGCCAAGGTAAGGCGCGATGTCGAGTTCCAGCATGCCCCAGCCCATATCGGTAAAGTCCGGGTTACTCCGGTGCGCCGCTGCTGAAGTCGGCATCGGAATGTCCTCCCCGCCTGCTGCGATGTCCTGCAGCAGGATATGGGCAACTTCGACCGCTGCGTTGTAAGCCTCTTCAAACGTGTCGCCTGCGGTGACAGCGCCCGGAATATCGGGGATCTGAATACCGATAGCAGTGTTCTCGTCGCCCCACTCGATACAGATTGGATATTGCATTATGGATCTCCTGCGTAACTGGCCACCGGGTAGTGAAGCCCGGCTCGCCTCCTGATGCTTTTAACCGTCCCGATCGGCAAGTCTTTCTTGGGATGAGGTACGGGTATCGTGTAGGGGCTGTAAGGGTGAGTGAAAATGTGATGACTGCCGGTAACCCGATCGAGCCTCCAACCCGCCGCCTCAAGCTCTCTGATCAATAACCTGCTTTGCACCACGCGCCTCCTTGCACCGGCCCGAATAAAAATAACTCTAGAGTTATATATACTCAAGCACAAAAAGTGGATGCATGACGTACGGTTGTTTTACAGGGTGTTGAATCGATCGGTGATTTGTTCAGAGGAGTGAGCGGGTTGTTTCGTTGAACGCACCTGCAAAAACGGCGACCCTGAGGTCGCTGTTCACATTACTGACTGTATTGCTTGCCCAATCCCGGCGGCACGCCATGGATATCCGTCTCTTCCCACGGTCCATTCGGGCTGATGCTGCGGCTCCAGCCGTTGTTCCAGCGGTAGTAGGTGCGCTGGCGGTAGAACGTGTCGGTCTGGTTGTCGAGGACGTAGACACCGAGTTTCGCATCCCAGTGGCTGTTGCCGCCGGGTGGTGGGGCGAAACTCGCCGAAGTGCGTGGCTGCGGTTTGGTGGGTTTGTTTGGGGTCACCGGCTGGCCAGGAGCGGTCGTCGGCCTCGATTTGCTGCCTGGATACGATGGCTGGATCGGCGGCAACGTGCCTTCATGTGTTGGCTGCTGGACCGCACATGCGCTTAACCCCAGGACAAGACTGAGCAGGGTGATACGAGCAATCGCGGTCATAGCGGTTTTCCTGATTATTTGTCTGGGCTGTCGATAGTCAATTGTTGCGGCGCGGTGGTGCTGCTGGCCAAAGGCTCACTGCGACCGACCCACTCGCCGGCAGTCGGTTGGCCGGCACGGGAAACACGCGCGACCAGTTGGACTTCAGGAAAGTTAGACAGTTTCAACTGCGGCATCATTGCGTCGGCATCGCCCAGCTCGACGGTCGCTGGCAGGTCGGCAACGGTCAGACGTTTGGCCGCCAACGGGGCCGGAGGACCCGAGGTAGCGCGAGCGAAAATGAACACGCTGTCGCCCGGCTGTACCTTGGCTTTCAAGTTCGCCGCCAGATCGACCGTCACTTTCAGCAGCGCTGCAGGCTTGGTTGCTACGACGGGCGCCTGAGCGACGGTACCGCCGCTCTCTTTCAGCTTTTCAGTCGCCCGTGCAATGCCGCCTTGCAGCGCACTGCGAGAGTTATCTTCTGGCGGCAGTTGCGCCAGCAGACGATTCCAGTAGTCGATAGCGTCCTGATAACGCTGACTTTCGAAGGCCGCGATGCCCAACAGCCCAAGGCTGGTGACTTCTTTAGGATCGGCTTTGAGCGCTTCGTCGGTCAGTGTCTGAACCTTGTCCGACCACTTTTTGTTGTCGGCAAAGTACTGCGCCTGAGCCCACTGGCCGAGCAGTTCAGGCTGACGGCCAGCCAACGCCACAGTGCGTTCGAAGATTTTCGCCGCGTCCGCTGGACGGTCCTGAGCCATGTAAGTACGGCCCAGGAAATACAGGCCTTCGGCAGAGTCCGGTTGAGCCGCAACGGCACGTTCGAGACGACGGGTCATCTCTTCCATCGATTGCGGTGCCTGGGCGAATTCGCGGGTCAGTTCGACTTTGTCACTGGCACCGAAATGCAGATACAGACCCAAGCCCAACACTGGGACCAGGATCGCAGCCAGCAGCGGCAGCGGCTTGCCCAGACGGGAAACCCGGCCCGTGTCGGCACCTTCGGTGTCGGCCAGCAGCTCACGGGCCGCTTCGTCACGGCCAGCACTCATTTGCGCCGCATCGAGCACGCCTTCAGCCTGCTGAGTCTGCAACTCAGCCACACGCTCTTGATAAAGCGCCACATTCAGCGCAGTACGATCCTCTTCACGCTGGACGCGACGGCCACGCAGAACCGGGATCAACAGAAAACTCAGGGCAACCAGTAGAAGCAGACCTGCAGCGAGCCAGAAATCAATCATTCTTGGTTTTTATCCAACAGTTGGTCGAGGCGCTTGCGTTCCTCGGCAGAAAGCGTGTCCGGGCCTGCAGTGCGCTCGGCACGACGGCGACGGACGATCAAGGCAATCACCAGCACGCCCCCCAGCAGCAACCCCGCCGGACCAAACCACAACAGCGCGGTCTTGCCGGTCAGGGCGGGCTTATAGCGCACGAAATCGCCGTAGCGGTCGACCATGAAATCGATGATCTGCTGGTTGTCCTTGCCCTCGCCGAGCATGCGGAAAATCTCTTTGCGCAGGTCAGCGGCGATCGGTGCGTTGGAATCGGCAATGTCCTGATTCTGGCACTTGGGGCAACGCAGTTCTTTGGTCAGTTCGTGAAAACGCTCGCGCTCGGCGTCATTGGCGAACACGTAAGTATCGATGGCCGCGTGAGCGACGCCGGCGATACTCAGGCCGAGTACGGCCGCAGCAATCCAGCGCTTCATGGCTTGGCCTCATCGACCAGCGCCTGATACTTGGCCGCGAGTTTTTCGCGCCAGACCCCTTCGTCGATCACCCCGACGTATTTGTCGCGGATGATGCCCTTGGCGTCGATGAAGAAGGTTTCCGGAGCGCCGTAAACGCCGAGGTTCAGGCCCAGGGAGCCCTCCTCGTCGCGGATGTTCATCTGGTACGGGTTGTGAAACTCCACCAGCCACTTCAAGGCGTCGGCATTGACGTCCTTGTAGTTGACGCCGTAGATCATCACGCCCTGCTGGGCCAGTTTGTTCAGCACCGGGTGTTCGACCCGGCAGGAAATGCACCAGGTGCCCCAGACGTTGACCAGTGCAGGTTTGCCCAGCAGGTCAGTGCGGGTCAGGGTCTTGTCACCCTGCACGGCCGGCAGGGAAAACTCCGGGAACGGCTTGCCGATCATCGCCGAGGGTAACTCGGCGGGGTCCAGGTAGAGACCCCGGTAAAGAAACACCACCACCACCAGAAACAGCGCCAGTGGCAGCACCATTAACCAACGTCTCATGCAGTGGCTCCCGTCATACCCAGCGCTTCACGCACGCGACTCTTCACCTTGACCCGATAACGACGATCCAGCGCTGCCAGCAGGCCGCCGAAACCTGTCAGCAAACCGCCGAACCAGATCCAGCGCACGAACGGCTTGACGTGTACGCGCACGGCCCAGGCGCCATTGTCCAGCGGCTCGCCGAGGGCCACGTACAGGTCGCGAGTGAAACCGGCGTCGATGCCGGCTTCGGTCATCATCGAGCTCTGTACGGTGTACAGACGTTTTTCCGGGTGCAGCACCGCCACTTCCTTGCCGCCGCGGATCACCCGAATGGTGCCCTTGTCGGAGGTGAAGTTCGGTCCTTGAAAGTGCTTGGCGCCTTCAAAGATGAAGTGATAACCGGCCAGATCCATAGACTCGCCCGGCGCCAGACGCAGGTCGCGCTCGGCGCTGTTCTGGCTCGAAAGCACTACGCCCAAAGCGCAGACGGCGATGCCCAGGTGTGCGACCTGCATGCCCCAGTAACTGCGGGTCAAGGTCGGCAGACCTTTTATCAGGCCTTTGTTGCGGGTCTTGTCGAGGATATCGCGCACACCGGCCAGCAACACCCACGCCGCGAGCATGAAGGTCGCCAGCACGGCCCAGTTGAAGTCGCCGTACGCGATCCCGGCCACGACCGCCAATGCGGCACTGCCGAGCAACACCGGGGTCAGCATGCTGACCAGCCATTTCACCGGCGTGTCTTTCCAGCGCACCAGTACCCCGACCGCCATCACCACCATCAGCAACGCCATCAACGGAACGAACAATGCGTTGAAGTACGGCGGGCCGACCGACAGCTTGGCGCCGGTCAGAGCATCGAGCACCAGCGGATACAAGGTGCCGAGCAGAATCATCGAAGCCGCGACCACCAGCACCAGGTTATTACCCAGCAGCAGAGTTTCTCGTGACCACAGGTTGAAGCCGACGTGGCTCTTGACCACCGGCGCGCGCAGGGCGAACAGCGTCAGTGAACCGCCGACCACGAACAACAGGAAGATCAGAATGAACACGCCACGCTCGGGGTCCGAGGCAAACGCGTGCACCGAAGTCAGCACGCCGGAACGCACCAGGAAGGTTCCCAGCAGGCTCAGCGAGAACGCGGCAATCGCCAGCAACACGGTCCAGCTTTTGAACACACCGCGTTTTTCAGTAACGGCCAATGAGTGAATCAGCGCCGTACCGACCAGCCAAGGCATGAAGGAAGCGTTTTCCACCGGGTCCCAGAACCACCAGCCGCCCCAGCCGAGTTCGTAGTAGGCCCACCAGGAGCCCAAGGTGATGCCGATGCCGAGGAACGCCCAGGCGACCAAGGTCCATGGACGAGACCAGCGGGCCCACGCAGCATCGAGACGACCGCCCATCAATGCGGCAATGGCGAACGCGAAAGCCACCGAGAAACCGACGTAGCCCATGTAGAGCATTGGCGGGTGGACGATCAGACCGATGTCTTGCAGCAATGGATTGAGGTCAGCGCCATCAGTCGGTATCTGCGGCAGGATGCGTTTGAACGGGTTCGAGGTGAGGATCAGAAACAGCAGGAAACCGGTGCTGATCATGCCCATCACTGCCAACACGCGAGCCAGCATGACCTGCGGCAACTGCCGGGAGAAGATCGATACGGCAAAGGTCCAGCCGCCGAGAATCAACGCCCACAACAGCAACGAACCTTCGTGGGCACCCCACACCGCACTGAACTTGTAGTACCACGGCAAGGTGCTGTTGGAGTTACTGGCAACATACGCGACAGAAAAATCATCGGTCATGAAGGCGTAAGTCAGGCAGCCGAAGGCGAACACCAGAAAGGTGAACTGGCCCCAGGCCGCAGGCTGCGCCAGGCCCATCCACATCCGGTCACCACGCCAGGCACCGAGCAACGGCACCGTGGCCTGAACGAGGGCGAAGCACAGGGCGAGGATCATCGCCAGATGGCCCAACTCGGGAATGAAGATGCCTGAGGTCATGGATCAACCCTCCTTCGCGGGTGTGGGGGCGGACTGACCGCTGTCTTTCAGGGCCTTGGTCACTTCTGGCGGCATGTACTTCTCGTCGTGCTTGGCCAGCACTTCGTCAGCGACCACCACGCCCTCTGCGTTGAGCTTGCCGAGGGCAACGATGCCCTGCCCTTCGCGGAACAGGTCCGGGAGGATGCCCCGGTAGGTGATGGTCACGGATTTGTTGAAGTCGGTGACGATGAACTTCACGTCCAGCGAATCGCCGGAACGTTGCAACGAGCCCTTCTCGACCATCCCGCCAGCACGAATGCGCGTGTCTTGCGGGGCTTCGCCATTGGCGATCTGGGTCGGTGTGTAAAACAGGTTGATGTTCTGCTGCAAGGCACTCAGGGCCAGGCCAACGGCTGCGCCGACCCCGACCAGAATCGCGAAAATGATGATAAGACGCTTTTTACGCAGCGGATTCACTTGCTGTTCTCCCGGCGCAAACGACGCGCCTCTTGTTGCAGATAACGCTTGCGGGCCAGGATCGGCGCAGCCACGTTGAGGGCCAGTACCGACAGGCAAATGCCATAAGCCGACCAGACATAAAGACCGTGATGGCCCATGGCGAGGAAGTCGCCGAATGAAGCAAAACTCATTACGCGGCCTCCAGGCTGTTTTGCACTTCGGCTTTTACCCAGCTTGCACGGGCTTCGCGCTTGAGCACTTCAAGGCGCATGCGCAGCAACAGCACGGCGCCGAAGAAACAGTAGAAACCCAGCACCGTCAGCAGCAACGGCAACCACATCTCGGCCGGCATTGCCGGTTTTTCGGTGAGGCTGAAGGTCGCGCCCTGGTGCAGGGTATTCCACCACTCCACCGAGTACTTGATGATCGGGATGTTGATCACACCGACAATCGCCAACACCGCGCAGGCCTTGGCCGCGCTGTCACGATTGCTGATGGCATTGCCCAGTGCAATAAGACCGAAATACAGAAACAGCAGAATCAGCATCGACGTCAGGCGTGCATCCCAGACCCACCACGAGCCCCAGGTTGGTTTGCCCCAGATCGCCCCGGTGACCAGCGCCACGGCGGTCATCCAGGCACCGATCGGCGCGGCGCATTGCAGGGCGACGTCGGCCAGTTTCATCTTCCACACCAGCCCGACGATACCGCAGACCGCCAGCATCACATAGCAGGACTGCGCCAGCATGGCGGCCGGCACGTGAATGTAGATGATCCGAAAACTGTTGCCTTGCTGGTAGTCCGGCGGTGCAAAGGCCAGGCCCCAGACCACGCCGATGCCGATCAGTAGCAACGCCGCGACGCTCAGCCAGGGCAGCAGTTTGCCGCTGATGCCGTAAAACCATTTGGGCGAGCCGAGCTTATGAAACCAGGTCCAGTTCATTACTGTTTCCATCACGGTTGCTGCTCGCCATCACGAGCAGTCAGGGTCTGCCTTTCTTAAAAAGAAAGCGGTTAAAATTTAACCAGACCTCATTATTATTCGCCGACGCTGATCTTCAGGCCAGCGGCTATTGCAAAAGGTGTCAGGGTTATCGCCAGGGCGGTCAGGCTACCAAGCCACAGCAAATAACCGGTTGCCGGCATGCCCTGCAAGGCAGCCTGCAAGGCGCCACTGCCAAGAATCAGCACCGGGATGTACAACGGCAGAATCAACAAGGCCAGCAGCAAGCCGCCGCGCTTCAAACCGACCGTCAGCGCCGCGCCCACTGCACCGAGCAAACTCAGTACCGGTGTACCGAGCAACAGCGACAAGAGCAAAACCGGCAGACAAGCGGCAGGCAAACCGAGCATCAACGCCAACAACGGGGCAAGCAACACCAGTGCCAAGCCGGAAAACGCCCAGTGTGCCAGTACCTTTGCCAAAACCAGAAGAGGCAGTGGGTGCGACGAAAGGACCCACTGCTCAAGGGATCCGTCCTCGAAATCACTGCGGAAAAGCCCGTCCAGCGAGAGCAAGACCGATAAAAGGGCGGCTACCCAGACCAGTCCCGGTGACAAGGTTTGCAACAATTGTGTCTCAGGTCCGACCGCCAATGGGAACAATGCGACAACAATGGCGAAGAATACGAGGGGGTTGGCAAGCTCGGCAGGACGACGACACAGCAAACGCGCCTCACGGGCGACCAACAGTGCGAAAACACTCATATGGCCCACTGCCCCAAATCGATGTCGCGGTAACCGGCCGGCATCCGGGTCAACGTGTGGTGAGTGGTCAGAATCACCATACCACCTCGCTCGCAGTGCGCGGCCAGGTGTTCTTCCAGCTGGGCCACGCCTTGTTTATCCAGCGCAGTAAACGGCTCGTCGAGAATCCACAGCGCCGGGCTGCCCAGATACAAGCGGGCCAGGGCCACGCGGCGTTGCTGACCAGCTGACAGGGTGTGACAAGGAACATCTTCAAAACCACGCAGTCCTACCGCTGCCAGCGCCTGCCAGATCGCCTCATGGGTGGCGGGCTGATGCAACGCACACAGCCAGCTGAGGTTCTCTTCGGGGGTCAACAGGTCCTTGATGCCGGCGGCATGGCCGATCCACAACAGGTTGTGGGCCAGCTCCGGGCGTTGCGTGTTCAAAGGCTGGCCATTGAGCAACACCTGGCCGCTGGTCGGCTGCATCAAACCGGCGAGCAGGCGCAGCAGGCTGGTCTTGCCGCTGCCGTTGGGGCCACTGATCTGCAACATGTCACCGCTGCCCAGACGCAACTCGAGGTTTTCGAAGAGCATCCGCCAGTCTCGCTCACAGGCGAGCGCTACGGCTTCTAGTAGAGGGATGGTCAAGAGATCGCGGGCCTTTACGGTTCAAGTCGGCAGTGGAGCGGCCGTTAAAGTGATGCAGCATAGATGCATTGACGGCCTGTTCTAGAGAGCTGCGTCAAACATTTGCGATGTTTTCCGCGCCCCGACAACAACGGGGCGGCATTATACATGTCATGTCCTACTCTCAAGAGGGCAATTTCGACAGGGTGTGACTTGATGACTGGTGACATGAACATCCTTCCACTGCCCCCTACCGCGCCGGCCACTTCGCGCCCGCTCGTGGTCAGTGGTGAGTTGCTCAAGCTGCAGACGCCGATGGACGGCTTGATCGCCGCCGGCCAGAGCGCCAGCGCTGAAGTGCTGTCGCTCAAACAGAACGACCAGACGTTCCAGCTGCTGCTCAAGGTCACCCTCGACGGCGGCCGCCAGACCACGGTGCAAGCCACCAGCAACCAACCGTTGCCTCAGGGCACCAACCTGACGGTCAGCCAGCCTTCAGCCAGCAGTCTGGCGATCACCGTGCAGCAGGCCATTGCTTCCAACGTAGCCACCCTCACCCACCTCGACACGTCGCAGTTGCCGGTTGGCACCTTGCTGCAAGGTAAAGTCCTGACTAGCCAACTGATGCCGCAAACACCGGGGCAACCGGCGGTCTATCGCTCGCTGGTGAGTTTGCTCAATACCGCGCTAAGCGGCAGCACCTTGAGCCTCGACAGCCCGCAACCGTTGCGCATCGGCAGCCTGCTCAGTGCCTTGGTCCAAGGCACACAAAGCCTGAGTTTCGTACCGCTGGCCGGTCGTCAGGAGCAACTGGCGGTGAGTCAGCAGTTGCTGGCCCAGCAAAGTCGCCAAGGCTCTTTGAGCGGGCTGATCGACGCCCTGCAAAACCTGCCAGACGCCGACACCACCTCGGACGACCTGCGTGCTGCCGTCGACAAATTGCTCGCCGACCTGCCGGATGCTCAACAACTGAGTACGCCCAAGGGCCTGGCTCAGGCGCTGGCCAACAGTGGGTTGTTTCTGGAATCCAAACTGCTCACCGGGCAGAACCCGGCGCTGACGCCGGACATGAAAGGCAATTTGCTGCGACTGATCGCACAATTGGCCCCCGGCCTGCCGGCCAATACCAGTTTCAACGCAATCATCGCCGCCAACACCCTGGCCCAGACGCTGCCCAGCTTTGTGCGTAGCGCCCTCGGCACGCTCGGCCAGGTCAGTGCCAAACCGCAGCCGAGCAACTTCCCCCTGCCCTCGCGGTTGCTGCAAAGCCTGGTGGGTGAAGGTGATCTGGAACACTTGCTGCGTCTGGCTGCGGCGGCCGTTTCTCGCCTGCAAAGCCATCAATTGTCGAGCCTGGAGCAAACCGGCATGACTGAGGATGGCAAGCTGCAAACCACCTGGCAGCTGGAAATCCCCATGCGTAACCTGCAAGACATCGTGCCGTTGCAGGTCAAGTTTCAGCGTGAGGACACACCCGAGAAAGAACAGCACGAGAAACTCGCCGAGCGCGAACCGAAACAGCGGCTTTGGCGGGTCGAACTGGCGTTCGACATGGAACCGCTCGGGCCGCTGCAAATTCAGGCACAGCTAGCCCAGGGCAAACTCTCCAGCCAGCTCTGGGCCGAACGGCCTTATACCGCCAGCCTGATCGAAAGTAACTTAGGCGGATTGCGTGCGCAGTTGCTGGCATCAGGTCTGAATGTTGGCGATCTGAATTGCCACCTCGGCACACCGCCCCAAGGCAATCAAACCCGCCTCGAACAACGCTGGGTCGACGAAACCGCATGAAAAGCCCCAATCCACCGCGCCAGGCCATCGCCCTCAAATACGACGGTCAACATGCCCCAACGCTCACCGCCAAAGGCGATGACGAACTGGCCGAAGCCATTCTGAAGATCGCCCGCGATTATGAAGTGCCAATTTATGAGAACGCCGAGCTGGTGAAACTGCTGGCCAGAATGGAGCTGGGTGACAGCATCCCTGAAGAGCTCTACCGCACGATTGCCGAGATCATTGCGTTTGCGTGGAAACTCAAGGGCAAGTTTCCGCAAGGGCATGACACGGATGCGCCGAGGGTAGAACGAGATATAACGCCTACAGGGCAGGAATGAGAACGCTGCCAGATGGCGACGTTCTTGATCACCGCGTCAGGCGCCGGTCAGATATCCTTCGTAGGTGCGTACGGATGGAGCGCCAGAATGCAGGAGCGCAACACTTTACTTGGCGACGATGATGGTGCTGATTTTTCCGCTGCGATAGGCATCGAATATCTGATCGATACTGGATTTGGCACCGCCCATCGCGGTGAAAATTCCGCCACAGCCGCGGTTGGCTGCAGCGTAGTTTTCGTCGTCCATTAGCACCTCGTGTGCTCGCTTCAAATTCCAGAACGGAACGCCGGCAAACAGGTGGTGTGTCAGGTGGTAGTTATCGCCATGCATTCCGATGATCGCGCGCTCGATCAAGGTGGGGAAGCGATTACGCGTGAGCTGCACCTCGTCATTGGAGAGGCCGAACATACCGAAGTGCTCGGAAATCTCGGAGAGCCAGCCAATCACCTGAAAGACCGTGAAGTAAGGAATCAGCCAGAACAGCACATATGCCCATGGGCTGATGAAATAGCCGAAGACCAGCAACATCACCGTGTGAACAGCCAGAAGCTTCACGCCCTGTAACGGATTGGCCAAGATGGCCCCGGCACGGTTCTTCACCAGATAGAGTAAGTACTGATGGGTGTTGACCAGCGTCAAGCTCTTGAGTAGATGGTTGACCAAGAAATCGAAGCGGTCTTGCGCATTGTACAAACCAGATTCGATGTAATAGCGATGGTCGGGATCTTTATGCTGGTCACCGAGATTGTGATGGTGCAGTTGCACATGAGATCGACGATAGGCTTCATAGTTCTGAAAGATGGGGTAGCCCAGCAGGTACTCGCCAACGAATTTGTTGAGCGTTTTGCTTTGGGTCAACGTCATGTGCGCCGCTTCGTGAAGAAGCGAAGCCAGGGCCCGTTGTCGAGAACCAATAAACAGGACTGCGAGTGGGTACAGGTAGTTGTAGCGATTAGCCAGGAACACGGCTAGCGCAATAACGGCCAGATCCGCAAGTATGCCCAACAGCCAGTGCCAATTATCCTTTTTGTACAGCGGACGAAGGCGCTGCCTTACGTCAGCAGAAGGATTGAACCTATTCACATTATTCATCAGAATTCCCTTTCTTTAATTCGAGGCAATCAGCGTAAATAGCAAACTATCAGACAGCCCACGACTATTCTCTAACGGACAATCAACTCGACATCACCGACCGAAGACAATATGTGTAACGCACCAACCTTTATACAAATATGCTGTTACAGCCTTGCCAGCAAAGACATGAATATATCAACATCCTTAAAGCTGTTCTTGGCATTGATTGATACTCGCACAAAGCGTTTGTAACCCTGCCCCAACATATAATACGGCGTGTGCGAAGCATATCCCGGCCAGCAGTTCACCCCTTGGGCTCGTAGATAGCTAACGACCTCCGTTGCCGAACAGCGACTATGGGTAAACGCAATGATCCCCTCCTGGTGCACACCCGGCGCGATCAAGCTGACGTGCGGAGCCTGTGCCAAGCTGTAATAGAGGTTTTGGTAGATCTCAAGCTCAACTCCATAAGCACCGGAGAGTCGTTCTTTGATCGCCTGATTCAAACCAACCACTGCCGCATTGTTGCGCTCGGCATACTCAAAACGCCGGGCATCTTCAATCCCCAAGTTGACCATCCCCAACACATCAACACTGGCCCTGCTCAAATCAGTGAAACGCGGGTGAGCAACCGCCAGAAAACGCTCGGACAGGTAGGCAAACCCAGTGCCCCTGGGCCCGCAAAGGAATTTCCTGCCCGCTGCGGTCAACACGTCGCAGCTGATAGCCTGCACATCCAGAGGGAGCATGCCCGCCGATTGACAGGCATCGACAAAGTACAGGCAGGGGTAACCGCGCACTATATTACCCACTGCCTCAACGTCATTCACGATGCCGCAGCAAGAGGGTACATGCACCACCGAGACCAGCTTCACTTCTTCACTCATGTGTCGCGCCAGCCATTGCAGGTCCAGATCGCCATTGGCCAGCAGCGGCATGACCTCGACCACGACCCCATGCAGACGCTGCAATGCCGACAGCGCAATGAGGTTGCCGGCGTACTCGTAAGCGGTGACCAGAACGCGCGCGCCGTCGAACCAGGTTAACGAGTCCAGCGCGGTCACCCAGGCCTTCGTAGCACCATCGAAAAGTGCAACATTACGCGCCTCGGTTCCCAGCAATCGGGCTATGTTGTCATAAACTTCAACATCCAGGATTGGCGCGAAACCCAATTCGGTCTCATAAGCTCCCAACTCAGATTCCGTTTGCAGATAACGCTGCATCAAGCTCAGTGTCTCAGCGGATACAAGTCCCGAACCCGCAGTATTAAAGTGAATCATCAATCAACCTCTGCGCCTTGAACCTATGAAGTAGAAATAACTCGCCAATACAATGCACAAGGACAAGACGTAGAACATCGCTTGAGGAGCATAAAAAGATAGTGCAACACCACATAATACTGGCCCGAGCGCAGCCCCAAGATTGGACAAATTCTGCGCTCCGTAATAAATACCTCGCATATCCTCCGGCGCAATGCAATCAATAAACAGATATTCCGCCGGGATAATTATTATCTCGCCCAAAGTAAAAACTATCATGGCTACTATCCAGACGACATGCACCTGCGCATAACAAAAGCCCATGAGTCCTACCACGAAAAATAACATCCCCAACATTAACATGCGGAACAGGTTATTCTGGTTAATTCGGGAGCCGATCAGGTATTGAAGACTAATGACCACACAGGCGTTGGTGGTGACTAGGTAGTTGATAATGTGATAGGTGTTTTCCGGGTCACTTGTCACGATCAGGTATTGCGAAAGATAGGCGGTGAACTGCCCAAACACGATCGCACTGAGAATTCCCCCGACCGTAAAGCAGACCAATCGATAGTTGCTCAGTAAATGAACCAGCACGCTGGCAAAACCGTCACCCGAACGCTCACTACCCACCTGGCGAGGGATCCGTTCACCCAGCACTCCGTACAGCACTACAAAAGCCAACCCGATCAAGGCCGAAACCGCAAACGGTAGACCGGGGCTTACTTTCGCGAACAGCATGCCGAGAAAAGGGCCTATGGCGTAACCGACGTTGGTCAGTGTGTACTTAATAGAGAACACGCTTCCCCTCTTGTCCGGCGCCACCAAAAAACCTATTCCAGATTTCACCGCGATATCGATCACCGCATAGGACAGGTTCACCACCACAATGGCGATGATGAACGGCACCAGGCTGGTTACCTGAAAGGCCACTGCGAAGGCCAGTGCGAACACCGTGGCTGCGCTGAGCAGGATCCGGTAGTTGGAGAACCTGTCCACCAGGAAGCCGCCATACACCCCAAGAATCGAGCTGACGATCAGCGCCCCGCCAACCGCAAGACCAATATCTACCACTCCCAGACCGAAAGTTTGGGAGAAGTAAACTACCAGGTAGGGCAAGGCCAGCGCCCGGGCAATGGTCAAGATAAAGGTCGCCGACAGTAGCAGAATCACAGGCCTCACATAGACCTTGGCCCCGCCTTGCATGGCCAGCTCTCCCGATACTTCCTTCATCCCAGCATTTCCTTGTAGACGTAGGGCTCGTGCTCACGCAGCAACTGAATGCTGTCCTGAATGGCTACGCGGTCGTTGTTCAGGATGAAAACGTGACCGGGGCAGTTTTCCAGGGAGATGGTTTCCTTAAGGGTTCCTTTATCCAGGATTTTTATGCTGTGCACGCCGGGGATCGCCTTCCAGGGTGCGATGTTCGGTGCCCGCTTGATCGGCCCAGCCTGGCGAGCGATAAGGAACACACAACTGGAATGAAAGTAGAGTTTGTTTCTTGGCCGTTGCCGGTATTCGAGAAAGGCTTGCGGGTTGATCAGCGAGTCTATCCAAAGGCTCAACTGGTTATGCCCCAAGGCCGGGGTATAGGCTGAAAGATCAATACCGCCCGGCATACGAGCAGCCGTCTCCAGCAATACGGGCTGATCGTCGACGATCATCAACTCGCTGTGACCCACGCCCTGCTGGATTCCTAGAGCATCGAGCACGGAGTAAATGTACTGTGACAGACGACTGTACACGTCGGCATTGCCCACTGGACACATCAGCTGGTTATAGTCATGCACTGGCGAGGCGCCGATACGGGTGCGATACACGCGAATGATTTCGCTGACATAGTGCAAGCCGTCAACACTCACGGTGTTGATGCAGTATTCGATGTCCACATCCTTGGACTTGCTAAGCAACAACTCGGATTTGAAATCTGAGTTGTCCAGATATTGCTGTACCAAGATCTCTTCGTTGCTTTCCAGAAAGATGTTCCGGCTCGATTTTATGACCTGGAAGGCATGTTTGATTTCGCTTTCCTGGGTGCAAATATGAATATTGTCGGACCCGGCGCTTTTGATCGGCTTCAACACGACCGGCAGCATCTTATGCTCGTTTACCCACTCCAATATCTTCGGCAACGAATCCGACTTGAAGTGTCTGATCGAGCGTACACCCGCCTGAGACAAGGCTTCGTGCATCTCGAACTTGTCGCGCCAGCGAATAGCGTGGGTCGGATCATTGTGCCGAGAGATCTTGAATTCTGCGGCCAGATGAGCTGCCAGCTCGACGCCAAACTCGCAACCGGCAAGCACAAACTGTACGGAATACCCGGATAACGCCAAGTGTAGCTCTGCGTCCGAGCTATAGAGAATGTCTTTGATGAAATCCCCAGTGCGGAACCAGGTTTCGTAGAACGCGTTAACGTCAGCGGTCGAACGCACGTGTACACATTCAAATCCGCGAGAGATGAACGCGGGCGCGATCAAGCTCCCGGTGGAATAGGCATCAACGATCAGGATGATATTCTTCTTGAAGATCACTTGACTGCCTCCCGCGTCAGACTGAACTCTCGGACTGCTTCCTTGATGATTCCGGCAGCCTTGTGAATATCCGCGCGGGTAATGTTGATATGAGGCATGAAGCGCATTTCCGTGGCGTTGTAAGGCAAGCTGCCGACACCTTTCTGGCTAAGGTAACTACCGAATTGCACGGGGGAAATGCCCAACGAGGAGATATCCAAAGTAACCATATTGGTCCCCTTATAGTGGGCGGGCGTCTCATCGATATCGCCGAGCAACTGGTGCAGCAGCGCCGCATGCTCGTGGTCTTCGGCCAACCGTTCAATGTGGTTGTGCATCGCATACAGCCCAGCGGCGGCCATCATCCCTGCCTGATGGAGATCGCCCCCGAACCATTTACGGTATTTTTTGGCGCGTTCTATCAGCTCCCTGGAACCCACCATGATCGAACCAATAGGCGCCCCAAGTCCCTTGGACAGGCACATGGACAAGAGGTCGGCGTTTTCAGTGTAGGAAGTCACGTCAATGCCAGAGGCGATAGATGCATGGAGGATTCGTGCACCATCCAGGTAACAATAGGCACCAATGCCCTTGGCGTAAGTAAAGACATCGTTCATTTGCGGCAAAGGAAAGATCGCGCCGCCCTTGCATCCGAGAGTATTTTCAATCACCACCACCCGCGGAACGGCATAGTTTTGACTCCAGCGGCATTTGGAGGCGTAGAGCTTTTCCAGATCACTAACTTCAAACAGTCCGTTTTCATGACAGGAAAGCGAAAAATTGACCCCGGAAAAAGCCGAACTCGACGCCGACTCATAGAAATTGATGTGGTAGGAAGCGTCGAGAAAGATCTCATCGCCGGGGTTGGTGAGGGCCTTGATTGCCAACTGGTTACTCAATGTGCCGCCCGTGGTGAAGAGCGCCACTTCCTTCTGGAAATAATCGGCGCAGAACTCCTCCAGCGCACGCACACTAGGATCTTCACCAAAGCACTCATCACCGACTTCTGCCTGATAAATCGCCTTGCGCATGCCTTCCGTTGGCTTGGTCACCGTATCGCTTCTCAGATCGATAAACATAAATGCTCCGTTAGTAACCTGCGCCAAAAGTGATGCGAGAGGGGTCATAGAAGTCGGCTAATGCCTCGAGGACATTGTCCGGCGATTCCGCCAGACGATGCAGAAAGTGCAGATACCAACTATTGCCGTAAACCGCGGCAATACGACAGGCGAGCCCCGCCTCCTTAGCTTTGCGCAACACCTCGGGTTGCACCCCATGGAGCATTTCCAGCTCCTGGATATCCAGGTGGTAAGACTGATCGAAAATACGCTTGATCAAGCTCGAGTCCTGAGTCGCGCAACTGACCGGAACATTGGCGGCCAGCACATCGCCAAGCAATTTCAGATAGCGCTCATCAAGCTCACTCCCACGGGGAAGAGCGATTTCCTGAGACTCGTTATAAACCCCTTTAACCAGCCTGATTTTTCGCCCATAACCAATGATTCCAGGTAAATCATTGATTGTTCTATGCAAGTGCGCCTGTACTGTAATACCGACATTGAGATGGGCAGGCGCCAGTTCGGCATAAACCTCTAAAATCTTATCGACTGCCGAAGAATGCTCCATGCTAATCATTACAGGAATATTGTATTCGGCTGCAGCAGACACGATAGTGGTTGCATTCAGATAGGCTGTTTCTTGGGATGCAAGCAATCCCACCGCACTCAAATCGAAACCCAACTGCGGGATTAGTCCGGCCTTGGCAAATAGTTGAATAGATACCAAGTACTCATCGACAAAAGCTTGTACAATACATGGATCATGATTTTCTTCACCGACGTATTCAACGCCCAGTCGATACCCTTTATCGGACAACACGTGCAACTTACTACTAAGCTCGTGCCTATCCGACGAGACAATGTAATGCTGGGCAGCCTGTTCAAACAACTTGAAAAACAATGAGTCCTTATTGAACCCGTCCCGACACGCTTGATTCAGCGCCAATTTTTTGAGACCGGCACATGCAAGTGCGTAGATATCCTTTATAGGCATTTACTTCTCCTTGACAACCATCACTCATCCAACACCTTTAAATAAGCTCCACCAATATTCGTGCATTTCGATCAAAAAGCGTTCACGAAAAAACTGTTTATGCTTGCCTGCATACTCGGCATCCATAAAAGACAGCTTAAAAAACCACTCTCCCTTTATGCATTGAATCGTCCGTACGGAACTTCCACCACAAAATATAAAAATCCTGGTTATTATCTAACATGGGCGGCCAAATCCAATCGAGAATCAAGTTACCAATGGCCTGTAATAATCACAAGCCGGCGGAGTCCGGCAGAATTGTAGGTAGAAAACTAAGGCGGTGTGGTCTTGGTCTGAGGAAGGGTAACGAGTCGTAGGAATAATTTCCTTTTCGTAGCGCAGTCATTAAATCTGCCCCCTTTTTTGATTGCATGTCTTACCACCAGACCGTCAAATCCGCCTCGAACAACGCTGGGACGACACTCACCACCAAAGGCGATGACGAACTGGCCGAAGCCATTCTGAAGATCGCCCGCGACTATGAAGTGCCTATTTATGAGAACGCCGAGCTGGTGAAGTTGCTGGCGAGGATGGAGCTGGGAGACAGTATTCCAGAGGAGTTGTACCGCACGATTGCCGAGATCATTACGTTTGCCTGGAAACTCAAGGGCAAGTTTCCGGAAGGGCATAATTCTGAGAAAACGATAGCGGAGCGGGATGTGACAGAACGCGGGGATGATTACTGAGGTTTCAAGGACACCTTCGCGAGCAAGCCCGCTCCCACAGGGATGGTGTTGTCCTTGTGGGAGCGGGCTTGCTCGCGAATAGCTATCTCAGCCCAATCGCAAAAAATCAGCTCTTGTGCAACTTGCTCATCAACTCCGCCTCTGCCTGGGTCAGGCCGCAGGACTGGGTCAATTCGTCGACGCTCGCGCCCATGCCGACCAGACGTGCCGCCTGGGCGAATGACAAGCTCGACGGATCGCGCTGCTCAAGCTGGGCCAGCTTGTCTGGAAGGGGGCCGACCACGGCACGCAGTTCATGCAGGTCTTCACCCATGCGCACGTTACCGTTCTGGTAGTCGTCGACGCGCTTGGCCAGGTCCTTGATGCGCTGATCACGCAATGCATCACCCTTGGCTTGCAGCGCCGCCAGCTCTCGCTGTTTGCGCGTGTAAGCCAGGAACATCGCCAGGGTCCCTACCCACAGGAGCCCCAGTACAATGACAGCAACCTCGAGAATCAATCAGATACTCTCCAGTTCCGACCACTCTTCTTCGCTCATCATCTTGTCCAGCTCGACCAGAATCAGCAGCTCGTTGTTCTTGTTGCACACGCCCTGGATGAACTTGGCCGATTCTTCGTTACCGACGTTAGGCGCGGTTTCGATTTCCGACTGACGCAGGTAAACCACTTCGGCCACGCTGTCGACCATGATCCCGACCACTTGCTTGTCGGCTTCGATGATCACGATACGGGTGTTGTCGCTGATCTCGGCATTCATCAGGCCGAAGCGCTGACGGGTGTCGATCACGGTCACCACGTTGCCGCGCAGGTTGATGATGCCCAGCACGTAGCTTGGCGCACCCGGAACCGGAGCGATCTCGGTATAACGCAGGACTTCCTGAACACGCATCACGTTGATGCCGTAGGTTTCATTGTCCAGCTTGAAGGTTACCCATTGCAGGATCGGATCTTCGGAACCCTTTGCAGACGACGCCTTATCATTCATACCCTGACCCCTCGAAAAACCGCCTGTGGCGGTGTGTGTTCTGTCCGGCTGCACCTTGTATGCGGCCAGCTGTTTGTTATGTAGGTTTGTGGGCCGGTTTGCTGCCGCCCATATGCTTGGCACCACCGCTGGCGATCAGCTCCGCCAGCTCCGAGACATCCAGCAACGCACACATGTGCTCAATCACCGTACCGGCCAGCCATGGCCGTTGCCCCCGGTGACTGCGCCATTTGATTTCGTTCGGGTCCAGGCGCAACGAGCGGCTGACCTGATGCACCGCCAGCCCCCACTCATAGCCCTGAACCGAGATCACGTATTGCAGGCCCTGGCGGAAGTCATCGCGATAGCGATCGGGCATGACCCAGCGCGCGGTATCCAGCACCTTCAGGTTGCCTGCCTGGCTCGGCAGAATCCCCAGGAACCACTCCGGCTGGCCGAACAACGGTGTCAGCTCATGACCGGCCAACGGGTAGATCGAACCCAGGCAGACCAGCGGCACGGCCAGGGTCAAACCGGCGACGTCGAACAGCAGGCATTCGAACGGTTCGGCAGCCCAACTCGGCCGGCCGTCACTTTCCACCGGCGGTGGCGTGTTGCTCGGTGGCAGGTGGACTTCGACCACCGGCGGCACCAGCGCTTGCAACAACGGTGCGACGGATGAGACCGGCGCCAGAATCGGTGCAGGTGCTTCCAGTACCGGCAGCACGATGGGCGCCTTGGCAACCGGTGCTACAACGGGGGCTGCAGCCACGGGTTTCTGTGCATCACGGGCCTGCTCTTCAAGCACTGCGGCCTGGAACTCGTCCAGTGCGCCTTGAACCTCAATGGCTTCGACGACCTCGACGACTTCAGCAACCTCAGGTAATACCTCGACCTCTGAGGGCCATTCCTCGGTCGCGTCTTGCAACAACGCATCCAGATAGGACTGCAACGCCAGTTGTGGACGCGAAGTGATCTTCACCGGCCGATTCATTGGCGCACCACCCCGGCAGAAAAAAGACTCACCTTAAGCCACCTGCGGAACAAGTTGTTGGGCCAGCAGGTGTTTAAGCAATGCACGATAAGCCAGTACTCCACGGCTCTTGCCGTCGAACTGCGAAGGTGTCAGGCCGGCACGGCTGGCATCACGCAGTCGGGTATCGACCGGGATGTAGCCTTGCCAGATTTCTTCCGGGTACATGTCGCGCAGCACCCGCAAGGTTCCCAGCGAAGCCTGGGTGCGACGGTCGAACAAGGTCGGCACGATGCTGAACGGCAACGCTTGTTTACGCGAACGGTTGATCATCGCCAGGGTGTTGACCATGCGCTCCAGGCCTTTCACCGCCAGGTGCTCGGTCTGCACCGGAATCACCAACTGCTGGCTGGCCGCCAAGGCATTGACCATCAGCACGCCGAGCAACGGGGGGCTGTCGATCAACGCGTAATCGAAGTCCTGCCACAATTGCGCCAGGCTCTTGGCGATCACCAGGCCCAGGCCGCTCTGCCCTGGCGACTGGCGCTCGAGGGTGGCCAGTGCGGTGCTCGACGGCAACAGGGAAATACGTTCGTCGCTGGTCGGCAGCAGCAGCTGCCCGGGCAAGCCTTGCGGCACGCTGCCCTTGTGCAGAAACAGGTCGTAGCTGCTGTGTTCCAGGCTGTCGGGGTCATAACCGAAGTAGCTGGTCATGGAACCGTGCGGGTCGAGATCGACCACAACCACGCGCTTGCCCGCCTCAGCCAGCAAACCGGCTAAAGCGATGGAGGAAGTGGTTTTACCGACACCACCCTTTTGATTGGCGACTGCCCAGACTCTCATTCAGATTGTTCCTCCCGGTCGAACAGATACAACCGAGAAATAGCTCAACGTTATAAGCCAGGTGACGGAGAATTGACGGCACTCTCGCGCCCCGGCGACTTGACAGTCGTGGGTGCAGTTTGTGTGCCAGCACGCTTCAACGCGGCGTCCGGTTTTGCATTAGCGGTTCCGGTGCCGGTCAGGCTGCGGCGAACATCGAGATTGCGCGACACCACCAGCACCACCCGCCGGTTACGTGCACGCCCTTCGGCCGTCGCGTTATTGGCCACCGGCTGGAACTCACCGTAACCCACCGAGGCCAGACGACCGGGGTTTACGCCCTGCATGGCCAGCATGCGCACGATGCTCGCCGAACGGGCCGAGGACAGCTCCCAGTTGGTCGGGTACTGCGCTGTGCGGATAGGCTGATCGTCGGTGAAACCTTCAACGTGAATCGGGTTGTCGAACGGCTTCAGAATCGCCGCGACCTTGTCGATGATGTTGAACGCGATATCGCTGGGCATGGCATCGCCGCTGCCGAACAACAAACTGGAGTTCAGTTCGATTTCGACCCACAACTCGTTGCCACGCACGGTCATCTGATTGGAGCTGATCAAATCGCCAAACGCCGCACTGATGTCATCGGCAATGCTCTTGAGCGGGTCCTTGCTGGCCTGGGCGATGCCGGCATCGATCTGCTCGCTGTCCTTGACCAGCGGTTTGGCCGGGGTGACTGTCTTCGGACGCTCGTCGCCGATGGGGATCGGCTTGAGGGCGTGGTCAGAGTTGGTAAAAACCCCCACCAACGCTTCGGAAATTTCCTTGTACTTGCCTTCGTTGATCGAAGAGATGGAGTACATCACCACGAAAAAGGCAAACAGCAGCGTGATGAAATCCGCGTAGGACACCAGCCAGCGCTCGTGATTGACGTGTTCATCGTGCTGACGGCGGCGTGCCATGAGGTTATTCCCTTAATCCATGAAGCCCTGAAGCTTCAACTCAATGGAGCGAGGGTTTTCACCTTCGGCGATCGACAGAATGCCTTCCAACAACATTTCGCGATAACGCGATTGCCGCAACGCAATGGATTTGAGCTTGCTGGCAATCGGCAGCAGCACCAGGTTGGCGCTGGCCACGCCGTAGATGGTCGCGACGAAGGCCACGGCAATGCCGCTGCCCAGTTGCGACGGATCGCCGAGGTTGCCCATGACGTGGATCAGGCCCATGACCGCACCGATGATACCGATCGTCGGCGCATAGCCGCCCATGCTTTCAAAGACTTTGGCGGCTTCGATGTCACGACTTTCCTGAGTGTAGAAATCCACTTCCAGGATGCTGCGAATCGACTCAGGCTCGGCTCCGTCGACCAGCAATTGCAAGCCTTTGCGCGAATAGCTGTCGGATTCGGTATCCGCCACCCCTTCAAGCCCGAGCAAGCCTTCCTTGCGTGCGGTGAGGCTCCAGTTGACCACTCGATCGATGCCACCGGCCAAATCGACGCGAGGTGGAAACAGGATCCAGCCGAGAATCTGCATGGCGCGCTTGAAGGCACTCATCGGCGACTGCAACAACGCAGCGCCAATAGTGCCGCCGAGCACGATCAACGCCGCCGGGCCATTGGCCAACGCACCGAGGTGACCACCTTCCAGGTAGTTGCCGCCAATAATGGCGATGAACGCCATGATGATCCCGATGAGGCTTAAAACGTCCATCAGATGCACGCCTCGGCCAGGTGCTTGCCGATCTCGTCGAGGCCGTAAATCGCGTCTGCCAGATTGGCTTTGACGATCGCCATTGGCATGCCGTAGATCACGCAACTGGCTTCATCCTGAGCCCAGACTGCACTGCCGCCCTGCTTGAGCAAGCGCGCGCCTTCGCGACCATCGGCGCCCATGCCGGTGAGTACCACCGCCAGAACTTTGTCGCCGTAGGACTTGGCCGCCGAACCGAAGGTGATATCCACGCACGGCTTGTAGTTCAGACGCTCGTCGCCCGGGAGGATTTTCACCGCACCACGGCCGTCGATCATCATTTGCTTGCCACCCGGCGCCAGCAAGGCCAGGCCTGGACGCAGGATGTCACCATCCTCGGCTTCCTTGACGCTGATCTGGCAAAGCTTGTCCAGACGCTCGGCGAAAGCCTTGGTGAACGCCGCCGGCATGTGCTGGACCAGTACGATCGGCGCCGGGAAGTTTGCCGGCAACTGAGTCAGCACCCGCTGCAACGCCACCGGGCCACCGGTTGAAGTACCAATGGCAACCAGTTTGTAGGCCTTGCGTTTCGGTGCCGGCGACGACGCACTGGCAACCGGCGCCCGGGCAGGAATCGGTGCCGGAGCCGGACGCGCAGATGCAGGTGCAGGTGCAGGTGCATGCACACTGCTGCCGAAATTGCTGACAGTCGAAGGTGCTGGCGTCGGGGCAACAGCAGGTGCCGGGGCGCTGTAGGCGCTGAAACGACGGTTACTGCGCGAGATGCTGTGCACCTTTTCACACAGCAGTTGCTTGACCTTCTCGGGGTTGCGCGAGATGTCTTCGAAATTTTTCGGCAGGAAATCCACCGCACCAGCGTCCAGCGCATCGAGGGTGACCCGAGCGCCTTCGTGCGTCAGCGAAGAGAACATCAAAACCGGGGTCGGACAGCGCTGCATGATGTGCCGCACCGCCGTGATGCCATCCATCATCGGCATCTCGTAGTCCATGGTGATCACATCTGGCTTGAGGGCCAGGGCCTGATCGATCGCCTCTTTACCGTTGGTCGCCGTACCGACGACCTGGATATTCGGATCCGCTGAGAGAATTTCCGAGACGCGGCGGCGGAAAAAACCCGAATCATCCACCACCAGGACTTTGACTGCCATAAACACTCCGTTAGGCGGGGCGAGGCTCAGTCGCCCCGCTCCACCAGAATCAAATACGCCGTGCGGCGTAACGCTTGAGCATGCTCGGAACATCGAGAATCAAGGCAATGCGGCCGTCACCGGTAATGGTGGCGCCGGACATGCCCGGGGTTCCCTGAAGCATTTTGCCCAATGGCTTGATGACCACTTCTTCCTGGCCCACCAGTTGGTCGACGACGAAGCCGATCCGCTGAGTGCCCACCGAAAGGATCACCACATGGCCTTCACGCTGCTCTTCATGAGCGGCGGAGCTGACCAGCCAGCGCTTGAGGTAGAACAGTGGCAACGCCTTGTCGCGCACGATCACCACTTCCTGACCGTCGACCACATTGGTGCGCGACAGATCGAGGTGGAAGATTTCGTTGACGTTGACCAGCGGGAAGGCGAAAGCCTGGTTGCCAAGCATGACCATCAGCGTCGGCATGATCGCCAGGGTCAACGGGACCTTGATGACGATCTTCGAGCCCTGGCCCTTGGTCGAGTAAATATTGATCGAACCGTTGAGCTGGGAAATCTTGGTTTTCACCACGTCCATGCCCACGCCACGCCCGGACACGTCGGAGATTTCGGTCTTGGTCGAGAACCCTGGCGCAAAAATCAGGTTGTAGCATTCGGTGTCGCTCAGACGATCGGCGGCATCCTTGTCCATCACACCGCGTTTTACCGCGATCGAGCGCAGGACATTAGGGTCCATGCCTTTGCCGTCATCGGAGATCGACAGCAGGATGTGATCGCCTTCCTGTTCGGCCGCCAGAATCACCTTGCCGCCGCGGGCCTTGCCCGACGCTTCGCGCTCTTCCGGCGACTCGATGCCGTGGTCGACTGCGTTGCGCACCAAGTGGACCAGCGGGTCGGCCAGGGCCTCGACGAGGTTCTTGTCGAGGTCGGTTTCTTCGCCGACCAGCTCAAGGTTGATCTCTTTCTTCAACTGACGCGCGAGGTCGCGAACCAGTCGCGGGAAGCGCCCGAAGACTTTCTTGATCGGCTGCATCCGGGTCTTCATCACCGCGGTCTGCAAGTCGGCCGTGACCACGTCGAGGTTCGACACGGCCTTGGACATGGCTTCGTCGCCGCTGTTGAGTCCCAGACGAACCAGACGGTTACGCACCAGCACCAGCTCGCCGACCATGTTCATGATTTCGTCGAGACGTGCGGTATCCACACGCACGGTGGTCTCGGCTTCACTGGCCGGTTTTTCAGGTGGCGGTGAAGCCGGTGCGCGGGCCGGGGCCGGTGCAGCAGCGGCAGCAGGCTTCGGCGCTTCGGCTTTTGGCTCGGGTGCTTTGGCAACAGGCTTGGGTGCCGCGGCCTTGGCGACTGGCGCCGCCACCGAAGCAGCAGAACCTGTGCCGACCTCAGTGAACTTGCCTTTGCCATGCAATTCGTCGAGCAGCGACTCGAACTCGTGATCGGAGATCAGGTCGCTGCCGGCGGCCGCGGCCACAGGTGCGGCTGGCGCCGGAACGGCGGCAATTGCCGATTCCAGTGCATCAACGGCAAAGTTGCCCTTGCCATGCAACTGATCGAGCAATGCTTCGAATTCATCATCGGTAATGTCGGAGCTGTCGCCTGCCGCTTTCGGGGTAGCCGGCGCGGTTGGCGCTGCTACCGCATCGACGGCGAACTGGCCCTTACCGTGCAGTTGATCGAGCAACGACTCGAACTCGGCATCGGTGATTTCATCGCTGCCGGCAGCCGCTCCAGGTGCCTGGGCAACGGACGCCACGGCTTGCGCTTGCGCCTTGACCGCGTTCAACGAGTCGAGCAGCAGTTCGAATTCGTTGTCAGTGATGTCGCCCGATTCGCTTTCAGCCGCTGGTGCTTCGGCCACTTCAGCAACAGGTTGCGCCTCATCGGCCGTTTGAGGCTCGGCCAGACGGGCCAGAGCCGCCAGCAGTTCCGGCGTAGCCGCAGTGATCGGTGCACGCTCACGGACTTCGCTGAACATGCTGTTCACCGCGTCCAGCGCTTCGAGAACCACGTCCATCAGCTCCGAGTCGACGCGACGCTCACCCTTGCGCAGGATGTCGAACACGTTCTCGGCGATGTGACAGCACTCCACCAACTCGTTGAGCTGGAGGAAGCCGGCGCCCCCTTTTACAGTGTGAAAACCGCGAAAAATTGCATTGAGCAGATCCGCATCATCTGGTCGGCTTTCCAGCTCAACCAGTTGCTCGGACAGTTGCTCTAGAATCTCGCCGGCCTCAACCAGGAAATCCTGAAGGATCTCTTCATCGGCGCCGAAGCTCATTAAGGGGGTGCTCCTAAAGGTCTAAAAACCTAAAAAACCTAAAATCCAAGACTGGATAGCAAATCGTCCACATCGTCCTGACCGGACACAACGTCTTCTCGTTTATCGGCATGAATCTGCGGACCTTCACCCTGCGAGAGATGTTTTTGCGGATCTTTTTCAGCCAGCATCGCTTCATGGTCGTGTTCGATGCCCGCAAAGCGGTCCACCTGACTTGCCATGAGCACGAGCTTGAGCAGGTTGCTTTCGACTTCGGTGACCAATTGGGTCACGCGCTTGATTACCTGACCGGTTAGATCCTGGTAATCCTGAGCCAGCAGGATATCGTTGAGGTTGCCCGAGACGACCTGGGTCTGCTCAACGCTACGCGTCAGGAAACCGTCGACACGTCGGGCCAGCTCGCGGAATTCTTCGGCACCGACTTCGCGGCGCATGAAACGCCCCCAGTCCGCGCTCAAGGCCTGGGCGTCAGTGCTCAGACCGCTGACCAGCGGAGTGCTGTTCTCAACCAGGTCCATGGTGCGGTTCGCAGCCGCCTCGGTCAGCTTGACCACATAGGACAGGCGTTCGGTGGCATCCGTGATCTGCGAGACTTCCTCGGCTTGCGGCATGTGCGGGTCAATCTGAAAATTGACGATCGCGCTATGCAGTTCGCGAGTGAGCTTGCCCACTTCCTGGTACAGGCCGCGGTCACGGGTCTGATTGAGCTCATGGATCAGTTGCACAGCGTCGCCGAACCTGCCCTTTTCAAGGCTTTCGACCAGTTCGTGGGCATGTTTTTTCAGGGTCGACTCAAAATCGCCCTGTGAAGATTCTCTTTGCTCCATAGCTCCCCCGTGGCGCAGTGGCTTCACACATCAACCGATGCGTTCGAAGATTTTTTCGATCTTCTCTTTCAACGCCTGGGCCGTGAAGGGTTTGACCACATAGCCGTTTACACCGGCTTGAGCGGCTTCGATGATCTGCTCGCGCTTGGCTTCGGCGGTAACCATCAGCACTGGCAGGTGCTTGAGCTTTTCATCGGCGCGCACATGGCGCAGTAGATCGATACCGGTCATGCCAGGCATGTTCCAGTCCGTTACCAGAAAGTCGATGCTCCCGCTGTTGAGGACGGGAATGGCGGTAGTACCGTCGTCCGCCTCGACCGTGTTGGTGAACCCAAGGTCACGCAACAGGTTTTTTATGATCCGCCGCATCGTTGAGAAGTCATCAACGATGAGGATTTTCATGTTCTTGTCCAATTCGACCTCCAAGCAGTCTTAAACGCGTCCAGCACCTGAACGCGCCATTCAATCAATCAGGCAGAGCACTCAACGACTGTCTGGAGCACAACGGATTGAGACCGGCACAGCGTGACGCCATACCTGTTTCGTTCGCAGTGTCCCCACACTGCTGTCAGCGCGCTCGCCACTCCCCCAAACGCCCCCGCAAACGGGCCGCGCACTGGCTGTGTAACTGGCTGACCCGCGATTCACTGACCCCCAGGACCTCACCGATTTCCTTGAGGTTCAGCTCTTCGTCGTAGTACAGCGCCAACACCAGTCGCTCACGCTCCGGCAAATTGGCAATCGCATCCGCCAGCGCAGCCTGGAAACGTTCATCTTCCAGGTCGCGCGACGGTTCGAGATGAGCACTCGCGCCATCCTCGTGCAGCCCTTCATGCTCGCCGTCCTGCAACAGGTCGTCGAAGCTGAACAGGCGACTGCCCAAGGTATCGTTCAAAATCCCGTAATAATCGTCGAGACTCAATTGGAGTTCGGCCGCAACCTCGTGATCTTTAGCGTCACGTCCGGTTTTAGCTTCAATTGAGCGAATCGCGTCACTCACCATCCGGGTATTACGGTGTACCGAGCGTGGCGCCCAGTCACCCTTGCGGACTTCATCGAGCATCGCACCACGGATACGGATCCCCGCATACGTCTCGAAACTCGCACCTTTGCTCGCGTCGTATTTGGTCGACACTTCGAGCAACCCGATCATTCCGGCCTGGATCAGGTCTTCGACCTGAACACTGGCCGGCAAGCGTGCCAACAGGTGATAGGCAATGCGTTTTACCAGTGGCGCGTAACGCTCGATCAGTTCGTACTGCGCGTCACGCGCCGACTTCTTGTACAGGTTGTAACCGCTGGCTGTCATAACACCGGACCCGCAGTTTGCTGCACCAGACGCTCGACGAAAAACTCCAGGTGCCCACGCGGGTTGGCAGGCAGCGGCCAGGTATCGACTTTCTGCGCGATGGCCTTGAACGCCAGTGCACATTTGGAACGCGGAAAGGCTTCATACACGGCGCGTTGTTTCTGCACGGCCTTGCGCACGCTTTCGTCGTAAGGCACCGCACCGACGTATTGTAAGGCGACGTCCAGGAAGCGATCCGTGACCTTGGTCAACTTGGCGAACAGGTTTCGCCCTTCCTGAGGGCTTTGCGCCATGTTGGCCAACACGCGGAAGCGGTTCATGCCGTAATCGCGGTTCAGCAACTTGATCAGCGCGTAGGCGTCGGTGATCGAGGTCGGCTCGTCGCACACCACCAGCAACACTTCCTGGGCTGCGCGAACAAAACTGACGACCGATTCACCAATACCCGCCGCCGTGTCGATCACCAATACGTCGAGGTTATCGCCGATATCGCTGAACGCCTGAATCAGGCCAGCATGCTGGGCCGGGCTCAGGTGGACCATGCTCTGGGTACCGGACGCTGCTGGAACAATACGAATTCCGCCCGGCCCCTGCAGTAATACATCGCGCAGCTCACAGCGGCCCTCGATGACGTCGGCCAGCGTACGTTTGGGTGTCAGCCCCAGCAGGACGTCGACGTTCGCCAGCCCCAGATCGGCGTCCAGCAGCATGACGCGCCGGCCGAGCTCAGCGAGAGCCAAGGACAAGTTCACTGACACGTTAGTCTTCCCGACGCCACCTTTGCCGCCGGTCACCGCGATCACCTGTACGGGATGCATGCTGCCCATGTTCTTTCTTTACCTTGTCTTGCTTAGACGCGGGCTACATGACTGGCTGCGCGTTCACTTCGGAACAATGCGTGGCAGGCCATCGATGTAGATACAAATCTATTCATTATTACCTCAGCCGACGCGCTTGGTCGGGCTGTGGTAGAGGTCAGCGAACATATCAGCCATGGCTTCTTCGCTGGGTTCTTCCTGCATCTGCACACTCACGGCGCGACTGACCAACTGATGCCGGCGCGGTAAATGTAGATCATCTGGAATCCGCGGCCCGTCAGTCAGATAGGCAACAGGTAATTCGTGACTGATCGCCAGGCTCAACACTTCGCCCAGGCTCGCCGTCTCATCCAGTTTAGTCAGGATGCAGCCTGCCAGCCCGCAACGCTTGTAACTGTGATAAGCGGCAGTCAGCACCTGTTTCTGACTGGTAGTGGCCAGCACCAGATAATTCTTTGACTTGATCCCGCGACCGGCGAGGCTTTCCAGTTGCATGCGCAACGCCGGGTCACTGGCTTGCAGACCGGCAGTGTCGATCAACACCACACGCTTGCGCAGCAGCGGATCAAGGGCTTGCGCCAGGGACTGGCCCGGGTCGACGTGAGTCACCGAGACATTGAGGATACGCCCCAGGGTCTTGAGTTGTTCCTGAGCACCAATGCGGTAGCTGTCCATGCTCACCAGCGCGATGTTCTGCGCGCCGTACTTGAGCACATAACGGGCGGCGAGCTTGGCCAGCGTCGTGGTCTTGCCCATGCCGGCAGGGCCGACCATGGCAATCACACCACCCTCTTCGAGCGGTTCGATCTCGGGGGTGACGATCATCCGCGCCAGGTGCGCCAACAGCATGCGCCAGGCCTGACGAGGCTCTTCAATTTCGGTAATCAGCTCCAGCAGATCGCGCGACAGCGGACCGGACAGGCCGATGCGCTGCAGGCGACGCCAGAGGTTGGCTTGTTGCGGGCGACTGCCTTGCAGCTGGTTCCAGGCCAGAGAACCCAGCTGCACTTCAAGTAACTCACGCAGACCATTGAGTTCGAAACGCATCGAGTCGAAAGCCCGTGGGTCGACCCCGGCGGACGGCGTCGGCGCGGGGGCAGGACGCGGCCGCTCAGCAAAGGTCGGCTCGATCAAAGGTTCCGCAGCGGTCAGCGGCAGGCCGGCGAACAGCTGGCGATTGGTGCCGGCGCTCGCATCGACATCACCCTCGCCACGCAGGCTCAATTCGGCCTGAGCCGTGACGATCCGCGACTGGGTCTTGCGCAGCTCGTCTTCGAGTTCGATGTTCGGCACACGCGGGGCCAGCGCCGACAGCTTGTAATCCAGGGCAGCCGTCAGCTCGACACCGCCGGCGATCCGGCGATTACCGATAATGGCGGCATCAGCGCCCAGCTCATCGCGAACCAGCTTCATGGCCTGACGCATATCGGCGGCGAAAAAACGCTTAACTTGCATAAACCACTACCTCAGCCGTTGGGCCCTACTGTCGCAACGATGGTCACTTGCTTGTTGTCAGGAATTTCCTGGTACGCCAACACATGCAACCCCGGGACTGCCAGACGTCCGAATCGCGAAAGCATCGCGCGAACCGGACCTGCTACCAACAGAATTACCGGATGACCTTGCATTTCCTGACGCTGCGCGGCTTCGATCAACGAGCGCTGCAGCTTCTCTGCCATGCTTGGCTCCAGCAGAACACCCTCTTCCGAGCCTTGTCCTGCCTTCTGAAGACTATTGAGCAATATTTGTTCCAACCTTGGTTCCAAGGTGATGACAGGCAGCTCGGACTCAGTACCTACAATGCTTTGGACGATAGCGCGTGATACGCCTACCCGTACGGCGGCCACCAGAGCGGCAGTATCTTGACTCTTGGAGGCATTGTTGGCGATGGCTTCGGCAATGCTGCGAATGTCGCGAACCGGAACCTGTTCGGCCAACAAGGCTTGCAGTACTTTGAGCAGCTGCGACAGCGAAACAACACCCGGCACCAGTTCCTCGGCCAGTTTTGGCGAGCTTTTGGCCAGCAACTGCATGAGCTGCTGAACTTCTTCGTGGCCGATCAGTTCACTGGAGTGCTTGTACAAAATCTGATTGAGGTGAGTCGCCACCACCGTGCTGGCGTCGACCACGGTGTAACCCAGAGACTGCGCCTGAGCACGCTGGCTGATTTCGATCCAGACCGCCTCCAGACCGAAGGCCGGATCTTTGGCGGTAATGCCATTGAGTGAGCCGTAGACCTGCCCAGGGTTGATCGCCAGCTCGCGATCCGGATAAATCTCCGCCTCGGCGAGGATCACCCCCATCAGCGTCAGGCGGTAGGCGCTCGGTGCCAGGTCGAGGTTGTCGCGGATGTGCACGGTCGGCATCAGGAAGCCCAGGTCCTGGGAAAGCTTCTTGCGCACACCCTTGATTCGCGCCAGCAACTGACCGCCCTGGTTGCGATCCACCAGTGGAATCAGCCGGTAACCGACTTCCAGGCCGATCATGTCGATCGGGGTCACGTCATCCCAGCCCAGCTCTTTGGTTTCCATGGCCCGTGCCGGCGACGGCAGCAGCTCCTGCTGGCGCTTGACCTCTTCCAGAGCCTGAACCTTGACGATGTTCTGCTTCTTCCAGAACAGATACGCAGCACCCGCCGCCACGGCGGCCATGCTGAGAAAGGAGAAGTGCGGCATGCCTGGCACCAGGCCCATGACCGCCATCAAACCGGCCGCCACCGCCAAGGCTTTTGGCGAGGCGAACATCTGCCGATTGATCTGCTTGCCCATGTCTTCCGAACCGGAAGCACGGGTCACCATGATCGCCGCTGCGGTGGACAGCAGCAGTGATGGCAATTGCGCCACCAAACCGTCACCGATGGTCAGCAACGCGTAGACCTTGCCGGCATCACCGAAGGTCATACCGTGCTGAAAGATCCCGACCGCCATGCCGCCGATCAGGTTGATGAACAGAATCAGCAGACCGGCAATGGCGTCACCGCGCACGAACTTGCTGGCACCGTCCATCGAACCGTAGAACTCGGCCTCCTGGGCCACTTCCATACGGCGCAGCTTGGCCTGGGGCTGGTCGATCAGGCCGGCGTTCAAGTCGGCATCGATCGCCATCTGTTTGCCCGGCATCGCATCGAGGGTGAAGCGCGCGCTGACCTCGGAAATCCGTCCGGCACCTTTGGTCACCACGACGAAGTTGATGATCATCAAAATCGCGAACACCACGATACCGACCACGTAGTTACCGCCGATCACCACCTCACCGAAGGCCTGGATCACCTTACCGGCGGCGGCATGGCCGTCCTGACCGTGAAGCATCACCACCCGGGTCGAGGCCACGTTCAATGCCAGTCGCAACAGCGTGGCGACCAGCAGGATGGTCGGAAACACCGCAAAGTCCAGCGGCCGCAAGGCGTAGACGCAGACCAGCAGCACGACAATCGACAGCGCAATGTTGAAGGTGAAGAACACGTCGAGCAGGAACGGCGGAACCGGCAACATCATCATGGCCAGCATGACCAACAGCAACAGCGGCACACCCAGATTGCCTCGACTGAGGTCTGCCAGGTTGCTGCGGGCACTGTTGATTAACTGAGAGCGATCCACCGGTATTCCCCGTTCCTTGAAGCAAACTTTTGACGCCTGAAGCGGGCGCAGGCGGGCTATTGCAAGAAGCCTTCCAACTTTTGCAGGGGACGGGAATAGAGGGGCTCAGGGGCCAGACGCAAATCTGGCAAAATCGGCAGATCGCTTGAAGATGGCGAAATCAGCGCTTAGCGTTCCGATACAGCAAAAAACCGCCACGCGGACTATTACGCGACCTTGATATCGCTTGCGGTGATGGCGCCAAACCGCAGCTTGCTTGCGGTCATGTAGAGCGTTCCCCGAAGCATCTTGGCACCCTCGACGATCACGCTGTCTTCTTGGGCATACCCCAAAACCACTTTGGTCGTCGGCGCCTGGATATCTGGCGCCGTTGTATGTCCCTGTAAAAGGTTGAGCGCCCAGTTAAATCCAATCACCGGCAAGTCGCCAATGACCACCTGGCGCTTATCCTTGTCCCAACGGAAGTCTTGAGTCGCTTTGATAATTAACTCGTTACCCTCCACCTTGAGGTCAGGATTCGCATAGCGCCTTGAAAGACCACCACTTGACCACTCACTCATATAAAACTCAGGGTTTGAGAAGATGTTGAACAACGCTTGCGAGGAGTGAATGTTGCCAGCAGCACCAGAAAAGTAGTCGTAAGAAAGATGGTAGGCCAACCCACCAAGCTCGGGACGAATCGCGTTGATCGGACTCTCCAGGTACCCAGGAATGTACCGATTGGCCATGTGCACAAAATGCGTAAAATCCAAGAGCAACTTAAACGTCACCGTATAACCGATGGCTCCCTCTGCCGGTTTCTCTTCCAGCACCCCGGATACAAACTCCAACGCCATGCCTTCAAGCCGCCTGTACAGACGATCGCTCATGATACTTGCCTCACTGAGTAGTCAATCATGGCCCGGTGTACAGCCTCCAAACCCGCATCAGGCCCCAGCACTCATCAAATGATGTAAAGCCGTCGGGGTCTACTGTCAGAACTAACAGGCGGTGGCACTTTTAAGACGAACGGTAGGCGTCATCAAGCGTCGCGACGCAGATCCGGTGGAATCGGCAAATCCGGATCGCTCCCACACTCCTGTGGGAACGATCAACACAGGGAAACTTCCGACAGGTTTTCAAGGTTGCCGCTCGGAAGTGGCATCGCTAGTCTTCGGCAGTCGCTGCCAAATCAGCGGCCGGGCTTGGAAACCCGGCGAGTAAACGGCGCAAAAGCGCCCTTCATAACGTATGCTGGCGCTTTTTTACGCCCATGCTTTATGGCGGCTGTGCGCGGGAGACCTTCGGGGTCTGCCGGGCTCGTTTACCCCGGTTTTCCAACCTGCGTACAGCTGCCACCCATTCGCTTGGAAACGAACGTGGCAGCTCCAACCAGTAAACGAGATCCTCGCCATGAACAAACCTTCGCACCTCCATGATTTAAAAACCGCCGGCCTCACCCCCTTCTCCATCCACAACGATCAAGCCCTGTTCCGCGTCAACAGTGGCGTCTCGATCCACGAAGCCTTGTCCCACGTGTCCGACTTGCTCCACCTCTCCAAGATGCTGGCCGAAGATGCAGCGATGGAGCGCAAAACCGACCGCTATGCCTGGGCCTCCCACTACTTGCAGGAGATGAGCAAAGCCGTCATCGATGACGTGGTGAAGGTGCTGGAGGCGCCAGGTAATAATCGCGATTGAATAAAAAGCCCCGCGCGTCTCTTGAAGGCGGGGGCTTTCAGGTGTTTGGTCATCAGCTCAAACAGCTATTAGCGATTCTCCTGATACACCGCGGTGCGGCCTTCGCGAGCAGGCTCGCTCCCACAGTTTTGATTGGTGTACGTCTGCGGGAGATGGGTCGACTGTCAGGCCGTCTTCGCAGGCAAGCCAGCTCCCACAGTTTTGATTGATGTACATCTGTAAGGGGTTGGCCGGCTGTCAGGCCGCCATCGCAGGCAAGCAAGCTCCCCCAATTTTGATCGGCGTACACCGCCAAGAGATGAGCCGGTCAGGAATCGCGGCGCAGATCCGGTGGAATCGGCAAATCGTCCTTGAGCGGATCCGGGCGTTTGCCCTTGCCAGCGCGGTGCTGGCGGATCTGGTAGACGTAGGCCAGTACCTGGGCGACCGCCAGATAGAGCCCGCCGGGAATTTCCTGGTCGAGTTCGGTGGAGTAGTAGATCGAACGCGCCAGGGCCGGCGATTCAAGCAACAGGACCCCGTTTGCCACAGCGATTTCGCGGATTTTCAGCGCCAGGAAGTCGTTACCCTTGGCCACCAGCATCGGCGCGCCGCCCTTTTCCGGGTCGTACTTGAGCGCCACGGCATAGTGGGTCGGGTTGGTGATGATCACATCGGCCTCAGGAATGGCCGCCATCATCCGCCGCTGAGACATTTCACGCTGTAGCTGGCGAATCCGCTGTTTAACCTCAGGGCGACCTTCCTGGTCCTTGTGCTCATCGCGCACTTCCTGCTTGGTCATCAGCAGTTTCTTGTGGCTCTGGTACAACTGAACCGGCACATCGACTGCGGCGATCAGAATCAACCCGCAGGCCATCCATAAGGTGCTCCAACCCACCAGTTGCACACTGTGGATAATCGCCTGTTCCAGCGGTTCATGGGCGATTCGCAACAAGTCGTCGATGTCCGAGCGCAGCACGCTTAGCGCAACGAACAGCACCAGCAGGAATTTTGCCAGGGCCTTGAGCAACTCGATCAACGCCGTGGAGGAAAACATCCGCTTGAGGCCGTTGGCCGGGTTCATTCGACTGAACTTGGGCGCCAGGCTGCTGCCCGCAAACAGCCAGCCCCCCAGAGAAATCGGACCAATGATTGCCGCCAGCAGCAAGCTGATCAGCACCGGTTGCACCGCGAGAATCGCGATCTTGCCCGAGTTCAGCAAATACAGGCCCATGGCGCCTGGAGTGAGCACCACTTCACGAGGCAGCGAGAAATTCAGGCGCATGATTTCCAGCAGGTCCAGCGCCAGTCCACCGCCGTAGATCAGCAGCGCACCCGCCCCGGCCAGCATCACCGCCAAGGTATTGAGTTCTTTGGAGCGGGCGATCTCGCCCTTTTCACGGGAATCCTTTTTGCGCTTCTCCGTGGGGTCTTCCGTCTTGTCCTGACCGCTCTCGCTTTCAGCCATGACTCAGCGCGCCTGTGCCATATCACGCAACAACTGCAAGGCCTCGGTGGCCAACGGTTGGTACTGATTGAGAATGTCCCCCAGACTGACCCAGAAAATCACCAGGCCCAGCACCAGGGTCAGCGGAAAACCGATAGAGAAGATATTGAGCTGCGGTGCCGCGCGGGTCATGATCCCGAAGGCAATGTTGACCACCAGCAGCGCGGTGATTGCCGGTAATACCAGCAACATTGCCGCTCCCAGCACCCAGCCCATCTTGCCGGCCATTTCCCAGAAATGATTGACCAGCGTTGCGCTGCCGACCGGCAACGTAGTGAAGCTTTCAGTGAGGACTTCGAACACCACCAGATGGCCGTTCATCCCCAGGAACAGTAGCGTCACCAGCATCGTCAGAAACTGCCCGATCACCGCCGCCGATACGCCGTTGGTGGGGTCGACCATGGACGCGAAGCCCATGCCCATCTGGATCGAAATAATTTGACCGGCGACGACAAACGCCTGGAAGAACAACTGCAAGGAGAACCCCAGCAGTGAGCCAATGAGGATCTGTTCGGCAATCAGCAGCAGACCACTCAAATCCAGCGGATTGACCTGCGGCATCGGCGGCAGGCCCGGCGTGATGACCACCGTTATCGCCAGCGCGAAATACATCCGTATACGCCTGGGCACCAGGGTCGTGCCGAAGACCGGCATGGTCATCAGCACCGCGCCGACCCGGAACAGCGGCAGCATGAAGCTCGCCACCCAGGTACTGATTTGCGCGTCGGTCAGCGCCAGCAACGACATGGCTTAGCCGATCAACTGCGGAATACTGGTGTACAAGCGCAGGATGTATTCCATGAACGTTTGTATCAGCCAAGGGCCGGCAACGATCAGGGTCACCAGCATCACCAGCAAACGCGGCAGGAAACTCAGGGTCTGTTCGTTGATCTGGGTGGCAGCCTGAAACATCGCCACCAGCAGGCCCACCAGCAAACTCGGAACGACCAGTATGGCGACCATCATGGTGGTCAGCCAGAGTGCTTCCCGGAACAGGTCTACCGCAACTTCAGGAGTCATATCGCCCTACCCGCCCACAAGGTTCTAAACGCCACCGAAACTGCTCGCCAGCGTACCGATGATCAATGCCCAGCCATCCACCAGCACAAACAACATGATTTTGAACGGCAGCGAAATGATCAGCGGCGAGAGCATCATCATACCCATGGCCATCAGCACACTGGCGACGACCAGGTCGATGATCAGGAACGGAATGAAGATCATGAAACCAATCTGGAATGCGGTTTTCAGTTCCGACGTCACGAAAGCCGGCACCAGGATGGTCAACGGAGCCTGATCTGGCGTAGCGATGTCCGTGCGTTTGGACAGGCGCATGAACAGCTCAAGGTCGCTGCTGCGGGTCTGCGCCAGCATGAAGTCCTTGATCGGTACTTGCGCCTTGGCCACGGCATCCTGAGCGGTAAGCTTCTCGGCCAGGTAAGGCTGCAAGGCATCCCGATTCACCCGATCAAAGACCGGCGCCATGATGAACATGGTCAGAAACAGCGCCATACCGGTGAGGATCTGGTTCGACGGCGTCTGCTGCAAGCCCAGGGCCTGACGCAGGATCGAGAAAACGATGATGATCCGGGTAAAACTGGTCATCAGCATGACGAACGCCGGAATGAAGCTCAGCGCCGTCATGATCAACAGGATTTGCAGGCTGACCGAGTATTCCTGAGCGCCATTGGCGTTCGTGCCCAGGGTGATCGCCGGAATCGACAGCGGGTCGGCAGCGAACGCCAACGGCGCAGCCAGCATCAGGACCAACGTCAACAGGATGCGCAACGGCATTACTTCTTATCCTTATCTTTACCCAGCAACTCCATCAGGCGCTGGGCAAACTCGGGGGTCGCTTGTTCGGCACTGGGAACCTGAACCGGCTCCTTGAGCACATGCAGCGGGGTGATGGTGCCGGGGGTCAGTCCGAGCAGAATCTGCTCGTTGCCGACTTGCACCAGCACCAGGCGATCACGTGGCCCCAAGGCGCGCGAGCCGATCAGTTCGATCACTTGCCCTTTGCCGGCAGGACCCGCCTGCTGGACCCGACGCAACAGCCAGGCGAGGAAGAAGATCAACCCCAACACCAGCAATAAACCCAGCACCAGCTGAGTCAACTGCCCGGCCACGCCACTACCGACCGCGGGTGCCGCGACCGCCGCCACTGGTTCCGCCGCCCATGCACTGAGCGGCAAGGCCAGTAATACGCCGAGAAACGCCTTCACTCAGCGCAGCTTCTTGATGCGTTCGCTTGGGCTGATCACGTCGGTCAGGCGGATGCCGAACTTTTCGTTGACCACCACCACTTCGCCGTGAGCGATGAGCGTGCCATTGACCAGCACGTCCAGCGGTTCGCCGGCCAGACGGTCAAGTTCGATCACCGAACCCTGGTTGAGCTGCAGCAGGTTACGGATGTTGATATCGGTGCTGCCGACTTCCATGGAGATCGACACCGGGATGTCCAGAATCACGTCCAGGTTCGGACCGTCGAGGGTCACTGGCTCGTTGTTCTTCGGCACACTGCCGAACTCTTCCATCGGCAGACGATTGGAAGCCGACGAAGTGGCTGAATCGGCAGCCAACAAGGCATCAATGTCGTCCTGCCCGGCATCACCCGTCTCTTCAAGGGCCGCAGCCCATTCATCGGCCAGCGCCTGGTCGTCCTGGGTATTCATATCGTTAGCCATCATCTGTCCTCGGCGGGCAACCATTGAATTAGAAGCCGTCATTTAAAAGCGAATGTGTACGAGCGCCGATCAGCGGCGCTCGATCGGCTCGATCACTTGCAACGCCAGGTTGCCCTTGTGGGAGCCCATTTTGACCTTGAAGGCCGGCACGCCGTTGGCGCGCATGATCATTTCTTCCGGCATTTCGACCGGGATCACATCACCCGGCTGCATGTGCAGGATGTCGCGCAGGCGCAATTGGCGACGGGCAACGGTGGCACCGATCGGTACGTCGACGTCCAGCACGTCCTGACGCAAGGCGTTGACCCAACGCTCGTCCTGATCATCGAGGTCCGACTGGAAGCCGGCATCGAGCATTTCGCGGACCGGCTCGATCATCGAGTACGGCATGGTCACGTGCAGATCACCGCCACCGCCGTCGAGCTCGATGTGGAAGGTCGAGACCACCACCGCTTCGCTCGGCCCCACGATGTTGGCCATGGCCGGGTTCACTTCCGAGTTGATGTACTCGAAATTGACTTCCATGATCGCCTGCCAGGCTTCTTTCAAGTCGACGAAGGCCTGCTCCAGCACCATACGCACGACACGCAATTCGGTCGGGGTGAATTCACGGCCTTCGATCTTGGCGTGACGACCGTCACCGCCGAAGAAGTTGTCCACCAGCTTGAACACCAGCTTGGCGTCGAGGATGAACAGCGCGGTACCGCGCAGCGGCTTGATTTTGACCAGGTTGAGGCTGGTCGGTACGTACAGCGAGTGCACGTATTCGCCAAACTTCATCACCTGCACGCCACCAACGGCAACGTCTGCCGAGCGGCGCAGCATGTTGAACATGCTGATGCGCGTGTAACGGGCAAACCGCTCGTTGATCATTTCCAGGGTCGGCATGCGTCCACGGACGATGCGATCCTGACTGGTCAGGTCATAGCTTTTGACACTGCCCGGTTCAGCAGCGTTGTCGGTCTGTACCAGACCGTCGTCGACACCATGCAACAGCGCATCGATCTCATCCTGGGACAGCAGGTCCTGCACGGCCATGTCGTGTTCCTACTGCAGTACGAAATTGGTAAAGAGCAACTGCTCGATAACGACTTTGCCGACTTCCTTCTGCGCTACTTCCTGCACACTGGCAGTGGCTTTCTGGCGCAGCATTTCCTGACCGACCGGAGTCGCCAGGGTGTCGAAATTCTGCCCGGAGAACAGCATGACCAGATTGTTGCGAATCACCGGCATATGCACTTTCAGCGCATCCAGATCCGCCTGATTACGCGCCTGCAGGGTAATGCTCACCTGCATGTAGCGTTGACGGCCATTCTGGTTGTAGTTGGCTACGAAGGCCGGGGCCATTGGCTCATAAATCGCCGCCGGCTTGACGTTGCTGGCGGTTTCGGCCGCAGGCGCAGGCTTGCTCTGAGCGCTGTGCATGAAGTACCAGGTCGCGCCCACGGACAGGCCGATCGCCAGCAGCACGGCCAGCACAATCACGAGAATAAGCTTGAGTTTGCCTTTCCCGGCGGGGTCTTTCACTGCTGCTTCGCTCTTCGCCATGCCAATAATCCGTCACTATTCGAGTTTTCACCGTTGCACGGCAAGGCAAGAGCAAGTGTTATGCCAGAAGTGTCGGGAGGGGGAACGGCGGGAATTGAGCGCAATCCAAAAAACACTACAAGACCAGTGTGGGAGCGAGCCTGCTCGCGATAGCGGTGTAACAGCCCACAAAGATATCGACTGTTAAGGCCTCATCGCGAGCAGGCTCGCTCCCACAGGGTTTGACGTTCGGTCAGGCGTAGTAGTCGACCGCGCTGGAGCCGATGATGCTGGTGGTGCTGGCAGCCACTTCAGCCACGCTCGCCGGCAGCTCCTCATCGGCCGAATCCAGACGACCGCCACTGGCAGAGTTGCGTGCGCCCTGCCCCTGCTGAGCCTGCTGTTGCCCCTGCCCTTGCCAGCCGCGAGACTGGTCGGACACATTGACGTCGACCTGCCCCATGCCCTGCTGGGCAAACATGTCGCGCAGACGATGCATCTGACTGTCCAGCGCCTCACGCACGCCAACGTGAGCGCTCATGAAGGTCACTTGAGTCTGTTGATCGGGAACCATATTCACCCGAATATCCAGGCGCCCCAATTCCGCGGGCTGAAGCTGAATATCCGCCGCCTTGAGGTTGGCACTCGACAGGTACATGACCCGATTGACCACTTCCTCCGTCCAGCCGCTCTGATGCATGGCGATCGGCTGATTCACCGGCAGCGCATTTGCGGTCTTCGGCGTGGCGGCCTGGGTCAGCGCCGCCAGACGACTGGCAAAATCATCAACACGGGTGTCACTGGTCGCCGACTTCAGATCCTTGAGCCCCTCATCGATCAAACCACTGAAGGACTTTTCACCCCCCTGGCTGGTGCTGTCCTTGCCGGTTTGCACGTCCAGCATGCTTGCCATGCCGTTGGCAAAGTTTTGTGCCACGGTCGGCTCGCTATCGGTCTGATCCGGTGCCGTTTTTGCCGGGGATTGGCTGGAGGCCGACACGTGACCACTTTGCTCCAGCGCCAGACGCAAGGTCGGCATCGCGTCCAAAGGATCGGATGCAGGATCGAATGAGGGATCAGTGGTGGTCGCGGGCGTAGCCGGCGCAGGCGTGACCGTGGCCGCCAGCGCCGCGTCGACCTGAGGCAAGGGCTGAGCCTGAGTCACCACCGGCGGTGTTTGTGGGTCTGGCGCCGGCACTGGTGTCGGCGTCGGCTGCACCGCCTGCGCTAACGCTGGATCAAGAGCAGGGTCGACCGGAGCACTATCAGCCACCGGAGCATCCGTGACCTTTGCGTCGGAGCTTGCGGCCTTATTGCCGGTATCCGCGGTTGTGTCGGCGGGCAAGGATTTGCCGTTATCGGCAACCGTCGGTTGCGAGGCGGCAGACTTGTCATCAGGCGAAACCTTTTTGCCGGCGGTATCCGCTACTTTGTCACGCGCAGTTTTGCCGGCCCCACCTGTGCTTGGCGCAGGCGTCGCTTGCGACTGTTTGGCGTAGACCTGAGAAAAGCTTGCGGCCTTATCCCTGGGCTCTGCAGGCACTGTCGGCGCATTGGCAGACGCAGCCTGAGTCTTGGCCTGCGCGGCAGCCTGAAGAAGCATATTCGGGGCGAGGGGCATAACGGTCTCCGCTGCACTGGGATCGTAGGTACAGTTGAGAAACAAAACTGCAAGGGTCGAGCCAAGTTTGATCAGACGCAGAAAAATACCTGCACCGATGACGATTTCAGTAATGAAAACGCTGACGCTCTTCCCGATACAGGCGCCGGACAATCGCGAATTCGCCATCGATTTCTCCGACCAGCTTTTCGATGCCGAAGATCTGTTTTTCCTTGGCTCGCAGCTCCAGCTGACTGCACAACTCAGCCAGGCGCCTGGCGCCCATATTGCTGCTACTGCCCTTGAAACTGTGGGCGGTACTGAGCAGTTGATCAGGGTCTTGGGTTTTACGCAGCTGAGTCAAACGCTCTTCGGAGTCCTGAAGAAAAGTATCCAGAAGCGTTGGGTACTCATCTTCCATTACTTCTTGCAGCGCACTCAATACGTCGTGGTCCAGATGAATGTCAGTCACTTGTTCGCTCCTTGATCAAGAATGTGCGGATTATGCCTGAGCCTCCCAGGAAAACTCCACGTGGGCACGCCGGCCGTTGTCCGACCAACTGGCGTTGCGGCTCAATTGACGGATCAGACTCACCCCACGACCCGACAAGCGACCGCCGTCGACAGGTCGAGCCATTACCCGCTGCACGTCGAACCCCGCACCACTGTCTTCAACTTCAACCACCAGACAGCCACCCGCACCTTGCGGCAATACCTGCACATGCACCCGCAGATAGCCATCCTCAAGCGCTTCCAGGCGCGCATTGCGCTGCTCATAGTAGCGCGCGAACCCGGACGCATCGCGCTTGAGGCTAGAATCGAGCCCCAATACACCATGCTCCAGCGCATTGGAATAGAGCTCGGCCAACACACTGTACAACGCCCCGCTTTGCGCCCGCAGCCCATGCACTTCAAGCAACAACTGCAACAGATAAGGCAACGGGTTGAAACGCTTGAGCGTGTCCGCGCGAAACTCGAAACTCACCGACCAGTCCAGTGGACAGGACTGACCACTGTCGGAATACACCATGGCTGGAGGTGTGAGTTGCGTGGCTTCGAGCAGGCTGACCTCAACCATGCTGACATCATCACGCGCCTCGCCACGGAAATCCCACAGCGCCTGCTCAATCTCCTCGAACAGCCGGTCCGGCTGGCGGTTGTCGGCAAACACCTGCTGTAGCCGCTCGACACCAAACAGCTGCTCGTTGGCATCACAGGTATCGATCACGCCATCCGACATCAGGAGCACCCGGTCGCCGAGGGCCATCGGGAACACCTCGGTGCGATCATCAAAGGCTTCCGGGCTCAACACACCCAGCGGCAGATGCCGCGCCTGCAACGCAGTACGCTTTCCGCTGGCAGTGTCACGCAGGTAGCCATCGGGCATACCGCCGTTCCAGACTTCCACCGAACGGCGCTGAAAACTCAGGCACAACAGGGTCGCGCAACAGAACATATCCACCGGCAGGATACGTTTGAGCTTGGCGTTCATCTCACGCAGCATTTCCGCCAGACCGTAACCCTTGGCGGTCATACCGTAGAATACTTCCGCCATCGGCATGGCGCCGACTGCCGCCGGCAAGCCATGACCGGTGAAATCCCCCAGCAACACATGCATGTCACCGGCCGGGGTGAACGCCGCCAGCAACAGATCGCCATTGAACAGTGCATAGGGGGATTGTGAATAACGGATGTTGGGCGCGCTCAGACAACCGGAGTGAGCAACCTTGTCAAACACCGCCTTGGCCACCCGCTGCTCATTGAGCAGGTAATTATGGTGCCTGGCGATCAGATCGCGCTGCTCCAGCACTGTCGCCTGTAACCGCCGCAAACGGTCCATCGCCTTGATCTTGGCGCCCAATATCACCTGGTTATAGGGTTTTGCCAGAAAGTCGTCACCACCCGCCTCCAGGCAACGCGCCAAGGCCTCGCTTTGCGTCAACGAAGTCAGGAAGATGATCGGCACCAGGGTTTCGCCAGCCAACAGCTTGATCTGCCGCGCGGCTTCGAAACCATCCATCACCGGCATCATCGCGTCCATCAGCACCAATTGCGGACGCTGCTGCTGATACAGCTCAACCGCTTCGGCACCGTTGGCCGCCGTTAGCACCTCATGCCCCTGGCGCCGGACGATACTCGACAGCAGCAAGCGATCAGCCGCGCTGTCTTCAGCGATCAGTACCGTCAGCGGCTCAAGCGGTGGTGACATGGCGATCAACTGATGTCGAAAAGCTTGTTGAAATTGGAGATCGCGAGGATTTTTCGCACGTCCGAGTTGCTGTTGACGACACTGATATCGGCGCGGTCCCCGCCAGCATGGTCGCGCAGCAGCAACAGCATGCCGAGCGCCGAGCTGTCGAGATAGGTAGTTTCTTTCAGATCGACCACCACCGAACTCGGCTCCGGCGACTTGTTATGCGGGCGCTCCTGATCGTGCTCTGCCAAATGCCAATGCTTGTCGTCACGATTAAAGACGAGATGTTCGTAGGACCCACGAAACTCCTGATAGCTGCCAAGATCGAACCGCCCCTTGATCGAGATCGTCAGCTTTTTCCCATCCGGTGAAATCACTGCTTCAACGCCCATGTTGCAGCTTCCTTGTCATTGGCAACGTGTAGAAGGTTTAGCACCCCGCACGCATATGGGCAACCTGCACCGGACAAATGCCGGATCAGTAAGGACTTTGACGTGGCAAACGCTGAGAAAGCTCATCGAGCAGCTTCTGCTCGCGCCGGTCTTCGAGTTGGCGGGCTTCATCGATGTAGCGCTGCACCAGTTTGCGCAGCCCTTCAACCCGGGTAAACGCCTGCTGCCAGGCTTCACGCGCCTTGTTCAAGTTGTTCTGGTGCCAGGCCAGGCTTTGACGCTGCTGATCGATAGCAGTGCCCAACTGCGCGAGAAAACCCTGATACCCCAACAACCATTGCCCCGAGACGCCATGGCTGCCACGTTCGATCCATTGCTCCTGATACTCGAGGCGGAAATTTTCGAGGTCAGCGAGCTTGCTCTCGGCCAAGCGCACCTGCCCCTGGAAGTGCCCCAAGCGCTGGACGGCCGCTTTTTCGGCCTTTTCAGCCAGCTCGACCACGGGTGCCAGGCGCGCTGACCGGCTCTGGGTCATGAAGTATTAGCCGCCAGCCGCAGGGGCGAAGATCGAGCCAAGATAGGCCTCGCTCTCACCCAGGCTGATGCTGTCGTTCAACCCCTGACGCAGGTACTTGACCAATTGTGGCTGCAACGAGATTGCCAGGTCGGTTTCCCGATCGCCGCCCGCCACATAGGCGCCGACGCTGATCAGGTCGCGACTTTGCTGGTAACGCGACCAGAGTTGCTTGAAGTACTGCGCGCGCATCATGTGCTCCGCAGTGACCACCGCCGGCATGACCCGACTGATGGACGCCTCAATGTCGATCGCCGGGTAGTGCCCCTCTTCCGCCAGGCGTCGCGACAACACGATGTGCCCGTCGAGCACGCCACGCGCTGCGTCAGCAATCGGATCCTGCTGATCGTCGCCTTCGGACAGGACCGTATAAAACGCGGTGATCGAACCGCCGCCCGCTTCGGCATTACCGGCGCGCTCCACCAGTTTCGGCAGTTTGGCGAATACCGACGGCGGGTAGCCCTTGGTCGCTGGCGGCTCGCCGATGGCCAAGGCGATTTCCCGCTGCGCCTGAGCAAAACGGGTCAGGGAGTCCATCAGCAACAGGACGTTCTTGCCCTTGTCGCGAAAATACTCGGCGATTCGCGTGCAATACATGGCGGCGCGCAAACGCATCAGTGGCGCATCGTCCGCCGGGGACGCCACCACCACAGAGCGCTTGAGCCCCTCTTCACCCAGGATGTGCTCGATGAACTCCTTGACCTCGCGACCCCGTTCGCCGATCAGCCCGACCACGATGATGTCGGCCTCGGTGAAGCGGGTCATCATGCCCAGCAGCACACTCTTGCCGACACCGGTGCCGGCGAAAAGACCGAGGCGCTGACCGCGACCGACTGTCAATAATCCGTTGATGGAGCGAATACCCACGTCCAGTGGCTGGCTGATGGGGTCACGCTTGAGCGGGTTGATGGTCGGACCGTCCATCGGCACCCAGTCTTCGGCTTTCATCCCGCCCTTGCCGTCCAGTGCACGGCCGGCGCCATCGAGTACGCGCCCCAGCATGCTCATGCCCATCGGCAAGCGGCCGGTATCGGCCAAGGGTACAACTCTGGCGCCCGGGGCGATGCCGGCGACACTGCCGACCGGCATCAGAAACACCTTGCTGCCGGAGAAACCCATGACTTCGGCTTCGACCTGTACCGGGTGATAACTGTCGTCGTTGATCACCATGCAGCGGCTGCCCATGGCCGCACGCAGCCCTTCAGCCTCAAGTGTCAGGCCCACCATGCGCAGCAAACGCCCTTCGAGGATCGGTTGACCGGGCAACTCGGTGGCGTGCGCATACGTACTCAGGCGCTTGCCGAAGCTGGTGCGATCAAGGCGCATCAGCGGCTTCCGGTTCTGGGTCAAGCAGTGTGGCAGACGGTTTTTCAGAGACGGGAAGTTCGAGCGTCAAATCCGCCTCGGCCGGGTGCAGCGCCTGATCGTGCAACTGATCGAACAGCTTGGCCATGATTTGCGTGATGCGGGTTTCTACGGTTGCGTCGATGCGGCTGTGCTCGGTTTCAACCCGGCATCCGCCCGGCAGCATGGCTTCGTCTTCGACAATGCGCCAGGTCTCTTCATGGCGCTCGCGCAGTGCCTTGACCTGCTCGAAATCCTGCGGATTGATGTACAGACGGACATTGCCGACGCCCAGCGGCAGCAATTTCAGGGCTTCGCGCATGACGTGTTCGATTTGCGTCGAGTCGATGGCCAGTTCGCGCTGAATCACCTGTTTGGCGATGTGCTGAACCAGATCGACCAGGGATTTCTCGATCTGCGTATCTTGCTCGGCAATCGGCTCAAACAAATTGCCCATCAACAATTCCAGGTGGGCGAGCTTCGCGCTCAGGGCCACGTCAGCTTCCTGACGAACCTTGAGCGTGGCACTGTGAAAACCTTCTCTCTCGCCCGTGGCGAAGCCTTCGTTGTAGGCTTCCTGGCGAATGCTTTCGAGCTCTTCGAGGGTCAGTGGCTGGACTTCATCCAGCGGCACTTCTTCCATCTCCGGCGGTTCTTCCACCGGTTCTGGCTCAGGCTCCGGGACGTACGGATCGAAGCTGGGCAACGACCAGATATCGAAACCACGGACATCACGCGCACGGATCAGGTCGGTGGGCGACTCATCACTCTTGGATGCCATGGCGTTAAATCATTTCCTCGCCGCCCTTCCCGCCGAGAACGATTTCTCCGGCTTCGGCCATACGGCGGGCAATGGTGAGGATTTCTTTCTGTGCGGTTTCCACGTCGCTGACGCGTACCGGGCCCTTGGCCTCCAGATCGTCGCGCAGCAATTCGGCCGCACGCTTGGACATGTTCTTGAAGATCTTTTCCTTGACGCCTTCGTCCGAGCCCTTGAGGGCCAGCACCAATACGTCCGAGGACACTTCGCGCAACAGCGCCTGAATGCCGCGGTCGTCGACATCGGACAGGTTGTTGAACACGAACATGAGGTCTTCGATCTGACCGGACAGGTCTTCGTCGACTTCGCGGATCGAGTCCATCAACTGGCCTTCAATCGAGCTGTCGAGGAAGTTCATGATATCGGCTGCACGCTTGATACCACCCAGGTTGGTGCGCGCGGCGTTGGAGTTGCCGGAGAATTGCTTCTCGAGAATCTGGTTCAGTTCTTTCAGGGCCGCCGGTTGCACGGTATTGAGCGACGAAACCCGCAAAATGATGTCCAGCCGCACCTTGTGGTCGAAGTTGCCGAGGACTTCACCGGCCTGATCCGGATCCAGGTATGCCACAACGATTGCCTGGATTTGCGGGTGCTCGTAACGGATCACGTCCGCCACCGCACGCGGCTCCATCCATTTGAGACTGTCGAGACCACTGGTGTTGCCGCCCAGCAGGATCCGGTCGATCAGGCCGTTGGCCTTGTCTTCGCCCAGCGCCTGGGTGAGCATCTTGCGCACATAGTCATCGGAACCGACGCCGAGGCTGGTCTGATCGCCGACGATGTCGACGAACTCGCTCATCACCTGCTCGACCTGCTCGCGGTGCACATTGCCCATCTGCGCCATGGCCACGCCCACACGCTGAACCTCTTTGGGTCCCATGTGGCGCAGCACTTGCGCAGCATCGGTTGAACCCAGGGACAGCAGCAGAATCGCGGCTTTGTCGACCCGGCTGAGTTTGGCGATAGCGACTCGGTTATCACTCATCTGCGTTAATCCACTCTTTCACGACCTGAGCCACACGACCCGGGTCTTCGGCCACGAGGCTCTTGATTGCGTTCAACTGTGCGTCATAGCCTTCGCTCGGGCTAGGCAGCAGAATACTTTGCGGGCCGCCGAGGCTGACACGATCGTTGGCCAGTTCGCCGTCCAGACCGCCCATGCCACCGAGCTCGACATCGCTGCCAATACCGGCCAGATGCTTGCCTTTGCCGCCACCGGTGATGTTGTTGAGCACTGGACGCAGCACGCCAAACACCAGCACCAGAATGAACAACACCCCGAGAACCTGTTTCACCACATCCCAGAACCAGGGCTGCGAGTAGAACGGAATATCGGCGACGACTTCGCCACGCTCGGCCGAGAACGGCACGTTGATCACGCTGACGCTGTCGCCACGGCTGGCGTCAAAACCGACGGCGTCCTGGACCAGACGGGTGAAGCGCGCCAATTCATCGGCGCTCCATGGCGAACGAGTGGTTTCACCGTTGGCCGCGTTGACCTTGACCTGATCATCCACAACCACGGCAACCGACAGGCGATTCAACCGGCCCTGCTGCTGCTTGGTATGGCTGATGGAGCGGTCGAGTTCGAAGTTCTTGGTGGATTGTTGACGCTTGTCCGCCGGATACGGTGCCAGCATCGGCTGACCGGTGGCCGGGTCCATGATTTGTTGACCGTTGGCATCGAGCAGCGGCTGACCTGGCTGCACCATGCCGGCCGAAGCCGTCGCGCCACCGGTGGTTTGCGGTGCGGAGGCAGGCGCAGGCGGCTGATTGCTCAGAGCACCGGGAACGCCTTGCGGGCCGTTGCTGGCGGTGCGCTGTTCGGTCGTCGACTGCTCGCTGCGCAATGCCGGTTGATCCGGGTTGAATTGCTCCGAAGTCGACTCGACCGCACTGAAGTCCACGTCGGCGGAGACTTCGGCCTTGTAGCGATCAGTACCCAGTACCGGTTGCAGAATATTGTGCACCCGCTGCGTGAGCATGCTTTCCATGCGGCGGCTGTAATCGAATTGCTTGCCGGCCATGGTCAGTTCGGAATTTTCCGCCTGATCGGAGAGCAAGGTGCCCTTCTGGTCCACGACGGTGATCTGCGACTTGCTCAACTCAGGAACACTGGTCGCCACCAGATTGATGATGGCCAGAACCTGACCCGGCTCCAGCGATCGACCGGAATAGAGCTCAACCAGTACCGATGCGCTTGGCTTGCGCTCGTCACGCACGAATACCGAACTTTTCGGAATGGCCAGGTGCACACGGGCACCCTTGACGTTGTTCAGGCTGGAAATGGTCCGCGCCAGCTCACCTTCAAGGCCGCGACGATAACGGGTCGCCTCCATGAACTGACTGGTCCCCAGCCCCTGGTCCTTGTCGAGAATTTCAAAACCGATGTTGCCGTCCTTGGGACTGACACCCGCAGCGGCGAGCTTGAGCCGCGCACGCGCTACATCATCGGCCTTGACCAGCAAGGCACCGGAGTTGGGTTCAACGGTGTAGGGAATGTCAGCGGCGGCCAGGGTTTCCATGACCTGCTTGGCGTCCAAACCGGCAAGGCTGCCGTACAACGGCCGATAGTCGGGTTGCTGAGACCACAGCACCACGGCAAAACCGATCGCCACGCTCGCAGCCAGGCCAACCAACAGGCCCACCTGACGCAGCATGGTCATCTCGGAGAGGTTTTCCAGGAAAGACAGACCAAACAACGGCGGTTTTCCGTCTGCAGGTTTGGCCTTGGCCGGAACGTTATCGGCGACTGCTTCTGCCATGACTCAATACTTCCTTAGACCGGCATCTGCATGATGTCTTGGTATGCCTGTACCAGCTTGTTACGCACTTGGGTCAACGCCTGGAAAGACACGCTGGCCTTCTGTGAGGAAATCATCACATCCGTCAGGTCGACGCCGCTTTTGCCAATTTCGAACGCATTGGCCAGTTGGCTCGAAGCCTGCTGGGTATCGTTGACCTTGTTGACTGCCTGACCGAGCATGTCGGAAAAGCTGCTGCCGCCCATTTCCGGCACCGCGACTGCCGCTTTCGGCTGAGCCATGGCGTCCATTTGCATGGACCGCATGTCCAACATCAACCGATTAAATTCAATTCCCTGGCTCATGGTCTACTCTCTCTGACGGCCCGCAATTTTTTGACACTCACTCGGCGGATAGAGTGGTGTTAGCAACAAGGGTGCCAGCTCCATGGCGACCTTTCATAAAAGTCCGACACGGATCACCGCCCCCGTAGCAGCTGCCGAGCCCGCGAGGCTGCGTTCGAGGACGAAGTCCTCGCAGATCCTGCGTTCGCGTTTTTTCTGGAAAATCTCGTCGCCCGATTTACGACTGCTTCGCAGCCGAACGCAGCCTCGCAAGCTCGACAGCTGCTACAGATACGGTTCAGGTCGCAAACAAATAGGCCTCGACATCCATTCCGGCATCGCGCATTTGTGCCAATTTGTAGCGCAAGGTCCGCGGACTGATACCCAGACGCTCGGCCGCTTCCTTACGCCGGCCGCGCTCGGAACGCAATGTATCGATGATCATCTGAAACTCGCGACGCCGCAGATCATCGCCCAGCGCGCCCGCTGAATCGCCCTGGGGCGCCTCGACCTCAAGTACTCGCGCCGACATCGGAACAGGTGCCGATACCGGCAGCGGTGCGCAAGCAACCGGCCCTGCGAGGCAGAAGTCCTGCGGCTGAATCAAGCCCCCCTGCTGCAAAATCAGCGCCCGCTGAATGGCGTTGTCCAGCTCGCGCACATTGCCCGGCCATGGATAACCGATCAGGCAAGCCTGAGCCTCAGGCGAGAGTCTGGCAGCGGCATGCTTCATTTTATTGACGTGCTTGGCCAGCAAACGCTCGGCGAGCGGCAAGATATCGGCAGTGCGCTCACGCAACGGACGCCAGGCCAGCGGAAATACCGACAGGCGATAGTAAAGATCTTCACGAAAGCGCCCCGCCGCCACTTCGCCCGCCAGATCCCGGTTGGTGGTCGCAACCACGCGGATATCCAGCACAATCGGCTTGCGCCCCCCCACGCGTTCGACTTCACGCTCCTGCAAAACGCGTAGCAGCTTGGCCTGAAGACCCAAGGGCATTTCAGAAATTTCGTCGAGCAGAATGGTCCCGCCGTCAGCCTGCTCGAACTTGCCCGCCTGGGCCGCAATAGCGCCCGTGAACGAGCCCTTCTCATGGCCGAACAAGGTTGCTTCGAGCATGTTGTCCGGGATCGCCGCACAGTTGATCGCAATGAATGGCTGACTGGCGCGGTGGGAGTGCTGGTGAATGTAACGCGCCAGCACCTCTTTGCCGGTGCCCGACTCGCCAGAGATCAACACCGTTGAATCACTGCGCGCGACACGTGCGGCCAACTCAAGCAACTGCGCACTGGCCGGTTCAAACGCCACCGGGCCCTCTGCGACACCCAGACAACCCAGGGCATGTCGCGCCACCAGGTCGAGCAAGGCCTTGGGCTCGAATGGCTTGACCAGATAGTCCGCCGCCCCCTGACGCATCGCATCGACTGCACGCTCAACCGCACCATGAGCGGTCATCAACAACACCGGCAACTGCGGATGACGAATACGCAACACGCCCAACAACTGATGACCATCCATGCCCGGCATGTTGACGTCACTGACCACCAGATTGAATGACTCGCTCGCCACGGCTTTCAGCGCATCCTCAGCCGAGCCCACCGCAGTGTAATCATGACCTGCCAGCAGCAGCGTATCGGCCAATGCTTCACGCAATGCGCGGTCATCTTCGACCAGTAGAACCTTGATTGCCATCAACCTCACTCCACGCCTTGAGCGCTGGGCTGCTTACCAGAAAAAAACGGCAACACCACCACCGCACAGGTGCCGCGGCCCGGCCGCGAGCGCAGCTGCAATTCTCCCTGATGAGCACGGGCCACCGCCTTGACCACGGTCAGGCCAAGACCGGTGCCGGTGGTTTTGGTGGTGAAAAATGGCTCACCCAGGCGCGCCAATACGGCCGCGTCAATACCGCCGCCGTTATCGCTGACACACAGTCGAAGGGTGTTTTCACGGGTGTAGAGATGAATTTTCAGGCGTACATCACCAGTACAGGCCTGAATCGCATTTTCAATCAGGTTCAGCAGCGCGCCGACCAGCGTGTCGCGATTACACAGCAATTCCCCGACATGGCTGTCGCACTGCCAACGCACCGGATAATCCTGAACATGAGTCAATGCGGCCGCTTGCAGCGCTTGCAGGAGCGCCTTGGGCGTCACGCGATCGGTCAACGGCAGCTCGCCGCGAGCAAACACCAGCATGTCGCGCACCTGATGCTCCAGCTCATGCAGACGTTCTTTCAATCGCCCGGCAAACCGTTGCTGAGTGGCGACCGGCAGCTCTTGCTCAGTCAAATGACTGGCGTAAAGCAATGCCGCAGACAATGGCGTACGAATCTGATGCGCCAGGGAGGCAACCATTCGCCCAAGGGACGACAAGCGCTCATGGCGAGCCAATTGGTCTTGCAAGTGCCGGGTTTCGGTCAGGTCGTTGAGCAACACCAACTGACCCGGCTCGGCATCCAGCGAGCGGGTGGCAATCGACAGGCGCCGACCATCCTTCAGGGAAATTTCATGACCGTCGTCTTCACGCGGGGCAAAGCAGCGCGCAATGACATGACGCCACAACTCACCTTCAAGCGGCAATCCCAGCAGCTCGCTCGCGGCCGGATTGGCTTCGCGCACGATACCTTGGGCATCAATGACGATCACGCCGCCGGGCAACAAGTCGAGAAGGTTTTGCAGCCGGTTGGCCAGGCGCTCTTTTTCGGCCAGCTCTTGCATGCGCTGAGCACTGACCACCGCCAACTCGCCCTTGAGCTCGGTGACCCGGGCTTCAAGCATGCTGTAGGAGTCGGTAAGTTGGCTCGACATCTGATTGAACAGCGCGAAGGCCTGCTCAAGCCCAAGTCGACTTGCCTGCTCTACAGAGGGCGCGTCGGGGGCAGGAGACATTTGGGCGGCTTGGGGCATCGTGCTCTCTCGCTTGGCTGACCGTCAGTTAAACGGAACGTTGCGAGGAACTAGCAATACCCATGCCTAAAAAAAACTACCCATTATTCAACGAGTTGAAAAACAGGCGTCAATCGTCCGCCTGTTCGTCACCCTCGCGACGGCTCATGCCGTATTTGCGCATCTTTTCCACCAGTGTGGTACGACGAATACGCAGGCGTTCGGCGGCGCGCGCCACGATGCCATTGGCATCATCCAGCGCCTGCTGAATCAGGCCTTGTTCCAGACCACCGAGGTAGTCTTTCAGGTCCAGACCTTCTGGCGGCAGCATGGCGTTCGCAGTGAAGTCCGGGGTATGGCCATTGATGGCTACCCGCTCTTCAAGATCGCTGCGCAAGCTATCAACCAGTTGCTCGTCTTCGTCATCGACATAACGGAATTTCTTCGGCAACTCGACCACGCCAATCACCCCGTACGGATGCATGATCGCCATGCGCTCGACCAGGTTGGCCAGCTCACGAACGTTGCCTGGCCAGCCATGACGGCACAGCGACATGATCGCTGCCGAGTTGAAGCGAATGGAACCGCGCTTCTCGTGCTCCATGCGCGAGATCAACTCGTTCATCAGCAACGGAATGTCCTCGACACGCTCACGCAGCGGCGCCATCTCGATCGGGAAGACATTCAGGCGGTAGTACAGATCCTCACGGAAGCTGCCGACCTCGATCATGCTTTCGAGATTCTTGTGGGTCGCGGCAATGATTCGCACGTCAACGCTCTGGGTCTTGTTGCTCCCGACGCGCTCGAAGGTGCGCTCTTGCAATACCCGCAGCAGCTTGACCTGCATCGGCAGCGGCATATCGCCGATCTCGTCAAGGAACAGCGTGCCGCCATTGGCCAGCTCAAAGCGCCCGGCGCGACTGGTGATGGCCCCGGTAAAGGCACCCTTCTCATGGCCGAACAGCTCGCTTTCCAGAAGCTCGGCCGGGATCGCACCGCAGTTGACCGGAACGAACGGCGCGTCGCGACGCTTGGAGTGATAGTGCAGGTTGCGCGCAACCACTTCCTTACCCGTACCGGACTCACCGAGGATCAGTACGCTGGCGTCGGTGTCGGCCACTTGCTGCATCATCTGGCGCACGTGTTGAATCGCCCGACTGGTGCCGACAAGACTACGGAAAAGATTGGGCTCACGATGACGACCGCGCTCACGGGCCTGGTCGTACATCTCGCGATAAACCTGGGCGCGGTGCAGGGAGTCCAGCAACTTGCTGTAGCTGGGCGGCATTTCCAGAGTGGAAAGCACCCGGCGACGCTGGTCCTCCGGCAGGTCAACGGAAGAATTATCGCCCATCAACAAAACCGGAAGGAACTCATCCCAGGTAGCGAGTGTCTTTAGCAGACCCGGAAGAGTGCCAGGAGCATTTACGGTCCCGATGAGGACACAGATTACTTCACGACTTGATGACAAAGAGCCGACCGCCTGCTGCCAGTCATGGCTACCACAGGGTAAATTTTCTTCGCCAAGAAAATTTAAAATCACCGCCAAATCGCGGCGGCGGACGCTATCGTCATCAATCAGCAGAATTTTGGTTTCACGCCACATGCAATAGCAACTTCCCTAGTCAACTCAATGCCCGAAATGAGTGGGCAAGCTAGACGCTTGCAGGCACGTTAAGCCTGATAGACGCCTGAAATCATCAAACAGCCACTAGTTAAGTCAAAAAACCGCGCACAGTCAAATTTATGGCGCACCACGGTCGGATTAACTGAGGGTTAACCGAACAGATGGTAAACCTTTGCCGCGTTCTGTGCTTGATGGATCTGCGACATCTCATCGAATATTGCCTGACGCTCCCCCGTCGCCGCTTCCAACAACTGCCGATAAACCCCCAGCAACTCCTCGAGGTTTTCGCGCAACGCCGTCTCATCCAGCGAAGCTTCACTCAAAACGTCTTCCATGCAGGAACGGCAATCCAGGTCCAATTGACCGATAGCTTCCCAGTTACGCTCGGCCAGTGCCTCGACCAAAGCTTCACGGGTTTGTTCGATACGCTGCAGTACAAGACTCATGGTGATCTCCTTAAAACTGCGGACCCGGCACTGCGATGGCATCCCAGCCTTCTTTGACGGTACTCAGCAAACCGGCGACTTCGTCGAGGATCTTCGGATCGCTGTTGATGTTAGCCTCTGCCAGACGCTTCATCATGTAGACGTAGAGATTATCCAGCTCCCCTACCTCATCAGCCTTGTTCTCAAGGTCCAGGCCTTCACGCAAGCCGCCAATGATGCCGATGGCCTTGCTGATAAATACACCTTTGCCTGGAATATCCTTGCGCTCCATGGCGCCTTTGGCCTGAGCAATACGGTCCAGCCCACCCTCCATCAGCATCTGCACCAAACGGTGCGGACTGGCTTCGGAGGTTTGCGTTTGCGCGCCAATTTTCTGATATTGCCGAAGGGCTAACATCGGATTCATGCTCTACCTCATCACAACTCAAGGGCTCGTATAACCAATGTATCGTCTACGAGTCAAAAAACTTTAAAGTCAAAAGGCAAAAACCCGGCGCGTTAAAAACGCAGCCGGGTTTTTGGCGCTGGCTCATGATTAGCCGCTGGACTTCTGTGCGTTCAAGGAGCTGAAGAACGAGGTGATGCTGGTCGACGTCGCCTTCATCTGTCCGACCAACAGGTCCATGGCATTGTACTTGGCACTCAGCGTCGCGGTCATAGTGGTAACGCGCAAGTCCAACGCCACCTGCTGATTGCTCAGATCGTTTTTCGCCACGTTCAGGCTGGTGGTGCGCTGATCAAGAATCCCACCGGTCTGCAAGTAAGGACTGATCGCCGTACCCATCCGGGCCAGCAGGCCATTGGTGCTGTTAGTCCCGGTGAACAGCGTCTGAACCTGGCTACTCAACCCTTGGGTAGTCATCGCAGTGGTGAACTTGACAGAGTCAAAGTTCAGCGTACCGGCTTTCTGATCGGTGGTGATACCCAATTGCGCCAGCACCGCCAATTGCCCTCCAGGCCCTGGAGTCACCAGCTGATTACGAATATCGGCAATGATCGAACGAGGCACCGAGTCACCGGTCAGCGCAGCAGAGACAGTCAGCTTGCCACTGGCATCGGCCGAGGCCTGGGTCAGCGAGGTCACTGTCTTGACCAGCGTGTTATAGGCGTCGACGAACGACTGTATCGACGTCTGCAAACCGCTGGTGTTGGTCGCCACGTTCACCGTCGAGGTACCCGGTGCTACCAGCGTCATGCTCAAGCCACCCACCGCCTGACTGATGGTGTTGGTTTTGCTGGTGAGTGCCAGGCCATCAATCGTCAGGCTCGCATCAGCGGCCAGCGCACCGATCGTACCGGAACTGGCGGGATCAGGCATCGTCCCTCCAGTTGTCGACGACGGATCAGGGATAGTCCCCATCATCTTGGTGCCGTCGATTGCCAGACCGGCAATACCACTGACAGTAAGGTCCGAACCCTTGCCCGTTGCGGTCGACCCGATCACCAGACGCGAACCGTTGCTGTCAGTGACGATGTTGGCCGTGATGCCCTGGGCTGTCAGCGTGGTGTTGATTGCGTCGCGAGTGGACTGCAGCGTCGCACCGGACGGAATAGTGACGCTGTAGGCAGTGCCATTTTGACTGATATTCAACGTACCACTCGGAATGGCACTGGTAGCACCGCCTGCAAATGAAGCACTGGCAACTTTGGAACCGGTGGCCAGGTTTTTCACATTAATGTTGTAATTACCGTTAACCGCGGTGTTATCAGAGGTCACGGTCAAGGTCGACGGAGTCGATGAAGTTGCCGCAAAACCCGCAAACGCAGGACTTGTCGAGCTATTAAGCTTGTCCATGGCAGCCTGATAAGCAGCCAAGGCACTTTTGAGCGAACCCACACCGGAAATCTTCGAGGTGGTGAGCGTGGTCTGGGTGGTGATCTGAGTCTGCTTGGCAGATTTGTCGGCGTTGACCAACGCAGTAACGATCGAACTGATATCCAGGCCGGAACCCAGACCTGTACCCGGTAAAATTGGACTTGCCATGTGCATCTCCCTTTCTGTCTGTTGCCGGACTTTTGACCACTCATGCCGTCAAATGAACGTACACACACTATTCATGCCAGTTGTCAGGCCTTTGCGTCGAACAGCACGTTGCTCGCCGTATTCAAACTGTCCGCCAGCTTCAAGGCTTCTTCGGAAGGGATTTGTCGCACCACTTCACCCGTTGCAGTGGCAATCACTTTTACAACAACCTTGCCGGACCCTTCATCGATTGAAAACTCCAGGTTGCGCTTGATCGACTGCACAAACTTTTCGATTTCCTGCACGGCAGCTTTCAACTTATCGGCATCAGAGTCTTTACTACCAGCCACAGCCGGTACGCTATCGGCCTGAGGCGCCTCGACCGGTTTATCGGTAGTGCTGCTCACCGGTTTAACCGCCGGGTAAGACAAGTTCAGCTTTACGCTCATGTCCATGTCCATCACCTCCAAAAGCAAAAAGCGGAAGAGCACGACCAGCGCACCCCCCCGCCAAAACTCATTGCAAAATTACTGAAGCAGCTTCAGTACGGCGTTTGGCAGCTGGTTGGCTTGCGCCAGAACAGCGGTGGAAGCCGATTGCAGGGTTTGGTTCTTGGTCAGGTTAGCAGTTTCCGCAGCGAAGTCGGTGTCTTGTACGCGACCCAGTGCAGCGGTGGCGTTTTCGTTGACGTTCTGCAGGTTGGAGATGGTGCTGGTCAGACGGTTTTGCGAAGCACCGAGGTTTGCACGAACAGCGCCAACGGTGGCCAGTGCAGCGTCGATTGCGGTGATTGCACCGTCGATAGCCGAAGCAGCAGCAGCGCTGGTAGCACCGGTCAGAACAGTAGTACCGCTACCTACCGACAGGCTGACGGCGTCGAACTTGCTGCTCAGGGTCAGGGTAATCTGGTTGGCAGTACCGGTGTTGGAACCCACTTGCAGGGTCATGCTACCAGCCGAACCGTCCAGCAGGTTTTTGCCGTTCAGGTTGGTGCTCGCGGAGATACGAGTCAGTTCGTCGGACATCTGAGTGAATTCCGCGTTGGTCGCGGTCTGGTCAGCAGTGCCGTTGGTGCCGTTACGTGCCTGGACAGCCAGTTCACGCATACGTTGCAGAATGTTAGTGGTCTCTTGCAGAGCGCCTTCAGCGGTCTGAGCCATCGAGATACCGTCGTTGGCGTTTTTGATGGCTACGGTCTGACCGCGGATCTGGCTGCTCATACGGGTAGCGATCTGCAGGCCGGCAGCGTCGTCTTTGGCGCTGTTGATTTTCAGGCCGGAAGACAGGCGAGTCATCGAATCCTGCAGAGCGTTAGAGGCTTTGTTCAGGTTTGCCTGAACACGCAGGGAAGCAACGTTAGTGTTTACGCCTAAAGTCATGGTGAGTTCCTCGTTGGTTGGGTACTGCGGCTTCCGGCCCTGGCAACCGCCGGGTGTGGCCTAGAGAACCTTCGTAGTAGTTATCGTCGCGATTGCAGGTTGCTTGAGGGCTTTTTTTAAAAATATTGCCATCACACTGCCACCCCCGCGAAAACAAAGGCCTGCACGAGACCCACGAGAGAAAAATGACGTCAGGAAATTGCCGAAAACAGAGAAGCGAGAGGATCGCCCTTGCCGGCAGAAAACTATTCAGTGGTGAGCGTGACCGGCTTCCAGCAAATCGATCAATTCATATTCCATTGTGTCGGCCAACCCCAGCCAGTCCTGCGCCTCCTGAGCGGTCAGCATCGACATGAGCAATTGCGCCCACTGTTGCTGGATCTCTTCAGAGCGCTGACAAAGCAGGTCCTGCACCTTATCGAACACATCGACCATGGTCAGCGCGGCTTCGACATCACGTCCGAGACGAAACAACCCGGCGCATTGCCGACACTCGATAATGCATTGTGCCAGCCCGCTCATTGCACGAACTCCTGATTGAACGTCGTTCCCACAATCATCGCCCCTGCCCGGCTGCTGTTAAAGAAACGTACCTGCGGATGCCCGGCAATGTAGCGTTCCAGCTCACACAGGTAACTGCGGAAGTTCAGCTGCGTTCTGACCCGCAGCCCATGACCATCGAGCACCCAGTGCCTGGCCTGGCTCACCCCTGGCCCCAGATCGCCATCCTTCCAGCCGGCATGGGTTTTGTTCATCGGGAACGCAAAGTCGGCGCCGAACAGGGTAATCCGGTCCGCGCCCATCTTCACTGCCAGATCCACCGCCGGATGGATCACACTGCCGCCAACATAGAGCTCAGCCTTACTGATCTGCTGGCGGATAGCCGCATAGACCGGGCTGGCTGAATACCCGACGTAACGCGTGCCCTTCCAGGCCTTGAGTACCTGCGGGTCGCTCATTGGCAGGTACACCAGAGGGATGTTGTCGGTGTCCTCGGGCGGCAAGTGCCTGAAGGTGATTCTCCGGTCGATACTGACCACCAGATCCGGCGTGATGCCATGTTCGCGCAACGGTCGATAGGCAGTGTCGACGCTGATGAACAAGGGCCGCTGTTCGCGCTCGCGTATCGCCAGAAGCTGATCGAAATGCTGCTCAAGGCTTGGCCCCGTGCCGATCACGTAGACTTCTCGCCCCGGACACGTCGCAAACAACTCGGCCACATCGCGGTCACGACTCACCAGCTCACGACTCTCCTCCAGCCGCTCAATGATCGCCGGGGACTGCGGGTCGAACTCACGATTATTGAAGGTAAGGTGCACTTCGCTGATCAGCCGATCGCGAATCTTGGCATTGAAGTCATCTGCCAGCAGCATCTCGGACGGCAGCGCAAAAAACGGCAGGTGGATGTCCGACAAGTCACCGGCATAGATCAACTCGACCCTTGGATCACTGAGCCACTGCCGCTGATCGAGCAACTGCAGCGTCAACGAGAAAATCGCACCGTTGAGGATATGCACGTACAAACGCTGAAGCTCGGTGTTTTCAAGCAGCACACACGGCAAGTCACCCAGCCCTGTGCCGTAGACATGCACCACGGGGCTCGCCGGTGGCAGACTGGCCGCTTGCAACCGCGCTTCACGCGTGCGGTCATGGCGACTGGTGAGCTGGATTCCGGCAATGCTCAGGGTCGACCCCAAACCTTCCACCAACTCAGCCTGAATCGCCGCACTGTCTTCAGTCATCAACCGTACATGCAGCGCCGGCCAGCGACTCTCTATCACCTGGAAATTGTCTTCAACGCTGTCGCTCATGCTGCCTCGGTCGTCATTCAGGCAAAAAAATAGCGTCCAAGGTTACACCTTGGACGCTTTTTTTATGCCACAGGATTTAGTTCAAGGGCGATAAATAATCGCCGAACCCCACGAGAGCCCAACACCAAAACCGCTCAGCGCAACGCGCTTCCATTTGGCGTCGAGTACGTGTTTTTCCAGCAACAACGGAATGCTCGACGATACGGTATTACCGGTCTCGACCATGTCCTTGATGAACTTCTGCGGATCACCCTCGAAACGCCGCGCCACCGCGTCAACAATTGCCGCACTGCCCTGGTGAATGCAGAACGCATCGATATCATCGGCGTGCAGGCCGGACTCATCGAGCAACTCGTGTAAATGCGCCGGGACTTTCAGCAACGCAAAGTTGAAGACCTGACGACCGTTCATGAAGAACACCCCGTCAGTGACTTTCAGATGCGGCGCGCCAGAACCGTCGGTGCCGAACTTGGCCTTGCCCAACTGCCACGGGGCGTCTTCGCCCATCCAGGTCGCAGTGGCCGCATCACCGAACAGCATGGTGGTGTTGCGATCTTCGGGGTCGACGATTTTCGAGTAAGGGTCGGCGGTCACCAACAGGCCGTTTTTCAGGCCCGCAGCTTCCATGAAGCCTTTGATCGCATAGATGCCGTAAACGTAGCCAGAGCAGCCCAGCGAGATATCGAAGGCAGCAACGGTGGTCGGCAGACCGAGCTTGTCCTGAACGATCGCGGCGGTGTGCGGCAGACCTTCTTCGTCACCGTTCTGGGTCACGACGATCAGCACATCGATCGATTCGCGCTTGAGCTCGGGGTTGTTGGCAAACAGCGTATTGACCGCTTCAACGCACAGGTCCGAGGTTTCCTGCCCGGCGTCTTTACGCGGCAGGAAGGCAGAGCCGATCTTGCCCAGGATGAATTCCTCATCCTTTTCGAATTTTGCACCTTGTGCGTAATTGTCCACGCCGGCTACAGGTACGTAGCTCGCAATGCTTTTTATGCCAATCATTACGGCTTCCCAATAATAAACAGCTGAATACCCCCGTTCGCACGAATCGAGGGGCGCCGACACATAGAGTTTGCGTTGCCCACAACGGGCAACCACGGGAAGCCTAAAGGGCTATCACTGAACCGATTACCGGCCAGGCGCCATCTTCCCGATCAATACAATACAGTGAAGATGCGCGTTATGACTCGCAGGTCACGCTATTTTAAGCAATCAGCCACAGAAGCCGTCATTCAATGAGCGACCAGGCCAGCGGCGTGCCGCGCTTTAGAGGCTCGCGGGCACGTCGTCCGATAATGCTTTGCGCATGCTTGGGTGCCAGGCCCAGACCCGGGCGGATGGCCCGCAGGTTCTGGGGCGTGAACACCTCACCGGCGGCCATGTCCTGGGCGACGTAAAGCGAACGACGGTACACCAGCGATTTCTGCTCGGCCTCGGTGACGCCATAACGCACCTGCCCCAGGGCCTGCCAGGCGCGCTCGGTCTCAACCACCAGGCTGGCCAGCTCGGCCGGTTCCAGCGAGAAGCTCGCGTCGACGCCTCCGGCAGCCCGATCCAGGGTGAAATGTTTTTCCACCACCGTCGCCCCAAGGGCCACCGCCGCCACCGAGACCCCGACGCCCATGGAGTGATCGGACAACCCCACTTCGCACCCAAACAATTCGCGCAGGTGTGGAATAGTTCTCACGTTGCTGTTGGCAGGCGTGGCCGGGTAGGTGCTGGTGCATTTGAGCAGCACCAGATCCTTGCAGCCTGCCGCACGCGCCGCACGCACGGTTTCATCCAGCTCGGCGATGCTGGCCATCCCGGTGGAAATGATCAGCGGCTTACCGGTGGCCGCCACCCGGCGAATCAGCGGCAGGTCGGTATTTTCAAAACTGGCGATCTTGTAGGCCGGCACATCCAGGCTTTCGAGGAAATCCACCGCCGTCTCATCGAACGGCGTCGAGAACGCCAGCATCCCCAGCTCTTTGGCCCGGGCAAAGATCGGCGCGTGCCATTCCCACGGCGTATGCGCCTTCTCATACAGCGCATACAGCGAAGACCCAGCCCAAAGGCTATTGGGATCCTGGATGAAGAATTCGCCGTGATCCAGGTCCAGGGTCATGGTGTCGGCGGTGTAGGTTTGCAGCTTCAAGGCGTGCGCACCGGCCTTGGCCGCCGCCTCGACGATCTGCAACGCGACCTCGAGGGACTGATTATGGTTGCCGCTCATCTCAGCGATGATGAACGGCGACGCCTCTGCTCCGATCAAACGCGAGCCAATCATAAAACTAGTCATTGATCCGATCCCTTAATACGCGCTCGAAGCGACAGGCCGACTGAGTGTACCCAGCCTCGTCAAACAGCTTGATCGAAGCCGCGTTAGCGGGCAGCACCTGAGCCTCGATAGCCGTCAGGTCTGGCCAATGCTGGCTCACGAATTCCTCACCACGCGCCAGCAGCGCCCTGCCCCAGCCCACACCGAAACGGCCGTCGAAGAGATACACCGAGATCTCGGCGCGTGTGCCGCAACGGTCGTAGCGCAACACTCCGACGGGGCCATCGGTGGTTTGCCCGACCAGCAATAACCGCTGCGCATTGGCCAGGCTGGACGCCATCCAGGCTCGATGAGCCTGCCAATCGATCGGGGCCTGATTGATCGACCCGCGACGCACGGCCTCGGCATTACGCCCGTCAAACAACAGCCGTTCGTCAGCACTTTGCGCCTGGCGCAGTTGCAGACTCTCACCGCTCAACGCGACAGCAAACCGCCGAGCGCCCAGGCCATCAACCAATTGACGCGAACGTTCAGCCAGGCTTTGACGCAGGCTGACATTGCTCAGCACAAAACCAACAGCCTGACGCAGGCAATCGACATCCACCTGCTCGCTGGTGCCCAGGTACACATGAGCACCCGCCGCAGCCAGGCGCTCGGCATTGGCCTGTTGATTCCCCGCCACGGCAATGCAGAGGGTCGGCAGCCCCAACGCCGCGCGCTCCCAACTGGTTCCGCCGCCCGCGCCGATGAACAGATCCGCCTGCGCCATCAACGGTGCAAAGTCGCTGACGAAGGTCTGCAGCCGCCACTTGGGCCGCTGCGCCGCCATCGCTTGCATCTGCTCCAGTGCCGGATTGGCTCTACCTGCAATGAAATCCACTTCCAGCTCGGTAAAATCGGCCAGCGCGCGCATGGCCTTCCAGGTCTCACCCGCCCCATCAAGACCGCCAAAATTCACCAGCACCCGGCCCGGCCGAGGGCTGATCGGCAACGGCGCACGCCTGAACTCGTCGCGAATCAGCGCATAACGAGGACCGAACAGTTGCCGGCAAGGGTTCAGCGCGCGCTGCGCGTACGCCGGATCGTTGGCGGTCAGGTTTTGATCAAACAGAATATCGACTGCATGCTGGCGATTATTCAGGTCGTCAATCGCAGCGATGCGCCGGGTCCACTGACGGGCTGAAGCTTGCCACTGATGATCGAGACCGTAGTGATCAACCACAATCCAGTCAAAGCGACTTTCTGCCGCGAGACAGTGACCCAAGGCGCCTATGTCCGCTTGCCACGGCAACAGCGCCTCGATCCCCTGCGTCGGGTTTTCTCCCGGATAGTCCGCGGGCAAGGCAAACGTGCGAAAGCCCTGCGCCTGGAGACTCGCCAGGGAATTGCCCGGCAACACACGGCAGGCGAACACGACCTCGGCACCGCTCTCGCGCAACACCTGGGCCAGAGTCAAACAACGCGCCACATGGCCGCTGCCAATGGCCGACGATGCATCGGCGCGGATCAGTACTCTCACGGCTCCAGCTCCCCGGCCGCTTGCAGTGCCAAGTACAGGTATTGCGCGCGCACCCAGTCCTCTTCGGTATCGATGTCCTGGACCAGATGCCGGGGCAACATCACCGGCAAGCTCTGTTCAGAGTACAAAACCGTCCCTTGCAGCCAGGCTGCGCTGCGCCCCCAGTAAAATTGCCCAGCATCCTGATAGGCAGTCGGCAGGTCCTGGGAGCGCGTGTTGCGATACTCGGGATACAGCGGCGTCAAGGCGCCCTGTGGGTTGACAGCCAAGGCGCGCTGCACCGGAAAACCGAAATCGCAGACTGAAAAGGCAAAGGATTTTTCCGGATGCCGGGCCAGCAATTCTGCTCCCTGACGCAAATAGCGCTGTTGCAGCAGAGGTGCGGTCGCATAAATGCAGCAGGCCTGGTCAAAGAAACGCCCCTGCTGCTGCAGCGTTTCAAGGGCATGCACAATCACCGCCGCCGTCCCGGTGAAATCGTCCGCCAGTTCCACCGGCCGCATAAACGGCACCTGCGCGCCCAGGGTGCGGGCGAGCGCGGCGATTTCATCATCTTCGGTACTGACGATCACTTCATCGAACAACCCCGACGTCAGGGCAACGCGAATCGAGCGAGCAATCATCGGCTCGCCGTGAAACAGCTTGAGGTTCTTGCGCGGGATGCGCTTGCTGCCACCACGGGCCGGGATAATTGCGATTGCACTCAAGGGCGTTTTTCCAGCAGAAACCAGTTGATATCGTCCGTCGGGAACTGCGGGTCGCGTCGATAGCTGAAGCCGTAGTCGAGCAGTTGCAGATCACTGTAACGATCGAGCATTTCCCCGGCAAAATCGCGTTTGAACAACTTGCCGCTGTTGCCACGATAAGACACTTCAACCGGTACCGGGTTGTAATACTCGGCAATCAGGATATACCGCCGACTCAGTTCATAGAGCTGTGCGTAGGCCGCCGGCAGTAACTCCGGCGCCAGATGAATCAGCACGCCTTTGCTCAGGGTCAGCTCGAATGTCTGCTCACGGGGAAAGTCGAACAACGAGCCCTGCCAGATATCGGCAATTCCCAGAGCGCGTACCTGCTCGCAGGCCTTGGCGTTGATCTCGACGCCATGCAAGGCACAACCGGGCAACAGTTGATGCAAAGCGCGCAGGTTATTGCCGGTATTGGTGCCCAACTCCAGCAGACTGTCGAGGCGCGAGGTTCTCGCCAGCGCCTTGGAAAACAGCGCCAGGTTGGCGGCGATCAACGCCTGCCCCTGATTGCGAGCCACGTACCCATCGCCGAACTCGCCCTGCCAGAACACTTCTTGCTCGCTTAGCTCACGCATATTTCTCACTCATCGTCGGGGCACGGAACGTCGTTTAACCGACGATATTTCGAAGTTGTTCAACCACGTAGTCCTGCTGTTCATCGCTCAGAAGCGGGAACAGCGGCAAAGTGATTGCCTCGCCGAAATAACGTTCGGCTTGCGGGAAGTCACCCTCTTCAAAGCCCAGCTCGCGGTAGTACGGCTGCAGGTGCACGGGAATATAGTGCAGGTTCACACCGATACCGGCCGCTCTCAGCGTATCGAATACTTCGCGCTGAGTGACGCTGATCTCGTCGAGCCGCAAGCGCACCACGTACAGATGCCATGCCGATTCGGCGCCCGCTTGAGCGACTGGCAATACCAGCGGCAAATCCGCGAGCAAACGGTCATAGCGGGCGGCCAATTGACGTCGCTTGGCGACGAAGCTGTCAAGCCTGGCCATCTGCGACAACCCCAGCGCCGCGTGCAGGTCGGTCATCCGGTAATTGAAGCCCAACTCCAGTTGCTGGTAATACCACAGACCGTGATCGGGTACCTCCATCTGCGCCGGATCGCCGGTGATCCCATGGCTGCGCAAGCGCCGCATGCGTTCGGCCAGGTCCGCACGATTGGTCAACACCATGCCGCCTTCGGCCGAGGTGATGATCTTCACCGGATGAAAGCTGAAGATCGTCATCGCCGCATGCTCACCACAGCCCACCGGCCGCCCGAGATACGAAGCCCCCACCGCGTGGGAGGCATCTTCAATCAAGGTGAAACCGTAACGTTCGGCAAGCGCAGACAGGGTGCGCATGTCGCAGCTCTGACCGGCAAAGGCCACCGCCACGACGACCTTGGGCAATTGCCCAGCAGCCTCGGCAACCTCAAGCTTGGCAGCCAGCAACCGGGCGTCGAGGTTCAAGGTCAGCGGATCGATGTCGACAAAGTCCACCTCGGCCCCGCAGTAGCGTCCACAGTTGGCAGACGCGACAAAGGTATTCGGGCTGGTCCACAACCGATCCCCCGGCCCTAACCCTGCCGCCAGACAGGCGATGTGCAGCGCGGCCGTGGCATTGCACACGGCCACCGCGAAATCAGCCTGGCAATGCTCGGCCATGGCGCTCTCGAAACGCGCAATGGTGGGCCCCTGGGTCAACCAGGGCGATTGGAGCACCTGGACCACCGCATCGATATCCGCCTGCTCGATGCTCTGGCAACCATAAGGAATCTGATAGGTCAGCATGACCGGAACCCGGCCATCAGTGCCAGGTCCAGGCATGCGTGACGGCTGCCGGTGGTGCAAATCAATTTGCCATTGAACATGTTCCGAGCCCCTCTACCTGTACATCAGACTTAAACCAGCAACCGCGCCCAATCCACAGGAGTCGCGTTGCCAAGGGTGAAACCCTTGCCGCTCAGGGCGAGGTTCTTGTTGTAAGCCAGATCATGCTGGAACGGTCCGGCCCACTTCTCGCGCAAGGCCCCGAGCGCCTGCGGCGCGTCAGGCAATGTGCCTGGGTGAATGACCTGCACCTGCGGCGTCCACACCACCAGATAGCCGGCCTGACCGGCTTTAAGGCACAGGTCGACATCGCTGTAGGCGTCGGTAAACGCGTTTTCGTCCAGCCCGCCAACGTCATCGAACAGCGCTTTGCGGATCATCAGACACACGGCCGACACAGCCGAGTAGTTCTGCTCCAGCACCAGACGATTCAGGTAACCCTTGGCATCTTTCGGCTCGCCGACGAAGGCCGAACCGACGCCATCGTTCATGCCCAGAATCAGCCCGGCCTGAGTCACTTTGCCGTCGCGATCCAGCAGCTTGGCGCCGACCACCCCGACTTCCGGGCGCTGGGCCTGGTTGAGCAGGGATTCGAGCCAGTTCGGGTTGACCACCTCACTGTCCGCCGCCAACAACACCAGGTATTCACCCTGGGCCTGCTGACTGGCCTCGTTGTACAACGCCGACAGGCTGAGACGCTCGTGTGCCCGCAGGACACGGACCTTGTCGCCCGGCTGCCCGAGGCCGTCCAGCCATTGCAGGATGTCCGGTGACTGGCTCGCGTTGTCGGCGATCAGCACTTCGTAACGGGTATATCGGGTTCGTTGCACAATACCGGTCAGGCAACGTTGCAACTGCGCCAGATTGTCCTGGCTTGCCACGACGATCGACACCAGCGGACGCTCAGTATGACGGTAGTCGATTTGATAGGTGCCCGGCTCGGCAGAGCTGACTTGCGCCTTGTAGCCACGGGTCGCGAGGTGACGGATCAACGCCTGACGCTCGTGGGCATTGTCTTCCAGCACCGGCGCCCGGGCGATCAGCAACGGCTCGTCCAGATGAGCCAGCCAGGCCATGCCGCCCTGCTCGATGATGCGCAACAGCAGGTCGAACTCCAGCGCCTTGCTGAAGTCGGCCTGGTAACCGCCCGCCTCCAACAATACATCCTTGCGGATCAGCCAGTGCCGCGCCATCAGCGCAGGCAGGCTTTGCAGCAGGTCGAGGTTGAAGCCTGGCCGGAACACGTCGACCAGTGCGCCATTGGCGTCACGCTGAATCTCGTCCGATGCCACCGCTCGGCATTCGGGCGCGGCCTGCAGCTCCAGGCCGGCACGCAGCAGGCCACCGGCGGTGAACTCGTCACCCGCCTCGGTCAGCAATAACCAGTCGCACGGCGATTGGCGGGTAATCTGATTGAGTTTGTCGACGTAATTGGCCTGGGTTACGCAAACAAAGTGCAAGGTGTTGTGCACCGTCGTCGCCGCCAGCGGCTCGCCCGTGGTGAACACTACGATCTTGAACGCATGGCTGTGACCCTCCAGCAAACTGTCGAGGGTGATCTGTAGCTTGGCCGCGTCGTTATCCAGGTCCAGCACCAGAATGCCAAACTGTGGACCGCCATTGTGGGCGGCCAGATAACGCGAGGTCGCGGCGACTTCGTCAGCATCCGGAGTACGCGCCGCCAGCCACTTGAGCAGGCGACCGGAACGCATGGCTCCGAACGCCTCTTCATTGCCTTGAGTCGATACCGTGTCCAGACGCTCGGCCCAAGCGAACATGTCCCGCGCGTCATCCGCTTCGCCCATAAGCTCCAACTGCTGCGCCAGACGCTTGACCACCTGACGGTTGAACGGGCCGCTGTCATACGCATGCCACAGCCGCTCGATAACGCTTTCGGCGGTGTCGTTGTTGCGGGGCCGCATCATGTTTTCCTGATGGGCCCAGATACCTTCGAGCCCTTGCAGCTGAACACGGCCGGCCGGCATGGCGTGCAGCAGAAACTCATACTGGCTCAACAGGTCGAAGAACGGTTGATTGTAGTAAGGCAATTCAACGTACTGCAAAAGCCCGAAGCGACGGTCCGGCCCCTTCTGTACGTTGGTCCAGCGCGACTCGAAAATCGGTTCGGCGGTCAGCGACCGACCGGTGCGCAGGCAGTCGGCCATCGTCTCGAAACTGTCGAGTGCCAGCTGCTTGCCCTGCTCAGGGTCGAGACCGGTTTGGCTACTTGGCAGCGTCGACAATAGCTGGGCGAACCGCTCACGATCCGCCACCGATTTGGCATCGCTGGCGGTCAGCGTGCCGTAGACCTCGGTGTTGTGCTCCGACGCCAGGTAATTGACCTCTCGCACCACATAAGGGATCGGCAGGATTCGCGCCTTGGCCCTGGCCAGCATGTAATACGCATGGCCGATTTCCTGCCATTCGAAGATGGTGTCTTCCGGCATGACCGCGTACCAGTCACGCAACATCTCGGTGCGGTGAACGGCATAGAACGGCGGGATGTACTGCTGCATGAAGTCGATGACCCGGTCCTGAGCACGCTCGGACGAATAGTCTTCACAGACTTTCTTGTCCCGACGGTAGTAGCTCACGCTGCTCGCCAGGGCCAGATACATCAGGCAATAGCCATGGCACATGCCGTAGTCCGGGTTTGCCTCCAGAAACGAGACCGAAGCGTCGAGCGCGTCATGCACGATGAAGTCATCGTCGGCGGCGAACGCCATGTAGGGCGTGGTGACATGCTGCACGCCGTAGTGAAGCTTGGCCCGCAAGCCCTGATAGCCGAACTGCGGCAGATGCCTGTAGTCGACCGAGGGGTACACACCGTCGATGCCCTCGGTGATGTGGGTCGAAGAGTCCAGCAGCAGAATCCTGCAAGGCAAGGTGCTGTAGAACTTCACCGCCCGGCGCACAAATGCCGGACGGTTGTGGGTGACCAGCACCACCGTCAACAACTCGTTCAGTGGTAATCCGCTTTCAGAACCGTACTTGCCTTGCATATTCTTTCCCCACAACCGGCGTATCGCCCGATGAACTCAACAATGATGTCGTTGCTTAACGAACCCGACGCAGGTAGCCGTCCGGCGCCACGCTGATCAGTAGTTTATTGTCCATCTGCACATCGATTTCGAAATCGCGATTCTCTTCCAGGTAGGTCCAGACCGCGGTTTTCGGGTTGTCGCCCGGGCCCCATGGACGGTCCGGGAAGAACTCCGGCGGCATGTCTTCGACCACGGTGTCCATGACCACGCAGTAGCTGTCGACCGAGACCAGCGGAGCGTAGAGGCGCAACTCTTCAAGCACGTGGTCGTGAGTGTGGTTGGAGTCCAGCACCAGAATGACTTTCTTGCCTTCGGCAGCGGCACGCACTTGCGCAGCGATGGCCGGATCGATACTCGAACCTTCGATCATCGAGATGCGCTTGCTCATCGGATGACTTTCGATGGCTTCGCGGTTGTGCGGGCGGATATCCAGGTCGATGCCCAGCACTTCACCGTGGCCCTGCAACTCCAGCAGGGAGGCGTAGTAGATGATCGAACCGCCATGAGCGATGCCGCACTCGATCACCAGGTCCGGCTTGACCTGCCAGATGATCTCTTGCATCGCCATCATGTCCTGCGGCAGCTGAATGATCGGGCGGCCCATCCAGGAGAAGTGATAGCTGTATTTGTGCAGAGCCGATTCGTTGAAGAAGTCGCGGGCCAGGCCCTTGAGTTTTTCATCCTGGCCCTGAGCGTGGATCTGCTCCTGGCACTCGGCTTCGAATGCTTGAATTACGGTCTTGTCGGTCATGTTCAAGTCTCAGTAAAAGTCATTGGAACGAAGCGCTGTCGACCGCGTGGTAGACATATCGCCCACCGGTCATGCGCTTGATTTCTTCGAGGTAGTTGGAATTCATCACAAACAGATTGGCGCCTTCGGGCAGGGCATCCATCGCCTCTTGCGGCGATGACACCCGCACGCCACTGAGGGGCAAGTAACGTCCCTGCTTGGCCGGGTTGATATCCACCACCTGATCCACCGCGACACCGGCACGTTGCAGGAACAGCGAATAAATCACGCCTTTGGAGGACGCCCCCCAGATGCCCGAACCGTGTTCGGGAGCGCTCTGGATGATCTGCACCGCCCGCTCGAGGCTGGCGGTGAAGTTCGCCGGCAGGGTCATCCGTTCAATCGTCTGGGTCGGGGTCGTTTGCAAGCTCGACAGGTCCGCGACGATGTACAGGTACTGGCCGCCGAACAAGTGCCCGGCCTCGTGTACGGTGCCGAACAGTCGACGCAGGTCATCGAGCCGGAAGTAGTTCACGTGCTCGTAAAACACATCGAACCAGGCGCTGCGCTCGACGATCCAGTCAAAGCACGGCACTTCGATGTAGATCTGCCCGCCGCCCTGATTGGCCTCGGCGATCTGCGCCAGAAACGCCACCGGATCGGCGATGTGCTCCAGCACATGACGCAACACCACCGCATCGGCCGCCAGGCCCAGGCCACGGGTGAACGGGGCCTTGATCACGTCGGCATTGCTACCCTCGTAAGCCGGGTCGATACCGGTAATGGCATAGCCGTGGTCGCGCAACTGCTCAAGGAAATAGCCCTTGCCGCAGCCGACCTCGATCAGGTCCTGGCCCTCGAAATGCCGGGCAATGACGGCCTCGACATCGCTCAGGTGCTTCTTGAACTCGGCCGAGTGGGCCTGCTCATTCTGGTAGTCGCTGTCATAGCTGAGTTTGTCGGCATCGAAGGCCTGATTGAAGATCAGTCCGCTGACATCATCCTGCACCAGCACGATATCGGCGCTGGCCGACGCCCTGGCTGACGCAGCATCGGCAAACGTCCGGTTCTGCAACACCGGCAGGCCGGTGGCCCGATATAGCTCACGCACCATGCTCAGCTCCCGTTAGCTGTTGCAACCGTTCGGCCACACCCCAGAACGCCATCGGCTCATGGGTGGCATAACCGTAGTGGCCAAGATTCAAGGCAATCGACGCATTGCGCTCACGCAGCCGCTGCTCCACCAACGCTCTTACCGATATCGGCCGACCGCTGGAACAATTGATCACCCCGTCAAACCCGCGATGCTGCAACACCTTCGCCAGATAACCGGCGGCCGTTTCAATCGGCAGGTAATCGCGCAACTGTTCACCGGTGGACATATTGAACTGCGCCTCGCCGCTTTCGATCGCCCGATCAAGGCTGGCCAGCAGGCTGCTGGGGTTCTGCCCGGCACCGTAGAGGTAAAACAGACGAGCCCATTGCAGGGTGAAGGGACGTTCACGCTGCAAGGCTTCAAGGAACAGGCGCAAGGTGTTCTTCGCCAGCCCGTAAGGGTTGCTCGGCTGGGGCGCCGTCGCCTCGCTCAGCGGGCCGCTCTGCATTCCGTATTCGAAGCAAGTGCCGGTGACCAGCACCTGCGAGACCCCGGCCTCGACCACGTCTTTGATGAATCGGTAATCGGCCATCAGGTTGTGTTCGAAATGAAACAGCGCTTGATAGTTGGGTAACCCGGGCCATGCCAGATGGGCAAGCGCGTCGACCCCGTCGGTCAGCGCAGTGATATCCAGATCGGCGCCATGAATATCCGCCGCCACGAACTCCACCGCATTGATCCACGGCATGCGTTGGGCGGCCTCGGCATTACGCGCCACCGCCCGCACCTGGCAGCCATTGGCCAACAGTGCCGACACCAGATGACGCCCGACAAAACCGCTGGCGCCGGTAACCAGGACCTTCATGCCGGTCACAGCAGCGTCAACTCAGGCACGGCGATCACGAAGCGCCCGCCCCACTCCCGCACTTGGGCCTGTTGCTGGCTGACTTCCTGCAACAGGTTCCACGGCAGGACCAGCACGTAGTCGGGTCGCTCGATGGCCAACTGCTCGGGTGAAACCACCGGAATACGGCTGCCCGGCAAGAACTTGCCTTGCTTGTGCGGGCTGGCATCCGCCACCCACGCCAGCAGGTCTGGCTTGACCCCGGCATAGTTGAGCAAGGTGTTGCCTTTGGCGGCGGCGCCATAACCCACCACGCGCTTGCCTTCGGCTTTGGCCTGCAACAGGAAACGCAACAGCTCGTGCTTGATACGCTCGGCGGCCGGGGCCAGGGTCGCGTAGTAGGCAGGGGTTTTCACACCGGCCGCCTGCTCGACCTGCAAGTGCTGTTGCACCGCAGGCGTCACTTCACGGCGCACACCATCGACACGCTGCACGAACACCCGCAGCGAACCGCCATGGGTCGGCAACGGGCTGACATCGAAAACTTCCAGGCCATTGCGTTCGCACAAACGCTGTACGGCAGTCAGCGACAGATAGGAATAGTGTTCGTGGTAAAGGGTGTCGAACTGCTGCCCGGCCATCAGCGTCAGCAGCTGCGGAAACTCGAACGTCGCCACGCCCGTGGGCTTGAGCAGCGTCGCGAAACCGCTAAGGAAATCATTGATGTCCGGCACATGGGCCAGCACATTGTTGGCCGCCATCAGGTCTGCGCCCCAGCCTTCGCTCAGCAACTGCAAAGCGCTGTCACGACCGAAGAACAGCTCACGTATTTCCAGGCCTTTTTCCCGCGCAGCCTGCGCCGTACTGCGGGTGGGCTCGACGCCCAGGCAACGGATACCGCGCTGGGCGACGTACTGCAGCAAGTAACCATCGTTGGCGGCAATTTCCACGACGCGGCTGTCGGCATTTAATCCGAAACGCTCGACCATCTGGGCCACATACCGATCGGCATGGGCCAGCCAGGTGCTGGAAAAGGAACTGAAGTACGCATAGTCCGCATCGAACAGGCTGTCAGCGCTGGTGTAGTCCTCGGTCTGCACCAGCCAACAGTCCTGGCAGACCGCCACTTTCAACGGGACCCACTGCTCGGCGTGCTCCAGCTGCTCGGCCCGCAGGTAGGCATTGGAGGGCGGTGACGTGCCCAGATCGATCAACGGCAACGCCAACGGGGTGCCGCAACCTCGGCAGTTCATAGACGCACTCCAGGGAAATGGTCATCCAGCCAGGGATGGGCGGCATCCCGGCTCGACAGATTTTTGACAGGCTCAGGCCAGGCAATCGCCAGGCGCGGATCGAGCACCGACAGACCGCCCTCGTGATCCGGGGCGTAATCGGCGCTGTGCAGATACAGAAGCTCGGCATCGTCGCTCAAGGTCTGAAAGCCATGGGCGAAACCTGCAGGAATCAACAGGCTGCGACCATCACCGGCGCGCAGGTGCTCGGCGTGCCACTGCAAAAACGTCGCCGAGTCGGGCCGCAGATCGACCGCGACATCCCAGACTTCTCCGCGCAGGCAGGTGATCAGTTTGGCTTCCGGTGCCTGGGCATTCTGATAATGCAAACCACGCACGCTGCCACGCTCACGGGTGCAGGACTGGTTGATCTGACGAATCTGGAACGGCTCGCCGAAAGCGCTCAGGCTGCCCTCGCAGAACAGCCGGGCGAAGTGCCCGCGCTGATCTTCATGACGTTTGTGCTGAACACTGAACAAGCCCTGAAGTGGCAAGGCGCTGATCCGGAATTCGCTCACCGCAGCCCCCGATACAGGTTCAGCTGGTTCAGGGTGATGGCACGCATGTCGTCGCCATTTTCCCAGGCCAGGTGCCAATCCAGAGTGTGCGTCAGGCAGTCTTGCAACGACCAGCGTGTTTGCCATGCCAGCAACTGACGGGCGCGACTGCTGTCCAGGCGCAGCAGGCCGGCCTCGTGCAACTCACTCGGTTCGACGCGCAATCCTCGCGCATGTGGCCAGCGTCTGGAGAGCAGTTCCACCACTTCACCGACGCTGCACATGTCGCCTTCACTCGGCCCGAAGTTCCATGCACCGGCAAATTGCGGGCCGTGCTCATAAAGGCCCGCCGCCAGTTGCAGGTAACCGGCCAGGGGTTCCAGTGCGTGTTGCCAGGGGCGTACGGCCTGTGGGTAACGCAGGGTCACCGGCTCATTCGCCGACCACGCCTTGAGCACATCGGGAATCAACCGTTCCGGGGCGAAATCACCGCCACCGAGCACATTCCCGGCACGCGCCGTGGCCAGTGCCAGACCGTGCTCGGCATGCCGTTCGGCAGGGAAAAACGAAGCGGCGTAAGACTGCGCCAACAATTCGCAACAGGCCTTGCTGCTGCTGTAAGGGTCATGACCGCCCAGGGCTTCGTTCTCGCGATAGGGCCACAGCCATTCCTGATTGGCGTAGACCTTGTCGGTGGTCACCAGCACGCACGCGCGTACCCCGCCGACCTGGCGAATCGCTTCCAACAGGTTGAGCGTGCCCATGACGTTGCTCGAGTAAGTCCCGAGCGGGTCACGGTAGCCTTCGCGCACCAGCGGCTGCGCCGCCAGGTGCAGGACGATTTCTGGCTGAACTTCAGCGATCAGTTCCAGCAACGCACCCAGGTCACGCAAGTCACCGCGCTGGTCATTGATGCCTTCAGCAACGCGCGCCAGTTCAAACAGACTCGGTTCGGTGGACGGGTCCAGGGCAAAACCTGTGACCTCAGCCCCCAGGCTTTGCAGCCACAGCGTCAACCAACTGCCTTTGAAACCGGTGTGACCGGTGACCAGTACCCGCTTGCCGCGCCAGAATTGCGGACTCAGTCCCACTGCTTCCATGGGGCCTCCCCGCTCTGCCACAGGTGCTCCAGATGGTTCTTGTCGCGCAGGGTGTCCATCGGGTGCCAGAAGCCATCGTGCTGGAACGCGTTCAGTTGCCCTTCGGCAGCCAGGGTCATCAACGGCTCGGATTCCCAGACCGTGTCATCAGCCGTGATCAGCGACAGCACTTTGGGTGACAAGACAAAGAAGCCACCGTTGATCCAGCCACCGTCGCCGCGAGGTTTTTCGATGAAGCCGCGCACCAGATCACCGTCGCGCTCTAGCGCGCCGTAACGTCCGGGTGGCTGCACCGCAGTGACCGTGGCCAATTTGCCGCTGCTCAAGTGGAAATCCACCAGTGCGCCAATATTGAGGTCCGAAACACCGTCGCCATAGGTAAAGCAGAACGCGTCCTGGTCTTCCAGATAGCGGCTGGCGCGACGCAAACGGCCACCGGTCATGGTCTCTTCGCCGGTATCGATCAAGGTGACACGCCAAGGCTCGCTGTAGTTCTGGTGAACGTCCATGCGGTTGTTGGACATGTCGAAAGTGACATCAGAGGTATGCAGGAAGTAGTTGGCGAAAAAGTCCTTGATCGCGTAGCCCTTGTAGCCCAGGCAAATCACGAAGTCGTGAATTCCGTGTGCGGAATACTGCTTCATGATGTGCCAGAGAATTGGCTTGCCGCCGATCTCGATCATCGGCTTGGGCTTGAGGTGCGACTCTTCGCTGATTCGCGTGCCCAGACCACCCGCCAGAATAACTGCCTTCATCTTGTCCCCTCTTGTTCGTCACAGGGCCAGCCCAAGCCCTACAAGGCTTTGCGACCGTCTGGATAAATCGTATGAGGCTGCACCCATCACCTTCTGGCTGCACCGCACATGCTCGATTTATGGCGATTTTGAGGGGGACTTGCAGGAAACGCGCCAGCTCGAACGGCGGCGCTGTGCAGCCGCGACCCTCAGGCAGCGGCTGCACGGTGGGGATCAATCGGCCAGCCAGCCATTTTCCCAGTACCGCACGTTATCTCCACGCAGCATGTAGTCGCGCAGCACCGCCTCGCGCAGTTCATCGCCCATGCGGTAGCTGGCATCCGGGTCCGCGAGGTGCATACGGATGGCTTGTAACCACTCATCGGTGCTGTTGCTGACAACCCGAGTGCACGGCAGATAACCCCGATAGGCCTCGGTATCGGTACACACCACCGGGTAGCCGCAAGCACCGTACTCCAGCAGACGCAGATTGCTCTTGCAGTCGTTGAAGATATGAAACTCCAGCGGTGCCAGCGCCAGGTCCAGGTTCAGACTGGCCAGCTTCGCCGGATAGACACTGAGGTCGATCACGCCGTGGAATTCATGCATGTAAGGGCGCAACTCTTCGGGACACATACCGAAGAACACCCAATCCACCTCGTTGGCCAGTTCGCGAACGACGTCGGCAATGATCGCCAGGTCGCCCGAGTGACTGGTACCGCCACCCCAGCCAACCCGTGGCTTTTTCGAGGTACGACGCTGACTGCGCAGACCATCCCAAAGATGAGTGGCGAGCATGTTCGGCACGACCCGAATGTCGTGATGCATGGACGACAACGCATCGGCCAGTGGCTGGGTCGACACCACCACCCGATCGCACAGGCCGATGCCGCGGCGGACCAGACGCTCCATCTCGACGTTGTCCGGCATATTGCGAATGTGCGCGTTCTTCTTCGGCGCCTTGATGACATAGTCATCCAGCTCGAAAATCAGTCGGGCATTGGTGTAGGGCTTGAAGCCAGCGATCTCGTTGATCGGCCCTTCGCTGTAGCGACCCTGTAAAATGATGACGTCCGGTGACTCGCGCTCGATCTCGATGATCGACGGCAGGTCGTAGTAAATCCGCCCGGTCGCCCGACCGGCCTTCTCCAGCTCGATCAGCGGCTGAATCGCCCGATAGTGACCGACCGCCGAGGAATTGACCGGCAACGCCATGACCTTCGGTAACTGGCGCACGGAAAACGGGCTCCAGCCTGTGCGCAGGCCTGGCTCCAGACTGTAACTGGAGCCACCCAGCGTGTTCAGCATCAGGTTGGGGTTGTACGCCGGGTCGCGAGCAATGATGGGCAGCCAGCGCTGGTAGAAGGTTGCCTGCTCCTGAGTGCGAAGCGCCAGCTCGGCGTTGTCCGGTACGGCCGCAGGCTGTGTCCCGAGGGCCAGTTGGGCGTACGGCGTCCACACCACCAGATAGCCGTTTTGACGGACCCGCAAACACAGGTCCACCTCATTGAGGGTCAAGGCAAAATCCTGCGCTTGAAGCCCACCAACGCTCTCAAATACCGCCTTGCGCACCATCAGGCAATCAGCACCGACAGCGCTCAAGTCCTGAACCACCTGCAAGCGGTGCATGTAGCCGGCCGCGTTCAGCGAGTCAGCGAAAAACGGTGAACCGGCCGGCCCTTGCAGCCCGAGAATCAGGCCGGCATGCAACACGCAACCGTCGGGATTGAACAGTTTGGCCCCGACAATACCGACCTCTGGACGCTGCGCATGGTTGAGCAACTCACCCAGCCAGTCCGCACGGGTGACGACCACATACGGGTCGAGCATCAACAGGTATTCACCGCGAGCTTGCTGCGCTGCGAAGTTGCGCGTCGCCGCGACATTTCCCTGCTGCGGATACGCCAGCACCCGCAACCGGTCACTGCCCAACTGCGCCATGGCGCTCAGCCATTCAAGCGTTTGCGCAGACTCACTGCCGTTGTCCACCAGCAGCAACTCGTACTCACCGTAAGCGGTTTTCTCCAACAGGCTTTCGACACACCGCTGCAGCACCGCCAACTGGTCCTTGCAGACAATGATGATCGACACCAGCGGCCGATCCGTGTGCTGGTAATCGACGCGATTGAGCAAGGTAAAACTACCCTGGCGAATCTCATGGGCAACGCCCAATCGCTGAAGATGCGCCTCCAGCACCTGCGGGTTGAGCTCAATGACTTCAGGCAGTGCCAACCACTGCGCCAGACCAAGCGTCGACTCCAGCATCACCTCGGCAATATGTTCGACGACCTTGATGCCGTCGTTCTCGACCATGCGCCACAGCACATCGTGAGGCGCCAGTTCGCCGTAACTTGAGTTGAAGCCACCCAGCGCCAGGAAGCGCTCACGCTCAAATGCCAGGGATCGCCCGACATAGGGATAACTGCGCATCAGGTCCAGGTTGAAATCTGGCTTGAAGACCGGGTCTGCCGACTCACCGTCGCGCAATCCGCCTTCGTCGCCATACACACACAATGCACTCGGTGACGCACTGATGCGCTCGGCCAACAGCAACAGCGCCGGCTCTACCAGACGGTCGCCAGCACGCAGCACGTAGAACCAGTCAACCCCGTCGAGTTGCGCCAGCACTGCGTTGAGCTGCGCGCACCAGTCTTCCTGCAACGGCAGGTTGAACACCCGCTCATCGAGTTGCGCCTCGGTGCAGGCACTGGACAACACCAGGGTCAGCTCCGGCGCATAAAGCTGACCGGCAAGGCTTTTAAGGGTGAGTTCCAGACCGGCACGGCTGGACTGATCATCGATGATGATCGGGACGATTTTCGGTTGCCGCGGCCAACCCGCCATGGTCTCCGGCAACAGACGTCGCTGAGTCTCACTGAGCGTGCGGCACGCCAGCCATTGGGTGTACAGCTGGGAAAAACTCTCGCTGGCGATGCCGATCCGATAGGCCTGGTTGGCCTGGCGAGTGCCCAGGGTTCGACTCAGGGGCAACTCGTCCCAGACGCGCGGCGCCTCATCGGCCCGGCTCAACGGCAGGTAACGAACCCAGCCCCCCGCAGGCGCCCCCTCGCCCCCTCGCCCCTTGAGCATTTGCACCAGCCAGTGTTTTTCCAGCTCCACCGCATCTTTCATCGGTTGCTGGCGAATCAAACGCTCCGGGTACAAGCGCTCGACACTCAGCACATAGTTGAGCTGCGCCATGTTGCCCCGGCGCATCAGGCAGATGTACAAGGCCAGATCGAGTGACGCCACAAAGCAATGGCCCGGCTGAGTCAAGGCCGGCATCAGCTCCTGCACATCCTTGCGGCGGAACAGCGCACTGCTGAAACCACCGAGGAAGTTGACCGGGAAGGTTTCGAAAATCGCCAGCAGGTCATCACCCTTGAAAATCCCGCAAACCGGCGAAAGCGTGCTGTTCTCCAGGCGTGACGGCAACGGGTGATCGTCAGCATCCCAGAACACCCGCTGGGCCAGCACCAGATTGATGTCCCCCTGCTCGCTCAAGACCTGCGCCTGGCGCTCGATACACGCAGGAGACAGCTGATCGTCATCGCAGAGAAACTTGATGTACTCGCCTTTGGCCTCGCCCAGACAGGCCAACAGATTGCCGACAAACCCCAGTGTCTGCGGGTTTCGTACATACCGTACTCGCTCTGCTGCGTCGCCCGTCAGCGACTCGACAACCTGCTTGATCTCATCGCCGCGACTGTCGTCGCACACAATGATCTCTAGATTGGCGTATTGCTGGATCAGGGCACTGCGCAGGGCCCGGGCGAAGAAGCGTGGATTGAAGGCGGGAATGACAAGGCTGACTAACGAGGCTGGATTCACGGCGGGGGCTCTCAAGCGGCGGACGCTCACCCGGTCGGGTGAGCCCCTGAAACCGCTGAAAAAAGGCGATTGGTATTCGGCGGTTTACGGCCGGGCGCTTGCGCGCCTGGATCCCTTAGATCTTGTTGAACAGACCCAGCTGACTGATTTTGCTGAACGCCAGCTGCGCGGCTTGCAACATGGTTTGCTGCAACGTCAGACGGGTCATGACCGCCGCCGGGTCAGAGTCGCGGATAGCCGACTGGCTGGCCGTGTTGGCAAGACTCAGGCTTTGGTTGGTTGTCGTCTGATCATCCAGGGCCTGGCCACGCACGCCCACGGAAGTAATTGCCGACCCCAACTGCGCCTGCGCAGTGTCCAGGTTGCCAATGGCCGACGCGACGGCCGCCTGCATTTTTTGCAAGGCCACAGGGTTGTTATCTGCCGGGGTAGTCAACGCCGTGCGCAACTGACTCAGGGTGTCCAGAACGTTCTGGGTCTGGTGGTCATTGGGCTGGATAACAAACTGGTCGCCAGCTGCCGGAGTACCGCCGAGTGTGAAAGTGACCCCTGCGGCTGTCGCCGTAGAGCCGGCCATGGTGCCCGAGGAGACCGGTTTGCTGCTCGCCGTGATCGGCGATGCATACAGATCGTAAGCGGTGGCGCTGGTGAACTTGAGGATCGCCCCGCCTGTCGGGAAGGTGCTGTTATAGGCGGTCGAGCTGGTCTGGGTGGCGCCGGAGATCACCGCCGTGGACGGGTTGCCCGGGCTGCGTGAAGCGTTGATGGTGTCCGGCTTGACCGACAACTGGAAGCTATGACCGGCAATCACTGCGTCCGGAATATCGCCAGACTTCAGATTGAGGTTCAGCGTCATGTCCACACCGCGGAAACTGACCGTCTGGTTAGACGCGTCTTTATTGCTGATTACACCGTTCTGGCTGGCCTCGGCGGTGACATCGGTACCCAGCGCATCGGTGATCTTCAGCTGCGTGCTACTGACAAAACTCACGGTGTAAGGCTGACCTGCGGTGAACTTGGAGTCGAACGTTCCGCTATTGCTGATCTGACCGTTGGACAGCGTCACCCGACCGTCGTCTACCGCTGGTGCGGTCATGGTGGTCTGAGAGCGAGTGGTATTGGCCGCCTTCTGAAAGGCATCCCAACCGGTGATGTTGCTGGCAACCGACATGGAGTCACCGATGGCCAGGTTCTGCTCGGTCTGGTCACCGTTGTAGCTGTAGGTGCCATCGGAGTTTGCCGTGTACGGAGGCGTGCTGGTTTTGGAGCCGCCGAACAGGTAGTTGCCGTTGGCGTCCTGACTGTTCATGAGGCCCAGCACCTGGCTCTGGATCTGCCCCAACTCCTGGGCCGCGGCCCCACGATCAGCATCGGTTTGCGTGCCGTTGCTGGCAGCCAACGTCAGCTCCTTGGCCCGTTGCAAGGCAGTACCAATGGCGCTCAAGGCGGTTTCGGACTGGCTGTACGACCCTTTGAGGTTGCTGATGTTGCCAGCGTACTGATCCAGCATCGAACTCTGTTGCCCGAGCTGAAGCAAACGCGCAGCACCAATCGGATCATCAGCGGCCGTGTTGACCTTGGTCAGACTGCTCGCTTCGGCGCTGGTCTGCAGTGCGTTGCTGTAGTTACGCTGATAGTTGGCAGCGGTCGTTTCGTAATACTGGGCGGTAGAAATGCGCATGAATTACGACTCCTTAAAGACTGTTGATCAGCGTGCTGAAGGTTTCCTGCGCAGCCTTGATGATCTGCGATGAGGCGGTGTAGTACTGCTGGTATTTCACCAGATTGCCGGTTTCCTCATCGAGGTTGACCCCCGACAGGGCATCGCGAGCACTCTTGGCGCCGGTCAGAATCACGGTGGCGGCATCGCTGTCGGACTTGGCCTGGGCAGCCTGGGCACCGACATTGGAAATCAGTTTGCCGTAGGCATCCGAGATGCTCACGCCCTTGCTCGTCGAGCCGGTTTCCACGGTTTGCTTGGTCTGCAAGCCGACCAGTGCGGTACCGTTGCGGTTGTCCGAAGAGTTGGCGCCGGTCAACGAAATGCTGAAGCTCTCACCCGCCGCAGGCGAGCCATTGACAGTGGTTTGAACCGAGAACGTCTTCTGTACCCCCGCGCCGTCCAGGATCGGGGCACCTGTGCCATCGACCATGTTCACTTGCAGGTTCAGGGTATTGCTTTGACCGGGAACGATGGTGCCCGTGCCCATGCTGACGCCCTTGGCATCGTAAAGCTTATAACCCTGAGTCCCGGCACCCGCCGGGTCGAACACCACTTTGACCGGTGTCGAATACTGAAGCCCGGTTTGCATGTCGGCATTGGCCGCCGGGTTGTAGATGTCCAGGGTGCTGGTCAACGTTGGCTGGCTGTAGGTGCCTTTGTTGTTGGCACTGGCGACACCGCTCAGAGGTGCAGCCGCGGCGAGCGTTTTCGGATCGGTGATCACGGTCTGGATATCACTGGCACCGCTACGGGTTGGCGTCACCTTGAAGGTGTCGCCGGCGCTCATCGCACCGCCGCCATTGAGCGCCATGCTGAAGCCGTCGATCACCGGAGCCGGTGTCGTGGTGGTGCTGAAGGCACCCATGGCGGTGCCATCGGAGCGCGTGACGCTGTAGTTCGTGGCGCTGCTGAAGGTCACCTGATAATCGTTGGTGGTCAGCTTGCCCGTGTCGTTGATGGTGACGTTGAGGTTACCGGAACCGGCGCTGTTACCTGCCTGGGCAATGCTGCGCTGACCGATCAGCGTGGCACTGTTGATGTTGCTGTAGATCGGTGAACCGAAGTTGCCGTTCTTGTCGATGCCCTGGGCTTGCTGCTGGTTCATCTGATCGGCAACAACCAGTGCAACCCGTCCCAGCTCGTTGATTGCCGGGTTGAGCACTTCGCTGCGATAGCTCAGCAAGCCACCAATCTGCCCCGTCGTCGTCACCGAGGTGATATCGATGACGCTCGAACCGCGGTTCAGTTGAAGCGCCGACTGGCTCGGATCACTCTTGCCCGGTACGGTTTCCAGGGTGTTGGTGGTACTGCCCATCACCAACGGCTGGCCGCTTCCGATGTAGACATCGTAGTTGGTTCCGCGCTCGACAACCTGAGCACCGACCAGGTCGGAGAGCTGACGGACCGCCTCGTTGCGCTTGTCGAGCAGGTCGCTCGGCCCACTGCTGTTGCTGGTGTTGCTGCCCGACACTTGAGTGATTTGCTGGTTGTACTGGGCGATCGAGCTCGCCAGTTTATTCACCTGCGAAGCCATGTCCGACAGGTTGGAGTTGATGCCGGTGTTCTGGTCGGTCAACTGCTTGGAAATCGAGTTGAAGCGATCGCTCAGGGCCTTGGCATTGGTCATCGCCGATTGGCGGGACGGATCATCGGTAGGCGAGGTCGCGACACTTTGCAGGGAAGTGAAGAACTTCTGCAGCGCGCCACTGAGGCCGGTGTTGCTGTCGGACAGCAGCGTGTCGACCGGCGTGACTTTCCCCAGGAAGGACGATGCCTGGCCGTTAAGCGAGGTGGTGGTCTGCAATTGGGTGTCGAGGTAGGCGCTGTACACCCGACGCACGTCCGCCAGGGTCGTGCCAGTGCCGATGAATACGTTGTTGCCGTACTGAATCGAGGAATTGCTGCTCTGCACGGTTTGTTGGCGCGAATAGCCGGCCGTGTCAACGTTGGCAATGTTGTTGCCGGTCACCGCCAAAGACGATGAGGCCGCATTCAACCCCGACATCCCGATATTGAGCAAACTCATGGTTCAGACCTTATACCTTATGCCTATAAAGGCGTCGTGGAAGAGCCCGCCGCAGCGTAGTTCTGGTAACTCTTCATCTGCTTGGCAATCTGCGAAATCTTGCTGGCGTAGTTCGGGTCGGTTGCATACCCGGCCTTTTGCAATTCGCGTACAAACTGTTCTGGGTTATCGGCCGACTTCAGCACATCTTGATAGCGATTGTTGCTTTGCAACAAAGTCACCAGGTCATGGAAACTGTCCTGATAAGAGTCGTAGGAACGGAACTCGGCCGTCTCCTTGACCATCGCGCCATTTCTGAATTCGCTGGTGATTGCCCGCGCCGAATCACCCTGCCAACTGCTGCCGGCCTTGATGCCGAACAGGTTATGACTGTTGCTGCCATCCTGGGCGCGCATGACCGATTTGCCGTAGCCGGTTTCCAGTGCGGCCTGGGCTACCAGGTAGCGCGGATCGACGCCAATGCGGTCGGCGGCGGCTTTGGCCATCGGCATCATGGTATTGATGAATTCGTCGGCAGAGCTGAAGGTTTTCTTCGCCGGCGCCAGTGGTATTTGAGCCATGGCACGCCCATAAATCTGCATGCCCCCGCCCGATGTCGAATCCGTTTGCGAGGCCAGCCAATCGCCATTGAATAGAGGATCGGACGCAGTCTTGCTGCCCTGAGGTAATTGGACTTTGTTGAGCTCCGTCGTTGTGGTCGCAGCGGTCGTCGATGCCGACGGCACCAGACCGGCGAGCAAGCGGTCCGTGAGTTTCGGCGGCAGTGCCAGACGCCGCTGGTTGAGCAGCGCCACATCATTACTGTGACTGGCCGTTGATTGCGGCGCCTTGACCGACCGCGAAGCCCACAGCGGACGCTCGCCATTGAGTCGCGACAAGGGTCCATTGGTGCCCAGCGTGCCGGCAGCCACCGGCGTCGACACCGCCGCTTTCGCCACTTCCTGTTTGGCGGCAGACATCGCCGCCGCCTCGCCCGGAGCCAGCGGTTTGTTCTTCGACATCTGGCGTATCAGCACGTCGGCCAGACCGATACCATGACCCTGACGAGACATGGAAACCGCCAGCTGCTGGTCGTACATTTCCTGGTACTGCTTGGCTGCCGGCGTGTTCAGCGGATTGTCCTTGCCCAGCGTTTCGGTGGCCGAACGCATGGACTTGAGCATCTCGCCAAGGAACAGCGACTCGAACTCCTGCGCCACTTTGCGCATGTTCGAGTCGCTGTTCTTGTCGCCGACCTTGAGCTGGTTAAGCCGGTTCAGGTCCGAGTACGAACCCGAATCGCCACTGCTGACCAGCCCGCTCTTGTGAAGATCCATGTTCGCCATCTCAAATCACGATCAGGTCGGCTTGCAGGGCGCCGGCCTGTTTCAAGGCTTCGAGGATCGCCATCAAGTCACCCGGTGCCGCGCCAACCTGATTCACCGCACGGACAATTTCGTCCAGCGTGGTGCCAGGGCCAAACTTGAACATGGGCTTGGCTTCTTGCTGAGCATTGACCCGGGAACGCGGCACGACGGCCGTCTGACCATTGGACAAAGGCCCTGGCTGGCTGACGATCGGGTCTTCGGTGATGGTCACGGTCAGGCTGCCGTGAGTGACGGCGGCCGGTGAAACCTTGACGTTCTGACCGATCACGATGGTGCCGGTCCGCGAATTGATGATGACCTTGGCCACTGCCTGACCTGGATCGACTTCGAGGTTTTCCAGGATCGACAGGTAGTCGACACGCTGGCTTGGATCAAGCGGCGCCGTGACACGGATCGAACCGCCGTCGATAGCCTGCGCCACGCCAGGGCCGAGCATATTGTTGATCTTGTCGACGACGCGCTTGGCGGTGGTGAAGTCGGAGCGGTTGAGGTTAAGGGTCAGGCTGTTGCCCTGGTTGAAACCGCTCGGCACCGAACGCTCGACCGAAGCACCGCCGGGGATGCGACCTGCCGACGGAACGTTGACGGTAATCTTCGAACCGTCGCGACCCTCAGCGTCAAAACCACCCACCACCAGGTTGCCCTGAGCGACCGCATAGACGTTGCCATCGATCCCCTTGAGCGGCGTCAGCAGCAAGGTGCCGCCCCGCAGGCTCTTGGAGTTACCGATCGACGATACGGTGATATCGACCTGCTGACCCGGCTTGGCAAACGCCGGCAGATCGGCACTGATCGACACCGCCGCGACGTTCTTCAACTGCACGTTGCCCGACCCTGGCGGCACCTTGATGCCGAACTGCGAGAGCATGTTGTTGAAGGTCTGCAGGGTGAACGGAGTCTGCGTGGTCTGGTCACCGGTGCCGTTAAGCCCGACAACCAGGCCGTAGCCGATCAATTGGTTGGAACGCACGCCTGAAATACTGGCGATGTCCTTCAACCGCTCGGCGTGAGCGCCGAGGGAGGTGGACAGCAACAACAGGGCCGCCATCAGGTGCTTGAAATTAAACATGAGTCGTTTCATCACCTAGAAAGGGAAAAGCGGGCTTAAGAAGAAACGGTCGAACCAGCCTGGCTGACTCGCATCGGCAAACGATCCGGTACCCGAATAGGTGATTCGCGCATCCGCGACACGGGTCGACGAAACAGTGTTGTCGGTCGCGATATCGTCCGCCCGGACCAGACCGGCAATGCGCACCAGCTCATCACCGGTGTTGAGGGTCATCCACTTCTCGCCACGCACCGCGATGATGCCGTTGGGCAATACGTCGGCAACGGTCACGGTGATCGAACCGGTCAGGCTGTTGCCCTGCCCGGCCTTGCTGTCACCCTTGGTCGCACGGTCGCCGCTGTAACCGGCACTCAGGCTCAGGGGGCTATTGGCGGCCGGGGTGCCACCGAACAACGACGTCAGACCCATCGTGGTCTTGCTGGTTTTGGCCAGCTGGGAGTTGGCGTTTTTGCTGGCCTGAGTCTTTTCGTTCAGGGTGATGGTGATGATGTCACCGACCCGGTAGGCCTTGCGGTCGCTGTACAGGTTCTGCTCGAAACCGGCCTGATAGATCGAGCCGTTGTTCGCCGCAGACGGCAAGGGTGTACGAGGCAGCACCGGCGAGTAGTACGGGTCATTGGGCTTCGGCGTCGGGGCGACGCAGCCCGCGAGCACGGCGATCCCACTCAGTGCGAGAACAGATACAAAGCGATTCATGACCCTACCTCACGGTGTTGCAGGCGGCCTCATGCCGCCCCACAGACTTGATTACAGATTTTGCGCGACGAACGAGAGCATCTGGTCGGCGGTGGAAATCACCTTGGAGTTCATCTCGTAGGCACGCTGAGTGGTGATCATGTTGACCATCTCTTCAACGGTGCTGACGTTGGAGGTTTCCAGGGTGTTTTGCAGCGTGGTGCCGAAACCGTTCAGGCCTGGCGTGCCGACTTGTGGCGCGCCGCTGGCCGCGGTTTCCAGGAACAGGTTGTTACCCGCAGCCTGCAGGCCAGCCGGGTTGATGAAGTCGGCGGTTTGCAGGTTGCCGATCACTTGCGAGGTGGCGTTGCCTGGAATGGTCACCGAAACCGTACCGTCGCGACCGACCGTGAAGGTCTGGGCATCGTTCGGAATGACGATTGCCGGCTCCAGCGCGAAGCCGCTGGCATTGACGATCTGGCCGGTGGAGCTCAGGTGGAAAGTACCGTCACGGGTGTAAGCGGTAGTGCCATCGGGCTGCAGAATCTGGAAAAAACCACGACCATCGACCGCCATGTCCAGTGGCTGGTCGGTAGTTTGCAGGCTACCGGCGGTGAAATTTTTCTGAGTGCCGACAATGCGCACACCGGTACCCAATTGCAGGCCCGACGGCAGTGTGCTGTCCTGGGTCGACTGAGCACCTGGCTGACGCTTGATCTGGTACAACAAGTCCTGGAATTCGGCACGGTCACGTTTGAAGCCCGTGGTCGACACGTTCGCCAGGTTGTTGGAAATAGTCGTCAGGTTGGTGTCCTGGGCGGACAGACCTGTTTTGGCAACCCATAGAGCCGGAAGCATTCGATTCTCCTCGTGCGCCTGTTTTACGGCGCGACGTTCTGATAATTAGCTGATCTGCAAGACCCGAGCCATGGCCTGGTCGTCTTCTTTGGCGGTGGTCATCATCTTGATGTGCAGTTCGAACTGCTTGGACAAGGCCAGCACCGAAGTCATTTCTTCGACGGCATTGACGTTGCTCGACTCAAGGAAGCCCGACACCAGTTGCACGTTGGCATCGGCCGGTGCCGGCTTGCCGTCTGCGGTGTGGATCGAACCGTCCAGACCCTTGGTCATGTTCTTGATATCCGGGTTGACCAGCTTGATGCGGTCGACCTCGGCCATGACGCGCGGACCTTCGCCCATCGCACGAATGCTGATCGTGCCGTCCTGACCGACTTCGATTTTCTGCTCGGGCGGCACGGCGATCGGACCGCCATTGCCTATTACCGGCATACCGTTGCCGGCGCGCAGCACACCCAGGGCGTCGACATTCAGACTGCCGGTGCGCACATAGCTTTCGCCACCGCTCGGGTTCTGCACGGCAATCCAGCCGTTGCCGCTGACCGCTACATCGAGGTCACGACCGGTTTCTATCATCGAGCCAGGAGAAAAGTCGGTGGCCGGACGCTCGGTCATGGCAAACGCACGCGCCGGAAAGCTGTCACCAAACACCGGTATCGATCGCGCCTGCTCCAGGTCCTTCTGAAAGCCGTTGGTGGAGATGTTCGCCAGGTTGTTGGCATGAGCCTTTTGCGCCAGTGCGTTCTGGCTGGCGCCGGTCATTGCCACATAAAGGTACTTGTCCACAGTCTTTCCTCTGCATGTCGGACGTTTGCCGCCCACCGCTGTACTGCTGAGCCTCAAGCAATTTGCAGACCAACTTCCACACAGGGGATCCAAGTCCTCTAAACAAAGGACTTGAGAGGAATCAGCAGGGAATGGGCAATTGTGTCAAAGACGAAAAACCGGCGCGGTTATGCCGTTTGGCGGCAACCTTTTGATCTTGAGCTACAGCCACTACCGCCATCGCGAGCAGGCTCGCTCCCACTTTGAGTCTTCAGTGGCCACATAATATGTGAGCACTCCATAACCCTGTGGGAGCGAGCCTGCTCGCGATGAGGCCAGCACAAACACAGCTGATACCAGCTATGGCTCGGTCTTACCCACTTCATATTCACGTAGCTTGTTGGCAATGGTGGTGTGGGAAACCCCGAGGCGCTTGCCCAGTTGGCGGCTGCTTGGATGTTCGGAGTAAAGTCGCTCCAGCACAGCCTTTTCGAACCGCCCGACAATCTCATCGAGGCCGCCTTCCAGCGAGAAATCCCCCAGGGGCTGGCGCACGCCGTAATCCGGCAGACGAATATGTTCAGCCTTGACCGTGCCGCCATCACACAACGAAACCGCTTGAAACAACACGTTCTCCAACTGCCGAACGTTGCCCGGCCAGTGGTAATGGCTGAGCCGGTCCATCGCCGCAGGCGCCAGTTTCGGCAACGGACAACCAATCTGCCGACTGGCCTGATCGAGGAAGTGCTCCACCAATGGCGTCAACCCGTCGAGGCATTCACGCAGCGGCGGGATGTGCAGTGAAAGCACATTCAAACGATGGTAAAGATCCTGACGGAATTCACCGCTCGCACACAGCTCGGACAAATCGACCTGGGTGGCGCAGATCACCCGCACATCCAGATAAACCTCTTCATCGCTGCCGACCCGGCGGAAGCAACCGTCCTGCAAAAACCGCAGCAGTTTCACCTGCAAACGCGGGCTCATTTCCCCGACGCCATCGAGAAACAGCGTACCGCCTGCTGTCAGCTCCAACAGCCCGAGCTTGCCTTCGGCCCGCGCCCCTTCGAACGCACCCGGGCCGTAGCCAAACAGCTCGGTCTCGGCCATCGACTCCGGCAACCCGGCGCAGTTGAGCGCCATCAACGGCGACTGCCCGCGTGGGCTGGCCAGATGGCAGGCGCGCGCCAACAGCTCTTTACCGGTGCCGGTCTCGCCTTCGATCAGCAACGGCGCATCCAGTGGCGCCATGCGCCGCGCTTCGCGGACCACCGCCGCCATGACCTTGGAACTCTGGAAAATGCTATCGAAGCCGCGCAACTCCTGCTTGCGCACGTTATAGATACGCTCACCGACCCGATCAGCCCGATGCAGCGTCAACACCGCACCGGCCATGGCCTCGCTGTCGTCATGCTCCGATTGCAACGGCGCGATATCGGCCAGGAACACGTCACCCTTGACCTTGACCCGCAAGCCGTTGATCCGCGACTTGTTGGCGCGCACCAGCTCCGGTAGATCGAAGTCCTCGGCATAACGCGACAAGGGAATACCCGGCACCTCGTCCACCCGCACACCCAGCAATTGCGCAGCCGCGCGGTTGGCCGCAACGATCGAGCCGCCCATATCAATCGACAACACCGGAAACTCCAGCGCACCGAGCAAGGCGTTCAACTCCATGTGCCGACGCTCGCTGGGCATCAGCCCTACGCGCTTGACGCCGAATACACCGGCAATCGCCTCGAACTTCGGACGCAACGCCTGGAACTGAAGATTAATCAGGTTCGGGCAATGCAGGTAGATCGCATTGCCATGTTCGCCGCCCACCTCACCGCGGGCGACGTTGATCCCGTACTCCACCAGCAGATTGAGGATGTCGCGCAGGATGCCGATGCGGTTCTGGCAATGAACTTTGATACGCATATAAAGGCCCGAACGGTGGTGGATAGAGCACGTGGCGAGGATTTTTCTGCCGACGCGCAAAGTTAGTCGTCAAGATTATGTGACAGCTCAAGGCCTTTTCAAACCGTGAAATCTCAATACCTGCGCCATCGGGGCAAAACCGTAACGAATAGTTTACGAAAAGCCGAGAATTTTCCTACGTGCCACACTCAAACCCTGCTGCAGGGTCGCACAATTCGGCGTATTTCTAAGTCCATAGCAAGACATAACAAGAACGTATCCCTTTGCAGGAGAGCAGCATGAAGCAGACGCAATACGTGGCCCGCGAGCCCGATGCGCAAGGTTTTATTCACTACACCGCTGAAGAACACGCGGTGTGGAATACGCTGATCACTCGCCAGCTGAAAGTGCTCGAGGGTCGTGCGTGCCAGGAATACATGGACGGCATCGAAAAGCTCGGCCTGCCCCATGACCGCATTCCGCAGCTCGACGAAATCAACAAGGTTCTCGGCGAGACCACCGGCTGGCAAGTGGCCCGGGTGCCGGCGCTGATTCCGTTCCAGACCTTCTTTGAATTGCTGGCCAATAAGCAGTTTCCCGTCGCGACCTTTATTCGTACTCGCGAAGAACTGGATTACCTGCAAGAGCCGGACATTTTCCACGAGATCTTTGGCCACTGCCCACTGCTGACCAACCCTTGGTTCGCCGAATTCACCCACACTTACGGCAAACTCGGCCTACAGGCCTCCAAGGAAGAACGCGTCTATCTGGCGCGCCTGTACTGGATGACCATCGAGTTCGGCCTGGTCGACACCCCGCAAGGCCAGCGCATCTACGGCGGCGGCATCCTCTCCTCGCCGAAAGAAACCGTGTACAGCCTGTCCGACGAACCAGAGCATCAAGCCTTTGATCCGCTGGAAGCCATGCGCACGCCGTATCGCATCGACATCCTGCAACCGCTGTACTTTGTCCTGCCTGACCTCAAGCGCCTGTTCGATCTGGCCCACGAGGACATCATGGGCATGGTCCAGCAAGGCATGCAGCTAGGTCTGCACGCACCGAAATTTCCGCCCAAACCCAAGGCGGCCTGAGAGCGCCGCAGTCGCGGCAACCTTGCAAATGCTCGTAAAAAGTAACAACGTCTAACAAGAACTGAATTCAGGAACCCACCATGACCGCTCTGAACCAAGCCCATTGCGAAGCCTGCCGCGCCGATGCCCCACAAGTCAGCGACGAAGAACTGCCGGTACTGATCAAGCAGATCCCTGACTGGAACATCGAAGTTCGCGACGGCGTGATGCAACTGGAAAAAGTCTTCCTGTTCAAGAATTTCAAATTCGCCCTGGCCTTTACCAACGCCATGGGTGAAATCTCCGAGGCCGAAGGTCACCACCCAGGCTTGCTCACCGAGTGGGGCAAAGTCACCGTGACCTGGTGGAGCCATTCGATCAAAGGCCTGCACCGCAACGACTTCATCATGGCCGCGCGCACTGACGAAGTGGCGAAAGACGCCGAGGGCCGAAAATAATGCATTTCGACGCCATCGGCCGAGTACCCGGCGACCCGATCCTCGGCCTGATGGAGGCCTATGCGCAGGACAGCAATCCGCGCAAGTTCGACCTTGGCGTGGGCGTCTACAAGGATGCCCAGGGCCTGACTCCGATTCCGCAGTCGGTGAAACTCGCCGAACTGCGTCTGGTGGATCGTCAGACCACCAAGACCTACATCGGTGGTCACGGTGATGCGGCGTTCGGCAAAGTGATCAATGAGCTGGTGCTCGGCGCTGATTCAGCGCTGATCGCCGAGCAGCGTGTCGGCGCGACCCAGACCCCGGGCGGCACCGGTGCCTTGCGCTTGAGCGCCGACTTCATCGCGCAATGCCTGCCGGGCCGCGGCGTCTGGCTGAGCAACCCGACGTGGCCAATCCACGAAACCATCTACGCCACCGCTGGCCTCAAGGTCAGCCACTACCCGTACGTGGGCAGCGACAACCGCCTCGACGTCGAAGCCATGCTGGCAACCCTGAACCTGATTCCCAAGGGCGACGTGGTGCTACTGCACGCCTGCTGCCACAACCCGACCGGTTTCGACCTGTCTCACGATGACTGGCGCCGTGTGCTGGAAGTGGTTCGCAGCCGCGAACTGCTGCCGCTGATCGACTTCGCTTATCAGGGTTTTGGCGATGGTCTGGAGCAGGACGCCTGGGCCGTGCGATTGTTTGCCGCTGAACTGCCTGAGCTGCTGATCACCAGTTCTTGCTCGAAAAACTTTGGCCTGTACCGCGACCGCACCGGTGCGCTGATCGTCTGCGCAAAGGATGCCGAGAAGCTCGTTGATATCCGCAGCCAACTGGCCAACATCGCCCGCAACCTGTGGTCGACACCACCGGATCACGGCGCCGCCGTCGTGGCAACCATCCTCGGCGACCCGGAGCTGAAACAGCTGTGGGCCAATGAAGTGGAAGCCATGCGTTTGCGCATTGCCCAGCTGCGCACGGGCTTGGTGGAAGCGCTGGAGCCGCACGGCTTGGGCGAACGCTTCGCGCATATTGGCGTGCAACGCGGAATGTTTTCCTACACCGGTTTGACACCGGCTCAGGTGAAAAACCTGCGGGACAACCACAGCGTGTACATGGTCAACTCCGGCCGGGCCAACGTCGCCGGGATTGATGCCACACGCCTGGAGTTGCTGGCGCAAGCCATCGCAGACGTCTGCAAGTAACCCCATGCAAGGCAGGCTCCCTGTGGCGAGGGAGCTTGCTCCCGCTCGAGCGCGAAGCGGTCGTAAAACCTGCATCGAGTTCTAACTGAACGAACCCATTGCCTGGCTTTTGGGGCTGCTCCGCAGCCCAGCGGGAGCAAGCTCCCTCGCCACAATTGCCTGCGAGTACCGGCTGCGGCCATCTGTCGCAACAAGTGGAGATAAAAGTCTTTCTGTCATCTCCCCTGCTGTATCCTGCCCAGGCTTTTTAAAAGCGCGGATCTACACAGCGATTTAAAAACAGACCTTGCGAGGAGCGACCAACATGCACGAGATTCCTAATCTCCCCTTCCCAAGCCTGCACGAAACTGCGCAGACAACCCCGCAACAAGCCGGTGCCCAAAAGCCCGAGCCGAAAGAAGCCACTGGCAGCCGCAAGGCCGACAGCGAAGACTGAAAAAGCACTACCCAGACCGTGTGGAAAGCGCTGACTCATGCGCTTTCCACACAGCCTGAACCCAAGGACCTGCCCCATGAGCGACACCTTCACCGAAAGCCAGGCCAGCGTACTGATCGGCACTGCCGAAAAGATGATCGATGTCTGGAACCGCCTGACACCCGAGAAACAAGCCCTGCTACTGGCCCGCTTCGGCAGCCAGGAAAACGCCCTCGCCGCACTGGTCACCACGCAATTGGTCGCACCCGCCAAATCCTGATGCCTGTCAGGCAACACAACGGCCGACACCTGGCGCCAATTTCTCCCCCTCTGCGCATCCAACCATCGGTATCATAAGCAGCCTATCTATCCTGCTGTCCCGTGGACCTTTTCCCATGCCAGATCCTCAGCGCCCCATGGCGGTCACGCTGCAAGTCGTATCCATCGTCCTGTTTACCTTCATCGGCTACCTGAACATCGGCATCCCCTTGGCCGTGTTGCCGGGCTATGTGCACAGCGACCTGGGCTTTGGCGCCGTGATCGCGGGCCTGGTGATCAGCGTGCAATACCTCGCCACCCTGCTCAGTCGCCCCTACGCGGGCCGAATCATTGACAACCAGGGCAGCAAACACGCGGTGATGTATGGCTTGGCCGGATGCGGCTTGAGCGGCGTATTCATGCTGCTGTCGGCCTGGACGCAAAGCCTGCCGACCTTGAGCCTGATCAGCCTGTTGATCGGTCGACTGGTGCTGGGCAGTGCCGAAAGCCTGGTGGGATCGGGATCGATCGGCTGGGGCATCGGCCGGGTCGGGGCAGCGAATACCGCCAAGGTCATCTCCTGGAACGGCATCGCCAGTTACGGCGCACTGGCCGTCGGTGCACCGCTCGGTGTGCTGCTGGTGCATCACTTCGGGCTGTGGAGCATGGGCGTGAGCATTCTGTTGCTGGGAGCGCTGGGATTGCTGCTGGCCTGGCCGAAAACCGCAGCGCCGATCGTCGTCGGCGAACGCCTGCCCTTCATGCATGTCCTGGGACGGGTGCTGCCCCACAGCTGCGGGCTGGCACTGGGCTCGATCGGATTTGGCACCATTGCCACCTTCATCACCCTGTATTACGCCACCCGACATTGGGACGACGCCGTGCTCTGCCTGAGCCTGTTCGGTGCCTGTTTCATTGGCGCGCGCCTGTTGTTCGGCAACCTGATCAATCGCCTTGGCGGCTTTCGTGTGGCGATTGCCTGCCTGTCGGTCGAAACCCTCGGCTTGTTGCTGTTGTGGCTGGCCCCGGACGCCCATTGGGCACTGGCGGGTGCGGCGTTGAGCGGGTTCGGCTTCTCGCTGGTGTTCCCGGCGCTGGGTGTGGAAGCGGTGAATCTGGTGCCGGCCTCCAGCCGTGGCGCAGCGGTCGGGGCGTACTCGTTGTTTATCGACTTGTCGCTGGGGATCACCGGGCCATTCGCGGGTGCCATCGCGGCCGGATTCGGTTTTGCCTCGATCTTCCTGTTCGCCGCCCTCGCCGCCTTGAGCGGTTTGATGCTCAGCGTCTACCTGTACCGCCAGGCGCCACTGCACCTGAACGAAAAGTATCGAGAAGAACGCGAAGCCCGCTAGAAGTCGACTTTGCCACGCCCGGCCTTGATCGAGCCGCGCTTGGTTTTTGACTCCAGCCGCCGCTTCTTCGAACCCAGGGTCGGTTTGGTCGGGCGACGCTTCTTTTCAACCTTGGTGGCGCTGAGGATCAACTCGGTCAGCCGCGCCAGCGCATCGGCGCGATTGGCTTCCTGCGTACGGTATTGCTGGGCCTTGATGATGATCACACCGTCACTGGTGATCCGACTGTCACGCAGCGCCAGCAACCGTTCCTTGTAGAACTCTGGCAAGGATGACGCCGGGATATCGAAGCGCAAGTGCACCGCACTGGAAACCTTGTTGACGTTCTGTCCACCCGCGCCTTGCGCACGAATGGCGGTCAATTCGATCTCGGCATCGGGTAGATGCACGTTGTTGGAAATCTCCAGCATGGAAAAGCGTGTCCGCGTTAGGGGTGCATCAGGATACCCGAATAGCCTGAAGGAAATTACAGGCCATTGTGGGAGCGAGCTTGCTCCGGGCGGCGATCCGACGATAGCGGCTTGTCATTCATATTGATGTTGCATGTGCCGTCGTCATCGCGAGCAAGCTCGCTCCCACAGGGTTTTGTATGAACCCTGGAAACAACAAACCCGGCATTGGCCGGGTTTGTTGTTGATGCAACGTACGCTTACTTCACAGCAGAAGCAGCAACGTTCAATGCCTGTTGAGCACTGCGCTTGTTCTTGATGTTGTAGCACACCCACATGAACACGACCCACACCGGAATCGCGTACACCGAGACCTGGATGCCCGGGATCATCAGCATGATGCACAGGATGAAGGCCACGAATGCCAGGCAAATGTAGTTGCCGTACGGGTACCACAGCGCCTTGAACAGCGGCGTTTGTTTAGTACGGTTCATGTGCTGACGGAACTTGAAGTGCGAGAAGCTGATCATCGCCCAGTTGATCACCAGCGTCGCAACCACCAGCGACATCAGCAGTTCCAGCGCGTGCTGCGGCATCAGGTAGTTCATCACCACAGCGACGAACGTTACCGCGGCCGAAGCCAGGATCGAACGCACCGGCACGCCGCGCTTGTCGATCTTCGCCAGGGCTTTCGGCGCATCGCCCTGTTCAGCCATGCCCAACAACATGCGGCTGTTGCAGTAGGTGCCGCTGTTGTACACCGACAGCGCTGCCGTCAGAACCACGAAGTTGAGGATGTGCGCCGCAGTATTGCTGCCCAGCATCGAGAACACCTGGACGAACGGGCTACCGCTATAGGCATCGCCGGATGCGTTCAGGCTCGCCAGCAGGCTGTCCCACGGGGTCAGCGACAGCAGAACCACCAGTGCGCCGATGTAGAAAATCAGAATCCGGTAGATCACCTGGTTGATGGCTTTCGGGATCACGGTTTTCGGCTGGTCGGCTTCTGCTGCGGTGAAACCAAGCATTTCCAGGCCGCCGAAGGAGAACATGATGATCGCCATGGCCATTACCAGACCGCTGACACCATTGGGGAAGAACCCACCGTGTTCCCACAGGTTGGTCACCGAGGCTTGCGGGCCGCCATGGCCGCTGACCAGCAGGTAGCTGCCCAGAGCAATCATGCCGACAATCGCCACGACCTTGATGATCGCGAACCAGAACTCCGCTTCGCCAAAGACTTTGACGTTCGCCAGGTTGATCGCATTGATCATCACGAAGAACACTGCGGCCGAGGCCCAGGTCGGGACGTCCGGCCACCAGTAGTGCACGTATTTGCCGACGGCGGTCAGCTCCGACATGCCAACCAGAATGTACAGAATCCAGCAGTTCCAGCCCGACAGGAAGCCGGCGAAACCGCCCCAGTATTTGTGGGCAAAGTGACTGAACGAGCCGGCCACCGGCTCTTCAACGATCATTTCGCCCAGTTGGCGCATGATCATGAACGCGATGAAGCCACAGATCGCGTAGCCGAGGATCATCGACGGGCCGGCCGATTTCAGTACGCCGGCAGAGCCCAGGAACAATCCGGTACCGATCGCGCCACCGAGGGCGATCAGTTGAATATGGCGATTTTTCAGGCCGCGTTTAAGCTCGCCTGAATGCGAGTTTTGTCCACTCATGAAAAGGGTCTCACGCAAGGTTTGATGATGTTCGTTAAGACGTTGCTGCTCGGATCAGGATTAAGCAGCGCGGATCAAACCCCAGCGCAGGTACCAGGAGTTCAGCGTTTTTTTACTGGTCATGCGTCACCTGTTTGTTTTTATCTGTGACGAAATCGAACCCGACACGCTTGTGACGCGGCGGAGTTAACAAGACGGGTAGCCTTGAGTTTTGCGCAGTTACGCAGGGAGGTCACAGTTAAAACGCGGCGCATTGTACACCTGTAACCCCCTGCTGCCAGACGCCGCTGGATCAGCGCGTCGTTTGCCGGGATTGCCTGTGTCCGCCCCGAGGGTCCCGGGCGGCTGCAAAAAATGGGTCAGACCTTTGCGGGTCATTGACGGGGACGATGGAAAAATCGCCCTTTGAGGAGAGATGGAGATGACTCACGGCGTTCATTGCGCCCCCTTCTTGTTATGCACCTGCACGACAGGCATGGGCGCATCTCACCGCCGAAAGCGTCCTGAAACAAGCGGATCAGAGCCCTGAAAACCCCATGGCCGAGAGCCAACCGGAAGCTTTTCCTTACAGCCTTCGCCGTAACGCGTATCCGTGGTGCAGAACACGGCTTTTCGTAAAGAATTATTTACGACACGTAACATGATTTTTCCACGGCAGATCTTTCTGTAGGTCGACTGCAAATTGACGGTAGTCCTATTCCTACAGACGAGGTCGAGTTAGCACTTTGTTTTTAATTGAAAAAATCGACAACACAAAACAGAATAAAAATTTCACAAAAGCATAATTTAAATATTAAATTGTATTTTTAAAACGACTGGACTAGGTTTCCAACCACTTGCCAGACCGTGAAGTCCTGCAAGTAAGCGGCAACTCTTTTCAGTCGCAATGATTTATTCATGCACGGAAAACAGCACCGCCATTCAACCGAAAAGTCATCTAGGAGATTCACTATGCAAGCATTGGAAAAAGACTTGGAAACTGAACTGCAACTGGACGATTGGTTTGAAGCGCCGACCCATGACGCTGCTGTTGAAATGATGCAAGCCGACGCGGTCGTTCCGTTCGGCACGGCGATGTGGCCGATGTAAGACATCCAGGCAGAGGCGACCAGGCCGGTCGCCGCTGCCGTTTTTCGCTGACCGTCAGGGAGGACTCATGGATCGACACCGCGCCATTTCGCATTTCCTTTACTACCTCGAACACCATCCCGCTCTGGTTGGCGTACGTCCGGCCAAGGTCTTGCTTGGGCATACGGCACCCTACGAGGCGTTGACCAGCGCGATCATCGAACAAGCGTCCGAAGAGCCGTTCCAGTTCAGCGCCATGCGCCTGGACCTCGAACCGACCCCGGCCCTGGTGCAGGCCATTGCCGACTGCGATCTGTACATTTTCTTCTACGACTCATCGACGCTGCCCAATCCGCGCCCGGACGGCCCTGATTTTGTTCGTGCCCTGCAAAGCGTCATGGCCGACAACTGGAAAAAATCGCTGCTGTTCAAGGATTACGGCGATTACTTCTACGACACTTTCAGCGTCACACCGCAACGTATCGCCGGGCTCAACAGCCACCTGATCCAGCGCATGTCCCAGGCCACGACCCTGAGTTTCAGTGATCGGCATGGCTCTTACTTCGAAACACCGCTGAGCAGCATCAAGAAGTGGACCAATATCAACGGCGTCGGCAACTTCGACCTGGCGCCCGGCGAGATCGCCACCCACAGTGAAGCCATCAATGGCCAGGTGAAGTTCGTCGGTACGTTCCTCGGCACCATCCCCTTCGCCCGCAAATACGGTGTGCTTGAATCACCGCTGGAGCTGTGGATCGAGAATTCGACCATCCGCCGAATCGCCACGGACGTGCCGGGGCTGGAGCATGATTTCAACAAGTACCTGGACGCCAACCCGTCCAATCGGCGCATCGAGGAGTTGGGGATCGGCACCAATGAGGGCGTCAAAGACCTGTATGCGCGCAACGCCGGCTTCGAAGAGCGCCATTGCGGCCTCCACCTGGGATTGGGCGGTGGCGCCAAGGGCAGCCATCACCTGGACCTGATCTTCGCCAGCGGCGTGCTGGCGCTGGATGACAAGCCAGTGTTTGATGGGCGGTTTGTATTTTGAACCCCGAAAAATAGTGGTGATGCCACCGATGCTATCGCGAGCAGGCTCGCTCCCACAGGTGAACGAGATCGTTCAGATAAATGCGATCAAATGTGGGAGCGAGCCTGCTCGCGATGACAGATTCAAAAACACTACATCACTAAAGCCAGACCCAAAAAAAACGCCAATCCGAGGATTGGCGTTTTTTTATGAGGCGCTTACCAATTACTCCGGCTTGCGACGACCAAAGCCTGGACGCTGACCGGAACCGGCCGGTGCGCCGCGACGCTTGCCCGATGGTGCATCACGATCGACCAGAACGATGCCTGGACGCTTCTTCGGCGCTGGCTTGGCCGGGCGCTTGGTGTCGGACGGACGGTCTGCCACTGGCGTACCGCGACCCGACTCACCACGACCTGCCGGAGCACCGCGATCGCTGCGACCACCGGCCGGAGCACCACGGCCTTCGCCACGCTCAGTGCGACCGTTGGCCGGACGCGGCGTCCGTGGACCGCGCTCGCCGTCCTGACGTGGCGCTGGCTTGCGGGCCGGACGCTCGCCTTCGATCTGCGGCTCACGCGCTGGGCGCGGACCTGCGGCAGGAGCAGCGGTGGCTGGACGCAGAGTCCGCACACGCTCGCTCTTGCCGACCGGACGGGACGACTTGCGCTGCATACGCTCAAGCTTGTCTTTGCTCTTGGCGTTCATTTGCGGCATGGCTACCGGGGTCAAACCCACTTCAGCACTCAGCACGTCGACTTCGTACTGGCTCATTTCGCGCCAGCGACCCATCGGCAAGTCAGAGTTGAGGAACACCGGACCGAAACGCACGCGCTTCAGACGGCTGACCACCAGACCCTGGGATTCCCACAGACGGCGGACTTCACGGTTACGGCCTTCCATCACCACGCAGTGGTACCAGTGGTTGAAACCTTCGCCACCTGGAGCCTGCTTGATGTCGGTGAACTTCGCCGGGCCGTCTTCGAGAACGACGCCCGCCTTCAGGCGTTCGATCATTTCGTCGTCGACTTCGCCACGGACACGTACCGCGTATTCGCGGTCCATTTCGTAGGAAGGGTGCATCAGGCGGTTGGCCAGCTCACCGTCGGTGGTGAACATCAGCAAACCGGTGGTATTGATGTCCAGACGACCGATGTTGATCCAGCGGCCTTCTTTTGGTTTCGGCATTTTGTCGAACACGGTCGGACGGCCTTCAGGGTCGTCACGGGTGCAGATTTCGCCGTCGGGTTTGTTGTACATGATCACGCGGCGAACCGATTCGGCCGCTTCTTCACGCTTGATCACCTTGCCATCGATAGTGATGGCGTCGTGCAGGTCGACACGCAGGCCAAGGGTGGCATCTTTGCCGTTGACCTTGATGCGGCCGTGGCTGATCCAGGCCTCTACGTCGCGGCGCGAGCCAACGCCGATACGGGCGAGGACTTTCTGCAGTTTTTCGCCTGCTGGGCCGATTTCCTGGTCGTCTTTCTGGTCGTTGATACTCATCTGGGCACCTCCCGGTGTGGTCTGTTCAGGCCTTGGCCTGAAGATGTGAAATCTGGTCGTTTGGCGAAGAGATCGCCAAAGGGTCGCGAATCATACGCGCATGGCGCCGCTCGCGCATCAGAGACTAGCGGATAAACGGTGGGGCAGTTGTTTTTCCGCCGACCGGTGGCGCTGAGTTCGATCAATCACAACACTGAACCACTGTGGGAGCGAGCCTGCTCGCGATAGCGGTGTATCAGATAACATTGATGTCGACTGACACTCCCTCATCGCGAGCAGGCTCGCTCCCACAGGTCCTGCGTCAGTCGTCGAACTGGCGGCGTTCGTTCTCGATTGCTTCGGCGAGGGCCTGGGCTTCGGCTTCTTCGTCGCTCAGTTCGGGTTTGGGTTGCTCCAGTGCAGCGACGGCGGCAAGCAGTTTCTCGCGAGCTTCGGCAACTCCCAGGATGTCATCTTCAGCCTCTTCCTCAACTTCTGCCTCGGCTTCGGCCTGAAGGTCGGTCTGTGCCTCAACCTCGACGGGCACATCGTCTGGCACCGACGGCTCGCTCTCGCTGACCGCCCCATCACGCAGCAAATCGTCGAAGTCGGTCTTGATGCCCTCTTCCATCGAATCCAGCTCCAACAGCAATGTATGGAAACTGGTTTCGTCCTTCGGCTCTTCCGGCTCGGCGCTGGCATCGGCCAGTTCTTGCAGGTTCTGCGGCACCGGCGCGTCGTCGAACTCAAGCATCGGTTCGGGCTCCAGTTCGCGCAGTTCAGCCAGCGGCGGCAGGTCGTCGAGGTTTTTCAAGTTGAAATGATCGAGAAACGCCTTGGTGGTGGCGAACATCGCCGGTTTGCCCGGTACGTCGCGGTAACCGACGATCCTGATCCACTCGCGCTCCAGCAGGGTTTTGACGATGTGGCTGTTCACCGCCACACCGCGCACATCCTCGATCTCGCCACGGGTGATCGGCTGACGATAGGCGATCAACGCCATGGTCTCCAGCATCGCTCGGGAATAGCGCTGCGGGCGCTCTTCCCACAGACGTCCGACCCAGGGCGCGAATTTCTCACGAATTTGCAGACGGTAGCCCGAGGCGACTTCCTTCAGCTCAAAGGCCCGGCCGTCGCAGGATTTGGCCAGAATCGCCAAGGCCTTCTTGAAGACCGGCGGCTCCGGGCGCTCGCCCTCTTCGAAGAGTTCGAACAGACGCTCCATCGACTGCGGCTTTCCCGAGGCCAACAGAAAGGCTTCAAGCAGTGGCGCCAGCTCGCGGGGTTCACTCAGATTCATTGATTTTGCTCGTTATTCGGCTCGCGCCCGCACATGGATAGCCGCAAACGGCTCATTCTGTACCAGCTCGACCAAGGATTCCTTGACCAGTTCGAGGATCGCCATGAACGTCACGACCACACCCAAGCGTCCCTCTTCAGCAGTGAACAGCTCGACAAAAGGCACAAAACCGCCGCCCTTGAGCCGCTCCAGCACATCGCTCATGCGCTCGCGAGTCGACAACGCCTCGCGGCTGACCTGATGGCTTTCGAACATATCGCCACGGCGCAGGACCTCGGCCATGGACATCAGCAACTCTTCCAGACTCACGTCCGGCAACAACTTGCGCGCTCGCGCCTCCGGGGCATCGAGCTTGGGCACCACCACATCGCGGCCGACCCGGCTCAGGCCGTCGATGCCTTCGGCCGCCGCCTTGAAGCGTTCGTACTCCTGCAAGCGGCGGATCAGCTCGGCGCGCGGGTCGTCTTCGTCCTCTTCGATCTCGGCCGAGCGCGGCAGCAGCATCCGCGACTTGATCTCGGCCAGCATCGCGGCCATCACCAGGTACTCGGCGGCCAACTCCAGGCGTACCGACTGCATCAACTCGACATAGCCCATGTACTGCCGGGTAATTTCCGCCACCGGGATGTCGAGGATGTTGATGTTCTGCTTACGGATCAGGTACAGCAGCAAGTCGAGCGGGCCTTCGAAGGCCTCAAGGAAGACTTCCAGCGCGTCCGGCGGAATGTACAGGTCCAGCGGCATTTCCATGACCGCCTGGCCATAGACCATGGCGAACGGCAGTTCTTGCTGGGCGCCGGCCTGGTTATCGACGGGCTCTACTGCGGACATCTAGGCCTCAACCATAAACGGCGCGGGGTCGCCGCAACCGACGCGAATCACTTGGGGCTCGCCATCGGCCAGGTTGATCACCGTGGAGGCTTTGATACCGCCAAAACCGCCGTCGATGATCAGGTCGACCTGATGTTCAAGCAACTGACGCATTTCATGCGGGTCGCTCATCGGTTCGGTTTCACCGGGCATGATCAGGGTCACGCTCATCAGCGGCTCGCCCAACTCTTCAAGCAACGCCAGGGCAATCGGATGGCTCGGCACCCGCAAACCGATGGTGCGCTTCTTCGGGTGCAGCAACAGACGCGGCACTTCGCGGGTGGCGTTGAGAATGAACGTGTAAGGCCCCGGCAAGTGCGCCTTGAGGAGCCGGAAGGTGCCGGTGTCGATCTTGGCGAACAGCCCGAGTTGCGACAGGTCGCTGCAGATCAGTGCGAAATTGTGTTTGTCGTCCAGTTGCCGTAATCGACGCACACGCTCGACGGCGTTCTTGTCGCCGATATGGCAGCCAATAGCGTAGGACGAGTCAGTAGGGTAAATCACCACCCCGCCTTTGCGGATAATCTCGACAGCTTGTTTTATCAGGCGCGCTTGCGGGTTTTCCGGATGAATCTGGAAAAATTGACTCACATTGTCTACCTGTTCAGACGGCAATAACGGCTGGGTCATGTTTGAACCGACACCAAAGCGGTGGCAGGTCCTCCGGGAGTGGGCGGTACTCGCCGATCTCGGACCAGCCTCCGGGTCCATGGAAATCACTGCCGGCACTGACCAGCAGACCGAACTCACGAGCAAGAATAGCCAGGCTGCCGACCTGCTCGGCCGGCTGATGGCCGTTGACCACTTCGATCGCGTGGCCACCTGCTTGAATATAGTCGGCAATCAGGCGACGGCGCTTGCTGCGGGTGAAATCATAGTGCCAAGGGTGCGCCAGGCTGACCCAGGCCCCGGCGGCGCGCAGGGTTTCGACGGTTTCTTCCAGGGTCGGCCAGTGTTGCTTGACGTCCCCCAGCTTGCCGGCGCCCAACCACTTGCGGAAGGCTTCCGCGCGATCCTTGACGAAACCGGCGCGGACCAGATAATCGGCAAAGTGCGGTCGGGCCGGCGCATTGCCGCTGTCACCGAGTTCCTGCTGGATAGCCCGCGCGCCTTCAAGCGCGCCCGGCATGCCCTTGAGTTCCAGCTTGCGGCTGATTTCTTCGGATCTGAGCCAGCGCCCATCATGCAACTTGGCAATCGCCTCGACCAACGCCGGGGCATTGACGTCGAATCCGTAACCCAGCACATGGATGGTCGCGCCACCCCAGGTGCAGGATAATTCGACGCCGTTGACCAGTTGCATCCCCAGCGCAACCGCAGCGCTGCGGGCCTCGTCGAGGCCTTCAAGGGTGTCGTGGTCGGTCAAGGCCAGGACTCGCACGCCTTTCTCGAACGCACGCGCAACCAGTACCGCAGGCGCCAGGGCGCCATCGGAGGCCGTGCTATGGCAGTGCAAATCAACATTCACAGGACTGTGTAACCTCAAATCAGCTGGCGCTTTCGCGACCCAATATGTTTGTTATTATGCCGCCACATCCTGCTTCTGGCTGCCACTGTGAAACAATTCATCGACTTCATCCCGCTTCTGCTGTTTTTCATCGTCTATAAAATCGATCCACGGGTCGTCGACATCGCCGGCCATCAACTGACTGTAGGCGGTATTTACAGCGCCACCGCGATGCTGATCATCAGTTCCCTGGTGGTGTACGGCACGTTGTTCATCAAACAGCGCAAGCTGGAGAAGAGCCAGTGGCTGACCCTGATCGCTTGCCTGGTCTTCGGCAGCCTGACCCTGGCCTTCCACAGTGAAACCTTCCTTAAATGGAAGGCGCCGGTGGTTAACTGGCTGTTCGCCCTGGCCTTTATCGGCAGCCACTTTGTCGGTGACCGGTTGCTGATCAAACGCATCATGGGCCACGCGCTGACCCTGCCGGACCCGGTCTGGACTCGCCTGAACATTGCCTGGATCGGCTTTTTCCTGTTTTGCGGCGCGGCCAACCTGTTCGTTGCGTTCACGTTCCAGAGCTATTGGGTCGACTTCAAAGTCTTCGGCAGCCTGGGCATGACCCTGCTATTCCTGGTCGGCCAGGGCATCTACCTGTCCCGCCACTTGCACGACGCCGACGCCACTACGCCAAAAACCGAGGACTGACATGCTATATGCAATCATTGCTACAGACGTCGCCAACTCCCTGGAAAACCGCCTGACTGCGCGCCCTGCGCACATTGAGCGGCTGCAAAAACTGCAAGCCGAGGGCCGCGTGGTGCTGGCTGGCCCGCACCCTGCCGTCGACAGTAATGATCCGGGCGCTGCGGGTTTCACCGGCAGCCTGATCGTCGCCGAGTTCGCCTCCCTGGAAGCCGCCAAGGCCTGGGCCGACGCCGATCCGTATATCGCGGCAGGCGTCTATGCCAACGTTCTGGTCAAACCGTTCAAGCAAGTCCTGCCATAACACAGCACCCACGCGATGAACCTTGGGTTCATCGCGTGTTCAACTGCTCATTATTCTCGTTCAACGGCCGACAACCTGCCCAACACTCGATTGGAATCAGGAGTTTCGATGCGCCAAGGTCCGCTGTGTCTGCTGTTGGTCATGTTATCGATCGGGGCCTTCGCCCATGCCGAAGAGCACTCGGACTCAGGTTATTCAACGCCTCTGTCGTTAAGCGCCGGTAGCCAGATCACCGAATTGCAGCAACGCTTGAAAGACAGCGAGCGGCAACGAGAAGAGCTGAACAATCAACTGCAAAATGCCGATAGCGAACGCGAAAGCGCCTTGCTGGGCCGGTTGCGCCAAGAGAATCAGCGCCTCAAGCTGCAACTCAAGGAAGTCCAGGCCAGCCCCCAGCCGCGCCTGCTGAGCGATCAGCAGCAATGGTTCGTCACGGGCGCGGGAGTAGCGCTATTGGCCCTGCTCTGCGGTATCTTCGCCAGTGGTGGACGTAGAAAACGTCGGCAATGGCTAAATTGAGTGAGTCATGAGTGAGCTGTTACTAATTGATGATGACCAGGAGCTGTGTGAGCTCCTGAGCAGTTGGCTGAGCCAGGAAGGTTTTGTTGTGCGCGCTTGCCACGACGGTCTGAGTGCGCGCCGCGCCCTGGCCGAGTCCGCACCGGCGGCGGTGGTACTGGACGTGATGCTGCCCGACGGCAGCGGTCTGGAACTGCTCAAGCAATTGCGCAACGACCACCCGGACCTGCCAGTGGTGATGCTCTCGGCCCGCGGCGAGCCGCTGGACCGTATCCTCGGCCTGGAGCTGGGCGCCGACGATTACCTGGCCAAGCCGTGTGATCCACGAGAGTTGACTGCCCGTCTGCGCGCCGTACTGCGGCGCAGCCATCCGCCGGCAGTGTCCAGCCAGATGGAACTCGGCGATCTGTGCTTCAGCCCGGTCCGTGGTGTGGTCAGCATCGACGAACAGGAATACACCCTGACCGTCTCCGAAAGTCGCCTGCTCGAAGCCCTGCTCAAGCAACCCGGCGAGCCGCTGGACAAGCAGGAACTGGCGCAGATCGCCCTCGGTCGCAAGCTGACCCTGTACGATCGCAGCCTGGACATGCACGTCAGCAACCTGCGCAAAAAGATCGGCCCGCACCCCGACGGCCGCCCGCGCATCGTGGCCCTGCGCAGCCGCGGCTACTACTACAGTCTCTAACGACCGACGCGGTCCCTTGTAGCAGCTGGCGAGCCCGCGAGCCTGCGTTCGGCCGCGTAGCGGTCGCGATCCGGATGACGTGGTGTATCTGGAAAAACGCGGACGCAGGTTTTACGACTGCTGCGCAGCCGAACGCAGGCTGCGCCAGCTGCTACGTAAATCAAAGCGGTGGTTTGTCAGGACGACGGAAAAACGTCTTTACCCAAGCTTTACGCTCAACTGACCGCCGCTGACCTAGATCTCCGTAATCTGTACTCATCCGGAACACACCGGGAACGAGACAAGGAGACACACCATGCGCAAGACCCTTATCGCTTTGATGTTCGCTGCCGCACTGCCGACCATTGCCATGGCCGCACCAGAAGGCCAAGGCCCGATGGGCCCAATGGACGGCCACGGTTACAGCGAACACATGCACGGCGGCAAAGGCGCTTACAGAGAGCTGAACCTGAGCCACGAACAACGCGAGCAGATCCGCAAACTGATTGGCGAGCAGATGCATGCACGTAAAGAGTTGGTAGAGCAGTACCTGCAAAAACTCTCGCCAGCCGATCAGCAGGCTTTGAAGGACCAAATGGCGGCCGGCCGCCAGAAAACCGAGAAGGACATTCGTGCCCTACTCAAGCCGGACCAACAGCAGAAGTTCGACGCGATCCAAAAGAAGCAGGCCGAACGCAAAGCCGAGTGGGAGCAGTTCCAGGCGTGGAAAGCCCAACAGCCGCAAAAAGCGCAATAATGTTCTAGCGCTACTTCCCAGCCCAATGGTGAGTCACCATTGGGCTTTCTTTGTTTGAGGACTTCCCGTGCGTTCATTGTTCTGGCGCATCCTTGCCAGTTTCTGGCTGGCCATCGCTCTGGTTGCAGGGCTGTCGATTCTGCTCGGGCACATGTTGAACCAGGACGCCTGGATTCTCAGTCGCCATCCGGGCCTCAATACCCTGGCACAAGAGTGGACGCAGCTCTACGAAGAAAAGGGTGAGGACGCTGCGCAAGCGCTGCTCGAACAACGCAAACGGCGTTACCACATCGACGTTCAGGTCCTGAACGAGAGTGGCGACCCGGTGGTGCGCGGCACCTTCCCTCGCCGCGCGGCGGCCTTGGAAGCAAGGCAGAGCGACAACGCCGACGACAACGACCGCCACCTGCCCTGGCGGCGCCTGACCGTCGAGTACACCAGCCCGAAAAGTGCTGAAACTTACTTGCTGATCTACCGTATTCCGCATCCAGAACTCAACGCCTGGCACCGCAACAGCCTGCTTTGGCCCCTCAGTGCACTGGCGATTGCCTTGGTGGTGCTGACGCTGTTCAGCCTGCTGGTGACGCTGTCCATTACCCGCCCGTTGAGCCGTCTGCGCGGAGCGGTACATGACCTCGGCCAGACGACCTATCAGCAAAACAGCCTGGCGCGGCTGGCCAACCGTCGTGACGAGTTTGGCGTGCTGGCCAACGACTTCAACCGCATGGGCGCACGCCTGCAAAGCCTGATCGGTAGTCAGCGACAATTGCTGCGCGACGTGTCTCACGAGCTGCGTTCACCGTTGGCCCGATTGCGTATCGCCCTGGCCCTCTCGGAACGGGCCGGTCCCGAAGAACGCGAAAAACTCTGGCCACGACTGACCCGCGAGTGTGATCGCCTGGAAGCGCTGATCAGTGAGATTCTGGTGCTGGCACGGGTCGACGCCGACAACGCCAGTGCCGAAGAGGTTGACCTCAACGCACTACTCAATACGGTGCAAAAAGACGCCCAGCTCGGCGCGCCGGAACAAAGCATCCGTGTCGAAGCCGAACAGCCATTGAACCTCAAGGGCTGGCCAACCATGATCGAACGGGCGCTGGATAACCTGTTGCGTAACGCCCAACGCTTCAACCCGGCTGGACAGCCGATTGAAGTGCTGGCCTTGCGTCAGGGGGATCGGATTGTGCTCAGTGTGCGCGACCACGGCCCCGGTGTAGAAACCGAGCACTTGAGTCAACTGGGCGAGCCCTTCTACCGGGCGCCCGGGCAGACGGCGGCAGGACATGGCCTGGGGCTTGCCATCGCCCGTCGTGCGGCAGAGCGCCACGGCGGCAGCCTGATTCTGGCCAATCACCCCGAGGGCGGATTCATTGCCAGCCTGGATTTGCCGTTGGAGCCCGGGGCTGTGGTTCAGCCCTGAAACCTGACGGATCATGTGGGAGCGAGCTTGCTCGCGATAGCGGTATGACTGTCGACATCAATGTTGAATGTGAAGCCGTCATCGCGAGCAAGCTCGCTCCCACATTGAATCAATCCATCAATATTCAGGCCTTGGCAGGCCAGGCGCTGACAAACTCGGCGAGATCGACTTTACCGGCCACACGCGGTTCGTTCTGTGGTGTGCCCAGGTAAAGGAGTGCAATCACCTCTTCACCTTCCGTCAGACCCAAGCCTTTGGCCACATGCGCCGAATAGACCAGCTCGCCGGTGCGCCATACCGCACCGATGCCCTGAGCGTAAGCTGCCAGCAAGATACCGTGGGCCGCACAACCTGCGGCCAGCAACTGCTCGGACTTCGGCACCTTGATGTGGTCCTGCAGACGCGCAATGACCACCACCACCAACGGCGCACGCAGCGGGCCATTACGCGCCTTGTCCACCAAGGCCTGAGGTACATCGGCGTCTTGCAGGCGTGCAGCCTCAGCCAGCAACTCGCCCATTTGCTCACGCGCCGCACCTTCGACCGTCAGAAAACGCCACGGCTGCAAATGCCCGTGATCCGGTGCGCGCATGGCCGCTGCAAACAACACTTCCCGTTGTGCGGCAGTGGGTGCCGGGTCGAGCAAGCGCGGAACGGAAACACGGTTGAGCAAAGCGTCGAGAGCCTGCATCGGCCACCTCCTGAAAAAAATGTCTGGTTATTCTAGCGGTATCCGAGTCGGGGGTGCCGGTTTACATGACCTGCCTCGCAGGTAGAATGGCGCCCTTTCTCTATCAGCCCGAGCGGATTTCATGGCGTTGCCGACCTTACGGATTATCGGTTTTATCATCGGCATCTTCCTGATCACCCTGGCCATCAGCATGGTTGTGCCGATGGCGACCCTGGTGATTTACGACCGCACCAGCGACCTGCCGTCGTTCCTCTGGGCCAGCATGATCACCTTTCTCGCCGGCCTGGCGCTGGTCATCCCCGGACGGCCGGAGCATGTGCACCTGCGCCCGCGAGACATGTACCTGCTCACCGTGTCGAGCTGGGTGGTGGTCTGCCTATTCGCTGCCTTGCCGTTTCTGCTGACCCAGCGCATCAGTTACACCGACTCGTTTTTCGAAAGCATGTCGGGCATCACCGCCACCGGCTCTACCGTGCTCAGCGGCCTGGACAGCATGTCGCCGGGCATCCTGATGTGGCGCTCGTTGCTGCACTGGCTGGGTGGCATCGGCTTTATCGGCATGGCGGTAGCGATTTTGCCATTGCTGCGCGTGGGTGGCATGCGGCTGTTTCAGACCGAGTCGTCGGACCGTTCCGAAAAGGTCATGCCACGCTCGCACATGGTGGCCCGGCTGATCGTCGCTGCCTACGTCAGTATCACCATCCTCGGTAGCCTGGCGTTCTGGTGGGCGGGCATGAGCCCGTTCGACGCGATCAACCATGCGATGTCGGCCATTTCCACCGGTGGTTTCTCCACCTCCGACCAGTCCCTGGCCAAGTGGACGCAGCCGGCGGTGCATTGGGTCGCGGTGGTGATCATGATTCTCGGCAGCCTGCCGTTTACCCTGTACGTGGCGACCTTGCGCGGCAATCGGCGGGCGTTGATCAAGGATCAGCAGGTACAAGGATTGCTCGGCATGCTGCTGGTAACCTGGCTGGTACTCGGCACCTGGTACTGGTGGACCACCGACCTGCACTGGCTGGACGCATTGCGCCACGTTGCGCTGAACGTCACGTCGGTGGTCACTACCACTGGTTTTGCGCTGGGGGATTACAGCATGTGGGGCAACTTCTCGCTGATGCTGTTCTTCTATCTGGGTTTTGTCGGTGGCTGCTCGGGTTCGACCGCCGGCGGAATCAAGATCTTCCGTTTCCAGGTGGCCTTTATCCTGCTCAAGGCCAACCTCAACCAACTGATCCACCCGCGCGCGGTGATCAAGCAGAAGTACAACGGCCACCGTCTCGACGAAGAAATTGTTCGTTCGATTCTGACCTTTTCGTTCTTCTTTGCGATCACCATTTGCGCCATCGCCCTGGCGTTATCATTGCTGGGCCTGGACTGGATGACTGCCCTGACCGGTGCGGCCAGTACGGTGTCCGGCGTCGGCCCGGGTCTGGGGGAAACCATCGGTCCGGCCGGAAATTTCGCCAGCCTGCCCGACGCCGCCAAGTGGATTCTGTCCCTCGGCATGCTGCTGGGGCGGCTGGAGATCATTACCGTGTTTGTGCTGTGTATTCCGGCGTTTTGGCGTCACTGACCTCTTTGGGCGCTTCCATCAACCGCACCCGGTACTCGCCGGGTGTGGTATCGAACCAGCGCCGAAAGGCCCGAAAAAAATTGCTCGGATCGGCGAACCCCAACAGGTAGGCAATTTCCAGCAGGGTCATGCTCGGTTGCGCCAGGTACTGCTCGGCCAACTCGCGGCGCGTGTCATCAAGCAGCGTCTGAAAACTCGTGCCTTCTTCCTGCAAGCGTCGCTGCAAGGTGCGCTGGGACAAATGCAGGGCTTGCGCCACCGTATCGCGCTTGGGCTCGCCCTGGGGCAGCAAGCGACACAGCACTTGCCGCGCGTTGTGGGTCACCCGGCTTTCAGAAAACCGCGCCAGGTATTCACCGGCAAAGCGGTCATGCAACAACGCCATGGCCTCATTGGCGGTCGGCAACGGTGCCTCCATGTCTGCCCGTTCGAAAATCAGCGCGTCATACGGGGCGTTGAACTCCAGCGGCGCATGAAAGACTTGTTTATAGGGGGCGAGGTCAACGGGCTGAGCGCCCTGGATCAACACTTTGCGTGGCTGCAAGGTGCGCCCGGTCAGCCAGCCGCACAGGCCCAATGCACACGCCAGTGATGCTTCGGCGCTTTGTCGGGTTGGCGGCAGATGATCGCCATGCACCGTCAGAATCAGCGCATAACCTTCGGGTAACAGTTGAAAGCTCAGATCGGCGCTTTCGGCAATGATCCGCTGATAACGCACCAATCGTTGAAAGCCTTCAGCCAGGGTCTGGCTGGACATCAAGGCATAACCGGCGACATGAAACGACGCAGGGCGCACCAGCTTGCCCATGTTCAGACCGATCGCCGGGTTGCCGGACAGTTCTACCGCGCGCTGCCAGAGCCGCGTCATCGAATCTTGAGGGAAGCGCGCATCCGGATCATCCAGTGCCGCGTAGTCGAGCCCCAGCTGTTTGAACAAAACCCGGCAATCCAGGCCGTCCATCTCCAGCGCTTTGACAATCCCCATCGCCCAACTTGCAGAAGTCGTTCGTTCGCTCATGGCGTTTGCTTACTTGATGAGCCGCGTGTCACGGCCAATTTCAGAAGGATACTAAAGTGGCGCCCATTGTCACTGGCTGTTGCCACTGATGACTCTAGACTCAAATAAGCTCCCCGCAGAACATCCGGTCAGCAGAACAATAACCACAGAGATCGCAGTCGTGGAAAACATCAAACGTTTCAACAGCTTCGCCGAGTTTTACCCGTATTACCTCAGCGAACACAGCAACAGCGCCTGCCGACGCCTGCACTTCGTCGGCACCAGCCTGGTGATTTCCATCCTGGCCTTCGCCATCGGCAAAGGTGCCTGGATGCTATTGCTGGCCCTGCCGCTGGTTGGTTACGGCTTCGCCTGGGTTGGCCACTTCTTCTTTGAAAAAAACCGCCCGGCGACATTCCAACATCCACTTTACAGCCTGCTCGGGGACTTCGTGATGTACCGCGATATGATCCTGGGCAAAGTGCCCTTCTAGGCTTGCGGGGCCATCAAGCCGTCCCGAGCGGCCAGCACAGCGCTGGATCCAATGCTCTACACTCGAATCGTCCCTTCGAATACAAACAAGAGGATCGTCGATGAATGTGCACGCCCGCTTCACCCACATGAAGGATGGCACGCAGGAAGACTGGGCGATCATCGCCGCAGACTTCAGTGCCTACGCCAAACAATTGCCGACACGGATTGTGGCGCACCTGAAACTGCTGGAGGGTGATTTTGGCGGCTTCCCGGTCGATCGTCTGACCCACTCACTGCAAACCGCCACCCGCGCCTTGCGCGATGGCCGTGATGAGGAATACGTGGTGTGCGCGCTGCTTCACGATATTGGCGACACCCTCGGTTCCTACAACCACCCGGACATCGCGGTGGCGATCCTCAAGCCATTCGTCAGCGCTGAAAATCTGTGGATGGTGGAGAAACACGGGATATTCCAGGGCTACTACTTCTTCCACCACCTGGGTATGGACCGGCACCTGCGCGAGCAATTTCGCGAACACCCGCAGTACCGGCAGACCATCGAGTTCTGCGCCAAGTATGATGCAGCGGCTTTTGATCCGGCCTACGAGACCTTGCCGCTCAGCTTCTTCGAGCCGATGCTGGAGCGTCTGTTTACCCAGCCGAAGCAGTCGATTTACAAAGCGGCAATGGAAGAATACGCACCGGCCTGAGATCTCCGCGAACCCGTGGCGAGGGAGCTTGCTCCCGCTCGGCCGCGCAGCAGTCGTCAATCCAGAGCACGCGGTTTGTCTGACTGAATACGATCACAGGTTTCCGGGGGGGCGCTTCGCACCCCAACGGGGGCAAGCCCCCTCGCCACAAAAGCTGAACCTGTCGGATCAAGCAGGTTCTGCAACCTTCAAGGCTTTCAACTCAGCCTCGCGCGCCTGCGCATCGGCCAATCGGTACAGCTCGATCGTGCCATCCCAATGCTCGATCAATGCCGTGCACGACTCCACCCAATCCCCGCAGTTGAGGTAATCCACCTCGCCGACCTTGCGGATTTCCGCGTGGTGGATGTGCCCGCAAACCACACCGTGGAGTTCGCGCTTGACGCACTCGTGGGCGATGGCCTCTTCGAAATCGCTGATGAAGCTGACCGCGGTTTTGACCTTGCGCTTGAGGTAGGCCGACAACGACCAGTAACCGTAGCCGTACCGCGCGCGCCAGTGATTGAGCCAGCGGTTGAGGGTCAGGGTGAACTCGTAGGCCGAGTCGCCCAGAAACGCCAGCCAGCGGTGATAGCGCGTGATCACGTCGAACTGATCGCCGTGAATCACCAACAGGTGCCGACCATCCGCAGTGACGTGAACCGCCTCGTCCACCAGTTGAATGTTGCCCAGGATCAGCTTTGAATAACGTCGCAGAAACTCGTCGTGGTTACCGGTGACGTAAATCACCTCGGTGCCGCGCTTGCTCATGGTCAGCAGCCGGCGGATGACGTTGGTGTGAGCCTGAGGCCAGTACATGCCGCTGCGCAGCTTCCAGCCATCGATGATGTCGCCGACCAGATAAATCTTGTCGGCCTGATAGCCCTTGAGGAACTGCGACAAATGCTCTGCCTGGCAATCCCGTGTACCGAGGTGCACATCAGAGATCCACAAGGTGCGCACGCGTTGTTTACGGCTGGGTTTGGCGACTTCGGCGCTGGTCATGGACAACCTCTGCGAGATTTTTCGCAAGCTTGCGCCGCAGCGATTAATAGCCCGTGACACAAATGCGGCAGTCTGATGACAACCCGAACCCAGGTGCTGGCGGTGTAGACTGCGACTCTGCCCGGGAGACTGCGATGAGACCGATCCTCACGCTACGCCAATACACTCACGACTTGATCGTCCACAGCCACGACCACGCGCAACTGGTGTTTGGCCTGTCGGGCGCGCTCGACTTCGAGGTCGATGGCCGTGGCAGTCAGGTGCTGCAGCAGAGTTTTGTGGTGGTGCCCTCAGGTGCCCATCACGCTTGTGGCAGTCCGAAAGGCAGTCGCTGCCTGGTGCTCGACGTACCGAACGATCAGTGGGTTTCGCAATCATTGGGCGAGCACGCCGATGCCAGTCGGCGCTTGCTCGACAACCCCGCACGCTTGCCGCTGGACGCCGGGCAAAGTCAGTTGGTGAGCTGGTTGGCCAGCAGCCCGGTAGAGGACCCGCTGATCGCCCAGCAAGGTGCGGTGTTGTTGCTCGCCAGCCTCAACAGCGCCGCTCCGAGCAGCATCGCCGGCAGACGACTGCCCTACGCCGCGCTCAACGCGCACATCGACCAATACGCCGCCTACCCCCTGCAAGTTGCCGATCTGGCGCGCATTGCCGGGCTGTCCAGTGCGCGCCTGCACGCTCGGTTTGTGGCCGAATGCGGGCAGACTCCGATGGATTACATCCGCAGCCGCCGCCTGCACATCGCGGTGAAGTTGCTGCGTGAGTCTGCGCTGCCCATTGGCGAAGTCGCCAGCCGCGTCGGCTATGGTTCTCAGAGTGCCTTCGCCGCGGCGGTGATGCGCGAGTTTGGCGCGTCCCCTGGCACGCTGCGCCGGGCGGTGAGCGAACGCTAGGTTGACGATAAAAAACGCGAGTCTGGCGACAGACAGGGGCGTGCCCGGGGCTTTAGAGTGAGCCCATGGTTCTCGCTATGCATTTAAGGATTGCAATGACTCCGCGTACCGCCCTTGGCGCCCTGCATATCGGCGCATTGATGTTTGGCCTGACCGGCGTGTTCGGCAAACTGGCCGCCGCCTCCCCTGCGATCATCGTCGTTGGCCGTGCGGCATTCGCGGTGATCGCCCTGGCGTTCTTTGCCCGCTTTGCCAGCAACACCGGCTGGCAGAAACTGCAAGCCGTGGACTGGCGTCGCCTGCTGCTCAGCGGCCTGTTACTGGCCGGGCATTGGGTGAGCTTTTTCATCGCGGTCAAAGTGGCCGGCGTTGCGATTGCGACCTTGGGTTTTGCCAGTTTCCCGGCGTTCACGGTGATTCTGGAAGGTCTGATCTTCCGCGAGCGGATTCGCGCGAATGAAATACTCCTGGTCGCGCTGGTCAGCGTCGGTCTGGTGCTGGTCACCCCGGATTTCGATCTCGCCAGTGAGGCTACCAGCGGTCTGCTTTGGGCCGTAGGGTCGGGCTTGCTGTTCGCCCTGCTGTCGCTGACTAACCGTGCCAGTTCCGGGCGTATTCCAGCCGTGCAGGCCGCGCTGTGCCAGAACGTGGTGGTCGCGCTCTGCCTGCTGCCGGTGGCGGCACCGGGCTTGAGTGAGGTGCGCGCCATCGATTGGCTGTGGATCGGCCTGCTAGGGGTGTTCTGCACCGGCGTCGCCCACAGCCTGTTCGTGGCCAGTCTGGCGGTGATCAAGGCTCGCACCGCAGCAGTGGTGTTCGCCCTGGAGCCGGTTTACGGCATCACCGTGGCGTGGTTGTTGTTCGGTGAGAATCCGACGCTGCGGATGTTGATTGGCGGTGCGCTGATCATCATCGCGATTGTGGTGTCCAGCAGCCTGTCCGGCGGCTCAAGCAAAAAAACCGGGGCGGCCGAAGCGGCATCTCACTGAGTTCTGTCGTTATGACCGAGGTCGCGGTCTGGATCGATCTGATCGCGAACCCGCTGCTTGAGCACCTTGGCCTCCGGGAAGCCGCCGTCGACCTTGCGTTCCCAGATCTGTACGCCGTCGCAGGTAATGTGAAACACCCCACCGGTTCCCGGCACCAGTGAAACCTTGCCCAGGTCGTCGCCGAAGGTACTGAGCAGCTCCTGGGCCAACCAGGCGGCGCGCAACAGCCATTGGCATTGCGTGCAGTAAGTGATGACAACTTCCGGTTTGCGTGTGGTCATGGTGCGCTGGACTCCTGAGCTCGATGGCGTCGCTATGATAACTGGCGCTGGAGGCGTTCAGCGAATGCTGGCCAACAGGCTACGGGCCGTTTGCTTCAAGGGTTCTTCGCTGTCCTTGAGCAACTCGTTCAACAGTCGGATGGCACTGTCCAGATCGCCGTCATCGATACAGTTTTGCGCCTCTTCCAGTTTGTCGGCGCGGACCTCTTCGCGCTCCTGCCCTGCGAACTGCCCCGGCAGCGGCTCCAGCTCCAGGGTCGGTGAGACATCGGCGAAGTCGTCGAGAAAGCTATCGTCCAGCGGCTCCAGCTGACCCAAGGGTTTAACCGTATCCGCCGTGCTGTCGAGCGGGCGGACCAGATCCCAGCTCGAATCCATCGACAAATCATCCAGATTCAACTGAAACTCATCGCGCACCGAAGCAGCAGGTTCAGCTGTCGACTCAATAACCGTCGAAGATTGCGCACTGGCCAGTTTTGGCGAGCGTGCGCGGATCTGCTCCAACACCTCGGTGCTGAAACCCGCTTCGAGCAGGCTGTTTTCCTGCGCCGTATACCCCGCGATGTCGCCCTGCTGCCCCAGCACCTCCAACAACTTCAGGTTCAAATCACTGCGCTGCGGCTCTTTGAGCAAGGTTTCGCGCAGTAGACCGACCGCCTCGGCGAAGCGCTGATAGGTCAAGTAGATACCGACGCTCTCAAGCACCTCAGCCCCATAAACGGCTTCGCGCTGCGGGGGTGTGATTTGCGTGGCAGAAAGCTCAGTCGGTGGTCTCTGTGCTGTATCGGGCGCTACCCGACTGACCATCGGCTCATGTCGCGGCACAGGCTCTGACAAGTGCTGTACTTGTCGCTGACGGCGCACAAACCAGCCCAGCAACAACAGAGCGCCAAACACCAGCAGGCCGACGATCAACCACAGCGTCGATCCACTGCGTGTCTCATCCTGTGGTGTAACGGGCACGGGGACTGGCACGGCAAGCGTGGTGGGCGGGGGCTTTTTGGCTTCGGCCAACTCGGTTTGCAGATCGCTGACTTGCTTGCGCTGGCTGGCAATCTGCTCATCCTGGGCCTGTAGTCGAGCGTTCAACTGATCGACGGTTTGTTTCAGTTGCTGGTTTTCCAGGACGCTGGCTGCGAGCAGCTCAGAAGCCGGGTCGACAACCGCAGGCACCGTCGTGCTCACCGGGGCGGCTTCAGGCGTTTTGGCAGGCGCGGCGGCAGTCGGTTGCGGGCTTATCGCCGGGGCCGATTCGACGTCAGTCGCCGGCACGATCCCAGGCGAGCCCGGCGGATCGATCAGCAACGTGTACTCGCGCAGCAAACGCCCATTGGGCTGATTCACCTGCACCAGAAAATTCAGGAACGGTTCGTTGACCGGTTTGTTCGACACCACCCGAATCACGCTGCGAGTGCCACGCAGAACGGCGGTAAAACGCAGGTCGTTGAGAAAAAATACACGCTCGACACCGGCACGGGCGAACTCGTCCTCCGTCGCCAGGCTGACTGAGAGTTCACCCTCGGCCAGACTACCTGGGTCGACCAGGGCGATTTCGGCATTCAATGGCTGATTCAGGGCCGAGTGCAGCGTGATATCGCCCAACCCCAGCGCAGGGGTCAATGCGGAGTAACTCAAGGCGCCAGCGACCGCCAACAGGCAGACGGAGCGCCGTAACGCAGACTGCAAACTCTCGAACATGAGCATCCCTTCGATAACCAGAATCAACCTGTGCGCATTCGTATTTCCCGCACGAACACATTATTGCCTGGTCATTCTTATAGTCTGCTCAGCGCCGGTTCTCAAAAATCTGCCGGGGGGTTTTACCTCAAGATTTTTCCAGATTGGCCAGAATATGCCCATGAACCCGCATGCACACTCGCAAATCTGCCTCGTCGACGCCCTCGAACAGCTCGTGACGCAACTCGGTGGCAATGGTTTCAATCTGTTCGATCAAGGGACGGGCGGACGCACACAACACGATCTTTTTCGCCCGGCGATCTTCCACCACGGCATGACGCTGCACCAGGCCCTGGGTTTCCAGGCTATCGAGCAGGCGAGCCAGCGTCGGCCCTTCAACACCGACGCTTTGTGCCAGCTCACGCTGAGTGGGGGCCTCTTCGAAACGCGCAAGGTGCAGCAGCACCAACCAGCGGGCCTGAGACAGGCCAAGGCCGGCGAGACGGCGATCCAGTTCGGCGCGCCAGCCGCGAGACATCTGCGCCAACTGCATGCCAAAACGGTGTTGATCGGTTAACGGCATAAAAAACTCATGGTTAGACTGAAATAGGCTGAAACTAATTATTAGTCAGCTAAGCATGGCCCTCGACTCGAAGCAAGGCTCGGTCTGTACTGAATCGTTACATCTTGATAATCGGTACTTAAATTTCGAATTCCGACTGCAACGCCGCTCTCACGCAATACAAAACGCCCTCAGGGACACGACCCGCGAACAACGCCGCAATCTCCGCCACCGGCGGCAACTCACCCTCGCCGTCCAGGAACGCGTCCTGGACTTCACCCATCAGGTCTTCGGGAAGGTCCAGCGCCTGTTCCAGCGACAGTTGCTGCTTGCCAATGGCCTCGGCGAGCATCGTGTACACGTTCTTTTCCGAGCATTGCAACTGACCGGCAATCTGCATCGGCGTCATGCCGGCGCGCGCCAGAGTGATCAATTCGTGACGCAGGTCGGCGACCACTTTCGGCGCCTCGGCCTGGCCGCCCAGCACTTCGAGGAAGGCCTCGCCGTAGCGCTCCAGCTTGCGTGCACCGACGCCACTGACCTTGGCCATTTCCGGCAAGGAGCTCGGTTGGCTGCGGAGCATTTCGAGCAAGGTCGAATCGGGGAAGATGACATACGGCGGCACGCCATGTTCTTCGGCGAGTTTGCGCCGCAGGGCGCGCAAGGCTTCCCACTGCTCGCGTTCTTCGCCACGCACCAGTTGGCTGGCCTGGCTGGTGCTGCTGCTTTTCGCGGTGGTTTGCGGCTTGAGGTCGCGGCGCAGCTCCAGGGTCACTTCACCCTTGAGCAGCGGCCGGCAACTGTCACTCAAGCGCAAGCCGCCGTAGCCTTCCAGATCAATGTCCGCCAGGCCGCGCGCCACCAGTTGTCGGAACAATGAACGCCATTCGCCTTCAGCCCGCGCCTTGCCGACACCGAACACCGACAGATGCTGATGGCCGAAGCTGCGAACCTTTTCGTTGTCCTTGCCCAGCAATACGTCCACCAGATGCCCGACGCCGTAGCGCTGGCCAGTACGATAGATCGCCGAAAGCGCCTGACGGGCCGGTTCGGTGGCGTCCCAGGTCTGCACACCGTCGACGCAGTTGTCGCAATGCCCACAGGGTTGCGGCATGTCTTCGTCGAAATAGGCCAGCAAGGTCTGACGGCGGCAGCGGGTTTCTTCACACAGCGAGAGCATGGCGTCGAGCTTGTGTTGCTCCAGGCGCTTGTGGCGTTCATCGCCTTCGGAGTTCTGCAGCATCTGCTTGAGCATCACCACGTCTTGCAGACCGTAGGCCATCCAGGCGTCCGCCGGCAGACCGTCACGGCCGCCGCGACCGGTTTCCTGGTAATAGGCCTCAAGGGATTTGGGCAAGTCCAGGTGGGCGACAAAACGCACGTTGGGCTTGTCGATGCCCATGCCGAACGCCACGGTGGCGACCATGATCAGGCCTTCCTCGTTGAGGAAGCGCTTCTGGTGATGTGCCCGTGTATCGTTGGGTAGACCGGCGTGGTACGGCAGCGCCGGGAAACCTTGCTCGCTGAGGAACACGGCCACTTCGTCGACCTTCTTGCGCGACAGGCAATAAACGATGCCGGCATCACTGCGCCGCTCCGCCAGGAACGCCAGCAACTGCTTGCGCGGCTGCTCCTTGGGGACAATGCGATAGAAAATGTTCGGCCGGTCGAAGCTCGACAGGAAGCGCTCGGCGTTCTGCAGATGCAGGCGCTCGACGATTTCTTCCCGGGTACGCTTGTCGGCAGTGGCGGTCAAGGCGATGCGCGGGACGTTGGGGAACAATTGCGCCAACTGGCCCAGTTGCAGGTATTCCCGGCGGAAGTCGTGGCCCCATTGCGACACGCAGTGGGCTTCGTCGATGGCAAACAACGATATTTCGAGGCTTTGCAGGAACGCCAGCATGCGCGGCTGGACCAGACGTTCGGGCGCCAGGTAGAGCATTTTCACTTCGCCGCGCTTGATCCGCGCCGCCAGATCGCGCTGCTGCTCGGCACTTAACGTGGAGTTGAGCGCCGCGGCAGCCACACCGAGCTCTTCGAGGGTCGCGACCTGATCGTCCATCAGCGCGATCAGCGGCGAAACCACCACCGCCAGGCCGTCGCGCAGCAGCGCCGGGACCTGGAAACACAAGGATTTGCCGCCGCCGGTCGGCATCAGCACCAGAGCGTCACCGCCACTGGCCACGCGCTCAATGATGGCACCCTGACGGCCACGGAAACTGTCGTAGCCGAAGATGTCCTTGAGGACGCGCTGAGCCTGTTCGAGCATGAAAAACTCCAAATGGTGCTGAATATCCCTATGTGCAGGCTGGATCAAAAAACCGCATTGTTCACGGACAGATCCGTAAGCGGATTTGTCCTGGACCGTCGCGACACCTGCAGGGCTTTGCAAAACGCGCGAGTATACCCGAGCGATACCGGGCAAAGGGTGCCACTGACGAATAGCCGTTACCTCGGCCTCCACACATCCCTGTAGCAGCTGCCGAGCCCGCGAGGCTGCGTTCGGCTGCGAAGCAGTCGTAAATCCTATCGACTCGGTTTACCTGAAACACTGCGGTGCCTGATTTTGCGACCGCTACGCGGCCGAACGCAGCCTCGCGGGCTCGGCAGCTGCTACGGATCGGGTTCAGACCCGTTTTGAATGTAGGCAAATCTGCCGCGCGGCTGGCCGGACCGCTCAAGAACGCCTAGAATTGGGCATCGTATATTCCCAAGGTAGCCCTTCAATGTCCTTCGCTGAGCAACTAACCCGCCTGCAAGCCTTCCTCGACGCCGACGAGCTGCATGACGAGGCGCTGGACTATGTGGCCGCCCACGGCTATCTGACGGCCCTGTCGATCTGTTCCGAGACGGTGCCCGATCGTGAGTGGATCGACGCGCTGTTCGCCGAAGAGCCGCATTATCGCGACGACGCCGAGCGTGCAGAAATCGAATCGACCCTGATTGCCCTCAAGGCTCATATCGCTCGCCAACTGGCGTCCGATGAAGAATTCGAGCTGCCGTGCGACCTGGACCTGGGCGAAGAGCCGGATGATTCCGACCTGCGCGGCTGGTGCATCGGTTTCATGGAAGGCGTGTTCCTGCGTGAAGAAGCCTGGTTCGAAACCGCCGAAGACGAAGTCAGCGAAATGCTGCTGCCGATCATGGTCGGTTCCGGCCTGTTCGATGAGCAGCCTGAGTTCTCCGACATCGCGGCCGACGCCAACCTGATGGACGACATGATCGTGCAGATCCCGGAAGCCCTGACCGCGCTGTACCTGCTGTGCAACGCGCCAGACGAAAAGCCGGCAATCCTCAAGCCTCGTCACCACTAAGGTTGGGCCTATGGCGTCCATGTCCATAGGCAACTGCCTTCCTGCGTTACGTGCTGCTGGCCATTGGCTGGCTGAGCGTAGCGTCGGGGGGTGACGGTGTATCTCCTGCGGCATACCCAGTCTTGAACACATTCCTCTTGTAGCGATACACCCTCCCTCCAACGACCTGCCCTGCTTTTCACAAAACAGCACCTAAACTTCAAACATCTGCATATCAGTCGCCAGACATACCCTGTCGTTCGCAGAGTCCAGCGGGGGTCAACATTGCGACTGCGAAGGTGCGCGCAAAGGCGACGGCTAACGGGCAAGGAGCGTCTCATGTCGCTACTCAAACAGCTGTTTCTGGCTATCTGCCTGTTCTTGCTGGTGGCCTTCAGCGGCAGTTTTTTTGTCAGCCTGGAGAGCTCACGTGCTCAGATGCTCGGCCAATTACGCTCCCATGCCCAGGACGCTGCCACGGCGCTGGGGCTGTCGCTGAGCACGCAGATCGACGACCCGGCGATGATTGAATTGATGGTCAGTTCGATCTTCGACAGCGGCTATTTTTCCAGTATTCGGGTGATCAACATCGAGGACGAGCGCGTACTGGTGGAGCACAATGCGCCCGCCACCACCGAAGGCGTGCCGGGCTGGTTCGTCGATCGGGTGAACCTGCACCCGCAAGGGGGTGATGCCTTGGTCATACGCGGTGGGGAGCAAGTAGCGCGCGTTGAAGTGGTGAGCAGCCCACAGTTTGCTCTGGCCAAACTGTGGGACAGTACCCTTGGCAGTCTGATCTGGTTACTGCTGTGCGGGTTGCTCAGCGCGGTGTTCGGCAGTTGGTTGCTGCGCCGGCAACTGCGTCCGCTGGACGCGATGGTCAAACAGGCGCAAGCCATCAGCAAACGCGAGTTTCTCAGCCTGCCGAAGTTACCCAATACCCCGGAACTCAAACGCGTGGTGCTGGCGATGAACCAGATGGTCGAAAAACTCGAAGGGCTGTTTGCAGAAGAAGCCGCATGCTGCGAAAAACTCCGCGCCGAGTCGTATCAGGACAGCCTTACCGGGTTGGCCAACCGACGTTTATTGAATGAGCAACTCACTGATCACCTGCTGGTGACCGAACAAAGCAGCGCCGGACACCTGCTGATGCTGCGAATCAATGACCTGACCGGGCTCAATCAGCGACTCGGCAGCCAGCGCACGGACGCGCTGATCACCGCCGTCGCCCAGCTACTCAAACGTCTGATCCAGCAGCCGGATCGCCACACTTGGCTGGCCGCGCGTAATCGTGGTGGCGAGTTCAGCCTGCTGGCCCCTGGCCTGGACAGCAAGGACGCGGCGCGCCTGGCCGCAGAGATCAGCGCCACCCTGGAAAACCTGCGTCTGACCGGCGCCAGCGACTGCATGCCGGTGGCGCATCTGGGGATCGTCGCTTACACACCGGGCGAAGCATCCACCAGTGTCCTGCTGCGCCTGGATCAGGCACTGACTCAGGCCCAGCAGCATCCGGAACGACCGTGGGTGCATCTGGAGCTGTCCGATAACGCTGCGAGCCAGACGCAGCACGACTGGCGCACCTGGATCGATGACGCCCTGACTCACGGCAAAATGCAGTTGTACTTTCAACCCGTGGTGCAGTGCGCCGACACCAGCCAAGTGTTGCACCACAAAGTGCTGGCGCGGCTGCTCGACCCGCAGGGCCAGGCGATTGCCGCCGGACATTTTCTGCCTTGGATCGAGCGCCTGGGCTGGTCGGCGCGATTCGACCTGGCCATGCTTGAACACACCCTCGACTACCTGACCGAACACCGTTGGCCGCTGGCCTTGAGCTTGTCTGGCAGTACCCTGCGCGATGCCACACAGCTGCGCCTGATCCTCGACATGCTCGACGCCCTGCCCGCCCTCGCACCGTTGCTGACCCTGGAGTTCGACGAGCGCCAACTGCCGCCGCCCGAAGAGTTGCGTCAACTGAGCCTGAGCCTGCGCAACACCGGTTATGGGATCGGCCTGCAACACTTCGGCGGCAGCTTCAGCCAGATCGGCAACCTTACTCAACTGGGTTTGGCCTACTTGAAAATCGACGGCATTTATCTTCGTGCCATCGACCAGCAAAGCGACAAACGCCTGTTCATCGAAGCCATTTTCCGCGCGACCCACAGCATTGATTTGCCGTTGATTGCCGAGCAGGTAGAGACACAGGAAGAACTGGAGACGATCAAGTCGCTGGGGCTGTTCGGCGTCATGGGCCGATTGATCGGACCGCCAGCGCCCATGTAGGGGACTCATCAGGCGGCGACAGGCGAACACCATGTGGCACTGGCCAGTGCCGGAGGATTTTTTAGCCCAGCGCTGCCCGACAGGGTTCAAAGCAGGGCAAACTGTGCGGCATTACCCTCCCCATTCGACACAGCGACCGCCCATGAACAAGACAAGGACTGCGCTCAAGCATTTCGATATGCTGGCCGCCCGCCAGGCGTACGCGCAAGGCAAGAACATCACGGAGCTGCTTCGCCAGCAACAGCAACTGAGCTACAACTCCCCCGAGATCATCGAGGCCGCCTACGACCTGCAGGCCGGCACATACATCGATTACGTCGAAAACAATCTCACCCAGGCGCAGGCCTACGCGGGAGAACTGGCCGGCCTGCTGAGCCAGCACCTCAAGCCTCAGGACTCACTGCTGGACATCGGCACCGGTGAGTTGACCACCCTGAGCCTGATCGCCCGGCAATTACCCTTCCCGCCCGATCAGCTTTACGCCTTCGATATCAGTTGGTCACGGGTGTACAAGGGCCTGGCCTTCGCACAGCAACACATGGGTAAAACCTTCGAGCGACTCACGCCGTTTATCGCCGACATCAGCGAAATTCCCCTGCTCGACAAATCCATCAACGTCACCGTTTCAAGCCATGCGCTGGAACCCAACGGCGAAACGCTCAGCGAACTCCTGAAAGAATTGTTCCGGGTGACGATCGACAAACTGGTGCTCTTCGAACCGTGCTACGAAATCAACAGCGAGCAGGGTCGACAGCGTATGGATCGGCTGGGCTATATCAAGAACATCGCCGGGGTCGTTGAACAGCTCGGTGCAACGCTGGTAGAGCAGATCCCGATAAAAACGTCCGCCAACCCGCTCAACCCCACGGTCTGTTTTGTCATCACCCCTCCCGAGGTGGCGCCCCGTCCCGACCTATCCGGTCGCCGACCCTGCGAGGTGTTTTCAGTGCCAGGCACCCATTTGCCGCTGAAAAACCTGGAAGGTTTTTATTGCTCACCAGACACCGGGCTGTGTTTTCCGGTGCTCAAGTCGCTGCCGATCCTTAAATCCAGCGCGGCAATTCTGGCGTCAGCGCTGATGGATTGAATGCAGGGTGGATTGGGACGGATGTGTCGACCGGAACGGCGGGGTCTGTCCTTTTCAGGCGAGTCGTGATGAGTGCCGATGCAGCGACCGTTCGTCTCAAACCCACCCCGACCTGTAACTTCTGACAGTAGCCAGACTGTCCTTGTCAGGTGTCTGATAGCCCCCATCAGGCCGCTGTTCAGGGCGGGCTTACCGACAAGGAGCGGCTTCAGATGAACGATCAAACCGACCTGCCCGACATCGTCCCGGTTGATATGAGCGCGTTTGGCATCACACCACCGGACTTCAGTGCGAATGCGTTTGACAACATAACGCCCGACAACACCGTGCTGGCGCTGTTTCCACCCAGGATCCCCGGTGCAACAGAACCGGTGGAGGGGGCTCATCTTGGCGTTTCGCTGCGCATTTATGACCTGACGCCCATGGGCCTCAGAGTAGACGTAGATCCTTATCTGGATCAGGCGCCGGGCGATACCGTCTCGATCAACCTGAATGGCCAAACAGCCATCGTCAGCACGCAGACCGACACCGCGAGCAGCATCACCACGCTTTACATCCCCAAGAAAATGCTGCTGGCAGGGATCGTCAACCGCCTCACCTACACCATAACCCGTGGCAGCCAGAACATGGGCACCTCCGAGCCGCCGCTGGAGATGTTATACAACGCCGTCCGCCCGGGAAACGTGGACCGTTTTCCAAATGTCGAAGGCCATTCCGAGCTGGAGTTGATCCTGCCCGACGCGATCAAGAACGGTGTTGGCCCTGACTTCGTCAGTGCTCAGGTGTGTGTGTCTTACCCCTATTGCCGCGCCTACGATGTGATCTGGCTGAACTGCAACGGCTACCCGGTCTACCACACGGTCACGCCGGGCGAGGCCCCCGCACCGCCCGATCCGGGTTCGGACACCCCGACCCATGTGTGTTTTACCGTCACCCGCGCCGACCTGGAACAGGCCAGGGACAATCCGCAGTTTAATTTCTCCTACACGGTCACCGATCAGCTCGGCAACAACCCCGACCCCAACAACCCCTGGTCGGCCTCGCACATCGTCGATGTCGACCTGGGGGGTAATCGCTTGCCGGCGCCCATCCTGCGCGAAATCCTCGACGACGCTAACGACGACCCGAACACCATCGACCTGGAAAAACTGGGCAGCAATGACCTGTCGGTGGTCATCCTGACCGGCGACGGCCGCTTCCAGAAAGGCGACAGCATCGCCATCACCTACATTGCCACGTTGCCGGGTCAGCCGGATGTGGTGGTGCAAGTCACGGGGGTTGTCGAGACCGACCCCTTCGGCCAGAAGAAACCCTGCATACTCCTGGTGCCCAACGACAAGGTACTGGCCAACAGCGTGGTGCGGGTCAGCTATCAGTTGATTCGAAATGGCGTGATCATCGCCACCTCCCGAACCGCCAACGCACGGGTGATCGGTGAAGGACTGCCGAACCTGCTGCCACCGAGTCTGATTAAATCCGCCAACGGCGTGCTCGATCCGCTGGACCCGGCCAACCTGCAAGGTGCCACGGGCCGGGTGGAAGTGTTGGGGTATCGCCCGGGCGACACTGTCCAGCTCATCGTCGTCGGCGCCCCCGGCGCGGGCTCCCCGACCTTCCAGCCCAAACCGCTCAACACCAACAGCCAAGCCGACTTTCAGCTGGACAAAGCCTTTATCGCGGCCAATATGGGCAAGGTGGTGACACTACGTTATGTGCTGTTCCGGAACGGCACCCCGTATGACTCGCAGGAGCTGACCGTTTCCATCGGCAAGATCCCGGATAGTCATCCGAGTTTGCCAATCCCGGCAATCGATGGTGCGACCGGTAACGCACTGGACGTGACCAAACTGCAGGCCAGCGACCTACTGCGCGTAAGCGAATGGCCGCACCAGGCGACGGGGCAACCCGTTTGGTCGAGTTATGAAGGGATCGATGCCAATGGCACAGCGGTGACTTTCGAGGATCGCAAAGGTGAGCCACATACCACGTTGCCAGGGTTCAGCAGTCCTGTGCCGCTGGCCTGGTTGAAATCACTCAAGAATGGCAGTGTGCTGAAGATCACCTTCAGGGTAAATTTTGACGGGGTGTCCAACAGCGCAACGGCAACGAGCTTCCCTGTACGGACTTATATCGTCAGCCAACACTTGGAGATCGATCAAACCACAATGGTCTTGAATGGACTTAAGTTGGTTCAGAGCTACGGCTGGGCCTCAAAGGAGGTCACAGGTAACACGGCCACCCGTTTGCCGCAGGGGGGCGTGCCCCCCTACATCTTCGCGTCTACAGATCCCAGCGTCGCCACGGTGGACGCGGGTGGAAAAGTGTCAGGGATCAAGAACGGAGGAGCTACGATTCAAGTTACTGATGCCGCCGGAGCGAGCGTGTCTTACCCGGTATCGGTGTCCAGGGTATACCGGATGCTCATAAACAATACATTAATGTATGCGCGGGACGCGCTTGCCTGGGGGCAAGCCCAAGGGGTGAGCATTTACGACGGGGAGCCGTATTCGGCCATAGCGAACAATTTTAGTAACATTCAACAACTTTTCGCGCAAGCAGGGCCCACAGGCAGGCGGTGGCAGTGCGGTATGTATCAGTATTCTAACGGCCAGATAGTCATTTATTCGCTGTGGTACGACCCCACCTACGGTCTTACTGGATCTGGACTCGGCTACCCACAAGTGGGGGATAGACTTCTTCAGTCGGCGTTTTGCGCCGTTCTCACATAAAGAAGGTTGCAGTGGTCTGTAGTGGTCTAATTTCCCCGGACACCTCGATAGGTGGAAAATGCATCTATCGAGGTGCGGTGGTCAACTAATACCGGGTACAGAAAAAGGGACGAATTTATTTATTCGTCCCCTTTTTATGTCAAAAAACGGGACAGATTCATTAATGGTAATCAGTCTGTCTCGTTACCCACTCCACTTTTTTTGCGTCGAGAAAAGTAAACGGCGAAAAGGAGGGAGACCTTCGGCTCTGCCACACCCCCATTCCCCGTGGTACACAGAGCATGGCAACGATCAGGTCGCACCATGATTACGCAGAAAAACCTCCTCTCCCATCGCCGCGATCTGCCCCTCAATCAATGCCTCAAACGGCCGTAGCAACGGCTCGAAGTTCGTGGAAGCTTCGAGGGCTTGCAACGCCTGCACAATCGCCTCCACCGTCGACAACGCCCCAGGCCCCGGCGCCTTGCGCAAGCGATAACGGGACACACCACCTTCGGCCAACGTCACGCGGGGCAACGCCGCGAGCAATGGATTGAGGTGCAGCAACTTGCGCGCCTTGCGCCAGGTGCCGTCCGGCACTACCAGCAGCAACGGTTGATCGGAGGGCGTATAGGCCCGCAACGGTTGCGCGTCGTCGGCCGGGAACAGCAAGCGCGCCTGATAACCGGGTTGATTCAACAGGTGCGGCAAATCCTCGAACACTTCGCCGACGATCAGTTCGGCATTGTTCAGCCCTAACGCCGCCAGCCGCGCGGTGTTCAGCGCATGGTTCACTTCGCTGGGATGTTGCAACAGCAGCACTCGGGTGCGGCTGTCGAGACTGGGGATCAACGGGCACAGGCAATGGGTTTGCGGGCGCAGACAGCGCGGGCATTGGATTCTGGACATGGTCAGGTCTGATTCAATTGGGCTTTGAGCAGATCGCGGAACGTCTGGATCAACGGCTCACGGCTGCGTCCGCGCCGCACGATCATCGAAAACGGCGCCTGATAGCCGAAGGTGGCCGGCAATAGCACGCGCAAATCACCCTTGTCGGCCCACGCCTGGGCGTAGTGCTCTGGCAGGTAGCCGATGTAGGCACCGGACAGCACCAGAATCAGCTGCGCTTCCATACTCTCCACGGTCGCCGCGCTGTGTTTGAAGCCGTGGCGGGCTAATTCGGCCTGGCTCCAGTAACCGCGACCGACCATGCGTTGCTGAGTGATCAGTTGCTCGGGAATCCGCCGCTCGGTGAACAACGGATGACGGTTGCTGCAATACAACCAGTGCTGTTCACGGTAGAGCGGCATGTAGACCAGCCCGCTCATGCGCGTGGAGAACGAGCCGATGGCCAGATCGAGGCGGTTGTCTTGCACGCCGAGCTGCAGCTCGTAAGGGCTCATCACCGACAGGTGTAAATGCACCGCTGGGTGTTCCTGGCTGTAGGCGCCAATGGCTTCGGCGAACGGCAAGGCCTTGTCACTGACGGTCGAGTCGAGTACCCCGAGGTTGAGCGTGCCGCGCAGTTCGCCCTTGAGCGCGGCGGCGTATTGCTCGAAACCTTCGAGTTCGCCGAGCAGGCGCAGGGTCTCCTGATGGAACAACTCCCCCTTGCTGGTCAGACTGAAGCCGCCACGCCCACGATGGCAGAGCACCAGCCCCAGCGCCGCTTCGAGCTGGCTCATGTAGGTGCTGATGGCCGAGGTCGAGAGGTTGAGCTCCTGCTGGGCGTTGGCAAACCCCTGATGGCGCACCACGCTGACGAAGATGCGCAATAGTTTCAGGTCGGGTAAGGCGTTGGCCATGGGAGGAGGCTCCGGTTGCAAGGGAAAGCGCGCGTTTCTTGTGGCGAGGGAGCTTGCTCCCGCTGGGCCGTGAAACGGCCCCTCCGGTTGTGGTGCTTATCCAGGCACTCCGCGTTCGCCGGTTTGCGGCCGCTACGCAGCCGAGCGGGAGCAAGCTCCCTCGCCACAAGTTGGGTGTCCTTCCCGTGAGTTTGTGAAGTCTATCGTTGCCACGGCCATTAGTTTAGAAAAATCTGAACTAAGTATTTGCCGGCAGCGATTCTTCTCCCGTACTACATTTCGCAGAATCCGCTCAACAGGTGCCTGTGCATTCCTTTTGCACGGAGCAACCCCATAAATAAAACAATGATGATGAGGCCATACCCGTGGACAAGATTCTTCACCAACCACTGGGCGGCAATGAAATGCCGCGCTTCGGCGGCATCGCCACCATGATGCGACTCCCCCACTTGAAAACCGCTGCCGGCCTGGACGCTGCCTTCATTGGCGTGCCGCTGGACATCGGTACTTCGCTGCGCCCCGGCACCCGCTTCGGGCCGCGTGAGATCCGTGCTGAATCGGTCATGATCCGCCCGTACAACATGGCCACCGGTGCTGCGCCGTTCGACTCGCTGTCGGTTGCCGACATCGGTGACGTGGCGATCAACACCTTCAACCTGCTGGACGCCGTGCGCATCATCGAAGAGTCTTACAACGAGATCCTCGAACACGACGTGATCCCGCTGACCCTCGGTGGCGACCACACCATCACCCTGCCGATCCTGCGTGCCATCCATAAAAAGCACGGCAAGGTCGGTCTGGTGCACATCGACGCCCACGCCGATGTGAACGATCACATGTTCGGCGAGAAAATCGCCCACGGCACTACTTTCCGCCGCGCCGTGGAAGAAGGCCTTCTGGACTGCGACCGCGTCGTGCAAATCGGTCTGCGGGCTCAGGGTTACACCGCTGAAGACTTCAACTGGAGCCGCAAGCAGGGCTTCCGTGTGGTTCAGGCTGAAGAGTGCTGGCACAAATCGCTGGAATCACTGATGGCTGAAGTCCGCGAAAAAGTCGGCGGCGGTCCGGTGTACCTGAGTTTCGACATCGACGGCATCGACCCGGCCTGGGCTCCAGGTACCGGCACCCCTGAAATCGGTGGTCTGACGACCATCCAGGCGATCGAAATCGTTCGTGGCTGCCAGGGCCTCGACCTGGTTGGCTGCGATCTGGTCGAAGTCTCGCCGCCTTACGACACCACCGGCAACACCTCGCTGCTGGGCGCCAACCTGCTGTACGAAATGCTCTGCGTACTGCCGGGCGTGGCTCACCGCTGAGGCTTGACGCCAAGCGAACGTGATCAGGTTTTGAAAGCCGCCGCCTGACGGGTGTCGGCGTTCGCCCGCAACGATCACCACGCTTGCTTGAGCGCCGATGCCGGCTTCGTTTTCTACACCCTCGAACAACCGTTGCTGTCGTGCAATGCCAATCCGGCGTTGTGCGACCGCTGACGTTGTCGAGCCTGCTCCCCCGAAACAGCAGCAGTGTTCGGGCAGCAAGGGCACGGATTTGCTCGCTGAACCGGTCATGCGCAAAACCGCCTGACTCAAGCATTACCCGTAAGGACAGAGCTTTTGTGGCGAGGGAGCTTGCTCCCGTTCGACTGCGCAGCAGTCGCAATTTTAGGACCGCTACGCGGCCCAGCGGGAGCAAGCTCCCTCGCCACAGCAAGCCTTGCTCTTACGAGACTCATATAAGAAAGACAATCGGAGACACGCTTCATGGCTTTGGATTTATTCGTTGTACTCATCTATGCCGCCGGCATGCTGGTGCTGGGCTATTACGGCATGCGCAAGGCCAAGACCCACGAAGACTACCTCGTGGCCGGTCGTAACCTCGGTCCAACCCTGTACATGGGCACCATGGCCGCCACCGTACTGGGCGGCGCATCGACCGTCGGTACCGTTCGCCTGGGCTACGTCCACGGCATTTCCGGTTTCTGGCTCTGTGCTGCACTGGGCTGTGGAATCATCGCGCTGAACCTGTTCCTGGCCAAGCCGCTGCTCAAACTGAAGATCTTCACCGTTACCCAGATCCTCGAAAAGCGCTACAACCCAATGGCGCGTCAAGCCAGTGCGGTGATCATGCTGGCCTACGCGCTGATGATCGGCGTGACCTCAATCCTGGCCATCGGCACCGTGCTGCAAGTGCTGTTCGGCCTGCCGTTCTGGATTTCGGTAGTACTCGGCGGTGGCGTGGTGGTGGTGTATTCGACCATCGGCGGCATGTGGTCGCTGACCCTGACCGATATCGTTCAGTTCGTGATCAAGACCGTCGGTCTGATGTTCATCCTGTTGCCAATCTGCCTGTACCGCGTGGGTGGCTGGGATCAGTTGGTGGCGAAACTGCCAGCGTCCAGCTTCAGCTTCACCACCATTGGCTGGGACACCATCATCACCTACTTCATGATCTACTTCTTCGGCATCCTGATCGGTCAGGACATCTGGCAACGGGTGTTCACCGCCAAGAACGAAAAAGTCGCTCAGTACGCAGGTACCGTCGCCGGTGTCTACTGCATTTTCTACGGCCTGGCTTGTGCCCTGATCGGTATGGCTGCTCATGTGCTGATCCCGGACCTGGGCAACGTCAACAACGCCTTCGCCGCGATCGTCAAAGCTTCGCTGCCGGATGGCATTCGTGGCCTGGTGATCGCTGCTGCCCTGGCGGCCATGATGTCCACCGCCAGCGCCGGCCTGCTCGCCGCTTCCACCACCCTGACCGAAGACCTGCTGCCTAAACTGCGCGGCGGTAAACAGTCGAGCCTGAAAATCAACCGCCTGTTCACCCTGCTCACCGGCATTATCGTGCTGGGTATCGCCCTGGTGGTAAGCGACGTGATCAGCGCCCTGACCCTGGCCTACAACCTGTTGGTGGGCGGCATGTTGGTCCCATTGATCGGCGCCATTTTCTGGAAACGTGCAACCACCTCCGGCGCTATCGCCAGCATGGGCCTAGGCTTCGTCACCGCCCTGGTGTTCATGTTCAAGGATGGCCTGGATGCCAATACGCCGATCTACTACAGCCTGGCTGTGGGCCTGATCAGCTTCGTCGTGGTCAGCCTGCTGTCCCCGCGCCCGATTGCCCAGGCCAGCGCTGCCTGATCACAGACTCAAAATAGAACCGCTTTCTTCGGCGGGTGTGGCGTCGGTTGCCACACCCGTTTTTTTTCGTCTGCAGAAATAAAAAGATCGCAGCCTTCGACAGCTCCTACGGTTTGGCGCGATGCCAGCAGGGGCTGTCGAAGGCTACGATCTTCGGCGTTGGAAGGTGCTTAGCGGCGGGTTTGCTGCCGACGGCGTTGCTCATCGTCAGTGCGCACAGGCACGGGCTGCAGAGGTGGTTCGATCAAACCAAGCGCGACACCAAGGTCATGGAGCCAGTTTTGCAATTTCTCTTTCATGGTGCCCCCCTTCAGGGTAATGCTGAGCGACCGGGTTCTATAGACGCTTCATACAGATAGTAGTCCGAAGTCTTACGCAATGCTCGCCTCAGTACGCAAAGATCTGTTACCGAATCCATCAAAATCAGCCCCAACCGGGCAACCACCACCGAACGCCGCTTGTTGCACTTCGATCCAGGCATTGAGATTGGCGCCGACCATGCCCTTGCGCCACATCAGCCAGGTGGTGGCACTGGCGAATGGCTCGGCCAACGGATGCACGGCCACGCTCTCGCGCCCCGGCAGGCTGGCCAGCATCGACTCGGACATCAGCGCCACGCCGGAGCCGGCAATCACACAGGCCAGCATCCCTTGATAGGACTCGATCTCCATCGCCCGGCCCATCGCCGCGTGGTCGTGAGCAAACCAGGCCTCCAGGCGCATCCGGTAGGAACAGCCCTGACGAAAGGTAAACACCGAGCGCCCCTGCACATCCAGTGCACTGCGTACCGGCGGATGATCGGCCTCGCTGATCAGCACCAGTTTTTCGTCACACAGCGGCACACCGTCGAGCCCGGCCAGCTCCAGCGGGCCATCCACCAGCGCGGCATCAAGGCGACCGCTGAGCAGGCCTTCAAGCAGCTCACCGCTGGGCGCGGACTGCACTTGCAGGTTCACCGCCGGATAAGTGCGGTGATAGCGTGCCAGCAACGCCGGCAGATGAATCGCCGCAGTGCTGTACATGGTGCCAAGTACGAAATCGCCAGCCGGTTGCCCGCCCTGTACCGCCGCATGGGCTTCGTCATGCAGGGCAAACAGCTTGGCGGTGTAGTCCAGCAGCACTTTGCCTGCGGGCGAAAGCTGCAAGCGCTGACGCTCGCGCAGGAACAGCTCTACACCCAACTGATCCTCAAGTTGCTTGAGCCGGGTCGACAGGTTTGACGGCACCCGATGCAGGCGTTCGGCGGCCCGAGTGATGGAACCTTCCTCGGCCACGGCCTGGAAGATACGCAATTGGCTGAACTCCACACCTTTCTCCAAACAAGAACAAGTTGCTCACTATTATTCATTTTTAAAGAAAGTCAATCAGTCCTAGCCTGACGGTCATTGCTCCTTTGCAGGAATCCTGACCATGTCGCCGTTTGTTCGCTTACTCGCCAGTTTCATTGCCTTGATGATGGCCATGGGCATTGGCCGCTTTGCCCTCACCCCACAGCTGCCGCATTTACTCAGCGAAGGTCAGATCGACCTGACCGCCGCTGGCCTGATTGCGGCAGCCAATTACCTGGGCTACTTCATCGGTGCCGTGGACGCGATGTTCGCCCGTCGCCCTGAACAAGTCCGTCAGCGCTTACTCAGTGGTTTGTGGCTGTGCGTGCTGCTGACCCTCGCCTCGTTCTGGGCCAAGGGCTTTTGGCCGCATCTGTTTTTGCGCTTTGGGACCGGTGTCGCCAGCGCCTGGGTACTGGTGATGATCACCGCGTTGAGTCAGCCATTGGCACTGGCGGCCGGGCGCCCACGGCTCGGCGCGCTGGTATTTGCCGGGCCAGGGCTGGGGATTTTTCTGACGGGTTTGCTCGCACTCGGCTCGAACCTGTTCGGACAAAGCTCTGCGACCTTGTGGCTGGTGTATGCCGGTGTGGGGCTGGCAATGCTGTTGGTGATTCTGCCGATCCTGCCGCAACCGGCCACGAGCGTGGCAGCAGCCCCCACCGTCGTCGCCTCAAGGAGTGCCGGAATCCCGCGACTGGGTTTGATCTACGCCTTGTATGGTCTGGGCTACATCATCCCAGCGACCTTCCTGTCGCAGATGGCCAGCGCACGTTTCCAGGGTCAATGGCAGGCGGATCTATTCTGGCCATGCTTTGGCCTGGCGGCCGCCACCGGTGTGTTGCTGGTAAGTCTGCGCAAGCATAAACCCGATGCCACGCGTCACTGGTTGATCGCGACGTTGTGGCTGCAAGCGGCCGGGGTCTTCGCGTGCCTGCTGGGCAGCGGTCTCGGTCTGGCCCTGGGGGTGATCCTCTGCGGCACGCCGTTTCTGGCCTGCATGCAACTGGTGATGCAGCGCTCACGAGAACTGGCGCCGCATGCCACCCAGCGCAACGCCGGCCTGCTGACCGCGTGCTTCGCCGTGGGTCAGCTCAGTGGGCCATTGCTGGCGGCGCTCAGCAGCCACTTCAGCGGTGGCTTGCAACCGGCGTTGATGATCGCCGGCAGCGGTTTGCTCATCAGTGGCGGCCTGTTGCTACGTCCGGTCAAGGTTGCCCAAGCGCTCTGCGCAAACGACGGCGCAGCCACTGCTCTGCGCTCACAAAAGTGATGCCCAGCAATACCAGCACAGCGCCGATCACAAAGTTGAGGCTCAATTTCTCTCCCAGCAGCAGCACCCCGAACGTGACGCCGAACAGCGGCGTCATGAACGAAAACACCGCCAGATTCGCCGCCAGATACCGGCGCAGCAGCCAAAACCAGATCAGGTAACTGAAGAACGACACCACCAATCCCTGGAACAACACGCTGGCCACCGCTACGGGGGTCAGGCTGACATGGGTAACCTGGCCGCTGAGAATCGCAATCAGCAACAGGCCGACGAAGCCGACGATCAGTTGGTAGAACAAGGTCAGGGTCACCGGTGCTTCCGACAGCCGCGAGGCGCGCACCACCACGGTAGTCGCGCCCCATGCCGCCCCGGCCAGCACGCCGAAAGCATCGCCGAGCAGCATCCGTCGGTCCAGATTGTCCCAGGACACGCCCCCGGCAAATGCCATGGCAATCCCGATAAACGCCAGCAGAATTCCCAGCCATTGCAACGGTCGCAAACGCTCGCTCGGCAGCAGCCAGTGCACGCCCAGTGCGGTGAAGATCGGTGCGGTATAGAGGAACACCGACATGTGCGCCGCAGTCGTCAGTTTCAGACCTTCGGCGATGAACAAAAACTCGGTGGCAAACAGGCCGCCCGCCAGCAAGCCGCCGCGCCAGGTGCTGCCGACCTGGTCCCAGCCACCCTTCCAGCAGATCAACACACCCACCAGCAACGCGGAAATACCGGACCGTCCGGCGGCCTGCATCACGGGCGCGATGTCCGCCGCCGCCCATTTGATCATGACCTGCTGGATGCCCCAGACCAGGCACAGTCCCAGCATTACTTGCAGGGCAAAACCATCGGCGCTGCGCCGAGTGGCAATCACCGCGAAACCTCGCACACGGTTAACAACATAGCAGTTACTCAATAAAAAAATGCCCCGGTACTTGGCCGGGGCAAAGAATGATGCTTTGAATTATTAACCAGACAGACAGAAAAAACTGCCTGAGAGCGACCTTGAACAGGCACACAGCGTTTTTTTCATGCTGACCGGCCCTCGGCTGCGCGAGCTGAGGTCAGCTCAGCTCAATGCGATCCGCGTGAATGACGATCTGGCCGTTCTTGTAGAGCGCGCCGATGGCCTTCTTGAAGTTGCCCTTGCTGACGCCGAACAGGCTGCTGATCAGCGCCGGGTCGCTCTTGTCGCTGACTGGCAAGGTGCCGTTGTTGTCGCGCAACTTGGCGAGGATCTTCGAGTTCAGGCTGGTGGCCGCTTCTTCACCCACGGGCTGCAGGCTCAGGCTGATCTTGCCATCGGCACGGACTTCCTTGATGAAGCCCTTCTCTTCCTTGCCGGCACGCATGAACTTGAAGATTTCGTTCTTGTGGATCAAACCCCAATGCTTGTTGTTGATGATCGCCTTGAAGCCCATATCGGTCGCTTCGGCCACCAGCAGGTCAACTTCCTGACCCGGTTTGTAGCTGGCCGGGGTTTTGTCCAGGTAGCGATCCAGACGCGCGGTCGCGGTGATGCGGCGGGTGTGCTTGTCGAGGTAGACATGCACCACGCAGTATTCGCCAGCGGTCATCTGCCGCTTTTCTTCGGAATACGGCAGCAGCAGGTCCTTGGGCAGACCCCAGTCGAGAAACACACCAATGCTGTTGACTTCAACGACTTTAAGGCTGGCGAATTCACCGACCTGAACTTTCGGTTTTTCTGTAGTTGCGATGAGTTTGTCATCGCTGTCCAGATAAACAAAAACGTTCAGCCAGTCTTCATCTTCGCTGGGAATATCTTTTGGAATATAACGATTAGGCAGAAGGATTTCGCCATCCGCGCCACCGTCCAGATATAAACCAAAGTTAGTGTGTTTAACCACTTGCAAGCTGTTGTAGCGCCCGACTAAAGCCATTTCCAATACCCTCATTGCTTGGGCGCCATTCTACCCGGTTTTGCCGGCGCCGTTGGGTGGCCGGCTGGCTTGCGAAGAAAATTCCTCTGCGAGGCTCATTTTTCCTGGGTTTTGCGCCAGAGTCTGGCCCGCTCGTCAGACCGTTCAGGCGTTTTTCACTGATATCGGTAAGCCATACACGATATTTTTCACGCCAGTGTTCTTATTTAAAACAGCAGCTTAGACAGTTATCGTGAACAGCAACTTCTGAATAATCGACACCTGCCGTCGGTTATTTCAGGCCGATATTTACCAAGCAATTGTCAAGTATTTCCTGTACGATGCTTGGCCAAGTTAATTTTCTACAGGTTAATGGCCGCCATGCGTGTAAAAGCATCCAACAGCAAAGCAAAGCCAGCTCCAGCCGTTGAAACCAGCGAATCGATCAACGACCAGATTGCTCTTTTCCTCAAGTCCGGCGGCGAGATCCAGCAAATTGCCAAAGGCGTCAGCGGCCAGACATTCGGCCCGTCCAAGCAGATCACCCTGGGCAAAAAGTAATACCCCCCTCGCGTCACCCTGGTCCCTAAGCGCTTTGAGCTTCGAAGCGCTAGGACTGGAACCCTCCTCCCCCAGCGACATCCTTCAAGGCCAAGCGCGCGTTCTATTGATCGGCTGAACGGCCGGGTCCATCCTGCGTTCAGATATCAGAACAATGCCTTTGCAAGGATTGGCTCATGTCGCGCTGGTTGAAACACCTGACTCTGCTCCTGACCCTGTGCCTCGCGCTACCGGCCTGCAACCGAGTGAGCCTGGCCTATCGCAATCTCGACGTGATCATTCCCTGGACGCTCAACGACTACCTGGACATGAACAGCGAGCAGAAAGACTGGCTCAACGAGCGCCTCAAGGTACACCTCAACTGGCACTGTTCCACGCAATTGCCCGGCTACCTCGACTGGCTTGATCGCTTGCAGCAGATGGTCGAAACCCATCAAGTCACGGACGCCGCGCTGCAAGCCAGAATCCTCGAAGCCAAGCAAGCCATCGCCCAGACCGCCCGGGAAATCACCCCGTCGGCGGTCGAGTTGTTGCAAGGGCTGAACGACCAACAGGTCAGCGAGATGAAGCAGGCCTTCGCCAAGGACTTGCGCAAACGAGAGGACCAATACGTAAAACCGCCGCTGGCACAGCAGATCAAACATCGTAGCGAACGCATGGATAAACGCCTGGGCGACTGGCTTGGGCCCCTTACCCCAGCTCAGGAGCAGCGCGTTACTGCCTGGTCCAACGCGCTGGGCGAGCAGAATCAGCAATGGATCGCCAACCGCGCCCATTGGCAGGCATTGTTCAGTGCCGCGGTGGAGCAACGCCACAGCAGCGACTTTGCACAACGCATCGAAACCCTGCTGGTCGATCGCGAAACCCTCTGGACCCCCGCCTACCGCCAGGTTAACGCCAACACCGAAACCCAGGCGCGCAGCCTGATCGTCGATCTGATGGCCGACAGCACTGCCGATCAACGCCAGCATCTGCTGAAGAAAATCGACAAGGTGCGCAGCGATTTCAGCGCAATGAAGTGCTTGAAGGCAACGCGCGCTTCTTAAATGCCGACAACCGATCAGCGGCTTGTCGATTTGCCCGTCGGCCAATCGACTAGGCTGTGTAAGCTACAAAACGCCAACCTCGCAGGAGGGAAAGTCATGAGCAGCGTGCAACAGCACAAAGTCGTGTCCCGAGAAGAATGGCTCGCAGCCCGTAAACAGCATTTGATTCACGAAAAAGCCTTTACCCGGGAACGCGATAAACTCAGCGCCGAACGTCGGTCATTGCCTTGGGTGAAAGTCGACAAAAACTATGTGTTCGAAGGCCCCGACGGACGGCAAAACCTCGCGGACCTTTTCGGCGGCAACAGTCAACTGATCATCTACCACTTCATGTTCGCCAAGGGCTGGAAAGAAGGCTGCCCCGGCTGCTCGTTTGTGTCGGATCACATCGACGGTGCCAATCAGCACCTGGCCCATCATGACGTCTCGCTGGTGGTGGTTTCCCACGCACCACTCAGCGAATTCCAGGCGTTCCGCAAACGCATGGGCTGGCAGTTCAAATGGCTGTCATCGGCCGGCAGTGACTTTAACGCCGACTACAAGGTGACCATCAGCGATCAGGAACTCGCGGACGGCACCGCGACCTACAACTACGAAAAGAGCACCAGCACCGAAGGCGAACTGCCGGGGCTGAGCGTGTTTTATCGCAATGACGCCGGGGAAATTTTCCATACCTACTCCACCTACGCTCGCGGCCTGGACTTGCTGGTCGGCGCCTATAACTACCTCGACCTGGCGCCCAAGGGCCGCAACGAGGAGCAAGGCATGAAATGGGTGCGCCATCACGATCGTTACGAAGACGAACCGGCGATCAAGGGCTCATCAAGCTGCTGTTCCGAATGAAGCCCATGACCCCTGCGTACCACAGCCTCTGCGAATACACGCGCCGCATGAATCGGGTATTGGTGCATATCGACCAGCATCTGGACCAACCTCTGGAGCTGGCCGATCTGGCGCAAATCGCGCACTTCTCGCCTTACCACTTTCATCGTTTGTTCACCGCCTGGGTCGGTGAAACCCTCGGCGACTACCTGCGCCGACGCCGACTGGCCTGCGCCGCCCAGCAACTGGCCAGCAGGCCCGAAGCCTCCATTCTGGAGATTGCCCTGGAAGTTGGCTTCAGCTCCGGCGAAGCCTTTTCCCGCGCCTTCAAGCAACACTTCTCAGTGACCCCGAGCACCTGGCGCATCACCGAACCCGAACGCTGGGATCAGCGCCTGACCGGCATCCGCGAACGACGCCAGCAGCAATTGAGCAATCCTGATCAGGCACAGGCCACAGACTTCGCCGATCCTGAGGCCTTCACTCATATGAAGGATCAGACGATGAACGTCACCTTGAAAGAACTGCCTCCCACACGCGTGGCCTATATGCGCTACATCGGTCCCTACGGCATGGGCATCGGCACCTTCTGGCGCGAAACCGTGGCCCCGTGGATGATCGAAAACAACCTGCTGCAATGGGTGCGCTACGGCATCGGCCACGACGACCCGTTCACTACGCCCCCCGAGAAATGCCGCTACGACGCCTGCGTCGAAGTCCCGGACAACTTCGGCGCCAGCGAACAGGCCGCCGTCACCACCCTGCCCGGCGGCCTCTACGCCATCGCCCCATTCAAAGGCAAAGGCCCGGAGATTGCCGATGCATGGACCGAACTCTGCCGCGACTGGCTCCCCAAAAGCGGCATGCAGTTCGATGCCCGGCCGTGCTTTGAACGGTATCCGGTGGAGGCCCACTACGATGAGAAAACCGGCGTACTGGAATGTGAGATTTGCATACCGGTGAAAGCGCTCTAAACAGGGGTGGCCTTGACCCGAGACCGGCGAATGGGCCTCCCCTTTTCTTTGTTGACACTTCATTGCTATTTAATGAATGCCTGCATATCGCTGTTCAGTTTTTTGATCGCCGCTTTGAAATCGTTGGCGGTTACCGGTTGGCTTGCATTTTTCACCTGCTCACCCATGACCTTGCGCACCACTTTTGCCACAGTCTGGCCGTTGCTCGCGTCGATCATCTCGGCTTCGATGAACAACTCGGTGTCCTGGTCGCGGTGGCCGGTAGCCGCCTGAGTCGCGCCTATCGCGGCCGTAACCGGCAGTACTTCATACCATTTCATGCCCTCGTTAGACGCCGTGACCCCGGTAATCGCGGCGCGCACAACCAGAACTCGCGAACCGGCAGGGGCCGACTGAACGTTCGGTACCACATGGTACTTCTGGCTCAGTACGCTCTTGGCATTGTCCGTCACGTAGGCTTGCAACTGATCCAGCGTCTGACGGTTGACCCGCTCATTGGGCTTGGGTACCGGGTACAAGTCCATGTGCTTGAAGGCCACCGTGTCATAGGCGTTCGGGTTCCAGGACGGGCTTACCCAACGCATGGTTTTCTCGCCACTGGGTGTAGTGACTTCTTGCAGGTTGTTGTAGTTGGGAAGAAACCCTGAGTACTGTTCCTTCTCCGTGATTCTTGAGGTGCAACCGCCGAGCAGCAGGCTGGTCAAGGCAACGCCGACAAACAATTTCCTGGTCAAGCTCATAGTGTTACTCCATGGGTAAAGTCATTTCATTCGGTTACAGGGCGTCAGAAGCACCAGGTCATATTGCCGGTCACGGCTTGAATCCAAGCGTTATCGAGTCGACGGCAGTGATAGCGTGCAGGGCTAATACCTGCACGCTCGTTTCCTTATGAGGGGGCCTGTATAGAGTGCCCTGCGTCCTTTGCTGGAAGATGTCCAGCTTATTTCTATACAGTAGGAATGTTACTCAATTGAAATATATGGCCTGAAGAGTTTCTGGCTGGGTGGGTACATCAATAAATCAGCCTCCTTTTCCTCAGACCGTTAATCCCACCCCAGTTGCGTTCATCGCAACCGGCGATCGGTATCTGCGCACACGGCAACTGTCAGTCCCGGAACAAACCTACAAACAAACCACCTGCGTCAGACCTTAGGCCGATTGACGGCCACCGCCTCACTCCCTATCCTCGCGCCTGTCACGACTCATTCGTGATCGGGTTTGACGGCCCGTATTTTCTTACGACGTGCATAGCCTCTCTCTGCTCGAGCACTTTTGTGCCCGCTGCATTGCATATGGCGACTGTGCGCGGGGCACCTTCGGGTGCGCCGGTGTTCGTGAGAGCCGGTCCGTCAACCCACGCACAGTTGCCACCCAATGCTCACTGGTTCAGGCGTCGATCGACGGACTGCACGCCGCCCAACCGGGAGATGACGCATGAACCCGCACATGCCGATGGCCAACAACGATTGCGATATCCCGGTGCTGCTGGTCGCCACCCAAGCGCCGCTGGATGTGCTGCACAGCAACGCCGCTGCACGGTTTCTGGCGGTCACGCAGATGATGGAAAGCCTGGCCAGCCTCGACATTGCCCATGCCAAAGGCGCAGACGTGCAGCAAATCGCCCACGCAGCGGCCATGCTGCTGCGTGATGGCTGCGATGTGATGGATGTATTGGGGCGCCAGATTCGGGCGCAGCACTGAAGTAACGTATAGGCTGTTCCCCCACTTTGCGGGGAAGGATGAACTGAGCCTCAGGCCGTGCGCGCAAGATTTTGCAAAACAATGGTGCTCAACGCCGTACCCCACGATAACCATGTACTTCATCGCGGGGTACGATTTATTTGAGGGTAAGGCTCGTTTTCAGAGTGGGTCCAATGATGGAGCCTTCTAAGTCGCAAACAATCTGCACCAAAAAGGGGACACCTATTAGCCTTGACTCGATACCGGCTAATGGGTGTCACCTTTTTGCTCTATTACATTAAACAGACAAAACAACACCGGCGCGATGCCGGTGTTGGAGGGGGAGATCTATCAAATATGAACAGAAATTCGCTTATATAAAAACTCATAAAAATCTGAAGAATAATGAATACTCTCTCCAGACGGAAGCCGAAGACTCACTGGGCATTCGTCATTTTTAAACCTTGAATAATCAAAGAAAAAACCTCCCCCATATCGGTTTCGCTAATTACGAGCTCTTTACCACCTACCAAATTATTTTTCATGCCAACAATATGCTGATAGACAATATCCCCCCTATTAACACTGTCAAAATCCACTCCATAGATGCTGTAAATTTCTTCAGCACCAATCTCTCCACCAGCATAAGTTCTTAAGAACCACTTGTACGACTCTGACAACGCAAGCCCTAGTCTCTCTTCCGCCCTCTTAATCCAGCCATCACTCACCCGATCCGCCTCACTACCAAAGCACACGACATCAGGATGTAATGATATTAACTCTTCAACTTGCTGCGCCGTAACGTTCATATTCAATTCCTAAAATTTTCCGCTCGTTGCTGCCAGCATTGAATCTTCCATTTGTCAAAAGCAGCACGATCAATACCGGAAGGAATTGTATTTGGATTGATGTGAATAATTGCGCTATTTGACTGATGAATGAGGAAAAATGGGTGTCCCCTTTTGCCGCTCTTTTACCGCTTTTGCCTGTCCTTTTGCCTTTTGCGGTCGTTCCAACCAAAACACCTAAAGTATCGGGGTTATCGGGCATCGCACCACAATGAATGTCGCCGATATAGCTGCCCTTTCCAGCGGGATTTTAAGCTAAAAACGCAACTTCCCATCAGAGTTATATATAGCTGCATTGTCAGGATACGAAAAAAACCTCGGATTTATTTACGACGACAAAATCCGGCACCCCGTAAATAAATCCGCCATAAATAAATCCCATTTTTGACATTGCTTATCGCAGACTGAAATACAACGAACGAAAAAAGGGGACGCTCACCTCGCCATTTCCCGCACCTCCCCTTCACTACCTAAGATCCCAATCATGCACTGAAATAAACTTTATAGTTTGATCAGGCGCATGCATCAACGAAGCTCTATAATTCGTAATAAAACTAATACCGCCAATATAGCTTTTATCTTTTAGAATCAAAAATTCATCATCAACATCATTAAAGTCAATTTCAAAATTTTTTTCAAGCGACAATAAATCATCACCAACTCTAACACCGTTAAACGTCCCTAAATACCCACTACCCACGACTATCCGGTACAAAACCTCACTACACTCAAACGCAAGAAGAATCAAGCTATTCATATATGTCAAGGTAACAACAACCCCCCCATCAAAACCTAATTTCTTCCTTACACCAACCCATCCTTTACTTCTCAGAAGTACGTCATGTATACCGGCGTCCGCTTCATACCAATCTACTGGACCAATCAACCTCATCAAATTCGAAAAAGAGTCTCCCAGACTAAATCCAGCAGCACTTACCCCAGGAATCAGTTCAGCTTCTAAATTCGGGACAAAAATCGCGTTCACTTCACACTTCCTCACCAAGCCAGCCATTTACTACCGATATACTTCAGACGACTACCGTCCTTATCAAAATACTGCTGATATTTGGTAATCGTACCTGGACTAAAATCCGAACTTGAATCAATAACCCTAACCTCCATACCATCTTTGTATGTAAATTTATAGTACTCACCACTACCGTGAACGCCGTTACCCGGATGATATTGAAACTCGCTTATTTCCGGATGCCCTTCCACAATATATGCCTCAGCCTTCCCCGAAGTACCCGGTCTGGGCGGTTTAGGTGTAAGCGTCGCCCCATCCATTTTATACGCTTGAACGAAATCATCTACCGACGCCCCCCAAACCTTGTCCAGGGATCGCGGGATTCCCGCTTCAATTGCAAGTTTAAGCCGAAGCGCTTCTCGTGCAATTGCTGACGTTGCCGGAATACCGTTATCGACATCAATTGGTTTTTCAGGTCCAGAAGGCGATTCTGGTGTTACTGGATCAACCGATTTTGGCGGCGTTACATCAGTTTTTGGCGGCGTAACCACCTTCGGAGCCTCTACCACCGGCACATCCGAATCCAGCACCAAATCTGGCAGCTTGATGATCTGGTTTTTGACGCTTTCAATCTTGACCGTTACCCCTATTTCTTTGACGGTCTTGGCCGATACGTCGATACCCATGCGCGAGAGCAGCATCGAGCTGTTGGCTGCGTTACTGCCGCCCCCCGCCACGAGCTGTACGATGAGCGCCAAGGACTGGCCCAGTTGCTTGCCGAGGTTTTCAGCGTTGGCATCGCCACCGTTTACGGCGGCGTCAGCGACTTGCGAAAGCTGCGATTTGAACGCTTCAGCGACACTGGCCCCCAAGATCTTTATCGCCTCGGGAGAAGAGAGGAACTCCTTCATGGCGCCGATGCTTTCCACCGGGTCGCGCATGAAATTCACGGCACTGTCCAATGTGCCTAGGCCGCTACCCGCCATAGCGTCGGTGAAGCCGTTGAGAAACCCGGACGCTGTCAGACCATCCTGACGGGCAGAGGTAATCCCCCACTTCCCGGCAATCGCGATTTTCTTGAACAGATTGGGTTCGGCATCGATCTCTTTCCAAGCCTGAACGTACTGCTGAGTCGCCAACCAGTTGTTATCAACATTCGCCGTCGCCGCGTTGTTGGCGGTAGCCGCACCGTTCGGGCTGCTCATGGCCGCAATACCGGTCACCAAACTGGTGATGATGTTGCGTTTGGCCTCGCGCTCTACAGCGGTTTCGTTCGGATCGGAATCGGCGAACAGGCCAGCCAGCACACTGGCGGCAGAGCCACCCAAGGCGCCAGCCGAACAGCTCTGATTGCTGGCGGCAGCGCCGGCACAACCGAGAATGGCATGCAGGGCCGCATGCTCAGGGCTGCCCTCCTTCAGGCCCTTTTTCACCAATTGGCCGATGTAGTCCGAACCCTGTTGCTGGACGTAGTTGACCAGCATGTTTTGCGCGAACTGGGCACTGCTGCCCGTTACGCCACCGCTGATACCGGCGACCAGGGCTGTTGCGATTTGCCGGTAAGTGCCGCCGGCCCCCCAGTTATCGCCGATCTCCTTGATCTGCTGATTGAGTTGTAAGTAGTTCTCGTGGTGGGCTATCCGGTCAGCAAGGGGCAACGTCTCATCATCAGAAGCGGCTTTTTCCTTTTTGGCCTGATCCTTCGTCTGGTCGATTTCCCGCGCTCGATTCTCAATGTACTGAGAGACGTTCTGCACGAACTTGCCAACGATCTCGAAATCCACACCGATTTCTTGCGCATTAAAGATAGGTTTGAGCTTGTTGCTGCCATCCCGGTCGCTGGACACGTTGGTATTGATCGCGGCAATCGCCTGCTCAGCGGTCTGGCCGGTCAGTTCCTGCTGCTTGACGCCGTCGGTGATGATGACCGCTGCACCGCTGATCCCGCTTTGGGTTGTGCTGCTGGAACTGCCGCTGGCAAACAACACGACCGGAGCACCAACGCTCACGCCACCTTTGCTGGGAAGTACTGGGCCATTTTTATTGGCCGTGGCGCTGGCATTACCGTTCCCGTCTCGACCTATATTGCCACCATAGCCACCACTGAGATTGATGCTGTTGGCATCGTACTCAGCCTTGTTCTTGATGTCGGAGGTAGTCAGCGTGCCGGTGCTCAGGGTGTTTTTAGCGTCGGCTACCGCTTTGTCGGTACTGGCGATGACCGCGCCTTTGAGGTCGGTGTTGCCTTTGACTTCGACCTGGAAACCACCGTCGCCTGCCTTGATACCCGACTGTTCGCTGACACTGGCGTAATCGCTTTGCATATGTTGCTGGGCGATACCGCCACTGACACTGCTCATGCCAACGCAAAACGGTGGAATACAGATGCTGACGCCGACGTTGGCGCTCAGTTGCTCTGAACGGTAAGTACTGGTGTCTTGCAAGCTCTCGATATTGAGATCACCACCAACCTTGGCCTGAACTTGCGGGCCGGAAACTACTGCGCCTTTGAGATTGGTATCGCCGCCACTGTCAAGTCGTACTGTCTGCCCTGCTTTGATGGCGGTGTTGGTTTGCGTGACGTCGTCGCCATCGGCATTTCCACGACCCTTGTTGGCGGCAAGGTCCAGCGAGAAACCGTTCTGTTGTCCGCCGGCGCTGAAACCAATGCCAACGCTCCAACCGCTATTACCATTGGTACTTTCCTGATGCGCGGTATTTTGCGCGGCCAAAAGATTGATCTTGCCGTCGGCTTTCAGATTGACGTCTGCACCGCCTTCAATCCGGCTACCGATCACATTGATATTGCTATCTGCCCCCGCGCCCGAGGCAAGGATATTGGCGTTGCCACCTGCCACAACGCTGCTGCCCACCACGTTGCTACCGGACTGATTGCCCTCCAAGTGGTTTTTACTGTTGCTCAGGTTGATGCTGACCTTGAACCCCGTCTTAGGATCCTTCATCAGCGCCTGGCCGCTATCGATCGCCTGATTGGCGCTCATGGCAGCGTTCACGGCCGCCAGTGCAAGCATGCGCCCGTCACTGGTTTCTTGTGCTGCCTTGCCCATCTGCTGGATACCGCGCAGCGCATCCAGCAGGGGGATGTTGACGGTGCCACCGATAGCCGTGCGGCTCATGCTCGCGGAGTTGCTGGCTTTCAGGTTGTCGAAGCCCGCCTGAATATCGACCTGCTTGCCGGAGATATTGATATCACCCTTGGGCGCAACAACCTGGCTGGCGATCTGGTTGTAATGCTCGCCCGCCTTGAGATCGACATTACCGCCCAAGGAAGCGATCTGACTCCCGGTTTGTTGGGTCGTGTCGCTTTGATCGGCGGCCTTTTGCTTGAGCACCCCAGTAGCGCTCTGCCACCAGGAACCGAGCTCGCCGACCTTTTTACTGCTGGAGCTTGAGTTCGCTCCGTTCGTGTTTTCGGCACTAACGATGTCAAGATTTCGGCCCGCATCAACTTTTATGTCCCGATCCACAACAAGCGTACTTCCGCTTATTGTCGTATCCCGGCCACTTTTAATATTCAGGCTGCCAGCGCTGATCGTTGACCCCACACTCTGCGTCGAACTCTGTTCCCTCTGCTGGGCTTTCTGCTCAGCATTTGCCCACATGATTAAACCAAAGCCCATGTTGGTGGACTGTTTGGTCTGGCTGGATGACTGCCGTGTCTGGACGGTATCGGTAGCGATTTCGAGGTCATTTCCAGCACCTAACGTTATTGCTCCGACTGCTTTGAGTGCTGCTGCCTTCAGTACAAGATCATTGTCTGCTTGCAGATCGATGCTTTGAGCAACCAACTCGGTACCGGTCAAACTGCTCTGACTGCTAGAACTGCTACTGGCTTTGCTTGAGAACAGACTGCTTTTGGATGATGCGGTGGCCTTGCTCGCAAAGTTCTCGGCCGCATCGAGGTTGATATCGCCCCCCGCTGTCGCTTTCAGCGCTCCGGCGCTGGTCAGCTTCGCCCCTTCAGCATTGATGTCCTGCGCAGCTGAGATCACCAGTTTCTTCCCTGACTCGATGGTGGAGCTGACAGCTGTATCGCTCTCACTCTCGCTCATCGTCGAGCTTTTCCTGCCCCACGAACCTTTCTTAGTCTCGGAGAAATAGGAGTAGTCAGTGTCTTCAGCCGTTTTCAGGTTCAGGTCATTACCCGCGTACAAATACGCCTCATCCCCCGCGCTGATACGGCTGGCAATCAACCCCAGATCCTTACCCGCACTCAGCGCAACGTTGCCACCGGCAGTCACGGTGCTGGAGATCTGTTTGACATGGTCCTCCTGACGGGTCTCCTTCTTGGTCTTGGAGTAGGAGTGGCTCTCGTCCGCTGCCGAGGCCAGGGTCAGGTTTTCCGTCGCGGCCAGGGCGATGTCGCGCTTGGCTTCGATCTGGCTGGCGATGGCCGAGAGGTCGCGGCCGGCGTTCATCTGCAGGTCGCGGCCGGCGCTGACGGTGGCGCCGTATTGGGTGACGGAGCTGCTGTTTCTATTCGAGCCGTAGTCGTCTTTATTACGGCTTTCAGTGGCCGCGATAGTGATGTCCCGCCCGGCGCTGATCGCCGTATCGCCACCACTTTGCAGAACGCTGCCGTTGTTGCTGACATCGCGCCCGGCCTGGAGGCTCAGGTTGTTGGCCGCTTCGATGCGGGCGGCGCTGTCGAGGAACGTCCGTTGCTGGCTGTAGTTGTCGTTGCTGCTGTTGTGGGTGGTCACGCTGCGTTCGTTGATCACGTCGCCCCGGAGCGCCGTCAGGCTCACATCACGCCCGGCAATGATGCCGCCGGCCTTGTTGACGATGTTGTTGCCCGCCAGCAGGTCCAGGCGGTTGCCCGCTTCGATCAAGCCGCTGTTGACCAGGTCGTTGCCAGCGGCGGCGGACAGGTTGTGGGTCGCGCGCAGGGTGCCGACGTTGTTCAGGTCCTGGCCGGCGATCAGCGAGACGTCGTTGCCGGCGATCAAGGCGCCGTTGGGGGCCAGGCGGTTGTTGGCGTTGGCCAGGTAGAGCACCGGCACCAGTACGGTTTCGCCGTTGACCGTGGCGTTTTCCATCCAGACGATGTCGTGAGTCAGGGCTGCTACCTGCTGTGACGTCAGCGTCACGCCCATCGACAATCCAAGTTGCTGCTTGCTGGTGATGGCGTTGTTCATCAGGTACTTGAACAGTGCATCGTCCGAGGTCTGACCGTCGATAAAACGCTGACCGGTGCGGGCGACTACGGCCTGCTGGATCAGACGCTGCTCGTAGAGGCCGTCACCCAAACGCTTGGCGCTTTTATCCGGGTCGTAGCCGAGGTTCGCCAGCAGGTAGTCCGAGCTCATGAATTGCTTGAGGTCAGTGAGCACTGGGTTGGTTTCGATCAGGTACTTCTGCGGGTTGGACCTGCCGGAAGTGTCGGGCAGGCCCAAGACCCGGGCGACGGTCTGGCTGGTGGCCGGGGTGCTGGTCACGGCCGCGATGGCTACCGGAATGGCGGCCACAGCAGTGCTGGCCACGGGTGCCGTGGCAATGGCAGCCACGGCGGTGCTGATCACGGGTGTCGTGGCAATCGGCACTACTGCCGCGCCCGGTACGTCGAGTGGGCGGCTAATTTGAGCGATGGCGACTGCCGGGCTGGCGCCGCTCGGCACGGCGCCGGCGACCGGCGCGCTGATCGCGGCCAATGGATCACGCTGGGTGGCTGGCAGGGTCGGCAGGCTCAGGTCGGGGTGGGTGGCGTCCACTGGCGGCTGGCTGGCGGCATCGACGTGCACGGTACCGACCTGGGTGATGGCGCCGGGGGTGCTGTCATGGCCGGGCAACTGAACATTGCCGGTGCTGCTGTCGCTTGGTGCGGTGACGTTGATCGCGCTGCCGCTGGCGCTGATGCCGGCACTCTGGCGGGCGGTCTGCACCAGTTGCCGGTCGCTGGCGGAAACCTGGGCGATGTCAGCGATCTGGACGCTGCGGGCCTGAGCGTTCGGCAGGTTTACTTCACGCTGGGCGCTGCTGACGCTGGCCCCCCCCATGGTCCAGCTTTGGGGTGCGTTGTTGGCCTGGGTTGCCTGACGGACAGTGCCGCCCTGGCCACTCAGGCGGAACAGGCCGTTTTGCCCGGTGGGCAGGCTGAAGCCCGGCAGGCTCAGTGGGTTGACCTGCTGTTGGGCCAGGTTGGGTGGTAGTTGCGCGTTGATGTAGATCGGCGTGGAGTACGCCGGTCCCGCACCGGTGTCAGTCTTGGTACGACCCGCCGCAACATAGGCATAGTACGGGCGAACCACGCTGTTGTTGATGTTCTGAGCGGCATTGAGGGTGACATTTGCGCCAGCCTGGATAATGGCATCCAGAGACTCACCGTTGATGACGCGGGTGCTGGCGGGCAGTGTTTCTCCCATCCAGGCCAGAAAGTTGCTCATGTCCGCTTCGACCGTGGCCGAAGGTGTCGGGTTGTTTCGTTGGGTGAAGATGGCAGCCAGTCTAATGGCCGTGGCGGTTTCGTTGACCCAGCTCACGTATCTTCGAGTGGATTCTATTTGCTGCTCTTGCACACCTTTGTTGTTGATCGTCGAAGCAGTGGCAGTTAAATCGCCAGCCGCTGTAAGACTGCTGCTGATGTTGTTCACTTCTCCTGCGTTAATCGTCAGGTTCGCGCCGCTGTTGATCGAGGCGGCTGCAGAATGAAGCGTTATCTTCAAACGATCGGTTTCTGCAATTTCCCAAAGGCCGTTTCTGCGGCCACCGCCACGGTAGTCACATGCAGGACCCGCGATCAATGTGCACGGCAATTCAGTGATGGTCGCAACACTTTTCTCATGCTCGGTGTACTGCAACACATCCATGACATTGTTAACCGTCGTGGCTGCGATGGTCAGGTTGCCGACGCTCTCGATGTTCCCCGAACGGTTATCCAGCAGATCGGCCTTGTTCTGGTACGAGTCTCTGGCGATCAGCACGTTGCCCAGGCTGTAGACCTGCGCATAGCTGTTGGTGAAGTTGGACGCCAGCAGTTGCATGTCGCCGCCGCTGAAGATCAAACTGCCGCTGGTATAACCGCCGTAGTTGAACAATGCGCCGGTCGAGAGCGTCAGGTTTCCCCCACTCCCCAATGTCCCGAAGTTCCTCACCCCTCCCGCCATGACCGTCAGCCCGGCGCTGGAAGTCAGCCGACCGGAATTGTCGAACTGGCCGCTAACATTGAGCGTGGTGTCGCTACCGCCGGCGATGCTGGAAGTCGCGCTATTGAGGCTCACTTGCGCGGCGCTCAGGCCAAGCGTCCCCCGGCTGCTGAGACGACCAGCGCCCCAGTAAGCACCGCTCAGACCCACGCTCAGGCTGCCATCACTGGCAATCAAGCCTTCGTTGAACCAGTTGACACCGCTACCGACAAAGCTGTTGGCTGCCAGCAACTGGCCGCCCGCGCTCTGACTGAAGTTGTTCACGTTAACCGTCAATCGCCCAGCCTGGATCACGCTGCTGTTGGTCCAGGTGTCGGCGTTGAGGGTCAGGCCGCCTCGGGTGACGAGGGTGCCACCGGCCCCCATGACGTTCGCGGTGGCGATGTCGAAGGTGCCGGTACCGACGTGCAACAGTCTGCCGCCGACGTTCATGAAACCACCGGCACCGAGGGTCAGGTCGCTGTTGGCGGTTTCGACGATGCCGTTGCGGTTGTCGAACAGACCGCCGATCTGGAATTCGGTCTTGCCGCTGGTGCCCAGTGCACGCAGTTGGCCGGTCTGGTTGTCGAGGCTGGCGGCGCGCACGCTCAGGGTGCTGTCGCTTTCGATGATGCCCAGGCGGTTGTTCAGGGCGCCGTTGAGGCTGAGGTCGATCCGGTTGCCGGCGATTTGGCCGTCGTTGTCGCCGCTGTTGTCGAAGTTGTTGCCACTGACCTTGACCAGGCCCTTGGCGTAGAGCCCACCGTTGCGGTTGTCGAAGTTGCCGGTGCTACCGGTATCGACGATGGCATCGCCGCTTTGCGCAGAGATGCGTCCGCCATAGTTGTCGATGCCGCCCAGGGCGCTGAGGGTCAGACGCTGGGCCTGGGTGATGCCGCCCTGGCGGTTGTTGGTCAGGTCGTAGCCGTTTTTCAACACGCCGACCACGCGGGCTTCAAGGGCGCCCTTGAGGCTGGCGAGGGTGCCGCCGCGGTTGTCGAGGTTGGCGGCGGTCACGCGCAGGTCGCCGTTCTGGGCGAGGAGCCGCCCGCTCTGATTGTCGATATCGCCGCTGACGGTCAGGGTGCTGGCGCCCAGGCTTTGCAGGGTGCCTTTGCCATTGGCCAGGCTCGCGGCGCTGAGTTGCAGGTCGCCGTTCTGACTGTAGATCAGGCCGTCGCCACTGTTCTGGATGGCG
>NZ_JANLNW010000066.1 GCF_025465945.1 Pseudomonas sp. 6D_7.1_Bac1 | reverse complement strand
TGCAAGGCAGGTGCCTGTGCCCTCTGATCGCCTGACACCCCGGAACTGGCTCGTCAGCCGTCCGCTGCAAGCCGGCGAGCGCCTGTACCTGATCATCAGCAACGCCAGCGATGCGGCCCCGCTCAACGCGTTTTACCAGCAAGAAGCGACCACCGAACTGATCCCGATCTGGGGCGGCACACCTTATGCCGACTGGCAGCCGGTGATGCCGTATCTCGCCGAACTGAAACCCGGTTCGGCGTTCCTTGACTGGATTGCCGAAACCGACTCCGAAGACTGGGGCTGGCTGGCGGTTTCCAGCAGCGCGCCGGATGCGGT
>NZ_JANLNW010000024.1 GCF_025465945.1 Pseudomonas sp. 6D_7.1_Bac1 | reverse complement strand
GCTGGTGAGGGTCAGCGCCGCCTGGCTGGTGATTTGCCCGCCCTGGTTGTTCACGGCGCCGGTGCTGGCGAGCACCAGTGCGCCCTGGCTGGTGATGCTGGCGCCGGCGCTGTTGTCGAGACTGGCGCTGGTGAGGTTCATCCCGGCCTGGCTGGACAGCACGCCCGTTGCGTTGAATAGGCTGTTGGTGTTGATCGTCAGTCCATTACTGGCAACCTGGCCTTTGAAATTGTTCAGCGTCTGGTTGATCAGCAGCGTGAGGTTCTGCTCACTGAGGACTTTGCCGCCGGTGTTGTCCAGGCTGGTGGCCGCCAGCGTGAAACCTTGAAGGCTGGAGATTTC
>NZ_JANLNW010000026.1 GCF_025465945.1 Pseudomonas sp. 6D_7.1_Bac1 | reverse complement strand
GATCATCAGCCAGGGCACCTTGGGCCTGATGGCGCTCGGTGCACTGGACAATCATCAAGCAGGCAAGATCCAGAGCACCGGCAGTGCGGTGATCAACAGCGGCAGTCTGGATAACAGTCAAACGGGCCTGCTGACCAGCAGCAACGTTTTGAGCCTGACCTCCGGCCAGGTGAATAACAGCGAAGGCGGGCGCATCGCCAGCGCCATGGCCCTGGCCGTCAATGTTTACGGCCTGGACCAGCACACTCAGGGCCAGTTGAGTGGCGTTACCGGCCTGAGCCTGGACCTGAATAACGGCACGCTCAACAACCAGAACGCCCGGATCACCACCCCCGGCGCGCTGCTGCTGAGGAACCTGAACACGGTGGCCAACCAGAGCGGC
>NZ_JANLNW010000043.1 GCF_025465945.1 Pseudomonas sp. 6D_7.1_Bac1 | reverse complement strand
AATCGTCAGCCAGGGCACCTTGGGCCTGATGGCGCTCGGTGCACTGGACAATCATCAAGCAGGCAAGATCCAGAGCACCGGCAGTGCGGTGATCAACAGCGGCAGTCTGGATAACCATCAAGGTGGCGTGCTGAGCAGCAGCAACGCGTTGGCCCTGACCAGCGGCCAAGTGAACAACAGCGAAGGCGGACGCATCGCCAGCGCCATGGCCCTGGCCGTCAATGTTTACGGCCTGGACCAGCACACTCAGGGCCAGTTGAGTGGCGTTACCGGTCTGAGCCTGGACCTGAATAACGGCACGCTCAACAACCAGAACGCCCGGATCACCACCCCCGGCGCGCTGCTGCTGAAGAACCTGAACACGGTGGCCAACCAGAGCGGT
>NZ_JANLNW010000058.1 GCF_025465945.1 Pseudomonas sp. 6D_7.1_Bac1 | reverse complement strand
ATCAAGGCCCTGCTGCGCAAACACAAGCTGCACAGTGTCTGCGAAGAAGCCTCCTGCCCGAACCTCGGCGAGTGCTTCTCCGGTGGCACCGCGACCTTCATGATCATGGGTGACATCTGCACCCGTCGTTGCCCGTTCTGCGACGTCGGCCACGGTCGTCCGAAGCCACTGGACGTCAACGAGCCGGAAAGCCTGGCCATCGCCATCGCCGACCTGAAACTGAAGTACGTGGTCATCACCTCGGTGGACCGCGATGACCTGCGTGACGGCGGTGCCCAGCACTTTGCCGACTGCATCCGTGAAATCCGCAAGCTGTCGCCGAACGTACAGCTGGAAACCCTGGTCCCGGACTACCGTGGCCGCATGGACGTAGCGCTGGCCATCACCGCGGCCGAGCCGCCGGATGTGTTCAACCACAACCTGGAAACCGTGCCACGCCTGTAT
>NZ_JANLNW010000015.1 GCF_025465945.1 Pseudomonas sp. 6D_7.1_Bac1 | reverse complement strand
AACGGTCGGCCAGACTTAGCCAGCGACCGGGGAACGCCAGTCATCGGAACCCGAAGTACCGGAGACTTCGTGGGTCCAGGTGATTTTGCGGTAGGTGAACTCTACGTCTTCCAGGTGAGTGAAGTGCGAGTTCGACGGGTCCTGGCAGTTGTGCATGTAGTCTTTGATGTCGACGATGATCGCGTCTTCAAGCTTGGTGGTGAAGTAGTGTTCCTGGGTGCCGGCAGCCGAAGTGCGGTACCACTGGATGGTGATTTCGGTCAGGCGCTCGCCGGAAGTCAGGGCTGCCAGCAGCAGTGGCGAGGACTTGTCGAATACCTTGGTGATTTTCACTGGCTTGTGCACGCGCTGGCCGGTGGGTTGGCCGGACTGCGGGTCACGCGGGATGATCACTTCGTGGCTGAAGCCCTGAACCATGACCTGGTCTTCGTGACCTTCCTGGTAGGTGTTGCCAACCGAATCAGCGGTGAAGGCACCGGCGGTGATCAGACCTTGTTTGGTGCCAGTGATGGACATATACGCTGGTGTAGCCATGGATGCTCTCCTTGC
>NZ_JANLNW010000040.1 GCF_025465945.1 Pseudomonas sp. 6D_7.1_Bac1 | reverse complement strand
TTTTTCGCACTCTTCACAGAACGGCGCATTGCGCTTGAGGGTGTTGATCTGCGCCGGGGTCAGCACGGCGCCGGCCTGGTCGGCGTCGGCTTGCTTGAGTGCGCCGGGCATCAGCGGTGCCGCTGCCGTGCCGCTACCCGGACTGCCACCGGAGTTCATGTTGATCGCCGGCCCGCTGAGGGTCACGCCGCCGGCGTCGATCTTGATGAAGCTGCCGCCGCCCTTGAGGGTCAGTTCGCTGCCGGCTTCGAGCACCACTTTCAGGCCGCTGCTGAGGTGGATTTCCTGGCCGGCTTCGATGAACTGGCCGGTGCCGATTTTGATGTGCTGGTTCACGCCGACGGTCAGGTGGTCGTTGGCGCGGGTTTCGACTTTGCGGTCTTTGTTGACGGTGTGGTGTTCTTCGGCCTTGAACTCGCTGTAGCTGTTGGCCTCGACGGTGTCGTGGCGTTCGTTGCCGACGCGGATCTTCTGGTCGTGTTCGATGTTTTCATCCCAGTCGCGCTGGGCGTGCAGGAAGATCTGTTCCTGGCCTTTCTTGTCTTCGATGCGCAGCTCGTTGTAGCCACCGCCACCGGGCGAGCTGAGGGTCTTGAAGGTGCTGCGGGTCTTGTTC
>NZ_JANLNW010000010.1 GCF_025465945.1 Pseudomonas sp. 6D_7.1_Bac1 | reverse complement strand
CAACAAGACCCGCAGCACCTTCAAGACCCTCAGCTCGCCCGGTGGTGGTGGCTACAACGAGCTGCGCATCGAAGACAAGAAAGGCCAGGAACAGATCTTCCTGCACGCCCAGCGCGACTGGGATGAAAACATCGAGCACGACCAGAAGATCCGCGTCGGCAACGAACGCCACGACACCGTCGAGGCCAACAGCTACAGCGAGTTCAAGGCCGAAGAACACCACACCGTCTACGCCGATCGCAAAGTCGAAACCCGCGCCAACGACCACCTGACCGTCGGCGTGAACCAGCACATCAAAATCGGCACCGGCCAGTTCATCGAAGCCGGCCAGGAAATCCACCTCAGCAGCGGCCTGAAAGTGGTACTCGAAGCCGGCAGCGAACTGACCCTCAAGGGCGGCGGCAGCTTCATCAAGATCGACGCCGGCGGCGTGACCCTCAGCGGTCCGGCGATCAACATGAACAGCGGCGGCAGCCCCGGCAGCGGAACCGCATCGGCGCCGTTGATGCCTGGCGTACTCAAGCAAGCCGATGCCGACCAGGCCGGCGCCGTACTGACCCCGGCGCAGATCAACACCCTCAAGCGCAACGCGCCGTTCTGTGAAGAGTGCGAAAAG
>NZ_JANLNW010000005.1 GCF_025465945.1 Pseudomonas sp. 6D_7.1_Bac1 | reverse complement strand
TGAGCAGTATTGGCTGCCTCTATCCGAGTGGTGCACCAGTGGCTGCTTCGTCCGGCGATGCTTCATCGCCCGGCGTAGCGCATGTGCTACCGACTCGGTATGCAGGCTTTCATGGACGTGATAACCCACGATCTTTCGCGAATAAGCGTCCGTCACAAGACTCAGATACGCCACGCCTTCCTGGGTTGGCAAATAGGTAATGTCAGCCACCCAGACCTGCTCCGGGCCGCTTGGTACGACTTGATCAGGACCTGCTTTGAGCAAGTTTGGATGACGCCGAAAGCGATGATGACTATCGGTTGTTTTGTGATATGCCCGTTTGCGGGCCACCAACAAACGCCTTTCGCGCAGAATCGAAAACAGGCGATCTCGACCTACTTGCAGCTCAGGCTGAGGTTGGCAATGCAGCAAATAATGCAGTTTTCGTGTGCCCATACGCGGCTGCCGCAGACGTTTTTGCTGAACGAAATCTGCGACCTCCTGATCCAGGATCAAACGAGCATCGTAGGCATGATTGCGTTTGTAGTAAGCCTGTCGGCTTATCCCCATGAATTGGCAAGCCCTGCTGATGCTCAGGTTTTGGACTCGCTTTTGCGAGAGGACTTGCCGGGACGCTTTTTTACGACAGAGATGCCGTAGTCATTTTTCAAGACATCCACGACAGCCTCGAAAAACTGCGCTTTCTGATTGGACAGGGCGAGCTGCTCTTCAAGCTCTTTGATACGTTGTTCTGGTGTCAGTGGTCGATTTTGCTCGGGCATGGAAACCATTCTCGGCGCGCCAACGAATGCGCCCGGGCTCCAATCCTGTCGACCGTGTTTGCGTAACCACGTCAGAACGGTCGTCTTGCCTTGAATCCCGTAGCGCTCTTGAGCCTCTTTATAACTCAACTCGCCTTTTTCGACCTGGTCGACGACCGACAATTTAAAAGTCAGCGTGTAGTCTCGCTGACTACGCCTTTTTCCTGCTTCCATTACGTCCTCCTGAAAATAGATCAGAAGGTGTAAACCTTATTCAGGACGGGACAG
>NZ_JANLNW010000048.1 GCF_025465945.1 Pseudomonas sp. 6D_7.1_Bac1 | reverse complement strand
TGTTCGCCTTGCCAGAAGAACTCGGTGGTTTTACCGGCGACGGTTTTCGCGGTGCGGCGGCCGAAGGCGTCGTAGCGGTAGGTCGCGCTGCTGCCGTCGGGCAGGGTCACGCCGATCAAGCGGTGCTGGCAGTCGTAGCGGTATTCGGTGACCAGCTTTTGCGCGGTGCCGCGGTGCTCAAAGATCAGGTTGCCGAAAGCGTCGTAGTCGTAATGGCGGTCGCCTTGTATCAGCAGGCGGTTGCCCTTGATCGTCGCCAGCCCCGGACGATCCTGCATCAGCAGGTTGCTGGCCGGGTCGTGGCCGAAGCTTTCCGGCTGCGGATCGCGGGAATGGCGGACGCGCACCAGACGGTTCAGCGGGTCGTAGTGATAGTTGCGCTGGCCATGGCGGCTGTCGGCGATGAAATCGAGGTTGCCGTTGGCGCCGTAGGCGTAGTCGCGGCGGTAGCGTGGCTGTTCATATTGAGAGACGGCATGCGCCTGCAGCCGGCCCTGTTCATCGTAGCGGTACTGGCTGAGCAGCTGGCCTTGTTGACGTTGTTGTTCGCGGCCCTGCGCAAAGGTGTGGCTGGTGAGCCGCGCGCCATTGAGGTCGATGGCCGTCAGCGCGCCGCCCTTGGCGTGGTGGAAATCGAGTTTGCTGTTGTCGGGCAGGCGCAGATGGTTGAGTTGGCCACAGGCGTCGTAGCGGTAACGCAGCGTGCCCCAGCCCTGATGCTCGGTGATCAAGCGGTCTTGGGCGTCGTAACCGAATTCCAGCGGCCAGTCGTTACCGTCGTCGACACTGACCAGACGGCCCAAGGCGTCGTAGTGGTAATTGACCTGGCTGCCGTCGGCCAGGGTTTTGACCAACAGCCGTCCCGCCGTATCGCGTTGATAGCCGGTAATCAGCCGCGAACCGTCGTCGCCGAACTCGGTTTTTTCCAGCAGATGGCCGTTGAGATCGTAGCGGTACGCGGTGCGCCGCCCGTCGAACTCGGTCTCCTGACGGATCAGTCCACTCGGGCCGTACTCCAACTGGTAGGTCTCGCCAGATTCGTTTTCGATCTCGCTGAGCAGCAGCCGCACGTTGTCGTAGCGGTAACGCAGTTGAGTGCCATCGGGGTTGATACGGCGGCTGACCAGGTGCAGGTCGTCGTCATATTCATAGCGCGTGACCTGGCCCAGCTCATCGCG
>NZ_JANLNW010000006.1 GCF_025465945.1 Pseudomonas sp. 6D_7.1_Bac1 | reverse complement strand
CACTTAATTTTGCTTTTCTATCAATGAGTTGCAGAAAGCCCAAAAAACGGTGTTTCCCCCTCTATATAGGAAGGGGAAAACACCGCCTCTATATAGAAGGAATCCTCAGAGCACTCCAGCCTCTTTAAAAGCAGCAACCGCGGCAGCCTCAAGACCCAACACACGCTGCAGCACCTCAAGCGTGTGCTCACCTAACAGAGGAGGGGCACTGCGGTACTCCACTGGCGTCTCAGACAAGCGAATAGGACTGGCAACCTGCGGCACCAATCCAGCCAACGCATGAGGAAGCTCGATCGCCAAGCCACGCGCCTTAACCTGCGGATCGGCAAACACCTGCGATAGATCATTGATCGGCCCGCACGGCACACCCGCCTGTTCCAGCTGCGCCACCCACTCGACAGTAGTCTTGAAGACCGTTGCCTGGCGAATCAGCGGAATCAGTACCGCACGATTCGCAACCCGCAGCTTGTTCGTCGCAAAGCGAGGATCATCCGCCCACTGCGGCTGACCAGCCACTTGCGCAAACTTGCGAAATTGCCCGTCATTACCCACCGTCAGAATGAAGCCACCATCCGCCGTCGGGAAGTCCTGGTAGGGAACGATGTTCGGGTGAGCGTTACCCAAGCGCTTGGGAGCAATGCCGGTAGTCAGGTAATTCATCGCCTGGTTAGCCAGGCACGCCACCTGAACGTCCAACAGCGCCATGTCAATGTGCTGACCACCACCCTCATGCTCCCGATGAGCCAGCGCCGCCAGGATCGCGACCGTCGAGTAGAGCCCTGTCAGAATATCCGTCAGCGCCACGCCGACTTTCACCGGCCCGGCACCCTCATCACCTTCAGGGCGACCGGTCAGGCTCATCAAGCCACCCAGGCCCTGGATCATGAAGTCATAGCCTGCGCGCTTGGCATAAGGACCGGTCTGGCCGAAGCCAGTGATCGAGCAATAGATCAGATCAGGGTTAATCGCCTTGAGCGATTCATAGTCCAGCCCATAGGCCGCCAAACCACCGACCTTGAAGTTCTCGATCAGGATGTCGGACTTGGCCGCCAACTCACGAACCAAACGCTGACCTTCGGCTTGAGTAAAGTCGATGGTCACCGACTGCTTGTTGCGATTGGCCGACAAGTAATAAGCCGCCTCGCTGGTGTTCTCGCCGTAAGCGTCCTTAAGAAAGGGCGGCCCCCAGGCGCGAGTGTCATCGCCATTGCCCGGGCGCTCGACCTTTATAACCTCGGCGCCGAGATCCGCGAGGATCTGCCCGGCCCAAGGCCCGGCCAATACTCGCGATAAATCCAGTACCCGCAAATGCGATAACGCACCCATGGCCGCTCTCCTATTAATAGAACGCCTGGAGACCGGTCTGCGCGCGACCCAGGATCAGCGCATGAACGTCGTGAGTCCCTTCGTAGGTGTTTACCACCTCAAGGTTGACCAGGTGACGCGCAACACCGAACTCGTCGGAGATGCCATTACCACCCAACATATCGCACGCCATACGGGCGATGTCCAACGACTTGCCGCAAGAGTTGCGCTTCATCATCGAGGTAATTTCGACGGCAGCGGTGCCTTCATCTTTCATACGCCCCAGACGCAGGCAACTTTGCAGGGCCAGGGTAATTTCAGTCTGCATGTCCGCCAGTTTTTTCTGGATCAACTGGGTGGCTGCCAATGGCCGGCCAAACTGCTGACGGTCCAGGGTGTATTGGCGGGCGGTATGCCAGCAGAATTCGGCCGCCCCCAGAGCGCCCCAGGCGATGCCATAACGTGCAGAGTTAAGGCAGGTAAAAGGGCCTTTCAAACCACGGACATCCGGGAAGATGTTCTCTTCGGGAACGAATACGTTGTCCATCACGATCTCGCCAGTGATGGAGGCACGTAGACCAACCTTGCCGTGGATCGCCGGAGCGCTCAGGCCTTTCCAGCCTTTTTCCAGAACGAAGCCACGGATATCGCCAGCGTCATCCTTGCCCCACACCACAAATACGTCAGCGATCGGGCTGTTGGTGATCCACATCTTGTTGCCGGTCAGGCTGTAGCCGCCTTCCACTTTGCGCGCACGAGTGATCATCGAACCCGGATCGGAACCATGGTTCGGCTCGGTCAGACCGAAGCAACCGATCCACTCACCAGTAGCCAGCTTCGGCAGGTATTTCTGTTTCTGGGCTTCGGTACCAAACTCATTGATCGGCACCATGACCAGAGACGACTGCACACTCATCATCGAGCGATAACCGGAGTCAACACGCTCGACCTCACGGGCAATCAGACCGTAGCTGACGTAATTCAGACCGCTGCCGCCGTACTGCTCAGGAATGGTCGCACCCAGCAGACCGATCTCGCCCATTTCGCGGAAGATCGCCGGATCGGTTTTCTCATGACGGAACGCTTCCAGAACACGCGGCGCCAGTTTGTCCTGAGCAAACTGAGCGGCGGTGTCGCGCACCATGCGCTCTTCTTCAGTGAGCTGTTGATCCAGCAGCAGGGGATCGATCCAGTTGAAGCTAGCTTTACCGGCCATGAGAGAGTCCTCGCGAAGTAGGTCAAATATCGTGGACTGATCCTAGGCGCCGTTGCCGTATTGGGCAAACGAGGATTTTGCATACTGTTGTGCTAATTTCTCACTCCGTAATGGCCTTAAATGGCATCTATGCAAACTATTAGTGAGGTTGCCGTACATGCGCAGGAAGATACCCAGCACTGCCGCGCTGATCAGTTTCGAAGCGGCAGCCCGCCATGAGAGCTTTACCAAGGCCGCTCAAGAGCTATCGCTGACCCAAGGCGCGATATGCCGACAGATCGCCAGCCTGGAGGAGTTCCTCAGCGTCGAACTGTTCCGACGCTCACGACGCGGAGTGAAGCTGACCGAAGCAGGGCTTTCCTACAGTCGGCGCGTTGCAACCCAACTGGACGCCGTTGAACGGGACACGCTGTCGGTGATGGGCCAGCAGGGCGCCAACGTCATCGAGCTGGCGGTTGTGCCAACCTTCGGCACTCAATGGCTGTTGCCACGACTCAAGGACTTCCAGCAGCAACACCCGGAAGTCACGGTCAACCTGACCAACCGCACACGACCCTTTCTGTTTGCCGACACCGACTTTGACGCGGCGATCTACTTTGGTGACGCCGATTGGTCCGGCACCGAATCCCACAGGCTGATGGGCGAGAATCCGATGCCGGTGTGCAGCCCGACACTCATCGGTGATCGCACACACCTCAGCGCCGAAGTCATTGCCGACCTGCCGCTGCTGCAACAGACCACGCGCCCTTATGCCTGGCGCCAGTGGTTCGACTCACAGAGCCTGAATGTCCCCCGCGACATGACAGGTCCGCGTTACGAGCTATTCTCCATGCTGGCTCAAGCAGCGATGCATGACATGGGCATCGCTCTGATCCCTCCATTCCTGATTCAGCGCGAGTTGGCGGAGAAACGACTGGTGATTGCCAACCCTCAGGCACTGTCGAGCATCAAGGCTTATTACCTGATGATTCCTGACCGAAAGGTCGAATCAGCTTCTCTACGCGCATTTCGCGATTGGCTGGTCAACCAGGCACACAGCTACAACCTAGAGGGGCAGGGCTTATCCATCACTTGTTGACCCCGTAGTCAGCAAAACAAAAGCACTACAGATATAACTAATTGTCGCATTTAAGCAGACTGTATCCACGGGAGGCACAATCGTCCCACAAGCGCCTAACGACGTGGCTTTGAGGTGCTGATTCAAAGCAATGCTGCGTCATTCACAGCGCCGATGTGTAAATTCTTGAATTTCGGCAAAAACCCTTACAAGGCACGGCTTACAAGGGATTGAAGCGGTTACTTGCGACATTCGGTCACGGGGTGACTTGTAGTTAATTTTCCGTCACCCGTCATAATCCCTTGAAGGCCACAAAGTTCGCCTGCAAAATGCCGCGCCCCGCCCGAAATACGGCGGGATCGTGCTGATCGGCCGCCCCAGCCGCACCCTCCGCAGTGCGCTGGCCATCTAAGAAAGATCGAAAGCAATAAGATCAAGCAGGAGATTTGACGTGCACATTGGTGTTCCTCTCGAAACCCAGACCGGTGAAACGCGGGTTGCTGCAACCCCGGAAACCATCAAGAAACTGATCGGCCAGGGTCATAAGGTCACTGTGCAAAGCGGCGCCGGCATTAATGCCAGCGTTGTCGACAGTGCTTATGAAGCGGCAGGCGCAATGATTGGCAGCGCCAACGATGCATTTGGCGCAGAGCTGATTCTCAAGGTCGTCGCCCCCAGCGACAGCGAACTGACCCTGATCAAACGCGGCACCGTGCTGGTCGGCATGCTCAACCCGTTCAGCAATGAGACCATTGCCAAACTGGCCGAGTGCGGCATTACCGCGTTCTCCCTGGAAGCGGCGCCGCGCACCTCCCGCGCGCAAAGCCTTGATGTGCTGTCCTCGCAAGCCAACATTGCCGGCTATAAAGCCGTGCTGTTGGCCGCCCATCACTATCCGCGCTTCATGCCGATGTTGATGACGGCAGCAGGCACTGTGAAGGCCGCTCGCGTGCTGATCCTTGGCGCCGGTGTGGCAGGCTTGCAGGCGATTGCTACCGCCAAACGTCTGGGCGCGGTGATTGAAGCGTCCGACGTGCGTCCGGCCGTGAAGGAACAGATCGAATCCCTTGGCGCCAAGTTTGTCGACGTCCCGTACGAGACCGATGAAGAACGCGAATGTGCCGTCGGTGTCGGCGGTTACGCACGCCCCATGCCGGCCAGTTGGATGCAACGTCAGGCCCTGGCCGTGCACGAGCGCGCCAAGCAAGCCGACATCGTCATCACCACCGCACTGATTCCTGGCCGCAAGGCACCGGTATTGCTGAGCGCTGAAACCGTGGCGCAGATGAAACCAGGTTCGGTGGTCATCGACCTGGCAGCCGCGCAGGGCGGCAACTGCCCACTGACCGTGGCCGATCAGGTGATCGTCGCTCATGGTGTGACCATTGCTGGCCCAACCAACCTGGCAGCCCAGGTCGGTGCAGACGCCTCAGCGCTGTACGCCCGTAACCTGCTGGACTTCCTGAAGCTGGTCTTCACACCCGAAGGCCAATTCCAGATCAACCTAGAAGACGACATCGTCGCTGCGTGCCTGATGTGCCGCGACGGCCAAGTCATCCGCAAAAACGCCTAAGCAGGGATTCAGACGATGGAAGAGCTTATCTCCCCCGGTATCTACAACCTGATCATCTTCGTGCTGGCGATTTATGTCGGTTATCACGTGGTCTGGAACGTTACACCCGCACTGCACACACCGCTGATGGCGGTAACCAACGCCATTTCGGCGATCGTGATCGTCGGCGCCATGCTGGCGGCGGCACTGACCGTGACGCCGCTGGGCAAGACCATGGGCACCCTCGCGGTGGCTTTGGCTGCGGTCAACGTGTTCGGTGGCTTCCTGGTCACTCGCAGGATGCTTGAGATGTTCAAGAAAAAAGCCCCGAAAGCCGTAAAAGAAGAGGCGCCTAAGTAATGAGCATGAATCTCGTAACGACGCTCTACTTGATCGCGTCGATCTGCTTCATCCAGGCCCTGAAGGGTTTGTCGCACCCGACCTCGTCGCGACGCGGCAATGTGTACGGCATGCTCGGCATGGCGCTGGCCATCGTCACCACCGTCGGACTGGTGTTCAAACTCGGCTCTGAGTTGGCCACTGCCGGTATCGGCTACGTGATCGTCGGCCTGCTGATCGGCGGAACCGCCGGTTCGATCATGGCCAAACGCGTTGAAATGACCAAGATGCCGGAACTGGTCGCCTTCATGCACAGCATGATCGGTATGGCCGCCGTGTTCATCGCCATCGCCGCCGTGGTCGAGCCGCAATCGCTGGGCATCGTCAAACAACTGGGTGATTCGATTCCTGCCGGTAACCGTCTGGAACTGTTCCTGGGCGCGGCCATCGGTGCCATTACCTTCTCCGGTTCGGTGATTGCGTTCGGCAAACTGTCGGGTAAGTACAAGTTCCGCCTGTTCCAGGGCGCACCGGTACAGTTCGGCGGCCAACACAAAATCAACCTGCTGTTGGGTCTGGCGACATTGGGTCTGGGCATCACCTTTATGATGACCGGCAACCTCGGCGCCTTCGCCCTGATGCTGGCCCTGGCCTTCGTACTCGGTGTGCTGATCATCATCCCGATCGGTGGCGCCGACATGCCGGTGGTGGTCTCGATGCTCAACAGCTACTCCGGCTGGGCAGCGGCGGGTATCGGCTTCTCGCTGAACAACTCGATGCTGATCATTGCCGGTTCCTTGGTCGGTTCGTCCGGTGCGATCCTCTCCTACATCATGTGCAAGGCGATGAACCGTTCGTTCTTCAACGTACTGCTCGGTGGCTTCGGCAACCATGCAGACGCGGCTGGCCCGGCTGGCTCGAAAGAAGCCCGCCCGGTGAAATCCGGTTCGGCAGACGATGCGACGTTCCTGCTGACCAACGCCGACACCGTGATCATCGTTCCAGGCTACGGCCTGGCGGTAGCTCGGGCACAACATGCGCTTAAAGAGCTGACCGAGAAGCTGACCCACCGTGGCGTAACCGTGAAGTATGCGATCCACCCGGTAGCCGGTCGTATGCCCGGCCACATGAACGTCCTGCTGGCCGAGGCCGAAGTGCCTTACGACCAGGTGTTCGAGATGGAAGACATCAACTCCGAATTCGGTCAGGCCGACGTGGTGCTGGTGCTCGGTGCCAACGACGTGGTCAACCCGGCAGCGAAGAACGATCCGAAGTCGCCCATCGCCGGTATGCCGATTCTCGAAGCCTTCAAGGCCAAGACCATCATCGTCAATAAACGCTCGATGGCCAGCGGCTATGCCGGTCTGGACAACGAACTGTTCTACCTGGACAAAACCATGATGGTCTTCGGCGACGCCAAGAAAGTCATCGAAGACATGGTTAAAGCCGTCGAATAAAGACTGCGCAAGCAGCAATACCGAAAAACCCTGGCCTTAGTAGGCTGGGGTTTTTTATTGCCGGCTAAAACCCGACCAAAGGCTCTAAATCAGAGGCCGGCATTCGACCATGGTCGCGGGGCGAATTTTTTTGAAATCACTAGACTGCGCATCTTGCTTCCGTTGCCCGAGATAACAATCCATGTACCGTGATCGTATCCGCTTGCCTTCGTTGTTGGATAAGGTAATGAGCGCCGCTGACGCTGCCGCTCTGATTCAGGACGGCATGACCGTCGGCATGAGCGGGTTCACCCGCGCCGGCGAAGCCAAAGCCGTGCCCCATGCACTGGCCGAGCGCGCCAAGGTCACGCCGCTGAAAATCAGCCTGATGACCGGTGCCAGCCTGGGCAACGACCTCGACAAACAGTTGACCGAAGCCGGGGTGCTGGCCCGCCGCATGCCGTTTCAGGTCGACAGCACACTGCGCAAGGCGATCAACGCTGGCGAGGTGATGTTCATTGACCAACACCTGTCGGAAACCGTGGAGCAACTGCGCAACCAGCAACTCAAGCTGCCGGACATCGCGGTGATTGAAGCCGTGGCGATCACAGAGCTTGGCCATATCGTGCCTACCACCTCGGTCGGCAACTCGGCCAGCTTCGCGATTTTCGCCAAACACGTGATCGTCGAGATCAACCTGGCGCACAATCCGAATCTGGAAGGTCTGCACGACATCTATATCCCGACCTACCGTCCGACCCGCACGCCGATTCCGCTGGTCAAGGTCGACGACCGCATCGGCAGTACCGCGATCCCGATACCACCGGAAAAGATCGTCGCCATCGTCATCACCAACCAGTCCGACTCGCCGTCCACGGTGTTACCGCCAGACAGCGACACCCAGGCCATCGCCGATCACCTGATCGACTTCTTCAAGCAGGAAGTAGCTGCCGGGCGCATGACCAACAAGCTCGGCCCGCTGCAGGCGGGTATCGGCAGCATCGCCAACTCGGTGATGTGCGGGCTGATCGACTCGCCGTTCGAAGACCTGACCATGTACTCCGAAGTCCTGCAGGACTCGACCTTCGACCTGATCGATGCCGGGAAACTGAGCTTCGCTTCGGGCAGCTCGATCACCCTGTCGAGCCGACGCAATGCCGATGTGTTCGGCAATCTTGCGCGCTACAAGGACAAACTGGTGCTGCGCCCGCAGGAGATCTCCAACCACCCCGAAGTGGTTCGTCGCCTGGGCATCATCGGCATCAACACGGCGCTGGAGTTCGACCTGTACGGCAACGTCAACTCCACCCACGTCTGCGGTACGCGGATGATGAATGGCATCGGCGGCTCCGGCGACTTCGCCCGCAACGCGCACCTGGCGATCTTCGTCACCAAGTCGATTGCCAAGGGCGGGGCGATTTCCAGTGTGGTGCCGATGGTTAGCCACGTTGACCATACCGAGCATGACGTCGACATCCTGGTGACCGAGATCGGCTTGGCCGACTTGCGTGGCCTGGCACCACGGGAGCGGGCGCGGGTGGTGATCGACAACTGTGTGCACCCGGACTACCGCGAAGCGTTGAATACCTACTTCGAGGCGGCCTGCGCCGTCGGCGGACACACCCCGCACATCCTGCGCGACGCCCTCAGTTGGCACATCAACCTGGAAGAAACCGGCAGAATGCTCGCCGTGTGATTGATACAGATGGCAGCTGGCGCAAACACACTTTCGTCAGCTTGCCATCGCCAATCAAATATCTTGCAGAAACTGTACTGCTGTACCGGTCATTTCCTACCGTAATTACCTACACTTTCAAGCCAAACACCTAAAAACGCACCATTACAGTGCCGACAGGTACAGTTGCCTCATTTCCGAGCAGTACAGCACCTATTAACAGTTAACTGGTCCCTCACAATACAGGTGAACTGTATCTAGAGAGACTGGCCAAACGAGAGGATCATTGGCATCAGTTAAACCACTACCTAATCCCGCCATAAGCGGAAGGATGTCAACCATGGAACGTACACTCAGTTCCGAACTGTTCTTCGAAGACAACGCTGCAAAATCCCAGGCTGCTATGCCTCTTCGCGTTATCGCCAACCTGATGCTGTGGCAGCGCCGCATCTCCAGCCGCCATCAACTGGCTCGTCTGGATTCGCGTCTGCTGGCTGACGCCGGGATTAGCGAAGCACAACGCTACGAAGAGCTGAGCAAGCCGTTCTGGCGCTAAGTTAGCGTCGCTGGCCCTGACCCACCGGGTCCACCGCCAGCACCCCGAATTGAATACACAAAACCCGTCGTGGGAAACCGCGACGGGTTTTGTCGTTTCAGGGTTGAAAAACGGCTGGTACAGAAGGGCAATCAGACACAGGTACAGTTTAAATAAATCTACAACTGAACCAGTACAATTTAACGCTGGTGTAGCTGCTCTAGCGACTGCGAAGCGACCAACATGGTGTCCCAAGGCTGTTCAATCGGCCTCTCCGCGAGGAATACACCATGAATCGGTTACTTGATACTTCGCTCCCGCGTACTCGCCGACCTTCGTTACTCACACTCGTGATCCGACTGATCACCGCTACCGGTCGAAGCATGGAAAGAGCCCGCACCCGGCGCGTGCTGGCGCAACTTAATGAACAGCAGCTGTCTGACGTAGGTATCAGCCACTCTGATCGACTGGTCGAACTGGATAAACCTTTTTGGCGCTAACTGTGTCTAGATGGGGTGACAGGGCTATTCGAACGGTTGGACAACGGCCTAATATCCGAAGACAACGTGGCGAGCCCCGCGCAGGGTACGTCTGATCTCTCAGACGTTACGCATCACGCAGTGGCTGCCCGACGTTATTCTTGGCGTCACTATTTATGGTTTATTCACAGGAGTTATCCCATGTCCCGTCTTCGTCTGCTCAGCGCTGCAGCCCTGCTGGCCGTGGCTGCCAATTCGCATGCCTCCAGCTTCATTATCACCACTGACACTGTCGTCGGTGCACTCAAGGACAGCTCCGACGCCACAACCAACCTCTCGTCTTCGCTGCGGGACAAGAAGATCGTTCGCGCCGCCCGTGATGACGCGGCCAGTTTCGTGGCCAGCGAAGGCGCGATCCGTGGCGTCCGCCTGGAAAGTGCTCTCGACTACATCCACACACAGGCTCCAGAGTTGAAAGCCACTGACGCACAACTGGCTCAAGCCATTCTGGCCATCTGATCGACGTCGGAAAACGGGGCTCTCACCGAGTGCCTCGTTTCCTCAGCGCTGGCTCTGGCCCGGGCATTGCGCTAGCCTTGACGCTCGTTTCCAGTCGTCGAGTCTCATGCGTTTTCTTTCAAAACCGTTCATCGCCCTCCTGTTTATCTCCACCTGCTGGATCAGCCCGGCCCATGCCCTGGACCTGTCCACGCAGAACCTCGTCGTCACCACGTATGCGACAAGCAAGGTGACCTCCGCGCCCTTCGACCATAAACTGCTGCTCGCCGCTCACGATGAAGCGGCAGCGTTCATAGCCAGTGATGGTCAACTGCGAGGAGCGCAACTGGAGTCCGCCCTGGTTTACCTGCGTCAGACCCAGCCAAAACTTCACGCCAGTGACCTTGAACTGGCGCAGGCAATTCTCGTCCAATAGTTATCCCTGTTCTTCCGGAGTCGTTTCATGCGTAGCCCGCTGATTGCTGCCACCCTTGGTCTGTTGCTGTTGGTCGACGTGGCCCAGGCACACACCCTGGAGGCCACCAGTAACATGATCATCCGCGCCTCCCAGCGCACGCTCGATTTCACCTCCGACACCACCACCTCGATTCGTGACCTGAAAGTCGTGCGCGAAGCCCATGATGACGCGGCCAGTTTCGTCGCCACCAATGGTGATATCCGCGGTGCGCATCTGGAGGCCGCCTTCGACACCTTGCGCACCCGCGTGCCGGAAGCTCGCGACGCCAGTGATCAGGTACTCGCCGAAGCCATCCTCGCACTGTGAGAACACTAGCCACCTGGCTGTTGACCGCGACCCTGTTGCTGCTCGGCAGCACGGCTCAGGCCAGCCTGCAATTACACCTCATCACCGACGGTTTGAGTCCGGCAGAGCAACAGGCCAGCCAGGCGCTGCTGGATGAAGCGATGCAGGCACTGCCGCCACGTTTTATCGAGCAACTGGACCGCAGCATCGATGTCGGCTGGACCACCAACATGCCCGACAACGCCTACGGAGAGGCGTCTCTGGTGTCTGAGCTGGGCCTCAATCGCAACCTGCTCAAGGGGTTGGTCGACGGCAGCGCAGCCACTCAAAAAACCAATCGTCCCCACGGCACCGTACGCCGCGAAATGCTCGCCACGGTGCTGCATGAACTCACGCATATTTATGACCGTGCGCGCTTGTGGAGCAGTGCCGAGCGTTTACTGATCCAACGCTGTACGCGACAGAGCAACAGTTCGGGTCTGGTCGGCATTCCCGATCAGTGCCGTGGTCAGACTGACCGTCGCTTCACCTTGAGCGATGATCCGCGCCTGCTGGACCTTGCCGGCTGGCCGCAATACGTCGGCCGTCGCGGTGAGCGCGAACAGCACAACCGTCAGATCGCCCGCAGCCCGGACCTCTACGAGACGAGCAGCCCCAAGGAGTTCGTCGCGGTCAACATGGAGTACTTCCTCCTCGACCCGAGTTACGCCTGCCGCCGTCCGGCGCTGTATCGCTATTACCAGGAACACTTCGGCTGGGCTCCGCCAGCCAAAGAAAATTGCACGCAATCCTTTGCCTTCCTGAACGCCGGTAACGACTTCGCCAAACAACCCCTGGGCCAGGTCGATCCGGAGCGGGTCTACGCCGTCGACTACCTGCTGGCCGAGGCCAACCAGAATCTGGTCAGTCGCTGGGGTCACAGCATGTTACGGCTGGTGATCTGTGCACCGGGGCGCCCACGCGGGCCGGACTGTCGACTGGATCTGGAATATTCGCTGGTGCTGTCCTACCGCGCCTTTGTCGGTGACGTACAACTGTCGAGCTGGGATGGTCTGGTCGGAAAGTACCCGTCACGACTGTTCGTGCTGCCACTGTCGCAAGTCATCGACGAATACACCAAGACCGAACTGCGCAGCCTGGCCTCGGTGCCGCTCAATCTGTCGCGCAGTGAAATTGGAGAGTTGGTCGAACACGCCGCCGAGATGCACTGGAGCTACGACGGCAATTACTTCTTCCTGTCCAACAACTGCGCGGTCGAGAGCCTGAAGCTGTTGCGCAGTGGCAGTAACAATCCGCAACTGGTCGGCCTGGACAGCATCATGCCCAACGGCTTGCTGCAAGTGCTCAAGGCCCGTGGGCTGGCGGACACCAGCGTGCTCGACGATCCGCGTGAGGCCTTGCGTCTGGGCTATCGCTTCGACTCGTTCCGCGATCGCTATCAGGCCATGTTCGAGGTGCTTAAAAAGCACCTGCCGATCAAACAGGACAAGGTTGAAGACTGGTTAGCCCTGAGTGCCGCAGAACGCCGCCCGTGGTTTGAACAGGCCGACTTGCGCACCAGCGCGGCTCTGCTGCTGTTGGAGCAAGCCAGTTTCCGCCAGCAATTGCTACTGGCCCAGAATGAAGTGAAACAACGTTACCTCGCTGCCCGCGAGTTGAAAAACGGCGGTATGGACCAGGCCAATCAGACCTTGAAGCAGATTCTCACCAACAGCGGTTTCCTCAGTCGTCCGGCAGAACTGCTCGACAGAGGCGGCTACGGCTTGCCGCAGCCCGATGAATGGAAACGTCTGGAGTCGGAAAGCAGCACGCGGCAAAAAAAATTGCAGGTGTTGACCGGAGATCTGGACAAAGAGGTCAGGGTACTGCTTGAGCCAGGCCGAGCGGCCGAGATCGCGGCGAATGAGGCCAACGTCAAACAATTGGGCGAACACTTGCGAGCGTTGCATAAGGCGGCCGGTGGGCTGGAGTTGCCGTGACGTAAACAGCGTCGCCGGCAAGCCGACACCTACAAGTTCTCCTGCGCCTCACTCGGCAACTGCTCATCCAGATGCAGCCATGGCAATCGGCTGTCAGTCCAGATATGCCGGTCGGCCGGCGCCAACTCTGGATGGTCGAGGGTGGCGACGGTCACGTCGATGCTGTCCGGGCTCAAGTGCGTGGTCAACGCCAGGTGTGCGCCGCAGTTCGAACAGAAATACCGCGTGCAGCTTTCAGAAGAGTCGTACCGCGCCGGGATGCCGGTCAGCCACTGAAACGCCGAACGGGGCAGGGTGATCCAGGTCGTGACCAGGCCACCACTGACCCGCCGGCAAATCGAACAGTGGCAGTGGGCAATGTCACGCAACGGCCCGGCGAATTGATACCGCAGTTTTCCACAATGGCATCCGCCTGAGTGCAGCTGGCTCATTCCGATTCCTCCCGTCCTCAGTTTTAACGCCATCAATCCGCTGTCCTGGCCACTACTTTAGTCCCCGTTCACCCACCTTGAACATCAAGCCCGGTGTTTGCCCAACGAAAGCTGGCTGAAAGCTTTCGCGATTAGGATCGCCCGCACTGCCGGCAACAGACCGGTTGGCCAACACGAACGTTGCAACGTTCGCCCGGCCCAATTAACAACAACAATGGTGATTCTGATGTCCGCTCGTACCCGCCTGTTTGCCCCGACTCCTCCCGTACGCCTCGTGCTTTCCGTTCTGCGCTGACCCCACCCGGTTCGCCATTCCCTAGCCGCGCTACGCCTGGAGTATTCCCATGCTGACTTTCCTTGGCTTTGCCATGGTCATCACGTTCATGTACCTGATCATGACCAAGCGCCTGTCGGCGCTGATCGCCCTGATCATCGTTCCGATCCTGTTCGCCCTGTTCGGTGGCTTTGCGCCGAAGATCGGCCCGATGATGCTCGAAGGCATCACCAAGCTGGCCCCGACCGGGGTGATGCTGATGTTCGCCATTCTCTATTTCGCCTTGATGATCGACTCCGGCCTGTTTGACCCGGCCGTGCGCAAGATCCTCAAACTGGTCAAAGGCGACCCGCTGAAAGTTTCCGTCGGCACCGCCGTGCTGGCCCTGGTGGTTTCCCTGGACGGTGACGGCGCCACCACCTACATGATCTGCGTGGCCGCCATGCTGCCGCTGTACAGCCGCATCGGCATGAGCCCGCGGATCATGGCCGGTCTGATCATCCTCGCCGGTGGTGTGATGAACATGACCCCATGGGGCGGCCCGACTGCCCGTGCCGCCAGTGCGCTGCATGTCGACCCGTCGGACATCTTCGTGCCGATGATTCCGGCCATGCTCGCCGGCGTGGTGGCGATCCTGGCGATTGCCTACCTGTACGGTAAACGTGAGCGTGCGCGTCTGGGTGAATTGCACCTGATCGGCGATGAAATCGACCACAGCGAAATCAGCGTTTCGCAATTCCCGGATGCTCGCCGTCCGAAGCTGATCTGGTTCAACGGCGCCCTGACCCTGGCCCTGATGTGTGCCTTGATCGCCGGCCTGCTGCCACTGCCGGTGCTGTTCATGGTGGCGTTCAGTGTCGCGATGATCGTCAACTACCCATGCCTGCAGCAGCAGAAAGATCGCGTTGCGGCCCATGCCGGCAGCGTCCTGGCGGTGGTCGGGCTGATTTTTGCCGCCGGTATCTTCACCGGCATCCTGACCGGCACCGGCATGGTCGATGCCATGTCGAAAAGCCTGCTGGCCGTGATCCCGGACTTCCTCGGCCCGTACCTGGCTGTGATCACCGCACTGGTGAGCATGCCGTTCACCTTCTTCATGTCCAACGATGCGTTTTATTACGGCGTGCTGCCTGTTCTGGCTGAAGCGGCCAGTCACTACGGCATCACCGCCGTGGAAATGGCGCGCGCCTCGATCGTTGGTCAACCCGTGCACTTGTTGAGCCCGCTGGTTCCTTCCACCTACCTGTTGGTGGCGCTAGCCGGGATCGAATTCGGTGACCACCAACGTTTCACCCTGAAGTGGGCGGTGCTGGTCTGCTTGTGCATACTGGTCGCCGCGTTGCTGATGGGAATTTTTCCGCTGTTCAGCACGCTGTAACAGCATCAACTCACCCTGCCGGCAGCCAGTCTGAAGCAGCTGCCGCTGTGGTTTAACACTCGTTCAAAGGAATACACATGGAATGGCTGACCAACCCGGAAATCTGGGTTGCCTTCTTTACGCTGACTGCCCTGGAAATCGTTCTGGGCATCGACAACATCATCATGATCTCGATCCTGGTCAGCCGCATGCCCAAGCACATGCAGGCGCGTACCCGAATCTTCGGTCTGGCACTGGCCATGATCACGCGGATCCTCTTGCTGCTGTCGATCACGTGGGTCATGCGTCTGACCGACGACTTGTTCGTGCTCTTCGGTCAGGGTATTTCCGGGCGAGACCTGATCCTGTTCTTCGGTGGCCTGTTCCTGTTGTGGAAGAGCTCCCAGGAGATGTATCACGCGCTGGAAGGTGAAGACGAAACTGACGATACGCCAAGCGGCAAGGGCGGCAACTTCCTCTATACCATCATCCAGATCGCGATCATCGACATCGTCTTCTCCCTGGATTCGGTCATCACTGCGGTCGGCATGGTGTCCCATGTTCCGGTCATGGTTGCCGCGATCATCGTTGCAGTACTGGTGATGATGATGGCCTCGGGCAAGATCAGCGAATTCATCGACAAGCACCCGTCGCTGAAAATGCTCGCGCTGTCGTTCCTGTTGGTGGTCGGTACCGTTTTGATCGCCGAAGCCTTCGATGTGCACGTACCAAAAGGCTACGTCTACTTCGCCATGGCGTTCTCGCTGGCCGTGGAGGCGATCAACATCAAGATGCGTACCGCCATCGCGAAAAAGAAAAAACAACAGGAACCGGTGAAACTGCGCAAGGACATCCCGAGTCAATAACCGGTGTAGCGAGGGGGCTTTCGAGCCCCTTTTTCACGCCTGCACGAAGCTGTTTTCATGACGGCTTTGTTTCATCGGTACTTTAGCTATGCGATGCTGGCGCCCGGACCGTTCGCCAACTACAGCTTAAGTACAGAACGTAGAACGTCGCAGCACCGTCAATTTGCTCCATCGGGGCGCTGTTCAATCAGGGGGCCCAGTATGCTGACCCTGCTCAATTTACTGTCCGCCGTCGCCTTGCTGGTTTGGGGCACGCATATCGTCCGAACCGGCATCCTGCGGGTCTACGGCTCAAACCTGCGCCATGTCATTGGCCAGAACATGTCCAGGCGCTGGCTAGCCTTCATCGCCGGGATTCTCGTCACCGCCATGGTCCAGAGCAGCAACGCCACGGCGATGCTGGTGACCTCGTTCGTCGGCCAGGGCTTGATGGCACTGACGCCCGCCCTGGCGACCATGCTCGGTGCCGACGTCGGTACCGCACTGATGGCGCGGGTCCTGACCCTCGATTTGTCGTGGCTGTCGCCGCTGCTGATTTTCCTCGGGGTGATTTTCTTTCTGACACGCAAGCAGACTCGTGCAGGCCAGCTCGGCCGGGTCGGCATCGGTCTGGGGCTGATTATTCTCGCGCTGCAACTGATCGTCGAAGCCGCCGATCCGATCACCCACGCTCACGGCGTCAAAGTGCTGTTTGCCTCACTGACAGGCGACATCCTGCTCGATGCCCTCATCGGTGCGCTGTTCGCGATGATTTCCTATTCCAGCCTGGCCGCCGTCCTACTCACCGCCACCCTCGCCGGAGCCGGAGTGATCAGCCTGCCCGTGGCCATCGGTCTGGTGATCGGCGCCAACATCGGCAGCGGTGTGCTGGCGTTTCTCAGCACCAGCATGCAGAACGCCGCCGGACGTCAGGTAGCATTGGGCAGCCTGCTGTACAAAGTGATCGGCCTGCTGCTGATCATTCCAGTGCTCGGCCCGCTGGTGCACTGGATGGACAAACTCAATTACCGTCCGCAAGGCCTGGTGATCGGTTTTCATCTGCTCTACAACACGATTCGTTGCCTGGCGCTGTTGCCCAGCGTTGGCCCAATGGCCAGGCTCTGTGCCTGGCTGTTACCGGAGCGCCCGGAAACCACTGGCCAGACCAAGCCACGCCATCTGGACCCAGCGGCACTCGCCACGCCGAGCCTGGCCCTGGCCAACGCCGCCCGAGAAATCCTGCGCATGGGCGACCTGATCGACAACATGCTCGAAGCCATGCTCGATGTGCTGCGGGGCAAGCAAACCGCCGTCACTCAGGAAGTGCGCCGCTTGGGCGATGACGTCGAAGTACTCTGCAGCGCGATCAAGCTCTATCTGGCGCAGATGCCCCGCGAAGACCTCAGCGAACAGGACAGCCGGCGCTGGGCGGAAATCATCGAGCTGGCGATTAATCTGAAACTCGCCTCGGACCTGATCGAGCGCATGTTGCGCAAGGTGCAGCAGCAAAAGACCTCACTACAACGCTCGTTTTCCGAAGTCGGACTGGAAGAACTGGCCGGGTTGCACCATCAATTGATCGCCAACCTGCGACTGGGGCTGTCGGTGTTCCTCAGTTCCGACAAGGAGAGCGCCCGGCAACTGCTGCGTGAGAAACGCCGCTTCCGTGCGCAGGAAAGACGCTTGGCCCATGCGCATGTCAGCCGCTTGCAACGCAAGATCGTGCAAAGTATCGAAACCAGCTCGTTGCACCTGGAGTTGATCGCCGACATGAAACGCTTGAATTCGTTGTTCTGCGGCAGCGCCTATGTGGTCCTGGAAACCGTCGAAACCAGTGCATTGGCCACCGACGAAATAGCTGACATCCCCCATTCACCCTGAACGTCTAGCGTCGAAGGAAGTCACTTAGCAGGTTGAAGGTAAAGCCGTGTGCCTGCATTTACTCGCCAGGAAGGTTGTTATGCGTTGTTTATTGTTCGCGTGTCTGTTGTTCGGCTCCACCTGCTCGTTCGCCCTGGATCGCTTTCAGGTCGAAGGTTATAAGCTGCCCAACGGTCTGCAATTACTGCTCAAACCCGGCAGCGAACGCGGGCATGTGGCGATTCGTCTGGTGGTGGGCGTTGGCCTGGACGACTTCGCCTGCGCCGACAAAGAGCTGCCGCACCTGCTTGAGCATTTGCTGTTCAGCGGTATCGACGCCAGCGGCGAAGGCGGGCTTGAGGAGCGCATGCAGGCGCTGGGCGGTGAATGGAACGCCTACACCAGCAACGCCGACACCACATTCGTGATCGAAGCCCCGGCAAAGAATCAGCGCAAAGTCCTCGACCTGTTGCTGGCGCTGCTGACCCAGACCCGAATCGACGACAACGCAATCAGCGCGGCCAAACAGGTGGTCGAACGCGAAGACGGCGGCCATTACTCCCACTTGCAGCGCTGGCTTGACCGTCAGGACCTAGGCCACACGGCGAGCAATCAGCTGGCGGTGGAACTGGGGCTCAAGTGCCCGGAGCGCGCCCAGGTAGAGCACCTGACCCGCGGGCAACTGGAGAAGCTGCGCAAGGATTGGTACGCACCGAACAACATGACGCTGATTATTGTCGGCGAGCTCGATCGCCTGCTGCCAGCCTACCTGGAGCGCACCTATGGCGAACTCAAACCGATTGATCCCACCGAGCATTTGCCGCTGCCGGATATCCAGCACCCGGCGCTCGACGAACGCAATCTGATCCACGGCTGGGTCGGTGGTGGCGCCAAACTGCATTGGTTGTTCCCGGAACCGGCACTCGACGATCAGTACGACGAGACGTTCGACCTGCTCAAGGACTACCTCGACTGGGCGCTTTATCGTCAGCTGCGCTTGGCGCACGGGTTGTCCTATGGCCCTTGGGCCGAACGCGAAGTGTTCGGCGGTGTCGGTTTCTTCAGCCTGAATGCTGACCTGGAGCGCGATGATCTGCCACAAGCGCAGCAAGTACTCGATGAGCTGAAAACCGATTTGCTCAAGAACGGCCTCGACCCGGCAGGCTTCGAACGCCTGAAACAGGCCGCCATCGCCCGACAGGCCTGGGCCGTGCAAGGCAACAGCGGGCTGGCCGACTACTACTGGAGCGCCCTTGGCGACTACGAGGACGGACGTTTCGACGACCCGGCCAAGCGCCTGCAAGCGGTCACCCTGGATCAGGCCAACCTGGCCCTGCGCAAACTGCTCGAACAACCCGGTTACCTGCGGATCGAGAAACCGCTGCTCAGTTATGACGAGGTGCTGTGGTTGCTGGGTGGGGTGTTGGGGTTGATGGTGCTGGGACTGATGAGTTGGCGCATCCATCGCAAACAGTGATGGATGTGGCGAGGGAGCTTGCTCCCGCTCGGGTGCGCAGCAGCCGTAAATTCGTCGTCGGAGTTCAACGTTCATAATTGTGTTGGCCGTTTTTCAGGGCCGCTTCGCGCCCCAGCGGGAGCAAGCTCCCTCGCCACAGGTTCTGTACCCGGCCACACGGCAAGCTTTCTCGCAACATCAGTGTGCCATCGGTATCCTGTCGGGGTTTTCCCCTACGACCATTGCGAACTGCCGAATGCCTATCCTGACCCTTTACGTACAGCGCATCCTCGAACTGATGCAGCGCTATCCTGGGGTCATTGCGCTCGGTGGTTTCATATCGGGGGTCGGCAGCTTCATTCTGGTCGACCGCCAACAAAGCCTGGCGTCCTGGATTGCGATTGTCATGCTGGTCAGCTGGCTCTGGCTGATGCTGGAAAACAGCCTGACGGAGCTGTTCGCCAAGGTTTTCAAGCGCGAAATCCCGCAGCCGCTGCTGCGCTATGCGACACAGATGATCCATCAGGAAAGTCTGTTTTTCGTCCTGCCGTTCTTTCTTGTCACCACCACCTGGAACAGTGGGCAGCTGGTATTCACCGGACTGCTCGGGGCCGCAGCACTGGTTTCGATCATCGACCCGCTGTATTACAAATGGCTGGCCCCGCGCCGCTGGCTGTTTCTGGCGATGCACACCCTGACGCTGTTCGCCGCATTGCTGACCGCATTGCCGATCATCCTGAACCTGACCACTGCTCAGAGCTTCAAACTGGCGCTGGGCATCGCCATGCTGCTGTCCTTCCCGAGCCTGGCGTCGATCTTTCCGATTCGCACGCTCCGTGGCGGGCTGAGCGTACTGTGCATCACCCTGGCTATCGGCAGCGCCGGCTGGTTGCTGCGCTCCTGGGTGCCACCGGCCACCCTGTGGATGACGCAAGTGGCGATCAGCACGCAACTGCAGGACCGTACGCCCGGCGACAGCCTCGATGAAGTCAGTGTCGCGCAATTGCGCAAGGACGGCCTCTACGCTTACACCGCGATCAACGCGCCGCGCGGGCTGGACGAGCGGATTTATCACGTCTGGCAATTCAACGGCAAAGAGGTCGACCGCATTGCCCTGGATATCCATGGCGGGCGCAAGGAAGGCTACCGGGCCTGGACCCATAAACAGAACTTCCCCGGTGACTCAGTGGGCGACTGGCAGGTGCGGGTACTGACTGAAGACGGTCAGGTGATTGGCGTCCTGCGCTTTGATGTGACCGACTCAGGTCAAAACGGCAATACGCCGAGCAAGGCAAAGTAACCGGGATCGTGCTATTACGTAGCACTGCGTATCAGCCGAACAAGCACGGAGCGTATGAGCAACAGCACACTGGCCGGCAGTGCCCATCTCGATACTTCGATCACCCCTGCGCGTTTGCGGGTCACGGGTGACTGGACGCTCGCCCATTACGCTGACCTCAAGCGCCTGAGCGATTCGCTCAAAGGCCAGTACGACGACCGCACCCCCATCGACCTCAACAGCCTCGGCGCCCTCGACACCGCCGGTGCCTCGCTGCTGGTCGAACTGCTCGGTGCCGAACGCCTCGGCAAGTCCGCCGAACACCCAAATTGCAGCCTGTCCGCCGCCGACCGTGCGCTGCTACAAACGGTCTATTGCTCGCTGACCGACTTCTGCGTCCCCGTCAAAGAGCCCGAAATCAGCGTCGGTATTCAACTGCTGACCCGCATCGGGCGTGCGGTTGATACCGTCTGGCAGGACACCCTGCAACTGCTGGGCTTTGTCGGCCTGATTCTGGAAACCATCGCTCGCAGTCTGTTTCGCCCCAAGCGCTGGCGGATCACCCCGATGATCGCGCACATCGAACAAACCGGCCTCGACGCCGCGCCTATTGTTGCCTTACTGACCTTCATGGTGGGCGCGGTGGTGGCCTTCCTCGGCGCCACGGTACTCGCCAGTTTTGGTGCGAGCGTTTTCACCGTGGACCTGGTGGCATTCTCCTTCCTGCGTGAATTTGGTGTGCTGCTGACCGCGATCCTGATGGCCGGGCGCACCGCCAGTGCCTTCACCGCGCAAATCGGCTCGATGAAAGCCAACGAAGAAATCGACGCGATCCGCACGCTAGGCCTCGATCCAATGGAGCTGCTGGTGGTGCCGCGGGTGTTGGCGTTGCTGGTGGCGCTGCCAATGCTGACGTTTCTGGCGATGCTCTCGGGGATTGTCGGAGGCGGGGTAGTCTGTGCGATTTCGCTGGGCATCTCGCCGGCGATGTTCCTGTCCTTGCTGCAATCTGACATCGGCGTTCAACATTTTCTGGTCGGCATGGTCAAAGCTCCAATATTCGCCTTCCTGATTGCCTCCGTCGGCTGCCTGGAAGGCTTCAAGGTCAGCGGCAGCGCGGAATCCGTCGGTGCGCACACCACCTCTAGCGTGGTGCAATCGATTTTCGTGGTGATCGTGCTCGACGCAGTCGCCGCGTTGTTTTTTATGGAGATGGGCTGGTGAGTCGTTTACCCCGTGCGCCCTCCGAGTCGGTGATCGAAGTCCGTGGGCTGTGCAATCGCTTCGGCCACCAGAGCGTGCATGAAAACCTCGACCTGGACTTGTACAAAGGTGAAATTCTCGCCGTGGTCGGTGGCTCCGGCAGCGGCAAGTCGGTGTTGCTGCGCAGCATCGTCGGCCTGCGTCGGCCCAGCGAAGGCGTGGTGAAGGTGTTTGGCAAGAACTTGCCGAGCCTGTCTGGGCATGAGCGCTCGATGGTGGAACGACGCTTCGGCGTGTTGTTCCAGAAGGGCGCGCTGTTTTCGTCGCTGACCGTGACCGAAAACGTCGCCCTGCCGTTGATTGAGCACGCCGGCCTGAGCCGTGCAGACGCCGAGCATCTGGCGGCAGTGAAACTGGCCCTGGCCGGTCTGCCGCTGTCGGCGGCCGACAAGTACCCGGCTTCGCTGTCCGGTGGCATGATCAAACGCGCGGCGCTGGCCCGCGCCTTGGCGCTGGACCCGGACATTCTGTTCCTCGATGAGCCGACCGCCGGCCTCGACCCTATCGGCGCCGCGGCGTTCGATCAACTGATCCTGACCCTGCGCGATGCGTTGGGGTTGAGCGTCTTCCTGGTCACTCACGACCTCGACACGCTGTACACCATCACCGACCGGGTGGCGGTGCTGGCGCAGAAAAAAGTGCTGGTGGCCGACGCCATCGACACAGTGTCGGAAACCGACGACGCGTGGATTCACGAATACTTCCATGGCCCACGCGGTCGCGCGGCGCTTTCGGCCGCTTCACAGCTCAACGAGGTATGACATGGAAACCCGAGCTCATCATGTATTGATCGGCCTGTTCACCGTAATCGTGGTGGCCGGTGCGTTGCTGTTCGGTCTGTGGCTGGCGAAGTCCAGCGTCGATACCGCCTTCAAGGATTACGAGGTGGTCTTCAATGAGGCGGTCAGCGGCCTGTCCAAAGGCAGTGCGGTGCAATACAGCGGGATCAAGGTCGGCGATGTGGTGACGTTGCGCCTCGACCCCAAAGACCCACGCCGGGTACTGGCGCAGATTCGTCTGGGCGGCGACACCCCGATCAAGGAAGACACCCAGGCGAAACTGGCGCTGACCGGCATCACCGGCACTTCGATCATTCAGCTCAGCGGTGGTACGCCGCAGAGCCCCGAGCTGCGCGGCAAGGACGGCAATCTGCCGGAGATCGTCGCCTCACCATCACCCATCTCGCGGTTGCTGAACAACAGCGATGACCTGATGAGCAGCGTCAACCAGTTGCTGCATAACGCCAACCAGATGATGTCGCCGGAAAACGTCGATCGTCTGAGCAACACCCTTGAGAACCTGGCGCAAACCACAGGGGCCGTCGCCGAGCAGCGCGGGGATCTGCGCCAGGCGATGCAGCAACTGGCCTCGGTGGGCAAACAGGCCAGCGCCACCCTGGAACAGACCTCGGCGCTGATGCGCAACGCCAACGGCCTGCTCAACGATCAGGGCAAACAGATCTTCGGCAGTGCCGATCAGGCCATGAAGTCGCTGGAGCAAAGCTCGGCGACCATCAACAGCTTGCTGACGGACAATCAGGACGCGCTGAGTAACGGCATGCAAGGGCTCAACAGTCTGGCCCCGGCGGTACGTGAGTTGCGCGATACCCTGAGTTCGTTACGCGCCATCTCTCGTCGCCTGGAGTCCAACCCCAGCGGTTACTTGCTGGGCGGCGACAAGAATAAGGAGTTCACACCATGAAGCCTGTCTACCGCGTCTTCGCCCATTGCACGCTACTGACGAGCTTCGCACTGAGCAGTGCCTGCTCGATTTTACCCAAGACCGACCCGCTGGATGTCTATCGCCTGCCTTCCACGCAGAGTGCTGCGTCGTCGACGCATGCCAACTCTGTGCCCTGGTCGCTGCGTCTGGCTAAACCCCAGGCGGGCGATGTGCTCAACAGCGCAAAAATCGCCGTGATCCCCCAAGGCGATCTGATCAGCAGCTACAAAGCTTCGCGCTGGAGCGATCCGACGCCGATCCTGTTGCGCAATCGACTGCTTGCCGGTTTTGCACAGGACGGCCGCGTACAGCTGCTGAGCACCGACGACAGCAACTTGCAGACGGACCTGGAGCTGGGCGGGAATTTGCAGGCGTTCCAGACGGAATACCAGGGCAACGCCGCGCAAGTGGTGATCAGCCTGGACGCGCTGCTGGTGCGTGGCAATGATCAACGGATCCTCGCCAGCCGACGCTTCGAAGTGCGCCAGCCATTAAGCGATGTGAAGGTCCCCGCGGTGGTGGCCGGGTTCGGTCAGGCCAGTGACACGCTCACGGCGCAGGTGATTGCGTGGACGGTAGAGCAGGGGCAGAAGAACGTATCCGGCAAAAGCGCCGCAAATCCCCTGTAGCAGCTGGCGCAGCCTGCGTTCGGCCGCGTAGCGGTCGTGAAATCATTCACCGCGGTCCGTCAGATAGACACGACATATCGGACATGCGACTGCTGCGCAGCCGAACGCAGGCTGCGCCAGCTGCTACGGGACCGAGGCGGCCTTACGAACCGAGCTTATCCAAAGAACCAGTAGCAAACCCCAATCGCCCCCAGCACCCCGGCGAGCTCCGCCAGCAGTGCGCAACCCACGGCATGCCGGGCACGCTGAATATTCACCGCGCCGAAGTACACCGCCAGCACATAGAAGGTGGTTTCGGTACTGCCCTGGATAGTCGCCGCTACCAATGCCGGGAAGCTGTCCACACCTTGAGTCTTCATGGTTTCGATCAGCATTGCCCGCGCGGCGCTGCCGGAGAAGGGTTTGACCATCGCGGTCGGCAGGGCGTCGACGAAACGCGTGTCCCATCCGGCCCACTGCACCAAATGACGAATCCCGTCCAGACCGAAGTCCAGTGCACCCGATGCCCGCAGCACACCCACCGCGCAGAGCATCGCCACCAGATACGGCAGCAGGTTCTTGGCAACGTCGAAGCCCTCTTTGGCGCCTTCGACGAATGCTTCGTAGACCTTGACCTTGCGCAGCGCGCCGATCACCAGAAACAGCATGATCATCCCGAACATCGTCAGGTTGCCGAGGATCGATGACAGGCTCGCCAGAGCAGTGGCTGAGAGCGTCGCCAGCAGGGCCATGAACCCACCCAATATCAGCGCACCCGGAATCAGATAGGCCAGCACCACCGGGTCCCAGAGCCGCAGACGCTGCATGAGCGACACCGACAGCAGGCCAACCAGCGTCGAACAACTGGTCGCCAACAGGATTGGCAGGAACACCAGCGTCGGATCCGGCGCACCTTGCTGGGCGCGGTACATGAAGATGGTCACCGGCAACAGGGTCAGCGACGAAGCATTCATGACCAGAAACAGAATTTGCGCGTTGCTGGCCACCGTCGTGCTGGGGTTGAGTTCCTGCAACGCTCGCATGGCCTTGAGACCAATCGGTGTCGCTGCGTTGTCCAGGCCCAAGCCGTTGGCCGCGAGGTTGAGGGTAATCAGACCGATGGCTGGATGGCCCGGTGGCACTTCCGGCATCAGGCGCAGGAACAGCGGGCCGAGCGCCTTGGCCAGCCAATCGACGATCCCGGCCTTTTCGGCGATTCGCAGAAAGCCCAGCCACAGGGTCAGGGTGCCGAACAGCAACACCATCACGTCGACCGACAGCTTGGCCATGGCGAAAATGCTTTCCACCAGCGTCGCGAAGATCCCGGCGTTGCCGCCGATCAGCCATTGCGCCAGTGCCGAAACGGCCGCCACGATGAAAAAGCCAAGCCACAGGCCATTGAGCATCAGTCAAATCCCCCAGAAGATTCGCGAATGATAGCGGGGTGGGGAGAAACGACAAACCCCGGATTTCTCCGGGGTTTGTTTGTGCTGCCTGCGAGAACTGATGTGGGAGCGGGCTTGCTCGCGATAGCGGTGTATCAGTCGACATCAATGTTGGCTGTTACTCAGTCATCGCGAGCAAGCCCGCTCCCACAGGTTCGCAATTAGTTGCTGGAGGTTTCGCCAGCCGGCAGCTTTTCTTTGCTGCGCCAGTGCGGCAGGGAGTTCCAGTAGCGCTGACCCTTGGCGTCGTCGTACATGCCTTCCCAACGGGACACGACCAGCACGGCCAGGGCGTTACCGATCACGTTCAGTGCGGTACGGGCCATGTCCATGATGCGGTCGACACCGGCGATAAACGCCAGGCCTTCCAATGGAATGCCCACGCTGCCCAAAGTGGCCAACAGGACCACGAAGGACACGCCCGGCACACCGGCGATCCCTTTGGAGGTGACCATCAGGGTCAGTACCAGCAGCAACTGCTGGCTGATCGACAGATCGATACCGTACAACTGGGCAATGAAGATGGCCGCGATGCTCTGGTACAGGGTCGAACCGTCGAGGTTGAACGAGTAACCGGTCGGCACCACGAAGCTGCAAATGGCTTTCGGCGCGCCGTAGGCTTCCATCTTCTCGATCACGCGCGGCAACACCGTTTCGGAGCTCGCGGTGGAGTAGGCCAGCACCAGCTCATCTTTGAAGATGCGCATCAGCTTGATCACCGAGAAGCCGAACAGGCGAGCAATCAGGCCCAGCACCACAAAGGCGAAGAAGGCGATGGCGACGTAAACCAGGATCACCAGTTTGGCCAGCGGCAGCAGGGACGCGAAACCGAAGTTGGCAACGGTCACGGCGATCAATGCGAAAACGCCGATCGGGGCGTAGTTCATGATCATGTGAGTGACCTTGAACATGCTTTCCGATACGCCCTGGAACATCTTCACCAGCGGCTCGCGCAGGTCCGATTGCAGGCTCGACAGACCGAGACCGAACAACACCGAGAAGAAGATGATCGGCAGCATCTCGCCACGCGCCATGGCGGCAAAGATGTTCGATGGAATCAGGTTGAGGATGGTTTCGATGAACGCGTGTTCATGCTGAACCTCGGCAGCAGTTGCCTGGTACTTGGAAATATCCACAGTGCCCAGGGTGCTCATGTCGATGCCGGAACCCGGGTGGAACACGTTGGCCAGCACCAGCCCCACCAGAATGGCGATGGTGGTAACGATTTCGAAGTAAACGATGGTCTTCAGACCAATGCGCCCAAGCTTCTTCGCATCCCCCACACCGGCAATACCGACGACCAGCGAGGAAATCACGATCGGGATCACGATCATCTTGATCAGACGGATAAAGATATCGCCTGCCGGTTGCAGGACGTTGCTGATCCACCAGGCCTTTTCAGCACTGAAATGGTTGAGCAGCGCCCCAATTGCAATCCCCAGCACCAGACCGATGAGGATCTGCCAGGCGAGGCTAAGCTTTGCCTTCTTCATATCATTACCCTTTCTTATAAATGGACTCGGGAAGATGCGCAAACTGGAACGCTCAAGTGCGAACAGTCTGTGCATCTGCCCCCGTATCAGGTCGCCCGGAGCGCGTAATTACGGCTCTCTGGCAGATAAAAAAGGCGCAACTATTCCGATGCACAGGAGCGACGTCTAATGCCGTAAACGCCTACCCTATGCCGAATCGGCATGAACTTTTTCAACTAAAACGACCGTCCCACCCGGTTCGAATACGACATTTCGGCAGGCATAAGTGCCGTGAACCGGCCATCGCAGAGGAGATTGGAGGTTTTTTGAGCAGCGGAATAGGGACGAAAAACAGGGAAAATACCTACGAGCCATAATGAAAAGTCAGCGGAAATTAGCGCCAAATTTCTCGATATACGGTCGCCCGAAAACACTGCGAAATGCTTTGTGAAGACTGTCGATGTTTTTTGCCGGCAAACGCCGCGATAAAAATCGTTTGGCCGCTCTGGGGCAATGCTTTGCACACATAAGCACGCCGCAGGTTTGCCACGTCATAAGCGACGGGTAAATCTGCGGCGCAATTTTTCCTGACCCGGCCCTTACGCAAGCACTCCCTGTACCCGTAGATCCTGGCGTTAGCCTCGACCGCGGCGGCCAAAGAAGAACGAAGCAACAAACATCACCAGGAACACAACAAAGAGAATCTTGGCGATACCCGTGGCGGTGCCCGCGATACCACCGAAGCCCAGTACGGCAGCGACAATGGCAATGATCAAGAAGGTGATTGCCCAGCTCAACATGGTGATTCTCCTTACGCTTCTATTTAGAGGTACTACTGTTCCCGGCATATGGACATCGCGCCAAGCCTGTTACCTAGAACACCCAACGTTCCTGACGCAGCATCCCGGACTCAGGTTCTGCCTGGTCCATACTCATCACTCTCATCGGGGCCGCATCCGCAGACCGGCTGCCGACTGCGCTGAAATGGGTTTGGGTCAAGTGATGGGTCGGCGCAATCGCTGCCTCTAGCTGCCGGCTTTGTTCCCAGCGCAAGAACTGCTGACCGCCGATCAACGTGATCAACAACGCAAGAACGGCAAACAGCCCTTGCTGGATAGACAGTGGCGAGATACGCAATTGGGCGGCACGTTGGCGATTCATCCCGAACTCCTCCCACACTGGTGGCTATTGGTTAGGGGGCGCTCCTTCATAAATGCCCCGGCTTAACCAGACCATTGCAGCCTGCATGCCAGCTTCTTTACTGAAATAAAAACAAACAAAATCAACTAATTACGATAAATATCAGAATATGTACGGACGCATCCTGCACGATGGCCCACGGCGAGTCGTGCGTAATGCATGATCGATTTTCAGAAATTCGAAAATTTTTGGAATGCATGAAGGGTCACGGATGTCAGAAAAAGAGAGAGGAGAACATCAGCACAGTCACGCGCTTATAAAAAACTAAGAAAATCAGATTGTTATGACTATTACGGGCAGATAACTACCCCGCTCTGACGAGAAGCGCCCAGAATCAACCATGCAACTTGCCCGGTTTTTCCGACACTAAATTAAGATATTCATTTAAGGAGCGTAGGGAAAATGGAATCAGCCAACGAGCATCAAGGCCGCATTCTGCTGGTAGATGATGAATCTGCCATCCTGCGCACCTTCCGTTACTGCCTCGAAGACGAAGGCTATACCGTCGCCACCGCCAACAGCGCGGCCCAGGCCGACGTTTTATTGCAACGGCAGGTCTTCGACCTGTGCTTCCTTGACCTGCGCCTGGGCGAAGACAACGGTCTCGACGTCTTGGCGCAAATGCGCATACAGGCACCCTGGATGCGCGTGGTCATCGTCACCGCGCACTCGGCTGTGGACACCGCCGTCGATGCGATCCAGGCTGGCGCCGCCGACTATCTGGTCAAACCTTGCAGCCCCGACCAACTGCGCCTGGCCACCGCCAAGCAACTGGAAGTCCGCCAGCTCTCGGCACGCCTGGAAGCCCTCGAAGGTGAAGTCCGCAAGCCCAGTGATGGCCTGGATTCCCACAGCCCGGCGATGAAAGTCGTACTGGAAACCGCCCGCCAGGTTGCCAGCACCGACGCCAACATTCTGATTCTCGGCGAGTCCGGTACCGGTAAAGGCGAACTGGCACGGGCCATTCATGGCTGGAGCAAACGCGCGAAGAAACCCTGCGTCACCATTAACTGTCCGTCATTGAGTGCCGAGCTGATGGAAAGCGAGCTCTTTGGCCATAGTCGCGGGGCCTTCACCGGCGCCAGCGAAAGCACCCTCGGCCGGGTCAACCAGGCCGACGGCGGAACACTGTTCCTCGATGAGATCGGAGATTTCCCGATGACCTTGCAGCCCAAACTGCTGCGTTTCATCCAGGACAAGGAATACGAACGGGTCGGCGACCCGGTGACCCGTCGCGCCGACGTGCGGATCCTCGCCGCAACCAACCTCAATCTCGAAGACATGGTCCGCGACGGTCGTTTCCGCGAAGACCTGCTCTACCGGCTGAACGTCATCACCTTACACCTGCCTCCGCTGCGCGAACGGGCCGAGGACATCCTGACCCTGGCCGATCGCTTCCTGGCGCGCTTCGTCAAGGAATACGCACGACCGGCCCGCGTTTTCAGCGACCAAGCACGCGAGGCGCTGCTCGGCTATCGCTGGCCAGGCAACATCCGCGAACTGCGCAACGTGGTCGAGCGAGCGAGCATCATTTGCCCACAGGAACGGGTCGAGATCAGCCATTTGGGCATGGCCGAACAAACCACCAGCAACGCCCCGAGAATCGGAGCGGCGCTGAGCCTGGATGAACTGGAGAAGGCCCACATCGGTGCGATACTGGCCAGCGCCGCAACCCTCGATCAGGCCGCCAAGACACTGGGTATCGACGCCTCGACGCTGTACCGCAAACGCAAACAGTACAATCTGTGAGCGGCGCCTTATGAAACTGGCGATGAAGTTGCGCACACGGCTGTTTCTGAGTATCTCGGCACTGATCACCATGGCGTTGGTCGGGTTGATACTCGGGCTGGTCAGCGTGATGCAGATAGCCAACAACCAGGAAGCGCTGATCCGCGACAACTTCATCACCCTGGATCTGGAACTCAAGCTGCGCCAGACCCTGGGCGATCAGTTGATCATCATGCTCAACGAAAAGCCTGATCTTCAAGCACTGGAAACCTCGGAACGACATTACTTCGAGCTGCTGGACCAAGGCATCGAGCACGAAAACAGCGTCACTGGCGACCACTACGGTTTCCAGCAGGCCCGCGAAGACTACCTGGCCTTTCTCAAAGCCTTCAGCTACTCGCAAGAGCCATCCGCAAAACTGGCCGGCAATCAGGACCTCACCGAAAAATTCAACGTGCTGCGCAACGGCCTGATCGCCGAACACAAACAGGCGCTGGACAACATCAATGACACCCAGCGCAATGCCCGCGAACATGCGCTACTGATTGCCGGTTTACTCGGATTGGTCGGGCTGGCGGTACTGATCATTGGCTTCATCTCCGCTCACGGCATCGCCCGGCGGTTCGGTGAGCCGATCGAGGCACTGGCTAAAGCCGCGGATAACATCGGCCAGGGCAACTTCGATGTCACCCTGCCGATTTCCCCGGCGGCGGAAATGAACCAACTGACCCGACGCTTCGGGATCATGGCCGAAGCCTTGCGCCAGCATCAGGCGACTAATGTCGATGAACTGCTCGCCGGTCAGCAACGTTTGCAGGCTGTGCTCGACAGTATCGATGACGGCTTACTGATGATGGATCGCCAGGGCCATCTGGAGCACCTCAACCCGGTAGCGCAGCGCCAGTTGGGCTGGGACGAAGATCGTCTCGGTTTAAGCCTGGGCACAGTGCTCCAGCGGCCAGAGCTCGATGAACAGCTGCAACTGGTGCTACGTGGTGGAACGCTGGAGCGTGCGCCTGAGGACCTGAGCATCGAAGTCGACGGTGAGTTACGGCTGTTGACTTACAGCCTGACGCCGGTCATCCATACCCAGGGGCATATTCTCGGTGCCGTCATGGTCCTGCACGATGTCACCGAACAGCGGGCCTTTGAACGGGTACGCAGCGAGTTCGTGCTGCGCGCCTCCCATGAACTGCGCACACCGGTCACCGGCATGCACATGGCGTTCGGCCTGTTCCGGGAACGTGCGCACTTTGCCGAGGACTCGCGCGAAGCCGACCTGTTGAACACGGTGAATGACGAAATGCAGCGCTTGATGCAGTTGATCAACGACCTGCTGAATTTCTCCCGTTATCAGAATGGCTTGCAAAAGCTCACCTTGGCGCCGTGCAACATCGATGACCTCTTAGAGCAAGCACAAGGGCGTTTCGCCGAACGGGCCAACGAGCAAAGCATCGAGTTGCTGGTGGAAGTGCAAGCACCGCTGCCGCGACTGCAGGCCGATCAGGCGCAACTCGACCGGGTGCTGGACAACCTGATCGACAACGCTCTGCGCCATACCAGCCACAATGGGCAGATACGCTTGCAGGCGCGCCGGCATGGCGAACGGGTGATTGTCAGCGTCGAGGACAATGGCGAAGGTATCGCTTACGGCCAGCAGGGACGGATTTTCGAGCCCTTCGTTCAGGTCGGGCGCAAGAAGGGTGGTGCAGGGCTTGGTCTGGCGCTGTGCAAAGAGATCGTGCAGTTGCACGGTGGCCGCATGGGCGTGTATTCCCGGCCGGGGCAGGGCACTCAGTTTTATATGGCGCTGCCGCTGTAACGAGTGCTCAGGCCTCGTCATCCAGCCGCCGCGACGCCAATCGACGGCCACGGGTGATCAGTTCAATGAACTGCGTCGCGGTCAAGGCATGGGCAAACAACCAACCTTGGCCGTAGTTCACGCCTTCGCTGCTCAGCAACACGACCTGGGACTCATGTTCGATACCTTCGGCGATCACCTTGAGCTGCAAGGCATGCGCCATGCGAATGATGTGCGGCGCCACACCGCTGCTGGCGGCGTCGTGGCCCAGCGCATCAATAAAGGCCTTGTCGATTTTCAGGCAGTCCACCGGCAGGGTTTGCAGGTAGGCCAGGCTGCTATAGCCGGTGCCAAAGTCGTCGATCAGCACTTGATGCCCGGCATCACGCAAGGCTTGCAGGTTCTCCCGCGCCACCACCACATCGATCAGCCCGCGCTCAGTCACCTCAAACGCGATCTGCCGCGCAGCGACCCGGTGCAGGGCCAGCAAGCGTGCCATGACCTGGCCGATTCGCGGCACCATGACGTCGCAGGCAGCCAGATTGACCGAGATATACAACTGCGGGTTGGCACGAAGCAACTTACCGAGCTGCTCCAGCAATCGCTGCAACACGAAGTCAGTGATCTGACGGATCTGGCCAGTGTTTTCCGCCATGGGAATAAACAGATCCGGACTGGTCAGCGTGCCGTCCGGCCGACGCCAGCGCAACAAGGCTTCGGCGCCGACACAGTTACGGCTTTTGAGGTCGAAGATCGGCTGATACAGGACCTGTAACTCGCCACGCTTGAGGGCTCCCTGCAACTCGCCGCCCAACGACTGCCGCTGACGGGCCAGCAGAAACACCAAACCACCAATGCTCACGCCCAGCACCAGGCTTGCCGGCACCAGCCACCACCACAGCGTGGGCAGGTGCAGTGCGGTTCGAGGACTGATCAACACCAATTGGTACTCGGGATTGTTGGTCGGCATGCGATAGATCAGCCGGGTTTTCGTGACCTGCAACGGTTCACTGCTAAAGGGCGACCAAGGGTCGGTCGGTGGCCAGGCTTGCAGTGCTCCGAGAACCGGGATTGCCCGAGAGCCATGATCGACCAGCACCACCAGGCTGCTGCCGGGCGTCAGATCAACCATGTCGGTCAAATGCCCGCGAGACGTCGCTACACGAAAGTTACCGCGCCCCAGCATCAGCACTGCGCGGTCCTCGTCGGGTTCGGTCGAGGTGTTGAGCCAGTAGCTGTAGGTCGGCCCTTTGATGTCGGGTGGGCGGATCGATGAAAGCGAATCCTGTCGCGGTCGGTTCGAACACAATTGCGTGGCGTCGATATAGGCCGCTTCATACACGAAGCGGTAGTTGAAACTGGCTTGCTGCAAGGTCGCGATCATTTCCACGTCGCAGCCACGCAACGGCTGCGCTTCCAGGTCATCCAGGCTTGCACGCAGCTGGCCAAACAGCTGCTCCAGGCGCTCCAGAAATCGTTCGCCCTGGGCATTCATCTGTTCGCTTTCGCGTTGCTGGACCTGTCGCAGCGCCACGCCCAGGCTACCGGCCAACAGCAATGCGGCACTCAGCGCAGCCGCGAGCATCGCCAAAAACCAAGGGCGATAGAACCAACTGCGCAGGGTTTCGCCAGCGGCTGCCATCATTGAATATCCGAAGGATTACCAATGAGTTATAGCTACTGATTCGGAAAAAGCCCTGACCGTCGGGCGGGCGTCATTATTTTGTCTGGTTGAGCACTTGCAGTATCGCGGCACTTTCCGCGTCTGGCGTACCGTCAAACCGTGAAGGTCGGTAGTGCATCTGGAAGGCCGCCAGCACATGCCGGGTGGCCACATCCAGCTCACCGGTCTGCGGCGTCGCGTAGCCCAGACGTGCGAGCTCTTCCTGGAACCAGATGATGCTTGGAAGCTGCGCTTCGTACAACACTTGCTGACGCGTCACCGCCTGGGCATCGGGCCAGACCGCCAGGCCTTCGTCGGCCAGACGCTTCCATGGAAACAGCGGCCCCGGATCAAGCTTGCGCAGCGGCGCGATGTCACTGTGGCCGATGACGTGTTGCGGGCTGATGTTATTGCGCTTGCTGATGTCCTTGACCAGGAAGATCAAAGACTGAACCTGCGCCTCGCTGTACGGATACCAGACGCGCCCGGCAGGCGTATCGCGAAAACCCGGGTTGACGATTTCGATGCCAATCGAGCTTGAGTTCAGCCAGGTCCGACCCTGCCACTCACTTTCCCCGGCATGCCAGGCCCGGCGGCTTTCATCCACCAGTTTGAAAATCGTGGCGTTCTTGTCGTCGCCAATCAGGTAATGACTGCTGACATCGCCATGGGTCAACAACGCCAGTGAACGCTCCTGCGAGGCGTTGGTGTAATGCACCACAATAAACTGCACGCGGTTGTCGTGATTCACCGAAGGATGGCTGGCGTCGATTCGAGGACCGCTGGCGCAACCCGTCAAGACAAGAAGCACCAATAGCAGAGGAATAGATTTCATGATCAAGGCGATACGCTGAAGTAGTTATGCAACAGTGTAACGTACTGCCTGCTTCTGGGCCGGCAAATGCTTGGCATTAAACAGAATGGACCAATTGTCGTCAGCCCAGCTCCACTCGGTTACGCCCGGCATTTTTCGCCCGGTAAAGCGCCTGATCGGCTCTTTTCAGCACAAGATCACTGTGTTCTCCCGCTTTGAATGCCGTCATTCCCACGGATACGCTGATCGTCACGCGCTCACCCTTGAAGTGAAACGGACAGGCTTCGATAGCCGCGCGCAGGGTTTCCGCCAACCTGGCACCGACCGCCAAAGGGGTGTTGGGTACCAGCAGGACAAACTCCTCACCACCGAAACGGGCAATGAAGTCCGTACCGCGCAGGCGCTTGCGCAGCACGTTGGCAATGATCTTCAACACTTTGTCACCGGCCAGGTGGCCGTAGTTATCATTGATTCGCTTGAAGTGGTCGAGATCGAGCATCGCTAGCAACAGCGAATTGCCGTGTTGCTGCCACTGGGCAATCTCGTGCTCCAGACGCTCACTCCAGGCCGCCCGGTTCGGTAAGCCGGTCAGCGGATCGACCAGGGCTTTCTGGCGTTGCTCTTCAAGGTGTTCGCGATAGCCCTGAGCTTCCTGCTCCATGCTCGCGACCCGCTCGGCCAGGCCTTGCAGGCGTGCCGCCACTTCCTGCTCACGCTCATCGCGCTGCTTCTGGTGCTGATCCATGGTGCCGAGCAGCCCTTCGAGGTGGTTCTCCAGCACATGCTTGAGGCCTTCCAGATCCGCGGCGTCCTGCATGCTGCTCTGCAGGCCATCGACCTGCTCACGGATCTGCGTGTCCATCTCCCGCGCCGCAGAGCGGTTGTCGGCATGACCTTCGCTGGCGGCTTGCAGGTTGCTTTGAAAGGACTCCAGTCGCTCATTGAGTTGCTTGAGGTAGACCTCGAACTCATGCTGACCGCTGTCGGTAATCGCCAGCATCAACACCGCAAGATCATCGAGAATCGGCAGCAACTCGTACCAGTTCAAGCCATTTTGCAGCCGATCGCGCATTGCCTCGGCTTGCGGTCGGTGACGCTCGGGCAACGACAAATCGTCCAGCAGACCCAGCAACGTGTCTTCGATGTGCTTGGCCACCGAGCTGTAGGACGGTTCCGGCGAATCCGGCAGTGCATACAGAGCATCCTGCTCTGGTTGTTCTGGGTCCAGAGCTGCCGGAGCTTCTGCCATCGTCGGCGGGAGCGAAAGGCTGCCGAGTAATAGCAAGGTTTCATCGCCCGCTTGAGGGACAACGGATGTCAGCTCGTCGGGATTGATCACCATTGAGTCGGAAGTCGTCGTCGGGTTGGGTAGCGAAATAGCCTGCGGCTCTTCCAGCGTACCCACATCAGGCAGACCCTGATCCGCTACCAGCGCTTTGGCACGCGGTGCTTCGGCGGCAAGTACAGGAGGAACAAAAGCTACCACTTCAGGCAATGGCTTTGTTTCTTCCAGCAACTGAGGCGGCTCTGGCTCTGGCTCTGGCTCTGGCTCTGTAATCACAGCGTGCGGCACTTGCGCGGCCGGTGACGGGATTTCCTCAACCGTTGGGACAGCAACCTGGATCGGCGTCGGTGACTCACGCACCGGCTCAGGCATCGCTTCTACAACACGGGCCGGCGATTGCTCGACGGGGCTCGGGGCAGGTGCTTCGTGCTGAGGCGCACTGGCTTCACCAGCCTGAGCCTCCGCGTCTCGATTACCAAACAAGCGTTGTAGCAGACCTGGGCGGCTTGGCTCGGCGGGGTTTTCCAACAGGCTCAGCGCCTGACCTTGCAAACCACTGAGCTCACCCAGCAGCAAAGGGATCTCACGCGCCTGGCTGACCCGGCCGTCCAGTTGCTTGGCGAAAGCCTTGAGTGGACGGCTGATCTCGCGCGGCAACGGCAACGTCTGGAGCTGACTGACCAAAGCGGTCAACGCCGTGCCGATTTGATCGACCCGGGTCTCGCGACGCTGCTCGGAGTCGAGCACGGCTTTTTCCAGGCGCGGCAGCAATGCAGCCAACCCTGCATCCATATCGTTGGTGCGGATGACTTCGCGCATTTCCTTCATGCACTGGTCAACCGCACGGTCGGTACCCTCAGCGGCCAGCGTGCTGCGCACCAGCCCGCGACGCAGCAAGTCGAGGCGGGCATCCCAGCGACGCTCGAGCTTTTCCTGCTGTTCGATACTTTTGAGGTATTTCTCTTTCCAGCGCTGTGCTTCGTCGCTCATTCAGGGGTTCCGCGAAAGGCCGGACTCAACGCGGGCAATGCGTCGGCCGTGAGCGAACCCGGCAGACGAATCTCTACCGCGACCGGCAGGTGATCGGAAATCGGTTGTGCCAGCACTTCGACTCGTTCGAGTATCAACGTCGGGCTGAGCAGAATATGGTCCAGACAGCGTTGCGGGCGCCAACTGGGGAAGGTCGCTTCGACTTGTGGCGCGAGCAGACCGAGGTCACGCAGCGGTGAGGTTTGCAACAGATCACTGGCGTGAGTGTTCATGTCACCCATCAGCACTTGATGTTTAAAGTCGCCGATCAGCTCTCGAATGTAGGCCAACTGCATCGTCCGCACGCGTGCGCCCAACGCCAGGTGCATCATCACGACCACCAGCGCCTCCGGCCCCTCGCCGAACCGCACGAGAATCGCACCACGGCCCTTGGGCCCGGGCAGCGGATGATCTTCAATCGCCCACGGGCGCAAACGGCTGAGCACTCCATTGCTGTGCTGAGCGAGGCGACCCAGGTTGCGATTGAGTTGTTGATACCAGTAGGGGAAGGCGCCGAGTTGGGCCAGGTGTTCGACTTGATTGACGTAGCCTGATCTCAGGCTGCCGCCATCGGCTTCCTGCAAAGCGACCAGATCGTAGTCACCCAGCAGATTGCCGATTTTTTGCAGGTTATCCGCTCGACCGGTGTGCGGCAGCAAATGCTGCCAGCTACGGGTCAGGTAATGCCGATACCGCTCGGTACTGATGCCGACCTGGATATTGAAGCTGAGCAAACGCAAACGGCTGTCTGCGGGCAAGCCCGAGGATTCCAGGTGATGCTCGTTGACCTGCGGGTCGTGCAGGCCAACGAGACGTTCAGTGCCCCAGCGTCGCATGGCAGGCGCCGCGCTTAGTGGGCAACCGCTGCTCGCTCTTTGGCGATCAGCTGGTCAGCCACGCTCAAGGTACCTTCAGGACCGCCGGCAGTGCCCAGGTCGAAGCGGTATTTACCGTTGACGACCATGGTCGGTACACCAGAGATCTGATAGGCCACCGCTTTTTTCTTGGCCTCTTCAACTTTGCCTTTGACGGCGAACGAGTTGTAGGTGCTCAGGAACTTTTCCTTGTCGACGCCTACGCCAGCCAGGAACTCCGCCATTTCTTCCGGGGTAGCGAGCTTCTTGCCACCGTGGATCGCTTCAAACACGGCTTTGTGAACCTTGTGCTCCACGCCCATCGCTTCCAGGGTGATGTACAACTGACCGTGCACGTTCCAGATACCGCCGAACATGGCTGGAATACGCACGAAATTCACATCGGCAGGGAGTTTTTCAACCCAAGGATTGATGGTCGGTTCGAATGCATAGCAGTGCGGGCAGCCATACCAGAACAGCTCCACGACTTCGATCTTGCCAGGCACAGCCACCGGAACGGCGCTGCTCAATTCAACATATTGCTTACCGGCTTCAAGCGGTTCGGCAGCTTGGGCGGTCATGCCGAACAGACTGGCAGTGACGAGTGCGGCGCTGAGAATCAGATTACGCATGCTTTACTCCTGGACAAATTGGGTCGCCTCGCGCGGCCTGTTTTCTGATAGGTCATGGCGGGCTTTAGTTGACTAGTGTAACGGCAGCGGCCACAAAAAAGGGCGGCCAAAGCCACCCTTTTTATGCTTGCATCGAAGGATTAATCGAGCGTTAACATTGCGCGAGTTCAGCACCCTGCGCAACGCCCGCTCAACCGGCCTTAGTGCAGGCCTTGAATGTAGCTGGACACTGCTTCGATGTCCTTGTTGCTCATTTTTGCAGCAATGCTTTGCATGATTTTCGTGTCGCCGTCGTTGGTACGGTTGCCTTCACGGAAATCGGTCAGCTGCTTGGCGATGTATTGAGCATGCTGGCCACCCAGATGCGGGAAGGCAGCAGCGGCGTTGCCTGCACCGTTAGGCGAGTGGCAACCGATGCACGAAGGCATGCCCTGATCCAGTTTTCCACCACGGAATAACTCTTCACCGTGAGCCACGACTTTCGGGTCTGCTGCGCCGACGCTGCCTTTCTGGCTGGCAAAGTAGGCAGCGAGGTCGGCCAGGTCCTGATCGCTCAGGTTGGTCAGCAGGCCGGTCATCTCCAGAACGGTGCGCTTGCCCGACTTGATGTCGTGCAATTGCTTGTTCAGGTAACGCTCACCCTGACCCGCCAGCTTTGGAAAGTTTGGCGCCATGCTGTTGCCATCCGGACCATGACAGGCGCCACACACTGCGGCTTTCGCCTGACCAGCGGTCGCATCGCCTGCAGCATGGGCAATGCCGGAGATCCCCAGGGTCAACAGCAGACTCACGATCAATTTGTTCATCAGCTAATCCAACTACGGCTAAGGGTTAAAGAGTTATGGACCGGGATCACTCGTTCATCCACTGGATGATTGCTCGGTAATCCTCGGCACTGCAGTCCATGCACAAACCACGCGGCGGCATCGCCTTGAAACCCTGGGTCACGTGTTGCACCAGCGTCTCCATACCTTGCGCCAGTCTTGGCGCCCAAGCTTCCTGATCACCCTTTTGAGGCGCCGTTGGGAGTTGGCCGGAATGACAGGCTCCACAAACACGGTTGTACACAGCTTCCGGATCCTGTGTAGCCTGAGCGCTGTAAAGCGGCATCACGACACCGGCAGCTAGCAGCCATTTCGTCATAAAACGACCTTTTCAGGGTTGAGAGCGTGCTGCGTTCTAGTGCGCAATCATGGTCAATCGCTCTCGTGAACTTCATCCTACGCCGGGACAAAGCGCACACAAAATCTGCGGCATTATATACTGGCGTCACTGAAACGGAAACGACGCTGCTCTTTGCGACCATTCTCGGCACCGCCCACATCGGAAATCCCATGCAACTCAAGAACCCCATCCTCGGTCTGTGCCAACAGTCCACGTTCATGCTCAGCGCCGCCAAAGTCGACCAATGCCCTGACGACGAAGGCTTTGAAGTGGCCTTCGCCGGGCGTTCCAACGCCGGCAAATCGAGCGCCCTGAACACCCTGACTCACGCCAGCCTGGCTCGCACCTCGAAAACGCCAGGTCGCACGCAACTCTTGAACTTCTTCAAGCTAGACGATGAACGCCGTTTGGTCGACCTGCCGGGTTACGGCTACGCCAAAGTGCCGATCCCGTTGAAGATGCACTGGCAGCGCCACCTGGAAGCCTATCTGGGCAGCCGTGAGAGTCTGAAGGGTTTGATTCTGATGATGGACATCCGTCATCCAATGACCGATTTCGACCTGCTGATGCTCGACTGGGCTGTGGCCAGCGGCATGCCAATGCACATTCTGCTGACCAAGGCCGACAAACTGACCTACGGCGCTGCGAAGAACACCTTGCTCAAAGTTCAAGCGGAAATCCGTAAAGGCTGGGGCGAAACCGTGACCATCCAGCTGTTCTCGGCACCCAAACGCCTGGGCCTGGAAGACGCCTACACTGTATTGGCGAACTGGATGGAACTGGCGGACAAGGGCGCCGAGACAGAAGCTCAATAAGCTTTTAGGGGGATACAGAAAACTGTCTGTGGGACCATCAGGCAAGGCAAAAGCGCGGTTCGAAAGCGGAGTTTAGGGACCTAAATGAGCATTTCGAACCGCGCTTTTAACGCCGCATGATGGTTCCACAGGCAGTTTTCAGGCAAAAAAAACCCCGAATTACGTATGGGGAGGGAGTAATTCGGGGTCTAAATTTCCGGACCGCTAGGGCGGGGTCCAGATATCTGCCAACACTTAACACAACATAGGAGCATCGAAGGGCTTCACCACCCATTCAGTAACTCTGAGTGGCGGTTCACGGATTTAGTTCCGATTAATTTCAAAACCCATTGGGAATAACCCAAAGAATTTTCCGAACTAATAGCCCTTCGCCAGTGATTCGCCGCGACACTATGCCGCGGCATTGCCCTCGACAAAAAGCCACTTCTAACCGGCTTAGTGCGCCTCATCCCAATTGTTTCCGACGCCGACTTCCACCAAAAGTGGCACATCCAGAGTCGCTGCGCCGCTCATGTGAACGCGAATCTCCTCACGAACCTGATCGACCAGGTCTTCGCGAACCTCAAGCACCAATTCATCGTGCACTTGCAGAATCACTTTGGCGTCCAGACCTGACGTCGTCAGCCAGTTATCCACCGCCACCATGGCTTTCTTGATGATGTCCGCCGCGGTGCCTTGCATCGGCGCGTTGATCGCCGTGCGCTCGGCGCCTTTGCGCAGGGCAGGGTTTTTCGCGTTGATATCCGGCAGGTACAGGCGACGACCGAAGATGGTTTCGACAAAACCCTGCTCAGCCGCCTGGGCGCGGGTTCTCTCCATGTACTCAAGCACGCCAGGGTAACGGGCGAAATAACGGTCGATGTAGGCTTGGGACTGCTTGCGGTCGACGCCAATCTGCTTGGCCAGGCCAAATGCGCTCATGCCGTAGATCAGACCGAAGTTGATCGCCTTGGCGCTGCGCCGTTGGTCAGTCGTGACGTCCGCCAGCTCAACCCCGAACACCTCGGCAGCGGTGGCTTTGTGCACGTCCAGGTCGTTGCGGAACGCATGCAACAACCCTTCGTCCTTGGCCAGATGAGCCATGATCCGCAGCTCGATCTGCGAATAGTCCGCCGCCAGCAGCTTGTAGCCTTTGGGCGCGACGAACGCCTGACGAATCCGTCGACCTTCGGCGGTACGAATCGGAATGTTCTGCAGGTTTGGATCACTGGACGACAAACGCCCGGTCGCTGCCACCGCTTGATGGTAGGACGTATGAATCCGCCCGGTGCGCGGGTTGATCTGCTCCGGCAGACGGTCGGTGTAGGTGCTTTTAAGCTTGCTCAAGGAACGGTACTGCATCAGCACTTTGGGCAGCGGGTAATCCTGCTCGGCCAGTTCCGCCAGCACCGCTTCGGCGGTTGAAGCCTGGCCCTTGGCAGTTTTGCTGAGAATCGGCAGCCCGAGTTTTTCGTACAGGATCACACCCAATTGCTTCGGCGAACCAAGGTTGAATTCTTCACCGGCAATGGCAAACGCCTCACGCTCCAGCGCAACCAACTTGTCGCCCAACTCAACGCTCTGGATGCCCAGCAGGTTCGCGTCGACCAACGCACCTTGACGCTCGATACGCGCCAACACCGGCACCAGCGGCATCTCGATTTCGTTCAGGACTTTGTTCAGGCTCGCAATGGCATTGAGTTTTTCCTGCAGGGTCTGATGCAGACGCAGCGTCACGTCGGCGTCTTCGGCGGCGTACGGCCCGGCCAGTTCCAGGGAGATCTGGTCGAAGGTCAGTTGCTTGGCGCCCTTGCCCGCGATGTCCTGAAAGCTGGTGGTGGTGTAGCTCAGGTACTTGAGCGCCAGGCTGTCCATGTCGTGACGGGTCGCAGTGGAGTCCAGCACGTAGGACTCAAGCATGGTGTCGAAGGCGATGCCTTGCACCATGATGCCGCAGCCCTGATCACCACCTATGGCGCAGTTGGCCAGGATGTTCATGTCGAACTTGGCGTGCTGGCCGACCTTGAGCTTGCTCGGGTCCTCCAGAATCGGTTTCAGCGCGCGCAACACAGTGTCGCGATCCAGTTGATCCGGCACGCCCATGTAGGAATGGGTCAGCGGGATGTAGGCCGCTTCGTTGGCCTGTACAGCGAACGACAGCCCGACAAGTTGCGCTTGCTGCGCGTCGACACCGGTGGTTTCGGTGTCGAAGGCGAACAGCTTGGCGTTTTGCAGTTTCTTCAGCCAGATGTCGAAATCAGTCTGGGTGAGGATCGTGGTGTACTTGGGCCCATCGTCGTCGGCCACGGCTTCTTCAACCACCGCCACCACTTCCTGGCCCGCTCGCTTGGCCTCACGCTGAAGGTCTTCGAACCAGCTCTTGAACTCGAGCAACGTGTAGAGCTCGGCGAGCTTTTCACGGTCCGGTTCACGCAAGTGCAAATCATCGAGGCCAACGTCCAGTGGCACGTCGATTTTGATGGTCGCCAGTTGATAGGAGAGGAACGCCATCTCCTTGTGCTCTTCAAGCTTGGCCGGCAGCGTTTTAGCGCCACGAATCGGCAAGGTCGGGACGATATCGAGCTGCGCATACAGCTCGACAAGGCCGCCGTTAACACCCACCAACAGGCCAGACGCCGTCTTCGGGCCGATACCCGGCACGCCCGGAATGTTGTCGGAGGAATCGCCCATCAATGCCAGGTAATCGATGATCTGCTCGGGAGCGACGCCGAATTTCTCCTTCACGCCAGCCACGTCCATCGCGCTACCGGTCATGGTATTGACCAAGGTAATGTGCCCGTCGACCAGTTGCGCCATGTCCTTGTCGCCCGTGGAGATCACCACCGGACGGTCAGCAGCCGCGCTGCTGCGGGCCAGTGTACCGATCACGTCGTCGGCCTCAACGCCTTCGACGCACAGCAGCGGAAAGCCCAGGGCGATCACGCTCGCGTGCAATGGCTCGATCTGCACCCGCATGTCGTCGGGCATGCTCGGGCGGTTAGCCTTGTATTCGGCGTACATGTCATCGCGAAATGTCCCGCCCTTGGCGTCGAATACCACGGCGAACGGGCTGTCCGGGTACTGCTTGCGCAGACTCTTGAGCATGTTCAACACGCCCTTGACCGCGCCGGTCGGCAGGCCTTTGGACGTGGTCAACGGTGGCAGCGCGTGAAAGGCGCGGTACAGGTAAGAAGAACCGTCCACCAGGACGAGGGGGGCTTGGCTCATGAGCAGGATCAACCTTTTCGGCGGGTCCGGCGCTAGAATAGCGGGACCGTTGACGACAAAGGGACAAGGTTATCATGCGCTCACTAAATCGCCTGTTGCTGGCTGGCTTCTTTGCAATGACTCCCCTGGCCGTCATGGCAGCCGATGATGCACCGACGCCTGAGCCGGAAGTCACGATCCACACCGAAGGTGACAAAGTCATTCAGGAGTACCGTCAAAACGGCTTTGTGTATGCAATCAAGGTCACGCCAAAGGGCGGAAAGCCGTACTTTCTGATACGTGCGGACGGAACGGATGCAAACTATATCCGCTCGGATCAGCCGGATATGCTGATTCCGTCGTGGGAAATTTTTACGTGGAAGTAGTTTCTTAACTTTAATCGGCGCTCGCTCAATCGCGGCGCCCGAACTGAGCAGTTTTTAACCATGTCTGTGTTCACCCCCCTGGCTCGGCCCGAGCTGGAAACCTTTCTCGCCCCTTATGGGCTCGGCCGCCTGCTTGATTTCCAGGGGATTGCCGCAGGTAGCGAAAACACCAATTTCTTCATCAGCCTGGAGCAGGGCGAGTTTGTCCTGACCCTGGTTGAGCGCGGCCCCGTGCAGGAAATGCCGTTCTTTATCGAGCTGCTCGACGTGCTGCATGACGCCGACCTGCCGGTGCCTTACGCCCTGCGTACCACCGACGGCATCGCCCTGCGCGAGCTGGCTGGCAAACCCGCGCTGTTGCAACCACGGCTGGCCGGCAAGCACATCAAGGAAGCCAACGCGCAGCATTGCGCGCAAGTCGGTGAGTTACTGGGGCACCTGCACCTGGCGACCAAAGACCACATGATCAAGCGTAAAACCGATCGTGGCCTGGACTGGATGCTCGAAGAAGGCACCCAACTGCTGTCGCACCTGAACGCCGCGCAAAGCAATCTGCTGCAACGCGCCTTGAACGAAATCACTGAACAGAAGACGAAAATCCTGGCGCTGCCTCGGGCCAACATCCACGCCGACCTGTTCCGCGACAACGCGATGTTTGAAGGCACGCACCTGACCGGGCTGATCGACTTCTACAACGCCTGTTCCGGCCCGATGCTCTACGACGTGGCGATTGCCCTGAATGACTGGTGCTCGGACGAAGATGGCTTGATTGATGGCCCACGAGCGAGGGCATTGCTCGGCGCCTATGCGGCACTGCGTCCGTTCACCACCGCCGAAGCCGAGCTCTGGCCGACAATGCTGCGGGTGGCGTGTGTGCGGTTCTGGCTGTCGCGCTTGATCGCCGCCGAGTCCTTTGCCGGGCAGGACGTGCTGATTCACGATCCGATGGAGTTTCAGCAGCGCCTGGCTCAGCGCCAGCAGGTCAGCACGCCATTGCCGTTCGCACTGTAAATTGTGGCGAGGGAGCTTGCTCCCGCTGGACTGCGTAGCAGTCCCATTTTTAGGGCCGCTTCGCGCCCCAGCGGGAGCAAGCTCCCTCGCCACAGGGAAGTGACCCCTTAACTGACTGGCATTAGGGCAAGCCCCCTCGCCACAGGTTCTGCGCTCAGAAGTTACAGCGACTCCAGGCACCCCGCCAAATCATTCCCCAATTTCTCCAGCACCTGCTCGTAGCCCTTGGCCGCCGCCGGCGTGTAACCGCCCAATGCATCCAGCTCCGCCAGTTTCACCGGCAGACCGGCCACTAGCGTCTCGGCCAGGCGTGGGCGCAGTGGCGGCTCGCTGAACACGCACGTCTTGCCGACTTCTTGCAAGCGCGCCCGCATCGCGGCAACGTGCTGGGCACCTGGCTGCACTTCTGCGGCCACGCTGAACACGCCGGTGTGCTTGAGGCCGTAAGCGTCTTCGAAGTAATCGAACGCTTCATGGAACACGAAGTAAGGTTTGCCTGCGATGCCCGCCAGGCGCGCTTTCAAGCGCAGATCCAGCGCGTCCAGACGCTCATCGAAGGCTTTGAGGTTGCTCTGATAGCGCGGCGCATTGGCCGGATCGGCAACACTCAAATCGGCGGCAATTTTTGCCGCGATCACTCGCGCATTGACCGGCGACAGCCAGAGGTGAGCATCAAGGCTGCCGGGGCGGTGGTCGTGATCGTGTTCGTTGGCATCGATAGCGTGGGAGTGGCTGTCTTGCGCGAAGCGGCGCAATTTCAAGCCTGGCAGGTCCTGCACAGCCACCGCCGGCAGGCTGCGGCCTTTGAGCACGCGTGGCAGGAAACCTTCCATGTCCGGACCGATCCAGTAGAGCAAATCCACCGACTGCACCTTCCGTACGTCGGAAGGGCGCAAGGCATAGTTATGCGGCGAAGCGCCCGGAGGCAGCAGCACCTCGGGAACCCCGACACCGTCCTGCACCGCAGCAGCAATCAGCTGCAGGGGTTTGATACTGGTCAGTACATTCACCTCGGCATGAGCAGCACTGATCGCAAACAGACCAGCAGTAAATGTGACGAAAATGGCAAAAAGTCTGGACACGATGACCACTCAAAGAGGCGAGAACGGGTAACATAATAACGTCTCTCACAAAACTCGTCGCCGCTCATGCCTAAAACACCGCTAGCCAGCCGTCCCCACGACCACTCTCACTGCGTGCACAGCGCGTTGTCCGAGGCCGATGTCATTTGCGCACGTCAGGGTCTGCGCCTGACCGCGTTGCGTCGGCGGGTGCTGGAACTGGTCTGGCAAAGCCACAAGCCGCTGGGCGCCTACGACATTCTGGCGGTACTCAGCGAGCAGGATGGCCGTCGTGCCGCGCCGCCGACCGTGTACCGTGCGCTGGACTTCCTGTTGGATAACGGCCTGGTGCATCGCATCTCCTCGCTCAACGCCTTCGTTGGCTGCAATCATCCGGGGCACGCCCACCAGGGCCAGTTCCTGATTTGCCGCGAATGCCATGCGGCCATCGAGCTCGAACAGAAATCCATCAGCGACACCATCATCCACAGCGCCAACGACGTCGGGTTTGTGGTCGAGGGCCAGACCGTCGAAGTGGTCGGTCTCTGCTCGGGTTGCCAGGGGGCTTGATGAGCACTGCGTTGATCCGCCTCAATCAGGTTGCAGTGACCTTTGCCGGGCAAAGCGTGCTGGACAACATTGAGCTGAGCGTCGAGCCACGGCAGATCGTCACCCTGATCGGCCCCAACGGCGCCGGCAAGACCACCTTGGTCCGCGCCGTGCTTGGCTTGCTCAAACCCGACAGCGGCAGCGTCTGGCGCAAGCCAAAACTGCGGGTCGGCTACATGCCGCAGAAACTGCACGTTGACCCGACCCTGCCGCTCTCGGTGCTGCGCTTCTTGCGCCTGGTGCCGGGTGTAGACCGTGCGCGCGCCTTGGCGGCGCTCAAGGAAGTCGGTGCCGAACAAGTGATCGACAGCCCGGTACAGAGCGTTTCCGGCGGTGAAATGCAGCGCGTGCTGCTCGCTCGCGCCCTGTTGCGCGAGCCCGAGTTGCTGGTGCTCGACGAGCCGGTGCAAGGCGTCGACGTGGCCGGACAAGCCGAGCTCTACAGCCTGATCACCCGCCTGCGCGACCGCCACGGTTGCGGAGTGTTGATGGTTTCCCACGATCTGCACCTCGTGATGAGCACCACCGACCAGGTGGTCTGCCTCAATCGCCACGTCTGCTGCTCCGGGCATCCCGAACAGGTCAGCGGCGACCCGGCGTTCGTCGAGCTGTTCGGCAAAAACGCGCAGAGCCTGGCGATCTATCACCACCATCACGACCACGCCCACGACCTGCATGGCTCTGTCGTCAGCGCGGCACCGACCGCTCACACCCACGTTCATGGAGATAGCTGCAAGCATGGCTGATTTTCTGTTGTACGCCCTGCTCGCAGGCCTGGCCCTGGCCGCCGTCGCAGGTCCGCTGGGATCGTTCGTGGTCTGGCGGCGCATGGCTTATTTCGGCGACACCCTGTCCCACGCAGCGCTGCTTGGCGTGGCGCTGGGCTTTCTGCTGGATGTCAGCCCGACCATCGCGGTCACCGTCGGCTGCCTGTTGCTGGCCGTGTTGCTGGTGACCTTGCAACAGCGCCAACCCCTGGCTTCCGACACCCTGTTGGGGATTCTTGCGCCGAGTACGCTCTCTCTGGGGCTGGTGGTACTAAGCTTCATGCATGAAGTGCGGATCGACCTGATGGCCTATCTGTTCGGCGACCTGCTGGCGATCAGCCCGACTGATCTTGCGTGGATCCTCGGCGGCAGCGCGGCGGTGATGCTGTTGCTGGTGGCGCTGTGGCGGCCATTGCTGGCGATTACCGTGCACGAAGAACTGGCCACGGTTGAAGGCCTGCCCGTGGCGGCATTGCGCATGACCTTGATGCTGCTGATTGCAGTGGTGATCGCGGTGGCAATGAAGATCGTCGGCGTGCTGCTGATTACCTCCTTGCTGATCATCCCGGCGGCTGCGGCGCAACGTCACGCCAGATCACCCGAGCAGATGGCCTTGGGCGCGAGTTTGCTGGGTATACTCGCGGTCTGCGGTGGCTTGGCGCTGTCGTGGTTCAAGGACACGCCGGCCGGCCCATCGATTGTGGTGGTGGCTGCCGCGCTGTTTCTGCTGAGTTTTGTCCTGCCCCGTCGAGGGGTGTAGACTTGCTCGTTTTTTGCGCAATTAGAGAGTCGCAGGAATGAAGCCGTTCGCCTCCCGTTATCTGCTCCTTGTTGCATTTTCGCTGCTGCTTGGCGCCTGCCAAAGCACGCCGCCGGCCCCCGAGGTCCCGGACGCACGGGCTACGGCGATCGCGCAGCTCGAGCAAAGCCTGGCCAGCAGTGAACTGGCCACCGCCGAGGATCAACTGGCCGCCTTGCAGGCCGAATCACCCAACGATCAGTCGCTGGAGCAATATCAACGGCAGCTCGCCGAAGCCTACTTGCAACGCAGCCAGATCGTGCTGCAAAAAGGCGACGTGAATGCCGCCGCCACGGCCCTGAGCCGGGCTCGTGCGTTGATGCCCAAAGCCCCGGCGCTGACCGGTGGTGTCAACAACGCCATCACCCATGCGCGCAAAGCTGAGCTCGACCAGGCTGAGGCTGCCCTCAAAGCCGCCGAAGCCAAGCGTGTCGCCAAGGTAATCGACCCCGCCGCTGAAAGCACCACCGTTGCGCTGAACATCACCGATAGCAGGCAACTGCGTCGGCAACTCGATGCGATCGCCGCCGATGTGGTGAGTTACCAGTGCGACGTCAGCATCCAGGCACCGCGCACCGAGGACTACCCTTGGTTGGCCACGCTGCTGACCAAACGGGTGAAGAAGCTGGACTCGGAGTTCGACCTGAAGATCGAACGGCAGATTCTGCGCAATGTCCCGGCACAGATGGTTCTGACGCCACGTAAGCCTTAAAGGAGAAGATCGCAGCCTTGGGCAACTCCGAATATCAATGAGGAGCTGTCGGAGGCTGCGATCTTTTGCATTTACGTCTATGGCGTTATTTCCAAATGACTGGATGAATGCGAAATAAATGCTAAGAACCTCTATACGGACAGGCTAAAATGCCCGCCCGGCTAACCGCTGATCCTTTTCTAACGCGCCCCACAAGGTTCGCTACGTGATCGAGTTTCAAAACGTCCATAAAACTTACCGCGTTGCCGGTAAGGATATTCCCGCGCTGCACCCCACCAATCTGTCGATTGAGAACGGTCAGGTATTCGGCCTGATCGGCCATTCCGGTGCGGGAAAAAGTACCCTGTTGCGTCTGATCAACCGCTTGGAAGACTCCAGCGGCGGCAAGATCATCGTCGATGGCGAAGAAGTCACTGCGCTGGACGCCAATGCTCTGCGCCGTTTCCGTCAGCAAGTCGGGATGATCTTCCAGCACTTCAACCTGCTGGCCTCCAAGACCGTTGCCGACAACGTCGCGTTGCCGCTGATCCTGGCCGGTGAACTGTCGCGCAGCGAGATCGACCAACGTGTGGCCGAGTTGCTGGCTCGTGTCGGTCTGTCCGACCACGCCAGGAAGTACCCGGCGCAACTGTCCGGCGGCCAGAAGCAGCGCGTCGGCATCGCCCGCGCCCTGGCGACCAAGCCGAAAATCCTGCTCTGCGACGAAGCTACCAGCGCCCTCGACCCGCAAACCACGGCGTCGGTCCTGCAACTGTTGGCCGAGATCAACCGCGAGCTGAACCTGACCATCGTGCTGATCACCCATGAAATGGATGTAATTCGCCGGGTCTGCGACCAGGTCGCGGTAATGGACGCTGGCGTGATCGTCGAGCAGGGTCCGGTAGCCGAGGTGTTCCTGCATCCGAAACACCCGACCACCAAGCGCTTCGTTCAGGAAGACGAGCAGATCGACGAAAGCGAGCAGCGCGACGACTTCGCTCACGTGCCGGGCCGTATCGTGCGGCTGACCTTCCAGGGCGACGCCACCTACGCGCCGTTGCTGGGCACCGTCGCCCGCGAAACAGGTGTGGACTACAGCATCCTCGCCGGTCGTATCGACCGCATCAAAAACACCCCCTACGGGCAATTGACCCTGGCGGTCACCGGCGGAGACATGGAAGCGGCCTTCGCCCGCTTCATTGCCGCAGACGTCCACATGGAGGTGCTGCGCTGATGGAAGCCCTGATGAGTTTCTTCGCCAATATCGACTGGTTCGAAATCTGGTTAGCCACTGGCGACACCTTGCTGATGCTCGGTGGATCACTGTTGTTCACTGTGCTGCTTGGCCTGCCGCTGGGCGTGTTGCTGTTCCTGTGCAGCCCGCGCCAGTTGCTCGAAGCCAAAGGTGTTTACGCGCTGCTGTCGCTGATCGTGAATATCCTGCGTTCGCTGCCGTTCATCATTCTGCTGATCGTGATGATCCCGTTCACCGTACTGATCACCGGCACCTCACTGGGCGTCGGCGGTGCGATTCCGCCACTGGTGGTCGGTGCTACACCGTTCTTCGCCCGCCTGGTGGAAACCGCATTGCGTGAAGTCGATCGCGGCATCATCGAAGCGACCCAGGCCATGGGCGCGACCACCCGCCAGATCATCACCAACGCCTTGCTACCGGAAGCCCGCCCCGGCATTTTCGCAGCGATCACAGTGACCGCGATTACGCTGGTGTCCTACACGGCGATGGCCGGTGTGGTCGGCGCCGGTGGTTTGGGTGACCTGGCGATCCGCTTCGGTTACCAACGTTTCCAGACTGACGTGATGGTGGTGACCGTGGTGTTGCTGTTGGTGTTGGTCCAGGTTCTGCAAACCGTCGGCGATAAGCTGGTGGTGCACTTTTCCCGAAAATAAATGCAATCGCCGGCCACGGCTGGCAGGCGCCCGAAAGGGTGCCTCACAAGGAGTTTGCTGGATGAAAAAACTACTCGTCGCGTTCGCTGCCGTTGCAGCGTTCTCCGCTCAGGCCGCTGAAACCCTGACCGTCGCTGCTACCCCGGTTCCGCACGCGGAAATCCTGGAGTTCGTGAAACCGGCACTGGCCAAAGAAGGCGTCGACCTCAAGGTCAAGGTGTTCACCGACTACGTGCAGCCGAACGTACAGGTTGCCGAGAAGCGCCTGGACGCCAACTTCTTCCAGCACCAGCCGTACCTCGATGAGTTCAACAAGGCCAAGGGTACAAACCTGGTCAGCGTTACCGGTGTACACCTGGAGCCGCTGGGCGCTTACTCCAGCAAGTACAAGACCCTCGCTGAGCTGCCAGGCGGCGCCAACGTGGTGATCCCGAACGACGCCACCAACGGCGGCCGTGCGCTGTTACTGCTGGAGAAGGCCGGTCTGATCAAGTTGAAGGATTCGAAAAACATCCTGTCGACTGTCAAGGACATCACCGAGAACACCAAAGACCTGAAATTCCGTGAACTGGAAGCTGCGACCATCCCGCGCGTGCTGACCCAGGTCGACCTGGCGCTGATCAACACCAACTACGCGCTGGAAGCCAAGCTTGATCCGTCCAAGGACGCGCTGACCATCGAAGGCAAAGACTCGCCTTACGTGAACATCCTGGTCGCCCGCCCGGACGACAAGGACAGCGACGCGATGAAAAAACTGGTTGCCGCCCTGCACAGCCCGGAAGTGAAGGCCTTCATTCTGGAGAAGTACAAAGGCGCGGTACTGCCGGCGTTCTGATCTGACGCGATAAAAAAACGGGGACGCATTGACTGCGTCCCCGTTTTTTTATGCCTGAAATACTGACCTTGTGGGAGCGAGCCTGCTCGCGATGGGGCCGTCACTGCCAACATCGATCTTGAATGTCAGTCCGCTATCGCGAGCAGGCTCGCTCCCACATTAGGATCTTGGGTGTTTACTGACGCTTGAGCATCACCGGCAACTGGGCCACCAGTTTTGTGTTGTTCAACGGTGCGCGAATGAACCCGCGCTGGGTGCCGTCCGGCCCGATTACGGCCAGGTTTCCACTGTGGTCGACGGTGTAGTTGGGTTTGCTGGTGTCCGCCGGGATGAACGGAATGCTCACCGCATTGGCGACTTTTTGCAGGTCTTCGACTGACGCCGCAGTCAGGCCGACAAACTGCGGATCGAAGTAACCCAGGTACTGCTTGAGCTGCTTGGGGGTGTCGCGGTTCGGGTCGACGCTGACCAGAATGATCTGCAGCTTGTCGACCGCATCCGCTGGCAGTTCGCTCTTGATCTGCCGCAGTTGCGCCAGCGTAGTCGGGCAGATGTCCGGGCAGAAGGTGTAACCAAAGAACAGCAAACTCCACTTACCTTTCAATGTATTGATCGTAACCGGTTGGCCGTCCTGGTTGGTCATTTGCACATCTGGCAGGTTACGGCTTTGCGGCAACAGGATGATCCCGGCGTCGATCAGTGCAGTCGAGTCGCCTTGGCCTTTGCCGGACAGCACTTTGTTGATGGTCAGCCCCAGGACCAATGCGATCAGGGCAACAAGAATGAAGACGGTTTTCTGGGTTCGAGTCATAGGTTCAACAATAGGTAATGGTCTACAAGCAGGGCGATGAACAGCAGGAACAAGTAGTAAATAGAGTACTTGAAGGTGTTGATCGCCGCGTGCGGCTGAGTGCCACGGTACAGCACCACGGCCCATTGCAGAAACCTCGCGCCCAGCCCGAGGGCGCAGATCAGGTACAGCAAGCCGCTCATGTGGATGACGAAGGGCATCAAGCTCACCGCCAGCAGGGCGAAGGTGTAAAGCAGGATGTGGATCTTGGTGTAATGTTCGCCGTGGGTCACCGGCAGCATTGGAATATCGGCCTTGGCGTACTCCTCCTTGCGGTGAATCGCCAGCGCCCAGAAGTGCGGCGGGGTCCAGGCGAAGATGATCAGCACCAGCAGCAGCGGTTCGGCGCTGACATGCCCGGTGGCAGCAACCCAGCCCAACAGCGGCGGTGCCGCACCGGCCAGCCCACCGATGACGATGTTCTGCGGCGTCGCCCGCTTGAGGAACCCGGTGTAGACCACCGCGTAACCGAGCAACGAGGCAAGGGTCAGCCAGGCCGTCAACGGGTTGGTGAAGGCCAGCAGCAAGGCCTGCCCGGCCACCGCCAGCAGCAGCGCGAAGGTCAGTGCGGCGCTGGGTGAAACCCGGCCTTCGGCCAGTGGCCGCTTGTGGGTGCGCGCCATCACCGCGTCGATGCGCCGATCCACCACATGGTTGACCGCCGCCGCGCCGCCCGCACACAACGCGATCCCCAGGTTGCCGAACACCAGCACCGTCCACGGCACCCCGGCACGCGTGGCGAGGAACATGCCGACCAGCGAGGTGATCAGCATCAACACCACGACCTTGGGTTTGGTCAGCTCCAGATAGTCACGCCAGATCGCCCGGCCCTGCCGTTCGCCGATCAGAGTCGCCATGGCATTTCTCCTTTTATTGTTATGGGCCCGGCCGTGTGTTGACGCGGACTGAAGCGCCAGCGCCCGGGCGCATGCTGCCTGACTCGAACCAGACTGGTTCGTGCGTGATAATTGACCAGCACCATCGTCAACAGAAGCGCCGCGCCGCCCGCGTTATGGGCAACGGCCACCGGTAACGGCAGGTGAAACAGCACATTGCTGATGCCCAAAGTGATCTGCGCCGCGAGCGCCACCAGCACGAGCCCGGCAAGCCGGGTCATGCCGACAACCTTCAACTGCCAGGCCAGCCCCAGCAGCACCAGAGTAACCAGCAAGGCACCGATGCGGTGAGTCAGGTGAATTGCCGTGCGGGCATCGTTGTCGAGCTGCCCGCCCAGATAATTGGGGCCGATGTGTTGGGTCAGGTGAAAGCCGTTGGCGAAATCGGCAGGCGGTAACCATTGGCCATGACAGGTAGGAAAATCGATGCAGGCCACCGCCGCGTAGTTGGAACTGACCCAGCCGCCAAGGGCGATCTGCCCGATCACCAGCAGCAACCCGGCTGTCGCCCAGTACTGCAACCGTCGCGGCACGATCAGCGCCGGTAACACGCCGGACAAGCGCAAGGTCAGCAAAAACAGCAGGCTCAAGGTCGCAAAGCCACCGAGCAAATGCCCCGTCACTACCTGCGGCCAGAGCTTGAGGGTGACCGTCCACATGCCAAACGCCGCTTGGGCAAACACCACCGCCAGCAAGAACAAGGGCAGCTTCAAGGGTTGATCCTGATGATGTCGATGGGTCCAGGCACGCGCCGCCAGCAACACAATCAGCAAACCCAGGGTGCCGGCGAAATAGCGGTGGATCATCTCGTTCCAGCCCTTGTGGGCAACCACCGGGGTGTCCGGAAAATGCAGCTCGGCATGGGCCAGCTGGGCTTCGCTTTTCGGCACGCTGATAAAACCGTAGCAACCCGGCCAGTCCGGGCAACCGAGGCCGGCGTGGGTCAGCCGGGTATAGGCGCCCAGCAAGACGACAATCAGTGCCAGCAACGTGGCAAACAGCGCGAGGCGAAATCCAGGTTTGGCCATGACGATGCCCTTATCCGATGTTCGACAGTTTCAGCAGCAGGTTCAAATCGTTGAGAAGGTCCTTGCCCTTGACCTTGGCGTCGTAACGCAGCACCAGATTGCCGTGAGGATCGATGATCCAGAGTTGCGCCGCGTCATTGCCCTGGGTCGCCTTGGTATACGTCGGCAGATCCAGTGGGTAGCGCTGCAACTGCGGATACTCACGTTGCAGCTTGGCGTCGTAGTCGGCGCTCACCGGCTGCGCAGTGGCCAAGGCATGACTGGCTCGGGACGCCTCGCGACCCAGGCCGACCTGGATCTGCCGCGCCAGATAAACCAGTTGCTGGCAGTCCACCGAGCACTCCTGTGGAGCCGTGACCAGCATCTGCCAACGTTGCTCGTCTGCTTGCACCCCCAGTTCGCTACGGCTCTGCCCATTGCCTATCAGTTCACCGTGATAGCTACGGTTCTCTGGCACCCAGAACTGCAGTTTGTACATGCCAGTGGCGAGGATCATCGGCCCGACGACCACCAGCAGAATCAGGATCAACTGCAACCGCCCGCGCCAACCGGGTTTGCGGCTCGGCACTTCAGCTGTGTTGAGTGGATTCATGGCCGCTCCCATGGTTTTTCTCCCTTGCGTTATGCCATCCGAAGTATAGATAAAGGCCGAACAGTGCCAGCGCCATCGCGAACCACTGCACGGCATAGGCGATATGCTTTTCCGGCCCCATGCCCGTTGCCACGATCGGCCAGCCAGCCTCATAAGCTGCGGGGCCTGCGTCTTCACGCAGTTCGTAGGTGAAGCCCGTACGACCCAGCTCCGCCCAGAGCTTGCCGGGATTGATCACGGTCACCAGTCGAGGCCACTGCGCGTTTATCGGGTCGGCCTGCAATTGGAAAGTCGTTCCCGGGGTGACATAGACCCAGGCATCGAGGCTCACGACGTGTTGCGGCGTGGTGAAAACCGGCGGGATGCGCCGGTCAGGCCACGGCAGCCAGCCACGATTGAGCAGCAGCCAAAGCCCGCTGTCCTGGTCGAGAAAGGGTTGCAGCAGTTCGACCCCGACCTTGTCGCCACGAAAGCGGTTATCCAGCAGATAGCTGTGCTCGGCATCGAACTGCCCGTGCAGGCGAACCCTGCGGAACGCCGGATCGGCGATGCCTTGCAGCTCCACGCTGGCCATCGGCTCGGCAGCCCGGCGCTCGGCGTAACTGTCGAGCATCACGCGTTTCTGCTCACCCCGGCTCAACTGCCAGAAGCCAAGGAAGACCAACAGCGGCAGCAGCACGATCACCACCAGGGTCGGCGCGATGCCCGGCCGAAAACGCTTCATGGCATCGCCAGAAAGTCGTTAAACGGGATAGCTATACTCAAGTGCATCGCCTTTCCCCCGGAGTCTCACCATGCTCAAAGCAGCCATCGTCCTGATGCTGATTGCCACGGTTGTCAGCCTGTTCAGCGGCCTGTTTTTTCTGGTCAAGGACGACAGCAGCTCAAACCGCCTGGTCATCGCCTTGAGTGTGCGTGTCAGTCTGGCCGCCATCACCGTCGGCTTGATTGCCTGGGGCTTTTTCAGCGGCCAACTGGTGTCTACCGCGCCCTGGTAAGCGGCGCGTCAAAGCACGTAAACAAAGACAAACAAGCCAATCCACACCACATCGACGAAGTGCCAATACCAACTGGCCGCCTCGAAGCCGAACTGGTGATCGGCGTCGAAGTGCCCACGCATGATTCGCATCAGCATCACGAACAGGATGATGGTGCCGATGGTCACGTGGGCTCCGTGGAAACCGGTGAGCATGAAGAAGGTCGCACCGTAGACGCCTGAACCCAGGGTCAACCCGAGTTCGTGATAGGCGTGGATGTATTCCTTGGCCTGGAAGCCGAGAAACCCACAGCCCAGCAGCACCGTCAGCGCCAGCCAGAGTTTCAATGCGCCGCGATGGCCCTTTTTCAAGGAATGGTGGGCGACGGTCACCGTGACGCTGGAACTGACCAGCAACACCGTGTTCAGCAGCGGCAAACCCCAAGGGCTGATGACCTCCTTGGGCGGCGGGAAGAGTGTCGGGTCAGGGGTGTGCAGCAACGGCCAGGCGAACTGGAAATTCGGCCAGAGCATGTGCGCGATGCCCTTATCGCCCTCGCCGCCGAGCCAGGGCCCGGAAAGGTTGCGCACGTAGAACAGCGCGCCGAAGAAGGCGATGAAGAACATCACTTCAGAGAAGATGAACCAGCTCATGCCCCAGCGGAACGAGCGATCCATTTGGGCGCTATACAACCCGGATCGGCTCTCCTTGATCACCGTGCCGAACCAGCCGAAGAGCATATAGGCCAGCACCAGGCCGCCGACGAAGAAAATCAGCGGGCCGTGGGATTCGGGTCGGGCAGCCTTGAGGTCGTTGAACCAGGTGCCCAGTCCGAACATGGTGATGAACATGCCTACCGTGGCAATGATCGGCCATTTGCTCTGGGCGGGAACGTAATAGTGCTCATGAGTTGCCATTTATTGTTCTCCTTATCGGGCACGCTTGAACGTCTCAAGGACCGGTATGGGTGCTTGCCACGACCGGCGGATGACGTGCGGTGATATCGAACAGCGTGTAAGCCAGCGTCAGGTGCTTCACATCCTTGGAAATTTCACGGTCAACGATGAAACGTACGGGCATCTCGATTCGCTCACCGGGCTTCAACACCTGCTGGGTGAAGCAGAAACATTCGGTCTTGTGGAAATACACCGCCGCCGTGCCAGGAGAAATGCTCGGTATAGCCTGGGCGCTCATCGGGTGATCGGTCGGGTTGCGGGCGACAAAGATCATCTCGTTCACCGCGCCAGGGTTGACCACCATGTCGTCGGCCTTGGGGTAGAACTCCCAGACCATGTCCACCGCGTTGGTCGACAGAAACTGCACGCGAATCTGCCGCGACCTGTCGACCACCTGTTCGCCCTCGTATTGCCCCCCAGTTTTGCCATTGATGCCGAACGCCTTGCACATCACGTCGTAGATCGGCACCAGGGCAAAGCCGAAGGCGAACATGGCGGCCACCAACAACAGCAAACGGGTGACCAGTTTTCTCAAGGAAATAGAGTCAGCCATGGGCACGGCCCTCTCCCACAAGACCGAGGCTGTTCATTTCACTTCCGGTGGCGTGGTGAAGGTGTGATACGGCGCTGGCGACGGAATGCTCCACTCCAGGCCTTCGGCGCCATCCCACGGTTTGGCCGGTGCCTGCGGGCCGCCGCGGATGCACTTGATGACGATGAACAGGAAGAGAAGCTGCGTTGTGCCAAACATGAAGGCACCAATCGAGGAAACCATGTTGAAGTCGGCGAACTGCAGGTTGTAGTCCGGCACCCGCCGCGGCATCCCCGCCAGCCCGACAAAGTGCATCGGGAAGAAGGTCAGGTTCATGCCGACAAACGACAGCCAGAAGTGCAGCTTGCCCAGGGTCTCGTCATACATGTGCCCGGTCCACTTCGGCAGCCAGTAATACGTGGAAGCGAAAATCCCGAAGATCGCGCCAGGCACCAGCACATAGTGGAAATGCGCCACCACAAAATAGGTGCCGTGGTACTGGAAGTCCGCAGGCGCCATGGCCAGCATCAATCCGGAGAAGCCGCCGATGGTGAACAGAATGACGAAGGCCACCGCAAACAGCATCGGCGTCTCGAAGGTCAGCGAGCCTTGCCACATGGTGCTGACCCAGTTGAACACCTTCACCCCTGTCGGCACCGCAATCAGCAGGGTCGCGTACATGTAGAACAGCTCACCGACCAGTGGAATCCCGACCACGAACATGTGGTGCCCCCAGACGATGAACGACAGGAAGGCAATACTGGCCGTGGCGTAAACCATTGAGGTGTAGCCGAACAACGGCTTGCGAGAAAACGCCGGGATGATCGAACTGACCGCGCCGAAAGCCGGCAGGATCATGATGTACACCTCGGGGTGGCCGAAGAACCAGAACACGTGCTGGAACAACACCGGATCACCGCCACCGGCAGCGCTGAAGAAGCTGGTGCCAAAGTGGATGTCCATCAACATCATCGTCACGCAGCCCGCCAGCACCGGCATCACCGCGATCAACAGGAACGCTGTGATCAGCCAGGTCCAGACGAACAACGGCATTTTCATCAGGGTCATGCCCGGGGCACGCAGGTTGAGGATGGTCGAGATCACGTTGATCGAGCCCATGATCGAACTGATGCCCATCAGGTGGATGGCGAAGATAAAGAAGGTTGCGCTTGCCGGCCCGTAGGTCGTCGACAATGGCGCATAGAAGGTCCAGCCGAAATTCGGCCCGCCGCCCGGCATGAACAGGGTCGACACCAGCAGCAAAAACGCTGCCGGCAAGAGCCAGAAGCTGAAGTTGTTCATCCGCGGCAGGGCCATGTCCGGTGCGCCGATCATGAGCGGGATCATCCAGTTGGCGAGGCCCACGAATGCTGGCATCACAGCACCGAAGACCATGACCAGACCATGCATGGTGGTCATCTGGTTGAAGAACTCTGGCTGGACGATGTGCAGTCCCGGCTGGAACAGTTCGGCACGGATCACCATGGCGAACGAGCCACCCAGCAGGAACATCGTAAAGCTGAACCACAGGTACAGCGTGCCGATGTCTTTGTGGTTGGTAGTCAGTACCCAGCGCATCAGGCCCTTGGCGGGACCGTGGACGTGGTTGTCGACGATTGCATGGCCGCGTTCATCGCTCACAGCATTCATGTCCTGTCTCCTGCAAACGGGTGGGCTGGGCGGCTAGGGGCACCAAGCCCCAAGCGTTCACGAGAACACGCAATAGACCGGGTCATTTGCTTTGCGCCTGTTTGAGTGCCAGTACGTCTTTGGGGGTGATCATGTCGCCTTTGTTGTTGCCCCAGGCATTACGCTCGTAGGTCACAACAGCGGCGATGTCGACCTCCGACAACTGTTTGCCGAAAGCGGCCATGGCAGTGCCGGGCTTGCCGAAGAAAACCCGATTCAGATGGCCCTCTATAGGGCCCGTGGCGATTGGCGAGCCTTTGAGTGCCGGGAACATCGGTGGCAAGCCCTGACCTTCGGCCTGGTGACAGGCCACGCAAGTGGTGTGATAGATCTTGTCGCCGCGCTCCTTCAGTTCGTCGAGCGTCCACTCTTTGCTGGTCAGCTCTTTGAGCTTGGCGGCGTCGGCTTTGCGATCGGCCAGCCAGGTGTCGTAATCGGCCTGGGTTCTGACATCGACCACAATCGGCATGAAGCCATGGTCCTTGCCACACAGCTCGGAGCACTGTCCGCGGTAGATACCGGGCTTGTCGACACGGGTCCAGGCTTCGTTGACGAACCCGGGTATGGCATCGCGCTTGACCGAGAACGCCGGCACCCACCAGGAATGGATCACGTCAGCGGCGGTCACCAGAAAGCGCACCTTGGCACCGACCGGCAGCACCAGCGGCTGATCGACTTCCAGCAGGTAGTTTTCGCCTTTCACGGCCTGGTTGTGGATCTGTTCTTGCGGTGTGGCCAGGTTGCTGAAGAACTCGACATCCTGGCCCAGGTATTTGTAATGCCACTTCCACTGATAACCGGTGATCTGGATGTCGATATCCGACTCACTGGTGTCGTACATCTTGATCATGGTCACGGTAGCCGGAACGGCCATTGCCACCAGAATGATGAAAGGCACCACCGTCCAGAGGATCTCGATCGTCGTACTTTCATGGAATTTGGCGGCCACCTGGCCGGTGGAGCGTCGATGGACGATCATCGACCAGAACATGGCGCCGAAAACGATGATGCCGATCACCACACAGATCCAGAAGATGGTCATGTGCAGGTCAAATACTGCGTGACTGATTTCAGTCGCTCCAGGCGTCATATTCATCGTCCAGGCGGCTTGCGCCTGGCTGAAAAATGACCACAACAGGAGGCCCATCCAGACGTGTGGATGTCGCATCATTGCGGGTTCCCCTTATCGTTCTTGTTATCCCGCCGGCTAACACCGGCGGCAAGGGAGCGGCTTTTTCAGACTACGAACTTGAATCGCCGGGCCTTGCTGCCTATGCAGTCGGGCGTTATCAGCTAACTCTTTTCAAAACCGAGTATAGACAGCGAGTGCGACCTCGCAACGCGATGGCGTAAATCAGCTGAAACACCTTGCACTTGCGCCACAGGCCACGGATGGAGAAGGATGTGGGATCGGTGATGGCAAATCGATATAACGCAGTGGCATCAAAGGTGAAATAATTATGACAAATACGTCTTAGCCACTTTCATAAGCAGGCTAACTTATGTCTTCCCCTATTTCCTTGCCTTCGTTTCCTGGAGTTTTCATGAACACCGCCGCATTGCGCGAGCAGATTCAACGTGCCCAACAACATGAAGCCGATACCGGTCAGCTGACCCGTCAGCTGGAAGTCCAATTGCCGCACCTGCATTCCGCTATCCAATTGCCTGACGTTGACGCGAAAGGCGTGATGACCCGTTTTGTTACCGCTTATATAGAACAAGTGCCGGACCTGCTCGACGCCGCCAACGACGTGGCGCGCGAAGCGGGTATCGAGTCGCAGATCAAGCCGGTGCTGAAGATTGCCGAGCAGTTCTTCCTCCAGCCACCGGCGATCATGGCCGGTCATGTTGGCCTGGATAGCCTGCTGGACGAAGCCTACCTGGCCCATCGCCTGGTAGAAGAGGTTAACGACCTCTACATCAAACATTTCGGCCAGCCACTGATCCCATTGGACATGACTGTCGCCAACCTGATTGCCCACCAACTGATCGGCGAAGAGTTCGCCAATCAACTGGATGAGGCTGTACATCACGCCGTCGACGAGATGCTGAATGAAGAAAGCTTCGCGCTGGAGTCCGTCGAAGCCTACCGCGAGAAGCTCAACAGCCCGGACACTGGCGCCGCCTGGAAGCGCTGGCCGTGCCTGTCACGTCAGCTGGGCGTAGGCCTGGAGCTGGATAAGCCAGCAGCCTGATCTAACTGTAAAAACCTAACACCTGTGGGAGCGGGCTTGCTCGCGAAAGCGGTGGATCAGTCGAGATAAATGTTGACTGCCTGATCGCTTTCGTCGGATCGCCGCCCGGAGCAAGCCCGCTCCCACACTGTTATCTATCTGGCGGAACCTACCCCAACGGTCGTCCGCAATCGCCCCTCCAGCCTGCGCTTCAACCCGCGCGCCTCAATCAGCAGTTTCGAGCCTTTGCTGGCATTGGCCCGGCCCCATTCCTCAAGCAATTCCAGACATGAGTGGTCGATGTAACTCAGGTTATTCAGCGGCACATGCACCGTCGTACCGACCGGAATAGCCCCCAGGACCCGGGTCAACGCCGGCACCTTGAGAAAGGTCGCAGCCCCCACCAGTCGCAACTCCATTTGACTCGCTGCCGGAAGGTCGATCAGGCTGATCTTCAGTCGCGAGGCCTTCCAGGCCAGCTTCGCCAGGGTCAAGCCAAAACCGATCAGCACCCCGGTCAACAGGTCGCTGAAGATGATCGCCAGCGCGGTCGCCGCATAGGTAAACATTGGCATCCGACCATAACGTGCCAGTCCGCGAAACGCCTTGAGGTCCACCAGTTTCACCCCGGTATACACCAGCACACCGGCCAGGCTGGCCACCGGAATGCTTTGCAGCACACTGGACAGCAACAACACAAACGCCAGCAGCCAGACACCGTGAAGGATCGCCGACAACCGCGTCTTGGCACCGGCCTGCACATTGGCTGAACTGCGCACGATCACGCCCGTCATCGGCAGCGCACCGACCAGACCGCACAACATGTTGCCCACACCTTGGGCGGACAATTCGCGGTCGAAATCCGAACGCTCACCGCTGTGCATGCGATCCACTGCTGCTGCCGAGAGCAGGGTTTCGGCGCTGGCGATGAAGGCCACGGCGAAGGCGGCGATCAACAGGTTGGGGTCGGCCAGATTCAGCAGATCGGCCGGCTTTAGCCAGTCAATCGCCTCGGCCAGATTGGCCGGGACTTCGACCCGTTTGACGTTCAATGCCAGCGCCAGACTGGCAAGGGTCGCCAGACCAACACCGAGCAGGGCGCCGGGAATGAAGCGCAGCGATTGCGGACGAAAATTCTCCCACAACCCCATCACCAGAATCGTCGATAACCCAAGCAGGCCGGCCTGCCATCCCAGCCCGCCGCCCAGTGTCGGCAAGGCTTGGGCAACGGTGGTCGGAAACCCGCTGAGGTTATCCAGGCCGGAGGGTTTAGGGACACCGTCGAGCATCACATGCACCTGGGACAGCACGATCAGCACCCCGATGCCCGCCAACATGCCGTAGACCACCGCCGGCGCCGTGACACGGAACCAGCAGCCCAGCCGCAAACGCCCGGCCACCAGCTGTAGAAACCCGGCCAGTAATAGAATCGGTCCGAGCATCGCCACGCCATGCTGGCGCACCAGTTCAAAGACCAGTACCGCCAGCCCCGCAGCCGGACCGCTGACTTGCAGCGGCGAACCGGCCAGCCAACCGACCACCAACCCACCGATAATCCCGGTGATCAGGCCCTTGGCCGGCGGCATGCCGGAAGCGATTGCAATGCCCATGCACAAGGGCAGGGCGACCAGAAACACCACCACCGAAGCCAGCAGCTCCCGTGGCAAAACAGCTTTCAATTGCGCAGCACGCATGAGGTTCTCCTGAGATTTTTCAGGCATGACGAAGCCCGACCGCTTTTCCAGCAGCCTCGACCAGGTCAGACAAGGTGTTTAGGAGGATTTAGAAGCGCGCTTTGGGCGTCGCCACGGGAATCGGATGGCTGCCATCCAGAGGCAGGAAGCAGCCCTGATCCGCGTCATACGCTTTGATTTCGCTGGTTTCGATGCTGTAGACCCAGCCATGGATAAACAGCTGACCGTTGGCCATGCGCGAGGCCACTGAGGGGTGAGTGCGTAAATGCTGCAATTGGGCGATGACGTTTTCTTCGGTGAGCACCTGCATGCTTTCGTTTTCGTCAGCGCAATGGCAGTTCTCCTGGACCATGGTTTTTGCCACTTCGGCATGACGCAACCAGGCTTTGACCGTGGGCATTTTTTCCAGGCTTTGCGGATTGAGTACCGCACGCATGGCGCCACAATCGGAGTGTCCGCAAATGATGATGTGCTGCACGCCAAGGGCCAGCACCGCATATTCGATGGCCGTGGAAACCCCGCCATTCATCTGCCCATAGGGTGGCACTACGTTGCCAACGTTGCGGGTGACGAACAGATCGCCAGGGGCGCTTTGGGTAATCAATTCGGGAACGATGCGAGAGTCCGCACAAGCAATGAACATCGCTCTGGGCCGCTGAGCGGTAGCGAGTTTCTTGAAGAGTTCTTCCTGTTGCGGGAAGACCTCGTGGTGGAAGTGTAAAAAACCGTCAATGATGTGCTGCAGCGCTGCATCGGCGCTTTCGGCCTCGGGCAGGGCTGAAACCGACGCAGCCAACGGCTGTTTATCCTTGTCACTCATAATTCATCCTCTTTGACGGAGTAGGGAAATTTTCCCGTTTTACCTGGGACAAAGCCAGCGACTGGCTGGAAAACATTCAGATCGCCGACAAGTGACCATCCAGTCACTCGATGAACAAGGTAACCAGCGAAACTTAACTCAAACTGAATCAACCGCTCTAGAACGTGCGTTCCAGGTTACAAAAAACGTGACCGGCGTACAAACACACCGCGTTTTTCACTACTCACCATAGGCCAATTGTTGCTAAAGCAACGACATTTGAGCACCCGGCGGACAAAAGGCTTCGCAGTCCAGATTGAAACCTTCACGTTGATTGAGTCCAAGACGTTTTATCGTTTTGGCAAAGCGTTGCGCCAGCAGGTCGGCGAACGGTCCTTCGCCGCGCATACGAGCGCCAAAGCGGCTGTCATACAGTTCACCGCCGCGGCTTTGACGGATCAAACTCAACACATGGGCTGCACGTTGCGGATAGTGAGCCGCCAGCCATTCCTCGAACAGCGGTGCCACTTCCAGTGGCAGGCGCAACATCATGTAGGCCGCACTCTGCGCACCGGCCGCATGCGCTTCGGTCAGCAGGCTTTCCAGCTCACTGTCGTTGATCATCGGGATCATCGGCGAACACAAGACGCCTACTGGAATCCCGGCCTCGCGCATGACCCGAATCGCCCGCAAGCGAGCCTTCGGAGCCGCCGTTCGCGGCTCAAGGATGCGTTTGAGCTCGTCGTCGAGGCTGGTCAGGCTGATCATCACCGCCACCAGCCGCTGCTCGGCCAATTCACTGAGCAGATCCAGATCGCGAAGGATCAGCGAGCCCTTGGTAATGATGGTCACCGGATGCCGGTAACGCAGCAGCACCTGGAGAATTCGACGGGTGATTTTGTGTTCGCGCTCGATCGGCTGATAGGGATCGGTGTTGGAGCCCAGGTTGATCGGCGCGCACTGATAACCGCGCCTGGAAAGCTGCTGCTCCAGTACGTCGGCGGCGTTGCTTTTGGCAATCAGTTTCGTCTCGAAATCCAGGCCCGGCGACAGGTCCCAATAGGCATGGCTGGGACGCGCATAGCAGTAGATGCAGCCGTGTTCGCAACCTCGATAGGGATTGATCGAACGGTCGAAGGGCAGGTCAGGCGAATTGTTGCGGGTGATGATGGTTTTCGCGGTCTCGATCATCACCTCGGTGCCCTGGGTCAGCGGTGCTTCCTGATACCAGCCATCGTCCTCAGCCACCGAGCGGTTCGGCGCAAAACGATTGTGCGGGTTGCTGGCGGTCCCACGACCGCGAGGTGGCAAGGGCGTGAACATTGGAAAAACCTCACTACTGTATACATGTACAGTATCGAAAAATCCGCTGTCAGGCCAGTGCCGTTCGGCTCCTTTAACGAAGGCGCCAAGTTAACGCCCTGTCTGGTTTATATAACTACTGGTTAATCAACCTAGAAGCGTAAGAACAAGAAACATATAACCATTGGTCATCCGATTAACATAGCCCGTACTATCCTTGGCACACGCAACATCACACTGGATAACCATTAAAAGGATTTAACAATGTCTTTCTTTAATCAACGCGGTATCTTTCTACAACTGCTGGCGCCGACCATCGTTAGTCCACAGGAAGCACAAGTCTCGATGCAACTTGCACGAAAAGAGCTGGGTTGGGATGCGAAAAACGAAGTCCAAACCGAGACATTGGTAGACTCGATTTTCGTCACCGCAGTTTCCAGCGACGGCGGTCGATCCTTCAATATCAAGACGGTCAGCAAGGATGTGGACGGTGATGGCGACATTGACGCCGATGACAAGGCCAAGCTGCTGGCATTGGCCAAAGCTTACGCAAGTATTGTCAATCCATGATTGGACTTGATCGCGTAGTGGCTAATACGCTCTACCGATCATAAACCAACGCCTGCGAAACTCATTTCGCAGGCGTTGGTTATTGCAACTTAACAAACATCAATAAGACTTTGTCAGTTGCCCAGACTTATCAACCGCCGTTGATTTCTCCCCCTCTCTGCGCAAGTCGGCGACGTCAGCCGGTTTAATCTGCGGCCCTTTGTTCCCCCAACTCGTGCGAATGAAGTTCACCACGTCTGCCACTTCCTGATCCGACAAACGCCAGGCAAATGCAGGCATCGTGAACGTCGATGGTGCGGTGTGAGTCGCCGGCAAGGTGCCGCCCTTGAGCACGATATTGATCAGTGACGTCGGATCGTCCGATTGCAGCACCGGGTTGCCGGCCAGAGCCGGGAAGACTCGGGTGTAACCGTGCCCGTCGGTACGGTGGCAGGCGGCACAGTTATCGATGTACACCGACGCACCAGGTTTGCTGTCGTCACCTTTCCACAGCGCCTGCGCCACTTGCTTGTCGTACAGGTGCGGCTGATCGTTGGGGTCGTTCGCCGGCAAGGACTTGAGGTATCGGGTGATCGCCGTCAGATCCTCATCGCTCATGTACTGCATGCTGTGCACCACCACATCACTCATGCCGCCGAACACCGCACTGCGGTCGCTGCGGCCGGTCTTGAGAAACTGCACCAGTTGCTCTTCGCTCCAACTCCCAAGGCCGTCCTTGTGATCGCCCCGCAAGCTTTTCGCGATCCAGCCTTCCAGCGGCGCGCTGCCCGACAGAAACGCACTGCCTTCATGGGCGCTCAAGGCTTTTTCCTGCATGGTCAGGGCACGCGGCGTATGGCAGGCACCGCAATGTCCGAGACCCTCCACCAGATAGGCCCCACGGCTGATTGCCACCTCTTCGCCGGCGGCAGGTTGATACGCCTCGACACCCGGCGCAAACAGCCAGCGCCAGCCGGTCAACGGCCAGCGCATGCTCAAGGGCCAAGGGATGTCGCTGTCCTTGTTCTCTTGAGCGACCGGCGCCACACCTTTCATGAAATAGGCATACAGGGCTTTCATATCTGCATCGCTGACGCGGGCATAAGACGGATACGGCATGGCCGGGTAAAGCGTACTACCGCTTTTGGCGACGCCATGGCGCACGGCTTTGTCGAAATCGTCAAAGCTGTAGTCGCCGATGCCGGCCTTGTCCGGGGTGATGTTGGTGGAGTAGATCGTGCCAATCGGGGTTTCCATCGGCAAACCGCCAGCGAACGGCTTGCCATCCTTGGCAGTGTGGCAAGCCACGCAGTCCCCGGCACGGGCCAAGTATTCGCCCTGTTTGATCAAGGTCTGCGAATAATCTTCTGCCGCACTGATCGAGCAACTGCTGAGCAGGGCGAGGGTAGCGATAACGAGTGTCTTCATAGTCATCGCTCCTTAAGCCTGGACCAGCGGGCCGGGGTTCTTCAGGTACTGCTCACGAATCGCCCGCGCCGACCAGTAGGTCAGTGCCGCGACCAGACCGGTAGGGTTGTAACCCAAACCTTGTGGGAACGCCGAAGCACCCGGCACGAATACGTTATGCACATCCCAACTCTGCAAATAACGGTTCAGCGCACTGGTTTTCGGGTTAGTGCCCATGATCGCGCCACCGTTGAGGTGGGTGGTCTGGTAGGAGGCCGTATTGAAGTGCTCACCGACCTTTTTGCCGAGCCAGGCAATGGACTTGGGGTTCATCGCTTCCGCGATCTTGTTCATCTTGCCGACCATGAAGCGGTTCATCTTGATGTCGTTTTCCTGCCAGTCGAAGGTCATCCGCAGCAGCGGCTGGCCATAGGCATCGCGGTAAACCGGGTCGAGGTCCAGGTAGTTGCCACGGTAGGACTGATGCGCACCGTGAGCGTCCATCGACACCTGGTGGGTGTAGTAATCGGCGGTCGCACGTTTCCAGGCACTGCCCCAGGCGGGTGTTCCCGGCGGGTTCGAAGTCCCGGCAATCGGCCGGCTGCCCGCCTGGTTGACCCACATTGGAGATCCACCGACGAAGCCGTGCGGACCGTGGTCGAAGTTGTCGGCGTTGAAGTCATCCACCGCTACACCGTTGCCGCCCGCACCGATGAAATTGTTGGTGTGCACGTCTTTGTCGAAGAAGGCCTTGATGGTGGCCATGTTCTGATAGGCGAAGTTCTTGCCGACCACACCTTCACCACTGATCGGGTCGTACGGTTTGCCGATCCCGGACAACAGCATCAACCGCACGTTGTGAAACTGGAACGCGCCGAGAATCACCAGATCCGCCGGTTGCTCAATCTCCCGGCCCTGAGCATCAATGTAGGTCACCCCGGTTGCCTTGCGCTTGGTGCTGTCGAGATTGACCCGCAGCACGTGGGAGTTGGGCCGCAACTCGAAGTTAGGCAATGGCTTGAGCGCCGGCAGGATATTCACGTTCGGCGAAGCCTTGGAGTACATGTAGCACACGTAACCGCTGCAAAAACCGCAGAAGTTGCACGGGCCCATCTGCGCACCGTAGGGATTGGTGTAGGGCCCGGAGGTATTGGCAGAAGGCAGGTTGTAGGGTTTGTATCCGACAGCGTTGGCAGCATTCTGGAACAACTGCGCGGAATACGTGTTCTTCTGCGACGCCAACGGGAAGTGGTTCGAACGGTCCGGCGCATAGGGGTTACCGCCCTTGCCTTCGCCGACCACCTGGCCATTCACGGACCAGGCCTGGCCCGAGGTACCGAAGACTTTTTCGGCGTAGTCGAAAAACGGCTCCAGCTCTTCATAGCTGACGCCAAAGTCCTGGATGGTCATGTCCTTGGGGATGAAGTGCTTGCCGTAGCGCTCCTCATAGTGACTGCGCATGCGCAACTCGATCGGGTCGACCCGAAAATGCACGCCAGACCAGTGCAAGCCGGCCCCACCGACACCATTGCCCGGCAGGAACGCGCCGAGCTGACGGTTGGGCAGCGCAATGTCATTCACGCTATGGCGAATGGTCACCGTCTCTTTGGAGATGTCCTGAAAGAGTTTCTTGCGCACGCTGTAGGTGAGTTCGTCGATCACCTGCGGATAGTTCCCATCAGGGTAGGTGTCCTGCATCGGCCCGCGTTCCAGCGCCAGCACATTGAGGCCGGCCTCCGTCAGCTCCTTGGCCATGATCGCCCCGGTCCAGCCAAACCCGACGATCACTGCGTCGACCTTCCTCATGGTGGTTATCATGCTTACGCCCTCTCGCCGCGAATCGAAACTGCCGGGAAGGGGTATTGCTCGTTGCGTTCAACCCAATCCATGAAATCGGCGCGGGCGCCGGGGAAGCCGATCATGGTCCAGCCGACCATGCCTTTATTGCCACCGTGGATCGGGTCGCAGAAGAACCCTTCCTTGGTGTTTTGCAGCAAAAGATTGAAAAAAATCTTCGGTGGAACGCTGTCGAATGTCGGTGTACCGGCCTCCAATTGCTTGAGCAAATCGTCTCGGGTAGCGCTGTCTTGCGCAGCAAAGGCTTTCCCGTTGAAAGCCTTCGACCAGGCGTCCGTTGCAGCGATGCCCAAACGGTAGATGTCCTTCGGAACCAGTTTGCTCTGCCAGCCCATCTCCGGCGCAGCGTCCGCGTTGAACGGACCCTGCATGTACCAAAGTGCGCCCGCCGCGTACGGGGTATTCATTTGGCGGTCGATGTATTCCGGCACACCCGCTTCGAGTGCACCCGGACCTTGTTCATCGGCAGGAATCAAGCGTGCGACTGCCGCCTGAAGAAACGCCCACTCTTCAGCGGTGAAGTAGCTCGGCTCATAAACACGGGTGCTGACCGGGGTTTTGCCCGGGCTGGCCGGAGCGGGCTCAGGGGCAGCCAACAAAACCGAGCTGCCCAGACCGGTGCTGGCAACGGTGACCACCGGAATCAAGGTCAGGGATTTGCGTAAAAACTCACGCCGCGGGTTGTCTCGATCTTGATCAGACATGGGGGGTGCACCTCATCAGGCATTCACGGATAGATCAGCCACTTCATGGAGCAGCTTGTCGTTTTGGCAGTAATGCGGGCCGGTCGAGGCCCGATAGAAAGAACATGTCAGCAAACTTTAGTTACAAATGGTAGCAGGCTAAGTATGCGGATGAACCGTTTCAGCTTCAAATTCACAGATTATTTCGCACGCTTCACCGGCGCCTTCAGGCTTAACGATTCTTTGACAAGCACCTCACAGAGCTTTGACTGCTCAGGGTTCAGGCTGGGATTTCGTCGCCCATTCCTTCATCCACGGCCCCCTGACTCATGTCGAAAAACCGCCTCTTGCGAGCACTGTGCCTGTCGTTAATGGCGTTCTTTGCGTTCGATCAGGTTCAGGCTGAGCCACCTCAATCCATCCGTCCTGGTGAGTGGGCCCAGCCCGTCGAAGCGCAGTACGGGCTTTACCAGATGTCACCGACCCTCTATCGCAGTGCACTCCCGGATCGCGGGACTCTGCCGTTGCTGGAAAAACTCCAGGTCGAGACGGTGATCAACTTTCTCCCCGAATCCGATTCCAGCTGGCTATCGATACCTGGGGTCAACCTGGTGCAATTGCCGTACAAAACCAGCCACGTCGATGACAGCGAGGTATTGAGCGCGTTGCGGGCCATTCAAACCGGTCAAAGCAAAGGCCCGGTGTTGATACATTGCAAACGTGGATCGGACCGTACCGCCCTGATAGCCGCGATGTACCGCGTGGTAGTGCAAGGCTGGAGCAAGGAAGACGCGCTGAGCGAAATGACCCAAGGCGGTTTCGACGACAATACCCACTTCAAAAACGGCATTCGCTACATGATGCAGGCCAATATCGACAAACTGCGTACCGCGTTGGCCAACGGCGATTGCAGTACCAGCGTGTTTGCCACCTGCTCGATGAAAAGCTGGCTCAAAACGGTCAATAGCGAAGAGCCGAAGATCTGAGGGGCGCGCCACAACACGCCCCTTACCCGATCAGGTAAGGCGGGTCGTAGACCTGCAATTGAGAATGGTGGTGCTGGATAAATACCGCCCTTGAGCGATCAGGCTCAAAGGCGGATTTCAAAGCGCGGGATGATCAGGACTGATCGTCGGACTTTTTCTTTAGCTTCGGATTGGGAAAGAACTGCACAGCCTGGACCTTGGCGTCCGGGACTTTCAACGCGGTGGTGTTGACCCGCGTCCCCAATTCCTTGGGCACTGACAGACCTTGCTCGTTCAGCGTGTCGGAATAACCGCAGGCCACGCATTCGCGGTGCGGCACATCGTCTTCGCTCCACATCATCAACTTGTCCGGCTCACTGCACGCCGGGCAGACAGCCCCGGCGATAAAGCGTTTCTTGGTTTTGCTCACAGTCCCGTCACTCATGCTGCCGCGTCCTCGTTGAGGCCGCTGTGGCGCAAGAGTGCGTCAATCGACGGCGCACGTCCGCGGAAATCGACGAACAGCACCATCGGCTCCTGAGAACCGCCGCGGGCCAGGATTGCTTCGCGGAACGCACGACCGGTGGCCGCGTTGAGCACGCCTTCTTCCTCGAACTTCGAGAAGGCATCGGCCGACAGGACTTCAGCCCATTTGTAGCTGTAGTAACCCGCCGCGTAACCGCCGGCGAAGATGTGCGCAAAGCTGTTGGGGAAACGGTTGTAGGCCGGTGGACGCATCACCGAAACCTCATCGCGCACGCCTTCAAGCACTTGCAGCACGCTGCGGCCGTCGCCGTGAGTGGCATGCAGTTCGAAGTCGAACAGCGAGAATTCCAGCTGACGCACCATCATCAGCCCGGACTGGAAGTTCTTCGCCGCCAGCATTTTTTGCAGCAGGTCCTGCGGCAGAGGCTCGCCGGTTTCGTAATGACCGGAGATCAGCGCCAGGCCTTCCGGCTCCCAGCACCAGTTTTCCATGAACTGACTTGGCAGCTCGACCGCATCCCAGGCCACGCCGTTGATACCGGACACACCAGAATATTCGACGCGGGTCAGCAGATGATGCAGACCGTGACCGAACTCGTGGAACAGGGTGGTGACTTCATCGTGGGTCAGCAGGGCAGGCTTGCCGCTGTCGGCCGGAGTGAAGTTGCACACCAGATTAGCCACCGGGCTTTGCAGCACGCCTGCGGCGGTGCGGCGATGATCGCGAGCGCCGTCCATCCAGGCGCCGCCGCGCTTGTTGGCGCGGGCATACAGGTCGAAGAAGAAGCGCCCGACGTGTTGGCCGTTCTCCTTGATTTCGAACAGGCGAACGTCCGGGTGCCAGGTGTCGAAGCCTTTCTGCTCGGCGATTTCGATACCGTACAGACGCTGGACGATGGCAAACAGACCGCTCAGTACTTTATCGATCGGGAAATACGCACGCAGCGCTTCCTGGGCGACGCTGTAACGCTGCTCACGAAGTTTTTCACCGTAGAAACCGCTGTCCCAGCTTTGCAGATCCGGGCAGCCCTGTTCGGCGGCGTAAGCCTTGAGTTGTTCCAGATCCTGCGCGGCGAACGGCTTGCTGCGCTTGGCCAGATCGCGCAGGAAGCTCAGCACCTGATCGCTGGATTCGGCCATTTTGGTCGCCAGGCTCAGCTCCGAGAAACTGGCGAAACCCAACAGCTTGGCCAGCTCCTGACGCAGGTCGAGGATTTCTTCCATCACCGGGCTGTTATCGTTCTGACCGGCGTTCGGGCCTTGGTCCGACGCACGGGTGCAGTAGGCAGCGTAGACTTCCTCGCGCAACGCGCGGTCATGGGCGTAGGTCATCACCGCGAAGTAGCTGGGGAACTCCAGGCTGATCAGCCAGCCTTCCAAACCTTTGGCCTCGGCAGCGGCAGCCATTTGCGCCTTGGCCGAGTCGGTCAGACCGGCGAGGGCGGCTTCATCGGTGATGTGCTTGGTCCAGGCCTGGGTGGCGTCGAGCAATTGGTTGGAGAAGCGGCTGCCCAGCTCGGACAGTTTGCTCTGCACCTCGGCGTAACGCTTTTGCTCAAGCGCAGGCAAATCGATACCCGACAGACGGAAGTCACGCAGCGCGTGTTCGAGAATGGTTTTTTGCGCAACATCGAAATCGGCCGCTTCCGGGCTGTTGATCAGGGCTTCATAGGCCTCGAACAGTTCACGGTTCTGGCCCAACTCGGTGGCGTAGGCACTCAGTGCCGGCAGGCAGGACTCGTAAGCCTCACGCAGTTCGGCGCTGTTGCACACGGCATTCAGGTGGCTGACCGGGCTCCAGGCCGCGCCCAGACGATCGTTCAACTCGTCCATCGCCAGCACCAGACCGGCCCAGGTAGGCTGCTTGCCCTGGCTTTTGAGGATCTCGGCGATGGCGGCGCGGTTGTCAGCGAGGATCTGTTCGATGGCCGGTTGTACGTGCTCGGCGCGGATGGCCGAGAACGGTGGCAGGTCGTAGGACTGCAAAAGAGGGTTGTTCACGCTCACGGTTGGCACCTTGGCTGGAAGAAACATGCGGCCATCTTAATTACAATCGACGCCATCCGCAGCTATCAGCAAAAGAGAGAGAGCCTATCGTGTCCCTTCGCAAGTACCAGAACCACACCCCCGTGCTCGGCAAAGGCGCATTTGTCGACAGCTCGGCGGTGGTGATCGGCGACGTCGAAATAGGCGAAGACAGCTCGGTCTGGCCGCTGACCGTGATCCGCGGCGACATGCACCGCATCTGTATTGGCCAACGCACCAGCGTGCAGGATGGCTGCGTGCTGCACATCACCCACGCCGGCCCCTTCAACCCGGACGGCTTTCCGCTGCTGATCGGCGATGACGTGACCATCGCCCACAAAGTCATGCTCCACGGCTGCACGGTCGGCAACCGGATCCTGATCGGCATGGGCAGCATCGTCATGGACGGTGCGGTGGTCGAAGACGAGGTGATCATCGGCGCGGGCAGCCTGGTGCCGCCGGGCAAATGCCTGGAAAGCGGTTTTCTCTATGTCGGTAGCCCGGTTAAACAGATCCGCGCGTTGACTGACAAGGAACGGGCGTTTTTCACCTACAGCGCGGCGAATTACGTGAAGCTCAAAGACCTGCATCTGGCCGAAGGCTACGACCAACCCTAGGCCTACTCAATTTCAGGAATTTTCATGCATTACCAAACCGTTCTATTCGACCTCGATGGCACCCTGACCGACCCGCGTGAGGGCATCACCCGCTCGATCCAGTTCGCCCTGAGCAAACTGGGGATCGACGAGCCTGACCTGACCAGGCTCGAACACTTTATCGGCCCGCCGTTGCTGCAAGCCTTCATGCAGTTCTACGACTTCGACGAGCCCAAGGCCTGGGAGGCGGTAAATTTCTATCGCGAGCGCTTCAAGGTCACCGGCCTGTATGAAAACCGTGTGTTCGACGGCGTCACGCCACTGCTGGAAACCCTCAGCGGGCAAGGGCGGCAGCTGTACATCGCGACGTCGAAGCCGTGGATTTTCGCCCGGGAAATCGCCCGGCACTTCGGTTTCGATCGGCACTTCAAAGTGATCTACGGCAGCGAACTGGACGGCACCCGCACCGACAAGGTCGAGCTGATTGCCCATTTGATGGCCGAAGAAGGCCTGGACCCGGCCACCACGCTGATGATCGGCGACCGTAAACACGACCTGATCGGCGCCAGGCGCAACGGGCTGGACGCGGCAGCGGTGGGTTATGGCTTCGGTAGCCACGAAGAGTTGAGCGCCGAACAGCCGGCGTATCACTTCGAGACATTGGCCGAGTTGCATCAGGCGTTTTTGCGGGGTTAGTTAAATAGCCATCGCGAGCAGGCTCGCTCCCACAGTGGATCGCATTCCAATGTGGGAGCGGGCTTGCTCGCGAAAGGGCCGCTCAGCCATCAGACTTCTCTGACTCTGCCAATGCTTTCAGCGCCGCCTTGCGCTCACCAACTGGCAACGCACCCAATTTCTCGACCGCCGCATAAAACTTCAGCCAATCCCCACCCGACTGTTTGAACACCACGGCAAACGCCGGCACCCATTGGTCATAGAGCCCGAAAGGCAGCAGCTTGGCGTTGTTCATCGGGGCATTGATCCAGGCGTCGTAGCGCTTCTCGCCGGCCCATTGGCTGTCGCGCAGGGTTCGGTAGTCGCTGCGCAAGCGCTCGAACTCGGCCGCTTTGCGCTGGCGCATCTGCTCAGCCGCCAGGGGCAACGCATAGAGCTTTTCGAGCCGCGTACGGGTATCCAGAACCAACCGGGTGAATTGATCAAGCTGATGCGCTTGAGCCTCACTGGCCGGAGGTAAACCGCGCGCCGCGCGCCATTGGCGGGTGCCTTCCTGTTCTACGAAGGTGGCGTAAGACTCGTTGAACTCAGTGTCGTCCTTCACGTAAAACCGCTGATGCGCCAACTCGTGAAAAATCAGCGTCGCCAGGCGCTCGTCGCCCCAGTTCATCATCGAACTGATGATCGGGTCGTCGAACCAGCCCAGGGTCGAATAGGCTTCAACACCGCTGATCGACACGTCCATGCCTTGTTGACGCTGCAGCGCCGCTTCGCCTCGCGCGGCGCTCTGGCTGTAGTACCCACGGTAGGCCACGCACCCGGCGATCGGAAAGCAATGGTTCTGCGGCTTGAGGGAAAATTCCGGCGTGGCGAACACATTCCACACCACGAACGGTCGGCCGATGTCGGTGTAGAGGCGATAGCTTCGGTTGTCCGGCAGGTGTAACTGCCGGCTGGCGAACTCACGGGCCTTTTGCGATTGGGCCAGGCGTGCACGCAGTTTCGCGTCACGCGCAGGGTCGGCAATCACCTCGCTCACTGGCTCACGCGCCCGCAGCAATTGCCACTGACCGCTGGCCAACTGGCTGTAGTAACTGACGCTCGTGCAACCGTTGAGCAGTAAAAGCAACGCGGCTGGAAACAAAACGCGCAAAACGCGATCAAGTAACCGATGGCTTGGAAGCGGCTTGATCACATCGAATCATCCTTGGGGAGTCTGCCCGCAAGACTATCTCGCCTACTGGAGCTTCGCTATGCGCGCGTTATTGCTGACTGCAAACCTGCTGATGTTGGCCGGCTGTGCTGGACTGCCCCAACCCGACCCAACGCAAGCCTGGATCGACCTGGGCCCCCATCAAGACGACACCGTGCTGCAAGCGCTGGAAGTCGATGCCAAGGCCTGGGCCGATAAACGCTACTTCGAAGTGCCACCGGGCAGCCATGAACTGAAGGTGCGTTATCAGTTCGCGGTGCAGCCGACCAACATCGGCCCCGACGCCGAACCGCTGTGGCGCGATTGCCACTTGAGTGTGAAATTCAACGACTTCAGCGCCGGCCAGCGGTATCAGCTGCAAGCAGGGAACATCGGCTTCCAGCCGTGGGCCAAGCTCTATGATCAGCAGCGAAAAGTCGTTGGCCAAGCGCACCCGGCGGGCTGCCAGCGCACCTGATCGGCGCTATGCTTAATACCCGACCACCCGGAATTTCATCATGCGCAGGACTCTGCTTTTTCTCGCCATCAGCTCGCTGGCTGCCTGTATGAGCCCGATGCCAGCCGCGAACCCGAACATGGCCTGGGTCGACTTCGCCATGCCGTCGCCCGGGGGCAAAGTCCTCATGGCCGAGAGCCTGGACAAAAAGACCCTGGATGACGGGCGATTCTTCCAGGTCACGCCAGGCAGCCATGAACTGAAGGTGCGTTTCGACTTCGAGGTGTCTTCCGGAGGCTTTGGCATGGACTTGGATGCGCCAAACCGACTGTGCTACTTGACCGTGCATTACGATCATTTCGAAGCCGGTCAACGCTACCTGCTCGAAGCCCGCTCACTGGGCTTCACGCCCAGCGCCCGGCTGTATAACGCCAAGCGCGAACTCATCGCCGAAGGTAGCGAGACTTTTTGTGTGCAGTAAGGCGAATTATCTGTCGTTCTTCTGGTAGATGATCTTCTTCGTGCCGCCTTCACAAGTGCCAACCACCATGTTCTGATCGTGGACCTCGTCGTTGGTGACGATCTCCAGGGTGTAAGACGACACGTTATTGGCCTGGATCTTGGCTTCAATCTCGGCTTTAAGTTCTTCGCAGGATTTGGGCGCCGCCAGGGCCGATGTGGCCAGCGCACCGCAGATAACCGCCAAGGCAAAACGTTTCATGGTTGAAGCTCCATTCAGGCAGCGCGCACAGTCATGCGCTGAAGCTGCTGTCACTTATTCGACCACAGTTTTACCCAGCGAGTTCTGATTTGTAGCAGCTGGCGTGCCAGCTGCTACCAGGAACGATCAGCTAACGAGCGTCGCATCAAGCGTGATTTTGGCATTCAACACCTTGGAAACCGGGCAGCCTTCTTTGGCTTTTTTGCTCAGTTCTTCGAATTGCTGCTGGCTGGCGCCAGGGATTTTCGCTTTGAGCGTGAGGTGCACGGCGGTGATCGCAAAGCCACCGTCGACCTGATCCAGCGTCACCTCGGCATTGGTATCAATGCTGGTGGCTTTCAGGTTGGCCTCGCCGAGAATCATCGAAAAGGCCATGGAGAAACACCCCGCGTGAGCGGCGCCGATCAACTCTTCCGGGTTGGTGCCCGGGCCGCCTTCGAAACGCGCCTTGAAGCCATAAGGTGCATTTTTCAGGACCCCGGTTTCAGTCGAGATAGAACCAAGGCCGGTTTTCAGATCACCGACCCAATGCGCCGATGCTTTCTTTTTGATACTCATCTCTGCCTCCTCAAAATCCGGCGCGAAGGGTCGCGCCTTCATGGTTTTCGGTTGCCTGGGTTCTGAGGATAGAAGGCTTGGCAAAGTTCACCTTGTCGGATCGAACCGCTTATCCGGTCGGCAAATTCATGTCTGCTATTGAAACTCGGGTATATGCCCACATTGCATGGAACATGCTTATGCATTCGGCAGGTTTTCGTTGGTGAGAAAAGCCTGCGTAACCCATTGGAGAAGCCGGCTTATGAAACAACTGTCCGATACCAAGTTCTCGACGCTGGACCTTGTGCCCGTTCGCGAGAATGGCAGCCCCGCGCAATCGCTGCGCAACTCACTGGATTTGGCGCAACACGTCGAGAAGTGGGGTTATAACCGCTTCTGGGTCGCCGAACACCACAACATGGATGGCATCGCCAGCTCGGCGACGTCAGTACTGCTCGGCTATCTGGCCGGCGGGACGTCGACCATTCGCGTCGGTTCCGGTGGTGTGATGCTGCCCAACCATGCGCCGCTGGTGATCGCCGAGCAGTTCGGCACCCTCGAGAGCCTCTATCCTGGGCGGATCGACCTTGGTCTGGGCCGCGCTCCGGGTTCCGACCAGATGACCGCCCGCGCCTTGCGCCGTGAACGCTCCGGCAGTGCCGACGACTTCCCGGAAGACGTGGCCGAACTGGTGCGCTACCTGGGCCCACGCACGCCGGACCAGCGCATAATCGCGATGCCCGGCACTGGCACCAATGTGCCGGTCTGGCTGCTGGGTTCCAGCCTGTTCAGCGCGCAACTGGCCGGCGAACGCGGCTTGCCTTACGCCTTCGCCTCGCATTTCGCACCGCGTTATATGCATGAAGCGATTCGGGTTTACCGCAATCACTTCAAACCTTCAGCCGTACTGGATAAACCCTACGTGATGCTCGGTGTACCGCTGGTTGCCGCCGACACCGACGAACAAGCCGATTATCTGGCGACCTCGGTCTACCAACGAATACTGGCACTGATGCGCGGCCAAAGCCTGGTCCAGCGCCCACCGGTGAAAACCATGGACGGTCTGTGGTTGCCCCATGAGAAAGAAGCCGTCGGTGATTTCCTGGGTCTGGCCATGATCGGCAGCCCGGCGAAAATTCGCGGCAAGCTTGAGGTGCTGATCGAGCAGACTCAGGCCGACGAGTTGATCTTCACCAGCGACCTGTACGAACACGCTGATCGCCTGCATTCCTACGAGCTACTGGCGCAAGTGATGAAGGGCTAAGCCTTAAACAGCGCCCAGAAAAAAGCCGACGCCATGGCGTCGGCTTTTACATAAACAGCCGACTCAATCTACTTCTTGTAGACGATGACCTTCTTGCCTGCCTCGCACTTGCCGACCACTTTGCCGCCCGCGGCCGCGCCTTTATCAACGATTTCCAGCGAATAGTTTTTGGAGCCCTTGGCGTCGATTTTTGCCGCGATTTCGCTTTTCAACTCTTCGCACGGTTTGCCCGCCGCAAAGGTTGTTCCCGCAATGCTCAACAAACCCACCGCCAACATAAATTTCTTCATCGGTCACATTCCCTGGTCGGATCAAAAGGGGTAAGCGTTAACACTTGAGCGTCTGTCGCTCAAGACAGAAGTAGCGCTTTGCCATTCCCTATGGCAATCGGCCAGCGCACAAGTTCAAAAGCCTAGCTCAACCTCAGCTATTGGCAATCCGGAATCCGACCTTGAGCGTCACTTGAAAGTGCGCCGCCTGGCCGTCCTTGATGTGCCCGCGGGTTTCGGTGACCTCGAACCATTCCATGTGCTTGATGCTTTTGCTGGCCTCGGCCAAGGCGTTGTTGATGGCTTCTTCAATGCTGGTAGGGGACGAGCCAACCAGTTCGACTTTCTTGTAAGTGTGATGGTCAGTCATGGCGCACTCCTTTTTGTGTAAATAGAGCCTAGCAGCGATTTTTCCTCTTACCTGTGTAACCGCTGGAGTCCCGACCCACACATGCCACTCAATCAATGACGGGCTGGCGCAGCTCGTTTTTCAGCCACTGCGCCAACTGCCGAGCGCGGCCGTCCGCGGCGCGCTTGGGTAGCCACAACGCCAGTTGCGCCGGGGTTTCACTAAAGCCCCACGGCGCAATCAGGCGACCGGCCTTCAAATCCTCGGCCACCAATGGTTCAGGGGCAATCGCCACGCCCAGCCCGGCCACCGCGGCCTCCAGCAAATAATACAAATGCTCGAAACCCTGCCCGAGCTTCAGCGCTTTGGCATCGAGGCCGTTGCGCTGCGCCCAACTGGGCCAGGCTTGCGGGCGGGAGGTGGTGTGCAACAAGGGCTCGTTGAGCAACACAGCGGCTGGCGCCTGACGCAGGGTGTCGTAACCGGCAAAGCGCGGGCTCAGCACCGGGCCGATGCGCTCGCTGGCCAATTCATACACCTGCATGTCCGCAGGCCACGGCGGCTCGGCAAACACCAGCAAGGCATCCAACCCCGGCCGCCGTGGGTCGAGATCGCCTTCGCCGGCCGACAGGTGCAAGCGCAAATCCGGCAGGTCGGCATTCAACCGACCCAGACGCGGAATGAACCAGCGCGCCAGCAAGCTGCCGGAGCAACCGAGCACGAACGGTGCGTCGGCGTGGCCTTGCGTCAGCTCACCGCAAACCGTGCGCAAGCGCTCGAAGGCCTCGCTGCTGGCATCGTGTAAACGCACGCCGGCATCTGTGAGTTTCAGGCCGCGTCCATCCTTGACGAACAGGCTCACGCCCAGATGCTCTTCCAGCACTTTCAACTGTCGGCTGACCGCGCCGTGGGTCACGTGCAGTTGCTCCGCAGCCTGACTGACGCTGTTCAAGCGGGCAGTGGCCTCAAAGGCGCGCAGGGCGTTCAGCGGGGGAAGGTCGTGGCTCATGGGATATGTGAGTTTTCCTGACAGGTTACGGCGATCTTATCGGTTTTCAGGCTGGAACGTCAGGGGTAGAGTGAACGCCATTGCCCTGCTACGAATTAACTTTTTTGGAATTCAACTGGAGCGCCCCATGACCCAGACTAATCTGCGCAACGGCCCTGATGCCAACGGCCTGTTTGGCGCGTTCGGCGGCCGCTACGTTGCCGAAACCCTGATGCCGTTGATCCTCGATCTGGCCCGCGAATACGAAGCGGCCAAGATCGACCCGGCATTCAAAGAAGAACTGGCCTACTTCCAGCGCGACTATGTCGGTCGCCCAAGCCCACTGTATTTCGCCGAACGCCTGACCGAATTCTGCGGCGGCGCCAAGATCTACCTCAAGCGCGAAGAGCTGAACCACACCGGCGCGCACAAGATCAACAACTGCATCGGCCAGATCCTGCTGGCGCGGCGCATGGGCAAAAAACGCATCATCGCCGAGACCGGCGCCGGCATGCACGGCGTGGCCACCGCCACCGTGGCTGCGCGTTTTGGTCTGGACTGCGTGATCTACATGGGCACCACCGACATCGAGCGCCAACAGGCCAACGTGTTCCGCATGAAACTGCTGGGCGCCGAAGTGATCCCCGTGGTTGCCGGCACCGGCACCCTGAAAGATGCGATGAACGAAGCCCTGCGTGACTGGGTGACCAACGTCGACAGCACCTTCTACCTGATCGGCACCGTGGCCGGCCCACACCCTTATCCGGCGATGGTCCGCGACTTCCAGGCGGTGATCGGCAAGGAAACCCGCGAACAACTGCAAGCCCAGGAGGGCCGCCTGCCGGACAGCCTGGTGGCGTGCATTGGCGGTGGCTCCAATGCCATGGGCCTGTTCCACCCGTTCCTCGATGACAAAAGCGTCGAGATCATCGGCGTTGAAGCAGCAGGTCATGGCATCGAAACCGGTAAACATGCGGCCAGCCTGAACGGCGGCGTACCGGGCGTGCTGCACGGCAACCGAACGTTCCTGTTGCAGGACGACGATGGCCAGATCATCGACGCTCACTCGATTTCCGCCGGCCTCGACTATCCGGGTATCGGCCCGGAACACGCCTGGTTGCATGACATCGGCCGCGTCCAGTACACCTCGGTAACTGACCACGAAGCCCTCGACGCCTTCCACAAATGCTGCCGCCTGGAAGGGATTATTCCTGCACTGGAAAGCGCCCACGCCCTGGCCGAAGTGTTCAAACGCGCACCAACGTTGCCGAAAGATCACCTGATGGTGGTCAACCTGTCCGGCCGTGGCGACAAAGACATGCAGACCGTCATGCACCACATGGAGCACTCTCAACAAAATCAGTCCCAGCAGGAGAAACACTGATGAGCCGCCTGCAAACACGTTTCGCCGAACTCAAAGAACAGAACCGCGCCGCCCTGGTGACCTTCATCACTGCTGGCGACCCAAGCTATGACACTTCGCTGGGGATCCTCAAAGGTCTGCCAGCGGCCGGCGCCGACGTGATCGAGTTGGGCATGCCCTTCACCGATCCGATGGCCGACGGCCCGGCGATCCAGCTCGCCAACATCCGCGCCTTGGGCGCCAAACAGAACCTGGCGAAAACCCTGCAAATGGTTCGCGAGTTCCGCAAAGACAACGACGACACCCCGCTGGTGCTGATGGGTTACTTCAACCCGATTCACTACTACGGCGTACCGCGCTTCATCAGCGATGCCAAAGAGGCCGGCGTTGACGGGCTGATCGTGGTCGACATGCCGCCCGAGCATAACGCCGAGCTGTGCGACCCGGCGCAAGCGGCAGGCATCGACTTCATCCGCCTGACCACCCCGACCACCGACGACGTGCGCCTGCCAACCGTGCTCAATGGCAGTTCCGGTTTCGTGTACTACGTGTCGGTGGCCGGCGTGACCGGTGCGGGCGCAGCGACCCTGGAACACGTCGAAGAAGCCGTCGCCCGTTTGCGTCGCCACACCGACCTGCCGATCAGTATCGGTTTTGGTATCCGCACACCGGAGCAAGCGGCGTCCATCGCCCGTCTGGCAGATGGTGTGGTGGTGGGTTCGGCACTGATCGACCACATCGCCAACGCAACGACGCCTGACCAGGCCATCGACGGCGTACTGAGCCTGTGCTCGGCGTTGTCCGAAGGCGTACGCAAAGCCCGCGTCAGCTGAGAGTAAAGTTCCTGATACAAAGGAATTAGTACCCGGCGCCGCAGACTAAACAGCAAGACCCAGGGGTTCAGAACCACGTTCTGAGCCCCTTTTTTTGCCGTGGATGCTGTGAGGAAGACCCGAATGAAAATGCCCAAACGCTTGATCGCCAGCCTGGGTGTATTGATGCTCAGCGCCACGCCCTTGCTCCACGCAAGCGCTGATGAACGCGACGATCACGAGCATGATCGTGGCGGCCCGCAGTACGAGCATCGCGGCGATGAACACCGCGAGCATGGCCCTGAATACAGACGGCCACCCCATGATTTCGGCCCCGTGCGCGAAGTCATCCGCGGCAACCACGGGTATTTCGTGCGCGGCGCACCACCACCGCAGGGTATTCGCTGGGTTAGAGGCCAGCCCTTGCCGCGCGGCTACTACGGCGAACGCCTGGACGACCGCGCCCTCGCGCACCTGCCGTATTACCCGGGTTATGAATGGCGACGCATGGGCGGCGACATGGTGTTGATCGAGATGGGCAGTGGGGTGGTTTATGAAGTTCTAGAGGGTGTGTTGTATTGAGTATTGATCGGGGTTTTGTGTAGTCCGAACCGCCGTCATCGCGAGCAGGCTCGCTCCCACATTGAAATGCGTTCCCCTGTGGGAGCGAGCCTGCTCGCGATGAGGCCCTGACAGGCAACACAGCCCTCAAGACTGCTCAAAAAATCGACAAATCCAGCGGCCGGATCGCGCCCATCCAGATCGCATGGTCAGTGTGGTCGGCCAGGTCGTCGCCAGTATCCGGATGCAGAAACACCACCAACCCATGGCGATTGAGCGCCAGCCACGGCAGCACTTCGCCGAGCTGCTCCGGCGCGAAGGCCAATTGGCAGCTCCAGTCCGGGTGCGGGCCGACCGGCCGTTCATGCACCCGGCCCATCTTCAACGGAAACAGCTGCGCGGCCTGCTCACACAGAGCCCGCGCCTGATCAATGGTGTTCGCGTCGAAGTAAACGTGGGCGTGGTAGCCCTTGATCTGTTGCATAGTGTTCTCGTGTCCCGGGATTCATTCCCCAGCCGCAACGCTACACCGCAATAGACGGCAGGGCCAAGCCTGTCAGCGACTCCGCGCTGCTGGCCTGTTCGGTCATCAGCCAGTCGACGAACTGCTGAATCAGCGCGCTGCGGCGTTTACGCTGAGGCAGCACCACGTAATAGCCGAAGCTCGACATCGCCGTCTCGGCAATCGGCCGGCACAACAAACCTTGCGCCAGCAAGTTATCCACAAGGTGCCGCCAACCGATGGCCACGCCCTGACCGCCAATCGCCGCTTGAATCAACAGTGTGTAGTTGTCGAAACGCAACTGCCCCGGCGCAGGCACAGTGGCGATGCCCAACGCACGAAACACGCCGCTCCAGTCGAACCAATGGCTGCTGTTTTCCCCGCGCAAATGCAGCAGCGGCAACTCTTGCAAGGCGTGGGCGGGCAGGGGCGCCGAGCGCTCCTTGAGCAGCAGCGGACTGCACACCGGGAACACTTCTTCGCTGAACAGCCAATGGCTTTCGCCTTGCTTGAAACGCCCATCGCCAAACAGCACCGCCACGTCGATGTCGGTGCGCAGCATGTTGTGGCTGCGTTCACTGGTGACCAGGCTGACGTCCACGTGCGGATTGGCTTGGTGAAAGCGGTGCAGACGCGGCATCAGCCAATACGCGGCGAAGGCAAAGTCGGTGGCCACTTGCAACACCTCATGCTGATGCTGGGCGCTGATCGCATTCAACCCGGCGTCGATGCTCTGCAATCCGGCCTGCACCTGCTCGAACAGGATCGCTCCGGCCTCGGTCAGCTCGATGCCTCGGTAGATGCGGTCGAACAGCCGCGTGCCGAGCTGCTCCTCCAAGCGTTTGATCTGCTGACTGACAGCTGGCTGCGTTGTACCGAGTTCTACCGCTGCCGCCGTGAAGCTGCGATGACGGGCGGCGGCTTCAAAGGCGCGAAACAGGTCCAGGGACAGATCACCAAGGGCGTCATACATAAGCTGTGCTTATCCTAGTCATTGCCGGGCATGGGCTTTACCGCAAAGTGTGTGGGCTACATCCTCGATCACAGCACTTTCGCATAACTGCTCACTATGGAATGCCGTGATCACATGAAGCGCAAGAACATTCTTTTCATCATGGCCGATCAAATGGCCGCGCCCCTGTTGCCGTTCTACGGCTCATCGCCGATCAAGCTGCCCAACCTGAGCCGCCTCGCCGCGCAAGGCGTGGTGTTCGACGCCGCGTATTGCAACAGCCCATTGTGCGCCCCTTCGCGGTTCACCCTGGTCAGCGGCCAGTTACCGAGCAAGATCGGCGCCTATGACAACGCGGCGGATTTTCCTGCGGACGTACCGACTTATGCCCACTACCTGCGACGCCTCGGCTACCGTACCGCGCTGTCCGGCAAGATGCACTTCTGTGGTCCGGATCAGTTGCACGGCTATGAAGAACGCCTGACCAGTGACATCTACCCGGCGGACTATGGTTGGGCGGTGAATTGGGACGAACCGGACGTACGCCCGAGCTGGTATCACAACATGTCCTCGGTGCTGCAAGCCGGACCCTGCGTGCGCACCAATCAGCTGGATTTCGACGAAGAGGTGGTGTTCAAGGCCCAGCAGTACCTGTTCGATCACATCCGCGAAGACGGCGATCAGCCGTTCTGCCTGACCGTGTCGATGACTCACCCACACGATCCGTACACCATTCCCAAAGCCTTCTGGGATTTGTACGACGACCAAGACATCCCGTTGCCGCAAACCCCGGCGCAAGACGAACTCGATCCGCATTCCCAGCGCCTGCTCAAGGTCTACGACCTGTGGGACAAGCCGCTGCCTGTGGATAAGATCCGCGATGCGCGCCGCGCCTATTTCGGTGCGTGCAGCTATATCGACAGCAACGTCGGCAAACTCCTGCAAACCCTTGAGGATACGGGGCTGATCGACGACACCATCATCGTCTTCTCTGGCGACCACGGTGACATGCTCGGCGAGCGCGGGCTCTGGTACAAAATGCACTGGTTCGAAATGGCTGCCCGCGTGCCGCTGCTGGTCAGTGCGCCGGGGCAGTTCGCGGCGGGGCGAGTCAGTGCAGCGGTGTCCACCGCCGACCTGTTGCCAACCTTCGTCGAATTGGCCGGCGGCATGCTGGAACCCGGTTTGCCACTGGACGGTCGCTCGCTGGTTCCGCATCTGCAGGGGCAGGGCGGGCACGACGAAGTGTTTGGCGAATACATGGCCGAAGGCACCATCAGCCCGCTGATGATGATCCGCCGTGGCGCGTACAAATTCATCTACAGCGAAGACGACCCATGCCTGCTCTTCGACGTGCAAAACGATCCGCACGAGCAGGAAGAACTCAGCCAATCCGCGCAACATCGCCAGTTGTTCGACGACTTTCTCGCCGAAGCGCGGGCCAAATGGAACATCCCGGCGATCCACCAACAGGTACTCGCCAGCCAGCGTCGACGACGTTTCGTCACTCAGGCGCTGACCCTCGGCAAGTTGAAGAGCTGGGACCACCAGCCGCTGGTCGACGCCAGTCAGCAGTACATGCGCAACCACATCGACCTCGATGATCTGGAACGCAAAGCACGTTATCCACAACCCTGCCAAAACCAATAACGTAAGGGGAAGAACATGCAAAGGTTATCCACAGTACTGACGGCGGGGCTGCTGGCCTTGAGCAGTGTGTCGGCCTGGGCCGAGCAAAGCTGCGACACGGTGAAGATGGCGGACCCGGGCTGGAGCGACATCGCCGCGACCAACGCCATCACCGGTTTCCTGCTTGAAGGCATGGGTTACAAGGCCAAGGTCGATACCCTGGCGGTACCGATCACCTTTGGCGGGCTCAAGGACGGCCAGGTCGATGTGTTCCTGGGTAACTGGATGCCGGCGCAGCAGGGCTTCTACGACAAATTCGTGGCCAATGGCGATGTCACCCAACTGTCGAAGAACCTCGACGGCACCGAGTTCACCCTGGCCGTGCCGGACTATGTGTGGGACGCCGGCGTGCATGACTTTGCCGACCTGAACAAGTACGCCGAGCTACACCCAAAAGAAGTTGATAAAAAAATCTACGGCATTGGCTCCGGCGCCCCTGCAAACATTTCCTTGCAGGAAATCATCAAGAAGAATGATTTCAACCTCGGCCAGTGGAAACTGGTTGAGTCCAGCGAACAGGCGATGCTCGCCGAAGTGTCCCGCGCGGTGAAAAAGCAGAAATTCGTGACCTTCCTCGGCTGGACCCCGCACCCAATGAACGTGCAACTGAAAATGCATTACCTGAAGGGCGGCGAGAAATACTTCGGCGACACCGGCAGCGTCCACACCCTGACCCGCAAAGGTTATGCACAGGCCTGCCCGAACGTCGGCAAACTGCTGACCAACCTGAGCTTCACCCAGGAGATGGAGAACAGCATCATGGCCGAGGTGGTGAACAAAAAAGTCAGCAACGCCGACGCGGCGAAAGCGTGGATCAAGGCCAATCCGGCGGTGCTGGAGAAGTGGCTGGACGGCGTGAAAACGGCGGATGGGAAGGATGCGTTGCCGGCCGTAAAGGCCAAACTGTAACCGTTGCACCCTTATCGCTGCAGAAGTATCTACGCATCTATTTGCTCTAGCTCGCGTAGCAGCTGCCGAGCCTGCGAGGCTGCGTTCGAGGACGAAGTCCTCGTAAATCCTGCGTACGCGGTTTTCCGGTAAGAACGCGTTGCCTGACTTTACGACCGCTTTGCGGCCGAACGCAGCCTCGCAAGGCTCGGCAGCTGCTACGAATTGATGCGTTGCGTCTGACAGAGCGTTATTGCCGATTCAGGACCGCTACGCGGTCCAGCGGGAGCAAGCTCCCTCGCCACAATGCTTTATCCTGACGCCTTTGAATGACTCCGATCGAGAGGCCCCATGGCAATCCCCAACCGCCATAAACTCTTCCCCTTTCTCAGCTGGCTGCCCCGGCAAACCCGCGATAGCGTCGGCCGCGACCTTGTCGTCGGCCTGAGCGGGGCGATTCTTGCGTTGCCGCAGTCCATTGCCTACGCATTGATCGCCGGGTTACCCGCAGAATACGGCTTGTACGCTGCCATCATTCCGGTATTGATCGCCTGCCTCTGGGGTTCCTCCTGGCATTTGATCTGCGGCCCGACGGCAGCGATTTCCATTGTGCTCTATGCCAGCGTCAGCCCCTTGGCCGTGCCCGGTTCCCAGGACTACATCACGCTGATCCTGCTGCTGACCTTCCTCGCCGGTATTTTCCAGTGGCTGCTGGGTATGTTGCGCTTCGGAGCCTTGGTGAACTTCGTTTCGCACTCGGTGGTGCTGGGCTTCACCCTCGGCGCGGCGGTGGTCATCGCCCTCGGCCAGTTGCCAAACCTGCTGGGGCTGGACCTGCCGAATCAGGCCACGGCGCTGAACAGTTTGATGTCCTTGATCGGCCACATCGGCGAGCTGGATAAACCGTCATTGGCGTTGGGCCTCTTCTCGCTGGCGGTAGGCATCGCGCTGAAACTGTTGGTGCCACGCTGGCCGAGTCTGCTGATCAGCCTGATCTTCAGCGGCCTGCTGGTGTGGCTGTGGCCTTCGATGTTTGGCCATGTGAAGTTGGTCAGCTCGTTTGTTGGCCGGCTGCCACCGTTCAGCCCGTTGCCGCTGGACCTGGACCTGGTATTGCGCCTGCTGCCCAGTGCGGTGGCGGTCGGCATGCTCGGGCTGGTCACCAGCCTGTCGATTGCCCGCTCCTTGTCAGCGCGTTCAGAGCAGTTGCTCGATGCGAATCAGGAAGTCCGCGCGCAGGGGCTTTCGAACATTGTCGGCAGCTTTTTCGCAGGCTCCTTGTCGGCCGGTTCCTTTACCCGTTCGGGTTTGAGTTATGAAGCAGGCGCCTGCTCGCCGCTGGCCGGGGTGTTCTCGGCGCTGTGGGTGGCGTTGTTTGCGGTGGCCGGGGCGGCGCTGATTGCGCACATTCCTATGCCGGCCATGGCCGGGAGCATTCTGCTGATTTGCTGGGGGTTGGTGGACCATCGCGGCATTCGCGCGTTGTTCCGGGTCAGCCGTGCCGAGTTCGTGGTGATGGCGCTGACCTGCGTCGCCACGTTGTTGCTGGAGCTACAAACGGCGATCTACGCCGGCGTACTGGTCTCGCTGTTTTTCTACCTCAAGCGCACCTCGCAACCCCGCGTGCAGCAATGGAGCGAAGGCGATGAGGAGATTTTGCGGGTCGGCGGGTCGATCTTCTTCGGCGCCAGTCACTACCTGCAAGTGCGTTTGCAACGCACTCAAGGGTTGAAGGTGGTGATCGAAGGGCAGTACATCAACTTCATCGACTATTCCGGCGTGGAGATGCTGCATCAGGAAGCGCGACGACTGCTCAGGCAAGACCGCAGCCTGATCCTGCGCCGGGCGCGGGGGCATGTGGTCGAGGAATTGATAAAGCTCGAAGGACCAGAGAAATGTCCGATCCGGTTTGAAGACTGATGCGATGTCGCAGAGCTCTCCTCTGTGGGAGCGAGCCTGCTCGCGATGACGGCGGCAACATCCAGCACTGATGTGACTGACCGATCGCTATCGCGAGCAGGCTCGCTCCCACAGAGAGCTAAGCGGCCAGTTGCCGGCGGAGCTCGGCCAGCACCGGCGCGGTATCCGGGCGCACACCACGCCACAGGAAGAACGCTTCGGCCGCCTGTTCGGCGAGCATTCCGAGGCCATCCATCGATACGGCAGCCCCGTGTTCGCTGGCCCAGCGGCAGAACGAGGTCGGTTCCTTGCTGTACATCATGTCGTAGCAAACAGTCTTGCCCGGGTCGATCAGGCTGCTGGCAATCGGTGGTACATCGCCTGACAGGCTGGCAGACGTTGCATTGATGATCAGGTCCACCGGCTCACGCAGCCAGTCGAAACCACTGGCGAACACCGGGCCGAGATCGGCAAACAGTTCAGCCAGCAACTCGGCTTTTTCCACCGTGCGATTGGCAATGATCACCGACGCCGGTTGCTCGGCCAGCAAGGGTTCCAGTGCGCCACGTACCGCGCCACCAGCGCCCAGCAACAGAATGCGTTTACCGCGCAGGCTGAACCCGGCGTTGACCGTCAGGTCCCGCACCAAACCTGCGCCATCGGTGTTATCACCCAACAGGCTGCCATCCGCCAGTTTGCTCAAGGTGTTGACTGCACCGGCGCGCTGAGCACGCTCTGTCAGGCTACTGGCCAGACGATAGGCCTCTTCCTTGAACGGCACCGTGACGTTGGCACCACGGCCCTCGCGGAAAAACTCCGTGGCACAGCCGAAAAAGTCGTCGAGCGGTGCCAGCAAAGTGCTGTAGTCCAGTTGCTGAGCGGTCTGCTCGGCAAACAGGCGATGGATCAACGGCGATTTGCTGTGGCCAATCGGGTTACCGAATACGACGTAACGGTCCATCAGGATTCCTCGTTCAGGCGTTAGCCAGCCAATCGCGGTCTTGCAGGAAATATTCGGTCAGGCGCGCTTCTTCGCTGCCAGGCTCGGCCTTCCAGTCGTAACCCCAGCGCACTTGCGGCGGCAGCGACATGAGGATCGACTCGGTACGCCCACCCGACTGCAGGCCGAACAGCGTGCCACGATCGTAAACCAGGTTGAATTCAACGTAACGCCCACGGCGGAACTCCTGGAATTCGCGCTGTTTCTCGGTGAAGGCTTGCGCCTTGCGACGCTGGACAATCGGCAAGTACGCGTCGATGTAAGCGTCGCCGATAGCGCGCATGAAAGCGAAGCAGGTGTCGAAGTCCCACTCGTTCAAATCATCGAAGAACAGACCGCCGATACCCCGGGGCTCGTTGCGATGCTTGATATGGAAATAACTGTCGCACCAGTCCTTGTACCGGCTGTAGACGTCCGGCCCGAACGGCGCGCAAGCCTGCGCGGCCACGCGGTGCCAATGCACGCAATCTTCTTCATTGCCATAGTAAGGGGTCAGGTCAAAACCACCGCCGAACCACCAGACCGGCTCTTCGCCTTCCTTTTCGGCGATGAAAAAGCGCACGTTGGCGTGGGACGTCGGCACATGCGGATTGTGCGGGTGAATCACCAGCGACACGCCGAGGGCTTCGAAGCCGCGCCCGGCCAGTTCCGGCCGATGGGCGCTGGCGGACGGCGGAAGACCGCTACCAAAGACGTGGGAAAAGTTGACGCCGCCCTTCTCGATAACCGCGCCGTTTTCAATCACCCGCGTGCGACCGCCACCACCGGCAGGCCGGGTCCAGGCGTCTTCGACGAAACGAGTACCACCGTCTTCGGCTTCCAGCGCGGCACAAATACGGTCTTGCAGGTCGAGCAGGTAGGCTTTAACGGCCTCGGTGCGGGTAGTCATGGCATCACCTTGAATCGGGCAAAGCTACGCGGCGCTCGATCAGAACGGCGGCCGACGCAAATGGGCGCGTAGCATAACACTGCACTCATGACCGTCGCAGTTGACGAAGATCAAGCTTAGGAGTCCGATAGGAACCTTCGCCGAAAGACTGACGGCAAACACACCCAAGGAGAGTGCAGATGGCCAAACGTATCCAGTTCCGAGCCCATGGCGGCCCCGAAGTGCTTGAGTATGTGGACTTCCAACCGGCCGAGCCTGGCCCTCAGCAGGTGCGCGTCAGTAACAAGGCCATCGGTCTTAATTTCATCGACACCTATTTCCGCAGCGGCCTCTATGCACCGCCAGCCCTGCCATCGGGCCTGGGCTCGGAAGGCGCGGGCGTGGTCGAAGCGGTGGGCAGCGAAGTGACTCGTTTCAAGGTCGGCGACCGCGTGGCCTACGGCAGTGGTCCGCTGGGTGCTTACAGCCAGGTGCATGTGTTGCCGCAAGAAAATTTGGTGCATCTACCGGACGCCATCAGCTTCGAACAGGCTGCGGGCGTCATGCTCAAGGGCCTGACCGTGCAGTACCTGCTGCGTCAGACCTATGAACTCAAGGGCGGCGAAACCATTCTGTTCCACGCGGCTGCCGGCGGTGTCGGTTCGCTGGCCTGCCAATGGGCCAAGGCCTTGGGCGTGAAGTTGATCGGCACTGTCAGCTCACCTGAGAAAGCCGCGCTGGCAAAATCCCTCGGTGCCTGGGCAACCATCGACTACAGCAAGGAAAACGTCGCACAGCGCGTACTGGAACTGACTAACGGCAAGAAGTGCTCGGTGGTCTATGACGGTGTCGGCAAGGACACCTGGCTGACCTCGCTCGACAGCGTGGCGCCACGCGGGCTGGTGGTGAGCTTCGGCAACGCGTCGGGCGCGGTGGACGGGGTCAATTTGGGTATTCTCGCGGCAAAGGGTTCGCTGTATGTGACCCGGCCAACACTGGGGACTTACGCCAACAACGCTGAAAACCTGCAAATCATGGCCGATGAGCTGTTCGGGATGATCATCAGCGGCAAGCTGAAGGTGGACATCAGCCAGCGTTATCCACTGGCTGAAGCGGCGAAGGCGCAGATTGAGTTGTCGGCACGGCGGACTACCGGGTCTACGGTGCTTTTGCCATAAAATTTATGGTGTCTGTAAGGCTCGCTCCCACAGTAGATCTTTAGCGAACACAGATTTTGTGTACGACATAGATCCAGTGTGGGAGCGAGCCTGCTCGCGATGGGCTCACCTAGGTCTCAAGCCGGGCGCACCACCTTGCCCGTCGCCAGATCGCGAATCACACTCGGGTTCTTGCGCCCGCCGAGATTGCCGCCCAGCACCAGGTCGATTTGCCCACGGAAATACTGCTCGACACGAATCCGTGTGCGCGCCGCCGGCCTGCCTTGCGGGTTGGCTGAAGTCGACACCAGCGGCCCGACCAACGCACACAAATCCCGCACCTGCGGGTGATCGCTAACCCGCAGCGCCACGGTTTCGTGCACCCCGGTGATCCATTGCGGCAGCATGTTTTGATGGGGCACCAGCCAGGTGTTCGGTCCCGGCCAGGTGCTGGCCATGCGATCCATCCACAGTTCCGGGAAGTCTTCGAACAGGAAGTCGAACTGGCGAATGTTGTCGGCAATCAGGATCAGGCCCTTGTCCACCGAACGACCCTTGATCGCCAGCAAGCGATACACCGCCTCTTCGTCCCACGGGTCGCAACCCAGGCCCCAGACGGCTTCGGTTGGATAGGCAATCACCGCCCCTGCGCGAATTTCTCGTGCGGCTTGTTGCACACGCCAACTGTTGACCATTACCGACTCTCCAAAATAAGGCTGTGCGCAGTTTACCGATCTTTCATGACCGTAGGACCTGTCATCAGTTATTGCCTGTGCCGCGCAATAACTGATGATAGGCCCTAGCTTAGGCGCGCAAACCAGCGTCCGCCTTCACTCACTGCCCGCCCCTCCATTTCAAGCTCCGTCAACGCGGCCAAGACCTTCGGCAACGCCCAGCCAGCAGCGTCTGCCAGGGCCTCGCTGGTATGCGGCGCAGCAAACAACAGGCAGAGCAACGGGTGATCGATGGGGGCCGAGGCTTCTGTGGATAACGGCAGATTCTGCCAACCGCGCAGGCCTTCGAGGATATGTTCAATGGTTTCCACCAACACCGCGCCATCGCGGATCAATTGGTGACAACCACGAGCGCCGGGATGATGGATGGAGCCTGGAATCGCATACACCTCGCGCCCTTGTTCCGCCGCCAGCCGTGCGGTGATCAGCGAGCCGCTGGCGACACTGGCCTCGACCACCAGAACACCGAGGGACAAACCGCTGATGATCCGGTTGCGGCGCGGAAAGTTGCTGGCCTGCGGTCCGGCGTCCAGCGGGAACTCGGAAACCACCGCGCTGCCCTGGGCAATCATCGCATCGGCAATACGTCGATTGCGCTGTGGATAAAAATTTTCCAGCCCGGTGCCGAGCACCCCGACGGTCTGCCCACCGACGTCCAGCGCGGCTTGATGCGCCGCCGCATCGATGCCCAGCGCCAGGCCGCTGGTGATGACAAAGCCAGCGCCCGCCAGGCTGCGGGAAAACGCTGCGGCAGTGTCCATCCCCGGCCTCGATGCGCGTCGGCTACCGACCATCGCCAGCTGCGGTTTTTCCAGGATAGCGGGATCGCCTGCGACGAATAACAACGGTGGAGGATCACTGATTTCTGCCAGCAGCGCCGGGTAGCCCGGCTGGTCAACCATCAGTAAATGCTGGCCCTCACGCTCTAGCCAGGCCAATGCATGGTAGGCGCCATCACGAATGAGCGGGCTACGCCGGGCCTCGGCACACGCCGCCGGCAACCCCAGGGCGCCCCAGGCACTGGCCGGTGCGCTGATGGCTTTTGAGGCCGAGCCAAAGGCTTCGAGCAGCTTTTGAAAACGTCGTGGACCGAGCTCCGGCAGGCGATGCAAACGCAAACGCGCTTCCAGTTCCGCCGGCGAAACCTTCGTGTGTGCAGACAGCGGCATAAGATCATCCTTGATCGTTATTGGTCCTGCTGATTCAGGAACAAGCTGTGGATAAGTCTGTTGGTAACTTGTTGAGTCTTTTACGGATTACGCACCTTGTCCATCACCGCCAGAGAGCGCGAGGCGTTCAGCACCAAGCCATAACTGAGCTTTTCGTAAGTGCGGAAGATCATCAGCAAACCGGCGCGCTCATCCGGGATTTTCACCTGCTCGCCCGTCACCCGGTCACGCACGGTTTCGCCGGTTTTCATCACCACCAGTACGTTGCCCTCGGCCAGACCGTCGCGCAGGCCCTTGTTCAGGGTGACCACGTCAAGCACACCGATTTGCGTAACGCCTCGTGGTACGTCGATGATCAAGCCATGAATATCGGTTTTTGGTGCGCTGGGCATAAAGGTCGAGTTGATCGCCCGCTCTTCGCCGCTGAACAAGCGGTCGCCCAGACGAACCTCCTGGGTGGTGCGTTGCAAGGCGAGGGTCGCTACATCGCCTTCGGTGGCAATGATCTCGCCACCACCAATGTCATCGGCGTTGATCCCCAGAAACTCTCTGCTTTGCGGATCGCTGTAAACCTTGCCCTGACGGAAAATGCCGTACACCGACTGCGCGGGGTCGAATTTACCGCGTGCGTAGATTCGATCGCCCATGCCGCTGAGCACCCGTTCGGCGTCGCCGGCAACGATGTACGGCGCCTTGTTGAAGTCTTCGACGTTGTCGACGATGCGGTTGCTGAGCAGGAAACTGTTGATGGATCGCAACGGAATACTCGGAATGGCGTCGGCCACCGGGGTGCTGCGCACATGTGGCGAGAGCTTGAGGGTGCCCCGTGTTGCCCCGCGATTGAGGGTCAGGCGTGGCTGCCCGTTGATGTAAACCAGCGACAACGAGTCGCCAGGGTAGATCAGGTTGGGGTTTTCGATTTGCGGATTGGCCTGCCAGAGTTCGGGCCATTTCCAGGGTTCGCGGAGGAATTTTCCGGAGATGTCCCAGAGTGTGTCGCCCGCCACCACCGTGTAATGCTGTGGAAAATCTTCCTTGAGTTGTACCTGCCCGTGTGCGAAACCGGCCGAAGCCAGAAGCAGCAAGGCGAGTAGTGATTTCCTCATGCGGTGAATCCCTTTATTATATGCATTCGCGTAGAACGCCAGAGCCCCCGTGGCTCGCTCCCCCCTTGCTAATGAAAAGAAGGGAGCTACGTTTTACAACGGTAGCCTGCATCTTCGGACCCGCCAGGCCATCGGCCCTGACTTTACTTCACACGTGCAGCAATTACGCTTATGGCTATTTTGAACATCCTCGAATTTCCCGACCCGCGCCTGCGTACCATCGCCAAACCGGTGGCCGTAGTGGACGACGAAGTGCGGCAGTTGGTCGATGACATGTTTGAAACAATGTATGAAGCACCCGGCATCGGCCTCGCGGCGACCCAGGTCAACGTACATAAACGCATCGTGGTCATGGACCTTTCCGAAGACCGTAGCGAACCGCGGGTATTCATCAACCCCGAGTTCGAAGTCCTGACCGACGAGATGGGCCAGTATCAGGAAGGTTGCCTTTCGGTGCCGGGCTTCTACGAAAACGTCGACCGCCCGCACAAGGTCAAGATCAACGCCCTGGACCGTGACGGCCAGCCTTTTGAACTGATTGCCGAAGAACTGCTGGCAGTGTGCATTCAGCATGAATGCGACCACCTCAACGGCAAGTTATTCGTCGACTACCTGTCCACGCTCAAACGCGACCGGATCAAGAAGAAGCTGGAAAAGCTCCATCGCCAGAACGCTTGATACCTTCTTCCAAAGGCTTGCTGCGGCAAGCCTTTTTCTTTTCAAGAGACTCCATCCATGACTGAGCCACTGCGCATCGTCTTTGCCGGCACCCCCGAATTTGCCGCCGAACACCTCAAGGCCCTGCTCGACAGCCCTTACGAGATCGTTGCGGTCTACACCCAACCGGATCGTCCGGCGGGCCGTGGGCAAAAGCTGATGCCGAGCCCGGTCAAGCAACTCGCGCTGGAAAACGGCATTGCCGTGCTGCAGCCGCCCACCCTGCGCAACAGCGAGGCCCAGGCCGAACTGGCCGCGCTCAAGCCGGACCTGATGGTGGTCGTCGCCTATGGCCTGATCCTGCCGCAAGTGGTACTGGATATTCCGCGTCTGGGCTGCATCAACAGCCACGCCTCGCTGCTGCCACGCTGGCGCGGTGCGGCGCCGATCCAGCGCGCTGTTGAAGCGGGCGACGCTGAAAGCGGCGTGACCGTGATGCGCATGGAGGCCGGCCTCGACACCGGGCCGATGCTGCTCAAGGTCATCACGCCGATCAGTGCCGAAGACACCGGCGGCAGTCTGCATGACCGTCTTGCCGAAATGGGTCCGCCCGCTGTGCTTCAAGCGATTGCCGGGCTGGCGGCGGGCACCCTGGAAGGCGAAGTGCAGGACGACAGCCTCGCCACCTATGCGCACAAATTGAACAAAGACGAAGCGCGCATCGACTGGAACCGTCCAGCGGTCGAGCTGGAACGTCTGGTTCGCGCGTTCAATCCGTGGCCGATCTGCCACAGCACGCTCAATGGCGAAGCCTTGAAAGTGCTGGCTGCCAGCCTCGCCGAAGGCAAGGGCGCACCGGGCGAAGTCCTCAGCGCCAGCAAGGACGGTTTGATCGTCGCCTGCGGTGAACAGGCGCTGTGCCTGACCCGTCTGCAATTGCCCGGAGGCAAGGCGCTGAGCTTCAGCGACTTGTTCAACAGTCGTCGTGAGAAATTTGCCGTGGGCACCATCCTGGGCCAAGCGGTGGACGCCCAATGAACCCGCGTCTGGCCGCCGCCAAGGCCCTGGCCGCCGTCCTTAACGGCAAGGCTTCGCTGAATAGTTCGCTACCGACGCAGCTGGACAAGGTCGAAGACCGCGATCGCGGCTTCACCCAGGACCTGGCCTTTGGCACCGCGCGCTGGCAACCACGCTTGTCGGCGCTGGCGGCCAAGCTGCTGCAAAAACCGTTCAAGGCGGCTGATGCCGATGTCGAAGCCCTGATGCTGGTCGGCCTCTACCAACTGCTTTACACCCGGGTCCCGGCCCACGCGGCCATCGGCGAAACCGTGGGGTGCGCCGACAAACTGAAAAAGCCCTGGGCCAAGGCCCTGCTCAACGCTGTGCTGCGTCGCGCCCAACGTGAAAGCGAGGCACTGCTGGCCGAGCTTGAGCACGATCCGGTGGTGCGCACCGCCCACCCGCGCTGGCTGCAAAAATCCCTCAAGGCTTTTTGGCCCGAACAGTGGGAAGCGATCTGCACCGCTAACAACGCGCACCCGCCGATGATTTTGCGGGTCAACCGTCGTCATCATTCCCGCGACGCCTACCTCGCCTTGCTGAGCGATGCCGGTGTCGCGGCCAAACCGTGCGTGTTTAGCCGGGACGGCATCGTGCTCGACGTGCCGAGCGATGTGCGCCAGTTGCCAGGCTTTGCCGAAGGCTGGATCAGCGTGCAGGACGAGGCCGCGCAACTGGCGGCGGATCTGCTGGACCTGGCGCCGGGCCAACGGGTGCTCGACGCCTGCTGCGCACCGGGCGGCAAGACCTGCCATATCCTCGAAGTCGAGCCGAAATTGGCCGGTGTGGTGGCGGTGGATCTGGAAGCCAAGCGTCTGGTGCGCGTGCGGGAAAACCTTGAGCGGCTGGGGCTCAGCGCCGAACTGATCGCCGCCGACGGCCGTGACACTCAGGCCTGGTGGGACGGCAAGCCGTTCCAGCGCATCCTGCTCGACGCGCCGTGCTCGGCGACCGGCGTGATTCGCCGTCACCCGGACATCAAGCTGACCCGTCAGCCGGATGACATCGCCGCGCTCGCGGTGCTTCAGGGTGAACTGCTCGACGCAATGTGGCCGACTCTCGAGGTCGGCGGCATTCTGCTTTATGCCACGTGCTCCACACTGCCGACCGAAAACACTGAAGTCATCGAAGCCTTCCTCGCCCGAACCCCGGGTGCCCGCGAGTTGGACATCGCCAGCCAGGCCGGCATCAAGCAACCGCACGGCCGCCAGTTGCTGGCGCAAGAGGGCGGTCACGACGGGTTCTACTACGCGAAATTGATCAAGATTGCCGCCGCGCGCAGCTAAGCGAATTTCAAGGGAGTGACTGGATGAAGATCATCATCCTCGGCGCAGGGCAGGTGGGCGGCACACTGGCGGAACACTTGGCCAGCGAAGCGAACGACATCACCGTGGTCGACACCGACGGCGAACGCCTGCGCGACCTCGGTGACCGCCTCGACATCCGCACCGTGCAAGGACGCGGCTCGCTCCCGACAGTGCTGCGTCAGGCCGGCGCCGACGACGCTGACATGCTGGTGGCGGTGACCAACAGCGACGAAACCAACATGGTCGCCTGCCAGGTCGCCCACACCCTGTTCCACACGCCGACCAAGATCGCCCGGGTGCGCGAAGCCGCGTACCTGACCCGCGCCGGCCTGTTCGACAACGATGCGATTCCGGTCGACGTGTTGATCAGCCCGGAACAAGTAGTGACTCACTACATCAAGCGCCTGATCGAGCACCCCGGCGCCTTGCAGGTGATCGACTTCGCCGAAGGCAAGGCCCAACTGGTGGCGGTCAAGGCGTACTACGGCGGACCGTTGGTGGGGCAGCAACTGCGCCAGTTGCGCGAACACATGCCGAATGTCGACACCCGCGTGGCGGCGATTTTCCGTCGTGACCGGCCGATCCTGCCGCAAGGCGATACGGTGATCGAAGCCGACGACGAAGTGTTTTTCATCGCCGCCAAAGCGAACATTCGTGCGGTGATGAGCGAAATGCGCCGGCTCGACGAGAGCTACAAGCGCATCGTCATCGCCGGTGGCGGACAGATCGGCGAGCGCCTGGCCGAGGCCATCGAAAGCCGCTATCAGGTGAAGATCATCGAGATGAACCCGGCACGCTGCCGCTACCTCTCGGACACCCTCGACAGCACCGTGGTGTTGCAGGGCAGCGCCTCGGACCGTGATTTGCTGCTGGAAGAGAACATCGCCGACGCCGATATTTTCCTGGCACTGACCAACGACGACGAAGCCAACATCATGTCGTCGCTATTGGCCAAACGCCTGGGCGCAAAAAAGGTGATGACCATCATCAACAACCCGGCCTACGTCGACCTGATCCAGGGCGGTGACATCGACATCGCCATCAGCCCGCAACTGGCGACTATCGGCACCTTGCTGGCCCACGTGCGCCGTGGCGATATCGTCAGCGTGCACTCGCTGCGCCGCGGTGCGGCAGAAGCCATCGAGGCGATTGCCCATGGCGATGCGAAGTCGAGCAAGGTGATCGGCAAGGCCATCGAAAACATCGTCCTGCCGCCAGGGACTACCATTGGTGCGATCATTCGCGACGAAGAAGTGCTGATCGCCCACGACGACACGGTGATCGAGGCCGGCGACCATGTGATTCTGTTCCTTGTGGATAAAAAGCATATTCGCGATGTGGAGAAGTTGTTTCACGTGGGGTTGAGCTTTTTCTGATTCGGGCTCTGCGCTGGCCGGACGGGCCTCTTCGCGAGCAAGCCCGCTCCCACAGTGGATTTCTGCCGAACACAACATCTGGGTTCACTGAAGATCAACTGTGGGAGCGAGCCTGCTCGCAATAGCGGTCTCACTAAAACAGATCAATCCCTGACACCCCTCAACAAGGAATTCACCCATGCTCGAATCCCTCGAAAAAATGCTCGCCAAGGGTGTGGATAACTCACTGCTGCGCTTCGGTCTGGGCAAGGGTTATCTGGATCTTGGCGAAAACGCCAAGGCCGCCGAGCATTTCACCCGCTGCGTGGCGTTCGATCCGAAGTATTCGGCGGCCTGGAAGCTGTTGGGCAAGGCCCACCTGGCGTTGGCGGACCATGCCGCCGCCCGTCAGGCCTGGGAGCAGGGCCTGGAAGCCGCCCGCGCCCATGGCGACAAGCAGGCGGAAAAGGAAATGACGGTGTTTCTGAAGAAGCTTGACCGGCTGGGTAACTGATCAAAAAGCGCTCAATTCAAAGGTAACGCAGGCCGATGCCTTCGGCGTCGACCTGCACCACTTCCATGCGTACTCGCGGCGCGCCGCACGGTAAACCCTGCACCTGGCCATAGACCACCGCGCCTTCGGCCAATGCTGCCAGCGTCGGGTGCTTCACGTAGACGCCGCTGGCGGAAAGGTTGCGGGTCTGGCCCAGGCACTCGCCGAAGCTCTCGTGCTGGATCTTGATTCGAAATGACTTACGGTGTTCGGACATCTGCTGCGCCCTTGATTGAACGGTTGTGGATAACCCTTTGCCCAAAGTTATCCACAGATCGTGCCAAGTGGATCAATACCAGCGTTCTTCGCCCGGTGGGCGTTTCTTGAAACGCTTCATGCTCCACATGTATTGGCTCGGGTAAGCCCGAACGTACTTCTCGACGATCTGGCTCATGGCCGCGCAGGACGTCTCGGTATCGGTGCTGTACATATCCTGGGGCGCGGCTTCCAGGATCACTTTGTAGCCTGAACCGTCCGGCAGGCGCAGGGCGTGCAGGAACACCCCGACGGCTTTGCCGCCCGCGAGCATGTTCGGCACAAACTTGCTGGTCAGCGCCTGGGTGGCGAAGAAAGGCACGAAAATTCCAGCGGATTCGGCCGGTTCCGGGTCAGCGGGTATGCCCACTGCACCACCTTTGCGCACTTCCTTGATGACGCTGAGGATGCCTTCCTTGGTGGACGCCGCCACACGGTTGCCCAATTGCACGCGCTGCTTGCGCAGCAATTCATCCACAGCCTTGAGCTTGGGTGGACGGTAGAAAATGATCGGTTTGCACTGGCTGCAATAGAAGTGGTTCAACACTTCCCAGTTGCCCAGGTGGCTGGTGATGCCGACCACGCCTTTGCCCGAGGCCAATGCGTCTTTCAAAACATCGAGGCCTTCGACTTCACGCACCAGGTCGATCGAGCGCTGGGCCGGCCAGATCCAGGCGCAGGCGCTTTCGGTCAGCGATTTGCCGATGTCCATCAGGCTCTGCCCGACCAGACGCTCCCGCTCGGCGGCATCCATTTCGGGGAAACACTTGGCCAGGTTGATGCGCACCACGTCGCGGGAGCGGTTGGGGGTTTTCCACATGATCCAGCCAATCGCCGCGCCCACCGCTTGCACCGCCCGCCACGGGAGCAGGGCAAACAACCGCAGAGCACCTACCAGCAAGGCGCCTTTAAACTTATCCACAGGTCACTCCTGATCTTCTAATCCGACGTCATGATCCGTATCACGAGCCGGCTATTCTAACCGCCCACTGCTCAAGATGGCGTAGCGATCACAATCGGTGGTGTGATCCATGACCATGCCCGAGGCCTGCATCAGGGCATAGCAAATGGTCGGGCCGACAAAGGTGAAGCCGGCTTTTTTCAGACCTTTGCTCATCTCCACGGCGACCGGCGTCACGGCCGGCACTTCGCTGCGATCCTTGAAATGATTGATCATCGGGACGCCGCCGACATACGACCAGAGCAGCGCCACCGGATCTTCCAGCGCCTGCCAGGCTTGAGCGTTGCGCCGGGCGGCATTGAGTTTGAGACGGTTGCGGATGATCCCTGGGTCAAGCATCAAATCGTCGATTTCGGCGTCGCTCATCTGCGCCACGCGCTGCACGTCGAACTCGAACAATACCTTACGGTAATGCTCGCGTTTCCTCAGCACGGTGATCCACGACAGACCGGCCTGGAACCCTTCGAGCAAAAGCAACTCGAACAAGCGCTGCGCATCGCGTAGCGGTACGCCCCACTCTTGATCGTGATAAGCCATGTACAACGGATCTTCGGAACACCAAAAGCAGCGTGGCATAAGGCTCCAGGGGGCGTGCGGACCAACGAATCGGGTATACTCCCGCTCTTTAAATCGCAGCCCAAGAAACAGGTGAATTTCGTGAGCCAGCCTACGCCAGCCGTGCGTACCTTCCAAGACTTGATCCTCGCCCTCCAGCAATACTGGGCCGAGCAAGGTTGTGTGGTACTTCAGCCCTACGATATGGAAGTAGGCGCCGGCACTTTCCATACCGCCACGTTCCTGCGCGCCATCGGCCCGGAAACCTGGAACGCCGCTTATGTGCAGCCCAGTCGTCGCCCGACTGACGGCCGCTACGGCGAAAACCCGAACCGTCTGCAGCACTACTACCAGTTCCAGGTAGTCCTCAAGCCGAACCCGGACAACTTCCAGGAACTGTACCTGGGCTCCCTCAAGCACGTGGGCCTGGACCCATTGGTGCACGACATCCGTTTCGTCGAAGACAACTGGGAATCACCGACCCTCGGCGCCTGGGGTCTGGGCTGGGAAGTCTGGCTCAACGGTATGGAAGTGACGCAGTTCACCTACTTCCAGGCGGCGGGTGGCATCGAGTGCTACCCGGTGACCGGCGAAATCACCTACGGTCTTGAGCGTCTGGCCATGTACCTGCAAGGCGTGGACTCGGTTTACGACCTGGTCTGGGCTGACGGTCCGTTCGGCAAAGTGACCTACGGCGACGTGTTCCACCAGAACGAAGTGGAGCAGTCGACCTACAACTTCGAACACGCCAACGTCGAGAAGCTGTTCGAACTGTTCGACTTCTATGAAAGCGAAGCCAAGCGCCTGATCGAGCTCGATCAACCGCTGCCGTTGCCGAGCTATGAAATGGTGCTGAAGGCCTCGCACACCTTCAACCTGCTGGATGCACGCCGGGCGATCTCGGTGACGGCGCGTCAGCAATACATTCTGCGTGTCCGCACCCTGGCGCGTTCCGTTGCGCAAGCCTACCTGCTGGCGCGCGCCAAGCTGGGCTTCCCGATGGCGACCCCGGATTTGCGTGATGAAGTGTTGGCTAAGCTGGAGGCTGCACAATGAGTGCTCAAGATTTCCTGGTTGAACTGGGCACCGAAGAGCTGCCACCCAAGGCCCTGAACACCCTGGCCGACGCGTTCCTCGCCGGTATCGAGAAGGGCCTGCTGGCCGCTGGCCTGGGCTTTGAAGCCAAGCAGGTCTACGCCGCACCGCGTCGCCTGGCCGTGCTGATCACCAAACTGGCCACCCAACAGCCGGATCGCAGCATCAACCTCGACGGCCCACCACGTCAGGCCGCCTTCGATGCCGAAGGCAACCCGACCCAGGCTGCCCTGGGCTTCGCCAAGAAGTGCGGCGTAGAGCTGAGCGAAATCGATCAAAGCGGGCCGAAACTGCGTTACAGCCAAAGCATCGCCGGCAAGCCGACCGTCAGCCTGTTGCCGACCATCGTCGAAGACTCGCTGAACGACCTGCCTATCCCGAAGCGCATGCGCTGGGGCGCTCGCAAGGAAGAATTCGTTCGCCCAACCCAATGGCTGGTGATGCTGCTCGGCGACCAGGTGGTCGACTGCACCATCCTCGCCCAGAAGGCCGGTCGCGATTCCCGTGGTCACCGCTTCCATCACCCGGAAAGCGTACGCATCACCTCGCCAGCCAACTACCTGAACGACCTGCGCGCTGCCTACGTACTGGCCGATGCCAACGAGCGACGCGAGCTGATCAGCACCCGTACCGCTGAGCTGGCGACCCGTCAGGAAGGCACCGCGATCGTTCCGCCGGCCCTGCTCGACGAAGTGACCGCGCTGGTGGAATGGCCAGTGCCGCTGGTGTGCTCGTTCGAGGAGCGTTTCCTCGATGTGCCGCAAGAAGCCCTGATCACCACCATGCAGGACAACCAGAAGTACTTCTGCCTGCTGGATGCCGACGGCAAATTGCTGCCACGTTTCATTACCGTGGCCAACATCGAGAGCAAAGACCCGCAGCAGATCATCGACGGTAACGAGAAAGTGGTTCGCCCACGCCTGACCGATGCCGAATTCTTCTTCAAGCAAGACAAGAAGCAGAAACTCGAAGACTTCAACCTGCGCCTGCAGAACGTGGTGTTCCAGGAAAAACTCGGCAGCGTCTACGACAAGGCCGAGCGTGTTTCCAAACTGGCCGCATTCATCGCTCCACACATTGGCGGCAACGCTCAACGGGCGGCGCGTGCCGGCCTGCTGTCCAAGTGTGACCTGGCGACCGAGATGGTCGGTGAGTTCCCGGAGATGCAAGGCGTCGCCGGTTACTACTACGCCCTCAACGATGGCGAGCCAGAAGATGTCGCACTGGCGCTGAACGAGCAATACATGCCGCGCGGTGCCGGCGCTGAATTGCCGACTACCCTGACCGGCGCAGCCGTGGCGATCGCCGACAAGCTCGACACCCTGGTCGGGATCTTCGGTGTCGGCATGCTCCCAACCGGTAGCAAAGACCCGTATGCCCTGCGCCGTGCCGCGCTCGGCGTGCTGCGGATCCTGATCGACAAGAAGCTCGACCTGGACCTGACCGACGCCGTGGCCTTCGCCGTCGCCGCGTTCGGCGCCAAGGTCAAGGCTGTCGGCCTGGCTGATTCGGTGCTGGAGTTCATCTTCGACCGTCTGCGTGCCCGTTACGAAGACGAAGGCGTGGATGTCGCCACCTACCTGTCGGTACGTGCCCTGAAACCGGGTTCGGCCCTGGACTTCGATCAGCGCGTACAAGCCGTGGAAGCGTTCCGCAAACTGCCGGAAGCCGCCGCACTGGCCGCCGTGAACAAGCGCGTATCGAACCTGCTGAGCAAACTCGAAGGCAGCGTGCCGACCACCGTTGAAGCCAAGTACTTCGACAACGCCGCCGAGTTCTCCCTGTACTCGGCGATCCAGCAAGCGGATCAAGCGGTGCAGCCAATGGCTGCGGCCCGTCAGTACCGCGAATCGCTGGCGCGTCTGGCCGCCTTGCGCGAGCCTGTCGATGCGTTCTTCGAAGCGGTGATGGTCAACGCCGAAGACGCCAAGGTCCGTGCCAACCGTTATGCGTTGCTGGCACGTTTGCGCGGTCTGTTCCTCGGCGTTGCCGACATCTCGTTGCTGGGCTGAGGAGCTGCTGTTGAAACTGCTGATTCTCGATCGGGACGGAGTGATCAATTACGACTCCGACGCTTACATCAAGTCGGTGGAGGAGTGGATTCCGCTCCCCGGTTCGATCGAAGCCATCGCGCAGTTGAGCAAGGCCGGCTGGACGGTAGCCGTCGCTACCAACCAGTCGGGCATTGCTCGCGGCTACTACGATGTCGCCACCCTGGACGCCATGCACGAGCGCTTGCGCACGTTGGTGGCCGAGCAGGGTGGCGAGGTCGGGCTGATCGTCTACTGCCCGCATGGGCCGGACGAAGGCTGCGACTGTCGTAAGCCCAAACCCGGCATGCTTAAAACCATTGCCGCACATTACGACGTGGCGCTGACTGACCTGTGGTTTGTCGGCGACAGTCTCGGTGACCTGGAGGCGGCAAAAGCCGTCGACTGTCAGCCAGTTTTGGTAAAAACCGGGAAAGGCGAAAAGACGCAGGCCTTGACCCTTCCGGCAGGCACCTTGATTTTTGACGATCTGGCGGCGATTGCCGCAGAACTTATCAACAACTAGGCTCTTCTGACATCCTGATCAAGGACTGTTCGGGAAGCACTTTTAACAGGCGGGCACAGCCCCGCAACGGTAAATGCGGCCATGTCGATTTTGCAGGCAATCAGAACCTTTCTTTTTTACCTGCTGCTGGGCACCAGCTCGTTGCTCTGGTGCAGCCTGAGCTTTTTTATCGCGCCTTTCTTACCGTTCAAAGCGCGCTACCGATTCATCAACGTCTACTGGTGCCGCTGCGCACTGTGGCTGAGCAAGGTGTTCCTGGACATCCGCTATGAAGTCAAAGGCGCCGAGAACATCCCCGACCAGCCGTGCGTGATTCTGTCGAACCACCAGAGCACCTGGGAGACGTTCTTTCTGTCGGCCTACTTCGAGCCGTTGAGCCAGGTGCTCAAGCGCGAACTGCTCTATGTGCCGTTCTTCGGCTGGGCGATGGCCATGCTGCGACCGATCGCCATCGACCGCGACAACCCGAAAGCCGCACTCAAGCATGTGGCGAAGAAGGGCGATGAGCTGCTCAAGGACAATGTCTGGGTACTGATCTTCCCGGAAGGCACCCGCGTTCCATTCGGTACGGTGGGCAAGTTTTCGCGCGGTGGTACGGCGCTGGCGGTCAACGCGCAGTTGCCTGTACTGCCAATCGCCCATAACGCCGGCAAATTCTGGCCAAAAACCGGTTGGTTGAAAACGCCTGGCACCATCACCGTTATCATCGGTGCGCCGATGTATGCAGAAGGCAGCGGCCCACGGGCGATTGCCGAGCTCAACGACCGTGCCGCGGCCTGGAACGAGCAGACCCAACGGGACATGGGTTCGCTGCCACCACTGCCCGCGGCGGCGGATAAAGAGACTGTCTGAGATTCTGTGGATAACCTGTGTACCGTTTTTCTGAAAAGCGTCGTATTTGTTATCTAAATTTATGATTTATATAGATATTTCTTAAACTCATAAAACACAGAAAAACGTGCATAAGTTTTCACGGCGCTAAAAAAACCGGCTATTTGAGCCGGTTTTTTTATGCCTGTTTCAATCCCTGGATATCACACGATTCGTAGCAGCTGCCGAGCCTGCGAGGCTGCGTCCGAGGACGAAGTCCTCGCAAATCCTGTGTATGCGGTTTGCCTGAAAGAGTGCGTTGCCTGATTTTACGACTGCTTCGCAGCCGAACGCAGCCTCGCAGGCTCGACAGCTGCTACAAAAATATCGTTCACTCTTCCAGCAACGGCAGTTGAACGCTGAAGGTCGTGCCTTGCCCGATTAGGCTTTCACAGAAAATCCGTCCACCGTGGCGATCCACCACGGCTTTGACCATGGACAATCCCAGGCCCAATCCGTCACTGCCTTGAGACGATGCAAAGCGCCGGTACTGGCTGAACAACTCGGGCAGCTCCTCGGCCGTAATGCCTTTGCCCTGGTCGGTGATCTCGCAGGTCAGCCAACCCTGTGCACAACTCACCCGCACGCTGACCTGTGAACCGGCCGGACTGTACTTGATGGCATTTTCCAGCAGATTGAACAGTGCCCGGGTCAGCAATGACTGGTCGGCCAGGACCATGCCTTCAGCTTCTTCATCCAGATCATGAAACAGCTCGATCTGCTTGAGTTGCGCAATGCTCATCGCCTGATCGAACGCATCGAGCACCAGCATCGCAAACATGCTCGGCTCGAACTGGTACGCCTCGGACTCGGCTTTGGCCAGTTGCACAAAGGCCTCGGTCAGGCTCAAGGCTTTGCGCACTTGCAACTCGATCTGGCTGAACAGCTGCGTATCGCCCGTGCCTTGGTAATACTGGACGTCGAGCAAGGCCAGAATGGCCGAATGAGGCGCGCGCAGGTCATGGGAAAGGAACCGCAACAGCACCGCACGCTGTTCCTCGGCATCGCGCTCGAGGCTCAAATCCGTAAGGCTGAGCAGCCAGCCAATCGCCGCCCCACCCTCAGCCGGCAGCAACGGCGCCAAGTCCAGACGCAGGCTTCGCCCTTGAGTATCGCGAAACTCGCTGGTCTCAAGCGTCGACAACGCGGGACGTCCCTGCTCAAGCAGCCCCGGATAACCCAGATCCGAGAGCCGTTGCAGCAAGTCCTCACCGACCAGATCGCTGGCAAACAGACTTCGCGCATTGCGGTTGGCCAGCAGGATTCGATCGCCGGGATCGCTGATCAGTGTCGCCACCGGCAGATACTCCAGGCCGTCGGCGATGAACCGTCGGGTGTCGCGGGTCCGGCTCATGGCCTGTTCCAGCGCGACGATCTGTCCCTGCAATACATCGCCGGCCGGTGATGGTGTGCGGCGGCGCTCGGGGAACACTTTCGGCTCGTTATCGAGCCGCGCCAGTTCCCAGCCAAAATAGGCAAGCACCACGCTCAGACGTCGCCAGTTCCAGATCAGGTAACCCAACAGCATTCCGAGCAAACTGGCGGCAGGCGACCACCACCAACCTGCTCTCAACAGCAGAGCCGAGGCGAGCAGGGCAACTGCCATGCAACCCAGGGTCAACCACAAGGCGTGCCGTGGACGGAACAACAGCAAGGCCAGCAGCAACGCGACGATGGCCGTCGACAACCCGATCACCCAGCCATCGGCGAGCACCACGATGCTGCGTTGTTGCAGCAGACCGTTGAGGAGGTTGGCTTGAATCTCGATACCCGGTGTTGTGCCGATACTCTCCGATTGCGGTGTCACATAACGGTCGCCCAGCCCAGGCGCCGTGGAGCCAATCAGGATCAAGCGATCACGCAGCAACTCGGGCGGCACTTCACCGCGCAGCACGCTGACGTAGGGAACGCTGGGGAAACCCGCATTCGCGCTGATAAAGGGAATTCGAATGCCGTTGGTTCGTTGCCAGCCTTGAACCGTCAATGACGACGGCGAGCCGGGCAGGGTATCCGGGCGATCTGTGGTCATCTCGTAGAGCAACCAGGCTAGTTGCGCTCTCGGGTTGCGCTCAGGACCTTCGCGCAGGTACACGCTGCGCACGATGCCATCAGCGTCCGCTTCGGCGTTGATATGTCCGATACTTTTGGCACAGCGACTCAACGGTGCCACGGGTTCGATTTCACCCAGCGGCTGCCGAAAACGCGCAACCCCTTCGCGCAGCAAAGGCACGAACACGTTGCCGGCCCGGCACATCGCTTGTGCCAGCCGCAGGTCATTGTCGGGAAGCTTGTCGGGCTCGCTGAAGATGACGTCGAACAATACGCCCTTGACCTTCGCGGCCGTGAGCCGATCCAGCAGGTCAGCGTGCAAGGTCCGGGACCAGGGCCACTGACCGAGTTGCTGCAAGCTGTAATCGTCGATAGTGACGATGAGAATTCGCGGGTCGACCGGGAGCGGGCTCAGCCGACGCAGGTTGTCGTACAGCAGATTGCTCAGCGTCAGCCCATGGCTCAAGGACAGAATCGCGGTCAACGGCAGCAGGATCAGACTGACCCACAGCCATTCACGAACCATCCGACTAAACAGCCGCTGGGCCTGGGTCGGCTCGCGACCTTCCTTCCTTGGCCAGTGCTTCATCGGCAAATAGCCGAGGTGTTATTGGACACGCGTGGTCCTGGGGTAATAGAAGATGTCATATACCCCGGTCTCTCCCTCAAGCCCCTGCGCGTCATACGCCGAGAGTCGAACATGGTAGAAAAATGCCTTCAACCCACTGAAGTTGATCTCTGGCGTGCTGGAAAACTGTTCCTGCTTGATGTTCAGGAAAGCCGTGTCAGTCGCCACTTGCGCCCGGTAGCGTGTGGCCCCGTGCAAGGGTTTCATAATCAATTGCCAGACCGGGGCGGGGCCCGTCTGCCCCGTCTGCCCCAACAACTGCGGCGCGGGCAACAGCTCGATCGGCGTCAGCTTGCCTTCCTTCTGGATACGTAAACCCTGGCGAGCCATGACCTGTACTTCGTCATCGGCCGCTGCCTTTTCAGCTTTTTTGGCGAGCGGTTTGCCCGTGTGTTTTTTGGCGGGCGCGTCCGGGTCTTCACCACGATCGACGGCCACCTGGCCATTCAGCACTTCGATCAACGATTGCCCATTGTCGTCGTTGCGCACCCGAAAGTGTGTGCCACGGACCCCGAGCACGCCCACCGGCGTCACGATCTGAAAACGATCATAGTCGCTGGCGCGCTTGATTACATACGACTCGACCTGACCTTGCTCAAGAATCACCTGAGGGACAACGAGTTCTTCGTTCAAACGCAACGTGACCTGTGAGCTGGACGGCAGAACGATGCGTGATCCATCGCCCAGTGACAGACTGACAAACGCCGAAGGAGAGGTCTTCACGCCTTCCTGCTCGTCAATCGTCATCCCTTCTTCGAGCGCCACCTGCTTGCCCTTGCGGTCGAGCTTCCAGGCTTCGCCCGTCAGGTGCTCGACAGTGGCGGGCAGGGGTTGTCCACGGCATTGCTGATGGTCATCGATATACGGCAAGCGCTTTGAGTCGAGGAGCGCTGCGGATGCACTCTGCGTCAATGGGCTCACCAAACCAACGACTAGCAACAGGCAGGTACCCAGGTGGCGACAGTGCAAAGAAGTCATGTGGTTCATTGGATTCGCTTTTCACGCTTTTTCTTAGAATCTGGCCGACCAGCTGACTCATCAGCCTTACGCACCATACCTGACAGGACTCTGCGGCAGATAGCCCACGTCTATGCAAAACGCCATTACCGATTAGCCGTTGCGGCTTTCCATGAACGTAAACACATCAAAGATGGGTAGGAGGTGACACATCCATGTGTCGGAACCGAGTCAGCATCGATCCGGTTTTACAGCGTGAGCAGGCACTCCCTTTTTTCCCCTGAACTGCAGACCGCAAGCGAACCGGCGATCGGCGGTCCCGCCAGATTGGCGATGACACTCCCTGTGTCGGAGCACTTCCGAATGCTCCAGTGCCACTCAACGCTTGAGAATTTACCGACACCGACAGTCGATAAGGCAATTCTCCATATTTGTTCAGAATTGCCTGGGTCCATCGTTAAAACACCCAGCGCTGCTGCTCTTCACGAAGCAGCCGTGGAGCCGATTGCTCGCTGTCTTCGGGCGCGCTCACCGGTGCAAAGCCCCGTGAATCACTGAAGGCGACATTCACCACAGCGGGACTGAAGTAGCGCTGCGTCACAGGTTGATTCGGCGCCTCGCTACTTGAATTCACGACTAGCGAAGCGACCCCCGCATAGACCAGAAATGCCAACGACGGGCAACGTGTCAGTGCCATGCCCTTGGTCACCTTTGCGATCAGTGCACGAAGATTCAGCCTGTTCCCCATCGTTCCTTCCTCGAGTCTTCGAGCCGATATCCGCCGGTAAGCGGCCAACTGATATCAGCCTAACCAGACACAAAGAATCTGGAGAAAATCACCATAATTGTTCAGATTCAGACAATCAGCCTAAACTCGCACCGTAGGATCTTTTACCCCATCGCACTCTACGAGCTGAAGGAAACGCCCCGCATGCGTGTCGCAATACTGGATGACGAACCCGCCGAGCTGCGCCGGGTGGAACAGACACTGCGACAGATTCCCGGAACCGGGGAGCAAGCGTGGACCTTGCACAGCTTCGAGCGCGGTGAAGACCTGCTCCGCCAGCTTCGCCGCGAAACGTTCGACCTGTTGATACTCGACTGGCAGTTACCTGATCTGAGCGGTCTATCGCTCTTGCGCTGGACCCGCGAACACATGGAAGCGCCTCCCGCCGCCATCATGCTCACCAGTCGCGATGCCGAGAGTGACATCGTCCAGGCGTTGAACGCCGGCGCCGATGATTACGTCAGCAAGCCATTCCGTCCCAATGAGCTCAAGGCCCGCGTCAGTGCGGTACTGCGTCGACAGGGTTTGCAGCGCAACGCGGCCAGCGAAGTGCTGAGTTTCAACGATCTGAACTTCGACGACGCCGAACTGACGGTGACCCGCGCCGGCAACCCCATCAGCCTGACCGAACGTGAATACCGCCTGGCGCGCTGCCTGTTTGCCAACCTGGGCCGGCCGCTGTCACGGGAGTATCTCTACGAGCGTTTCTGGACCCATGAAGAAATGGTGTCTTCCAGGCCACTGGATACTCACATCTACCGCCTGCGCAACAAGCTCGGACTGACGGCCGATCGGGGTTGGCAGTTGCTGACGATCTACGGGTATGGGTATCGACTGGAAAGTGTCGCGGCGGCGATCGAGTAAACTTTCACAGGTTTCTCGTGAACAAAAAAAGGCCAACGCTTAAGCGTTGGCCTTTTTCATTACTGCAGGTTGAGCCGGGTGGGGGGGCTCAAAATTGATGCCCATTCAGCAGAAGCAAATTGGACTTAGCTACCAATCTGGTGGCTTACCGAATTTTCTTGCTGGTTAAGGCTCTTTTGCTCCTGCTTGGTGATGTGCCCTTTATTCTGGCTAGCCATGTCCCGTTCTTCCTGACGAATCTGGCGGTCTTCCTTATGCAGATTGGCCGCCTGTCCCTTGGTCATTTCACCCTCTTTGACTTCGTTATGGATTCGCTTGTTCTGGTTGGCCAGACGAGTATTTACTTCGGCTCGACGTGGGTGATCTTTTTTCCACTGGCCATCAGCAGCCATTGCATTACCGGCAACCATACCTACAACTGCGGACAACAAAACAGCAGCAAGCTTCTTAGACATGTTTGATTCCTACTGAACGCTTTAAGGGCTGGCCCGGTTGATTTGATCGCCACCGCCGGCCATGTAGTTACTGAATCGTCCCTGGTTTCATAGACACGATTCAGTCTCGGCAGTTCACTATCCCTGAAACCAAAGGGAAGCTGCGCGGCACAGGATCTCTAAGGAAGGTCGAGTCTCGATGTCCGAAAAATCCCCCTCAAAAAAAAGGCCAGCGCGGTGCGCTGGCCTTTTGTATGGTCTACCTCTCAGGGTGGGCCAGACTCATTTACTGGTGAAAATGTGCATCTTTTTTGCGAACCAACACCGGATCAGAAGTCCAGGTTAGACACTGCCAGGGCGTTGCTTTCGATGAAGTCACGACGTGGTTCGACCGCATCACCCATCAGGGTGTTGAAGATCTGGTCCGCGCCAATGGCGTCTTCGATGGTCACTTTGAGCATCCGGCGCGAGCCTGGGTCCATGGTGGTTTCCCACAGCTGATCCGGGTTCATCTCACCCAGACCTTTGTATCGCTGGATGGTGTGACGCTTGGTGCTTTCGGCCATCAACCACTCAAGGGCTTCCTTGAATTCGGTAACGGCTTTCTTGCGCTCGCCGCGCTGAATGTAAGCGCCTTCGTCCAGCAAGGTGCTCAGTTGAGCGCCCAGGGAGACAACGGTCTTGTAGTCGTTGCTACCGAAGAAGTCGCGGTTGAAGGTGACGTAGTTCGACAGACCGTGGGAGATCAACTCGACCTCTGGCAGCCAGACGTTACGTTCACGGTCCTCTCGCAGGCTGGCTTTGTAGACCAGGCCGGACTTCTCGACAGTGCGCAGGCGAACTTCGTACTGGGCCAGCCAATCCTGCATCGCTGCGTGATCGGACAGTTGATCCATGCTCACCGCTGGCAGGTATATGAAGTGCTCGGTCAGTTCCTGCGGGTACAGGCGCGACAGACGCTTGAGGGTCTTCATTACCAGACGGAAGTCATTCACCAGACGCTCGAGGGCTTCGCCGGAGATACCCGGCGCTTCCTCGTTCAGGTGCAGGCTCGCATCTTCCAGGGCCGACTGCGTCATGTACTCTTCCATGGCGTCGTCGTCTTTGATGTATTGCTCTTGCTTGCCTTTCTTCACTTTGTACAACGGTGGCTGAGCGATGTAGATGTAGCCACGCTCGATCAGCTCCGGCAGCTGACGGAAGAAGAAGGTCAGCAGCAGGGTACGGATGTGCGAACCGTCGACGTCAGCATCGGTCATGATGATGATGTTGTGATAACGCAGCTTGTCGATGTTGTACTCGTCGCGACCGATGCCGCAGCCCAGCGCAGTGATCAAGGTGCCCACTTCTTGCGAAGAGATCATCTTGTCGAAACGCGCCTTCTCGACGTTCAGGATCTTACCCTTGAGGGGCAGAATCGCCTGGGTCTTGCGGTTGCGTCCCTGCTTGGCGGAGCCGCCAGCAGAGTCACCTTCCACGAGGTACAGTTCGGACAGGGCAGGGTCTTTTTCCTGGCAGTCCGCCAGTTTGCCCGGCAGGCCGGCGATATCCAGCGCGCCTTTACGACGGGTCATCTCGCGAGCTTTACGCGCCGCTTCGCGAGCACGGGCCGCATCGATCATCTTGCCGACAACCAGCTTGGCTTCGTTCGGATTTTCCAGCAGGAAGTCGGAGAAGTACTTGCCCATTTCCTGTTCGACCGCGGTCTTCACTTCGGAAGAAACCAGCTTGTCTTTGGTCTGGGAGCTGAACTTCGGATCCGGTACCTTGACCGAAATGATCGCGGTCAGGCCTTCACGGGCATCGTCACCGGTGGTGGCGACTTTGTGTTTCTTCGCCAGGCCTTCCGCTTCGATGTAGGTGTTCAGGTTACGCGTCAGCGCGGAACGGAAACCCACGAGGTGAGTACCGCCGTCGCGCTGAGGAATGTTGTTGGTGAAGCACAACAGGTTCTCGTTGAAGCTGTCGTTCCACTGCAGGGCGATTTCCACGCCAATGCCGTCTTCACGCTGAATGTTGAAGTGGAACACCTGATTGACCGGGGTCTTGTTGGTGTTCAGGTATTCAACGAACGCACGCAGGCCGCCTTCGTACTTGAACAGCTCTTCCTTGCCGCTGCGCTCGTCCTTGAGGACGATACCAACACCGGAGTTGAGGAAGGACAGTTCACGAATCCGCTTGGCCAGAATGTCCCAGCTGAAGTGGATGTTCTTGAAGGTTTGATCAGACGGTTTGAAGTGAATCTGGGTACCGGTGGTTCCACTCTCACCAACGATCTTCATCGGTTCTTGCGGAACACCGTGAACGTAAGTCTGTTCCCAGATTTTGCCGCTACGGCGAACAGTCAGGACCAGTTCTTCGGACAGGGCGTTTACAACCGACACACCTACACCGTGCAGACCGCCGGATACTTTGTAGGAGTTGTCATCGAATTTACCGCCGGCGTGCAGCACGGTCATGATGACTTCGGCCGCCGAGACGCCTTCTTCTTTATGCACGTCTACCGGAATGCCACGACCGTTGTCGCGCACGGTGATGGATTCGTCCGGGTGGATGATGATGCTGATGTCGTCGCAATGGCCGGCCAAAGCTTCGTCGATCGAGTTATCGACCACCTCGAACACCATGTGGTGCAGACCGCTGCCATCGTCGGTGTCACCAATGTACATACCGGGACGTTTGCGTACGGCATCCAGGCCTTTCAGCACTTTAATGCTCGTTGAGTCGTACGTATTTTCTTCGCTCATGCCTTCACTCCCGATGGTCGTGGGTCTGGGTGATACGGCCCTGTTCCACGTGGAACAGGGCGACTGGCGTTTCCGTCTGCCAGCCTTCCCTCAATAATTCGTGATCTACACAGGTGATAAACACCTGGCAGCGTAAGTCTTCCAGCAAACGGCAAAGCGCACGGCGGTGCTGCTCATCCAGCTCGGACGGCAAGTCATCCACCAGATAAATACATTGGCCGCGCCGGGCCTGGCTGACCAAATGCCCTTGGGCAATCCGCAATGCACAGACCACCAACTTCTGCTGACCACGAGACAAGATGTCCGCGGCATTGTGTGCGCCCAATCTAAGACGCAAATCAGCGCGTTGTGGTCCGGCCTGGGTATGCCCCATTTGCTGATCCCGGTGAACGGACGCGGCGAGCACTGCACTCAGCTCTCGCTCTTTGTCCCAACCCCGGTAATAGCTAAGCGTTAAGCCCTCGAGTTCGACGAGTTCGCTCAAGGTCTGTTCAAAGACTGGTTTCAAGGCTTTGATATAAGCGCGGCGGTATTCATCAATTTCTGCGCTGGCCTGGCACAATTCTCTGTCCCAAACCGCTTGCGAAACGGCGTCAAGTGTACCATGCCGCAGCCAAGAGTTTCTCTGACGCAGGGCCTTCTGCAAGCGCTGCCAGGTGGACATGAAACGCGGTTCCACGTGGAACACACCCCAATCCAGAAACTGTCGGCGAATCTTCGGTGCGCCTTCCAACAGGCGGAAGCTGTCGGGGTTGATCAATTGCAGTGGCAGAATTTCTGCCAGTTGCGCAGCGCTGCGGGCGTTCTGCCCATCAATGCGAATCTGAAATTCCCCCTGGCGGTCTCGGGATATCCCCAAGGCGCTGTGCCCACCCTCGGCTAATTCGACCTGACCGAATACCGTGCACGCCAACTGCTCGTACTGGATGACCGGTAAAAGGCGGGTACTGCGAAACGAACGGGCGAGCCCCAGCAGATGGATGGCTTCCAGAACACTGGTTTTGCCGCTGCCGTTGGCGCCGTACAGGATGTTGATGCGGGGGGAGGGGGAGAAGGTCACCGGGTGCAGATTGCGCACCGCGGTGACCGAGACACGACTGAGGGACATCTAGCGTCTGCTAAGCATGTTTACAGGCGCATCGGCATGACAACGTAAGCCGAGTCGTCGTTGTCGGACTCTTGCACCAGCGCACTGCTGTTGGAGTCAGACAGGATCAAGCGCACTTGCTCAGTGGTCATCACGCCCAGCACGTCGAGCAGATAGCTCACGTTGAAGCCGATTTCCAGCGAGCCACCGTTGTACTCAACACCGACTTCTTCTTCCGCCTCTTCCTGCTCCGGGTTGTTCGCCTGGATCTTCAACTGACCGTTGGCCAGTTGCAGACGAATGCCGCGGTACTTCTCGTTGGACAGAATCGCGGTGCGGCTGAACGCTTCACGCAGTGCCTGACGATCACCCAGTACCAGTTTGTCGCCGCCTTTTGGCAGAACACGCTCGTAGTCCGGGAATTTGCCGTCGACCAGTTTCGAGGTAAAGGTGAACTCGCCAGTGGTGGCACGAATGTGGTGCTGGCCCAGAACGATGCTGACATTGCCGTCCGGCTCGGTCAGCAAGCGCGCCAGTTCCAGAATACCTTTACGTGGAACGATCACCTGGTGGCGATCCGGTTGGCCGATGTCAGCCTGCATCGAGCACATGGCCAGACGGTGACCGTCGGTGGCCACAGCGCGGATGATCCCGGCAGACACTTCCAGCAGCATACCGTTGAGGTAGTAGCGAACGTCCTGCTGAGCCATGGCGAAGCTGGTGCGCTCGATCAAGCGGCGCAGCTTGCTCTGCGCAAGACTGCAGGTCAGCGAGCCCGGGCCTTCTTCAACAGTCGGGAAGTCGTTGGCTGGCAACGTCGACAAGGTGAAGCGGCTACGGCCGGCTTTCACGACAAGCTTCTGCTCATCGACCTTGATGTCGATCAGCGCGTCGTTCGGCAGGCTCTTGCAGATGTCCATCAGCTTACGCGCCGGGACAGTGATTTCGCCCGGCTCGGCCGGCTCTTCGAGTTGCACACGACCGACCAGTTCGACTTCCAGGTCGGTACCGGTCAGCGACAACTGCTGGCCTTCTACAACCAGCAGCACGTTGGAAAGCACCGGCAAGGTCTGTCGGCGCTCGACGACGCCTGCGACCAGTTGCAGGGGTTTCAACAGGGCTTCGCGTTGAATGGTGAAATGCATGGTCTAGTCCCTTGCCTTAATAAGCTGCGCTGGTGTTCATCAAGTGGTCAGTGTACGCAGCAGGTTCTTGTAGTCCTCGCGGATGTCCGCGTCGGATTCCTTAAGTTCGTTGATCTTGCGGCATGCGTGCAACACCGTGGTGTGGTCGCGGCCGCCAAACACATCGCCGATTTCCGGCAGGCTGTGGTTGGTCAGTTCCTTGGACAGGGCCATGGCCACTTGCCGTGGACGTGCGACCGAACGCGAACGGCGCTTGGACAGCAGATCCGAAATCTTGATCTTGTAGTACTCGGCGACGGTGCGCTGAATGTTATCCACAGAGACCAGTTTGTCCTGAAGCGCCAACAAGTCCTTCAAGGATTCGCGAATCAACTCGATGGTGATATCGCGGCCCATGAAGTGTGAGTGGGCGATCACGCGTTTGAGCGCGCCTTCGAGTTCACGGACGTTGGAACGAATACGCTGGGCAATGAAGAACGCCGCGTCGTGCGGCAGGTCAACTTTAGCCTGGTCAGCTTTCTTCATCAGAATCGCGACGCGGGTTTCCAGTTCCGGCGGCTCGACGGCAACCGTCAGGCCCCAGCCGAAGCGCGACTTCAAGCGCTCCTCAAGGCCTTCGATTTCTTTCGGATAACGGTCACTGGTGAGGATGACCTGTTGGCCACCTTCAAGCAGGGCGTTGAACGTGTGGAAAAATTCTTCCTGGGAACGTTCCTTGCGGGCGAAGAACTGAATGTCATCGATGAGCAGCGCATCGACCGAACGGTAGAAGCGCTTGAACTCGTTGATCGCGTTCAGCTGCAAAGCCTTGACCATATCGGCCACGAAGCGCTCGGAATGCAGGTACACGACCTTGGCATTCGGGTTCTTCTTTAATAGGTGGTTACCCACAGCGTGCATCAAGTGGGTTTTACCCAAGCCTACGCCGCCATACAGGAACAGCGGGTTGTAGCCGTGCTTGGGATTGTCCGCTACCTGCCAGGCTGCCGCGCGGGCCAACTGGTTGGACTTACCTTCGACGAAGTTCTCGAAGGTAAAGGTGCGGTTCAGGTAACTGGTGTGCTTGAGCGCGCCCTCGACCTGCACCGTGCGCTGTTCGGCACGGACCGGGGCCTGTTGCGAGCTGGCGCCGGCCATTGGGTCGAAGCTGTCGCGGGACGGCTCTTCACTGACCTCGGCGACTTTTTGTGTTGCACGTTTGGTCGGCGCGGTGGACGCAGGAGCGCTGACCGGTGCCGGTGCGGCAGCTGCCTGGGCTTGAGACGCCGCCGCAGCCAACGGCGCATTCGGCGCAGCACGAGGGGCTGAACTGCGTTTGCTGCCTATTAATAAGGAAAGCGCCGGCGCCATGCCGTCGCCGTGCTCATCCAGCAGTTCGAGCACGCGGCTCAGGTACTTTTCGTTGACCCAGTCGAGAACAAAACGATTCGGTGCGTAGACACGCAACTCGTCGCCTTCGGCTTCGACCTGTAGTGGACGGATCCAAGTGTTGAATTGTTGGGCAGGCAGCTCATCGCGCAAAAGCTCCACGCACTGCTGCCAAAGTTCCACTGACACGGATATCCCCTAAGTTGAAAGCCGGTGAGGCAAAAACAAGCGGCCATTGTAGCGACCAGACGCCGACTTATCCACACGTAGGTTGCTCACGGGTGTCGAAGAATCAACGCTTTATACGTAAAAAAGACGACCAATGGTCTGTGCATAAGCTCTGTGGATAAGCCCACTTAAGGTCGTTGTACAAGTGAGGGGCAAACTCTGTGGGTAACCTGCCTGTGGATAACACCCCATTCCACACACAGCTTATCCGACAGCGCAGCACAGGCTGAACACCGTTTTCCACTGTAGTTGTCATTCTCTGTACAGCCCGTAGTAGAAGGCTTAAAGGTAGTTATCCACAGATGATCGTGTGCCTAGCTTTTATAAGCTTTACAGAAAAGCTTTAAATAATTCCCTTCTTTATTTTTATATCTAGCTGTCCACCTTTCAAGGACGAGCCTCCTGGATATCCATTTAAAGGAAACGTTGGTTGGAAATTGACCTAGAGGCTTGCTTTCTCTAGAATCCCCGGTCTCTTAAAACGGGGGCCATTCCGGCCCGTTGTGGACGAACCAGGTAACACGACATGAAACGTACTTTCCAACCAAGCACTATCAAACGCGCTCGTACCCACGGTTTCCGTGCTCGCATGGCTACCAAGAACGGCCGTGCCGTCCTGTCGCGTCGTCGCGCCAAAGGTCGTGCGCGTCTGGCAGTTTGATAATCCGGTACTGGAGGTGAGTCAGGACTTCAGTCGGGAAAAGCGTTTGCTTACCCCCCGGCATTTCAAGGCAGTCTTTGACTCCCCTACCGGCAAGGTTCCGGGGAAAAATCTCCTGCTCCTTGCACGCACCAACGATCTCGATCACCCCCGCCTAGGGCTGGTTATCGGGAAAAAGAGTGTGAAGCTCTCCGTTGAACGCAATCGCCTCAAACGTCTGATGCGCGAATCCTTTCGCCTCCACCAGGATTCTCTGGCTGGCTGGGATATCGTTATCGTCGCGCGCAAAGGTTTGGGCGACGTAGAAAACCCCGAATTGATTCAGCATTTCGGAAAACTCTGGAAACGTCTGGCACGCAGCACGCCGGTACCAGCAGTCAAAACCGAAACTGTAGGGGTAGACAGCACTGATGCGTAAACTGGCGCTCGTTCCGATCCAGTTTTATCGCTATGCCATTAGTCCTCTGATGGCCAGCCACTGTCGTTTCTACCCCAGTTGTTCCTGCTACGCGTATGAAGCCATTGAAAATCATGGCCTTCTGCGCGGTGGCTGGCTGACCTTTCGTCGTTTAGGTCGCTGTCATCCGTGGAATCCCGGTGGTTATGACCCGGTTCCGCCTATCCCTACCTCCCGTTCTTCTTCGATGGCCGAGTAATCATGGATATTAAACGCACGATCCTGATCGTCGCCCTGGCAATCGTGTCCTACGTTATGGTTCTGAAATGGAACCAGGACTATGGTCAGGCTGCCCTGCCGACTCAGAATGTTGCTGCCAATCAGGCTGCCCCGGCTATTCCGGACACGCCACTTGGTAACAATGCTGCCGCCAGTGCCGATGTACCCAGCGCGAATGCCGATACCAGCACCCCTACCGCAACTCCGGTAGTGGCCAACAAAGATCTCATCCACGTCAAAACGGATGTGCTCGAACTGGCTATCGATCCTCAAGGTGGTGATATCGCCCAGCTGATGCTGCCGCTGTATCCACGTCGTCAGGACCATCCGGAAATTCCGTTCCAGCTGTTTGATAACGGCGGCGAACGTACCTATCTGGCTCAAAGCGGCCTGACCGGTACCAACGGTCCGGATGCTCGCGCTACCGGTCGTCCGGTTTACTCGACCGAACAGAAGACTTATCAACTGGCTGATGGCCAGAACCAGCTCAACGTTGACCTGAAATTCAGCGACGCTGGCGTCAATTACATCAAGCGCTTCACCTTTACTCGCGGTCTGTACGATCTGAAAGTCACTTATCTGATCGACAACACCAGCGACAAGGCCTGGACTGGCAACCTGTTTGCCCAGCTCAAGCGCGATGCAAGTGCCGATCCTTCTTCCACGACAGCCACCGGTACTGCGACTTACCTGGGCGCTGCCCTGTGGACAAGTGCAGAGCCGTACAAAAAAGTGTCGATGAAAGATATCGACAAGGCTTCGCTGAAAGAAACCGTTAACGGCGGCTGGGTTGCCTGGCTGCAACACTACTTCGTGACCGCCTGGATTCCGGGCAAGAACGACAGCAACGTGGTGCAGACGCGTAAAGACAGCCAAGGCAACTACATCATCGGTTTCACTGGCCCGGCATTGTCCGTTGCGCCAGGTGCCAAGGCTGAAACCAGCGCTACTCTGTACGCCGGTCCAAAAAGCCAGGCAATACTGAAAGAGTTGTCCCCAGGTCTGGAACTGACTGTCGACTACGGCATTCTGTGGTTCATTGCCCAGCCGATTTTCTGGCTGCTGCAACACATCCACGCACTGGTCGGTAACTGGGGCTGGTCGATCATCTTCCTGACCATGCTGATCAAAGGGATCTTCTTCCCGCTGTCGGCTGCCAGCTACAAATCCATGGCACGCATGCGTGCAGTGGCTCCGAAACTGGCTGCGCTGAAAGAGCAGCATGGCGATGACCGGCAGAAAATGTCGCAAGCCATGATGGAGCTGTACAAGAAAGAGAAGATCAATCCGCTGGGTGGTTGCTTGCCAATCCTCGTGCAGATGCCGGTTTTCCTTTCGCTGTACTGGGTACTCCTGGAAAGCGTGGAAATGCGCCAAGCGCCGTTCATGCTGTGGATTACCGACCTGTCGATCAAGGATCCGTTCTTCATTCTGCCGATCATCATGGGCGCAACCATGTTTATCCAGCAGCAGTTGAACCCGACGCCTCCGGATCCGATGCAGGCCAAGGTGATGAAGTTGATGCCAATCATCTTCACCTTCTTCTTCCTGTGGTTCCCTGCGGGTCTGGTGCTGTACTGGGTTGTGAACAACTGCCTGTCGATCACTCAACAGTGGTACATCACTCGTAAGATTGAAGCGGCTACCAAAAAAGCCGCCGCATAACTTACTCTGTGGATAACCACTCAAAACGCCCCCTAGTGGGGCGTTTTGCTATCTGCCATTTTTATCTGGATATCGAATCATGAGCGCTCCTCGTGAAACCATCGCCGCCGTCGCCACCGCTCAAGGCCGTGGCGGTGTCGGTATCGTCCGCATTTCCGGACCGCTGGCAAGTAGCACGGCAAAAGCCATCAGTGGTCGCGAACTCAAACCGCGATTTGCCCATTACGGTCCGTTCCTCAGCGCCGAAGAAGAGGTGCTGGACGAAGGCATTGCCCTGTATTTCCCGGGGCCGAATTCATTCACCGGTGAAGATGTGTTGGAACTCCAGGGCCACGGTGGTCCCATCGTTCTGGATATGTTGCTGCAGCGCTGCCTGCAATTAGGTTGCCGTCTGGCCCGGCCGGGTGAATTCAGCGAACGCGCGTTCCTCAACGACAAACTCGACCTGGCCCAGGCCGAAGCCATCGCCGACCTCATTGAGGCAAGCTCTGCACAGGCGGCTCGTAACGCTTTGCGCTCGTTGCAAGGCGCTTTCTCCCTGCGTGTGCATAGCCTCACCGAGCAACTGATTGCGTTGCGGATCTACGTTGAGGCGGCAATCGACTTTCCTGAAGAAGAAATCGACTTCCTTGCCGATGGCCACGTACTGAAGATGCTCGATGCTGTACGCGATGAGTTATCCACCGTGTTGCGTGAAGCCGGGCAGGGCGCATTGCTGCGTGACGGCATGACCGTGGTGATTGCTGGTCGTCCGAATGCCGGTAAATCCAGCCTGCTCAACGCTTTGGCCGGCCGGGAAGCGGCAATTGTTACCGAGATTGCCGGCACCACTCGGGACATCCTGCGCGAACATATCCACATCGACGGCATGCCGCTGCATGTGGTCGACACGGCGGGCTTGCGCGATACCGATGACCAGGTCGAGAAAATCGGCGTGGAACGGGCATTGAAGGCCATCAGTGAGGCCGATCGGGTGTTGTTGGTGGTCGATGCCACTGCTCCTGAAGCGCTCGATCCTTTTGCCTTGTGGCCTGAATTCCTCGAGCAGCGCCCGGATCCGGCCAAAGTGACCTTGATCCGTAACAAGGCAGACCTCACGGGTGAGGCAATTGCTCTGGAGGTCAGTGACGATGGCCACGTGACTATCAGCTTGAGCGCCAGGTCGGCAGGCGAGGGGCTGGAGCTGCTGCGCGACCATCTCAAGGCCTGCATGGGCTATGAGCAGACCTCGGAAAGCAGCTTCAGCGCCCGCCGGCGTCACCTGGAAGCCCTGCGTCATGCCAGTGCCTCACTCGAACATGGCCGTGCACAGCTGACCTTGGCCGGTGCTGGAGAGCTACTGGCTGAAGATTTGCGTCAGGCGCAGCAGTCGTTGGGTGAAATTACCGGCGAATTCAGCTCCGACGACCTGTTGGGCAGGATCTTTTCCAGCTTCTGTATCGGTAAATAGCTTCACCTCTCCCTTTGTAGGAGCCGAGCTTGCTCACGAAACGGTTTGTTTGAGAAACCGCGTCGCTCAATCGCTGGCAAGCCAGGCTCCTACCCCCCACATTTTTCCACTTTCTTTAAGTAGCCGAGCGTCGTCAGACCGCTTCGGTGGTTTCCTCGTGGCTGGAATTTGCTCCGTTCAGCGCTTTTCTGTGGATTAAGCCCTGTGAATAACTGCCACTGAGCACAGTTGATAACAGGGCTTCAAAACTGAGGAAAACCACCTCTGTGGATAACCACCTCATTCATCCACAGGCTTACACCGGTTATCCAAGGGCCTCCTTGGCACATGACCACAGACTTTCAATCCTCTGTACACATTGAATATTAAGGGCTGTATCAATCTATCCACAGAAAGGTGCCTCAGTAGAAATAAACATAAAAACAAAGATTTAATAAATTTCTTTCTTTTTAATTTCTATTGTCCGTGACTTACCCACAACTGGTTAAATTTTGTGCAAAGGGTTCTTTAGGAAGGGTGAAGTCCCTATACTTGTCGACCAGGTCCAAAAACCTGAGCTCAAACTATTCCTGATTACCCAACTGAAGCAGGCACGAGGTGCGTGGTGGATTTCCCTTCCCGTTTTGAAGTGATCGTCATCGGCGGCGGTCATGCCGGTACCGAGGCAGCACTTGCGTCAGCACGTATGGGGGCAAAAACCCTGTTGCTGACGCATAACGTGGAAACCCTCGGAGCAATGAGCTGCAACCCCGCGATTGGCGGGATCGGCAAGAGCCATCTGGTCAAGGAAATCGATGCCCTTGGCGGCGCGATGGCCATGGCTACCGATAAAGGTGGTATTCAGTTTCGCGTCTTGAACAGCCGCAAAGGCCCAGCCGTGCGCGCTACTCGCGCACAGGCCGACCGCGTTCTGTACAAGGCCGCTGTGCGCGAGATTCTCGAGAACCAGCCGAACCTGTGGATATTTCAACAGGCGGCCGACGACCTGATCGTCGAACAGGAACAAGTGCGTGGTGTTGTCACCCAAATGGGCCTGCGTTTCTTCGCCGATTCCGTGGTGTTGACCACTGGCACCTTCCTCGGCGGACTTATCCACATCGGTATGCAGAACTATTCCGGCGGTCGTGCCGGCGATCCACCGTCGATCGCCCTGGCCCATCGTCTGCGTGAACTGCCTTTGCGTGTGGGCCGCCTGAAAACCGGTACGCCGCCGCGCATCGATGGCCGCTCCGTGGATTTCTCGGTCATGACCGAGCAACCCGGTGATACGCCGATTCCGGTGATGTCGTTCCTGGGTTCCAAAGAACAGCATCCCGCGCAGGTCAGCTGCTGGATTACCCACACCAACGCCCGTACTCACGAGATCATCGCCTCGAACCTCGACCGTTCGCCGATGTATTCCGGTGTGATCGAAGGCATTGGCCCGCGTTATTGCCCTTCGATCGAAGACAAAATCCACCGCTTTGCCGACAAGGAAAGCCATCAGGTCTTCATCGAGCCGGAAGGTTTGACCACCCACGAGCTGTACCCGAACGGGATATCCACATCCTTGCCGTTCGACGTCCAATTGCAGATCGTGCAATCGATTCGCGGCATGGAAAACGCCCATATCGTGCGCCCGGGCTACGCCATCGAGTACGACTACTTCGATCCGCGTGACCTGAAGTACAGCCTGGAAACCAAAGTCATCGGCGGTCTGTTCTTCGCCGGGCAAATCAACGGCACCACCGGTTACGAAGAAGCCGGCGCCCAAGGTTTGCTGGCCGGGGCCAACGCAGCATTGCGTGCCCAGGGCAAAGACAGCTGGTGCCCGCGTCGCGACGAGGCGTACATCGGTGTATTGGTCGACGACCTGATTACCCTGGGTACCCAGGAACCGTATCGGATGTTCACGTCCCGCGCCGAATACCGTTTGATCCTGCGCGAAGACAACGCCGACCTGCGTTTGACCGAAAAAGGTCGCGAATTGGGGCTGGTGGATGACGTGCGCTGGGCAGCTTTCTGCAAAAAACGCGAAAGTATCGAAGTGGAAGAGCAACGCCTGAAAAGCACCTGGGTTCGCCCCGGTACTGAACAGGGCGATGCAATCGCCGAAAAATTCGGCACGCCACTGACTCACGAATACAACCTGCTGAACCTGCTGACCCGTCCGGAAATCGACTACGCTGGTCTGATCTCGGTGACAGGCGCCGGTGCAGAAGATCCACAGGTCTCCGAGCAGGTCGAAATCAAGACCAAGTACGCCGGTTACATCGACCGCCAGCAAGATGAAATCGCTCGCCTGCGGGCCAGCGAAGACACCAAATTGCCTGTGGATATCGATTACACAAACATCTCCGGTCTCTCCAAAGAGATCCAGAGCAAGCTCGGTGCGACCCGTCCAGAGACCCTGGGCCAGGCATCGCGGATCCCGGGCGTGACCCCGGCAGCGATTTCGCTGTTGATGATTCACTTGAAAAAACGCGGCGCGGGCCGTCAGTTGGAGCAAAGCGCTTGAGTTCGATGGTCACCTCGCAACACGCCGAAGAGTTATCCACAGGTGCTCGCCAGCTCGGTGTCAACCTGACAGAAACCCAGCATGCACAGCTGCTGGGTTATCTGGCCCTGTTGATCAAATGGAACAAGGCTTACAACCTCACCGCCGTGCGTGATCCAGACGAAATGGTTTCACGGCATCTGCTCGACAGCCTGAGCGTGATGTCCTTCATCGAAAACGGTCGCTGGCTGGATGTTGGCAGCGGCGGCGGCATGCCGGGTATTCCACTGGCGATCCTGTTTCCCGAGTCGCAAGTGACCTGCCTGGACAGCAACGGCAAGAAAACCCGCTTCCTGACCCAGGTCAAACTCGAACTCAAACTGGATAACCTGCAAGTTATCCACAGTCGCGTCGAAGCCTTCACGCCTGAGCTGCCGTTCAACGGGATCATTTCCCGGGCGTTCAGCAGCATGGAGAACTTCAGCAACTGGACTCGCCACTTGGGCGATAGCGATACACGTTGGCTGGCAATGAAGGGCGTTCATCCCGCCGATGAGCTGGTAGCATTGCCGGCAGACTTCCACCTCGATAGCGAACACGCCCTGGCCGTACCCGGTTGCCAAGGCCAACGCCATCTGCTGATACTGCGCCGCACGGCATGATTGGGAACACAAGCAAGAATGGCTAAGGTATTCGCGATAGCGAACCAAAAGGGTGGTGTGGGCAAGACCACCACCTGCATCAACCTCGCAGCATCCCTGGTCGCGACCAAGCGCCGGGTGTTGTTGATCGATCTTGATCCACAGGGCAACGCCACCATGGGTAGCGGTGTGGATAAACACGGCCTGGAAAACTCGGTCTACGACCTGTTGATCGGTGAATGCGACCTGGCCCAGGCCATGCACTTCTCCGAACACGGTGGTTACCAGTTGTTGCCGGCCAACCGCGATTTGACTGCGGCTGAAGTCGTTCTGCTGGAAATGCAGATGAAGGAAAGCCGTCTGCGAAGCGCCCTGGCGCCGATCCGTGAGAACTACGATTACATTTTGATCGACTGCCCACCGTCGCTGTCGATGCTCACGCTCAATGCCCTGGTTGCATCCGACGGGGTGATTATCCCCATGCAGTGCGAGTACTTCGCGCTCGAAGGGTTGAGCGACCTTGTGGATAACATCAAGCGCATCGCTGAATTGCTGAATCCGAACCTGAAAATCGAAGGCTTGCTGCGGACCATGTATGACCCGCGCCTGAGCCTGATGAACGACGTGTCGGCGCAGCTCAAGGAACACTTCGGTGAGCAACTGTATGACACCGTGATTCCGCGCAACATCCGTTTGGCCGAAGCTCCCAGTTATGGCATGCCGGCGTTGGCCTATGACAAACAATCCCGTGGCGCACTGGCCTATCTGGCCCTGGCGGGCGAGATGGTTCGTCGTCAACGCAAAAATTCACGCATTGCCGCTGCTCAGGCAACTTAAGGAATCCCCATGGCCGTCAAGAAACGAGGTCTCGGACGTGGACTGGATGCACTGCTGAGTGGTCCGACCATCAGCTCGCTTGAAGAACAAGCGGTGCAGGCCGATCAGCGTGAGCTGCAACACCTGCCGCTGGACCTGATTCAGCGCGGCAAATACCAGCCGCGTCGGGACATGGACCCCCAGGCACTGGAGGAACTGGCGCAATCGATCAGGGCTCAAGGTGTGATGCAGCCAATCGTGGTTCGCCCGATCGGTGCTGGCCGCTTTGAAATCATCGCCGGTGAACGCCGCTGGCGTGCCAGCCAGCAGGCTGGTCAGGAAACCATTCCGGCGATGGTTCGCGATGTGCCGGATGAAACCGCGATCGCCATGGCGCTGATCGAGAACATCCAGCGTGAAGACCTCAATCCGATCGAAGAGGCGGTAGCCCTGCAGCGTTTGCAGCAGGAATTCCAGCTGACTCAGCAGCAAGTCGCCGAGGCTGTGGGTAAATCCCGCGTGACCGTCGCCAACTTGTTGCGCCTGATTGCATTGCCGGAAGTCATCAAGACCATGCTGTCCCACGGCGACCTGGAAATGGGTCATGCCCGTGCTTTGCTCGGTTTGCCGGAAAATCAACAGGTTGAGGGGGCGCGACATGTTGTCGCACGTGGCCTCACCGTGCGCCAGACTGAGGCACTGGTTCGCCAGTGGTTGAGTGGTAAACCAGCGGTCACCGAACCCGCCAAACCGGACCCGGATATCGCTCGCCTCGAACAGCGCCTGGCAGAGCGCCTAGGCTCTGCGGTGCAGATCCGCCACGGGAAGAAGGGCAAAGGGCAGTTGGTGATCGGTTACAATTCCCTCGATGAGCTTCAAGGTGTGCTCGCGCATATCCGCTGAAACATTTCCTCATGTAGCGTGCAATCGGAAATCACTACCTGACAGTTGAATAGGGGCAGAACCGCCCCTATACTCTGCGCGCATTTTGTCGGCACAAATTATGCCAAGTTATTGAATTCTGGCAGCCGGCCTTTGAGGAGTAAAAGTGATGGAAACCCGCACGCCAAACCGCTTGCCGTTCCATCGCTTGGCGGTTTTCCCCGTGTTATTGGCGCAATTTGTCGTTTTGCTGCTTGCCGCTTTGGCGCTCTGGCAATGGCATGGAGTCGTAGCCGGATACTCAGGACTCTGCGGAGGCCTGATAGCCTTGCTTCCCAATGTTTATTTCGCTCACAGGGCATTTCGGTTTTCCGGCGCCCGAGCAGCTCAAGCCATCGTCCGGTCTTTTTATGCCGGCGAGGCGGGCAAACTGATTTTGACGGCAGTGCTCTTTGCATTGACGTTTGCAGGTGTGAAGCCATTGGCGCCGCTAGCTGTATTCGGCGTCTTCGTGCTGACCCAACTGGTCAGCTGGTTCGCACCCCTGCTTATGAAAACAAGACTTTCGAGACCTTAGGGCGTTTGAGGCAACCATGGCAGCAGAATCCGCTTCGGGCTATATCCAGCACCACTTGCAGAACCTGACCTTCGGTCAGTTACCTACCGGCGGGTGGGGTTTTGCCCACACCGCAGCAGAAGCCAAGGCAATGGGCTTCTGGGCATTCCACGTCGATACCCTCGGCTGGTCTGTTGCGTTGGGTCTGATCTTCGTTCTTCTTTTCCGCATGGCGGCGAAGAAGGCGACTTCCGGTGTGCCGGGTGCTTTGCAGAACTTCGTTGAAGTATTGGTCGAATTCGTCGATAGCAGCGTGAAAGACAGCTTCCATGGCCGTAGCCCAGTGGTTGCACCACTGGCACTGACCATCTTCGTCTGGGTGTTCATGATGAACGCCATCGACCTGGTACCGGTCGACTGGATCCCGCAACTGGCCGCGGCCATTTCCGGCAACCACGAGATCCCGTTCCGTGCCGTATCGACCACCGACCCGAACGCAACGCTGGCCATGGCCTTCTCGGTGTTCGCGCTGATCATTTTCTACAGCATCAAGATCAAGGGCATCGGCGGCTTTATCGGCGAACTGACCCTGCACCCGTTCGGCAGCAAGAACATTTTCCTTCAAGCCCTGCTGATTCCGGTGAACTTCCTGCTGGAGTTCGTGACGCTGATTGCCAAGCCAATTTCGCTGGCACTGCGTCTGTTCGGCAACATGTACGCTGGCGAGCTGGTGTTTATCCTGATCGCCGTGATGTTCGGCAGCGGCCTGCTCTGGCTTAGCGGCCTGGGCATTGTGCTGCAGTGGGCGTGGGCTGTGTTCCACATCCTGATCATCACCCTGCAGGCGTTTATCTTCATGATGCTGACCATCGTCTACCTGTCGATGGCGCACGAAGAGAACCATTAAGACCAGTTTCGGCTGGTCTGATGTCCCTCTTGCCTCGGCGAGAGGGGGCCCGTACCGGGCTCGATGAAACGATTTGTTTTACCGCTTTAATCTAAAAAACCTAAACCATACGACGTAAAAGTCGGGAGGAAAGATGGAAACTGTAGTTGGTCTAACCGCTATCGCTGTTGCACTGTTGATCGGCCTGGGCGCACTGGGTACCGCAATTGGTTTCGGCCTGTTGGGCGGCAAGTTCCTGGAAGGCGCAGCGCGTCAGCCAGAAATGGTTCCAATGCTGCAAGTCAAAATGTTCATCGTTGCCGGTCTGCTCGACGCCGTAACCATGATCGGCGTTGGTATCGCTCTGTTCTTCACCTTCGCGAACCCTTTCGTTGGTCAACTCGCTCACTAATCACTCGGATTTTCGAGTTGAGCAAGTCTGATGGACAACGAACGAGCGAGGTGTTGGCGTGAACATTAATGCAACCCTGATTGGCCAGTCCGTTGCGTTCTTCATTTTTGTACTGTTTTGCATGAAGTTCGTGTGGCCTCCGGTCATCGCGGCTTTGCACGAACGTCAGAAGAAGATCGCGGATGGACTGGACGCTGCCGCCCGAGCAGCTCGCGACCTGGAATTGGCCCAAGATAAAGCGGGTCAACAACTGCGCGAAGCAAAAGCTCAGGCAGCCGAAATCATTGAGCAGGCCAAGAAACGCGGTAATCAGATCGTCGAAGAGGCTGTTGATAAAGCCCGTGTCGACGCTGAACGTGTGAAGGTGCAGGCTCAGGCCGAGATCGAGCAGGAACTGAACAGTGTCAAAGACGCGCTGCGTGCCCAACTGGGTGCTCTGGCCGTTGGCGGCGCCGAGAAGATCCTGGGTGCCACAATCGATCAAAACGCGCACGCGGAGCTGGTTAACAAACTGGCTGCTGAAATTTAAGCGAGGGCGATCATGGCAGAACTGACCACGTTGGCCCGACCTTACGCTAAGGCAGCCTTCGAGCACGCCCAGGCCCACCAGCAACTGGCCTCTTGGTCAGCCATGCTCGGCCTGGCTGCAGCAGTGTCGCAAGACGACACCATGCAGCGCGTGCTCAAGGCCCCGCGACTGACGAGCGCAAACAAGGCCACCACGTTTATTGACGTGTGTGGCGACAAGTTCGATGCCAAGGCACAGAATTTCATCCACGTCGTTGCTGAAAACGACCGTCTCCCGCTTTTGCCGGAGATCGCCGCTCTGTTTGACCTGTACAAGGCCGAACAAGAGAAATCGGTAGATGTGGATGTCACCAGTGCTTTTGCATTGAACCAAGAACAGCAAGACAAACTCGCCAAGGTTCTCAGTGCACGGCTCGGCCGGGAAGTGCGACTGCACGCTGCGGAGGATGCCACCCTTATTGGTGGTGTCATCATCCGCGCCGGCGACCTGGTAATCGATGGCTCGATTCGCGGCAAACTCGCGAACCTTGCCGAAGCATTGAAATCTTGAGTTTGAAGGGGCAGCAGAGCAATGCAGCAACTCAATCCTTCCGAAATAAGTGAAATTATCAAGGGCCGCATCGAAAAGCTCGATGTGACCTCCCAAGCCCGTAACGAAGGCACTGTCGTCAGCGTATCTGACGGCATCGTGCGGATTCACGGTCTGGCCGACGTTATGTACGGCGAGATGATCGAGTTTCCGGGCGGCGTCTACGGTATGGCCCTCAACCTGGAGCAAGACTCTGTAGGTGCCGTTGTATTGGGCTCTTACCAGACTCTGGCTGAAGGCATGAGCGCCAAGTGCACTGGCCGCATCCTCGAAGTTCCGGTAGGTAAGGAACTGCTGGGTCGCGTAGTCGACGCACTGGGTAACCCAGTTGACGGCAAAGGTCCGCTGAACAACACCGAGACCGATGCGGTCGAGAAAGTTGCTCCAGGCGTGATCTGGCGTAAGTCGGTAGACCAGCCTGTACAGACTGGCTACAAGGCTGTCGATGCCATGATCCCTGTCGGCCGTGGCCAGCGTGAGCTGATCATCGGTGACCGTCAGATCGGTAAAACCGCTCTGGCAATCGACGCGATCATCAACCAGAAAGACAGCGGCATCTTCTGCGTCTACGTAGCAATCGGTCAGAAACAATCGACCATCGCCAACGTGGTTCGCAAGCTGGAAGAAAACGGCGCCCTGGCTAACACCATCGTCGTAGCTGCCAGTGCTTCGGAATCGGCTGCACTGCAATTCCTGGCACCGTACTCCGGTTGCACCATGGGCGAATACTTCCGCGACCGCGGTGAAGACGCGCTGATCGTCTATGACGATCTGTCCAAGCAAGCAGTGGCTTACCGCCAGATTTCCCTGCTGCTGCGCCGTCCACCAGGCCGTGAAGCCTACCCAGGCGACGTGTTCTATCTCCACTCCCGTCTGCTGGAGCGCGCATCCCGCGTTTCGGAAGAATACGTAGAGAAGTTCACTAACGGTGCCGTGACTGGCAAGACCGGTTCCTTGACCGCTCTGCCAATCATTGAAACTCAGGCTGGCGACGTTTCCGCGTTCGTTCCGACCAACGTGATTTCCATCACCGACGGTCAGATCTTCCTGGAATCCGCCATGTTCAACTCCGGGATCCGTCCTGCAGTGAACGCCGGTGTTTCGGTATCCCGTGTGGGTGGTGCCGCTCAGACCAAGATCATCAAGAAGCTTTCCGGTGGTATCCGTACCGCTCTGGCTCAGTACCGTGAACTGGCTGCATTCGCCCAGTTCGCTTCTGACCTGGACGAAGCCACTCGCAAGCAGCTTGAGCACGGTCAGCGCGTTACCGAGCTGATGAAGCAGAAGCAATATGCGCCGATGTCCATTGCCGACATGTCGTTGTCCCTGTATGCCGCTGAACGTGGCTTCCTGGTCGACATCGAGATTCCAAAAATCGGTAGCTTCGAGCAGGCCATGATTGCTTACTTCAACCGCGATCACGCCGAATTGATGGCGAAGATCAACGTGAAGGGTGACTTCAATGACGAAATCGACGCTGGCCTGAAAGCCGGTATCGAGAAGTTCAAAGCCACCCAAACCTGGTAAGCCGCAGCGGGGGCCGAGAGGCTCCCGCTTGCTAACCTGATAGGTGTTACATGGCAGGCGCAAAAGAGATTCGCAGTAAGATTGCGAGCATCAAAAGCACGCAAAAGATTACCAGCGCCATGGAAAAAGTGGCGGTCAGCAAAATGCGCAAGGCACAAATGCGCATGTCGGCTAGCCGTCCTTACGCGGAGCGCATCCGCCAGGTTATTGGTCATCTGGCCAACGCCAACCCGGAATATCGCCACCCGTTCATGATCGACCGTGCTATCAAGCGCGTTGGTTATGTCGTCGTGAGCAGTGACCGTGGTCTGTGTGGTGGCTTGAACACCAACCTGTTCAAGGCTTTGGTCAAGGACATGGCGGTAAACCGCGAACAAGGCGTCGAGATCGATCTGTGTGTGATTGGTAGCAAAGGTGCGGCTTTCTTCCGCAACTTCGGCGGTAACGTCGTTGCAGCTATCAGCCACCTGGGTGAAGAGCCGTCGATCAATGATCTGATCGGCAGCGTCAAGGTGATGCTGGATGCCTACCTGGACGGCCGTATTGACCGCCTGTGCGTGGTGTCCAACAAGTTCATCAACACCATGACGCAACAGCCTACCGTGGAGCAATTGATTCCACTGGTGGCGACCCCGGATCAAGAACTCAAGCACCACTGGGACTATCTCTACGAACCGGATGCCAAGGAGCTGCTTGACGGCTTGATGGTCCGCTACGTGGAGTCGCAGGTGTACCAGGCGGTGGTCGAGAACAACGCAGCTGAACAAGCGGCGCGGATGATCGCAATGAAGAACGCTACCGACAACGCCGGTGATTTGATCAGCGATTTGCAGCTGATCTACAACAAGGCGCGTCAGGCTGCGATCACCCAAGAGATCTCGGAAATCGTCGGCGGCGCTGCCGCGGTTTAACGGTTCAAATATTCAGAGGATCCAGCTATGAGTAGCGGACGTATCGTTCAAATCATCGGCGCCGTTATCGACGTGGAATTTCCACGCGACAGCGTACCGAGCATCTACAACGCGCTGGAAGTACAAAGCGCGGCCGGAACTACGCTTGAAGTTCAGCAGCAGCTGGGCGACGGCGTGGTTCGTACCATTGCGATGGGCTCCACCGAGGGCTTGAAGCGTGGTCTGGAAGTCAAGGACTCCGGCGCAGCCATCTCCGTACCGGTCGGTAAAGCGACCCTGGGCCGGATCATGGACGTACTGGGCAACCCGATCGACGAAGCTGGCCCGATTGACACCGAAGAACGTTGGGGCATTCACCGTCCTGCGCCGTCCTTCGCTGAACAAGCTGGCGGCAACGACCTGCTGGAAACCGGCATCAAGGTTATCGACCTGGTTTGCCCGTTCGCCAAGGGCGGTAAAGTCGGTCTGTTCGGTGGTGCCGGTGTAGGCAAAACCGTAAACATGATGGAACTGATCCGTAACATCGCCATCGAGCACAGCGGTTATTCCGTGTTCGCCGGTGTGGGTGAGCGTACTCGTGAGGGTAACGACTTCTACCACGAGATGAAGGATTCCAACGTTCTGGACAAAGTGGCACTGGTTTACGGTCAGATGAACGAGCCGCCGGGAAACCGTCTGCGCGTAGCTCTGACCGGCCTGACCATGGCCGAGAAGTTCCGTGACGAAGGTAACGACGTTCTGCTGTTCGTCGACAACATCTATCGTTACACCCTGGCCGGTACTGAAGTATCCGCACTGCTGGGCCGTATGCCTTCGGCAGTAGGTTACCAGCCGACCCTGGCTGAAGAGATGGGCACTCTGCAAGAGCGCATCACTTCGACCAAAAACGGTTCGATCACTTCGATCCAGGCGGTATACGTACCTGCGGATGACTTGACTGACCCGTCGCCAGCGACCACTTTCGCCCACTTGGACGCCACCGTCGTTCTGTCCCGTGACATCGCTTCCCTGGGTATCTACCCGGCGGTAGACCCACTGGACTCGACTTCGCGTCAGCTGGACCCGAACGTGATCGGTCAGGACCACTACGACACCGCTCGCGGCGTACAGTATGTTCTGCAGCGTTACAAAGAACTGAAGGACATCATTGCGATCCTGGGTATGGACGAGCTGTCGGAAACTGACAAGCAGTTGGTATCCCGCGCTCGTAAGATCCAGCGCTTCTTGTCGCAGCCGTTCTTCGTGGCTGAAGTCTTCACCGGTGCTTCGGGTAAATACGTTTCCCTGAAAGACACCATTGCTGGCTTCAAAGGCATCCTCAACGGTGACTACGACCACCTGCCAGAACAAGCGTTCTACATGGTCGGCGGCATCGAAGAAGCGATCGAGAAAGCCAAAAAACTGTAATCCAGGCGCCCGGCGACGGGCGCTAATTTAGGTTGAGGCAAGCAGATGGCTATGACAGTCCATTGCGACATCGTCAGCGCGGAAGGGGAAATCTTCTCCGGTCTGGTCGAGATGGTGATTGCGCACGGTGAGCTGGGTGATCTTGGTATCGCTCTGGGTCACGCTCCGCTGATCACTAATCTGAAACCAGGTCCGATCCGCTTGATCAAGCAGGGCGGGGAAGCCGAGGTGTTTTACATCTCCGGTGGTTACCTCGAGGTTCAGCCGAACATGGTCAAGGTTCTTGCCGACACTGTGCAACGTGCTGCCGACCTGGACGAAGCCTCCGCTCAGCAAGCCGTAAAGGCTGCCGAGAAGGCCTTGCATGATAGAGGCGCCGAGTTCGACTACGGTTCCGCTGCCGCTCGTCTGGCCGAGGCGACAGCTCAGCTGCGCACCGTCCAGCAAATCCGCAAAAAGTTCGGCGGCTAACCGCCATCCGCTTTTTGTGTGATTGATTAAAAAGGGTAGCCTCGGCTACCCTTTTTCTTTTCCTGCAATTCATCTCTTGGTCGCAGCCGCTGACCACCCAGGATTGGTAGCCAGTCATGTCACTTGAAATCGTTATTCTCGCTGCCGGTCAAGGCACTCGCATGCGTTCGGCGTTGCCGAAAGTTCTTCACCCGGTGGCGGGCAATTCCATGCTTGGCCATGTTATCCACAGCGCCCGCCAACTTGATCCACAGCGCATTCACGTGGTGATTGGCCACGGTGCCGATGCAGTCCGCGAGCGTCTGGCTGCAGACGACTTGAACTTCGTTTTGCAGGACAAGCAACTCGGCACCGGTCACGCAGTGGCCCAGGCTGTGCCGTTCATCACCGCCGATACCGTGTTGATTCTTTACGGTGATGTGCCGCTGATTGAAGTTCCAACCCTGCAACGCTTGCTCAAGCTTGTGGCGCCGCAGCAGATGGGGCTGTTGACCGTCGAACTTGATGACCCGACGGGTTACGGTCGCATTGTGCGCAACGCTGACGGTCGGGTGACCGCTATCGTCGAGCATAAAGATGCCAGCGAAGCCGAGCGTACGATCACTGAAGGCAATACCGGTATTCTTGCGGTGCCGGCCAATCGTCTGGAGGACTGGATGAGCCGGCTCTCCAACAACAACGCTCAGGGCGAGTACTACCTGACAGACGTGATTGCCATGGCAGTCAGCGACGGCCTGATAGTAGACACCGAGCAACCTCACGACGCGATGGAAGTGCAGGGCGCCAACGACCGCAAACAGCTCGCAGAGCTTGAGCGTCACTATCAGTTGCGCGAAGGCCGTCGTCTGATGGCACAGGGCGTGACGCTGCGCGATCCGGCGCGTTTTGATGTGCGCGGTGAAGTGACAGTCGGCCGTGACGTGCTGATCGATATCAACGTGATTCTCGAAGGCCGCGTGGTCATCGAAGACGACGTGGTCATTGGTCCGAACTGCGTGATCAAGGACAGCACCCTGCGCAAAGGCGTGGTGATCAAGGCCAACAGCCATATTGAAGGCGCGGTATTGGGCGAGGGCAGCGATGCGGGTCCGTACGCTCGCTTGCGTCCGGGGACTGTGCTGGAAGCCCGTGCCCATGTGGGTAACTTTGTCGAACTGAAGAATGTCCATCTCGGTGAAGGCGCCAAGGCCGGCCACTTGACCTACCTGGGCGACGCCGAGGTCGGTGCGCGGACCAACATTGGCGCTGGCACCATTACCTGCAACTATGATGGCGTCAACAAGTGGAAAACGGTCTTGGGGGAAGACGTATTCATTGGCTCCAACAACTCGTTGGTAGCGCCTGTGGATATCTCGGACGGTGCGACCACTGCGGCAGGTTCGACGATTACCTCGAATGTGGATAAATCCCAGTTGGCCGTTGGTCGGGCTCGGCAGAAGAATATCGATGGCTGGAAGCGGCCGGTGAAAATCCACAAGAGCTGAGTTATCCACAGGTCAAACGATCGCAGTCTGCGGCAACTCCTACATTGATCGTTGTAGGTGCTGCCACAGGCGGCGATCTTTTTTATGGGTTATCCACAGATATATTTTTCATGCGCTGGCTTGACGAAGTTTCGCCGATAGGTTTTGATTGCTTCCGTTATCTTTCGAATCGAAACTTAAAAGTCATGTCGAAGCGCAATACACCACAACGTCGCCACAATATCCTTGCCCTGCTCAACGAGCAGGGCGAAGTCAGTGTGGATGAATTGGCCAAGCGTTTTGAAACCTCGGAAGTTACAATTCGCAAAGATCTGGCGGCTCTTGAAAGCAATGGCCTGCTGCTACGCCGTTACGGCGGTGCGATCACCATGCCGCACGAGTTGGTCAGTGATCCGAGCCAATCCGTCTCCCAGTACAAGCAAGCCATTGCTCGAACTGCGGTGATGCGGATTCGCGAACACGCGCGGATTATCATCGACAGCGGCAGCACGACCGCCGCGATGATTCCGCAACTGGGTCAACAGCCGGGGCTGGTCGTCATGACCAACTCCCTGCACGTTGCCAATGCGCTGAGCGAACTTGAGCATGAACCGGTGCTGTTAATGACCGGTGGCACCTGGGACCCGCATTCGGAGTCATTCCAGGGGCAGGTCGCCGAGCAGGTCCTGCGCTCTTACGATTTCGATCAGTTGTTCATCGGTGCCGATGGCATTGATCTGATGCGCGGTACCACAACTTTCAACGAACTGCTCGGTCTTAGCCGTGTGATGGCCGACGTGGCTCGTGAAGTGATCGTGATGGTCGAATCCGACAAGATCGGCCGCAAGATTCCAAACCTGGAGCTGCCATGGAGCAGCGTCCATACCCTTATTACCGATGATCGCTTGCCGCAAGAGGCACGCGACCAGATTCAGGCCCGCGGCATTAACGTGATTTGCGCGGCAGTCAGCCAGGAGATATAGCATGTGTGGAATTGTCGGCGCAGTCGCGGAACGTAACATCACCGCCATTTTGCTCGAGGGTCTCAAGCGCCTCGAATACCGCGGCTACGACAGCGCCGGTGTGGCGGTTTACACCAACGGCGAAAAACTCGAGCGCATGCGTCGCCCGGGCAAGGTCAGCGAGTTGGAACAAGCGCTGAGCGCCGAGCCGCTGCCCGGCCGTCTGGGTATTGCCCACACCCGTTGGGCGACTCACGGTGCGCCTTGTGAGCGTAACGCTCACCCGCATTTCTCCGGCGATCTGGCGGTGGTGCACAACGGCATCATCGAAAACCATGAAGCCCTGCGTGAGCAGCTCAAGGCCCTGGGTTACGTGTTCACCTCGGACACCGATACTGAAGTCATTGCCCACCTGCTGAACCATAAACTCAAGGACCACAGTGACCTGACCGTCGCCCTCAAGGCCACTGTCAAAGAACTGCACGGTGCCTACGGCCTGGCCGTTATCAGCGCGCAACAACCGGATCGTCTGGTTGCCGCTCGCAGTGGTAGCCCGTTGGTGATCGGCCTGGGTCTGGGCGAGAACTTCCTGGCGTCCGACCAACTGGCACTGCGTCAGGTCACCGACCGCTTCACGTACCTGGAAGAAGGCGATATCGCCGAAATCCGCCGCGACAGCGTGAAGATCTGGGATGTCGACGGCAAAGTGGTCGAGCGCGAAGCGGTGCAGTACCGCGATAACACCGAATCCGCCGAAAAGGGCGAGTTCCGCCACTTCATGCTCAAGGAAATCCACGAGCAACCATCGGTTGTGCAACGCACCCTGGAAGGCCGCCTTGGCCCGAACCAGGTGCTGGTTCAGGCGTTTGGTCCCAAAGCCGCCGAGTTGTTCGCCAAGGTCCGCAATGTGCAGATCGTTGCCTGCGGCACCAGCTACCACGCCGGTATGGTCGCGCGTTACTGGCTGGAAGAACTGGCCGGGATCCCGTGCCAGGTCGAAGTCGCCAGCGAATTCCGTTATCGCAAAGTGGTCGTGCAGCCAGATTCGCTGTTCGTGACCATCTCCCAGTCCGGCGAAACCGCCGACACCCTGGCCGCACTGCGTAACGCCAAAGAGCTGGGTTTCCTCGCCAGCCTGGCCATCTGCAACGTTGGCATCAGCTCGCTGGTGCGTGAGTCCGACCTGACCCTGCTGACCCAGGCCGGTCGCGAAATCGGGGTGGCATCGACCAAAGCCTTTACCACTCAACTGGTGGGTCTGTTGCTGTTGACCCTGTCTCTGGGCCAGGTGCGTGGCACTTTGGCCAAAGACGTGGAAGCCGAACTGGTGGAAGAGCTGCGTCGCTTGCCGGCTCGTCTGGGTGAAGCGCTGGCTATGGACAGCACCGTCGAAAAAGTCGCCGAGCTGTTCGCCGACAAGCATCACACGCTGTTCCTGGGCCGTGGCGCGCAATACCCGGTGGCAATGGAAGGCTCGCTCAAGCTCAAGGAAATCTCCTACATCCACGCCGAAGCCTACCCGGCCGGTGAGCTCAAGCACGGCCCGCTGGCACTGGTCGACGACGACATGCCGGTGGTGACGGTGGCACCGAACAACGAGTTGTTGGAGAAGCTGAAATCCAACCTGCAGGAAGTTCGTGCCCGTGGCGGTCAGCTGATCGTGTTTGCTGACGAGAAAGCCGGCATGAGCAATGGCGAAGGCACGCATGTGATCAACATGCCGCACATCCACGACATCCTGTCGCCGATCCTCTACACCATTCCGCTGCAGCTGCTCTCGTACTACGTCGCCGTGCTCAAAGGCACCGACGTTGACCAGCCGCGTAACCTGGCGAAGTCGGTGACGGTGGAGTAAGTCTTTGCGGCGATCCGGGTCTCAGCCCGGATCGCTTTTTTGACTGAACGAAAGACCCCCAACCCTGGGGGCTTTTCGTTTCTGGCTGTTCTGCTTTGGCACTGATTCAGTCAAAGGAAGGATGGCCATTCACAAATGCGTAAAAAATACGTCAAGTTTATGTTTCTGTAACATTTAGAAACGTACAATCCGCCCCGGAAAAGCTGCGTGTCGGCATCAATCTCGATTGCGTATGCCGCATTCAAAGTCTACCGGCCGGATGACGTCGTGCTTTTCCTGTCCAAATGTCCTTTTCACTCCCGTTCAGGAGACTCCAGCCATGGATCCTGCTGATTCTCGGCGGGCCACCCATTGGGATGCCAAGTGAGGCGCAGAGGGTAAATGGTGTGTTCGGATCTCCCGGATTTCTGAGCCACAGAACCATTTTCTGCATCGCCCCCGTAGCGTTCGTTTGTGTGGCCTCCCCCGTTGTTTTATTACCCCGCTAGAGTGTACTTAGCTGTGCTTCAACTGCTTATTGAGCCGTTCTTTGCGCGGTCGCTCTAGAAACTGTCGATCGGTGGTCAACGATCACCTCCAGAACGCTACTGGAATCTCTGAACATGAATAGGGTATTGCGTCATTACATTCCGGCAACGGCCCAGCGGTTGCTTCCCAATCGCTGGGACCTTATCGCCATGCCGCTGGTGATTGGCTTCTTGCTGTTCTTCTCCATTGGCGCGCATGAGACCTGGGCCCCGATCTCGACGTTGCAGACGCAAGTCATCTCTCTGGACCCGGCTGATTTGCCTGAATATGCGATTCGCACGACCTTGCGCATGCTTGCGGCCATGGTGGCGTCACTGATCTTTACCCTGGTTTACGGAACGTTGGCGGCCAAGAGCCGGCGGGCCGAGAAGCTGCTGGTGCCGGTGCTGGATATCCTGCAATCGGTGCCTGTTCTGGGCTATATCTCGTTCACCGTGACATTTTTCCTGCTGCTGTTTCCAGGACGTGTGCTGGGCGCGGAGTGCGCGGCAATCTTTGCCATCTTCACCGCCCAGGCCTGGAACATGACGTTCAGCTTCTATCAGTCGCTGCGCACGGTGCCTCGGGATCTGGAAGAGGTGTCCAGCAACCTGCAGCTTTCCGGCTGGCAGAAGTTCTGGAAGCTGGATGTGCCGTTCGCCATTCCAGGCCTGGTCTGGAACATGATGATGAGCATGTCCGGAGGCTGGTTCTTCGTGGTGGCCTCGGAAGCGATCACTGTGGGCGACAAGACGATCACCTTGCCGGGTGTCGGTTCCTACCTGGCGACGGCCATTGAGCAGCGCGACCTGCACGCCGTGGGTTACGTTATTCTGGCGATGATCGTGGTCATCCTGATTTACGACCAATTCCTGTTCCGTCCGCTGGTGGCCTGGGCTGACAAGTTCCGGATGGAAGACACCGCTTCACAGGCCGGGGCCCCCGAGTCCTGGGTACTGAATCTGATCCAGCGCACCCGGGTCGTTCAGCGCCTGTTGCGGCCTTTTATCCGTGCCGTCGTGCGCATCACCAACATGCGCCTGAGCCTGCCACGCTCTAAAACGGTGGTGGTTCATCAGGCCAGCCCGACGGTTTCAAGGGCTATCGATTGGGTCTGGGCTGCGGCGATTGCGGCGATGACTCTTTACGCGCTGTATCACATCGTGATCTACGTCGGCAGCGAAGTGACGCTGGACGAACTGTGGCATGTGATTGGTTTGGGAGCGATTACCCTGCTGCGGGTGGCCCTGTTGATTCTGTTGGCCTCACTGGTCTGGGTACCGCTGGGCGTGATGATCGGCTTGCGTCCGCATCTGGCGGAGAAGATCCAGCCGCTGGCCCAGTTTCTGGCGGCGTTCCCGGCGAACCTGTTGTTTCCGGTGTTTGTCATTGTGATTCTGCACTATCAGTTGAACCCGGACATCTGGCTCAGCCCGCTGATCGTGCTGGGGACGCAGTGGTACATCCTGTTCAACGTGATCGCCGGTGCCAGTGCATTTCCCAACGATTTTCGCGAGGCTGCGGCCAATTTCCATATTCGCGGCTGGCAGTGGTGGCGCAAGGTAATGCTACCCGGCATCTTCCCGTATTACGTGACGGGGGCGATTACCGCCTCGGGTGGGGCGTGGAACGCCAGTATCGTTTCCGAATTCGTTTCCTGGGGGCAGGATAAAGTGGTCGCTCACGGTTTGGGGGCCTATATCGCCCAGACCACGGCGGCTGGCGACTTTCCAAAAATTACGCTGGGCGTGGTAGTGATGTCGTTCTTTGTCGTGGCCTTCAATCGCGTGCTGTGGCGGCCGATGTACGCCATCGCTGAAAACAAACTCCGTCTGAATTAACAGGTGTCGATCTGATGAATGGCCAATCCGAAAAAACAGGCGCGCGCTCCGAAATTTACGCACTGAACAAAGTGAGTCGGGGGTTCGGCAAGGGCAAGGACGAGTTACAGGTACTCAGCGATGTCGATCTGTCTCTTCGCGAGGGCGAAATCGTCGGCATGCTGGGTCGCTCCGGCTCCGGCAAATCGACGCTGCTGCGGATCATCGCCGGCCTTATCCAGCCCTCTTCGGGCGAGGTTCACTACAACGGTTCATTGCTCACCGGACCTGCCAAAGGCGTGGCCATGGTCTTTCAGACCTTTGCCCTGTTTCCGTGGCTGACGGTACTGGAAAACGTAGAAGCCGGTCTTCAGGCGTTGCAGGTCGAACCCAAGGAAGCGCGCAAGCGTGCACTGGCGGCGATCGACCTGATCGGCCTCGACGGATTTGAAAACGCTTACCCACGGGAATTGTCGGGTGGCATGCGCCAGCGAGTGGGCTTTGCCCGGGCGCTGGTGGTCAATCCGACCTTGCTGCTGATGGATGAGCCTTTCTCGGCGCTGGATGTGCTGACGGCAGAAACCCTGAGAACCGATTTGCTGGACCTGTGGAGCGGCGGCCAGTTGCCGATCAAGTCCATCCTGATCGTGACCCACAACATCGAAGAAGCGGTGTTGATGTGCGACCGCGTACTGGTCCTGTCGTCGAACCCTGGCCGTGTGGTGGCGCAAATCAACGTGCCGTTCCCACACCCACGCAACCGTCTGGACCCGACCTTTCGCAAAATGGTCGATGACATCTATGCCTTGATGACCAACCGACGCAGTGCCGACGCCAAAACCGGCAAGGCCGAACTGCAATTGGGCAGCCCGTTGCCCGAAGTCTCGACCAACCTTATGGCCGGTTTGATCTCGGCGCTGGCGGCCGAGCCGTATTATGGGCAGGACAGCCTCTCCAATGTCGCCGAACGTCTGTTGCTGGAGGTCGATGACCTGTTTCCGGTGGCGGAGATGCTCGAGCATCTGGGATTTGCCGAGCTCAAGGGCGCCGACATCAAGCTGACCGACGCGGGCAAGCTGTTCGATGAATACGGCACCCAGGAACGCAAAACCATTTTTGCCGACCATCTGCTCCGGTATGTGCCATTGGCCTCGCGTATTCGCCAGGTGCTGCAGGAACGTCGCGGACACTGGGCGCCGCGTGTCCGCTTCGAGCAGGAGCTGGGGGACTCGCTCAATGATGCAGCGGTGGAAGAAACCCTGGAAAACGTGATCAGTTGGGGCCGGTACGCTGAAATATTCTCCTATGACGACAACACCGAGACCTTCAGTCTGGAAGATGTCGAAGGCAGTCTGTAACCGGCTCATTCACGGTCGGGCACGACATAGGTAGCCGATGGACAGACTCCAGGAAATGCAGGTATTCGTCGCCGTGGCGCAAGAGCAGGGTTTCTCTGCGGCGGCGCGGCGCCTGGGGTTGTCGGCGGCCAGCGTGACGCGGGCGGTGGCGGCGCTGGAGGCGCGGCTAGGCACTCAACTGCTGACGCGTACCACGCGCAGTGTGCATCTGAGCGAAGCTGGTCAGCGTTACCTGGAAGACTGCCGACGCATACTGGCGGACATTCAGGAAGCCGAGGCTTCAGTCGCTGGCAGTCACGCACAGCCACGCGGGCAACTGACGATCACCGCACCGGTGCTGTTCGGTGAGCTGTTCGTCACGCCGGTGATGGTTGGCTACCTTGAGCAGTTTCCCGATATCAGCATCAATGCGCTGCTGGTCGACCGGGTGGTGAGCATGGTCGAGGAGGGCATCGATGTCGCCGTGCGCATCGGTGATCTGCCTGACAGCAGCCAGCACGCCATTCTGGTGGGCGAGGTGCGGCGGGTTATCTGCGGGTCTCCCGATTATCTGCGGCAACAGGGTCGGCCATTGCATCCCAATGATCTGAGTCGGGCGCGGATCGTCGCCACCTCATCCATTGGGCAACAAAGGAACTGGCCCTTCATTGCGGCTGGCGAGTCGTTCAGTGTTCACCCTGAACCGCGTCTGGTGGTGACCGCGAATCAGGCGGCAATCACCGCCGCTTGCCTGGGGTTGGGGTTGACCCGGGTCCTGTCCTATCAGGTGGCTAGCAAGGTCGCCGCCGGTGAGCTGGAAATCGTCCTGCAAGACTTCGAACTTCCTCCATTGCCCATCCATGTGGTGTATCAGGGCGGGCGCAAGGCGCCGGCGCGGGTACGCAGTTTCGTGGACTATGCAGTGAAGGCGTTGCGTGAACATCCGGCATTACGCACTTGAGGCATTATTGCATTGGGTGAAATTATCGATTGTCTTTTCTGGTTATTCTGTTGTTTTGGTAGCAGGTGGAAGATAGCGCCACTCAGCGCGATTCTCTCCTGAACCGCGTAATCCACCCGCGGAGTCGACCATGCACGCCATCAAACTCTACAACTTCCCGCGTTCCGGCCACGCTCACCGCGTGGAGTTGATGCTGTCCTTGCTTGAGCTGCCAACGGAACTGATCTTCGTTGATCTGGCGAAAGGCGCGCATAAACAACCGGACTTTCTCGCACTCAACCCCTTCGGCCAAGTCCCGGTAATCGATGACCAAGGCGTGGTGCTGACGGATTCCAATGCGATTCTGGTGTACCTGGCGCAGAAATACGGCAAGGGCCGCTGGTTGCCCACCGACCCGGTCGGTGCGGCGAAGGTTCAGCGCTGGTTGTCGGTAGCGGCTGGGCCGATTGCCTTCGGCCCCGCCATTGCACGGCTGATCACGGTGTTCGGTGCGCCTTACAACGCCGAAGAAGTGATCACCCGCTCGCACAACCTGCTCAAGGTGGTGGATCAGGAACTGGCCAAGTCCGCCTACCTCGCCGGTGATCAGCCGACCATCGCCGATGTTGCTGCCTATAGTTACATCGCCCATGCGCCGGAAGGCAACGTGTCGCTGGCCGACTATGCCAACGTGCGAGCCTGGCTGGCACGGATCGAGGCGTTGCCCGGCTTTGTCGGCATGCCACGCACCGTGGCCGGTTTGCAAACCGCCTGAAGCACTTACGGCCCGGCATTGCCGGGCCGTTCACACTGCGCCGTGTGCGCAGGGGAGAACCGTGATGGAGCTTTCACCTTGGCATGCTGGCGAGAAACAGCTGCAGGCCCATGTCGGTGTTGCCGAGCGTATGGAAGCGCACGGGCGCAAGGTGATCCGCGGCGAAATGCCGGATCAACATCGGCAGTTCTATCGGCAACTGCCGTTCATGCTGTTTGGTGCAGTGGACGCCGACGGCAACCCTTGGGCGAGCATCCTCGAAGGCCAACCGGGTTTTGCCCATTCGCCCGAACCTGCTCTGTTGCAACTGGACAGCCTGCCCACCACCGATGACCCGGCGCAATTGCAGGTCGGGGCGGCGATTGGCTTGCTGGGGATCGAGTTGCACACCCGGCGGCGTAACCGGATCAACGGCCGGGTCAGCACAATGGGGGCACAAGGTCTGAGCGTCGCGGTTGAACAGGCCTTCGGCAATTGTCCGCAGTACATTCAATTACGTCAGTTCCAGTCGGTGCCATTGGCCGATCCATCGACCCGCATCGCCCAGCGTCTGAATTCGCTGGATGACGCGGCCACGGCGATGATTCGGGGCGCCGACACCTTCTTTGTCGCCAGCTACGTGGATGTGGATAACTCGCGCTCTGTGGATGTTTCTCACCGCGGTGGTCAGGCGGGTTTCGTTCAGGTCGAGGGCGACTGCCTGACCATCCCTGATTTTGCCGGCAACCTGCATTTCAATACCTTGGGCAACCTGCTGCTCAATCCGCGCGCCGGGTTGCTGTTTATCGATTTCACCACGGGCGATCTGCTGCAGGTCAGCGGTCGTACCGAAATCATCCTTGAAGGCCCGCAAGTCGAAGCGTTTCAAGGCGCCGAACGGTTATGGAGACTGCACGTGCAGCATGTCGTACGTCGGCCCGCTGCGTTGGCGTTGCGTTGGCGCTTCGACGGGGTTTCGCCCAACAGCCTGATGACCGGCACCTGGGAACAGGCGGCTGCCAGGTTGCAGGCCGCGGCATTGGGTGATCACTGGCGGCCCTTGCGGGTCAGCCGGATCGAGCAGGAAAGCCGGAACATTCGCTCGATCTATCTGCAACCGGCTGACGGCGCCGGGTTACCGCTGTTCCAGGCGGGGCAGCACTTGCCGGTGCGCTTTACCCTCGATGGCCAGGTGCACATCCGTACGTACAGCCTGTCGAGTGCGCCGTCCGATGAATTCTTCCGCATTAGCTTGAAACGTGAAGGGTTGGTCTCTACACACCTGCACCAACAGATTCGGGTCGGTGACCTGATTGAAGCCCGTGCGCCGCAAGGGCATTTCACGGTGGCCGCCCATGAACGCCGGCCACTGGTGCTGTTGGCGGCCGGGGTCGGCGTCACGCCGTTGTTGTCGATGCTGCGTGAAGTGGTTTACCAGGGCCAGCGCACCCGGCGTACCCGGCCGAGCTGGTTGATCCAGAGTTCGCGCAGCCTGGCCGATCAGCCGTTTCGCGCTGAGCTTGAGCGCTTGCTGGACGGTGCGGATGACGCCGTGCGGGTCGTACGCCTGCTCAGCCAACCGGAAAGCGAGGCCCGGGAGGGCGAGGATTTTGACCTGAGCGGGCGTATCGACCTCGCGCTGCTTCAAACCATCCTGCCGGTGGAAGACTACGATCAGGTGGATTTTGTCTTGTGTGGCCCGAGCAGTTTCACTCAAGGGCTGTACGACGGCTTACGTGGGTTGGACATCCGCGATGAACGGATTCACGCCGAGACCTTCGGTCCTTCAACGTTACGTCGGCTGCCGGATCCTGAAGCACCGGTTATCGAACAGCCTCCAGCGGCCACCACGTCGGTGGCGGTGGTGTTCCAGCGTTCGGCCATCGATGCGCGCTGGCAGCCGGACGGCGGCAGTTTGCTGGCGTTGGCGGAAAGTCGGGGGCTGCGGCCAGAGTTCAGCTGCCGCGGCGGTTCCTGTGGCACCTGCAAGACCCGTTTGATCAGCGGCCAGGTGAGTTATCCACAGCCCCCGGCGGAGTTACCTGGTGCGGGGGACGTGCTGATTTGCTGTGCGGTGCCGGCTCAGGACCAAGAGCCGCTGGTGCTCGACCTGTAATCAGTGTGGGAGCGGCTTGCTCCCACCAAAGGCGGTTACGCGTAGGACAGCGATTTTTCTTCCAGCAGTTCCTGATACAACTCGGTCCACTTGCGGCCCATTTCGTCAGCGGTGAACAACTGCCGGTAACGCGCTTCAGCCTTCATGCCCATTTCCGCTGCGCGGACAGGGTTTTCCCACAGCGTGCGCATGGCTTCGCGAAACGCCTGTGGATGACTTGGGGGCACCACCAGTCCGGTCTCTCCGTGAATATTGATGTAACTGGTGCCGGTGCCGATTTCGCTGGAGATCATCGGTTTGCCGTACATCGCCCCTTCGAGCAGGGAGATGCCAAACGCCTCCGAGCGCAGGTGTGACGGGAAGACAATCGCGTAGCTCAATTGCAGCAGTGCAGCTTTGTCTTCGTCGTCCAGGCGTCCGAGGAACTGCACGTTGCGCAGGCCCAGCGCGGCGGCCTGGGCGTGTAGCTCGTTCTCCAGAGGCCCGGCACCGACGATCACCACCGGATAATCGACGTCTTTGAGCGCATCGAGCAGGATGTGCAGGCCCTTGTAGTAACGCATGACGCCGACGAACAGAAAGAAACGCTCACCCAGGCGCTGGCGCCAATGGGCCATGCGCTCGGTGTCGGGTTTTGGATAAGCGGACTTGTTCAGGCCATAAGGAATGACCCGGGTTTTGTCCGGGAAGTTTTTTAGAACTTCACTGGTATGCAGGTAGTTCGGCGATGCCGCGACAATCCGATCGGCGCTGGCCAGAAAACGCGTCATCAACGGTCGGTAGAGTTTGAGCAGGTGCTTTTGCCGGATGATGTCCGAGTGGTACGTCACCACGCTGGGTTTGTTTATTCCACTGACGAAATGCACCACATCCATGAAAGGCCAGGGGAAGTGATAGTTGATGACGTCGGCTTCTGCGGCCAATTCCCGAAACTGTTTGAAGACGCTGTAGGAAAACCCGGTGGACGCGAATTGCACATCGAGTTTGGCGCGATGGACTTCGTGCTGACCAAACGGGATGACCGTAGGCGTCGGGTTGGCGCTTAACGTCAGAACCTGGCTTTCAATGCCATGCTGCGCGCCGCTTTCGCAGAGCTCAAACATGACATGTTCGATACCGCCGACGGTTTCTGACAAGTACGTTTTGTAGAAATGAAGAACACGCATTCAACCTCCCAAAGCCTGGCGGTAGGCGCGAACGGTCAGCTTCGCGCAACGCCCCCAGGAAAAAAGCTTCGCCCGTTGCAATCCCGCTTCCCGGCATACCTGCCAATGCGCTTCATCGTCGGCCAGACGGCTCATGGCCTCGCACAAACCGTGCACATCATCAGGCTCGATATAGTTGCCCGCGGCGCCCGCGACTTCGGGCATGGCCGAGCGTCGGGTCAATATCACGGGTGTGCCACTGGCCATGGCCTCCAGAACCGGAAGGCCGAAACCTTCATACACGGAGGGGAAAACCAGCGCCCGGGCGCCAGCCAACAACTGTGCGACCTGCTCATCAGGCAGATACCCCAGCAGGCGGACATGGCCGGCCGCCAAGGCCTTGTGCAGGTCATCACCGAGTGGGTTACCCCGCCACCCGGCCATGCCGACCACGAGCAAAGGAAAACGCTGACGCAGCGCCAGCGGCAGTTGCGTGTGGGCGCGCAACGCCAGCGAGAGATTCTTGCGCGGCTCCAGGGTTCCGACACACAGGAAGTAGCCCTGGGGATTTACGCCATGCGGGTGCAATGCCTGCTGCAATGATTCGTGGGTGCGCGGGTGGAAACGCGCCGCGACCCCCAGCGGCGCAACGACAAAACGCTCAGGCCCAAGGCCGAAATAACGCTGAGCCTCGTCGGCGACAAACTGCGAGTCGGTCAGGATCAGGCGCGCCTGTTGTACGCCCTGGCCCAGCCGCCGCTCAATCTCCCGCAACCGTGCTGCTGGCTGGGTCGACGGGTAGTGCAGATGGGTCAGGTCGTGCAGGGTGATGACGGTCGGGCCCTTGAATGCAAAGGGCCACAGACTCGGTTCGTGGTAGAGGTCGATGGCCGCAGAGCGCCCTCGGTCGAAGCGCCGTTGTTCCAGCCAGCGACGCGCCTGATAGGCCCCAGGGATCTGCCGCAAAAAAGGAGTCAGCCGCGAGTAACCGGGCATCACCGCCGTTGGCAGCGACGAGCTCCAGCCACGACCGTGGAACAACGACAGTTCCAGGCCCGGTTCATGAGTCAGGGCGCTGACCAGTTCGGCCAGGTAGTGGCCAATACCGGTTCGGGGTACCTGGAGAATTCGCGCGTTAAGGGCAATCCGCATGCTGCCTCTCAACGGTCACTGGGGTCTTCTTCAGGTTGCGCAGGACTCGCTTGACCAATTGCGCACTGGCTTCGCGCCAACCGAGCCAGCGCCATTCGCTCACTGTGCGTGCGGCCGGGAAGGTCCCGGTGTTTTCCATGTGGGTGACCAGATCGACCAGACTTTGCGGGGACGCGAGATCGAAATAGGCCATGAACTCACCGCCAATCTCGCGGAATACCGGAATGTCGCTACCCATCGCCGGCAAACCGCGCTGCATCGCTTCCACCAGCGGCAGGCCAAAACCTTCGACGTGGGACGGAAACACCAATGCACTGGCGTGGGAGTAGGCATGTTCGAGGCTGGTGTCGCTCAGGTCGTTAAACATGAACAGCCGTCGGTTCAGCTCCGGGTGTTCACGCACGCGGGCGAGCAGGGCGTCGCACTTCCAGCCGATTCGGCCGGCAATGCACAGTCGGGCCTTGGAGCCTGCGGCCCAGGCCAGCTCGAAGGCGTCCAGCAGATAGTCGTGGTTCTTGCGCGGCTCGATGGTGCTGACCATCAGGAACACCGGTTCCGGTGTTTCGAACATTCGCGTCAGGCGCGGTTCGACGGCGGCGGTCGCTTCGCTCAGGTCCAGTTCGGAGCCGAGGTGGAAATAGTCGAACCACAACCTGTCGGCTTTCGCCGGGCCGACCCGGCGATGCAATTCCTCACGCACCTGATCGCGCACCGTGGCGGAAATCGTCATGTAGCCGTCGGCAGTTTGGGTGATCCAGTCGAACCACTCGTTAAAGATCTGCACCAGCCGTGTGTCGTAGAACTGCGGGTGGGTCAGGGGAATCAGGTCGTAGATCACCGAAACAATACCCACGCCGTCGCGTTTGAGTTGTTCGGCAAACGGGAAAAAGTCGGTATGCCAGGACGAGTCCAGCAGCACCAGTTGATCCCCCGGCTGATGCTGCAGCGGCGAGCAACGCTTGGGCAGTTGATACTGGTTGAGGCCCTCGATCAGACGCAGCGGAATACTGAAACAGGCTATCGCCGTGACGCGGTAGGCCACGTGCAGCAAACGCTTGGCAATTCGCGAACGACTGCGCTTGTGGAGGCGTTGATGCAGTTGCCAGAAACGATGAGCCAACCGCCCCAGCCGCCCACCAAAGATCATCAACCCATCGAAAAGCGGAATGTTCAAAGGGGCCAGCTTCAGCACTCGGTAGAGCTTGCCGTTGAGCATCACTACGGGAATGCATTCCACGCCGTCGATGTTTTCCGACAGTTGATTGATGACGTTGCGCACCACCCGCTGAATGCCCGAATTGACCTTGGGATGCTGGAACACATGGGTGCATTCCACCAGCAGGCGAGTCATGGCGTGGTCTCCGAAACAGTCTGTGCGGTGGTGCGGGTGATGGTGGTTTTCGCGCCCAGCCACGAGCAGCCGACGAAGTCTTCATGGCGGTTATTGATGACGTGGAACACCAGGCCGTAGTCGCGCCATTCGAAATTGCGGTCCAGGTGCGAGTCCAGCCGAGACAAGCTCAGGGCCACGGAATAGTTGCCCTTGCCCAGGCCCATGACGAAGGCAAAGCGGTAGGTGACCCGCTCAAAGGCCTGCAGGTCGGTCAGCGCCTGATCCTGGCGATGGGTGTTGATCCCGTACATGGCCTGGCCCAGGCGATCCTTGATCATGAAGCCCAACACCAGCCGTTCGATGTCCTGGCGGACTTCGACCTGCACCTCCAGCACCACGGGCTGACCGACTTCGGCGGCGTCGATGGTGCGCTCGCGCTCGTCCAGCAAACGCACGCTGAGAATGCCGGCTTCGCCAGTGCCGGAAACGGTTTGCACTTGCCCGCCGGCGAGCATTTCCTGACGCACGGTCTGGCCTTCCCGTTCGGCGAGCAAGGCGTTGTAGTAATCCATGACCGCTTCGGGTTTGCCGTGCATGGCCATGCGGCCGCTTTCCAGGAGGATCGCCGAGTCGCATATCGACTGGATGGCCGAACGGTCGTGGGACACGATCAGCAGGGTGGTACCGGCTTTGCGAAAGCTGCGGATGCGGTCGAAGCTCTTGTGCTGGAAGTAGGCGTCGCCCACCGACAGGGCTTCATCGACGATCAGGATGTCCGGGCGCCGGGCGGTGGCCACGCTGAAGGCCAGGCGCATCTGCATGCCGCTTGAATAGGTGCGTACGGGGTGATCGATGGCTTCGCCGATTTCCGCGAAACGTTCGATCTCGGGCATCAGGGCTTCGATCTCTTCGATCGGCATGCCCAGCAGCTGCCCGGCCATGACCGCGTTCTGCCGGCCGGTGAAATCCGCATGAAACCCCATGCCCAGCTCCAGCAGCGCGGCAACCCGGCCTTCGAGCTGAATCTGTCCACAGGTCGGTTGGGTGGTGCCGGTGATCATCTTCAGCAAGGTACTTTTGCCGGCGCCGTTCACCCCGACGATACCTACCGCTTCACCGGGGGCAATCTCGAATTCCACACCTTGCAGCACCCAATGCTGGCGATGGCGGATCGGTGAAAACGGGATCAGCCATTCGGCCAGCCGGCTCCAGCGGGTGGGGTACTGCTTGTAAGCCTTGCCCAGGCCGGTAACGCGTATGTGTCCCATCAGAGTTCATCCACCATTTCGCCGACCCGCTGGCGAAACAGCCGCAGCCCGATCACACAGAACAACACACCGATCACCAGGATCGGCAGCAGGGAACTCCAGACCGGCCATTGGCCGTAGAGAAACACGTTCTGATAACTGGTGATCAGGTTGGTCAGGGGATTGAGTTGCAGCAGACGCTGGACCCACTCGGGCAGGATGCTCATCGGGTACACGATTGGCGTCAGCCAGAACCAGAATTGCAGGCAGATGCCGAAGAACTGCCCGACATCGCGAAAGAATACGTTCAGCACGCCAAGAATCATCCCCAGCCCGGCGCAGAAGATCACCTGCAAGGCCACCAGCGGCAGCAGCGCCAGCAAGGCCATGCCCGGCAGGCGCCCGGTGATCAGTAAGAAGCCCAGGAACAACCCGATGATGATCGCGAAGTTGATGCCGGCATTGAACAGCACGATCACCGGCAAACAGACTCTCGGGAAACTGATTTTCTTCAGCAGATTGGCGTTTTCCAGAAACATGTTCTGGCTGCGCAAGGTGATTTCCGAGAACAGGCCCCAGGTCAGCAATCCGGCACAGAGGTAGACGCTGTAGGCCATGCCGTCATCCACCCCCGGCAAGCGGGCGCGCATGATGTGGGAAAAGACCACCGTATAGACGACGATCATCGACAGCGGGTTGAGCACGGTCCACAAGGCACCGAACAGCGAGTTGCGATAACGCGATTGGAACTCTCGCTTGACGCTACCGAGGATGAAACCCCGGTAGCTCCACAGCGAGCGCAGATTGAGCAACATTCAGACCGTCCTGCCGTACTGATCTTCGAAGCGGACGATATCGTCTTCTCCCAGATACTCACCGCTTTGCACTTCAATAATGACCAGGTCGATCACCCCCGGGTTTTCCAGACGATGCTTGTGCCCGGCGGCAATGAAGGTGGACTCGTTCTTGGCCACCAAGTGCGACCCCGAGCCATTGTTGGTGACCTTGGCCATGCCTTCGACCACCACCCAATGTTCGTTGCGGTGATGGTGCATTTGCAGCGATAGCTTGGCGCCCGGTTTGACCACGATGCGTTTGATCTTGAAGCGCGGACCTTCTTCCAGCACGGTGTACGTGCCCCACGGACGACTGACGGTGCGGTGCAGGCGATAGCTTTCGTGCTCTTTTTCCTTGAGCTGTTTGACCACCTTGCGCACGTCTTGTGCGCGGTCGGCATGAGCGACCAGCACCGCGTCGGCGGTGTCGATGACGATCAGGTTATCCACGCCGACGGTCGCGACCATACGGCCATCGCTCTGGACGAAGTTGTTGTGGCTGTCGATGAACAGCGCATCGCCGCTGGCGCGGTTGTTCTGCGCGTCGGCTGGAACCAGGGCACTGACGGCGCCCCATGAACCGATGTCGCTCCAGTCGAAACCGGCAGGCACCACCACCACCTTGTCGGAACGCTCCATCAAGGCGTAGTCGATGGAGATATCGCTCATCTCGGCGAAATGCGTCGCCGATAACTCCTGTTGCAGGCAGCCGCCAGTCTCGACCGCGGCGCTGGCCGCCAGGCATGCGTCGGCCTGTTCGAGCAATTGCGGGGCATGGATCTGCAACTCCGCCAGCAAGGTGCCGATCGAGAAGCAGAACATGCCCGAGTTCCACAGGAAGTTACCGCTTTCCAGGTAATGTGTGGCGGTTTGCAGGTCGGGCTTTTCGACGAAGCGTGCGACCTTGGTCGCTCCCTGCTCGTCCAGTGGCTCACCGCGTTCGATGTAACCGAAACCGGTCTCCGGCGCCGTCGGGATCACACCGAAGGTCACCAGATGCCCGGCCTCGGCCAGTTTCACGGCATGCGTGATGGCGGTCTTGAAGGCGTCTTCGTTCTGGATCAGGTGGTCAGCGGGCATCACCACCAAAATCGCTTCGTTGCCGTGTAAAGCCTGCAGCGCCAGGGCGGCGGCGGCGATGGCCGGGGCGGTGTTGCGGCCCACCGGCTCCAGCACGAAGTGTCCGCGGTGATGACCCAGATGAGCGTCCTGGTAGTGATCCTTGCTTTGGAAGTAGTAGTCACGGTTGGTTACCGTGACGATATCACCGTGTGTGCCGAGCAGCCCGGCGGCGCGTTGATAGGTCTTGCCCAGCAGCGTCTGGCCGTCGGGCAAGGTCATGAACGGCTTGGGATGACCTTCACGCGAAACCGGCCACAGCCTTGTTCCGGCACCACCAGAAAGAATCACGGGAATCAGCATGGCCTACTCCTTGGCGACGCGTTTCATGTCCGCATCCATCATCATGCGGATCAGGGTCTGCAAATCTGTTTTTGGCTTCCAGCCCAATAGTCGTTGCGCCTTGGCCGGATTACCCAGCAGCACATCGACTTCGGCCGGGCGGAAAAACGCCGGGTCGATTTTCACGAAGTCGCGGTAGTTGAGGCCGACGTGTTCAAAGGCGATCTGGCACATCTCGCGTACCGTGGTGGTGACACCCGTGGCGACCACGAAATCATCGGCCTTGTCCTGTTGCAGCATCAGCCACATGGCTTCGACGTAGTCGCCGGCAAAGCCCCAGTCGCGCTTGGCGTCGATGTTGCCCAGGCGCAATTCCTGCTGCTTGCCCTGTTTGATGCGGGCGGCGGCGTCGGTCACTTTGCGGGTCACGAATTCGATCCCGCGCAGCGGTGATTCGTGGTTGAACAGGATGCCGCTACTGGCGTGCAGGTTGAAGCTTTCGCGGTAGTTCACGGTGATCCAGTGGCCATAGAGCTTGGCCACGCCGTACGGGCTGCGCGGATAGAACGGGGTGTTTTCGTCCTGCTGTTCGGCCTGGATCAGGCCAAACATTTCGCTGGTCGAAGCCTGGTAAAAACGGGTGTGCGGACTGAACTGACGAATGGCTTCGAGCAGGTGGGTCACGCCCAGCCCATCGACAATCCCGGTGGTCACGGGTTGGTCCCAGGACGCCGCGACAAAGCTTTGCGCGGCCAGGTTATAGACTTCGTCAGGGGCCGACTTGATGACTGCGCGCTGCACAGAGCAGGCGTCGGCCATGTCACCGTCCAGGTAGACGATGTCGCCCTCGACGCCCATTTCGCGCAGACGCCAGCGTGAGTCGCTGCTGCGCCGCGCTACCATACCGTGGACTTTATAGCCCTTGTCGAGCAGCAGCTTGGCCAGGTAGGCGCCGTCTTGACCGGTGATCCCCGTGATCAATGCACTTTTTGTCATTGTTGTCTTACCCGTGACTCCCAGTCGGACAGGATCGCCCGCAAGGATTGTTGTGTTGTAAGTTCAGGCGCCCATCCTGTGGTCTGGTGCAGCTTGGCATGGCTGCCACAGACACGACGCTGTTCTGCGCGGCGAAGGCGCGCGGGGTCTTGAATCAGTTGCATATCGACCTGGGCCAGATCCGCCAACTGCTCGATCAGGGAACGAATGCTCTGCTCGACCCCGGAGCAAATGTTGTAGACCTGTCCGGGCGCACCGCGTTCAAGCAAGGCCAGGTAGGCGGAGACGACATCGCTGACATCGAGAAAATCGCGCGTCACATCGATATCACCCACTTCAAGCTCAGGCGCTTGCAGACCCTGCTTGATCCGACAGATCTGCCGGGCGGCGCTGGCAATGACGAAGCTGTCCAGCTGTCCGGCGCCGATGTGATTGAAGGGCCGTGCGACCAGCACACGCCAGCCTTCGGTCATGCCCCATTGCAGGCACAGCATTTCCGCTGAAAGCTTGCTCACGGCATAAGGGTTGCGCGGGCAGGGCGGCTGGTGTTCGTCGATCGGCAAGGCGCTTTCGTTGACCTGACCGTAGACATCGCCGGAGCTGACATACAGGAAAGTACCGTTGAAGCCTCGTGCCTTGAGCGCTTGCAGCAGGTTCAGGGTGCCCAGCAGGTTGACCTGAAACGTCTTCGCCGGGTCACGAAAGGCTTCGGGGACGAAGGTTTGCCCTGCCAGGTGAATCACGGCGTCGGGTACGTGCGGCCACAGACCGTCGAGGCTTTTGGGTTCGCAAAGGTCATAACGGGATGGGACAGGCGACAACTCCCAGCCCGAGTCAGAAGAGTTCAGACGGGATTGGATATGACGTCCTACGAATCCACTCAGACCCGTAACGAACAGACGCTTCTTCAAGCAGCAGCCCCCTCAATGAGCCAACTTCGGCAACCCCAGTCTTTGCTGGGTAAACCGGATAGCACTAACTGCTTTCTCGGAAATTTCTGACATGCGAAGTCGTTGTTGTAGTTGTTTGGTAGCCAATCTGTGCCAATTGCGCGGCAATTTCAACAGGTCCTACCGTGACTGGTCAGTTCTCGTTTGCGTAGCCTGATTTATTCTCGCCAGGCGGTTCACGAATCCTCAACGGATGTGTTTAGAATGCCCCTCATCACGATTGCCCAGCGATCGGCATGGCGGTTATCCGACCAGGCGAAGCTGACCATTAAAACAAGAACGCAGGCGGGCATGCAGACGATGGGCGAGCACCGTTTAACGGTCCGACCTGTGGCGCTACCGTCATAAGAGTGAGGCTGCCGGGACGGCGGCTTCATCGTGGGATGCCATGAATTTCATTCTCTACTCGGACGTCAACGACAGCTCCATCAGCCAGAGCCTCGGTCGCCCCGAATACAGTTACTACTTCGTGCTCAAGGCCTATCGCCCAGTGCTTGAAAGCCTGGGGCGGGTGCATGTGGTGTCCTCCACCGCCGAGGTCGATCCCCTCTACCGACAATGGCTTGCCGCTGGCGAAGACAGCCTGTTCCTGTCCTTCACGCCGCTACAGAAAACCCCGATCGACCTTGAGTGCCCGACGATCTGCGTGGTGGCCTGGGAGTTCGACTCGATTCCCGATGAGCAGTGGGACAACGACCCGCAGCAGAACTGGACGCACATGCTGGCTCGCCAGGGCCGGGTCATTACGCTCTCCAGTCACACCGCCCGGGCGATTCGCCGAGCCATGGGCGAAGACTTCCCGGTGTTGGTATTGCCGACACCGTTGTGGGAAAACTTCGCGGCCATTCGTAGCCGACACACCAGTCTACCGGTCAATCCGGGTTCGTCCCTGGACATCAAGGGGTGCATTCTCGATACCCGCACGCTCGGGTTGTCTGCCGATGCGCTGATTCCCGTTCCGCTGACCGCCGAGCAGTTGGCTGAGAGGGAGGCTGAGCTGGAGGCTTTGCGGCCGCCACCGCTGACGCTGAAACGGCGCTTCGTCATTGCCCGCCACTACCTGCGCCTGTGGGCGCTGGATCTGGGCAAGGCGCAACCGGTGCCGGTCGATCGCACGCATTTCCTGAGCCAGTGGTACCGGGAGGGGATTCGCGATCTTTTGTCGGACGCTGCCCATGACCGACTGGCCAGCTACCTGCCCGCTATCGCCGGCCCGCAGTCGGTTGCGGTGCCCGAGCCTGCCTCGACGGGTTTGCCCGACACTACGGCCCAGGTCGAAACCCGGGTCGATGGCGTGGTCTACGTCAGCGTGTTCAACCCCCAGGACGGTCGCAAGAACTGGCATCAACTGATCACGGCGTTCTGCTGGGCCTTCCGGGAAACCGAGGACGCCACGCTGGTGCTGAAGATTACCCACAACGATCTGTCGTCCTACTACAGCGAACTGATGACCTTGCTGGCGCAGCTGTCGCCCTTCGCCTGTCGGGTGGTGGTGATGCACGGTTATCTGGACGATCCGCAATACGCCCGGCTCTACGAAGCCGCCAGCTATTACGTCAACGCTTCGCGCTGCGAGGGCCTGTGCCTGCCGCTGATGGAGTTCATGGCCAGTGGCAAACCGGTGATCGCCCCGGACCACACCGCCATGGAGGACTACATCGACGAGCGCGTGGCGTTCGTGGTCGGGTCCAGCGAAGAGCTGACCATCTGGCCTCAGGACAGTCGCATTATCTATCGCACCCTGCGTTACCGACCGGACTGGGGCTCGTTGAAAACGGCTTACGAAAACAGCTATCGAATGGCCAAGGAGCGACCGCAGCAGTATGAGCATATGTCCCGCGCCGCCATCGAACGCATGCACGACTACTGCGCCTTCGCCCCGGTGCAGCAGCGCCTGTCGGATTTTCTCGGGCTGGTACCGCTGGTTTTGCCGGCAGCGGCCGTGACGGATAACGCCTCATGCTGATCATCATTCATTCGGAAACCAACCAGCACACCATTGCCCAGAACCTCGGCCGCTCGGAGTACAGCTATTACTTCGTGCTGAAGGAGTACCGACCGGTGCTGGAGCGGTTGGGGCGGGTGGTGGAGGTCAGCGACCCGCAGACCGAAGTCGATGCCCTGTACCTCGACTGCCTGTCCCGTGGGGAAGACTGCGTGTTCCTGTCGTTCTCGCCACCTCATCGCACACCGGTACATTTCGCCTGTCCGACCCTCGCGGTGTTTGCCTGGGAGTTCAGCACAATTCCCAACGAGCCGTTTGCCGGAGAACCCCGCAACGACTGGCGTAACGTATTGCGAGCGTCAGGCGCGGCGATTACCCATTCCAGCTATACCGTCAACGCCGTGCGCGAGGCCATGGGCTCCGACTATCCGATCATGGCGGTGCCCGCGCCGGTGTGGGACCGTTTTGCCGCGCGCGGTGCGCAGTTACAACGCCAGCCGCTGGCCAGTCAGGTGCGATTGACGATCAAGGGAGTGCTGGCAGACAGTCGCCTGCTCGACTTGCGTGCCTTTGGTCCTGCGCATTTGCGCGCCGGCGAGGGTATCGATTTCCAGGCGCCGGCTCGCGAGCACGAACTGGTACTCGACGGTGTGATCTACACCTCGGTGTTCAACCCAAGTGACGGGCGCAAGAACTGGGAAGATATGCTCAGTGCCTTCTGCGTGACCTTCCGCGAGGTGGAAGACGCGACGCTGGTGCTCAAACTGACCCACCATGATGCCGAAGAAGCGCTGAGCGACATCCTCCATCACTTGTACAAGAATCAGTCCTACCGCTGCCGCATCGTACTGATTTACGGCTACCTCGCGGATGCGGACTACGAGCGTCTGGTGCAGGCCACTAGTTACGTGGTGAACACCTCCTACGGCGAAGGCCAGTGTCTGCCGTTGATGGAGTTCATGTCCTGCGGCAAACCGGCCGTGGCACCACGCACCACGGCGATGATTGATTACCTGGACGCCGATAACGCTTTCCTGATCGACACTACCGATGAGCTGACCGCCTGGCCCCATGATCCGCGCCGGGCGTTCCGCACACTGCGTTACGTCACCAACTGGGCGTCGTTGTGCAGGGCCTATCGGGCCAGCTATGACGTCGCCAAAGACGATCCCGTGCGTTACGCGCAGATGTCCGCCCACGCGGTGGCCAGTCTCGAAACCTTCTGCAGTCAGGCAACCGCGGAGCAACGCCTTGGCGGATTTTTCGCCCGACTGTTCCAGGCCCATGCGGTGTCTGCCGTGGAAACCCCCGAGGCATGATCCGCGCACTGGTGAAACGTCTGTTTCCTGCGGTGAAAGCCGAACCGTTAGCGGTCGTGCCAAGCCCGGTGTCCCCCAGGGATGTAGGCTTGCACGACGCCATGCTCGACGGCTGGTTTCTGGGTGACAGCGGTGAGTTGCTCAAGGGCTTCGCCATCACGGCGGATGACACCTTGCTGGATGTCGGTTGCGGTGAAGGGGTGGCGACGTTGTTTGCGGTACGTCAGGGCGCGTCGGTGATCTTCACCGACAGCGAACACGACAAAGTCCGCGACCTCGCCCGGCAGGTAGCGGCGCAGTCGGACAAGCCGAATCTTGGGCTGGTGAGCAACAGCCTGCCGCTGCCCTTGGCCGATGGCTGTGCGAGCAAAGTGGTGTGCATGGAAGTGCTCGAACACATCGATCAGCCCGAGCCATTCATGGCCGAGCTGGTGCGTATGGGACGTCCCGGCGCGTTGTACCTGCTGAGCGTGCCGGCGCCGGTGGGCGAGCATTTGCAGCAGGGCATCGCACCGGCCAGCTATTTTCAATCGCCTAATCATGTGCAGATTTTCACCCCCGAGCGGTTTGCCGCATTGGTGGAGGACGCCGGACTGGTGATCGAGCATTGTCAGGCCACGGGATTTTTCTGGGTCATGGGCATGATCTTTTTCTGGGCCAGCGAGCGGGCCGCCGGGCGAGATCCGGGGGGCGCGGTGCGAGACCGGATTCAGGCGCCGTACCCGCCGCTGATGGAGAGCTGGGCGAAAACCTGGCAAGACTTGCTGACACACCCCGACGGACTGGCAATCAAGCAGATGCTTGACCGGTTCATGCCCAAGAGTCAGGTGATCATTGCCCGTAAACCGGTGGATGCCGATGCAACGTCCAGGAGGATGGCATGAGCAGCAAGCGAATCATGGATATCGAGTTGTTGCGCGGCATTGCGGTGCTCGGGGTGTTGTTTCATCACATGCAAGGCAGCCTGTTCACCGACACGGTGCCCCTGCTGCAAGCCATCACCGCGTTTGGCCAACCCTGGTGGGGCGTCGATCTGTTTTTCGCCATCTCGGGCTTTGTCATCGCACGCAGTCTGATACCGGCGTTGCAAGGTTGTAGCACACGTCAGGAGTACTGGGAGCAGACGCGCAACTTCTGGCTGCGCCGAGCGTTTCGGCTGTTGCCGTCGGCGTGGCTGTGGCTGGTGCTGATGTTGCTGGCGTGTGTGTTTATCAACCGCTCCGCCGCCTTCGGCACACTGCACGCCAACCTGCAGGCGACGCTGGCCGCGGTGGCGCAGTACGCCAATTTCCGCTTCGCCGACAGCTTCTACCATTACGAGTACGGCACCAGTTTCGTCTACTGGAGCCTGTCGCTGGAGGAGCAGTTTTACCTGTTGTTTCCGCTGTTGATTCTGGTCTGCCGCAAGCACCTGGTCTGGGCGTTGCTGGCGTTGGTCGCGGTACAGCTGTTTACGCTGCGTACGCCGATTCTGATGGTGGTCCGAACCGATGCACTGGCCCTGGGCGTGCTGTTGGCCATGTGGAGTGCGCAACCCGGTTACGTGCGCTGGGAACCGACGTTTTTGCGTCGGCCATGGGTCGGTGTGTCGGTGCTGTTGGCCATTGCGGTGGCGCTGAGTGTGCTGGCGACTGATCGTTTCACATTCATCAACTCGCGCATCGGTGCGATTGCCGTGCTCAGCGCGGTGTTGGTCTGGGTGGCGTCCTACAACCGTGATTACCTGATGCCAGCTGGACTGCTGAAGAGCCTGATGACCTGGATCGGCAGCCGCTCCTATGGAATCTACCTGATCCACATCCCGGCCTATTCGCTGGTCCGCGAATTGATCTTCCGCTTGCAGGCGGCCGGTCTGCCCAGTCCAGCCGGCCATCCGATCCTGACAATACTGATCGCTGGCGGGGTGATCGTCCTGTTGAGCGAGCTCAATTATCGCTTCGTCGAAATGCCCATGCGCAATCGCGGCGCTGCCCTTGTGAAACGCCTTGGCACGTCCCGAACCGCCGTTCCATCCTCTGGAGTCACCTCATGCTGAGCCTTTTGAAGAAACTCACGGCGAGGGCCCCAGCCCCCGCTCCCGTGCAGCCAGAAGTGCCTGCAGCCAAGGTCGATCCGTACATGCTGGGGCTGTATGACGCGACCCTCAGCGGCTGGTTCAATCAGCAAACCGGCGAGCTGTTCACTGGTTTCCCGGTGACCACCGAGGACACGTTGCTTGATGTAGGCTGCGGTGACGGCGGTAACGTACATTTCTGTGCCACACGCGGCGCGAAAATTATCATCGCCGACATCGATGCGGCCAAGGTCGAGGCGACTCGTCAGCGTCTGAGCGACACCATCGCGCCTAGCGTCGAGTGTCACGTGACCGACTGCGCACCGCTGCCGATCGCCGATGCGACGGCGACGCGGGTGGTCTCCACCGAGGTCATCGAACATGTGGACGATCCGGCACAGTTCCTCGCCGAACTGGTCCGCGTGGGCAAGCCCGGCGCGCTGTATTTGCTGACTGTCCCCCATCCCAGTTCCGAAAACCTGCAAAAAGGCATCGCCTCTCCCGAGTATTTCCAGAAACCCAACCACATCCGCATCATCAGCGAAGCGCAGTTCAAGCAGATGGTCAGCGATGCCGGCCTGGAACTGATCAGCCACAGCCAGTACGGCTTCTACTGGTCGATGTGGATGCTGCTGTTCTGGGAAGCCAAGGTCGATTTCAGCAACGCCGATCATCCGCTGCTCAATCACTGGGCTAACACCTGGCAGGCTGTGCTGGATTCGCCGCGAGGGGAGCAGATCAAGCAGGCGCTGGACGCGGTGGTAGCGAAAAGTCAGGTGATCATTGCCCGCAAGCCTGTGGCTGCGTAGGCTGACACGCTGAGCAACAAGGGCCCTGCGAGGCCCTTTTTGCGTTAAGGGATAACGTTCCGCTCAAAGGCCTTTATGTCAGCGACTTATTTCGCTCTGTGCGCGGTTTTTCTGGCCGTTTTGGGGCTGCTCAACGGTTGCCGGCAGCAGGACGCGCCACCGCTCGATCAACAACTTTACGTCTGGCAGCGGCAATGGACTGACGCCCATGACGCCGCCCTGGCGCAATCGCGCGAGGACTTTTCGACGCTGCGGGTGCTCGCCTTGCAGACTTATCCACAGGCCGGCTGGCGCCGTGCGCGGATCAATCCGGCGCTATTGAAAAACGATGGCCGTCCACTGATCGCGGTGATTCGACTCGATGGCCAGCTCAAGTCGCTGGATCAAACCGAAACCACAGCGCAGATCCAGCAGGTAGTCGCTGATTGGCAGGCCCAAGGCCTGACACTGACCGGCGTCGAGATTGACCACGATGCCGGCACGGCGCGCTTGCCGGCTTACCGTGAGTTTCTCGCCAGGTTGCGCAACGTACTGCCGGCCACGCTGAAACTCAGCATCACCGCGCTGCCTGCCTGGCTCGACAGTCCACAATTGCCGGCGTTGCTGGCGGTGGTCGACAGCAGCGTGTTGCAAGTGCATGCGGTGAGCAATCCCGAGCGCGGGTTGTTTGATCCCGTTCAAGCAAAAGAATGGGCCGGGCGCTGGAGCCGGATCACCGCGAAACCCTTTTACCTGGCGTTGCCGGCGTACGGCATCGCGCTGCTGCCGGGGGACGGCGGGGCGCCGCTGGTTGAAAGCGAAGTGCCGATCGAGCGCGTTGGGTCGCGCCGTGAACTGTTGGCCGATCCGCTGCAATTATCCAGGCTCGCCTCCCAACTGCGCGCCGAACCACCGGCCCATCTGGCGGGGTTGATCTGGTTCCGTCTGCCGCTCAAGGGCGACCGACGCGCCTGGAGCCTGGCAACGTTACGCGCCGTGTCGCAGGGTGATCGGCTGGAGAGCCAACTGAAGCTGAACCTTTCCGACAACGACGGTCTGTACGACATCGCCGTGAGCAATCGCGGCAACCTCGATGGTGGTCTACCCCAGCGCGTGACGCTGGCCGTCACGCAATGCGATGCGGTGGATGCGCTCAACGGTTATGCCGTGCAACAGACGCCCGGACAACTCAGCTTTACCCGCCTCAAAGACGGCCGTTTGCCGGCAGAGGCCGAGCGCGCCATTGGTTGGGCGCGCTGCACAAAAATTGATCAAGGAAGCTCGCATGTCTATCCGTAACTGGCCGCGTCACTTACTCGCTATAAGCCTCTGTCTACCGCTGGGTTCGGCGATCGCCTGTGGGCCTGATTTTCCGCTGCGTTTGCTGGGTGACCGGACGCAAACCCTGGGCGAAATGCCGGAAGGCAGCTTCCTGTTCGAAGTGAATCGCCTGGGCAAAACCATCGCCGGTCTGAAGCCTGCCGAGAGGATGACGCAGGTCTACGTTTACGGCTCGGGCGACGATTTTTATGTGCAGGCGCGAAACACCGATGAGCAGGTGGGGTTGAGCGACGCTCAGCGGGCGCAGGTGGCTCAGCTGCGAACGCAACAGGTTCAAGCCGACGGCGTCAGCCTGCCGCCTGAACTCAGTCTGTACACCACAGGTGCTGTGGCCTTCAACGCGGGCGAACATGCCGTGGCAGCGGAGTATTTTCGCAAAGTGCTGGCGCTGCCGGCCGATCAGCGCGCGTTGCGCAGCACATGGGCCGCGTATTCGCTGGGTCGGGCCTTGTTCGCCATCAGCCAGGAGGCCAATGACCTCGACGACGCTGGCCGTCGTGAGGCGCTGCAACAGGCCCGACAGGTGTTTGTGCTGACCCGCCAATTGAGTATCGAGGGCTTCAGCGATCCTCAGGAGTTGGGCATCGCCAGCCTCGGCGAAGAAGCACGGCTGGTACGTCTGGCAGGCGATTGGAACACCGCCGTCGAGCTTTACGCGACCCAGAGCCTGCAAGGCTCGCAGGTCGGTCTCAGTTCGCTCAAGCAATTGCTGCAAGAGTTGAGCGCAATGCCTGAGGAGCCGCTGCGCGAGTTGCTCAAAGGCAAAGCGGTGCAGCAATTGGTCACGGCGGCGTTGATCAGCCATGTCGGCTGGTCGTACGGTGAACACCCCCCCAGTGAACAAAAATTGATCAAGGCGCTGACAGGGAGCACCGTCGGCAGTCTGGATAACGCCGACCGCCTGGCGGCGCTGAATTATCAGATCGGTGACTACGCCACCGCCAAAGCCCTGCTTGAACACGCCGGCGATAGTGGTCTGGCCTGGTGGTTGCGAGCCAAAATGGCCCTGCGTGAGGGCGACAAAGCGGCGGCTGCCAGCGCCTATGCCAAGGCGGCCAAAGCCTTCCCGCAGAATGAAGACTGGGGATATCGCAGCACCTCAAGTGGCGATTATGAAACCCTTAAACCGGGCTGCCGGGTCGACGGTGAAAGTGCGCTGCTGGCGCTGGAGCGTGGCGATTATCTGCAAGCGTTCGAGCAGTTGTATCGCAGTCAGGATCTGTATTGGGAGGACGCGGCCGTCGTGGCGGAGCGGGTGCTGACCGTCGATGAGCTCAAGCAGTTTGTCGACCGCCAGGTGCCGGCGCCGACGCCGTTGACCCAGCAGGATCGCGACCGCCACCAGCCATTGTCGGTCGCGGCACGTCTGCGTGAATTGCTTGGGCGGCGCTTGCTGCGAGAGGAGCGCTACGACGAAGCGCCGGCTTACTTTGACAATCCCGAGTTGCAAGCCAAGGCACGAGCCTACGGGCAGTTACGTCAGGATGCCGAGTCGCGCTGGTGGCCAACCCGTCGTGCAGCGGATTATTTCAACGCAGCCTGGATGGCACGCGAGTGGGGGATGGAGCTTCTCGGCTACGAAATGGCTCCGGATTACGTGACGTTTGACGGCAACTACAGCCTCGAGCGTACTGAGCTGAAAGTCGGGCCGCTGATCACTGAAGGTGAGGTACAACGCCAGCTAGCCAGTGCAGCCAGACCGGATGAGCGCTTCCACTATCGGTATGTCGCCACGGGGCTGGCCAGCAAAGCCGCCGACCTGCTGCCCCACAGCAGTCAGGCGTTCGCGGCGGTGTTATGCGCAGCGGCGGGTTGGGGAACCAGCCTTGAGGAAGAAAGTGCGTTCTATCAGCGCTACGTCAAAGAAGGTCCGTATGTGGAGTGGGCGGTGAACTTTGGGCATCAATGCCCGTATCCCGATTTCCAGAACGCCGACAAACGTTATGTGACCCAAGTGCTGGAACCCGTGCGCTCAGCTTTGCGGCCGTATAAACCGTATAAAAAATGGCTGCAAATGGGTTCCGTAGTGGTGTTCACGGCTCTGGCGCTGTGGCTGATCAATCGCCACAAGCGCAAGGCAAGACCTTAGGCCTGTTGCACGAAAGTCAGGCGCAGTGCAAATCCGATCAGCAGGCTGCCAAACAGCCATTGCTGCACGCGCTGCGCCGACGGGCTGCGTTCCAGCCAGCGACCGAGCCAGGCCCCGATCAGCGCGTAGCAACTGTCGAACAGCAAACCGGCCACCACCAGCAACATGCCCAACGTCGCGAATTGTGTCAGTACTGGCCCTGCCTGCGGGTCGATGAATTGCGGCAACAGCACCGAGCAGAACAGCAATGCCTTGGGGTTGAGCAGGTTGGTCAGCAAACCGCGTTGGATTGCCTCGCGCCACGCCAGTTTCGACGGTGTGACACCTCCGGCGTTCAGGTTCGGCAGCATGTTCGAGCGCAGGCATTGAATCCCCAGCCATAGCAGATACGCAGCGCCGGCCAGACGCACCACTTCGAAAGTCCAGGGCGCCGCCTTGAACAGCGTCGCCAGACCCAGCGCGGCCAGCGCAACGTGGCAACCACGGGCAATCGCCAGGCCGATGGCGGTGGCCAGCGCCGCGGCTTTACCCTGCCTGGCGCCGGTTTGCAGCAGCAGAATCATGTCCGGGCCGGGCAACAGGTAAACCACCGCCAAGGCCAAAAAGAACATCCAGAGCTCTGCCATGTTGCACCCACTCGTTAGCGATTCGGTGATCAAAGTCTAGGGCCGAAGGGCAGGGCAGGTGCTTGCGTAGTCGCTCTCGGAAACAGCTAGACTTGGCAGCTTCTGCCAATCAATGAATCAAAACAGTCGGGAACTGCCAAACCATGAAACTGGACGCTTACGACCGCCGAATCCTCGCCGCGCTGCAACGCGACGGTCGCCTGAGCAACGTGCAACTGGCGGACGAGATCGGCCTGTCGGCCTCGCCGTGTTTGCGTCGGGTGCGGATGCTGGAAGAGGCTGGGGTGATTCGCGGGTATCAAGCCAACCTGGACCGTGACGAAGTGGGGCTGGGGTTGACCGTGTTTGTCGGGGTCAAGGTCGAGCGCCACAACGACGAAGAGGCCGAAGCGTTTCGTTTGGCCGTGACGGCCTTGCCCGAGGTGATTTCGGCGTTTCTGGTGTCAGGTGAGTCGGATTTTCTGCTGCAAGTGGTGGTGCCGGATTTGCGCGGTTACGAGCGCTTTCTGACCGGCAGCCTGCTCAAGTTGCCGGGCGTGAGTGATATCCGCAGCAACTTTGCGATCCACACCGTGAAAACCCCAGGGCCATTGCCGTTGGGGCATTTGCCGAGCTGATGCCCTTGGTCAGCCCGGCTAAGCTTTCATCTTGCTGCTTCATCATTTGTGCGGGTTTGGTGATGGGATAGCAAAAAACTCACTACCCTCGTTATATCGTAACAATTTGCAACAAACACAACGGCCTGATGACTTATCCTCTGGCCAGGTTCAGGTATCCGTAAGTACTGAGGTGGTATGCAAGTCGATCTGGAGTCTGAGGGGGCGAACGTGGAAGGGCTGCCGCGTTTTCTGCAGGCGGTGTTTCATGGGCGTCGGTTGAAGCTGGTGGGCATCGGCCTGGCGGGCCTGGCGGCGGCAGGATGGGTGCTGGCGTTTTTTGTCGGGCTGTTTGCGCCGCAATCGCTCTGGGCGCCGCTATTGGTCAATCAGGCCTCGGCGTTGATCGTCGTAGTCGCCGGCTTGCAATCGGCCTGGTGGGTCACCCGATGGCGGGCGCGGGCGCTGGTTGAACCGGTGGTGGTGCTGGCTGCAGAACAGGTCGAACCCACCGAGGCGCTCGGCTGGTATGAGCGACTGCTGGCACGTGCGGGTGTGCGCTGGGTCGGGGTGCTGAGGCAGATCGGCGCGCCGACGTTATGGCTGGCTGGTTGGTCATTGCTGGCGTTGTTCAGCATTGAACAGTTCTGGAGCCTGACACTGCCCGCCACTGCACTGGGCCTCTCGGCCAGCGTTGGGGCGGCGATTTCGTTGCTGCTGGCCTTCGGGTTGCTGGTATTCGAGCGTCAATTGGCCCAGGAAAATGTGGCCGAATGGCCTGAAGCCGGACAGTTGGCGCAGCACACCCGTGTGGCGATCATCTGTCTGGTGATCGGCGCGCTGTGCCTGTTGTTCAGCAGCGAAAGCGCCATCTGGCCGGTGCGCCTGGCCGTGTTGATCGGTTTGCTTCCGGGCCTAGTCGCTGCAGAGTTGTTGCTGCGTGCGGTGTTGTCGTTGTTCAGTCCACGTCGTGATCTGCTCGAACCGACGCTGCTGGCGCGCAGTTTTGTCGCGGATATGTTGCGTTGGCCGCCGCAGCCCTTGCTGGCGTTGCAGCACGAACTGCATAACCGTTTTGGCATCGACCTGCGGCAGATCTGGGCCTTCACCTATATACGTCGGGCGTTCTTGCCGGTGTTGACGGTGGTGCTGGCCGTGGGCTGGTTGCTGACCGGGATTCACGAAATACCGCTGCAAGGGCGGGGGATCTATGAGCGCTTCGGCAAACCGGTGCAGGTCTTCGGCCCGGGTTTGCATGCCGGTTTGCCTTGGCCACTGGGCCGGGTATTAAGCGTTGAAAATGGAGTGGTTCACGAGTTGGCGACCAGCGTCGGTGACGCGCCGGCGGTGACGGTGGCCGAACCTGCTGAAGGGCCAGCACCGGCGATTGCCAACCGGTTGTGGGACGCCAGCCACGTGAATGACAAGTCTCAGGTCATTGCCAGTAGCAGCAACGACAAGCAGAGTTTTCAGATCGTTAACATGGACGTGCGTTTCGTCTATCGAATCGGTTTGAGCGATCAGGCCGCGTTGGCGGCGACCTATAACAGCACCGATGTTCCGACGCTGATTCGCAGCACCGCCAGCCGGGTTCTGGTGCACGACTTCGCCTCGCGGACCCTTGATGGTTTGCTTGGTGCAGATCGGGTAGGGCTTGCCGAAGACATTGGTCGTGCAGTGCAGGCCGATTTGCAGAAACTCGACAGCGGCGTGGAAATTCTCGCCACGGTGGTCGAAGCGATTCACCCGCCGGCGGGTGCAGCCAATGCCTATCACGGTGTGCAAGCGGCGCAGATCGGCGCGCAAGCCTTGATCTCCCGCGAGCGCGGTGCGGCTGCCGAGCAAACCAATCAGGCGCAATTGCAGGCCAGTGTCGCCAATGACCAAGCGCTGGCCACGGCCCGCGAAGTCAACGCCGCGGCCCAGGCTGCCGACCTGCGTTTCGCTGCCGAGCGCAAGGCTTATGCCGCAGCCGGTCGGGCCTTCGTGTTGGAGCAATACTTCGCCCAGCTGACGCAGGGCCTGGCCAGCGCCAAAGTACTGGTTCTCGATCATCGTCTGGGCGGCAACAGTACGCCGACCATCGACTTACGCAGCTACACGTTACCCGCCACCTTACCGACTGACATTTCGCCGTCACGTCAACCCGTTCAGTCAGGAGCCGTCAATTGAGCCCGTCGCATTCCCACGAGCCGCATGATAATCACGACGACCACGCCGGCCATGACCATGGCCATGGCGGGCATCATCACGGCCACCATCATCACCATGGCGACCCACAAGAGGCGGGTCCATTTCCATGGAGGCGAATGGGCTGGGCAGCGTTGCTGGTGCTGTTTGCCGTTGCTGCGGCCAGCCTGGTGCAAGTGCGCTCGGGCGAGGCGACGGTGATTACCCGTTTCGGCAATCCGTCGCGGGTGTTGCTGGAGCCGGGCCTCGGCTGGCGTTGGCCGGCACCGTTCGAGGCAGCGATTCCGGTGGATTTGCGACTGCGCACCACCTCCAGCGGTTTGCAGGACGTGGGCACCCGCGATGGTTTGCGGATCATCGTTCAAGCCTACGTGGCGTGGCAGGTGCAGGGCGATCCGGACAACGTGCAGCGCTTCATGCGTGCCGTGCAGAATCAGCCGGACGAAGCAGCGCGGCAGATTCGAACATTTGTGGGCTCCGCGCTGGAAACCACCGCCAGCAGTTTCGACCTGGCCAATCTGGTGAACACCGACGCCAACCAAGTGCATATCGCCGATTTTGAGGCACAACTGCGCAAGCAGATCGATCAGCAACTGCTGACCACTTACGGTGTGCGTGTGCTGCAAGTCGGCATCGAACGGCTGACGTTGCCTTCAGTGACCCTGACCGCCACTGTCGATCGTATGCGCGCCGAGCGTGAAACCATCGCCACCGAACGCACCGCCATTGGCAAACGCGAAGCGGCGCAAATCCGTTCGGCGGCCGAGCGCGATGCGCGGATTGTTCAGGCCGACGCGACGGTGAAAGCCGCTGATATCGAAGCTCAGTCTCGGGTTGAAGCGGCGCAGATTTACGGTAAGGCCTACGCCGGTTCGCCGCAGCTGTATAACTTGCTGCGCTCGCTGGACACCTTGGGCACGATGGTAACGCGGGGCACCAAGCTGATATTGCGTACCGATGCCGCCCCATTCCGGGTATTGGTCGACGGGCCACCGACGCTGGATAACAAGTCTGGGTCGCAGCCATGAGTGAGGTTCCACGTGGAACAAATGAGCTCAGCAGCCCGTGGATTCAGGCAGGGCGTCTGACATTTCTCGCGCTTTATGCCGTAACGGTGCTGGCTGCGCTGGCCTGGGCTTTTTCCAATGTGCGGCAGATTGATCCGCAGAATCGCGCCGTGGTACTGCACTTCGGTGCGCTGGATCGCATTCAGAACGCTGGCTTGTTATTGGCGTGGCCGCGTCCGTTCGAGCAGGTAGTTTTACTCCCGGCGGCGGATCGGGTGATCGAGCGGCGGGTGGAAAATCTGCTGCGCTCTGATGCCGCGCTGCAAGGTGAGCGTGTGGCGAGTTTCGCCGCACCGCTGAGCGATGCGTTGGCCGGCTCTGGGTATTTGCTCACCGGTGATTCGGGTGTGGTGCAACTGGACGTTCGGGTGTTTTACAAAGTGACCGAACCTTACGCCTTCGTCCTGCAGGGTGAACATGTGCTGCCGGCGCTGGATCGGTTGGTGACTCGCAGTGCGGTGGCGCTGACGGCTGCACGAGACCTGGACACCATTCTGGTCGCTCGGCCGGAGTTGATCGGTGCCGACAATAAGGCCGCCGAGCGTCGCGAACGATTGCGCGGTGATCTGGTGCAAGGGATCAATCAACGCTTGGCCGAATTGACCGCGACGGGGCAGGGATTGGGGATTGAGGTGGCACGGGTCGACGTGCAGTCGAGTCTGCCAGGACCTGCGGTCAATGCTTTCAACGCGGTACTCACGGCGAGCCAGCAGGCAGATAAAGCCGTAGCCAACGCGCGCACTGAAGCTGAAAAGCTCACCCAGACCGCCACCCAACAAGCTGACCACACGCTGCAAGTGGCTCACGCTCAAGCCAGCGAACGCCTGGCCAAAGCGTCGGCCGACACCGCTACGGTGCTCAGCCTTGCGCAGGCGCAACAGCAGGGTACCGATCCGGAAATGCTCTTGCGGATCTACCGCGAGCGCATGCCAAAAATTCTCGGTCAGGCCGGTTCGGTCACCACGGTCAACCCTAAAGACGATTCCCGCCTGATCATTCAGGGAGCCGAACAATGACAGCTCAAACTGCCGCCGCGCCAAGCATGCTGACCACCGCAGAACAACGCAGCGCCGCGCGCCAACTGACCCTGGCGATGCTCGCCCTGGGCTTGCTCGGTCTGGGGCTGGTCTGGCGCTGGTTATCGCCAGAGCAAACCGGCGTCAGCCAACTGCTGCTCGGGTTAGCGTCGTTGCTGGTGGCTGTTCCGGTCATGCGTTCGGCCTGGTACAGCCTGCGTTATCCGAGCCTGCACGGAATCACCGATCAACTGATCGCTTTGGCAATGATGGGTGCCTGGGCCACGGGCGATCTGCTGACGGCGGCGTTGTTGCCGATCATCATGATCTTCGGCCACGTGCTGGAAGAGCGCAGCGTGATTGGCTCTCAGGAAGCGATCCACGCCCTCGGTCGTCTGACCCGCAGCCACGCGCGCAAGGTTCAGGCTGATGGCTCGATTGTCGAAATCGACAACGGTGCGCTGAAGGCTGGGGACATCGTGGAAGTGCGCGCAGGTGATCGGGTGCCGGCCGATGGGCTGGTGCTGTCCGGTCAGGCCAGTCTGGACACTGCGCCGATTACCGGTGAGTCGGTGCCACTTGAGGCCACCGTCGGCATGCAAGTGTTCGGCGGGGCGATCAACCTCGATGGCTTACTGCGGCTGGAAGTGACCCGCACCGGCAACGAATCGACCCTCGGTAAAGTCATCGCACTGATGCAAAGCGCCGAGCGTTCCAAGCCGCCGATCACCCGTTTGCTGGAGCGCTACGCCGGTAGCTACATGGTACTGGTGTTGCTGTTGGCCGCCGTGACCTGGTTCGTCACCAATGATGCGCAAGCCATGCTCGCGGTGTTGGTTGCCGCGTGCCCATGTGCGTTGGTGCTGTCGGCCCCGGCGACGGCGATTGCCGGGATCGCAGTGGCGGCGCGCCACGGCATTCTGATTCGCAGTTCGGCATTCCTCGAAGAGTTGGCGGACCTGACCTCGCTGGTGGTCGACAAGACCGGTACCCTGACGTTCGGCACATTGCGTCTGCAGTCGATCGACAGTCCGGTCGAGGACCGCAGCACGTTGCTGAAACTGGCGGCCAGCCTCGGTTCGGCGAGCAGCCACCCGGTCAGTCGGGCGTTGGCCGGGTTGGTTGCCCAAGAGCATTTCCTGCTGCTGTCGGACATCCGTGAACGTCAGGGCTTGGGTGTGGTGGCGATGACAGAGCAGGGCGAAGCAGCGCTCGGTCGGCCAGAGTTGTTTGCGCAGTTGGGTATCGCCACCTCGACGGTGCCAGAGCACGACGGGCCGATTGCCGGTCTGGCGTTGAATGGGCGTTTCCTTGCGTGGTTGTTGCTGGCTGACAGCGTCAAACCGGAAGCGCGCTTTGCCTTGAGTGAACTGCGCGAGTTGGGCCTTGGCCGGCAGTTGTTGTTGACTGGTGATCGGCAGAGCGTCGCCCATAGCCTGGCCCGGGAGGTCGGCATCAGCGATGTTGAAGCCCAAGCCTTGCCGGAAGACAAACTCAACCGCGTGTTGACGGAAATCGGCAGTGGCTTCCGGCCAATGGTGGTCGGTGATGGCATCAACGATTCGCTGGCGCTCAAGGCTGGCGTAGTGGGTGTGGCGATGGGTGCAGGCGGGGCGGATATCGCCCTGGCCTCGGCTGACATCGTACTGATCGGCAGCGATCTGCGCCGGCTCGGCACCTGCGTACGCCTGAGTCGCCAGTGCCGGCAAACGTTGCAGGTCAATGTAATCATCGGTCTGGGCTGGACGCTGGCGATCGTTGCGTTCGCTGCGTTTGGCTGGCTTGGCGCGGCAGGGGCGATGATTGCTGCGATCCTGCACAACCTCAGCACCTTGCTGGTACTGGGTAATGCCGGGCGTTTGCTGCGGTTCCAGGAGCCGCTGCTCAAGCTGAAAGAGGAGGGTTGAGGGTCTGGCCCTACCAGGCCAGCCCGCCACCCGACGAAGCACAGGCATTGACCGGCATGGTCAATGAAGGCTGGGGCTTTGCCGAACTGTGCGCACAATTGACAGTCAACTATGAAGAGGGCGTACCTCTTCAGGCCGTCACCTGGCTGAGACAGTGGATTTACGACAGTTTGTTGCACCGTCGTGATTCATAGGAAAAGGCTATTAAATCGATAGCCAGCTAATTTTCCACGATGGTCTACCCTCAAGACAGACGTCTGAAACAAGGGGGACTATTCATGCTCGCGCAACTGCCACCGGCCTTACAGAATCTGCAATTACCGCTTCGCTTGCGACTCTGGGATGGCCATGAAATTAATCTGGGACCCGCGCCCAGCGTCACGATTGTGGTCAAGGACCCGCAACTGGTGCCTCAATTTACCCGTCCAAGCCTCGACCTGTTAGGCGCCGCCTTCGTTGAGGGCAAGCTCGAACTCGAAGGCTCGATCAGCGATGTGATCCGGGTGTGTGATGAATGGAGCCAGGCATTGCTGGAGGATGCTGACGACAATCAACCGGTGCGTTCTGTCCATGACAAAGCCACAGACGCGGCGGCGATTTCCTACCACTACGATCTTTCAAATGCCTTCTATCAGCTCTGGCTCGACAGTGACATGGCGTATTCCTGTGCCTACTTCGAGACCGGCAGCGAGACCCTGGAACAGGCCCAGCAAGCAAAATTCCGCCACCTGTGTCGCAAACTTCGGCTGCAACCCGGCGAATATCTGCTGGATGTCGGCTGCGGCTGGGGAGGGTTGGCGCGTTATGCGGCGCGGGAGTTTGGGGTGAAAGTATTTGGCATCACCCTGAGTAAAGAGCAATTGGCCCTGGCCCGGGAACGGGTGATTGCCGAAGGCTTACAGGATCAGGTCGAGCTACAACTGCTCGACTACCGTGATCTGCCCCAGGATGGTCGGTTCGATAAGGTGGTCAGTGTCGGCATGTTCGAACACGTTGGTCACGCCAACCTGGCGCAGTACTGCAAGACATTGTTTGGTGCCGTGCGCGAGGGTGGCCTGGTGATGAACCACGGTATTACCGCCAAGCACACGGATGGCCGGCCGGTCGGACGCGGGGCTGGCGATTTCATTGAGCGTTACGTATTCCCGAACGGCGAGTTACCGCACCTGGCGATGATTTCGGCCGAGATCAGCGAAGCGGGGCTGGAGATCGTCGACGTCGAGAGCCTGCGCCTGCATTACGCGCGCACGCTGGACCATTGGAGCGAGCGGCTGGAGGACAACCTCGAAGCCGCCTCCAAAGAGGTTCCAGAGCAGGCGTTGCGGATCTGGCGGCTGTATCTGGCAGGCTGCGCCTACGCGTTCGCGCGGGGCTGGATCAACTTGCACCAGATCCTCGCGGTCAAGGCCCACGCTGACGGCAGCCATGAGCTACCGTGGACCCGCGACGACATCTACAACCCTTAAAGGACCAGCCTTAAAGGATCGGCGAGATAAGCCGGGCGACCCGCATGCCGAGCTGTTGCAGGCGGTGGGTCTTGCGGCTTTCGCCTTTGGCAATTTCGTGCGCCTGGGCAAAGTCGTCGTTGAGCATGTGTTCCACCTCATTGGCGAATTCGCTGTCGACGGTCAGTAGCATCACTTCGAAGTTGAGCCTGAACGAACGGTTGTCCAGATTCGCACTGCCGATGGCCGTGATTTCGCTGTCGACCAGCACGACCTTCTGATGCAGGAAGCCCGGCTGGTAACGGAACACCCTGACCCCTGCGCGTACCGCTTCGAAGGCGTACAGGCTGGAGGCGGCGTAGACGATCCGGTGATCGGGTCGCGATGGCAGCAGAAGCCGCACATCGACACCACGCAGCACGGCCAGGCGTAGCGCGGCAAACACCGCCTCATCAGGGATGAAATACGGGCTGGTGATCCACACACGCTCGGTCGCGGAATGGATGGCTTCCACGAAAAACAGCGAGCAGGTTTCGTAAGGGTCCGCCGGGCCGCTGGCCAGCAGTTGGCAGAGCACACCGTCATCGGGGTAGCTCTGCGGCAGTATCAGCGGTGGCAGTTTTCGGGAGGCCCAGAACCAGTCTTCAGCGAATGACTCCTGCATGCACGCCACCACGGGGCCGCTGGCGGCGATGTGTGTATCGCGCCAGGGTGCCAGCGGTGGTTTCTCGCCCATGTATTCGTCGCCGACGTTATGCCCACCAACAAATCCCAGCATGCCGTCGACCACGACAATCTTGCGGTGGTTACGGAAGTTCACCTGGAACCGATTGAGCCATCCACTGCGGGTGGCGAATGCTTCGACCCGCACCCCGGCGTCGCGCAGGGGTTGAACGTAGGTGTGAGGCAGGGAGTGGCTACCAATCCGATCGTAGAGCAGGTAAATGGCCACACCTTCTGCGGATTTTTCCATCAGCAGCTGTTGCAGGCGCCGACCCAGTTGGTCGTCATGGATGATGAAGAACTGAATCAACACCGCTTCGCGGGCGTTGCGGATAGCTTCGAAAATCGCCTCAAAGGTCGCCTGGCCGTTGATCAACAGACGCACCTGATTATTCGCCAGGCAAGGCATGCGCCCCAGCTTCGGCATTGCCCGTAACGAGGCGTAGGCATGTGACGCGCGGGCGGTCAGCGCTTCCTCGACCCACGGGCGCCAATCCAGGTCGGCGATGGCCTTGCGCATTTCTTCGTTGGCCTGACGGCGAGCCTGGATATAGGCATCGAAGGTGCTGCGGCCGAAGACCAGGTAAGGGATGAGCGTCAGGTAAGGTATGAACACCAGCGACAAGGCCCAGGCAATCGAGCCTTGTGCAGTCCTGACGGTCAATACGGCGTGTATGGCTGCTATCGTGCCCAGCGAGTGGATGAGCGCGATCAGATAAGCGAATAGATGGGGTCCAAAAAAATCCATGGGGCAACCTTGCTCCTGAAAATTCAATGCTTAACAGACCATGTTCCATGGCGAATGTCGCTATTTAATTAGACATGCAACCGAAGTAGATTGGCGACGTCTAACGGCCACTATTGTCTAGGAGTTATTCGATGAACGTTCGTCTGCTGGGTTTGGCCATGGCTGTTGGCTTGTCACTTCCTCTGGCCGCTCAGGCGCAGATGCTGCAACCGGGTTTGTGGGAGTTGACCTCAAGCAATATGAAGGTCGATGACCAGAACCTGCCGGATCTACAGTTGATCCTTAACCAGCTGGGCAGCCAGATGACGCCGGCACAAAGAGCTGCACTTGAGAAACAGGGCATCACCATGGGCGGTAAAGGGATTCGCGTGTGCCTGACTCAGGCGCAGGTTCAATCCGACACCATTCCCCTGCAAGATCCGCAATCGGGTTGCCAACAGCAGATCACCGACCGTACCGGTAACCAGTGGAAGTTCCGCTTCAGTTGCCCGAAAGCCCAGGGCGCCGGTGTTGCTACGTTCCTTAGCGACCGTGAGTTCAGCACCACGGTCAACGGCACGTTCAACGCCACCGGTATCCAGCAAAAGGGCAGCATGGATACTCGCGCCGTGTGGCTGGGGCAGGATTGCGGGACGGTCAAACCTCGCGCCTGATAGCGATGTCAAACGCGATTTAGCGCATGAACCGCAAGGGTAAACCCTGGCAGCTGTCATAGAGGCGTTCGGCGTGCCAGGCTATTTGCCCCGAAACCAACGTGGTGCTGACGCTGTGGCGAAAACGTCGCCCGGCGAACGGTGTCCAGCCGCATTGAGCGAGGATTGGCTGTCGGGAAACGGCTTTTGCTTCGGGCTCGGGTTTGATCAAAACGAGGTCCGCCCAATAGCCTTCGCGCAGGTAACCGCGATCCGGGATGGCGAACAGGTCGGCGACTCGATGACTGGTTTTTGCCACCAGCGTGGTGAGCGGCAACAGCTGATCGGCTACCAGCTCCAGCAACGCGGGGAGGGCGTGCTGTACCAATGGCAACCCGGAAGGCGCCCTTCGGTAGGGCAATTGTTTTTCGGCCCAGGTGTGCGGCGCGTGGTCACTGCCGATAACGTCCAGCCGATTGCTCAGTAACGCCTGGCGCAACGCATCGCGGTCGGCTTGAGTCTTGATCGCCGGGTTGCATTTGATCAGGTTGCCCAGGCGCGGATAGTCGCGATCATCGAACAGCAGGTGATGCAGGCAGACTTCGGCGCTGATGCGTTTTTCCGTCAGCGGTTTGTCTTCGAACAACGCCAGTTCACGCGCGCTGGTCAGGTGCAAAACATGCAATCGGGTGCCATGCCGTTTGGCCAGATCTACCGCCATTGAGGATGAACGAAAGCACGCCTCGGCATTGCGGATCAGTGGATGAGCTGCGGCGGGAATGTTCTCACCGAACAGTTCGGCAAAGTTGTTTTCGTTGGCTTGAATACTTGGCGTGTGTTCGCAATGGGCCAGCAGGATCGTCGGAACCTCGGCAAAAAGCCGCTCGAGAATCTTCGGGTCGTCCACCAACATATTGCCGGTAGAGGCACCCATGAACACTTTGACCCCGGCGACTTCGCTTGGATTGAGCGCCGCGACGGTGTCGAGGTTGTCGTTGCTGACGCCGAAGTGAAAGCCGTAGTTGGCCACCGAACTCATCGCCGCCCGACGCTTTTTGTCGGCCAACGCATCGAGCGTCAGGGTCGCCGGTCGGGTGTTGGGCATGTCCATGAAACTGGTGATGCCACCCGCCACGGCCGCCCGGGATTCGGTATAGAAGCTGCCTTTGTCCGGCGCCCCAGGATCGCGAAAGTGCACCTGGTCGTCGATCATTCCCGGCAGCAACCATTGGCCATTGGCGTCGATTTCCAGCGTCGCGTTTTCGCCTTCGATGCTGCTGGCGATTTTCACGATACGCCCGTGATCGACCAGCAGATCCGAGTCGAATTCACGGCCTTCGTTGACCACTCGGGCGTTGCGAATCAGCACGCTGCTCATGCTCAAAACTCGTTTTGCAGGGCTTTATAGCCGCGCACCAGATCGACGTTGGTACGTGCCACGTCCTCGGAAAACTCCGAGGCGCTGACGCTGACGGGCGGGAACTGAGACAAGTCGGTCGTGGGGCCGATGCGTGTGGTGGATGGCACGTAGAAGTCGGCTGGCAAATCTCGCCCATCGACCACCGAGTTGTGCCGCACTACGCAGCCGTCGCCGACTGCGCAGTTGAATAGCACGCTGTTGAAGCCAATGAACACCCGGTTACCGACCGTGCACGGGCCATGGACGATGGAGCGGTGAGCGATGGAGCTGAATTCGCCGATGGTCACCGCTGCACCGGATTTGGAGTGGATCACCACGCCGTCCTGAATGTTCGAGTTGGCGCCGATGGTGATCGGCTCCATCTCACCCGAATCGTCGACTTCATCGGCGCGGATTACCGCATAGGGACCCACGAAAACGTTCTCGCCAATCACTACCTTGCCGCAGATGATCGCGGTTTTATCGACGTAGGCGGACTCGGCAATTCGCGGCAAATCGCCGGACGGGTTTTTGCGGATCATGGCTTGCTCAGGGCATCGTAAAGTGTGTTGAGGTTGTACTCGAACAGCCCGGCAAAGGTGCTGGCCGGGCCTTCGGCGGCAAGTGCATCGGAGTACAGGGTGCCGCCAATTTGTGCGCCACTTTCATCGGCGATTTGCTTGAGCAGGCGGGCGTCCTTGATGTTTTCCATGAATACCGCTTTGACCTTGGCCTGACGGATCTGGGTGATCAATGCGGCCACTTCGGCCGCCGAGGGTTCGCGCTCAGTCGACAAACCTTGAGGTGCCATGAAGTCGATACCGTAGGCCTGACCCAGATAGCCGAATGCGTCGTGGGAGGTGACGATCTTGCGGTTACCCGGCGGCAGGGAGCCGAACTTGGTTTTGGCCTCGGCCAGCAGGCGGTAGATCTGTTTCAGGTAAACCTGGCTGTTGTGTTCGTAGTCGGCTTTGTTAGCCGGGTCTGCGGCGATCAACGCCTTGGTGATGTTGTTCACATAGAGTTCGGTGTTCGCCAGGTTATGCCAGGCGTGCGGGTCGGGGATGGTCTCGCCGTCCTCCTCCATAGACCTGGGGATCACTCCGTGGCTGGCGGTGATCACCGGAGTTTTGGTTGCGGTGCTGGCGACCATGCGGTCCAGCCATGGCTCGAAACCGAGGCCGTTTTTGAAGATCAGCTTGGCCTTGAGCAGGGCCTTCGCGTCGTCCGGAGTCGGCTCGTAGGTGTGAGCGTCAGCGTCCGGGCCCACCATGTTGGTTATCTGGATGTGCTCGCCGCCGACCTGATGAACCATGTCGGCAAGGATGCTGAAGCTGGTGACCACCGGGAGTTTTTCTGCTGCCGATACCGTTGATAACGACATCGACAACCACACACTGAACAGCACGAGTAGAGCGCGCATCGGGAAACACCTCATTGGGATGTGAGCAAAGGCGGGCGGCGCAGCAAACCGTGCACCGGACCGAACACCACGGACAGCAAGTACAACGCGCCGGCTACCAACACGATGGCTGGACCGCTGGGCAGCGAGTAGTAGAACGACAGCAACAGACCGAGCCACACCGAGAGGCAGCCAAGTACTGCGGCGATGGCCATCAGCATCGGCAAATGACGGCTCCAGAAGCGTGAAGCTGCTGCTGGCAGCATCATCAACCCGACCACCATCAGCGCACCGATGGCCTGGAAACCGATCACCAGATTCAGCACCACCAGGGTCAAAAACACAGCGTGCGCCAAAGGGCCGAGACGGCTGACGGTTTGCAAGAACAATGGGTCGAGCGTGTCCAGTAGCAATGGCCGATAGATCAGCGCCATGGCGATCAGACTGATCCCCGAGACCCAGAGCATGCCGGTCAATGTCGGGCCGTCGACGGCCAATGCCGAGCCGAACAGCAGGTGAAGCAAGTCGAGGCGTTTGCCGGCGATCCCCAGAATCAGCACGCCACTGGCCAACGAGATGGGGTAAATCGCCGCCAGGCTTGCGTCCTCCCGAAGGCCGGTGCGGCGGGTGATCCATGCCGCCAATCCGGCCATGCTCAGGCCGGCACCGAGGCCACCGATGGTCAGCGCGGGCAAGCTCAAACCGGCAAACCAAAACCCTAACGCGGCACCGGGCAAGATGCCGTGAGCCACGGCGTCGCCAATCAAACTCATGCGTCGCAGGATCAGAAACACCCCAAGCGGTGCGGTGCTGCAGGCTAATACCAGTCCGCCGATAAGTGCCCGGCGCATGAACACGAATTCGTGGAACGGTTGCCAAAGTTGCGCGGCGACGACCATCAGGCCACCTGCGTGTAAGGTTGCTGAAGGATCAGTTCACTGCTTGGCGCCAGGACGCAGCCCGTATTTTTTATCAGCAATGCTTGAGGAATGTGTTGGCGAACCGCAGCGAGGTCATGACACACCACGACCAGGGTTCGACCCTCGTCGTGCCAGGTGTGGATGTGTTTCCACAGCAGCGCCTGGCCAAGTTCGTCCAGTGCCGCGTGAGGTTCGTCGAGCAGCAACAGTGGCGCCTCGGCGAGGCTCAAGCGGGCGAGCAGGGCGCGTTGCAATTCGCCGCCTGACAGTGCCATCAATGGGCGCTGCTCCAAGCCGTTCAGGCACCAGTCATTCAACACGCTGTCGAGGCGCTGGCGGCGAACGTCCGGTGTTTGTTTGCTGCCCCAGAATCCGGCGCTCACCAACTCTTGAAGGCTGATGGGGAATTGGCGGTCGAGGTGCTGTTGCTGCGGTAGAAAAGACAAACCACCCCGCCGTGAAATGTTCAGGGCAACTTTGCCAGCCAGTGGCTTTTGCAGGCCGGCGATGACTTTCAGCAAGCTGCTTTTACCCGAGCCGTTGGCACCGATGACTGCCGTCAGGCTGCCACTGGGCAAATCGAAATCGACGGGCGGGGTCAGAGGTTGGCCGGGCGCCCCCCAGCGTAGTCCTTGGCAACGAATCATGCGGCCTCCCAGTTCCAGCGACTTTCGGCCACCGCATCGTGGGCGTGCAAACTTTCGGCGTGAACCACGCGTAACTGAAAAGCCTTGATGCCGGGAGAGTCTTTCAACGCCTGATTCAACCGTCGTGCGGCGTCTTCACAGAACATCAGGTTCTGACCGTTAGCGAGTGCGAAGGCTTGTTCGTCGGCGCGCTTTACTGCGGTTTGGACGGCAGTACCGAGCGCGGCTTCAGCATCGTTGATCGCGGCGATCAAGGGCAGGCCGTCCGGACAGTCATCCAGGCGTAGCTGCAACCGGGCGCTGCTGCGTTGGCTGTGAGGCGTCGCGACGATGCCTTTAGAAGAACCGAGCCAAGCCAGAACGTCAGCGTGTTGCAATGGCGTGTTAGCAAAGTCGTCGATGAATTGCTGCTGAATAAGTTGTCTCGAAAGCGCCGCTGAACAGGGGCAGGTGGACGAGTAAGAAACCTCAATTTTAAGTTCCACGTGGAACACTGTCTTTTCCAGGCGCGCTTCGACGCTGACGGGATAGTGTTTCCAGCCAGCCAAAGGGCTGACCAACGCTGGGCGTTTGAGCAGCAAATCAGTGTGAATGCGCAAGTAAGCCGTATTCGATAAACCCTCGTGGCTGTCGAGGAAACGTTGCAGAACTCGCCGCAGCAACGACGGTGTAAGGCTTTCCTGATCAAGCATTTCCAGCGCCAGATACAGTCGCGACATATGGATGCCACGTGCTTCGCCATCATCGAGACTGACGCCTGCGTCGGCTTTCGCACTCAATCGCTGGCCGTTGAACATTACAGGAAGAGCAACGCCGCACATGCCCACCCATTCGAGTGGCAAGGCTTGGCGTGAGGCCTGCGCGGCGATATCCGGCAGAGTCAGCGCATTCATGAGCAGGTCCATCGTTGGAAATGTTTTGCCATGTTATATTATAACCAACAAGTCGACGATGCCTTTTTCTCAAGCGGTCTTTCTCTATGCACAGGCGACAATTGCTCAACCTGCTGTTGGCCAGCGCCGCGCTGGTTTTACCTTTCGGCGTGTCGGCCACGCAGATCCGCAATGCGCGGCTCTGGCGTTCGGATGACAAGCTTAGGCTGGTGCTCGATTTGAGCGGACCGGTGCAGTACAAAACCTTCTCGTTGAGCGCACCCGAACGACTGATCATCGACTTGAGCGGTGCACAACTCAGCGGTGACTTCAGCCAGTTAGCGCTTACCAACACGGTGATTCGTTCGATCCGTTCAGGGCACTTCGGGCAAGGCGATACGCGAATCGTCCTCGACCTTACCGGCCCGGTGCAGCTCAATAGTTTTCAACTGCCGCCACAGGACGGGCAGGGCCATCGTCTGGTGCTCGATCTGCTCAGCGCCGCCCCCGTGCAAATCGCTGCCGCTACACCATTGGTTCAGCGTGAAACACTGGCCGATAAGGCTCACCCCAAGCGCGACATCATCGTCGTGGTCGACCCCGGCCACGGTGGCAAGGACCCCGGTGCGATTGGTGCCAAAGGCGAGCGCGAGAAAGATGTGGTGCTGTCCATCGCACAATTGCTGGCCAAACGCTTGAAACGCGAGAAAGGTTTCGATGTGAAATTGGTGCGCAACGACGACTTCTTTGTGCCGCTGCGCAAGCGTGTGGAGATCGCCCGTACACACAAGGCCGACATGTTCATCTCGGTGCACGCTGATGCTGCGCCACGGCTCACGGCCTCTGGTGCCTCGGTTTACGCATTGTCCGAAGGTGGCGCGACCTCGGCCACGGCACGCTTCATGGCACAACGGGAAAACGGTGCCGACTTGCTGGGTGCGACCAGCCTGCTCAACTTGAAGGATAAGGACCCGATGCTCGCCGGAGTTATCCTCGACATGTCGATGAACGCCACCATCGCCGCCAGTTTGCAGCTCGGCAACACGGTACTTGGCAGCCTGGCGGGCATTACCACATTGCATCAGAAACGCGTGGAACAGGCGGGGTTTGCGGTACTGAAATCACCGGATGTGCCATCGATCCTGGTAGAGACCGGCTTCATTTCCAACGCCCGCGACAGTCAGCGATTGGTCACGGCGCGGCATCAGCAGGCGGTAGCCGACGGTCTTTTTGAAGGCTTGCAGCGTTACTTTCAGAAGAATCCGCCAATGAACAGTTACATGGCTTGGCAGCAGTCGCAGCAAAAGTCGCAGGTTTAGCAGCCCGTCAGTCGGCTGCAGGTGAACTTGGCGCTGGAACCGCCGGAGCTGGAAAACCGATTGATGGTGGTCCAGCCAACGCGGCGGGTGTAGCCGACCCACGCTTCACCATCCGACGCCAAACCGGTGAAGAACGTCAGTTGGCCGTAACGGCTGCTGGTCTGCGCCCAATAGCGTTTGCCGGTCACTTCAAACCCGCGCAAGTACGTCGTGCTGCCTGCCGTGGCGACGCTGTAGGCGTTGCCATCGGGGTCCACGCAGGCCAGCAGATTCGCACTGCGTGTGCACTTCGCCAGGCTCGGCATCTGCGCAAAGGCATCTGCTGCGACAAACAGCGAAAGGCTCAATAGCGTGCATTTCAAGGCGTTGTGCATGGGCTTTCTCTGAGTGCGAACAAACCCAAGCATTACGCCCTTCGTCGTTGTGAGCAAGAGGGGATTGGCTTCCTTGTGCTGTTATACTATAACATTAAAAGATCGCCTGACCTGTGATCCACCCATGACTGAACAAGAACTCCTCGCCCAACTTGCCACCCTGTGTATCGAAGCCAAAGAACGTGAAGAGCTGCGCGAACGCCATCAACGGGCGATTTGACCGGCCACTCCCGACAAGGAATACCTGATGCCCAATCGTCTCCCCGTTACTGTGCTGTCCGGCTTTCTCGGCGCCGGCAAAAGCACGCTGCTCAACTACGTACTGCGCAACCGCGAGAACCTTCGGGTTGCGGTGATCGTCAACGACATGAGTGAAATCAACATCGACGGCAGCGAAGTTCAGCGCGATGTCACCTTGAACCGCGCCGAAGAAAAACTCGTAGAAATGAGCAACGGCTGCATTTGCTGCACCCTGCGCGAAGACCTGCTGGAAGAAGTCAGCAAACTGGCCAGGGACGGTCGCTTCGATTACCTGCTGATCGAGTCCACCGGCATTTCCGAACCTCTCCCGGTTGCGGAAACGTTCACCTTCCGCGACGAGGAAGGTCAGAGCCTGGCCGACATCGCGCGGCTCGACACCATGGTCACAGTGGTCGATGGCATGAACTTCCTGCTCGATTACCAGGCCGCCGAAAGCCTCGCTTCACGTGGTGAAACCCTTGGCGAAGAAGACGAACGTTCGATCACTGATCTGCTGATCGAGCAGATCGAGTTCGCCGACGTTCTGCTGATCAGCAAGATCGACCTGATCAGCAGTGCGCAACGCGAAGAGTTGATCGCGATCCTCAAACGGCTCAACGCTCAGGCGCAGATCATCCCGATGGTCATGGGCGAAGTACCGCTGAAAAACATCCTTAACACCGGCCGCTTCGACTTTGAAAAAGCCTCTCAGGCGCCGGGCTGGCTGCAAGAGTTGCGCGGCGAGCACGTGCCGGAAACCACTGAGTACGGCATCGCTTCAATGGCGTATCGGGCACGTCGGCCTTTTCATCCACAGCGTTTTTTCAGTTTCATCAATCGTCCCTGGGTGAACGGCAAGCTCCTGCGTTCCAAGGGCTTTTTCTGGTTGGCCAGCAAGCATCAGGATGCCGGTAGTTGGTCCCAGGCCGGTGGTTTGATGCGTCACGGATTCGCCGGTCGTTGGTGGCGTTTTGTGCCGAAAACACAGTGGCCGCAGGATCAGGAGAGCACCGCGGCAATCATGGAGAACTGGGCCTCGGCCACGGGCGATTGCCGTCAGGAACTGGTGTTCATCGGCCAGAACATCGACTTCGCTCAGCTCACTGAGCGCCTCGACAACTGCTTGCTCAACGATGACGAAATGGCCTTGGGCGTCGAAGGTTGGCGCCTGATGGCTGACCCGTTTGGTCCATGGCTCGAAGAGGATGCGGCCTGATGTTGGCGCCGAGTCTGAAAGCGCGCCCAGTGGTTCGTCAGGTGCAGGGCCAAACCCCTGAAATCTTCACGCAGATACTGGAAGACGGCACCAACCTGGCCCTCTGGCAGCGCCGTTTGCCGTCCCACATCGCCGATTTCGGCACATTGCTGTTATCGCTGAAAGAGCCGCTGGCTGAGTCGTTGGTCGTGGAGTTAGCGACTGACGAAGCTGATCCGGATCTGCGTGGCCTGGTAGCAGGTTATAGTGATCTGGAAGGTTATGAAGGGTTTATCACCGACGTTTCATGGCTGGTCAGCGCGTTTGCCTGCTTGCTCGGCGCCAAACGCATCGGCTTGCGCTTGCGGGTGCTGGATAAAGCCATGTGCCCGCGTTTCCACGTTGATCATGTGCCGGTACGGTTGATTACCACCTACGCCGGCATCGGCAGTCAGTGGCTAAGAGAAGGCGCCATGGATCGTAAGAAATTGGCCATGGTGGAGGCCGAGCCGCAGGACTGTGAGCAAATGGTTTGTGGCGAAGTGGCGTTGCTTAAAGGCGAAAAGTGGCACGGTAACGAGGGTTTCGGGCTGATTCATCGTTCGCCGCAACCCGCACCGGGTGAGCGCCGGCTGATCCTGACCCTCGACTGGCTCGGTTGATTCAAGGCGTGAGCCACGCGCCCTGGCTCTGGCTTTCGCAAAACGGCTTCAGGTACGCCGCGTCTGTCGCTATGCCGTAATAGTGAATATCCTGCCGGTAAGGCATATTGGTGACGTGAGCGTTGCTGCACACGCCGAAGGCGCCGCTGGGGCACTGGTCGAGGAATGCGACTTCGACTTTCTGCCCCGCAAGGGTTGGCTGACAGAAGCCGTCATGGAACAGCTTTTCCGGGATGTTGCGGTTCTGCTGGCAGACTTTGACGTCGAGCCGCTCCGCTTGGCTATGCACCACGCAGGCCTGAGCCAGCGCCTCGCTTGAAGCGAAAGCCAACAGTAATGGCAAGCCGATCAGTCGCATCCATTCCCTCCCAAGAAACCGTCGAACATGTTGCAGAACATTCCCACCCACGTCATTGCCGGACCGTTAGGCGCCGGCAAGACCAGCCTGATCAAGCACCTTCTGGCGCAGCGGCCGGCGAATGAGCGTTGGGCGGTGCTGATCAACGAATTCGGCCAGATCGGTCTCGATGCCGCACTGTTGACCACCAGCGCCGATGGTATCGCACTGGGTGAAGTGGCTGGCGGCTGTTTGTGTTGCGTCAATGGTGCGCCGTTTCAGATTGGCCTCGGGCGGTTGCTGCGCAAATCGCGGCCGGACCGCTTGTTTATCGAACCCTCCGGGCTTGGACACCCGACGCAATTGCTCCGGCAGTTAAGCGAGGCGCCCTGGCAGGGTGTACTGGCGATTCAGCCAAGTGTCCTGGTGCTCGACGCTCAAGCACTCGCTGCCGGAAAACCACTGCCAGCGGCGCAGCAGGAAGCACTCTCGGGCGCGGGTCTGTTGCTGTTGAACAAGGCTGAACAGTTGACCGACCAGGATCGCCAGCGGATCACCGCGCAGTTGCCGGAGCACCCGTTGTACTGGACGCAGCAAGGCGCTCTGGCGTTGAGTGAGTTGCCGGGCGTGCAAAGCCGAGCGGTCGAGGGTGTGGATAACTTCAGTGTGCCTAAAGGCCTGGCGCAAATGCCGGCAGTCTGGACTGACCCGACGCTGCCGATTTGCCTGAACCAGCAGCAGGAGGGTGGCTGGAGCATGGGTTGGCGTTGGCATCCGAGCCAGTCGTTCGATCTTTCGCTGATCCAGACTTGCCTGGAGACACTGGACTGGCGCCGGGCCAAACTGGTTGTCCACAGCGCAGGCGGTTGGGTGTCGGCCAACTCGCTGGATAACGCCGCGCTGTACTGGCAACCCAGTGAATGGCGTCAGGATTCGCGTATCGAGCTTATTTTTGATGAGCCGCAGGATGCCGAATCACTACAAAGGCTACTCGCGAGCTGCCGTGTAAGCCGGATTTAACGCGGCTCAGGTTCAATGACGCCACTTGTTATGGTCCTGGCGCCATTGGCTCAGTTCGATCACCTCGGCACTGGGTAGCACAGGTTTTTCCTCGAACGGAAACGGGTAGGGCGCCAGCTCGATTTGTGCGCTGTGGGCGCCGAACTGGGTGATGGTGCCGGCGTGACGCGTTTCGCCGGTCACGGTGAATTCGAAGTTATACACACGGGCCAAGCGTCGGCGCCCGTTGGCATCCTTCACGAAGCCGATCTTCTTCAGCGCTACATTGCCGTCGAGCAATTCGATGTCGAGTTTGGCGCAGTGCCGCTTGACCCGTTCCAGCGCCTGCTCGCGCAAGCCATGGTTGTGCCACAGCCAGGCGGCACCGGTCGCCAGCAGCATCAGCACGAATATATTTCCAAGGGTCAGCATGAACAGTGCTCCAACAAATTAGTGTCAGCTTAACTGCGTATTTGGTCTGTCGTACAGGCCGCGATTAGTCGCATACTGCGCGGCTCGAATTTCAATCGTTTTACGGAAATCCCGCATGAAACGTACTCCCCATGTGCTCGCCATCCAGTCCCACGTGGTTTTCGGTCACGCCGGCAACAGCGCCGCGGTTTTCCCGATGCAGCGGGTCGGGGTGAACGTCTGGCCGCTCAATACCGTGCAGTTCTCCAACCACACTCAATACGGCCAGTGGGCCGGTGAAGTGCTGGCGCCGCAGCAGATTCCCGAGCTGGTGGAAGGGATCGCGGCCATCGGTGAACTGGGCAACTGCGACGCGGTACTGTCCGGTTACCTGGGCAGTGCTGCTCAAGGGCGGGCGATCCTCAGCGGTGTGGCGCGGATCAAGGCGATCAACCCTAACGCCGTGTATCTGTGCGACCCAGTGATGGGGCATGCGGAGAAAGGCTGCATCGTGCCGCCCGAAGTCAGCGACTTCCTGCTGGATGAAGCGGCCGCAGTGGCGGATTTCATGTGCCCGAATCAGCTGGAGCTGGACAGCTTCTCCGGACGCAAGCCTCTGTCGCTGTTCGATTGCCTGGCGATGGCCCGTGCGTTGCTGGCGCGTGGCCCGAAGGCGGTGTTGGTCAAGCATCTGGACTATCCCGGAAAATTGCCGGACGGCTTCGAGATGTTGCTGGTGACGGCCGAAGGCAGTTGGCATCTGCGTCGTCCATTGCTGGCGTTTCCACGTCAGCCGGTGGGCGTGGGTGACCTGACGTCGGGCTTGTTCCTGGCGCGGGTGCTGTTGGGGGACAGCCTGGTCGCGGCCTTCGAATTTACGGCGTCAGCGGTGCATGAAGTGCTGCTGGAAACCCAGGCCTGTGCCAGCTACGAGCTGGAGCTGGTGCGCGCCCAGGACCGCATTGCCCATCCTCGGGTGAAGTTCGAGGCGACGGCGATCAGTTTGTAACGGCGTCGCGGCGGAAAAGATCGCAGCCTTCGGTAGTTCCTACAGAGGCTGCGATCCGCGCGGTGTCAGGCGTCAGCCTTTATTTCACGATACCGTTGGTCCAGCTCCTGACGAATCTGCCGGCGCTGCTTGGCTTGGGCGAATCGGCGTTTATCTTCGCTGTTCTGCGGTTGCAATGGTGGGACAGCCGCCGGTTTGCGCTGATCGTCGACCGCGACCATGGTGAAGAAGCAGCTATTGGTGTGACGCACCGAGCGCTCGCGGATGTTCTCGGTCACCACCTTGATGCCCACCTCCATTGAGGTGTTGCCGGTGTAGTTGACCGAAGCCAGAAAGGTTACCAGCTCACCGACATGGATCGGTTCGCGAAAGATCACCTGATCCACCGACAGGGTCACCACGTAGCGGCCGGCATAACGGCTGGCGCAGGCGTAGGCGACTTCGTCGAGGTATTTGAGCAGGGTACCGCCGTGGACATTGCCAGAGAAGTTGGCCATGTCGGGGGTCATCAATACCGTCATCGACAGCTGGGCGTTTCCGGGTTCCATAGCAACTACTCACGGTTCAAGGCTGGGATTGCGGGAGCACCTCTATGGGTGCCTGGCTGGTTTTTCAAAACCACCGTTAACGGGACGCCACGCCGATGACGGCCGTCACGCCCGAATCGATCTGTTTCCATATATTGCACCGCCTTTCTGCTCGAAGTCGCGGTGTTACCCTTCAAAAGCCCATCCAACGGGTCCTTTCTATCGATCTGGTAATCAACAACGCCCTCAGCACACCCACCCAGGAGCCCCTCGCCATGCATGCCATCAGTTTTATTCAGGATCTGGCAGTGATCATGCTGGTTGCGGGTGTGGTGACCATTGTTTTTCATCGGCTCAAACAGCCGGTCGTCCTGGGCTACATCGTTGCCGGTTTCATCATTGGCCCGCACACCCCGCCGTTCGGGCTGATCCACGACGAGCAAACCATCAAGACCCTCGCCGAGCTCGGGGTGATTTTCCTGATGTTCTGCCTGGGCCTGGAGTTCAGCCTGCGCAAGCTGTTCAAGGTTGGCGCCACGGCGTTCATCGCAGCGTTCCTGGAAATTGTGCTGATGATCTGGATCGGCTACGAAATCGGCCGCTGGTTTGACTGGAGCACCATGGATTCGCTGTTCCTCGGCGCAATCCTGGCGATTTCCTCGACCACCATCATCGTCAAGGCGCTCAATGACCTGAAGATGAAGAACCAGCGCTTTGCGCAGTTGATCTTTGGCGTATTGATCGTCGAAGACATCCTCGGGATCGGCATCATTGCCTTGCTCTCAAGTATCGCCGTTAGCGGCACGGTGAGTTCTGGCGAAGTGTTTTCCACGGTCGGCAAGCTCTCACTGTTCATGATCGTCGTACTGGTGGTCGGCATCCTGCTGGTGCCGCGTTTGCTGGCCTATGTGGCGAAGTTCGAAAGCAACGAAATGCTGCTGATCACTGTGCTTGGCCTGTGCTTTGGCTTCTGTCTGCTGGTGGTCAAGCTTGAATACAGCATGGTGCTTGGGGCGTTTCTGATTGGCGCGATCATGGCCGAATCCCGTCAATTGGTGAAAATAGAGCGGCTGATCGAGCCAGTTCGTGACATGTTCAGTGCCATCTTCTTTGTTGCGATCGGCCTGATGATCGATCCGCAGATTCTCCTGCAATACGCCTGGCCGATTGCGGTGATTACCGTCGCCGTGGTGCTCGGCAAGATGCTCTCCTGCGGCCTTGGGGCGTTTATCGCGGGCAACGACGGGCGCACCTCACTGCGGGTTGGCATGGGTCTTTCGCAGATTGGCGAATTCTCTTTCATCATCGCGGCGCTGGGTATGACCTTGCAGGTCACCAGTGATTTCCTCTATCCGGTGGCGGTAGCCGTCTCGGCCATCACCACGTTACTGACACCCTACCTGATCCGTGCCGCCGATCCGCTTTCGCTGAAGCTGGCGGCGGTAATCCCGCAACGCCTGGGCCGTGTGCTGGGGATGTATGGGGAATGGCTGCGCAGCATTCAGCCGCAGGGCGAGGGTGCGCTGCTGGCGTCGATGATTCGGCGAATTTTGCTGCAGGTGGGGGTCAATCTGGCGCTGGTGGTGGCGATCTTCTTCTCGGGCAGCTTTTTTGCCGAGCGGATTTCCGGTTACCTGCACGTCTGGATCAATGATCCGAGCTGGCAGAAGGCGCTGATCTGGGGCGGCGCATTGCTGCTGTCGTTGCCGTTCCTGATAGCCGCTTATCGCAAGCTGAAGGCACTCTCGATGCTGCTGGCGGAAATGGGCGTGAAACCGGAGATGGCCGGCCGCCACACGCAGCGAGTACGTCGGGTCATCGCCGAAGTGATCCCGATCCTCTCGCTGCTGGTGATTTTCCTGCTGTTGGCAGCCTTGTCGGCCAGTATCTTGCCGACCAACAAGTTGCTGGTGCTGATCGCGGTAGTCACCGCCGCGGTGGCGGCCCTGCTCTGGCGCTGGTTCATCCGCGTGCACACGCGGATGCAGGTCGCTCTGCTGGAAACCCTGGACAACCACAAGGATTCGTCCGGGCATTGACCCGGCGGGGCGTCAAGCCAATCAGCTTTCCAGCCAGACGTCCCGCGCCCAGTGCCACACCGATTCCCAGGTTTCTTCGGCCAGTAGCTCTTCCTCGGCCAGCCACAGCACCACGGTGCCGTCTTCTTCGACCAGGTAGTAGTTATCACCGTCCTGGCAGATCGGGATCATGCTGCGATCAACGCCAGCATCCCAAGCGTTGGCGGCAACGTCCGGCAAGTAGGTGTGCGATTGCGGGTCGGTGACGGTTACCGGTTCAAGGCTGCCGTAGACGACGTCGCTGACGGTCAGCAGGAATTCTCTGAAGACAAACGGGATATCGATGAACAGTTGTTCTTCGATTTCCACGATCTGATCTTCGTCGGGCAACTCCAAGGGGACCGGTACCGGTTCGTTGGCTTCACGCAGTTGTTCGATGATTTCTTCCACGTCCGGGATCCTCTTGCTTTATGGCGCGGTTTAGTTGGGGCGGTTTATACAGTAGCTCGCTATAGATGCAACCGCGAAATAGAAAACCCCAGCCGAGGCTGGGGTTTCATTACAGCATGCGAAACTCGGGCGGTATTAGCCGTTCTGACGGATACCGGCCACCAGCCAAGGCTGGTTCTCGCCCTGCGGACGTTCCATGTTCCAGCTTTCGCTGAACACTTCGCCTTGGTCGAAACGCGAGTTTTTTGACACGCCGCTGAAGGTCAGAGTGGCGATGGTCTTGTCTGCGCGATCATCCACGCCGTCCAGTTGAATGGTGAGGTTGTCGATATAAGTGGACTGGAAGCCGTCACCCAGATCGGCACGTTCGCGCTTGAGGAACTCCAGCATTTGCGGGGTTACGAACTCGGCGATCTTGTCCATTTCATTGGCGTCCCAGTGCTGTTGCAGGGACAGGAAGTGGCTGCGCGCCGCTTCAATGAAGCGCTCTTCGTTGAACCAGGCCGGAGCGTTGATCACCGGACGAGCAGCAGGTGCTGCCGAGCCGCCGAAGATCGAGCCCATGGCCGGCTTCTGTTCGTACACTTCACGCTGCATTGGCGCGCCTGCAGGAGCCATGTGCTCTTGCTGCTTGCGACGACGAGCGGCGATGAAGCGGAAGATCACGAAGGCGATGACCGCCATGATCAGAATGTCGAAAATCTGCATGCCCTGGAAGCCGCCGCCCATGAACATGGAAGCCAGCAGGCCACCGGCAGCGATGCCGGCCAGAGGGCCGAGCCAGCGCGAAGCACCACCGGCTTTGGCGGCAGCGCCTGCGGCACCCGCAGCACCGGCGGTCGCGGCAGCAGAACCCATGCCAGGCGAGGACGGCGCCATTTGGCTGGTCTGGTGAGTAGGCGCGGCGCCTACGCTTTTGCCGCCACCGAAGCGCTTGGCGTTGGCGTCGAGGCTCATCGTCAGGCCGATGCACAACGCCATGACGATGCTAAGAAAACGTTTCATAAAGGGAATTCCCATTTGTGGATGGCACGCGCGCCATGTTGCACAGGTGAAGTGACACTGGCTAGCGGCAGAGTGTTTCGGGCTTTTGCCTGACAGGCTGCGTTCAGCTCGGTCGGTACAAGGAGGCGTGTGTACTTTTGTCTGTAGGACAAGTGGATTGATTCAGCAGGAACGTTTCCTAACGTCGCAATGCCAACATCACCACGCCGGCCGTGATCAGACCGATTCCGCCCCATTGGCGCAGGTCGAGCCGCTCACCCAGCAACACTACGCCCAGTACGGCCACCAGCACCACACTGAGTTTGTCGACAGGTGCTACCAGCGAGGCTGGCCCGAGTTTCAGCGCACGGAAGTAGCAAATCCACGAGGCACCGGTTGCCAGGCCAGACAACAGCAGGAACAGGTAGCTCTTGGCGGATATCGATCCTAATGACTGATATTGGCCCGTTGCGTACAAAATCAAGGCCAGGCTGACCAGTACCACGATTGTGCGTAGCAGCGTGGCGAAGTCGGAATTGACGTTTTCGATGCCGACCTTGGCGAAAATCGCGGTCAGCGCCGCGAATGCCGCCGACAACAGGGCCCAGAATGTCCAGGAAGAAAAGAAGCCTGAGCCCATGTTTTACGCCTTCTACCAGATAAACCTGCTGAGGTGGGGTCCACACAAAACCCTGTGGGAGCGAGCCTGCTCGCGATAGCCGCACCGCGGTTATCAGATATACCGAGGCGCTTCTATTCGCGAGCAGGCTCGCTCCCACAGAACAGCTATCAGACAGATAGCGTTTAGATCGCTTCCAGCTTGGCATAGCCAAGCATCAACCACTTGCTGCCTTCGCTGAAGTTCACTTGCACCCGGGCCTGCGCGCCGGCGCCTTCGAAGTTGAGGATCACCCCTTCGCCGAAGACTGCGTGTTGCACCTGCTGACCGAGGCTGAACGCGGTTTCCGGGATCTCCGTACCGGCGAACAGGCTGCTCGAGCTTTGCTTCTGACCGCCACCGAACGGGCGGCTGACGCTGTTGGACAGTCGCACTTCCTGGATCAAGCCTTTAGGCACTTCGCGTACGAAGCGCGAAACCTTGTTGTAGGTTTCGCTGCCGTACAGGCGTCGGGTTTCGGCATAGGTCATCACCAGGTTCTGCATGGCCCGGGTGATGCCGACATAGGCCAGACGGCGTTCTTCTTCAAGGCGGCCGGGTTCTTCCAGGCTCATCTTGTGTGGGAACAGGCCTTCTTCCATACCCACCAGGAACACGTAAGGGAATTCCAGGCCTTTGGCGCTGTGCAAGGTCATCAGCTGAATGCTGTCTTCGTGCTCGTCGGCCTGGGTGTCACCAGCCTCCAGCGAGGCATGGCCGAGGAACGCGGCCAGCGGCGACAGGTCTTCGTCTTCTTCGGCGCTTTCGAAGTTGCGCGCCGCGCTGACCAATTCCTCAAGGTTTTCTACCCGAGCCTGGCCTTTCTCGCCTTTTTCCGCTTCGTGATAGGCAATCAGGCCGGACTGCTCGATGACCGTTTGAGTCATCAGGTGCAGCGGCATCTCGGCGGTTTTGGCCGCCAGGTCCTCGATCAGCTCGATGAATGCACCCAGGGCGCCGGCTGCTCGACCGGTGAGGCCTTTATTGGCCACCAGCTGACGCATGGCTTCCCACATCGACACATCGCTGTGACGGGCGTGGTCGCGAATCGCTTCGACGGTTTTTTCGCCAATGCCACGGGCCGGAACGTTGATCACCCGTTCCAGCGCCGCGTCGTTGCCACGACCTTCGAGCAAACGCAGGTAGGCCATGGCGTTCTTGATTTCGGCTCGTTCGAAGAAGCGCTGGCCGCCATAGATGCGGTATGGAATGCGCTCGCGCAGCAAGGCTTCTTCCAGAACCCGCGATTGGGCGTTGGAGCGGTACAAAATCGCGATATCGCTGCGGGCCATGCCGGTTTTCAGCGCACTTTCGATGGTTTCCACCACGTAGCGTGCTTCGTCATGTTCGTTGAACGCGGCGTACAGGTTGATCGCTTCGCCTTCGCCGCCGTCGGTCCACAGCTCTTTGCCCAAGCGCCCGGTGTTGTTGGCGATCAAGGCGTTGGCGGCCTTGAGGATCCCGGCGGTGGAGCGATAGTTCTGTTCCAGTCGAATGACTTCCGCGTCCGGGAAGTCGGCCGAATACTGGTGAATGTTCTCGATTTTTGCGCCGCGCCAGCCGTAGATCGACTGGTCGTCGTCGCCAACCACCATCAGGCTGTCGCCGCCCTTGGCCAGCAGTCGCAACCAGGCGTACTGCACGGCGTTGGTGTCCTGGAACTCGTCCACCAGCACATGGCGGAAGCGTTTCTGATAATGCGCCAGCAGGCCCGGATGGTCGCGCCACAGGTCGAGGGCGCGCAGCAGCAGTTCGGAGAAGTCGATGACACCGGCACGCAGGCACGCGGCCTCGTAGGCTTCATAGATGCTGCGCATGGTGGCGAGGAACAGATCGCCGCTGGCTTGAATATGTTGCGGACGAAGACCTTCGTCTTTCTGCCCGTTGATGAACCACTGAGCCTGACGAGCCGGCCAGCGTTGTTCGTCGAGGCCCAGCTCACGGATCACCCGCTTGACCAGACGCTGCTGGTCATCGCTGTCGAGGATCTGGAAGGTCTGGCTCAGGCCGGCTTCCTGCCAATGCGCCCGCAGCAAGCGGTGCGCCAGGCCGTGGAAGGTGCCGACCCACATGCCGGCCGGGTTGATACCCATCAGCTGTTCGATGCGATGGCGCATCTCGGCGGCGGCCTTGTTGGTGAAGGTCACCGACAGGATCGAGTGTGGTGAGGCGTTCTCGACCTGGATCAACCAGGCGATACGGTGCACCAGCACACGGGTTTTACCGGAACCAGCACCGGCCAGGACCAACTGACGACCCACGGAGGCCGCTACGGCCTGACGTTGGGCATCGTTGAGGGAGTTCAGCAGAAGGGAGAGATCATCGCGCATTGGGGCATTCTAGGGCGCCGAGCCATACCGGGCAAACCGAGCTTTGCATTAACCGATGAAAGAATCCTGGAGGACGACCGGTCAGTCACTTGCAGCAAGCCTTGATGGGCCGCGCTTCTGCGGTTTTGAGCGGTTGCAGCGGGCCATTTTTTTTGCTGTTTTTATGATCTGGAGCAGTTTGGTCCGGGCCATTGCTTGTGTATGCTCCGTCGAGTTTCGGGCTCGCATGCTCACCATTATAAGAACAAGAACATTGCCTATGACCCTCAGCTCCAGCCTGTCGGGCCCTCTTGTGGAACCTCGGGTTATCCGCAAACAGTACGCCATGGAAATGGCGGTCGAGCGCACACGCCTGTTGTATCAGGGTTCGTTGCTGCCCACGCTGTTCATGTTGATCAATGGTCTGGTCTGCGCCGGGTTGCTCTGGAGCCCGCAGCGCTACTTGCTGGTGAGCATCTGGCTGATCTGGCTACTGTCGCTGGTGGCGTTGCGAGTGATTCAGGTCGCGGCCTTCGATTCGGCGATGCCCAGCCGTCAGGCGCAGCCGATCTGGCGCCGAATGTTTCTGCTGGGCTCGGCCATCAGCGGCCTGACCCTGGCCGCCGCTGGCATTGCCCTGGTGCCCACCGACAGCTTTCTGCAACAAGCCTGGGTATTCGGCCTGATCGGCGCAGCGACCCTCTCGGCCAGTGTTGCCTATGCGGTGAGCCTGCCAGCTTTCCTGTCGTTTACCTTGCCGTGCCTGTTACCGGCAATCGGCTATTTGTTCTGGGGCGGCGATGAACAGCAGCAAGGCTGGGGCTGGCTCGGGCTGATTCTGCTGGGCTCCTTGAGTGTGGTCGCGTGGCAGGTCAACCGGCTGATCCAGCGCGAGTTGATGCGGCGCTTCCAGAATCAGGCGCTGATCGAACATTTGCAGCAGGCGCAAAGTCGCAGCGAACTGCTCAATCAGGAGCTGGCGCGGGAAATCGAACAGCGCCGCCATGCCGAAGAAGAACTGCGTGAAGCTCAGGTCGGCCTCGAAAGCCGCGTCGCCCAGCGTAGCCGCGAACTGGATGCCGCCAACCAGGCCCTGAGCAAGAGCGAAGCGCGGCTGGCGCTGGCGTTGAAGGCCAGCGAGCTGGGGTTATGGGACTGGAATCTGCAAACAGACGAAGTGCATCACACCCAACTCAAAGAGTTGTTCGGCATTGAGCCGGAATTCGTCACGGCGATGCTCAGCCACCTGAAGCCGCGCCTGCATCCACTGGACTTGCCACCGCTGCGGCGGGCGCTGGTCGAGCATTTGAAGGGTCGCACCGAGGATTATCAGATCGAATATCGCGTGCGCCACGGCGATGGCCATTGGGTCTGGATCGAAGACCGAGGGCGAGCGGTGGAGCGTGGCGCCAACGGGCGGGTGATCCGCATGGTCGGCACCCGACGTGACATCAGCGTCAGCAAAGGCCTGGAAGAACAGCGGCAACTGGCGGCGACGGTGTTTGAAGCGGCCAGCGAAGGCATTGTGATTTTTGACCCGGATTACGCGTTGATCGCGGTCAATCAGGCGTTCAGCCGGGTTACCGGGTATCAGATTGAAGATTTGTTGGGGCGCAATGTAGTCGAGTTGCCGTGCAGTCGTGACGCGCGGCGGCACTATCCGGCGATCCATCAGGCGCTGGAGCAACACGGCAGCTGGCAGGGCGAATTGGTGGAGGCGCGCAAAAACGGCGAGCTCTACCCGCAGTGGCTGCAACTGAACGTGGTGCGCGATATTCGGGGAAATGTCAGCCATATTGTGGGCTTCTTTGCCGACCTATCAGCCCGGCGCGAATCCGAAGAGCGCATGCGCTACCTGACCCATTACGACGAACTGACCGGCCTGGCCAACCGCTCATTGTTCCGCGAACGCCTGAATGAAGCCCATCAACGGGTACGGCAGGGCGGCCGGAGCCTGGCGCTGCTGCACATCAATCTGGACCGCTTCAAATTGCTCAACGACAGCCTCGGCCATGAAGTCGCCGATCAGATGTTGCAGAAAATGGCTCGGCGTCTGGTCAACGCGTTACCGGAGGCGGACACCATTGCACGCTTGTCCGGCGACGAGTTTGCGGTGCTGTTCGACGCATACGGCAATCTGTCGAGTCTGGCGCGGGTCGCCACCCGATTGTCGACCAAGCTGCGCTTGCCTTTGACCGTTGAAGGTCATGAGCTGGTGGTCAGTGCGTCAATGGGCATCAGTATGTTGCCGGACAACGCGCGGGAAATTTCTGCATTGGTCAGCCAGTCGAACATGGCCATGCAGCATGCCAAGCACCTGGGCGGAAACAATTTCCAGTTCTATACCGACAGCCTGCAGGCCAGCACCCTTGAGCGTTTGCAGCTGGAGAACCACCTGCGCAAGGCCATCGAAGAAAAGCAGTTGAAGGTGTTTTACCAACCGAAACTCTGCCTCGCCACTGGCCGGCTGAACGCCGCCGAAGCGCTGGTGCGCTGGGACCATCCGACCATGGGCCGGGTGCCGCCGGGAGATTTTATTGGTCTGGCTGAAGAAACCGGGCTGATCGGGCCGATTGGTGAGTTCGTGCTGCGTCAGGCCTGTTGGCAAGCGTGCGAGTGGCAGCGTCAGGGGCTGGAGCCGATTCGGGTTTCGGTCAATCTGTCGGTCCATCAGTTGCGTCAGGGCAAACTGGTCAGTCTGGTGCGTCAGGTGCTTGAGGAAACCGGTCTGGCGCCGCACTACCTCGAGCTGGAACTGACCGAAAGCCAGTTGCTGGACAGCGTTGAGCACATCATCGCGACCTTCCAGCAGTTACGCGACCTTGGGGTGAAACTGGCGATCGACGATTTTGGCACCGGCTATTCGTCGCTGAGCTACCTCAAGCGCATCCCTGTGGACTACGTGAAGATTGATCAGGCGTTTATTCGTGGGCTGGGCGAGGGCGGTGAAGACGCAGCGATTACCCGGGCAATCATCGCCATGGCCCACGGTCTGTCGCTCAAGGTGGTGGCTGAAGGTGTCGAGCGTCCGGAACAGCTTGAATTCCTCAAGGCCGAGCTATGCGATGAGGTCCAGGGTTACCTGATCAGTCGGCCGGTGGAAGCGTTTGCCGTGGCTGAACTATTACGTGCCGATAATCCCTTTGCGTAACGGAGCGCAGACTGCGCCAGTTGCTACATGGGGTGTGCCCGGCCAAAACAGGGGTATCGAGTTACGCATTGAACAGGCAAAAAGCGAATTCTTGTAGTATAACTACAAACTTGCTACATCCCCGGCGTCAGCCAATAACAATGAGTCCTGCCCTTTGAACCTGTTGCAACATATCGCCCAGTCTCGCCACCTGTTACGCAAATCGGAGCTCAAGGTTGCCGATCACGTGCTGCTTGACCCTGCGGCTGTGATGCACAGTTCCATGGCCGATCTGGCCCACAGCGTCGGCATCAGCGAGCCGACCATCGTGCGCTTCTGCCGCGCCATCGGTTGTTCGGGTTTTCAGGACTTGAAGCTGAAACTGGCGCAAAGCCTGGCAGCAGGGGCGAGCTTCGGGCAGTTCGCGATTCACGAAGACGATTCGGTCGCCGACTACAGCCTGAAGATTTTCGATACCACCCTGCACACCCTGATGGAGGTTCGCGAGAAGCTCGATCCGGTGGAGTTGCAGAAAGCTGTGACGCTCATGTCTCAGGCTCAGCGCGTCGAGTTCTATGGTTTTGGTGCGTCTGGCGCCGTTGCTGCGGATGCCCAACATAAATTCTTCCGGTTACTGCTGACCGCTGCGGCCTATTCCGACCCGCACATGCAGGCGATGTCGGCGGTCACGCTGAAACCGACGGATGTGGCGATCTGCATTTCCCAGTCGGGTCGTTCCAAGGACCTGTTGATCACCGCCAATCTGGTCCGTGAGAGCGGTGCCTCGCTGATCACCTTGTGCCCAAGTCAGACCCCGTTGGCCGAGTTGTCGACCGTCAACCTGGCGATCGATGTGCACGAAGACACCGAGATCTATACGCCACTGACCTCGCGTATCGCGCACCTGGTGGTGATCGATGTATTGGCCATGGGCGTGGCCATGGCGCGCGGGCCGAGTCTGGTCAATCACCTCAAGAGCGTCAAACGCAGCCTTCGCAGCCTGCGCCTGTCACCCAAGTCGGTCAAAGCGCTGGACGACTGAGTCTGACCTGAAATGGCTGGAAGGCCGTTCCGGCCTTATCGCGAGCAGGCTCGCTCCCACATGGGACCACGGTTAAATGTGGGAGCGAGCCTGCTCGCGATAGCGTCCTCAAATACACCTCGGCAACGTTCATCACTCTGTCATCGACCCGCCGCCAAACCGTCATCCCTCGCGCCTATCTTGAAATTCCCGTACTCGCCTTGGGAGACTCGAAATGGCCCAGCACTACGAAGAACGCAACAGCGCAGTCAAAACCCGCCGTCAGCAAGAAGACCAGCGTCGCATGGCGTTTCGCCGTGCAATTGAAGATCGTTGCGAGCACCGCCAGCTTCTGGCCGAGATCGGTGAATATCCGGATCTGGAGCTCAACTACTGGCAGGCAAAACCGGCAGCTTCGCGTCGAAGCGCTCAACCAGCGCGCTGATCTGCACCCGTTCACTGCGGATAAACCCCAGGAACGCATGCGCGACCGGTGACAGGCGTTTGGCTTTGGCTTGCACCAGGCACCAGCTGCGATACAGCGGCAGCTCTTCGACTGGCAACTCTTTGAGACCGCCAGTCGCCAACTCCAGGTTCAGGGCGTGGCGCGTTAACAAGGCCAGGCCCAGACCTGCCACCACGCATTCACGCTGGGCTTCGGCCGACGAGACTTCCTGAGTCTGGTTGAAGTGCACACGTTTCTCTTTGAAGTACTCTTCGCACGCCAATCGAGTCCCTGAGCCAGGCTCGCGCAACAGCAGCGTGTAGGGCTCAAGATCCTGCAAGCGCAGAGGCCCCATGTGGCACAGCGGATGATCCGGTGGCGCCACGGCGACGATCGGGTTGTTGAGGAACGGCAAGAACTCCAGCCCCATGTCCTGTGGCACCATGGACATGATCACCAGATCGTCACGATTGTCGGACAGGCGCCGGATCACCTGTCCGCGGTTGACCACCGTCAGTTGCAGGTTCACTTCCGGGTGCTGGCGCTTGAAGGCGGCAAACAGGTGCGGGACGAAGTACTTCGCGCTGGACTCCACCGCCAGTTTCAGCTGACCTTGCAGAGAACCTTGCATGTCCGAGAGCTGCATATCAAGGTTCTCCAGGCGCCCGAAAATATCCCGACTGGCGCGCTGTAACGCTTCAGCCGCTTCGGTCATGTAGAGCTTTTTGCCGACATAATCGAACAAAGGTTGACCAATCAGCTCTTCAAGCTGACGAATCTGTAGGCTGACGGCTGGTTGTGTGAGCGACATTTCATCGGCTGCACGGCTGTAGGAACGCAAATCGCAGACTTCATTGAAGATCTGAAGTTGGCGTAATGTCATACGCATCAAGGACTTACGCATTATCTAGAGACTCTTGCCGCAGGCTGGTCGTTCAACTATAAGTCTTTACTTATGCCTGACCCAATAATTATTGATTTTTGTTAATCCCTTGAGCGGGCTAGTGTGGCTGTGCGACTGGCTTGAAACATTTAGTCACGCGCCGACCCGGTCCAGGGGTCGTGGGTAGCAACCGGCTCAAGGGAACCTCCAAGTGATAAAAAAAATCCTGATTGCCAACCGTGGTGAGATTGCCGTACGAATCGTACGTGCCTGCGCCGAGATGGGCATTCGTTCGGTCGCGATCTATTCCGACGCCGATCGCCATGCGTTGCATGTCAAACGCGCCGATGAAGCCCACAGCATTGGTGCCGAGCCACTGGCCGGTTACCTGAACCCGCGCAAGCTGGTGAACCTGGCGGTGGAAACCGGTTGCGACGCGTTGCACCCAGGTTATGGCTTTCTTTCGGAAAACGCCGAGTTGGCCGATATCTGCGCTGAGCGCGGCATCAAATTCATTGGCCCGTCGGCGGAAGTCATTCGCCGCATGGGCGACAAGACCGAAGCCCGCCGCAGCATGATCAAGGCCGGTGTGCCGGTCACACCAGGTACTGAAGGCAACGTCGCCGACATCGCCGAAGCCCTGACCGAAGGCGATCGCATCGGTTACCCGGTGATGCTCAAGGCTACTTCCGGTGGTGGCGGTCGCGGGATTCGTCGCTGCAACAGCCGCGAAGAACTGGAGCAAGCGTTCCCCCGAGTGATTTCCGAAGCGACCAAGGCCTTTGGTTCGGCGGAAGTCTTCCTCGAAAAATGCATCGTCAATCCCAAGCACATTGAAGCGCAGATCCTTGGCGACAGCTTTGGCAATGTGGTGCACCTGTTCGAGCGTGATTGCTCGATCCAGCGTCGTAACCAGAAGCTGATCGAAATCGCCCCGAGCCCGCAACTGACGCCAGAACAACGCGCCTATATCGGCGACCTGTCGGTGCGTGCGGCCAAGGCGGTAGGTTACGAGAACGCCGGTACCGTGGAGTTCCTGCTCGCCGAGGGCGAGGTGTACTTCATGGAGATGAACACCCGGGTGCAGGTGGAACACACCATCACCGAAGAAATCACCGGCATCGACATCGTCCGCGAGCAGATCCGCATTGCGTCCGGCCTGCCACTGTCAGTGAAACAGGAAGACATCCAGCACCGCGGTTTCGCGCTGCAATTCCGGATCAACGCCGAAGACCCGAAAAACAACTTCCTGCCGAGTTTCGGCAAGATCACCCGTTACTACGCACCCGGCGGTCCCGGCGTACGTACCGACACGGCGATCTATACCGGTTATACCATCCCACCGTTTTACGATTCCATGTGCTTGAAACTGGTGGTCTGGGCACTGACTTGGGAAGAAGCGATGGACCGTGGCTTGCGCGCCCTCGACGACATGCGTCTGCAAGGGGTCAAGACCACCGCCGCTTATTACCAGGAAATCCTGCGTAACCCGGAATTCCGTAGCGGTCAGTTCAACACCAGCTTCGTTGAAAGCCATCCCGAGCTGACCAACTACTCGATCAAGCGCAAACCCGAAGAGCTGGCCCTGGCCATCGCCACCGCCATCGCCGCTCACGCAGGCCTGTGAGGAATATTCCAATGACCAATTCTTTACCTACAAAGCGTATCCACGTAACCGACACAATCCTGCGCGACGCCCACCAATCGCTGCTCGCGACCCGCATGCGCACCGACGACATGCTGCCGATCTGCGACAAGCTCGACAAAGTCGGCTACTGGTCGCTGGAAGTCTGGGGCGGCGCGACCTTCGATGCCTGCGTACGTTTCCTCAAAGAAGACCCGTGGGAGCGCCTGCGCAAACTGCGCGCGGCGTTGCCTAACACCCGTCTGCAAATGCTCCTGCGCGGCCAGAACCTGTTGGGCTATCGCCACTACAGTGACGACGTGGTCAAAGCCTTTGTCGCCAAGGCTGCGGTGAATGGCATCGACGTGTTCCGCATCTTCGACGCGATGAACGACGTGCGTAACCTGCGGGTGGCCATTGAAGCGGTAAAAGCCGCCGGCAAACACGCCCAGGGCACCATCGCCTACACCACCAGCCCGGTGCACACCATCGAGGCGTTCGTGGCGCAAGCCAAGCAAATGGAAGCCATGGGTTGCGACTCGGTGGCAATCAAAGACATGGCGGGCCTGCTGACCCCGTACGCCACTGGCGAATTGGTCAAGGCACTGAAAAGCGAGCAGTCGCTGCCAGTGTTCATTCACTCTCACGATACCGCTGGCCTGGCTTCGATGTGCCAACTCAAGGCCATTGAAAATGGTGCCGACCATATCGACACCGCGATCTCCAGTTTCGCGTGGGGCACCAGCCACCCAGGCACCGAGTCGATGGTCGCCGCGCTAAAAGGCAGTGAGTTCGACACCGGCCTCAGCCTGGAACTGCTGCAGGAAATCGGTTTGTACTTCTACGCCGTGCGTAAGAAGTACCACCAGTTCGAAAGCGAGTTCACTGCCGTCGACACTCGGGTGCAAGTCAATCAGGTGCCGGGCGGGATGATTTCCAACCTCGCCAACCAGTTGAAAGAGCAGGGCGCTCTGAACCGCATGAGCGAAGTGCTGGCCGAAATTCCACGGGTTCGAGAAGACCTTGGTTTCCCACCGCTGGTGACCCCGACTTCGCAGATTGTCGGTACTCAGGCGTTCTTCAATGTGTTGGCCGGTGAGCGCTACAAAACCATCACCAACGAAGTGAAGCTCTACCTGCAAGGCGGCTACGGCAAGGCGCCAGGTGTTGTTAACGAGAAGCTGCGTCGTCAGGCGATCGGCAGCGAAGAAGTCATCGATGTCCGTCCGGCGGATTTGATCAAGCCGGAAATGACCAAACTGCGCGGCGAAATCGGTGCCTTGGCCAAGTCTGAAGAAGACGTGCTGACCTACGCGATGTTCCCGGACATCGGCCGCAAGTTCCTTGAAGAACGCGAAGCCGGCACCCTGACTCCGGAAGTGCTGTTGCCGATTCCAGAAGCCGATGGCGTGACCTCGGCAAGTGGCGAAGGTGTACCGACCGAGTTCGTCATCGACGTTCACGGCGAAACCTACCGCGTCGACATCACCGGTGTGGGCGTCAAGGCCGAAGGCAAGCGTCACTTCTACCTGTCCATCGACGGCATGCCGGAAGAAGTGGTGTTCGAGCCGCTCAACGAATTCGTCAGCGGCGGCAGCAGCAAGCGCAAGCAAGCCAGCGCACCGGGCCATGTCAGCACCACCATGCCAGGCAACATCGTCGATGTGCTGGTCAAGGAAGGCGACACCGTGAAAGCCGGCCAGGCTGTGCTGATCACCGAAGCGATGAAGATGGAAACCGAAGTGCAAGCGGCCATCGCCGGTAAAGTTACCGCCATCCACGTGGCCAAGGGCGACCGGGTCAACCCGGGCGAAATCCTGATCGAGATCGAAGGCTGATTTAACAGCCTCGTCTCTAACGCTTTAAACCTCGGGGGGGCATGTGCTCCCCTTTTTTTTGTCTGGTGTTGTCAGCGTTTTAGAAGCTCATCCGCCACTGACCCATCACGCTGTTATCGCGGCTGTTGCTGCCCTTCTCGCCGTTGTAGGCAACGCTCAGAAAGTGTTGCTTCGAGACCGCCAGATCCAACCCAGCTTCCAGTGTCAGGCTGTTGCGATCCAGTGCAATGCCTTCGACGTAGAAACTCTCGCTACCCGCCAAAAAAAACTGACGCACATGGCTGCTGACATCGCCGTAGGTGTGCTTCCAGCCGGCGCTCATGCGCGGGGTCAGGCTCATGCCGTTCTCCAGGTCACTGCGGTGTGCCAGGCGCAGACCAAAGATGCTGTTGAAGTTGCGTTGGGTTTGCTCGTCGACCTTCAATGCTGCAGCCCCGCCTTTTTCCCGATAGCTGTCGCGTTGATAATGCTCGTGACCGAGGTTTGCAAAAGGCTCGACCTGAAAGGCGCCACTGCCCAGGTTGTATCCTAGCTCGGCGAAAACCTGCTGGCTGCTGGCGTTGTAGCTGCCTTTGAGTCTGTCGCTGTAACGACTGAAGGCAACATTGCGTTTGGTGGTTCCGCTATGACTGCTGTAGGTCGCACCCAGTCGCAATGCCAACGGGCCGCTTTGACGCAGCGCATAGGCACCGAGGTGCCAGCTGTCGAGATCGCCGTCCAGTAGCACCCCATCCAGGCGTGTTTGTGATTTGCCACCGAGCAGGCCTACGCGCCATTCACTGTCGAGTGACCAGTCTGCACCCACCACAACGCCGTGAGTGCGTTGCCGCAGGGCACTGTCGTCCAGTTTGTCATCGAGGGTTGCGGAGTTACCCAGCGCCTGGACCCAGACCCTGCCGTTGGTCTCGTGGCCGGTTGCCGAGCGATCTAGCAGGCTTGCATCGTCGCTCAGCTCGCGCATGGTCGAAAGCATGCTCGCGCTTACCGGCCGGGCGCTGCTCAAGGTGGCAGTAGCGAGGTTGGCGTTGCTGACGCCGGCCAGTTGTTCCAGTGCTATGGCGGCATTCTCGGTGTCGCTGGTGAGGAGGGCATTGATGGCGGCATTGTTCGCATCAGCCTTCGGTGTTTGCGTTGTGCCGGGCTTATCGGTTTCGAGGCTGTTGGCGACCTGGCGGGCATTGTCGGTGGTGGCTGCGCTTTCCAGCGACACATCGAGGGCGTTTGTAGCCAGCTCTGCCGGGAGTTCAGACGTCAGCGCAGCACTCAACCCTTCACTTGCCGTGGGTTCATTTGTGTCATACATCGTGTCGACGGGCAGCGGATCAGGAACGGGAAGCGCTTGCCTGTTATCGGCGGTGATCGACTCTACGGCTGTGGTGGCGAGGACGTCAGATATGGGCTGCCGGGCGGAGTTCTGGGCATCGGGTTTGGGTTTCGCAGGTTTTCGGGCCTTGACCGGACTGGGCTTGGTCTCGGTTACTGCGGGCTCTGTTTGCTGGGCATGGGACATGTCGATGCCGCCGAAGGCGAGGGCGATAGCCAGGGCGAGATGGTGTGGGCGATGAGTGTGCAGAATGAGCATTGAATGCGACCTCTTCCTTGGGGAGGTCGAACTGTAAAAGGGTGGGTGCATGCCCTGATGCCGGGTATTTCCGGCTCTGTTGCAAGGCGCTGGAGTTTCGGTTGTAGCAAAGGACCCGCCCACGAGGCCACATGATCATTGGCCACCTTTCACTGGCGTTTTTCCTTACGCCGTTCTCGGATGTGTCGATTTGCGAAGGCTTGGAAACTCGTCTGCCACTGCGCTTTCGCACTGAAAAGCGCCTAGATATGCAATTTAATGCGTGTTTTATCTGTTTTTACTCTCCATATCTGCAATAGATTGCATAGTCGGAGGGTGAGTTGGATTTGTTCGGAGTCGATGAGCATGGGGAAGGGAACCAGGCGCTGAAGTCGTTGAATACGGTGTTCAGACCGTTTGGGTTTCAAATGGGGGTTGTGAAGGTTCGACGTACGATCAGCTGACTGGCTGGTTGGGGCGCGCCGAGGGCTTGCTCCAATGCGGTAAGTTAAGCGGTTACGCGAACCGTAGCAGCTGGCGAAGCCTGCGTTCGGCTGCGAAGCAGTCGCAAACAGGCAATATGCAGTGTTCCTGAAATGACGAAGTTTGCCATTTTGCGAGCGCTACGCACTCGAACGCAGCCTCGCAGGCTCGACAGCTGCTACGGGGAATGTGTTGAAGGCCCGCGATGGCGACCTCATAGCTAACCGGTTTCAAAAGGTCGTTTTCGCTCATTAGCGTAGGACGGCATCCGAGATGCGGAAACCGGGTTTTGCATCGCTTCTGGCTCGCCTATAGTCCTCGTGTCACTTCCTAAGCCGTGACTGATCTTAGCCGGTCAAATACTAGGAGCAATTCCTCAGCTGTATCGTAAAAATCAAAAGATCGCAGCCTGCGGCAGCTCCGCCGATCTATGGAGCTGCCGAAGGCTGCGATCTTTTGCTATTAGGGGCTGTTATCCCCGGCACTCGACCAGTGTTTTCAACTGACCCGAGTCCGTCTGGTTTTCCTCGCTCAACCACTTCTCAAACCCCGCCCCAATCGCCGGCCACTCCGAATCCAGAATCGAGTACCACGCCGTATCACGGTTCTGGCCCTTGACCACCATATGCTGGCGGAACACGCCTTCGAAGCTGAAGCCCAGGCGTTCGGCTGCGTATTTGGAGCGGGCGTTGCCGTTGTTGCACTTCCATTCCAGGCGACGGTAGCCCATGGCGAACGATTCTTTGGCCAGCAGGTAAACCGCTTCGGTGCTTTTCGGTGAGCGCTGCATCGGTGCGCCGAAGGTGACGTGGCCGATTTCGATGCGGCCTTGGGCCGGGACGATCGACATCAGGCTGAGGATGCCTTGCACTTCACCGCTGGCACGGTCGATTACGCTGAAAAAATACGGGTCGCTGTTGGCGGCGTGGTTGTTCAGCCAATCGTTGAACGCGCTGCGCTCCGGGAACGGGCCGTAAGGCAAGTAGTCCCACAGCTTCGGGTCGGCGCCCGGACCTTGCAAGGCTTTGAACAAGCCATCGGCGTGACGCGCCGGGTCGAGTTTTTCCAGGCGAATGAAGCGTCCTTCGATCAGTTGAACCGTTGGCGCAGGGACGCCTTTCCAGTCGGCGAGTGAAATGCTCATGCTGCTCTCCTTGAACCTTAAAGGCTTTTGCGAAACTGGATGAAGCCTGGGCGTTCGGCGATGCGCTCGTAGAGCTGGATCGCGGTGGCGTTGGTTTCGTGGGTCAGCCAATGAACCTTGCAGCAACCGTCTGCTTTGGCGGTGGCGTAGACGAACTCGATCAGCAATCGACCGATACCGGTGCCGCGTTGCTCGGGCGCCACCAGCAAGTCTTGCAGGTAGCAGGCGTTTTCGATGCTCCAGTTCGAGCGGTGATAGATGAAATGCACCAGACCCACGGCCTTGCCATCGACCCAGGCGAGGGCCGCGTGGGTCGGTTCCTCTGGATCGAGCAAGCGTTGCCAGGTGCTCTGATAAACCGTGTCCGGTAACTCGGTGTTGTAAAAACGCAGGTAGGCTTGCCACAGCGGTTGCCAGGCGGCGTGGTCCTTGGTGGTGACACGGCGAATCTCGATCTGGCTCATGATCATTCCTTGGGTATCAAGTGGGCGAGGGCCTGGTCGCGCAAGTCGGGGCTGGCGATCAGCCCTTCGCGTACGCCGGCGATGTCTGCGGTACTGCGGTTCTGACTGAGCTTGCGCTTGCCTTCCAGGCGCTGGATCGGCAGGGCGAAGCCGACGATGGCCTTGAGCATGCTATCGATGTAATCGGGTGGCGCATCGTCGACTTTCCAGGGCTTGGCGCGGCCGGTTTCATGGCGATCAGTCAGGGCGCTGACCAGATTGCGCAAGCGATGGGCGTCGCTGAACACTTCGGCGTTGCCGTAGGCGTGCACGGCCACGTAGTTCCAGGTCGGCACGACTTTGCCGTGCTCGGCTTTGCTGGGGTAGAACGACGGGCTGACGTAAGCATCGGCCCCGGCAAAAATCACCAGCGCCTCGGCCCCGGCCTCCAGATCCCGCCACTGCGGATTGGCTCGGGCCAGGTGGCCGTAAAGGGTGCCATTGGGGCCTTGTTCCGGGCTCAGCAGCAGCGGTAAATGGCTGGCCTGCAAACCGTGCTCACCATGGGTGACCAGTACGGCCAGGCGAGTGTCGAGAATCTGCTGATGCAGGGCGGGGAGGTCGTCGATGGCAAATGCGCTGGGGGTGTACATGGAAATTTTCCTTGGCGAATGCCTGCATCCTAGGCACGCTATTGGTCTGTTGTAAGAGCCATTAATAGTCAATTTCATAGGTCCATTAACAAGGCTCCATTGCCATGAACAACCCGCTGCTGTCCCTGTCGTTCAACCCGGCGGGTATCGAACTCGATCGCCGTCAGGGCTTGAGTCGCCAGCTCTACCAGGCGCTGCGCCTGCGCGTGCTCGACGGCCGACTGGTCGGCGGCACACGCTTGCCAGCCAGCCGCGATCTGGCGGCAGCGTTGTCGATTTCCCGCAACAGCGTGGTCCGTGCCTACGACCAACTCTACGCCGAAGGTTTCATCGAAGGGCGGGTAGGTGACGGCACGTATGTGGCGCAATTGCCGCAAACGGCGTTGTCCACGAAAAAACTATCCACAAAAGTATCCACAGGGTTTTCAACAGGCTTACCCACAGGGTTATCCACAAAATCGCCCAATTTACCTGTAGTTACATCCAGTAAAGTTATCCACAGCAGTGCTCTGGAGCGGGTCGAGAAGCATCATTTGAGCAGACCACCGAGTGGTCCACCGAGGGCTTTTCGGGTGGGGGTGCCGGCCTTCGATCTGTTTCCGTTCGAGGTCTGGGCCAAGCTGAATGCGGCTTTCTGGCGCAAGCCGGATTTACAGCAACTGTGTTACGGCGCGCCCGAAGGTGACGAACGCTTGCGCGGATTGATCGCGGCCTATTTGCGCAGTTCGCGGGGCATGCAGTGCAGCGCTGAGCAAATTGTGATCACCAGCGGCGCACAGCAGGGGATTAGCCTTTGTGCACAGCTGCTGGTGGAGCCCGGCGATGGGGTGGCGGTGGAAAACCCTGGCTATCGCGCCGCCGGGCATGCCTTCGCGGTCGCCGGTGCGCGGTTACAGGGTGTCTCAGTGGACAGCGACGGCATTAATTGTGCCGAACTCGATCGCCTGAGTGACTGCCGACTGGCCTATGTCACGCCGTCTCATCAGTACCCGACCGGAGTGATCATGAGCCTGGCTCGGCGTCTGGAATTGCTCGCCTGGGCCGAGCGCACTGACGGCTGGATCATCGAGGACGACTACGACGGCGAGTATCGCTACAGCGGCGCGCCTTTGGCGCCCTTGGCGGCGCTGGATCGGCACGGTCGGGTGCTCTACGTCGGCACTTTCGGCAAGGTCGCGTTTCCGGCGTTGCGTCTGGGCTACCTGGTGTTGCCGGTGGGGCTGGTGGAGGCGTTTGCCCAGCGCCGGGCGGTGGACGTGCGGCACTCCGAGGTCAGCACTCAGGCGGTGATGGCCGAGTTTATGGCTACGGGTCACTTTCAGCGGCACATTCGCCGCATGCGCCGTGCGGCTCTGAGCCGCCGTAATACGCTGCTGGCCGGTTGGCCCGCGGATATCCCGGGGGTTGGCAGCCTGCCAACCGTGGCGGCGGGATTACATTTGACCGTACCGGTCGAGAGCCTGGCGCGTGAGTGTGAGCTGATCGAAAAAGCCGCCAGCGTCGAAGTCGAGATCAACGGCTTGAGCAGTTATTGGCTAGCGGACTCAAGCACTCCGGTGGATCAGCGCGCGGGGTTGGTGCTGGGTTTTGCGGCGGTGCCGGAAGCGGCGATCGAGTCAGCGCTGGCGCGTTTGCGCAGTGTCTGGCGTCGGTGAAACAGGTGTAAACCTTATCCAGGACGGGACAGTCAGGTAAAAAAGACCCGCGCGGGGCGGGTCTTCAATGGCGCGCAAACGAGGGGTTGTTCAGGTGCCGGACTTGATCTTGGTCCAGGCCCGGGTCCGCGCCCGTTCCGCTTCACGCGGCAGCGGTTGCAGGGTGTAAAGCGTGCTCATCGCCGCTTCGGTCGGGTACAGGTTCGGGTTGTTGCGAATGGCCGGGTCGACCAGTTCGGTGGCGTCCTTGTTCGGGTTTGGATAGCCGACAAAGTCGCTGACCGGCGCGATGACCTTCGGTTGCAACAGGTAGTTGATGAAGGTGTAGGCGTCTTCCGAGTCTTTTGCCCCTTTCGGGACCGCGAGCATGTCGAACCAGATCGGCGCGCCTTCTTTCGGCAGACGCATGTCGACGATCACACCATTCTTGGCTTCCTTGGCGCGGTTGGCGGCCTGGGAGAAGCTGCCGGAGTAACCGACGGCCACGCAGATGTCACCGTTAGCGATGTCGGCCATGTACTTGGAGGAGTGGAAGTAGGTGATGTACGGGCGAATCTTCATCAGCAACGCTTCAGCCTTGTCGTAATCGGCGGGCTTTTTGCTGTTGGGGTCCAGGCCCAGGTGTTGCAGGGCCAGCGGTAGAATCTCCGACGGCGAGTCGAGCAGGGCTACGCCGCACTGCTTGAGCTTGCTGATGTTCTCTTCCTTGAAGATCAGGTCCCAGCTGTCCACCGGTGCGTTGGCGCCCAGCGCCGCCTTGACCTTGTCCGGGTTGAAGCCGATCAGGATGGTGCCGTACATGTACGGTACGGCGAACTTGTTGCCCGGATCGTTGGCCTCGATCAGCTTCATCAGCTTCGGATCGAGGTGGTTCCAGTTTGGCAGTTTGCTGCGGTCCAGCGGCTGGAAAACCCCGGCCTCGATCTGCTTGGCGAGGAACACGTTGGACGGCACCACCACGTCGTAACCGGAGTTGCCAGTGAGCAGCTTGGCCTCCAACGCTTCGTTGGTGTCAAAGATGTCGTAGACCAGTTTGGTCTGGGTGTTCTCGGCCTTGAAGTCTTCGAGAGCCTTGGGGGTGATGTAGTCGAACCAGTTGTAGACCCGCAAGGTGCGCTCTTCAGCGTGTACTGCGCCGCTGAGGACCGTGGCGCACAGCACTGTGGTGAAGAGTGCCGGCGCGATAAAACGCTTGAGTTGATTCATTGTTCTAATTCCTCATTGGGCGCTTTTGAAACCTTCGAGAACGTTCACGGCATTGATGCCGATTTCTTCCACCGCGTAACCGCCTTCCATCACGAACAGGGTTGGCTTGCCGAGGCCTGCGATACGCTCGCCCATCGCCAGGTAATCCGGGCTGTCGAGCTTGAACTGGGAGATCGGATCGTCCTTGAAGGTGTCGACGCCCAGGGACACGACCACGATGTCCGCACCGTAGCGTTCGATCTCTTTGCAGGCCTGTTCCAGCGCGGCGCTCCAGGTGTCCCAGCCAGAACCTGCGGGCAATGGGTAGTTGAAGTTGAAACCAGCGCCGGCGCCTTCGCCGCGTTCGTCTTCGTAACCGAGGAAGAACGGAAACTCGGCTTCCGGGTGGCCATGGATCGAGGTGAACAGCACGTCGCTGCGCTCATAGAAAATCGATTGGGTGCCGTTGCCGTGGTGGTAGTCGACGTCGAGGATCGCGACTTTCTTGTGACCCTGATCGAGGAATGCCTGGGCCGCGATGGCGGCGTTGTTGAGGTAGCAATAACCGCCCATCAAGTCGCTGGCGGCGTGATGTCCCGGTGGACGACACAGGGCGAACGCACTGCGTGCACCGCGCTGGATCGCGGCTTGAGCGGTCAGTGCGACTTGCGCTGCGCTATAGGCCGCTTGCCAGGTGCCGGCGGTGATCGGCGCGCCGCCGTCAAAGCTGTAGTAGCCGAGCTGGCCATGCAGGCTGGTTGGTATGACGCGGCGCAGTGTGCGGGCCGGCCAGGTGTAGGGCAGCAAGTCGCCGTCACGCTCGAACTCGGTCCAGCGCTGCCAGGCACCTTTGAAGAACGTCAGGTAGTCGTCGCTGTGAATGCGCTGGATCGGTCCAAGTCCGAAGTCTTGCGGCGCTTCCACCGGCCCCAGCTCACGGTATTGAACGCGCGCCAGAACGTGGTCGGCCCGCGAGGGCATTTCGAAGCAGGGCATCAGTTGCCCGTCCATCAATTCGCAGCGTCCGTGGTGCAGGTGGTGATCGTCTGAGTAGATCGTCAGCATTTTCTTGTTCTCCGCAGGCTGATTCGGTTGAACACAGTCTTGCGGCGTGCGCGGTTTCAGAGAACGGCAGGAAAGGCCAAAAGGGGATAAATATGGCCAGAGTGTTTGACCGAAATTCGCCCCTTAAAGGTGCGAATGTGCCCTGTTCAGGGCGTGCAACGCGGAGCCTGTGGGAGCGAGCTTGCTCGCGAAGGCGCCTTCAAGGGCGCCAAAACCATCGCGCGCAAGCTCG
>NZ_JANLNW010000061.1 GCF_025465945.1 Pseudomonas sp. 6D_7.1_Bac1 | reverse complement strand
GCCCGTGGCCAGCATGTCTCCGCCAGCGTGACCTTCGCCCACTCCCTGGAACGGCCGGATCCGTTGACCGAGCGCGAAGCACCGATCTATTTCCGCGTGGATTTCTCCCTCTAATTTTCCGCTCGCTCGAGACCTGAATATGGACGTTCGCCAACTGGCCTTTCTGGCTTGCCAGCCTTCTGCTGCCCTGAAAAATCGCGAGCAGTTTTTGGGGATGCCGAAACGCGGCCTGGCGTTCCTCCTGGCCAACGTGATGTTCTGGCAGCCGATGTGGGCGCAGGCGGACGGGATCGTGGTCAATGCGCCGGGGACGACGCTGGACCGCGCCGGCAATGGCGTACCGATCGTCAATATCGCGGCGCCGAATGCCACGGGTCTCTCGCACAACCAGTTCCACGACTACAACGTCGATACCAACGGGGTCATTCTCAACAACGCCACCGCCCGCACCCAGGCCACGCAACTGGGTGGGATCATTCTGGGCAACCCGAATCTGCAGGGCGTTGCCGCACAAACCATCCTCAACGAAGTCAACGGTGGCAGCCCGAGCCAGTTGCGCGGTTACACCGAAGTGGCGGGGCAGTCGGCGCGGGTGATCGTCGCCAACCCCTACGGCATCAGCTGCAACGGTTGCGGCTTCATCAACACCCCGCGCGTCACCTTGACCACCGGCAAACCGGTGCTGGATAACGGTCGACTGGACCGCTTTCAGGTCGACCAGGGCAGCGTCTCCATCGACGGCGCCGGGCTCAATGCAACCAATATCGACCGTTTCGAAATCATCACCCGCAGCGCCAAAATCAACGCGCAGATCCAGGCCAAGAACCTGGCCATCATTGCCGGGCGCAACGACGTCAACGCCGACAGCCTCAACGCCAACGCCCGTGCCGATGACGGCAGCGCCAAACCGGAACTGGCGATCGACTCCTCGGCCCTCGGCGGCATGTACGCCGGGGCGATCAAACTGGTCGGCACCGAAGCCGGCGTCGGGGTCAAACTCGACGGCAAACTGATCGCCAGCGGCGGCGATATCCTGCTCGATGCCAACGGCCACCTGAGCCTGGCCGAGACGTCGGCCACCGGCCCCGTGAACGTCAAGGCCGTGAGCCTCAATGCCCAGGGACCGGTCTACGCCGGCAGCGCCCTCAACGTGCAAACCCAGGGGGACCTGAGCAACCAGCAAACCCTCGCCGCTCGCGACAGCATCAACCTGAGTGCCGG
>NZ_JANLNW010000049.1 GCF_025465945.1 Pseudomonas sp. 6D_7.1_Bac1 | reverse complement strand
ACAAAACATCGGCCAGCTCTGCTGGTCGATGTTGTTTGCGTCACTCAAGAATTCTTGCGTTCGTTGATCGCCCGCTAAGGGCTTGATGGATGCTGCTGCACTGCACGAGGAACAACGGATGTTCGCGCCGGCCAACCAGACTCACTTCAGCCTGACCGTAGAAGGTCTGGCGAACGATCTTCAGGTACTCGCCCTCACCGGTCGGGAAGCCATCAGTCAGCCGTTTCAGTTCGACGTCGAACTGGTCAGCGAAAACCCGTCCCTGGACCTCGAAAGCCTGCTGCACAAACCGGCGTTTTTGCAGCTCGCGCAAAACGGCACCGGCATTCACGGGCAGATCTATCGCGTGGCCCAAGGCGACGCCGGCAAGCGCCTGACCCGCTACTCCGTGACCCTGCGCCCGCAACTGTCTTACCTGGCGCACCGCATCAACCAACGCATCTTCCAGAACCTCAGCGTGCCGAAAATCATCGGCCAGGTCCTCGAAGAGCACGGCATCCAAAGCAATGCCTACCAATTCAAAGTCGGGGCGATTTATCCCGAGCGCGTGTATTGCGTTCAGTACGATGAATCGGACCTGCATTTTATCCAGCGCCTGTGCGAGGAAGAAGGTATCCACTACCACTTTCAGCACAGCGCCACCGCCCACAAGCTGGTGTTCGGCGATGACCAGACGGTGTTCCCGAAACTCGCGCCCGTGGCCTACCAGCAAGACTCCGGCATGGTCGCCAACGACCCGGTGATCAAACGCTTCGACCTGCGCCTGGAAACCCGCACCAGCCGCACCACGCGCCGCGACTACGATTTCGAAAAGCCGCGCATCACCCTCGAAAGCGAGTCCCGTGGCGAGGCCAAACCGGACCTTGAAGACTACGACTACCCCGGGCGCTTCATCGACCGCGAACGCGGCAAGCACCTGGCCAAGCGAAGCCTTGAACGGCACCGCAGCGACTACCAACTGGCCGAAGGTAAAAGCGATCAGCCGCTGCTGGTCAGCGGGCATTTCCTCGCCCTGAGTCAGCACCCCAAAGCCAAGTGGAACGACCTCTGGCTGCTCACCGAAATCCTTCACGAAGGCAAGCAGCCGCAAGTGCTCGAAGAGTCGGTGACCAGCGACACCACCGCGCTCAAGGACGACTTCCACCAGGGCTACCGCAACCGCTTTCAGGCCACGCCGTGGGACGTGCCGAACCGGCCGCCGCTGGTGCACCCGAAACCGCGCATCCTCGGCAGCCAGAGCGCGGTGGTCACCGGCCCCAAGGGTGAAGAGATCCACTGCGACCAGTACGGTCGGGTGAAGGTGCAATTTCACTGGGACCGCGAAGGCCAGGCCGACGACAAGACCAGTTGCTGGT
>NZ_JANLNW010000047.1 GCF_025465945.1 Pseudomonas sp. 6D_7.1_Bac1 | reverse complement strand
TCAAAACATCGGCCAGCTCTGCTGGTCGATGTTGTTTGCGTCACTCAAGAATTCTTGCGTTCGTTGATCACCCACTTGGGTATCAATGGATGCTGCTGCACTGCACGAGGAACAACGGATGTTCGCGCCGGCCAACCAGACTCACTTCGCCCTGACCGTAGAAGGTCTGGCGAACGATCTTCAGGTACTTGCCCTCACCGGTCGAGAAGCCATCAGTCAGCCATTTCAGTTCGACGTCGAACTGGTCAGTGAAAACCCGTCCCTGGACCTCGAAAGCCTGCTGCACAAACCGGCTTTTTTGCAGCTCGCGCAAAACGGCACCGGCATTCACGGGCAGATCTATCGCGTGGCCCAAGGCGATGCCGGTAAACGTCTGACCCGCTACTCGGTGACCCTGCGCCCGCAGCTGTCTTACCTTTCGCACCGCATCAACCAACGCATCCTCCAGAACCTCAGCGTGCCGAAAATCATCGGCCAGGTCCTCGAAGAGCACGGCATCCAAAGCAATGCCTACCAGTTCAAAGTCGGGGCGATTTATCCCGAGCGCGTGTATTGCGTTCAGTACGATGAATCGGACCTGCACTTCATCCAGCGCCTGTGCGAGGAAGAAGGTATCCACTACCACTTCCAGCACAGCGCCACCGCCCACACGCTGGTGTTCGGCGATGACCAGACGGTGTTCCCGAAACTCGCGCCCGTGGCCTACCAGCAAGACTCCGGCATGGTCGCCAACGACCCGGTGATCAAGCGCTTCGACCTGCGCCTGGAAACCCGCACCAGCCGCACCACGCGCCGCGACTACGACTTCGAAAAACCGCGCATCACCCTCGAAAGCGAGTCCCGTGGCGAGGCCAAACCGGACCTCGAAGACTACGACTACCCCGGGCGCTTCATCGACCGCGAACGTGGCAAGCACCTGGCCAAGCGAAGCCTTGAACGGCACCGCAGCGACTACCAACTGGCCGAAGGCAAAAGCGATCAGCCGCTGCTGGTCAGCGGGCACTTCCTGGCCCTGAGCCAACACCCTAAGCCTAAGTGGAACGACCTCTGGCTGCTCACTGAAATCCTCCACGAAGGCAAGCAGCCGCAAGTGCTGGAAGAGTCGGTGACCAGCGACACCACGTCGCTCAAGGACGACTTCCACCAGGGCTACCGCAACCGCTTTCAGGCCACGCCGTGGGACGTGCCGAACCGGCCGCCGCTGGAGCACCCGAAGCCGCGCATCCTCGGCAGCCAGAGCGCGGTGGTCACCGGGCCCAAGGGTGAAGAGATCCACTGCGACCAGTACGGCCGGGTGAAGGTGCAATTTCACTGGGACCGCGAAGGCCAGGCCGACGACAAAACCAGCTGCTGGC
>NZ_JANLNW010000041.1 GCF_025465945.1 Pseudomonas sp. 6D_7.1_Bac1 | reverse complement strand
ACCGGCCTCAATAACAGCCAGGGTTTAGTGCACGGCAAAGGCCCGCTGCTGATCGGTACCGGCGATGTGCAGAACCAGGGCGGCGAGCTTTCCAGCGACGACACCCTCGACCTCACCACCGCCCGGGTGGACAACAGCAACGCCGGGCACATCAACAGCACCAAGGCCCTCACGGCCAGCATGACCGGGCTTGATCAACACAGCAAAGGTCAACTGTCCAGCAGCACCAGCCTGAGCCTGAACCTGAACCACGGCCAGTTGAACAATCAGGGTGGCTTGCTCAACGCGCCGGGCCAGTTACTGCTGAGCAACTTCGCTGCCGTCGGCAACCAGAACGGCGAAATCTCCAGCAGCACCGGCTTCAACCTCAGCGCCGACAGTCTCGACAACACCAGCGGCAAGGTGCTCAGCCATCAAGGGCTGGTGCTGCGTATCGCCCATGCACTGGATAACACCCTGGGTCTGGTGTCCGCTGCCAGCATCGATGCGCAGGCCGACAGCCTGAGCAACAGCCTCGGCAAAGTGAACGCTCTTGGCGGCCTGGACCTGCTGCTTCGTGGCAGCCTGAATAACCGCGAAGGCAACTTGGCCGCCCGCGATATTCGCCTGCAAGTCGCCGACCTGGACAACAGCCATGGCGTGATTGCCGGCGATGCCAGCCTCATGGCGCGCAGCCAGGGCGCCATCAGCAATCTCAAAGGCTCCATGACCGCCAGTCAACTGTTGGCGTTGCACGGCGCCAGTCTCGATAACACCCAAGGCACATTGATCAGCTCCGGGACGCTGACTGCCGCCATCACCGGCCAATTGCTGAACCAGACCGGTCTGTTTTCCGCGGTCGACCTGTTGACCCTCGACAGCGCCAGCCTCGACAACCAGTTCAAGGGCCGCATCATCAGCAAGGCCAACCTGACACTGGGCAACACCACCCTGCTGGACAACCGTAACGGCAGCCTCAACGCGGGCGGCACCCTGACGTTGAACAGCAATCGCCTGGACAACCGCCAGGGTGGTTTGCTCAGTGCAACCCAAGCATTGCAGCTGAACATCGACAGCCTCGACAACCGTGGCGGCGAAGTCTCCAGCCAGAACAGTCTGACCCTGGCGGGTAGCACTCTGGACAACAGCAACAATGGCCATCTGCTCGCCAACGGCGACTTGAACCTGACCGCCACGCAGGTGAATAACTCGCTCAAAGGCCAGATTTCCGGCCAGAGCGCAGTACAACTACGTGCCGCACAACTGGACAACAGCCAGGGCGGCAACTTCTACGCCAAACGCAAGCTGGACCTGACACTGAGCGAGCAGTTGCTGAACACCCGAGGCACGCTCAAGGGCGACGGCGCGATCCTGCTCAGCGTC
>NZ_JANLNW010000027.1 GCF_025465945.1 Pseudomonas sp. 6D_7.1_Bac1 | reverse complement strand
GCCAGCCTCGACAACAGTCAGCACGGTGTCCTTCAGGGTAAGGGCCCGGTGCGAGTCGCGACGGGCGTTCTGCAGAATCAGGGCGGTCAGCTGTCCAGTGACGACACCCTCGATCTGAGTGCCACTGAGGTGGATAACAGCCAGGCCGGGCAGATCAACAGTGCGAACGCACTGACCGTTCGAGCGAGCGGGCTCAATCAACAGAGCGGCGGCCACTTGTTCAGCGGCACCCGTTTGAGCCTGGACCTCAATCACGGCGTATTGAATAACCGGGGTGGTTTGATCAATGCCCCGGGCCAATTGCTGTTGAGCAACCTGGGCGTGGTCGGTAACCAGCAGGGTGAGATTTCCAGTACACAGGGTTTTAACCTGAGTGCCGACAGTCTCGACAATAGCGGCGGCAAAGTCCTCAGCGAGCAAGCCCTGGTCCTGCGTATCGCCCGGGCCCTGGACAACACCGGGGCGCTGATGTCCGCCTCTGCCATCGATCTGCAGGCCGATAGCCTGAACAACCAGCTCGGCACGATCAACGTGGGCACAGGGCTGAACCTGCTGCTCGCCGGCAGCCTGAACAACCAGGGTGGCAAACTGAGCGCCCGAGACATCACCGCGCAGGTGGCGGATCTGGACAACCGCCAGGGTCATCTGACGGGCGATAACAGTCTGACGTTGGGCAGTCAGGGCGCGATCAACAACGCCACGGGTTCGATGACCGCCGGCCAATGGTTGAAGGTGCAGGGCGCCAGCCTCGATAACACCCAAGGCACACTGACCGGCAATTCGAGCCTGACGGCGAAGATTGCCGGACAGTTGCTGAACCAGGCCGGGTTGCTGTCCTCGAACGGTCTGCTGACCCTGGACAGTGCCAGTCTCGACAACCAGCTCAAGGGGCGGGTCGTCAGCAAGGCCGATCTCAACCTGAGCACGGTGGGGTTGCTGGACAACCGTACCGGCAGCCTCAGCGCCGGTGGCGCTCTGACGCTCAATGCCAACCGAGTGGACAACCGTCAGGGCGGCTCGCTGAGCGCTGCCCAGGGCCTGAACCTGAACATCGACAGCCTCGACAATCAGGGCGGCAACGTCTCCAGCCAACGCAACTTGAACCTGACCGGCACGACGCTGGACAACAGCCAAGGCGGCCAACTGCTGGCCAATGGCGACATCAATCTGACCCTCGCCCAGCTCAATAACCAACTTGACGGTCAGCTGTCCGGTCAGGCCGGTGTACACCTCAAGGCGGCGCAACTGAACAACGGTCAGGGCGGCAATCTCTACGCCAAAGGCAAGCTGGACCTGACACTGAGCGAGCAGTTGCTGAACACCCGAGGCACGCTCAAGGGCGATGGCGCGATCCTGCTCAGCGTT
>NZ_JANLNW010000031.1 GCF_025465945.1 Pseudomonas sp. 6D_7.1_Bac1 | reverse complement strand
GAGCCTTGCTGGCTGTTGTCGAGGCTGGCGCTGGTGAGTTCCAGGCCCGCCCCACTGTTGATCTGGCCGCCCTGGTTGTTCAAGTTTTGGTTGATCAGCAGCGTGAGGTTTTGCTCGCTGAGGACCTTGCCGCCGGTGTTGTCCAGGCTAGTGGCGGCCAACGTGAAGCCTTGTTGGCTGGAGATTTCACCGCCCTGGTTGGCCACCGTGTTCAGGTTCTTCAGCAGCAACGCGCCGGGGGTGGTGATCTGGGCGTTCTGGTTGTTGAGCGTGCCGTTATTCAGGTCCAGGCTCAGACCGGTAACGCCACTCAACTGGCCCTGAGTGTGCTGGTCCAGGCCGCTGACGCTGGCGGTCAGGGCCATGGCGCTGGCGATGCGCCCGCCTTCGCTGTTGTTCACTTGGCCGCTGGTCAGGGTCAACGCGTTGCTGCTGCTCAGCAGGCCCGCTTGATGGTTATCCAGACTGCCGCTGTTGATCAGCGCACTGCCGGTACTCTGGATCTTGCCCGCTTGATGATTGTCCAGTGCACCGAGCGCCGTCAGGCCCAAAGTGCCCTGGCTGATGATCGAGCCTTGTTGGCTGTTGTCGAGGCTGGCGCTGTTGATACTCAGGCTCGATACGCTGTTGATCTGGCCGCCCTGGTTGTTCAACAAGCCGGCGCTGTTGAGGCTCAATCGCCCCTGGCTGGCAACGCTGCCACCGGCGCTGTTGTCGAGGCTGCCAACGTTCAGGTCGAGTGCCGCTTGGCCCGTAATGTGGCTACCCGCGTTGAGCACACTGCCGGCATTGATCGCCAGGGTGTTGCCTGAAACCTGGCCGCCCTGGTTGTTCAAAGTCTGATTGACGAGCAACGCCAGCGACTGCTGGCTAAGGACCTTGCCGCCGGTGTTGTCGAGGCTGGTGGCCGCCAGCGTGAAGCCTTGTTGGCTGGAGATTTCACCGCCCTGGTTGGCCACCGTATTCAGGTTCTTCAGCAGCAGCGCGCCGGGGGTGCTGATCAGGGCGTTCTGGTTGTTGAGCAGGCCGTGGTTCAGGTCCAGGCTCAGGCCGGTCACGCCACTCAACTGGCCCTGAGTGTGCTGGTCCAGGCCGCTGACACTGGCGGTCAGGGCCATGGCGCTGGCGATGCGCCCGCCTTCGCTGTTGTTCACCTGGCCGCTGGTCAGGGTCAACGCGCTGCTGCTGCTCAGCACACCGCCTTGATGGTTATCCACACTGCCGCTGTGGATCAGTGCACTGCCGGTGCTCTGGATCTTGCCCGCCTGATGGTTGTCCAGCACGCCGAGCGCTGTCAGGCCCAAGGTGCCCTGGCTGACGATTGAGCCTTGCTGGCTGTTGTCCAGGGACGCCGCGGCGAGTTGCAGGTTTTGCTGGGCGGCCAGACGCCCGTTCTGATTATTCAGGGCACCGCTGGCGTTGATCGTCAGGGCGCTGCCGGCCGACACCAGTCCGGCGACGTTATCCAGGGACGCCACAGTCAAGGTGACCCCGGCCAGGCTGGAGATTTCCGCAGCGCCGTTACTCAGCGCGCCCACGTTGGCAAGCAGTTCACCGTTGCTGGTCACCAGTCCGCCCTGGGCATTGAGC
>NZ_JANLNW010000003.1 GCF_025465945.1 Pseudomonas sp. 6D_7.1_Bac1 | reverse complement strand
TGGGTGCGCCAGGCATGGCGCGTTGCGCGCAAGCGCAACCAGTTTGGCTGTGGTGGCCACGCTGGTGACTTGGAGGTGAAAGTCCTCTACACACCCGGCAAGGGGAAGTGTTAGCCGAAGGCAAGGGTGTCGCGGGTGACTGCGAATCTGAAGGAAGCCCGAGGCAAAATGCTGGCCTGACGAACAGGAAGCGGATAGAGGCGGCGCAGCGGGGTAAGACGGCCCAAACCGTCAAAGCCCGATACTTGCACGGAACGCTGTGACGTAAATCCGACAGGCATAAGCAGGAAGGTCGCGCGAATTACCCTGGGAGATCTGTAGGTTTGCCACTGTGCTACCGAGCGTCGAGAGGCGACGGGATGAACCTACAGAAGTCAGCCGAGGCCGTAGTAAGTGGCAAATAACCATGCCACCAAGGGCCGAACAGGTTATGCCGCCAATAGGCGTCAGAGTCTCGTCGAATGTCGGAAAAGCAGAAATTTCTCCGCAAGAGAACTGTAACCCCAAGTCCCGGACAGAATCCTGGGCTTGCGGCTGTCAGTGCGCAGACATCGGCGGCGTCTGTGGCGTGGACGAACGCGGAGCCGGACACGCTGATGGAGCGGGTGCTTGCACCCGCCAACCTCAAGCGTGCGTATCAACGCGTAGTCAGCAACAAGGGCGCACCGGGTGCCGATGGCATGACGGTCGACCAATTGGCAGGCTACGTGAAACAGTATTGGCCGATCCTCAAGACTCGGTTGCTGGCTGGCGAATATCACCCGCAAGGTGTACGCGCCGTCGACATCCCCAAATCCAAAGGCGGAACACGGCAGTTGGGTATTCCCAGCGTCGTGGATCGCCTGATCCAGCAGGCTTTGCTGCAACAACTCACGCCGATCTTCGATCCCTTGTTTTCGGACTACAGCTACGGCTTTCGTCCGGGCAGAAGCGCCCATCAAGCCATCGAAACAGCCCGTGACCATGTGGCGGCGGGACACCGTTGGTGCGTGGAACTTGATCTCGAGAAGTTCTTTGATCGGGTAAATCACGATGTCCTGATGGCCCATGTTGCGCGTCAGATCGAAGATAAACGCGTTCTTACGCTGATCCGTCGTTATCTTGAAGCGGGAACGATGTCAGGTGGACTCGTCAGCCGACGGCAGGAAGGGACGCCGCAAGGCGGCCCGCTCTCGCCGTTGCTGTCGAACATCCTGCTCAACGAACTCGACCGCGAACTGGAACGGCGGGGCCATCGCTTCGTGCGCTATGCCGACGATGCAAACATTTATGTGCGCAGTCATCGTGCAGGCGAACGGGTCATGGCCAGTGTTGAGCGCCTCCTGGCTCAGCGTCTGAAACTGACACTGAATCGGGAAAAGAGCCGTGTGGCACGGCCTTGGGCCGGTGATTACTTGGGTTATGGGATGAGCTGGCATAAACAGCCGAAGCTGAGGGTAGCGAGCATAAGCCTGCACCGCCTGCGCGACCGACTCAGGGAACTCTTGCGTCGGGTACGGGCCCGCTCAATGAGATATATCGTTGAGCAAATGACTCCCGTGCTGCGTGGTTGGGCTGGCTACTTCAAGCTGAGTCAGAGCAAGCGGCCGCTTGAGGAGCTTGATGGCTGGGTGCGTCACAAACTTCGTTGCGTCATATGGCGTCAATGGAAGCGGCCCTCTACGAGGGCGCGCAACCTGATACGTTTGGGAATCGACGAGGCGCGGGCGTGGAAATCGGCGGTCAATGGCCGAGGCCCATGGTGGAACTCGGGAGCGTCACATATGAATCAGGCGCTACCGAAGAAGCTATGGGATCGACTCGGGCTGGTCTCAATACTGGATACGATAAACCGGCTTAATCGCATAACCTGAACCGCCGTATACGGAACCGTACGTACGGTGGTGTGAGAGGACGGCGGTTGTGAAACCGCCTCCTACTCGAT
>NZ_JANLNW010000018.1 GCF_025465945.1 Pseudomonas sp. 6D_7.1_Bac1 | reverse complement strand
GTCTGCGTAAGCAGACAGGGGTTTTGTCATTTCAGGGGCCGCTAAAAGCTCCGAGCGTGATGGATGCTGTAGAGCGCCTGTGCCACTTGATCAACCGTCATCAAGAAAATGTAGGTTGAGCGCTCTAGCACGCTGTTTGGCGGGTTTGTGCAGGGAATCTGATGCATTTTGCGCAAAGGCCTAAGTTTTCTCGGACCTGTGCCGAAAAACTGATGAGACATGCGTGCACCAAAGTAGAGCGGCCAAAGAGCGGCCTACGGCGTTACATGGAATGTTGCACCCGGAACGCATCCCCACTCTTTGCATAAGAAGTCCCATGAAATGAATCTCAAGTTCAGCCATAAAATCCTGTTGGCCGCTTCAGGCGTAGTGGTTCTGGCTTTTGCGTTGTTCACTTTGTACAACGACTACCTGCAGCGAAATACCATTCAGCAAAACCTCGACTCCTCCGTCCAGCAAGCCGGCGATCTGACGGCCAGCAGCGTACAAAACTGGCTGGGTGGACGAATTCTGGTGCTGGAAAGCCTTGCCCAGAACGTCACGCACCAAGGTGCCAACGCTGACTTTGCCGGGCTGGTCGACCAGCCGGCCTTCACCTCGAACTTCCAGTTCACGTACGTCGGTCAGGCCAATGGCGTGTTTACCCAACGCCCTGACGCCAAAATGCCGGATGGCTACGACCCACGTCAGCGTCCCTGGTACAAACAGGCTGTAGCCGCCGATAAAACCATGCTCACGCCACCCTACATGGCTGCCGTCGGTGGCCTGGTGGTGACTATTGCCATGCCGGTGAAAAAGAACGGCGAACTGCTCGGCGTAGTCGGTGGTGACCTGAGTCTGGAAACCCTGGTGAAGATCATCAACTCGGTGGACTTTGGCGGCATCGGTCATGCGTTCCTGGTCAGCGCTGACGGCCAGGTGATCGTCAGCCCGGACAAAGACCAGGTGATGAAGAACCTCAAGGACATCTACCCAGGTTCGAACGTACGCATCGAGAAGGGCAATCAGGAAGTGCGCCTGAACAAGCAGGAACGCATCCTGTCCTTCACCCCGGTCACGGGGCTGCCGAATGCCGAGTGGTACATCGGCCTGTCGATCGACAGGGACAAGGCCTACGCGCCATTGGGCAAGTTCCGCACATCGGCGCTGATTGCGATGTTTGTCGCGGTGACTGCTATTGCGGTGCTGCTGAGCCTGTTGATTCAAGTGCTAATGCGTCCACTGACCACAATGGGTCGTGCGATGCAGGACATTGCTCAAGGCGAAGGCGACCTGACTCGCCGTCTGGCGGTGGAAAGCAAAGACGAATTCGGCGAGCTGGGCGGTGCCTTCAACCAGTTTGTGGAACGGATTCACGCGTCGATTTCCGAAGTGTCGTCAGCCACGCGTCAGGTGCACGACTTGTCGCAACGCGTCATGGCGTCGTCGAACGCGTCGATCATCGGCTCCGACGAGCAAAGTGCGCGGACCAACAGCGTGGCGGCGGCAATCAATGAACTGGGGGCTGCTACCCAGGAAATTGCCCGCAATGCGGCGGACGCTTCGCAACACGCCAGCGGCGCCAGTGAGCAGGCTGACGACGGTCGTCAGGTGGTGGAGCAAACCATTCTGGCGATGACCGAGTTGTCGCAAAAAATCAGCCTGTCGTGCACACAGATCGAAACCCTGAATGCCAGTACCGACAACATCGGGCACATCCTCGACGTGATCAAAGGTATCTCGCAGCAGACCAACTTGCTGGCACTCAACGCAGCCATCGAGGCGGCGCGCGCGGGTGAAGCGGGGCGTGGTTTTGCGGTGGTGGCGGACGAAGTGCGCAACCTGGCTCATCGCACCCAGGAGTCGGCCGAGGAGATTCACAAGATGATCACCTCATTGCAGGTTGGCTCGCGTGAAGCGGTATCGACCATGAATGCCAGCCAGGTATCCAGCGAAGAAAGCGTCGAAGTGGCGAATCAGGCCGGTGCGCGGTTGGTCAGCGTGACCCAGCGGATCACCGAAATCGACGGAATGAACCAGTCGGTTGCGGCCGCGACGGAAGAGCAAACTGCCGTGGTGGAAACCCTCAACGTCGACATCAGCCAGATCAACCTGCTGAACCAGCAGGGCGTGGCCAACCTCAACGAAACGTTGAAGGATTGCGATGCGTTGTCGCTGCAGGCCAACCGCCTGAAGCAACTGGTGGATAGCTTCAAGATTTAAACCGTTCCATGGATGCAGAAAACGCGATGAGGTCAGTCTGACTCATCGCGTTTTTTA
>NZ_JANLNW010000038.1 GCF_025465945.1 Pseudomonas sp. 6D_7.1_Bac1 | reverse complement strand
TAGCCGCTGAAGCTTTCGGTTTCGACCGACGTCAGAATGGTCGGCACGTTGAAGATCTTCGCGGCCTTGGCCAGTGCGACGGTGTTGTTCTTCAAGGTCTGACGGTCGATCGATTGCACGCCGAACGACATTTGCGGCTGGTGGTCGATCAGGATCAAGGCGGAGTTGGTTGGGTTGAGCAATTCACGGATAGACATGGCGTGTTCCTTTTGATGTCGGCGTTCTGGATGGATGAATTCGTTTGTCTGCAAGGCTCGGCGCGTACTCCGGTGGGAGGCTGTGTGCTGCCGGCTTGGAAGCAAATGTAGTTTCTGGATAAAACAGAAACAATTACCTAAAATGAATAATCATTATTTCTAAAATAGGGACAAACGTGGACCGGATCGAATGCATGCGTGCTTTTGTCGCCACCGTTGGAGAAAACGGCTTCGCCGCTGCCGCCCGAGCGATGGATGTGCCACGCTCAAAAGTCAGCAAACAGATTCAGGCACTGGAAGAGGCCATCGGCGTGCAACTGCTGCAGCGCACGACGCGCAGCCTGCACCTGACCGAGGCCGGCGCGGAGTACTACGAAGCCGCCCGTGAAGTGATCGCGTCGGTGGATGAAGCCGAGCAACGTGCGCGTAACGGCATTGGTGAACTGCGCGGTGTGCTGCGGGTCAACGCGCCCATGTCATTCGGACTGCGGCGGCTGGGGCCGCTGATCCCGTTATTTCACGAGCAGCATCCGAACATTGAGCTGCAACTGGTCCTGAGTGACCAGCAGGTCGACCCGGTACGCGGCGGCTTCGATGTGACCATCCGCATCGCGAGCATGCCGGACTCCTCCCTGGTGGCCCGCCTGTTGGCGCCCGCGCCGCGGATCATGGTGGCCTCGCCGGCCTATCTTGCGCGCGCGGGTACACCGCAATCGCCAAATGACCTGACGGCACACCAATGTTTGAACTATGGCTATCTGCAGAGCGGCGTCAGCCTGCAACTGAGCAATGGCAAGGAGACCCAGCGCGTGCACGTCACCGGCCCCCTGCATGCCAACAATGGCGACCTGCTGGCGCAAGCCGCCGAGGCCGGCATGGGGATCACCTTGCTACCGGATTTCATTGTCGAAGAGGCTCTGGCGACAGGCAGGCTGGTGCCGGTGTTGTGCGAATGGCAGGCCCCGCCGATCACCATCAACGCGGTCTACTCGTCGGCACGCCGGGTCCCGCAGAAAACCCGGGCGTTTATCGAGTTTTTGATGACGGAACTTCAACACCCGGTAGCAAACCGTTACAAATAAGGCCATCATTCCGCTCGCAGTTACCATGAACGACCCTCTGTTAGAGCGGTTCAGTCCAGGATCATTTGGCCACTGCCAAAACCTTCCAAGCTTCGTGCTTTCGGGGCAGTGGAGAAGCCTTACTTCTTAAGGAAAGTATTTTGACAAACGTCTGTTCCAGCGGCCTTGATATCGGCTTTGCTTCTCTGGATTACATGCAAATTGGCATCCTGGGCATCATTCAAGGCATCACCGAGCTATTACCCATTTCCTCCACGGCGCACATGCGCATCGTCCCCGCCCTTCTCGGCTGGCCTGATCCCGGTTCGGCGTTCTCCGCCGCCATGCAATTGGCCGCACTGGCCGCGGTCGTCAGCTATTTCTGGCGTGACGTACGGGAAGTCGTCACTGGAAGCATCGGCGCCGTGCGGCAACGTGATTACAGCAACCAGTCGTTCAAGCTGGCCGTAGCCATTGTGCTTGCGACCATACCGATTGGTATCGCCGGCCTCGCCTTGTCCTCGATACTCAATACGTGCGATTCACCCTTGAGAGGCCTGATGGTAATTGGTATCTCATGCCTGGTGATGGCCGTTCTGCTGGCTGCGGCCGAGCTCAGCTGCCGCCACCGCCGTACCGTGGGAGAAATGCGCCTGCGAGATGCATTGATCGTCGGTATTGCGCAGGTTGGCGCGCTGATACCCGGTGTTTCCCGTTCGGGTTCCACACTCACCGCAGCGCTGTTTCTGAACTTCAAACGCGAAGAAGCCGCGCGCTTCTCATTCCTGCTCGGGCTGCCTGCCATTGCGTTGGCCGGCCTGAAAGAGCTGTGGGTGCTGTATCACGCTCACATTCCGGCCGAAGCATGGTCGCACCTGATCTTCGGTCTGGTGATCGCCAGCGTGTCGGCGTTTTGCGCCATCTGGGGCTTGATGAAGTTCCTGGAAAAGTTCTCCACCTGGCCTTTCGTTATTTACCGGGCAGTACTGGGTATTTTCCTGATTGTCGCGGTCAGTACCGGGCTGTTGAGCTAAACAACGCTCAAACGCCAATAGAGCCCGGCCCAGTGCCGGGCTTTTTCGTTATTGCGCACCTGCAGAACCAGCCCCGCGCACTTCGATACCCTTGGCCATGGTTCAACCCCGAGCCGGACGCGTGCGTGCCAGGCGCTGCTGCCAGTTTCCCGCATTGACGCGCTGACATTCCTCTTCAGTGTCAAATTGCACATGAGCCGAGACCGGACTGACGAGAATATCCGCTTCACTGAACGCCACGGCAGTCAGAGCGACCATGCGCTCACCTTGCCCACTGGCCAGCGCCTGGCTCTTGTTGGCCAGCGTGTCGAAGACCCAGGTCACCCTCAGGCTTGCGGGAAACGCCGTGTAATCCACCTCGTGGGTCAGCCAGGAGAACCCCGTCATTTCCGCTTTGGCCGTCTCACACGCCTCGGTCAGGGTTGCCACCAGGCGACGCTCGATTCGCGCCTGATCGCGCTTGCTTAAAAGCATGGGTTGGTGATCCTCAAAAAGGGACGGTTTTATTTACGACGAGTGAACCCAGCCATGTCTAGTCCTGAAATAGGTTTACACCTGTTTCACCCCAGCGCCCGA
>NZ_JANLNW010000072.1 GCF_025465945.1 Pseudomonas sp. 6D_7.1_Bac1 | reverse complement strand
CCGAGCGTTGGGGTGAAACAGGTGTAAACCTATTTCAGGACTAGACACTCTATGCTTCTTCGTTGCCTGTCAGGCCCCTATCGCGAGCAGGCTCGCTCCCACATAAGGCCCATGCTGTACACAAAACCTGTGTTCACATCGGTCAACTGTGGGAGCGAGCCTGCTCGCGATGATGGACTGTCAGCCAGCGAAAATCTCAGGTGAGTTCGAAGGTATCGGCATCCAGATTCGCCGGGAACCGCGTGCGATAAGCCGCCAATTCCGCAGCGTTCAGCACAACCTGAAACACCCCATCAGCCTCACCGGCACCGAGCAGTGTCTCGCCCTGAAAATCCAGCACCTGGCTGTCACCGGTATAGGCAAAGCCCTTGCCGTCGGTACCAATCCGGTTCACCGCTGCAACATAGCAGAGGTTCTCGATGGCCCGCGCCGGCAGCAAACGGTTCCAGTGTTGACGCCGTGCGCCCGGCCAGTTGGCGGTGTACAGCAGCAGATCGGTGTCTTGCGCATCGCGGCTCCACACCGGGAAGCGCAGGTCGTAGCAAATCAGCGGACGCACCCGCCAGCCCTTGAGCTCGAACTGCACCTGACAGTCGCCTGCGGTGTAATGCTTGTGCTCGCCGGCCATGCGAAACAGGTGACGCTTGTCATAATGCAGAACCTCACCGTCTGGCTGCGCCCACAACAGCCGATTGCGATGGCTGCCATCAGCGGCCTGGACAATCACGCTGCCGGTAATCACCGCGTCAAGTTTGGCGGCCTGCACTCGCAGCCATTTGCTGGTCGGGCCGTTTTCCGTTTCAGCGAGGGTTTGCGACTCCATGGAAAAACCGGTGGTGAACATCTCCGGCAGGATGATCAAGTCAGCGCCCCGTGCCTGCTCCAGCAACTGCTCGAAATGCTCAAGGTTGGCCTGACGGTCATGCCAGGCCAACGTGGTCTGGATCAATGCAAGGTTCAGATTGGGTAAGGCTGTCAGATCGCGCATAGTTTTTCCGCTGCCTGACGCAGCGTCTCCTCACGCTTGGCAAAACACAGGCGCACCAGACGCTGTTCCTGCGGCGGGTTCTGGTAGAACACCGAAATCGGGATTGCCGCCACGCCATGCTCGCGAGTCATCCACATGGCCATCTCGACATCGTTCAGGTCCGGGCGGATCTGCGAATAGTCGACCAACTGGAAGTAGGTTCCGGTGACCTTGGTAAAGCTGAAGCGCGAAGGTGCCAGCAAATCACAGAACAGATCACGTTTGGCCTGATAGAAACCTGGCAACTCTTCGACGTGTTCCGGATGCTCGGCCATGAAGTCGGCCAGCGCGTACTGCAATGGGGTCACGCCGCAGAAGCTGACGTATTGATGCACCTTGCGCAATTCGTCCGTAAGCGCCGGTGGTGCAACCACGTAGCCGGTTTTCCAGCCAGTGACGTGGTAGGTCTTGCCGAACGAGCTGACCACGAAAGCACGCTGATACAGCTCTTCATGGGCCAACACACTGACATGCGGCACGCCGTCGAACACCAGATGTTCATACACCTCGTCGCTGATCAGGTAAATATCGCGGTCGCGGATCAACGCTGCCAACTGGTCCAGCTCGGCGCGCGAGATCAGCGCACCACTCGGGTTATGCGGCGAGTTGAGGATGATCATCCGCGTACGTGGGCTCAGCGCTTCGCCGAGCTTCTGGAAATCGATGGCGAAATCCTTCAGCCCCAACGGCACATGCACACAACGACCGCCGGCCAATGCCACCGAGGGCTCATAACTGTCGTAGGCCGGATCGAAGACGATCACTTCGTCACCGCTGTGGATAACCGCCTGAATGGCGGAGAAGATCGCCTGGGTCGCGCCGGGGGTGATAGTCACCTCGGTGTCGGCATTCACGCTGGCGCCATAGCTGCGGGCGATCTTCGCCGCCACTTGCTGGCGCAACGCCGGCAGGCCGGTCATCGGTGAATACTGGTTATGGCCATTGGCGATGTGCCGGCCAACCGCATCGCACAAGGCTTGCGGAGCGTCGAAATCGGGGAACCCCTGGGACAGGTTGATCGCGCCGCTCGAAGCCGCGAGTTGAGACATTTGGGTGAAGATAGTGATGCCGACATTCGGCAGCTTGCTGGTGATCATCGGTGGTTCCCTACTGAACACCCGGCTCTAACGGCGGCGCGGGAGAGCCCGAGGATAGCTCAAACATCAGATACGAAAAAGGGCGCCATAGGCGCCCTTCTTCTGATTTGAAAGTCTTCCCAATCAACGCTTGTCGCGGCGCTTCTTGTCGGCTTTCTTGTGGTGCGTCATCAAGCGGCGCTTCTTGTTGACCTGACGGTCGGTGAGCGTGTTCTTGTTGCCTTCGTACGGGTTCTCACCCCCTTTGAACTCGATGCGGATCGGCGTACCGACCAGCTTCAAGACGCGACGGTAGGTGTTTTCCAGATAACGGACGTAAGACTTCGGAACCTTCTCGACCTGGTTACCGTGGATCACGATGATCGGCGGGTTCGCGCCACCCAAGTGGGCATAACGCAGCTTGATCCGACGGTTGTTGACCATCGGTGGCGCGTGCTCACCGACCGCATCTTCCAGAATCTGGGTCAGGCGGTTGGTCGGCCAGCGGGTGACCGCGGACTTGAACGAGTTCTGCACCGACGCGTAGAGGTTGCCCACGCCAGTACCGTGCAGGGCCGAGATGAAGTGGATGTCGGCGAAGTCGACGAAGAACAGCCGACGTTGCAGCTCGACCTTCACGAAGTCGCGCTCGCTCGGCGTCATGCCGTCCCACTTGTTGATCGCGATCACCAACGCACGACCCGCTTCCAGGGCAAAGCCCAGCAGGTTGAGGTCGTGGTCCACCACGCCTTCGCGGGCGTCCATCACGAAGATCACCACGTTGGCGTCTTTGATCGCTTGCAGGGTTTTGACCACGGAGAATTTTTCGACTTCTTCGTGGATCTTGCCGCGCTTGCGCACACCCGCGGTATCGATCAGCGTGTACTTTTCGTCGTTACGCTCGAACGGGATGTAGATACTGTCGCGGGTGGTGCCAGGCTGGTCATACACGATCACCCGGTCTTCACCGAGCATGCGGTTGACCAACGTCGATTTGCCGACGTTCGGGCGACCAATGATAGCGATCTTGATACCGTCTTTTTCGCTTGGGCCAGGAATGCGCTTGGCTTCCTCGCCTTCGGCAACGATCTCTTCTTCACCGTCTTCCGGCTCTTCGTCGTCTTTAGGGAAGTCGCTCAGGGCGATTTCCAGCATCTGGGTGATGCCACGACCGTGGGCACCGGCGATCGGGATCGCGTGGCCCATACCCAATGGGGCGAACTCGGCGCGGGCCATTTCAGGGTCGATGTTGTCGACCTTGTTGGCAACCACGTAAGAACGCTTGTTACGCTTGCGCAAGTGCTCGGCGATCATCTGGTCGGCCGCAGTGAAACCGGCTTTGGCATCTACCAGGAACAGAACGACATCCGCTTCTTCAATGGCCAGCAGCGACTGCTCGGCCATTTTTTCGTCCATACCGTGTTCGTCACCGGAGATACCGCCAGTGTCGACCAAAATGTAGGAACGCCCTTGCCACTTGGCCTCACCGTATTGGCGATCACGGGTCAGACCGGACAAGTCGCCGACGATGGCGTCGCGAGTCCTGGTCAGGCGGTTGAACAAGGTGGACTTGCCGACGTTCGGTCGGCCCACCAGGGCGATTACGGGAACCATGCGGCTCTCCACTTCGTTATTTCAGAAAATACAAAAGCCGCTGCGAGGCAGCGGCTGGTGCTCGGGGCAGCACTTGATGTGCCGCAAGCCTTGTAGAACAAGGCTGCCTGGGAACATTGCTATCCCCAAGCATAGTCAAACCATTACTTGATGGTCAGGGCTTCCAGTTTGCCACTGTTGCCAAACACGTAAATCATGTCACCCACCACCAGCGGACGGACACGCAGGCCGTCGCTGTCGATGCGTTCACGGCCGACGAAACGACCGTCCACCTGACTCAGCAGGTGCAGGTAACCTTCCAGGTCACCGACGGCAACGTAGCTGGAGAACACTTCCGGTGCCGTCAGTTGACGACGGGCCAGCGAGTCGTTGCTCCACAACGCGGTGGTAGAACGCTCGTCGATGCCTTCAACGGTACCCGAAGCCAGGCTCACGTAGACGCTGCCGAAACCTTGAGCGACACCGGCATAGCTGGAAGCATCACGCTGCCAGAGCTGACGACCGCTTTGCAGGTCCAGGGCCGCAACACGCCCCTGATAGCTGACCACATAGATCTTGTCACCGGACAGCAGCAGGCCACCGTCGATATCGACCACGCGCTCCAGCTCCGAGCGACCCTGTGGGATCGCAATGCGCTGCTCCCAGACCGGCACGCCGTTGGAGATATCCAGAGCGACCACTTTACCGGACGACAGACCGGCAAGCGCCAGATGATTGGTCACGACCGGCGCACTGGTACCGCGCAGGGTCAGTACCGCAGGCGTGCTGTCATACAACCAGCGCTGGTTGCCGGTGGCAGCATCCAGACCGATCAGATGATCGCCCTGAGTCTGCACCACCACAACGTCACCGTTGTTGGCAGGCGGTGCGAGCACTTCACTGGACACGCGAGCGCGCCATTTCTCTTCACCGGTGCTTGCGTCCAGGGCAATGACTTCGCCTTTGAGCGTACCGACCATGAGCAGCCCGTAACCCACGCCAACGCCGCCAGACACAGGCAGTTCGAGATCTTTCTTCCATTTGACGTCGCCGTTCATGCGATCCAGCGCCATCACGATGCCTTTGGAGTCGGCAGCATAGAGGGTGTTGCCTTCGATGGCCGGCACCAGCAGGTTGTAGATTTCGCCCTGACCGTTACCCACCGAACGACTCCACTGCTTTTGCAGGACGACTTCTTCTTTGAAGTCGACCAGCTCAGCCGGTGGCAGTTCTTTTTTGCTGTTGCTGCTGCAACCCGTGGCCAGAATGGCCAGAGCCAGCAATGCTGCATGTTTCCAACGGATCACGTCACGCATCCCCTTTGGCCAGGTCGTCCAGCTTGATTTGTAAGCCACCGACCGCCGCTTCATCCGACAGCGCAGCCTTGGCTTTTTGATAAGCGGCATAGGCTTCATCGGTACGACCCAACTGGACCAGCAGGTCACCCTTGAGTTCTTCGCGAGTGGCCAGGAATGCCTTGTCGGCATCACCTTCGAGCAGTTTCAGTGCTTCGTCAGTCTTGTTCTGTGCAGCCAGAACCTGAGCCAGACGTTGACGTGCGACTTCACCCAGGGTCGGGTTGGCCGGCTTGTCAGCGACTGCCTTGAGCTCGCTTGCAGCGTCGTCCAGCTTTCCGCCGTCGACCGCGACTTTCGCCACGAACAGGCTGCCGTATTGTGCGTAAGCGGTGCCGCCGAACTCGCTATTGAGCTTGTTGGCCAGGTCCGCTACACGGGCCATGTCAGGCTTGCCGTCCGGGGTCAGCGTGGTTTCCAGCAGTTGCTGATAGAGCATCGAGGCGCCTTGCGACTGATTGCTCTGATACTTGTGAAACGCCTGCCAGCCGAACACGATGACCAGCGCCAACAGGCCGCCGGTCACTAGAGGTTTGCCGTTACGCTGCCACCAGTCTTTGAATTCCGCCAGATGTTCGTCTTCGGTACTCGACACCCCAATACTCCTTATTCGCTAAATCGGCTGTTTGACAGCTTCAACCCTGCACGACGCAGGTGGCCAGGTGAGCGGCAAGCGCATCCCAGGCAATGCTTTGTTGTTCGCCCTGGCCACGCAGGGGTTTGAAACCTACCACTTGCTGGGCCATTTCGTCGTCGCCGAGGATCAATGCGTACAGCGCACCGCTCTTGTCGGCCTTCTTGAACTGACTTTTGAAGCTGCCGGCGCCGGCATTGATCTGCAGTCGCAGGTTAGGCAGCTGATCACGAACCCGCTCGCTCAGTGTCAGCGCTGCCAACTCGGCGGCTTCACCGAAAGCGCAGAGGTAGACATCGACCTGCCGGGAGATTTCTTCCGGGATCTGCTCCAGGGTTTCGAGCAACAGCACCAGACGCTCGATGCCCATGGCGAAACCAACGCCCGGGGTCGGCTTGCCGCCCATTTGCTCGACCAGACCGTCGTAACGGCCACCCGCGCAGACAGTGCCCTGGGCGCCGAGTTTGTCGGTGACCCATTCGAATACGGTTTTGCTGTAGTAATCCAGCCCGCGCACCAGCTTCGGGTTGATCACATAAGGAATGCCGGCGGCATCCAGACGCGCCTTCAGGCCCTCGAAGTGAGTGCGGGACTCTTCGTCGAGGTAGTCAGCCATCTTCGGCGCATCGACCAGGGCCGCCTGGGTATCGGCGTTCTTGGTATCAAGCACCCGCAGCGGGTTGGTTTTCAGACGGCGCTGGCTGTCTTCGTCCAGTTGGTCCAGTCGTGCCGTCAGGTACTCCACCAGCGCGTCGCGATAACGACCGCGGGATTCGCTGGTGCCCAGGCTGTTGAGTTCGAGCTTGACCGCGTCACGGATGCCCAACTCGCCCCACAGGCGCCAGGTCAGCACGATCAGTTCGGCGTCGATGTCCGGACCATCAAGGTTGAAGACCTCGCAACCGATCTGGTGGAACTGGCGATAACGACCTTTTTGCGGACGCTCGTGGCGGAACATCGGGCCGATGTACCAGAGTTTCTGCACCTGGCCACCGCCGGTGATGCCGTGCTCAAGCACGGCACGCACGCACGCAGCGGTGCCTTCTGGACGCAAGGTCAGCGAGTCGCCGTTACGGTCGTCGAAGGTGTACATCTCTTTTTCGACGATGTCGGTCACTTCACCGATGGAGCGTTTGAACAGCTCGGTGAACTCGACGATCGGCATGCGAATCTGCTTGTAACCGTAGTTATCCAGCAAACGCGAAACGGTGCCCTCGAAATGACGCCACAGCGGGGTCTGTTCGGGCAGGATGTCGTTCATGCCACGAATGGCTTGCAGAGACTTGCTCACAAAATTTCCTTAATTCGTTCGATCAGCCGCGGGCGATAACTGCCGCGTCGGCTTCGACCTTTTCGGCCGCTTTCTGGCGGATCAGCCGTTCCAGCTCATCCACCAGATTGTCATTCGTCAATTTCTGCGACGGCTTGCCGTCGATGTAAATCAGGTTTGGCGTACCGCCAGTCAGGCCGATGTGGGCCTCTTTGGCTTCGCCGGGGCCGTTGACCACACAACCGATGACCGCAACATCCAGCGGCACCAGCAGATCTTCGAGGCGCCCTTCCAGTTCGTTCATGGTTTTCACCACATCGAAGTTCTGCCGCGAGCAGCTCGGGCAGGCGATGAAGTTGATGCCACGGGAACGCAGGTGCAGGGACTTGAGAATGTCGTACCCGACTTTCACTTCCTCGACCGGGTCAGCCGCCAACGAGATGCGGATAGTATCGCCAATCCCTTCGGCGAGCAGCATACCGAGGCCCACGGCGGATTTCACTGTGCCTGAACGCAAACCACCGGCTTCGGTGATGCCCAGGTGCAGTGGCTGGACAATTTCCTTGGCCAGCAGGCGGTAGGCTTCGACGGCCATGAACACGTCGGAGGCCTTCACGCTGACCTTGAAGTCCTGGAAGTTCAGGCGTTCAAGGTGCTCGACGTGACGCAGGGCCGACTCGACCAGCGCGGCTGGCGTTGGCTCGCCGTATTTCTTTTGCAGGTCTTTTTCCAGGGAGCCGGCGTTGACACCGATACGGATCGGAATCCCCCGGTCACGGGCGGCATCGACCACCGCGCGCACACGGTCTTCACGACCGATGTTGCCCGGGTTGATCCGCAGGCAATCGACGCCCAGTTCGGCTACGCGCAAGGCGATCTTGTAGTCGAAGTGGATGTCGGCAACTAACGGAACTTTGACCAGTTGCTTGATTCGACCGAAAGCTTCGGCGGCGTCCATGTCTGGAACGGAAATCCGCACGATATCGACACCGGCAGCTTCCAGACGATTGATCTGGGCCACGGTGGCGGCCACGTCATTGGTGTCGCTGTTGGTCATGCTCTGTACAGCGATCGGCGCATCACCGCCCACCGGTACCGAACCAACCCAGATCTTGCGGGATTCGCGACGTTTGATTGGAGATTCGCCGTGCATGACTTATTGACCCAACTTCAGGCGAGCAGTCTCGCCACTGGTGAACGGAGCTACATCGACCACTTGCCCGTTGTAGCTGACCTGCGCGCCACGGGCATAGCCCAGACGCACTGCAAACGGTGGTTTGCCGCTGACGTCGGCGGTTTCGCCTTTACGCTTGAGACCGCTCAACAGCACTTTGCCGTTGCCATCGGTGACTTGTGCCCAGCAGTCGGCGGAGAACTTGATCTGAACCTGGCCCGCGCCGGCAACCGGAGTGGCCGGTGCTGCAGCCGGAGCGGCTGGTGCTGGCGCGACGGCCACGACTGGCGCTGGCGCAACAGGCGCGATCGGTGTCGCTGGCGTCGCAACAACCGGGGCTGGTGCGGTGCGGGCGGGTGCGACAACCGGAGCCGTCGGCGCGACCACCGGGGCTACCGGAGCGGCCGGAGCTGGCGCTTCAACATTGGCCTGAACTTCGGCAGTGGCCGAGCCTTCAGGCAGCGCAAGCGGGGTTCCAGCTTCGGTCTGACCTTCTACCACGGCCTGATCTTCCGGCTCGTCGAGCGGATGGATCTGCGTGGTGCCATCAGCGCCTTCGACTTCGACGTGCTCAGGGCTCAGGCCGATCAGGTCCTTGGTGCGCAACGAGGTTTGATCCTGCCACCAGACAAAACCGCCACCCACCACGGCAACCAGTAGCAACAGGCTGACAATTCGCAAAATGGTGTGGGACACCCGCGATGGCTCCTCGATACGCCCAAGGCCTTGCACGTTGCTGCCCCGGGAGTCGGTGCCGGTGAGCTGATCGAACTGTTGAACCAGAGCGGCCTGGTCCATGCCAAGCAGTTTGGCGTAAGCGCGGATATAGCCGCGAGCAAAGGTATGCCCAGGCAGCTTGTCGAAAGCGCCGTCTTCCAGATTCTTCAAGGAATTCACGGTGAGATTGAGCTTGAGAGCCACCTCCGCCAGCGACCAACCATTGCCTTCGCGGGCCTGACGCAGGGTCTCTCCGGGGTTTACGCGAGTCGCTGCTACAACTTCTGGATGCGCCGCTTTCATCATTGCTCCGACAGGTATTGCTGATATTCCGGCGTACCGGGATAGAGTCGTTTTAATTGCAGGCCCAAGCTGGCGGCCTTGTCGCGATCTTCGAACACGCTGGCCAGTCGAACGCCGAGCAATAGACTACGTGCATTTTGCTCGGCAAGCAGGCTAAAACGATCGTAATAGTCACGCGCGGGCACATAATGCCTGTCTTCGTAGGACAACTCAGCCATTTCCAGCAACGCGCGTGGCTGTTGTCGGTTCAGGCGCAGGGCTTTTTCCAGTTGTTGCTGGGCCAACTCCCGCTGACCGAGCATCGTAGCGGTCATGCCCAGGTTCTCGAAAACCCGTGAACGCTCAGGATAAAGGCTATCGGCAGCCGCTTGCTCAAAGCGTTCGTATGCTTCTTTGTAACGTTTCTCTTCAAAGAGAAAGCTGCCGTAGTTGTTCAGGATACGTGCATCGCCCGGACGACCGGACAGTGCCTTGCGAAAATGCTGATCGGCGAGCTCGGGCTCCATCTCGGCCTGAAACACCAGGCCCAACGCCGCGTTGGCATCCGGGTCGGAGTCATCCAGCTCAAGCGCCTTCTTGAGCGGGACTTTTGCCCGTTCAGTCATGCCCTGCTGCAGATACCCCACGCCCAGTTGCACATACGCAGCACGCGCCTCGTCACGCCCCTTGCTGGTTTTCATCGGATTGAAATCACCCGACAGAACACAGCCAGCCGTCAGGCTGGCAAACAGCAGAAGCAGCGCCAGGCGCAGGGACATAGAGATCCTCTCTTAAGTACGATTCGCAGCGTCTTGCGCCATATCGTTGTCGGCGCTCAATTCACGCACGGCGATATAACGCTCGCTACGACGGGTGCGATCCAGCACCTGTCCTACCAATTGGCCACACGCGGCGTCGATGTCTTCGCCACGGGTGGTACGCACGGTGACATTGAAGCCAGCGTGATGAAGTTGATCCTGGAAACGACGGATGGCGTTGTTGCTCGGCCGCTCGTAACCGGAATGAGGGAACGGGTTGAACGGGATCAGGTTGATCTTGCACGGAACATTCTTGAGCAACTCGATCATTTCAACGGCATGCTCGACCTTGTCGTTGATGTCCTTGAGCAAGGTGTACTCGATGGTCAGCACGCGTTTTTCGCCCAGGGACGACATGTAGCGCTGGCACGACTCGAGGAGCATCTTAAGCGGGTATTTCTTGTTGATCGGCACCAATTGGTTACGCAATGCGTCATTCGGTGCGTGCAGGGACAACGCCAGGGAGACGTCGATGTGCTTGGACAGCTCATCGATCATCGGCACCACGCCCGAGGTCGACAGGGTCACACGGCGCTTGGAAATGCCGTAACCCAGGTCATCCATCATCAGGTGCATGGCGGCAACGACGTTGTCGAAGTTCAGCAGCGGCTCGCCCATGCCCATCATCACCACGTTGGTGATGGCACGGTCGGCGGTTGCCGGGATGCTGCCGAACGATTTATTGGCAATCCACACCTGGCCGATGACTTCGGCAGCAGTGAGGTTGCTGTTGAAACCTTGCTTGCCAGTGGAGCAGAAACTGCAATCCAGGGCACAGCCTGCCTGGGACGAAACGCACAGAGTGCCGCGTTTGCCCTGGGGAATGTACACGGTCTCGACGCAGCTGCCGGACGCCACGCGCACCACCCACTTACGGGTGCCGTCGCTGGAGATGTCCTCGCTGACCACTTCGGGGCCGCGAACTTCAGCAATCGCCTTGAGCTTGTCGCGCAAGGCTTTGCTGACGTTCGTCATGGCGTCGAAATCATCGACGCCAAGGTGGTGAATCCACTTCATTACCTGACCGGCACGGAAACGCTTCTCCCCGATTGAGTCGAAGAATTTTTCCATTTCCAGCTGAGTCAGACCCAGCAGGTTAATTTTTGCAGTCGATGTAGTCATGGATTCACCTTCACTCATAAGCCAATGCTTAGCGAGTGGTTACTTCAGTAGCTGCGAAGAAGTACGAGATTTCGCGAGCAGCAGCGGCTTCGGAGTCCGAACCGTGTACAGCGTTGGCGTCGATGGAATCAGCGAAGTCAGCGCGGATGGTACCGGCAGCAGCTTCTTTAGGGTTGGTAGCGCCCATCAGCTCACGGTTCAGAGCGATAGCGTTTTCGCCTTCCAGAACCTGAACGACAACCGGACCGGAGATCATGAAAGCAACCAGGTCGCCGAAGAAACCACGAGCGCTGTGCTCAGCGTAGAAGCCTTCAGCTTCGGCTTTGGACAGTTGCTTCAGTTTCGAAGCTACAACGCGCAGGCCAGCTTTTTCGAAACGAGTGGTGATCTCGCCGATAACGTTTTTTGCAACAGCGTCAGGCTTGATGATGGAGAAAGTACGTTGAACAGCCATGGTGTAACTCCAGAAACGGTAATTTGCGAAAAATTAAACCCGCGAATTATACGCGGGTTCTTTGGTATTGCCTAACGGCGTACGGCGCGTTCAGTCGGCTTCTTCGATCCAGGCCGCTTGAATGGCTTCAAGCACCTTCTCGCCACCGCGAGCAGCGTCATCATTGAACTCTGGCAATGCCAGCACCCATTGGTGCAGATCGACGAAGTTCACGTAACGCGGATCCACATCCGGCTTGCTTTCAGCCAGCTGGATCGCGATTTCCAGCACATCAACCCATTTAAGACTCATGACAATTCCTTGAATCAGTGCGGCGCTTCGGCTGCATGGTTGAGCGAGTATTTCGGAATTTCGACGGTCAGGTCTTCAGTCCCGACGATCGCCTGGCAGGTCAGGCGCGACTGCGCTTCCAGACCCCAGGCCCGATCAAGATAGTCCTCTTCCAACTCGTCAGCCTCCCCCAGCGAATCGAAACCTTCGCGAATGATGCAGTGACAGGTGGTGCAGGCACAGACGCCGCCGCAGGCGCTCTCGATCTCGATATGGTTGTCATGGGCGACTTCGAGAATGGACTTGCCGGTCTCTGCCTCTACAACCATACCGTCCGGGCAATGCTCGGCGTGTGGCAGAAAAATGATCTGCGGCATCAGTTATTCCTCGATTTCATTCAGGTTGCGCCCCGCCAGAGCGGCTTTCACCGTCGAGTCCAGGCGGCGGGCAGCAAAGGCATCGGTCACTTGCGACAGACGCTTGGTCTGCTGCTCGATGGCGTAACCATCGGTGCCTTTCATCAATTCGGTCAGCTCCTGCATCTGCAATTGGATGACCATGCGCTCTTCGGCGTCGAGCAGACGCTCGCCGTCAACATCCAGGGCGCCCTGCACCGCTTCGATCAAACGCTGGGCATCGACTTGCTGCTCACGCAGCACGCGGGCGACCTTGTCGTCATTGGCGTGCTGAAACGAATCCTTGAGCATGCGGGCGATTTCGCCGTCGGTCAGGCCGTAGGACGGCTTGACCTGGATGCTCGCCTCAACGCCCGAACCCAACTCGCGGGCGGCAACGCTGAGCAAGCCATCGGCATCGACCTGGAAGGTCACACGAATCTTCGCCGCACCCGCCACCATGGCTGGAATGCCGCGCAATTCGAAGCGCGCCAGGGAGCGGCAATCGCTGATCAGCTCGCGCTCGCCCTGCAACACGTGGATCGCCATGGCCGACTGGCCATCTTTATACGTCGTGAAGTCCTGGGCGCGAGCGACGGGGATGGTGGTGTTACGCGGGATCACCTTCTCCATCAGGCCGCCCATGGTTTCCAGCCCCAAGGACAACGGAATCACGTCGAGCAGCAGCAGTTCATCACCATCGCGCTTGTTGCCAGCCAAGGTATCGGCCTGGATCGCAGCACCAATGGCCACCACTTGATCCGGATCGATCTCGGTCAGTGGCTGACGACCAAAGGCTTCAGCCACGGCATCGCGAACACGCGGCACACGGGTCGAACCGCCGACCATCACAACCGCCTTCACGTCTTCCAGTTCGATACCGGAATCACGCACAGCGCGACGGCAGGCTTTCAGGCTGCGAGCAACCATTGGCTCGATCAAGGCGTCAAAGGCTTCGCGAGTCAGCGAGGCTTTCCAATCGCCATAAGCGACTTCAACAACCGCAACACTGGTCAGCGCTTCTTTGGCCGCGCAGGCAGTTTGCAGCAGATGACGTTGCGCGCCCGGATCGAGGTCAGCGGACAAGCCCGCGCTCTCGATGATCCAGCCAGCAATCGCGTGGTCGAAGTCATCGCCGCCCAGGGCGCTGTCGCCGCCGGTCGCCAGCACTTCAAACACACCGCCGGTCAGACGCAGAATCGAAATATCGAAGGTACCGCCGCCCAGGTCATAAATGGCAACCAGGCCTTCGGCCTGTTGATCCAGACCATAAGCCACCGCCGCAGCGGTCGGCTCATTGAGCAAACGCAGTACGTTCAGGCCGGCCAGCTTGGCCGCATCCTTGGTCGCCTGGCGTTGCGCGTCATCGAAGTAAGCCGGAACGGTGATCACCGCGCCAACCAGTTCGCCACCCAGCGTCAATTCGGCGCGCTGACGCAGCACCTTGAGAATATCGGCGGAGACTTCGACCGGGCTTTTCGGCCCTTGGACGGTGTCGATGAACGGCATGTGCGACTCGCCATCGACAAAGTGGTACGGCAGCTGTTCGCCCAATTGCTTGACGTCGGACAGACCACGACCCATCAAGCGCTTGACCGACAACACCGTGTTCAACGGATCGGTAGCGGCTGCCAGTTTGGCGGATTCGCCAACCTCGACACGGTCAGCGTGATAGCGCACCGCAGACGGCAGAATGACCCGCCCTTGCGCGTCGGCCAGCGGCTCGGAAAGACCACTGCGCAACGCAGCGACCAGCGAATTGGTAGTGCCCAAGTCGATCCCCACAGCCAGACGACGCTGGTGCGGTTGAGGACTTTGGCCGGGTTCGGCGATCTGCAGTAGGGCCATCGTTATCAGGACTTATCTGTATATCAGGCGTGCGACCGAGGCGGCACTGGGTTAATCGTCGAGGCGCTCTTCTAACTGGCGCACTTCGTAGGTGAGCTTGTCGAGGAACTGCATGCGTCGCATCAGGCGTTCGGCCTGTTCACGTTGCGCCGCATCATTCCAGCAAGCTGCGAAGCTTTCGTTCAGTTCATCCTGAGCGACCTTCAGGCGACGCTTGAACACCGCAATACCGGCCAGATCGGCGCTGTCTTGCAGGTCTTCGAGCTCTTCACGCCATTGCATCTGCTGCAGAAGAAAATCCGGATCATGCACCGTGACCTCCAGCGGTAGCTCATGACCGCCCATGGCGAGCAGGTAACGTGCGCGCCTGGGGGGGCTTTTGAGCGTCTGGTAGGCCTCGTTGAGGCTCGCGGATTGCTCTAGCGCCAGCCGTTGCTCACGCTCGGAAGCGTCAGCAAAGCGGTCTGGATGAACGCCGCGCGCCAACTCACGGTAGCGCGTAGCCAGCTGATCGAGATCCAGAGTGAAGCTCGGTTGCAGCTCAAATAAAGCGAAATGACAAGGAGTACCCACGAGCAGCCTCAGATGTTGAAGCTTTCGCCGCAGCCACATTCACCGCGCACGTTGGGATTGTTGAACTTGAAGCCTTCGTTCAACCCTTCCTTGACGAAATCGAGCTCGGTACCGTCCAGGTACGCCAGGCTTTTCGGATCGATGATCACTTTCTCGCCGTGACTTTCGAATACCTGATCGTCTGCCCCTACCTCATCGACAAACTCCAGCACGTAGGCAAGGCCGGAACAGCCCGTGGTGCGAACACCCAGACGAATCCCATCACCCTTGCCGCGCCCGTCTAGGGAGCGTCGCACGTGTTGAGCAGCCGCTTCTGTCATGCTGATAGCCATCGGTGACTCCTTACTCGTCGCCAAATCTTGAAAGTCAGATCAAGCCTTTCTTCTGCTTGTAGTCGCGAACAGCTGCCTTGATGGCGTCTTCAGCGAGTACGGAGCAGTGGATTTTCACTGGCGGCAAGGCCAGTTCTTCAGCCAGCTGAGTGTTCTTGATGGTTTCTGCTTCATCCAGAGTCTTGCCCTTCATCCACTCGGTGGCGAGGGAGCTGGAAGCAATGGCAGAGCCGCAGCCGTAGGTCTTGAACTTGGCGTCTTCGATGATGCCTTGCTCGTTGACCTTGATTTGCAGGCGCATAACGTCGCCGCATGCTGGAGCGCCGACCATGCCGGTGCCGACATCTGGATCTTCCGCGTCCATCTTGCCGACGTTACGCGGGTTCTCGTAGTGGTCGATGACCTTTTCGCTGTAAGCCATGATTCATTCCTCACTCATCAGATAGTCGCTCTTTGGGCCCTGCAAGCCGACTTTTCAACAGGGTTTACAGAGCCCGTATGCGGCGACTTAATTTGTTAGTGTGCCGCCCACTCGATTTTCGAAATGTCGACGCCGTCTTTGTACATGTCCCACAGCGGCGACAAAGCGCGCAGCTTGGTGACGGCCTCGCAGACTTTCTGCGCGGCATAATCGATTTCTTCTTCGGTGGTGAAGCGGCCGAAAGTGAAGCGGATCGAGCTGTGTGCCAGTTCGTCGTTGCGGCCCAGGGCACGCAGTACGTACGAAGGCTCAAGGGACGCCGAGGTGCAGGCCGAACCGGACGATACCGCCAGATCCTTGAGCGCCATGATCAGCGACTCGCCTTCAACGTAGTTGAAGCTCAGGTTCAGGTTGTGCGGAACGCGAGCCGTCAGGCTGCCGTTGACGTACAGCTCCTCGAGGCCTTCGACCTGCTTGAAGAAACGATCGCTCAAGGCTTTGATACGGACGTTTTCGGCAGCCATGTCTTCCTTGGCCACACGGAACGCTTCGCCCATGCCAACGATCTGGTGGGTCGCCAGGGTGCCGGAACGCATGCCGCGCTCGTGACCGCCGCCGTGCATGGTCGCTTCAAGGCGAACACGCGGCTTGCGGCTTACGTACAGCGCGCCGATACCTTTAGGACCGTAGGTCTTGTGGGCCGAGAAGGACATCAGGTCGACTTTCAGCTTTTGCAGGTCGATTTCGACTTTGCCGGTGGACTGCGCAGCGTCGACGTGGAACAGGATGCCCTTGGAGCGGGTCAGTTCGCCGATGGCTGCGATGTCGTTGATGGTGCCGATTTCGTTGTTCACGTGCATGACCGACACCAGGATGGTGTCATCGCGCAGTGCGGCTTCGATCATCTCAGGCGTCACGAGACCGTCTTCACGAGGATCGAGGTAGGTGACTTCGAAACCTTCGCGCTCCAGTTGGCGCATGGTGTCGAGGACAGCCTTGTGTTCGATCTTGGTGGTGATCAGGTGCTTGCCCTTGGTGCCATAGAAATGCGCGACACCCTTGATTGCCAGGTTGTCGGACTCGGTAGCACCGGAGGTCCAGACGATTTCACGCGGGTCGGCGTTGACCAGGTCGGCGACCTGGCGGCGAGCGTTTTCGACCGATTCTTCGGCTTTCCAGCCGAACACGTGGGAGCGGGACGCCGGGTTACCGAAGTTTCCGTCGACCAGCAGGCATTCACTCATCTTTTGCGCGACACGCGGATCAACCGGGGTGGTCGCAGAGTAATCAAGGTAAATCGGCAATTTCATGGACTATCTCCTAAATCAGGCTGGCTGGCGTGCCGCTAGCTCTTTGGCTGTCATTCGACGGCGGACGCTTCAATCTTGTCCAGACGCGACGTCTTGCTGTTGCAACGACGCTGGTCCTGACGCTGGGCTACTTCTTGCACCTCACGGCGAGTCACAAGGTCAGCCAAGCTGATACCGCTCAGAAATTCGTGGATTTGCAGGCTCAGATCACACCACAAGTGGTGGGTCAGGCAGGTGTCGCCACCATGGCAATCACCCAGGCCCTGGCATTTGGTTGCATCAACCGATTCGTTTACCGCATCGATCACCTGAGCGACCTGGATGCCCTGCATGTCACGCGATAGCTGGTAGCCACCGCCTGGGCCACGGACGCTGGAGACCAGATTGCTACGGCGCAATTTGGCGAAAAGCTGTTCGAGGTAGGACAGGGAAATGCCTTGGCGCTCAGAGATATCGGCCAGGGACACCGGGCCATGTTGCGCGTGCAACGCCAGGTCGAGCATGGCGGTGACAGCGTATCGGCCTTTTGTAGTCAGTCGCATGGACAATTACCACGGAGTTTCGGAATGGAGGCGAGTATGCAATTCCCGAGTGTTTAAGTCAACTATAAGACCTAGTACTTTAGTCAGGTTTACCCGCAAAAGAGCGCGCGCACTATAGCAAATATCTGGAGGCGAACGACCAGTAAATGCGCGTTATCGTTCTTCGCGAGCAGGCTCGCTCCCACACTTGATCTCTGTTGCGCACAAATTTGTGGCCGCTGAAGATCTGATGTGGGAGCGAGCCTGCTCGCGATGGGGCCACCCCGATTCAGCTGGCCTTGCTTTCATCCTTGCCTTTTACGCAGGCGAAATCTTCGTCGCGCAACTCAGGCAAGTCCTTGGCGCAGTACGGGCTGCCCAGATCCTTGAGCGCCCCGCACATGCCTTCCAGCCGGCCATCAACAGCCTGCAAGTGATCCAGCAACTGACCAATGGCGCGCGCCACCGGGTCCGGCATGTCTTCGCTGACGCCGTAGGCGTCGAAACCAATCTTCTCGGCCATGGCCTTGCGCTTGGCCTCCAGCTCATCATCGGATTTGACAATGATCCGCCCGGGAATCCCGACCACCGTCGCACCGGCCGGCACAGCCTTGGTGACCACCGCATTGGAGCCCACCTTGGCACCGGCACCCACAGTGAACGGCCCCAACACCTTGGCACCCGCCCCCACCACCACGCCATCCTCCAGCGTTGGGTGGCGCTTGCCTTTGTTCCAACTGGTACCGCCGAGGGTAACGCCCTGATACAGCGTCACGTCATCGCCGATTTCAGCCGTTTCGCCGATAACAATGCCCATTCCGTGATCGATAAAGAAACGCCGCCCCACCTTCGCGCCCGGATGAATCTCGATCCCGGTCAACCAGCGACCGAAGTTCGATACCAACCGCGCCAGCCATTTCCAGCCCATACCCCATAGAGCAGCAGACAGTCGATGAATCCAGATTGCATGCATGCCGGGGTAGCAGGTCAGCACCTCAAAAGCATTACGCGCCGCCGGGTCACGATGGAAAACGCTCTGGATATCTTCACGCAAACGCTCGAACATCATTAATCCTTCCGTTTAAGAAGCTCACCACGGGCCGCTTTTTGGGTTTCCGTGAGGATGCCACGCAAAATATTCATTTCCGCCCGGCTGACCGAGCTTCGTCCGTACAACCGACGCAGGCGCGCCATCAAGTGTCGCGGCTTTTCCGGGTCGAGAAACTCGATGGCCACCAGCGTTTGCTCCAGATGTTCATAGAATCGCTCCAGCTCATCCATGGTCGCCAGCTCACCACTCTTGGTGGACGCCACTTCATCCTTCTCGACCTTGCTCGGCTGACCTTCGGCCGCCAGCCAGGACATGCGCACTTCATAGCTCAGCACCTGCACCGCTGCCCCAAGGTTCAGCGAACTGAACTCAGGGTCTGATGGGATGTGCACGTGGTAATGACATCGTTGCAGCTCTTCATTGGTGAGGCCGGAATCTTCACGACCGAACACCAAAGCGATCTCGGCGCCTTGCGCGGCCTCCTCTACCACCTTCACCCCGCACTCACGGGGATCAAGCAGCGGCCAAGGAATACGACGATCACGGGCACTGGTGCCCAGCACCAGATTGCAGCCGACCAGCGCATCTTCCAGCGTGGCGACGACTTGCGCGTTCTCCAGAATGTCACCGGCACCAGAGGCCCGCGCATCCGCCTCGTGGTACGGGAACAACCGCGGCTCGACCAGCACCAGTCGCGACAGCCCCATGTTCTTCATGGCACGCGCAGCCCCACCGATATTCCCCGGATGGCTGGTATTGACCAGGACGACACGAATGTTCTGCAGCAAGGGAGGCGCTCTCTGACAGGGAAATTGGCCGCAAATCTTACAGTTCATCCTAAAGTTAAGCTACGAAAGCGAACGTCGTCCTTCATCTGTAGAAACTTTCTGCTAGAATGCTCGGCTTTCTTTAACAACCTTAGGTGACACATCCATGCAGCCCATGCTGAATATCGCGCTGCGCGCCGCCCGCAGCGCCAGTGAATTGATCTTCCGCTCCATCGAGCGCCTGGATACCATCAAGGTCGACGAAAAAGACGCCAAGGACTACGTGTCCGAAGTGGATCGCGCTGCCGAGCAGAAAATCATCGACGCGCTGCGCAAGGCCTACCCGACTCACGGCATTCTCGGCGAAGAAACCGGCATGCACGCTGGCAGCGGTGAAGGCGAAGAGTACCTGTGGATCATCGACCCACTGGACGGCACCACCAACTTCCTGCGCGGCGTTCCGCATTTCGCCGTCAGCATCGCCTGCAAATACCGCGGCCGCCTGGAACACGCAGTGGTTCTGGACCCGGTTCGCCAGGAAGAATTCACCGCCAGCCGCGGTCGCGGCGCTCAACTCAACGGTCGTCGTCTGCGCGTAAGCGGTCGCACCAGCCTTGAAGGCGCGTTGCTGGGTACGGGCTTCCCGTTCCGTGACGACCAGATGGACAACCTCGACAACTACCTGGGCATGTTCCGCAGCCTGGTTGGCCAGACCGCCGGCATCCGCCGCGCTGGCGCAGCAAGCCTGGACCTGGCTTATGTTGCCGCGGGTCGTTACGACGCATTCTGGGAATCGGGCCTGTCCGAGTGGGACATGGCTGCAGGTGCCCTGCTGATTCAAGAAGCCGGCGGCCTGGTGAGCGACTTCACCGGCGGTCACGACTTCCTTGAAAAAGGCCACGTCGTTGCCGGCAACACCAAATGCTTCAAAGCAGTATTGACGGCCATCCAGCCGCACCTGCCAGCCTCGCTGAAACGTTAAGCGCCAGGCACAAAAAAGCACCCTTCGGGGTGCTTTTTTTATACCTGCAATTTGGCCCCGAAAACACCACACCCCATTGTGGGAGCGAGCCTGCTCGCGATGACCATCGAACATTCAACATTAATGCTGACTGACATTCAGCTATCGCGAGCAGGCTCGCTCCCACAGGGGATTGGTGGTGGCACATGAGTCTCGGGTACAAAAAAAAAAGCACCCTCCGGGTGCTTTTTTTGTTCGGCAATCAGCTCATTACTTCGCTGGCTGATTCGGACCCAGGACCAACTGACCGTCCTTGCCAACCGGAATCTGGTTACCCGGATCACGATCCATCCGCACTTTGCCTTCCTTGCCGCCCAGCGAATACCGAACGTCATAGCCTACGAGCTTGTCGCTGACGTCATTGACCGTTTCGCAACGTCTTTGCACCGAGGTGGTGGTATCACGCTCCTGCATGCCTTCCTGCACCCTGTTGCCGGCGTAACCGCCGCCAACCGCGCCCGCCACGGTGGCGAGCTTTTTGCCATTACCGCCACCGACCATATTGCCCAACAGACCACCGCCGACTGCGCCAATCACCGTACCGAGGATCTGATGCTGATCCTTCACCGGCGCCTGCCGGGTAACAGGCACATCCCTGCATACTTCACGTGGAGTTTTGATCTGCGTCTTGACCGGCTCAACCGCCAGTACTTGCGCATACTCAGGGCCGTTGTTTTTTACCAGGCTGTAGGTGGCAACAGCGCCTCCGGCAGTTACACCGACAGCACCCAATACCGCACCAACCAGTAACGACTTGTTCACATGAACCTCCTGACCATCAAATGCGGGATATGCCCGCTCCTCTCCCAGCGTTTGAGCACAAAAAAAGGCGCGAGTTCAATACTCGCGCCTTTTGGTTATAACGAGAAGAGATAACGCCTCAAGGACGGTCGTCCACTTCCTTCTCGGTGCTGGCAGGAGGGATAAGATCCTCACTGCTCAGGTTCAGCCAGATCAGCACGACGTTAGCAATATAGATCGACGAGTAGGTACCCGCCAGAACACCGATGAACAGTGCAATGGAGAAACCGAACAGGTTGTCACCACCGAAGAACAGCAGAGCCGAGATCGCCAGCAAGGTAGAGATCGACGTCGCCATAGTCCGCAGCAGGGTTTGCGTGGTCGAGATGTTGATGTTCTCGATCAGGCTGGCCTTGCGCAGCACCCGGAAGTTTTCGCGAACCCGGTCGAATACCACGATGGTGTCGTTCAGCGAGTAACCGATGATCGCCAGTACCGCCGCCAGCACCGTCAGGTCGAAGGTGACCTGGAAGAACGACAGGATACCCACGGTCACGATCACGTCGTGGATCAGCGAGACAATCGCACCGACCGCGAACTTCCACTGAAAGCGGAAAGCCAGGTAGATCAGGATACCGCCCAGCGCCATCAGCATGCCGAGGCCGCCCTGGTCGCGTAGTTCTTCACCGACCTGCGGGCCGACGAACTCGACGCGCTTGACCACCGCCGGGTTGTCGCCACCGACCTTCTGCAGCGCCTCAGCTACCTGGTGACCCAGTTGCGGGTCTTCGCCAGGCATGCGCACCAGCAAATCGGTGGTAGCGCCGAAGCTCTGAACGATCGCTTCGTGATAACCCGCCTCAGTCAGCTGGGAGCGAACCTTCATGACATCGGCCGGATGCTCGTAGGTTAGCTCGATGAGCGTACCGCCGGTGAAGTCCAGACCCCAGTTCATGCCCTTGTGGAAGCAGCTGAACAACGCCATGGCGGTAAGGAACAATGTGACGCCGAACGCAACGTTGCGAACGCCCATGAAGTTGATAGTACGTAACATGGCAGCCCCTTAAATCCACAACTTCTTGAAGTCACGACCGCCGAAGATCAGGTTGACCATCGCGCGGGTAACCATGATGGCCGTGAACATCGAGGTCAGCACCCCGAGGGACATGGTCACTGCGAAGCCTTTGACCGGACCTGTACCCATGGCAAACAGAATCCCGCCCACCAGCAAGGTGGTCAGGTTGGCGTCGAGAATCGCAGTGAATGCGCGCCCGAAACCTTCGTTGATTGCTCGCTGCACCGTCATGCCGGCCGCGATCTCTTCACGTATCCGCGAGAAGATCAGTACGTTGGCGTCGACCGCCATACCCATGGTCAATACGATACCGGCGATACCTGGCAGGGTCAGCGTTGCACCCAGCAAAGACATCAAGGCCAGCAGCATCACCATGTTCACCGTCAGCGCAACGGTGGCGACGATGCCGAAGAAGCGATAGATGGCCATGATAAACAGCGACACGAACAGCATGCCCCACAGCGACGCATCGATACCCTTGGTGATGTTGTCAGCACCCAGGCTTGGACCGATGGTGCGCTCTTCAGCAAAGTACATCGGCGCCGCCAGACCACCGGCGCGCAGCAGCAGGGCCAGCTCCGAGGATTCGCCCTGACCGTTCAGGCCAGTAATGCGGAACTGAGCACCCAGCGGCGACTGAATGGTCGCCAGGCTGATGATCTTTTTCTCTTCCTTGAAGGTCTGAACCGGCACGTCCTTCTCGACGCCGTTGACCATTTGCTTGACGTAAGTCGTCACCGGGCGCTGCTCGATGAAGATCACCGCCATGCTGCGACCGACGTTGGTGCGCGTCGCACGGTTCATCAGCTCGCCGCCGTGACTGTCCAGACGAATGTTCACTTCTGGCGTACCGTGCTCACCGAAACCGGCCTTGGCGTCAGTCACCTGGTCGCCAGTGATGATCAGGCCACGCTCGATTTGCGCAGGAGGACGCTTGCCTTCACGGAACTCGAAAGTCTCGGAGGTAGCTTTCGAAGCACCCGGCTCAGCCGCCAGACGGAACTCGAGGTTGGCCGTCTTGCCGAGAATACGCTTGGCTTCGGCAGTATCTTGTACCCCTGGCAGCTCAACCACGATGCGGTTGGCACCCTGACGTTGAACGATAGGTTCGGCAACACCCAGCTCGTTGACGCGGTTACGCACCGTGGTCAAGTTCTGTTTGATGGAGTATTCACGGATTTCCGCCAGCTTGGCCGGGGTCATCGCCAGACGCAGCACCGCCTGACCATTGAGGTCGGCCGGAACAATGTCGAAATCGTTGAAGCTCTTGCGGATCAGCGCACGGGCCTGTTCGCGGGAAGCTTCATCACTGAAACCCAGCTGAATGGCGCCATTGATCTGCGGCAGGCTGCGATAGCGCAGCTTCTCTTTACGCAACAGGCTCTTGACGTCGCCTTCGTAGACTTTCAGGCGTGCGTCGAGGGCTTTGTCCATGTCCACTTCAAGCAGGAAGTGCACACCACCGGACAAGTCCAGACCCAGCTTCATCGGATGCGCGGCGAGGCTGCGCAGCCATTGCGGGGTCGTTTGTGCCAGGTTCAGCGCGACAACATAGTCATCACCCAACGCCTTGCGCACTACGTCTTTGGCTGGCAGTTGGTCTTCAGCCTTGGTCAGACGCAACAAACCGCCCTTGCCATTGGCCGAAAGGGTGGCAGCCTTGACGTTGATCCCGGCGTCGCTGAGCGCTTTGCTCACACGATCCAGATCCGCCTGATTAACCTGCAGCGCAGTACTTGCACCGCTGACCTGAATGGCCGGATCGTCAGGATAAAGATTGGGAGCGGAATAAATCAGACCGACCGCCAGCACCGCCAGGATCAGAATGTATTTCCACAGAGGGTATTTGTTCAGCATCACGCCGCCCGCTTATGACGCGGGGCGCCTTGCGCGCCCCGTCGATTGAGTATGAAGTTGGAACTTAGATCGCTTTTAGCGTGCCTTTTGGCAGCGTGGCAGCGATGGCGCCCTTCTGGAACTTCAGCTCTACCGAGTCAGAAACTTCGAGAACAACGAAATCATCCGCTACTTTGGTGATCTTGCCGGCGATGCCGCCAGAGGTCACAACTTCGTCACCTTTTTGCAAGTTGCCGAGCAGGTTCTTCTGCTCTTTGGCGCGTTTGGCCTGTGGACGCCAGATCATAAGGTAGAAAATGACCAGGAAGCCAACCAGGAAAATCCACTCGAAACCGCCACCCATAGGGCCGGCAGCAGGTGCAGCGGCGTCAGCCATCGCATTAGAGATAAAAAAGCTCATTTAGCACTCCAGTTGCAAATTTAGTGTCTTAAACGTTTTAAAACTCAGTCCAAAGGCGGAACAGGCAACCCGCGTTTGGCATAGAAGGCATCGACAAAGGCGGCCAATGTACCCTGTTGAATAGCCTCGCGCAAACCAGCCATAAGCACCTGGTAATGGCGCAAATTATGGATGGTATTGAGCATGCTCCCCAGCATTTCGCCGCACTTGTCCAGGTGATGCAGATAAGCGCGCGAGAAGTTCTGGCAGGTATAGCAATCGCAGGTCGGATCGAGCGGCGAATCATCATGGCGATGGAACGCGTTACGGATCTTCAGCACGCCCGTATCAATGAACAGGTGCCCATTGCGGGCATTACGGGTTGGCATCACGCAATCGAACATGTCCACCCCGCGGCGCACACCCTCAACCAAGTCTTCCGGTTTGCCAACGCCCATAAGGTAACGAGGTTTGTCAGCCGGCATCATGCCCGGCAGATAATCAAGCACCTTGATCATCTCGTGCTTGGGCTCGCCCACCGACAGACCGCCGATCGCCAGACCATCAAAACCGATCTTGTCGAGGCCTTCCAGGGAACGCATGCGCAGGTCCTGGTGCATGCCGCCCTGAACGATACCGAACAGCGCCGCGGTGTTGTCGCCATGGGCGTTTTTCGAACGCTGAGCCCAGCGCAACGACAGCTCCATGGACACCCGCGCCACATCTTCGTCAGCCGGGTACGGCGTGCATTCGTCGAAAATCATCACGATGTCGGAGCCCAGGTCACGCTGAACCTGCATCGACTCTTCCGGCCCCATGAACACTTTGGCGCCATCAACCGGAGAGGCGAAGGTCACGCCCTCCTCCTTGATCTTGCGCATAGCGCCCAGGCTGAACACCTGGAAACCGCCGGAGTCGGTCAGAATCGGGCCTTTCCACTGCATGAAATCGTGCAGGTCGCCGTGCTTCTTGATCACTTCAGTGCCAGGGCGCAGCCACAGGTGAAAGGTGTTACCCAGAATGATCTCGGCGCCAGTGGCAACGATATCCCGCGGCAACATGCCCTTGACCGTGCCGTAAGTGCCGACCGGCATGAACGCCGGCGTCTCGACAGTGCCACGCGGGAAGGTCAAACGACCGCGACGAGCCTTGCCGTCGGTGGCCAGCAATTCGAAAGACATACGACTTGTGCGACTCATGCTTGATCCTCAGGGCCGCGTGGCGCGGGATTACGGGTGATGAACATCGCATCACCGTAGCTGAAAAAGCGGTACCCATGCTCGACAGCGGCCTTGTAGGCGGCCATGGTTTCGGGATAACCGGCGAACGCCGAAACCAGCATCAACAACGTGGATTCGGGCAAATGAAAGTTGGTCACCAGAGCATCGACCACATGGAACGGCCGGCCTGGGTAGATAAAGATATCGGTGTCGCCGCTGAATGGCTTGAGCACGCCATCACGGGCAGCGCTCTCCAGCGAACGTACGCTGGTGGTCCCCACCGCCACCACTCGCCCGCCACGCGCACGGCACGCAGCGACCGCATCCACCACGTCCTGACCGACTTCCAGCCATTCGCTGTGCATGTGGTGATCTTCGATCCGCTCCACGCGCACCGGCTGAAAAGTGCCAGCGCCGACATGCAAGGTCACGAACGCAGTCTCGACGCCCTTGGCAGCAATTGCCTCCAGCAACGGCTGATCGAAATGCAACCCGGCAGTCGGTGCCGCCACCGCGCCCAAGCGCTCGGCGTAGACCGTCTGGTAACGCTCGCGGTCCGAACCTTCGTCCGGGCGGTCTATATAAGGAGGCAACGGCATGTGCCCGACACGGTCGAGCAACGGCAGCACTTCTTCGGCGAACCCCAGTTCGAACAACGTATCGTGGCGCGCGAGCATTTCAGCTTCGCCACCGCCGTCGATGAGGATCTTCGAACCCGGCTTCGGCGACTTGCTGGAGCGCACATGGGCCAGCACGCGATGACTGTCGAGCACCCGCTCCACCAGAATCTCCAGCTTGCCGCCGGAAGCCTTCTGGCCAAACAGCCGCGCCGGAATCACCCGGGTATTGTTGAACACCATCAAGTCGCCCGGGCGCAAATGCTCAAGCAAATCAGTGAATTGACGGTGTGCCAGAGCGCCGCTGACCCCATCCAGGGTCAACAGGCGACTGCCGCGCCGCTCGGCCAAAGGGTGGCGAGCGATCAGCGAATCAGGGAGTTCGAAAGTAAAGTCAGCAACGCGCATGATGGGGTTCGTCTAGCAGGGCCGGGAAGTCTAGCGGAATAATCAAAAATTCTCCATGTACCTGATTGACCAACGGTATTCACCTCTCTATACTTCGCCGCCATTGAGCCCTGATGGCGGAATTGGTAGACGCGGCGGATTCAAAATCCGTTTTCGAAAGGAGTGGGAGTTCGAGTCTCCCTCGGGGCACCAAATTAAAAAAGACCTTGAAATTCAAGGTCTTTTTTTTCGTCTGTAGGAAAGTGGTACCGCACAACCGACCGGCAAGACATCACAAGGATTCCCCCCCATGGAATTGCCACTGGAAACAGTCGCCCTCTTCTCCCTCAAGCTGGCTTATGAAACGGAAGATCAAAGTCCGATCCTGCGTGACGACCTGATGATGAGCGACTACCAGAGGGACGTATTCGGCTTGCTGGTACGCAGAGGTGATGTCGAGACCATCAAGGTCAAAGTGGGTGAATGCGTGGGGCTGGCGCTTGAGGCGATAGGTGGAGTTGGTACGCCGCTGGGTCGAGAGCTGGATAGATTGTCGGGAGACTTCAGCGCGGCGCAGACGCTAGAGCAGCTTGATAGCCCGCTCATTGCGCTTAAGGATTACTTGAAAGACATTCAGTGAATGATCGGGCTGGGAGCAGGTTTGGTGCCCCTTTACACCGACTGATACGGGCAGGGCTTTGGCTGGTATGAAAATAAACCTGTCCGCTTTTCCCCTGACGCTGTCGAAAGTCGTAGTACCTTGCGCCCCAAGAGCTTGGTATTAGGTGGAAATGATTAGAGTTAGGATGAAGCCATCACGAGTTGAGTCAGCCCCTGGAATCAATGGCAAACTCTGAACATGTATCAATGACCGTGGCCTGATGCTCGACGAACAGCGCCACGTAAGGAATCAGGCATCAATGAGCAAGAAGAACCCCATCAGCCGGCTCACGATCAAGGGCTTCAAGTCCATCAAGAACCTGGATGACCTGAACCTTGGCAACTTGAACGTACTGCTTGGTGCCAATGGTGCTGGAAAGAGCAGCTTCGTCTCCTACTTTCGTATGCTCAGCGAAATGATGGAACTGCGCCTGAAAAAATGGACCACTCAGCAAGGTTCCGCTGATCGTATTGTCAGTTTCGGCGTGAAAGAAACCCAAAAAATAGAGTCCTTCGTCCAGTTTGGCCTGAACGGCTACCAGTTCGAGCTAGAGCCGACGGTGGACGGAGACTTTGTATTTGCCAATGAACAGCTTTTTTTCGATGGGCCGATGTATGGGCAAGAATGGATTCCGCTCGGTTCGGGGCACCAAGAGGCCAAGCTCAAAGAAGCATTTGACTCTAAAAAATTCCGGGCTCCATACAAAAACAATGTTGTGGCTTACTGCTACGAATCGATTTCCAGCTGGAAAGTCTTCCACTTCCATGACACTAGCGACATGGCGAGCGTCAAGCGCTTTGGCCCCGCTCACATCAACGACTACCTGCGTCCTGATGCCTCGAATCTGGCAGCCTATCTTTATCGCTTGGCCACAGAGACGCCGGATGTCTACGAACAGATTCGCAAAACCATACAACTGGCCATTCCGTTCTTTGATGATTTCGTGCTCAAGCCTCGTCGACTGGATACGGAAGAAGAGCTGATCAATTTGCAGTGGCGCCAAAAAGACAGCGACTACGTCTTCTGGCCCAGCCAGCTCTCGGACGGTTCGATCCGTTTTATGTGCTTGGTCACCGCGCTGCTGCAACCCGACCCTCCATCGACCATCATCATCGATGAACCTGAACTGGGTCTGCATCCTTACGCCATCACCCTGCTGGGCTCACTGCTTCGGTCGGCGTCGACACGAATGCAGGTGATTGTCTCGACACAATCCGTGCCGCTGGTAAATGAGTTCTCCATTGACGATTTGATCATTGTCGAACGCGAGAAGGGCGCGACTGTTTTCAAACGACTCAACGAGGAGGAGTTCGAGACCTGGTTGGATGACTACTCGGTCGGTGAACTATGGGAGAAAAACATACTTGGCGGGAGGCCGCGTAAATGATTCGAGTCCATATCATTTGCGAAGGCCAGACCGAGGAAATGTTCATCAATGAGGTGCTTGCCCAAGCCTTTCATCATTTGGGCATTTATCTGATGCCTGCGCTGATAGGCAAGCCGGGCCACAAGGGCGGGAACTTCCGTTTCGAGCGACTCCTCACCGATCTCGAAAAAAGACTGTTAGGCGATCGTCAGGCTTACTGCACAACATTTTTCGACTTCTACGGCCTACCCGAAGAGTTTCCCGGCAAGGTTGAGGCCGCCAGCAAGAGCACCATGGATGAAAAGGCCGATTGTCTCTTGGAAGCCATGATGGACAAGCTGCGAAAGAAGTTGGGGGACGATGCAATGCGTCGATTCATTCCTTATGTCCAGATGTACGAATTCGAGGGGTTGCTGTTCAGTTGTCCTAAGCGGCTAGCCATGGGAATCAACCAGCCCACCCTTGAGGACAAGTTTCTGCACATACGAAATGAGTTCGATACGCCGGAAGCCATCAATAACAGCACTGTGACGGCGCCGAGTAAACGGATCCTGAAACTTTACGACGGCTACGAAAAACCGCTACATGGCTCGCTCGCGGCGATTGAAATCGGCCTTCCCACAATCCGGGCAGAATGTATCCGCTTCGATTCCTGGCTCAAACACATTGAAACGTTGCAGCCGGTAGGGTAGGTAAACCAGCGACAAAACGGGACAGATTTATTTTCATACTCGTTTTCCCTCCAACTAAAATGGGCGACCTGAATCAGGTCGCCCATTTTTCATACCAACAGCATCTGCGCCTGCAACCGTCGCCCAACCACGTCCAGCAAATCGCAGCCATCACGCAGTGAAGTCACCAGCACCCGCGCCAGTTCACTGTGAACACCCTCGCCCATGGCGATGTTCTCCAGCAGTTGGGTTGCGGTGCGGATGCGGTAGGCCGCGGTTTCGTGCAGTACGTCGAGCGGCGCTTGGGTATCGATCAGCAGTGACGGGACGGTGCAGTCAATTCCGGTGACAGGCATGTATCGATCCATAACAAACCTCCATTGGGTAAACGAGCGCGGCCACTCAGTGGTGGACGGCGGGTTGACTCTCACCTGCGCCATCGGGCTGGTCGAGGTGGTCCAGTGCTCGGTTTACCAGCAACTCGGCCAGCACGGTCAACTGTTGCATCGCCAGTGCCACATTGCGCCGCGAACCTTCGAGTTCGAACGCCAGGTCGGTGGTCATGGCGTTGATAGAGGCGAGGGTTTCGCTGGCGTGGACCAGCAAGGTTGGCGTGTCTATGTCGGGGACAATGGTGAATACATGGCTGACGGGATCAGGGTGACTGGGATTACGCAAACGGGCACTGACGGCGCGTTGGGCGGTTTCGCTGAGCGGGATGGGATCTACGGGATCAGAGGTAGACGACGTCGGGACTTCGGGCGGATTGGGAGTAATTTTCTTCATGGCAGAACTCCTTGCGTTGGTTAACGAAGCTGCCAGCTCCTGCTGTCAAACAGGATTGGGTGGCAACTGTACGCGGGTTGACAGACCAGGAACGCAAGCACCCGGTGCATCCGAAGATGCCCCACGCACAGCCGCCAGAAAGAAACTGCACGCGGGAAAGCATGCCGTTTTATCAAGAGGAGTGAAAGCTTGCATTTTTCAGCCTGTCAAAGCCGATCGCTGATGCGCAGCGACACCTGAAGGCTATCCCTGAAGAAGAGCAGCCGCCAGTTCATGGAAGGCGCTACGGTTTGCGGGAAATGTCCTAGGACGGGGAGAAACACGGGACAGATAACGTTTTATCCAGAGTCTGAAACTTTAGGTTACCGAGTCAAATTGACTGGGAAGCGAACTGATCGACAATCTCCCGTCTCGAGACGAAGTCACACAGGGATTGTCATGCATAAGGACAAGCAGAAAAAAATCCTTTCGACGACATTTGGAGCCGGAAACGTCCGAACGGTGGCGCCTCGTGGGCCGCCTGGAATCCGCCCCCTGAGCCAAGCGGGAATACATCCCCAAAGATGAATGGCCAATTCCCAAGGAGCGTTCAGACCCAGTCTTTGCCAAGTGCTGCACTCCTGAAAACTGGGGGAGCACTCACGCCGGTAGCAACACCATGCCTGCCTCAGACTTTGGTAAGGTCATGCTGGCTGGGTCAATGCTTGTCCCGTCGGCGGCACAAGCTGCCGGACTCGCTCTAGGCTTCGACACGGTACTGGGGCGCATAGCCGGTGGCGGCATCATGCAAAAGGGATTCACCTGGGCATTGCGCGGAAATCCGGCCGGCGTGTTTGTGCTGGGCATGCTCCCGACCAAAATGGGCGACGGCACACTCTATACCGACGATCAGCTACGCAGTATGACCCGAGCTCCGACCCGCGTGCGCTTTCAGTTCCGTCGCGATGTTGAGGGCGTGCTACAGATTTACGGCATCCATACCGGCCCGTCAGGGGATGACACCGTGCGCACGGTGCAGGCCAAGTGGAACGCCACCAAGACCGCGATAGAAGCCGAGCTAAACGGCGCCACCATCCTGTGGACACCTAACCGCAGCGTCGGAGGGACCGTCTGATGCGCTTACGCCTCTGCGGTGACAACCCTGGATCAAGCCCTGTTCCATGTCACCCGCAACGTGCCCCTCGGTGATGCGTTAGCCATGGCTTCTGATTTTCTGTTTCTCGCCAAGGCGCTTACCGAAGATGCTGCCTACGCCAAAGACACCGACCGCCACGCCTGGGCCGCGCATTATTTGACGGCGATGAGTAAGGCGGTGGTTGATGATGCGGTGAAGGTGCTTACGCGTGACCGTACTCCTGCACCGACACCTAAGCGGGTGGCGGCGAAGTCTGAAGGGTAGTAGCAGGAAAATTGTGGTTCTGATGCCAGTCGGTAAGGAATGAAACCTGGGGGAGCGAACTGCTTGCGATGACGGCAGTACATTCAGCATTGATGTTGGCTGATCTGGCGCTTTCGCGAGCAGGCTCGCTCCCACAGGGGTTGTGCGTGCTGACTGGAATTTGGGATTAGCCCCGAGGTTTACGGGGCTTTTAATAACTCAGCTCAAAGCAAAAGCTGAGCAGAAATACGGGAAGACCACACACGCTGAACGGTGTATACGAAACAATACACGGCTCCGACATTACGCCCACAAATCAGGCAATGCGGCGGTGTTAACCTTTGCTCGACTTCGGGATTGCCCCCGCAGTAGGCCCATCTGAACGGTCGAATAATTCAAAAACAAAAAGATTACCTGCGCTCCTCGTTGCCTGGTTGCAACTCGCGCAGGTTCTCCAAGTATCCAGGAGGTAACGATGTCTATTGGTGCAATTTCAGCTTCGATTCCAACCACTACCACTACTACGCCGACTCAGGCCGCGACTACGTCGAGCCAGACAACCGCGCAATCGCCGACTTCCAGCACAACCGCCAGCAACACCGCGGCCCCCCACAAGCACCATCACCACCGCGCGGCACAAAGCAGCACTGCCAGCAGCAACACAACCGCCTCCACCACGCCTTCTCCTACTGTGAACAGCAGCGGGCAGGCCATCGGCGTGACCATCAACGTCACTGCATAAGTGCGGTTGATGTCTCTCAAATAAACAAACCCCGCTTCGGCGGGGTTTGTCGTTGATGAACCGTGCGGTAATTAACGGGAAAATGACGAGACAGACCACGATTATGGGTATGAGTAAACGTGGCCTGTCCCTGAGGGTTCCCTCAACCACCATGCCCATGAATAAACCCGCTGACGAACACTCATCGGTACTGCTGTCCACGGCGCCATGCCGGATGAAACTGCCGCCAATGGGAGTCTTGCGCGGCGGCCAGCAGTTCTCGATCGCCCCGGGTATCGCCCCAAGCTCTGAGTCGGTACTGACTCAGAGGACCATAGACAGCTTCAAGGCGAAGCACTTTATTCTCGCACCGACAATTGTTGCCGGTGATTTGTCCGGTCAGCAATCCGTCGATGACCTCAAGCTCGGTACCAATCAGCTTGATGCCGAGGCGATCGGCGAACGGTTGCAGCACCAGGGCTGGAGAAGCAGAACAGAGCGTTACCACCGCCCCGGACTCGACTTCGGTCGCGACTGATCGTAAACCTGCGGGTCGCATCAGCCTGGTCCAAATCACCTGACTGAACGCCTCGGCTTTCTGCTGGACCCATTCCTTTTCCACCCCTGTCAGGAATGTGCTGATCAGTTGAGCCTTGAGTTCATCACGGCTGAGCCGACGTGTGAGGAATCGCAGGCTGGGCACCGCCAGTCTTAGCATTCTCCGGCTGAACGCTCGCCTCCCAAAAGCAAACCTCAGGAATGGAACAAAGCTGTCGTGCCGAGTCAGGGTCCCGTCAAAGTCAAAGACCGACAGCACCTTGGCTCCCTGCGGGCCGGATTCGAGCATCTGCTGGTTCACTGGCCGGCCTCGACCCTGTGAAACGGTTTTTCACAGCCCTCAGCGTGGGACTCATGCGCTGGGTTCAGGCAGGAGGCGGTCACCCGATTCAGATTCACTAACATAATCGCTCCCTGTTTTCGCGGACGCGAAAATACACGTTCTGTTACTGCCATCAATCAACGGAGTTTACTACGCCAAAGCCCTTGGTTGGATGCGTTCGGCCATCGCGCGCACGCCTCCGTACACAGTTGTCCACGCCTGAAAACCTCACTAAGCTCAGCACGCCGCGCTAACGGCGATGGCTAAACACTCTCGGACCTCACAAAAAGATCAAAAAGGAAGCCTCCATGGAATCGGTTGCTGCGAGCGCGCGGGCGCACTGCAAAATTCTTCTGGCGATGATGTGTGTCATCGGCTTGGGCAATAGCGCATTGGCCGTTGCGGGTGATGGGGGTGCACGGGAACTGGTGCAGGTGGAGCGGCCGGAGCCCCTGGACGGCATGCATGCCCTTATCCGCAACAGCGCTTACGAGATGTGTGCGAACACGGCAAAACTGATGGACCTGCCGGTCAAGCCCTTCCCGCCGACCCCGGCCGACTTCCTGACTGAGCGCATCACCGTGATCGCTGATGCCAGTCACTATCTGCGCAAGGTTGAACATCCGTACTCGGAAGTGGTGGACCGGATGACGCCGCAAGACGGTTGCGAATATCGAATCGAGCCCAATCAACAGGTCGATATTACTATTGTCAATGGCGACAAAATGACCTCTGTCACCCGCGATATGGACGGTCAATGGCAGGTCCATGAAGATCTGGCCACCGGCGTAGCCAAACTGCGCCGCGATGACTTGTCCAACTACTCGACCCCACTCACCATCAATGGTGTCAGCCTGCGCTGCTTGCCGACTACCGACCCCATCATCAGCCCGAATGACCTGCAGGCGCTGTGCGTCGATGGCAGTGAAACGCCAGTGAGCGACGCCGAGGGCAAACCCGTCGTGCTCTACTCGCGAAACAAGCCAATGGGTATCAATCCCGACGAGCCGTATGTGGTAATTCTGGAGCCGGTTTCGCTCAAATCCATGGCCGAGATTGACCCCAAGGTTTTTGATCCGGCGAGCTATGCCCAGTAAAGTTTTGAATTACGGGACAGATCACACTTTGACGATCCACTCGCCCGGTGCCTTGATATCACCCGACTGGATGCCCGTCAGTTCGCGATACAGCCGTTGCGTAACAGGCCCTACACTCTTCAGGCTGTGAAAGATGTGAAAGTTATCCTGGTATTCAATACAGCCAATAGGCGTGATCACCGCCGCCGTGCCGCAGGCGCCTGCTTCTTTGTACTTACCCAGGTCATCGATAAAAATATCGCCTTCGATGACCTCCATGCCCAGGCTGGACTGAGCAATATCCTTGAGGGAGGACAGAGTGATCCCGGGCAGAACCGATGAAGAGGCGGGGGTGATGAATTCATTTTTTTCGGTAATCGCGAAAAAATTCGCGGAACCCACCTCTTCAATTTTTGAGTGAGTCAGCGGATCCAGGTATATGCAGTCGGTGAACTGCCGTTGCTTGGCTTCTGCACTGGGCACCAGGCTTGCAGCATAGTTGCCGCCGGTCTTGGTAGCGCCAGTCCCATTGGGGGCCGCACGATCATAGTCGGATACCAGAAACTGATGAGGCGTTAAGCCCCCCTTGAAATAGTCGCCCACGGGAACGCAATAGATAGAAAACAGGAACTCCGCCGCCGTTTTGACTCCAATATTATGGCCAACACCAATCAGAAACGGGCGTAAGTACAATGCACCTCCTGAACCGTAAGGCGGGATGAAGTGCTCATTGGCCAGCACGACCTTCCTGCAGGCTTCAACGAACACCTCTACGGGAACTAATGGCATTAACAGTCTTGAGCAACTGTGCTGCATTCGCAGCGCATTTTGATCAGGCCTGAAGATGTTTATAGAGCCGTCTTTACAGCGATAGGCCTTGAGCCCTTCAAAACATTGCTGACCATAATGCAGGGCGGTTGACCCTTCACTGATGTGAAGCTGGTTGTCGGTAACCAATGCTCCGTCATCCCAGTCGCCCTCCTTCCAATAGGACAAATATCGATAGTCTGTTTTTATATAATTAAAACCGAGATTATCAAAATCGATTTTCTGGCTAGCCATATTGCCCCTGCTATCTACGTTACTCTATTCAGCGCTCGTGATTGTTGCCGGCTGTTATAACTCAGAAACTAGCTGGTGCTGAGCAACAGCGGATAGAGGGAAATGACCAGAAGTCCGGCCATAGTGATATTGAAGATCACAAGATTTCTCGGGCTTTTAAGCACGTTACGAAGTGCACTGCCAAAACTGGCCCAGGAAAATACGCACGGTATGTTGATGATGGCAAAAACCAATGCGATGACCACTACGTTATAGAAGTAGCCTTCGGAAGGGGTATAGGTGCTGATGGCCCCAATCGCCATAACCCACGACTTTGGATTTACCCACTGGAATGCTGCGGCACCCAGAAAACCCAAGGGTTCGGCATTGGCTGTCCCAGGTTTCGAGAGCGGTCCAGAGGTTGCAATTTTCCATGCAAGATAGAGCAGATACGCCGCTCCTGCATAGCGCAGTACGGTGTAAGCCATTGGAAAAGCGGTAAAAATCTGACCCATGCCAAACCCTACCGCCAATACCATAATCATGAATCCGCCACTGATACCCAGTGCATGTGGAATAGTGCGGATGAATCCAAAGTTCACACCGGATGCCAACAACATGGTGTTATTTGGACCGGGGGTGATTGATGAAACAAAAGCAAAGAGGGCGAACGCGCAAAGCAAATCGAAGGTTAAGTGCATATTTTAGTCCAGAGAAAATTTAGGTTTGCTTGACGTTTCGGTCAGTTCATTCCCTTACTCAGGAACGAAACCAAGCCGGATGATGGCAGCATTTAAAATGTGCCTCGACTTCAAGTCGAGCGATTTTCTTGGTCATTTTAAAAATCCATATTTTTATTGTTTTGCCAAGTTTTTATGAAATTCTCTGTGGTCATGCTACGCCTTGTCTTTAAGGCTGGCAATAATGTCCGCGCTGAAACAGGTGACTTGCATCTACATTTTTTGGGGCATGCCCGAGCCGATTTCTTGCAGACTCTTCCTCGCCGTTTAATGGTCTCGAGCATTCAGTACTTAAGCGTGTTCTGCGGTTTTTGCGCGCACTCGTCTATTTTTGTCAGCATGTTTGCTCACAAAAAACACCAGGGAAATCCGGTCACCTTGAAGGACCGTATTCACTTCGTGTGCAAAGGTGCAGTCACTGATGATCACCGAGCCCAACGCAGGCTGGATTTTATCCGAAACAACCCCAGAGCTATTGTAAACAGTGAACTCTCCACCGGAAAAATTTTGACCCAACTGCAGAACGACCGAATACAGATAGTCTGGGTTGCTGTCGATGTCCAAATGCCGGCCAATGAAGGAGTCTTCTCTCATTTTGTTGACTTGCATTCTGCGCAAGTAGAAGTCTTCACCATCGAGAAGTTCGGAAAAAAAGTTCCAGATGGCTTCGTTGCAAACCACGCCCTTGAGTTGGGTCGAAAGTGGGGTATTCACGTACCGTGGGATATCAATATCCGTCATGAAGCGCGCGACCAGCAGATCATTTCTCTCATCAGCGTCCCCGATCAGGATTTTTTCCCAAGGCAAATCCTGATGATTGATGATCGCGTTGATCTGCTGCCAGTCTTCATCGGTATAAAACAGGTTGCCTGGCTGAATATAAGCAACACCATTTTTTTTAAGGTCGTGCGCAATATTTTTGTTTGTCGAGCTCACAGTGAATACTCCGTTATGTCCTGGATTTTTTGCTCTGATTTCACGCTGCTTTTTTTGTGGCTGGTCGATTCATAAACACTGCTGTTCTCCTTGTACCATTGCCGTATTTTGAAAGGATCACTTTCATCCCGGCACAAATGGTCCCTGACTATCAGCAGGCTTTCCTTCATGCTCCATGTTTCTGTCATCGGGCCAAACCTTGACGGCAGAGCTTCATTGGCTGCGCGTTCCGGGGCGATGCTCCAGAAATTCACACCAGGCGCCCGGTGATGGAAGTCATGGCTAGGCAAATCTTGCATATAAGCGAACAGTCGCAGGGGAATATCAATGAACAGGGTTCCCGACAGCCATCTAATGAAGCCGACGACGAAAGAAAGCCCTTTTTTATCCTTGGGATAGGGGCGCCCAAAAAACCGGCCCCACGACAGTGACCCGTAATACAAGTATTTGGGTAAGCCTTCACTGTTTGTGGAAAACCACAGGTGTTCAGTGATGTGTTGTACCCAGGACGAAAACTGTGTAACCAGCAGAATTGAACACACGTAGAAAATCAGGAAACTTTCCATATAACCGGTTGCATAAACAACCGCCAGCAGCACCGCCCAGTAAGCCAGTCGGCTGATTTTTTCGTGAGGCTCACAATCCACGAAATTTATTCTAAAACGGAAATTGAGATGTTCGTAGATTCTCAATGGATGAAAGGGCGCCAGCAGCAATTTTGTCCAGAACTCCTTCTCTTTCATCCCTTTGTAAAACCCGTGCTGGGTCATGTAAACCAGGTCAACATCACGTTCTGTGCTGAAGGTATTGATGCCATGATGCTCACTGACGTGAAGCTTCATGTAGTTTTCCCAAGGGGTGTGTAACACCGGGATGGAAAGAATCCATTTGTAGAAAAACCTGGCCTGATTTTTACTGGCCAATGTTGCCCCATGGATCGTGTAATGGCTGGTGTGAAGCAATCCTCTTGATCGGTTAACGACCATGCAAAATATCGGGATCGACAGCAAAACCTTTATCGGCCACGAAAGGTCCGAGTCTATTAGCCATTGACCAAAGATAACGGCGGCAAAGAAGACGCCATACCCCCAGCTTATTTGCAGTGCCAACTGCCATACGCTTAGCAGCGTTTCTCTGGGTGACTTCGGCGGCTTGGTATTTAACGACTTCCCCGTTACCCAAGTCCAGAATGCTTGTAGAGGAAGTCCTTCGTAGGTTTTCCTTACGTCTATGCCATGGCCGTACTTTGTATACCGCGTGCTATATTCTCGATTCATTGCATTACTCAACTGGTAGTCAAAGATAATCGGTTTTTACATACAATACGCTTGACGATCCAAAGTACGAGTAGAACGGTTCCATCTTGTAATGGTCGACCGCAAGCACTACGTGGTGCTTGTAATGTTCGTTGAAAAGCTTACCCATCAGGGCATATTCGGCCGCCTGGGAGATGAAATTATTCCAGACTATCTCTTCCTCACTGCTGGGAAACCATTTTGCGTACAGGGCCTTTCTGGATTCATACACCTCCAGAAATGCGTATTTATCCAGACCGGTCAAACCCATGTCGCCGGACTTTATACGTTGCTTTATTTGTTGGTGCTGATCGTTCCAACCTTCTTCGCCACCGCACAGCTCAAAAAATGACTCGACGCTGAACGGCGCTTCCAGCTTGCCGCCGATGGTATGAAGTTGTGTATCGACCTTGTTCAGGAACTCTGCTCTTTGCGACGGTGAGTAGTCACTCTTGTAAAATGAAACATACTCAAACTCCCCTCCGAACAACCCATGGCTGACCTGGACGCCTACGTCTGCTCCAAACGTTTTGATTGCGCTCGCTGCTTTGATCAGTTTGTCGCCCGCCAGTCCCGTGTTGTCGCCAACACTGTGGAATGTATATTGTGGCTTGCCATCTGCGTCGCGAGTGTAAGAATAGTCCGGGCAGATAGCGCTGATAAAGACCAGTTCAGTGTTTTCTTTTTTGCACAGCTCCAAGGTGTTAACCAGCCCTTGCATAGAGCGTTCGGTAGGCGGCATGACGCCTGATCCGGAGATGAGTGAAGCTATTTCATTGGTATATTTATTCAAGTTTCTGACTCGCTCATATTTGTTTTCAATATCTGTTTTTATGGCAAGCGAGTCCGATAGCAGCAAGGCGGCCAACGAAGGAATACGTCCTTTCACTTTGAATAGATGCAGGTTGGTGACGACTCGCCTCTCTGGTTTTCTCAACTCGAAATGAAAGCCCGAGTACTTCTCTTTAAGCATCAAATAAAATAAATAGTTACTGACCGGTGATGCAGAGTTTCCGGACGAGATGCGCAAACTGGTATATCGATGCCTTAGCTCGTCCAGGCGATCTGTTACAGCTTTCGTATCACTGTGCAGTCCGGTTGCATCGAAGGGTAAACCGTAGCAGATTGACTTCAGTAAAGTTCTACTTGTTCTAGATTCAATGCTAACAAACATAGACTTTCCCCCACGGTTCTATCTGCGGACTATCGGCTCGTTTAGATGCTCGCTGTTTTTACTCATGGGCACAGCGCCCCATACAATTAAGTATTGAATAACGCTTTATCGAGTGTATTCAGGACTGCCGGGATCGAGGATTTTACAGGTTCTTTTCTGATGTTTATTTTTGATAGCAGTATGGGGTATCAGTTGTTCGAGTGTTTGTTCCGCAGGCTTTTCAATAAGCAGCAGAGAACGGAGGAGACGCGGAGCTGGATACGTATGTTTTTTAGAAAAGCGGAGAGATTTTTCTCCTGAGCCATTCATTGAAGGGATCGGAGAAAAGAGCAGCTCAATCGGTGTGCATAGACCGATAGCCAATTGGGGAGTCTGAGCTATTTTATCGATACTGTCCCATGCTATTTGCGGGGCAGCGGGATAATGGATTTTCTTGAAATAGGTCATCCTTGTCCTTTTTACCATCCGTGGCGGTAACTAACTGTAGATCAAGATTTCAGGGTTGGGAAGAAGGTCGTCTTAAAAAAATTCGCTTTTCAAGAGCACATGCGATGCCCTGAGCCTTGCTTGAAGGGGTTATGACATTTGTTTTTATCTGATAAAAATCAGGTAACCGCTCAATGTAAGGTGTTCCAGACTCGTTGGGCTTCATATTGCATAAGTCGCGCCATCATGCAGGACAGGCTCGAAAAAATCAGGTCATAAGGCTTTTTCTTTTGGAGCTTATTACCAAACATTCTAGTGCGCTGTTCTAGAAATAACTTTTCTGTGGCCTTGGCTACATGTCCTCTGCCATTCGGCGCCGGGGGAACGTAAGTGAATGCCCATGCATAGTAGGATTTGTGCTTTCCCCGCCTACCCCTCCTGCACCGGCAACACCACCCGCGCCTCCAATCCTCCAACCGTGCGATTGCGCACCGTCAACGTCCCCCCATGTTCCAACACAATCGCCCGTGCCGCCGACAACCCCAATCCAACCCCACCCGTGCTCTTGTTCCGCGACCCTTCCAACCGAAAGAACGGCGCAAACACCTGTTCATAACTATCAGCAGGAATCCCGGGGCCACGATCAAGTACACGAACGATCACCTGTTCATCATCCTGCCGCAGTTCAATCGCCGGTTCGCTGGCGTACTTGATCGCGTTGTCCAGCAAGTTAGTGATCACCCGTTTGAGCCCCAGCGGCCGGCCGAAGTAGACCAGTCGGGGTGGACCGCTGAAAGCGATGTAGATGGACTGGTCGCGGTAGTCGTCGATCAGGGTTTGCAGCAGTTCCGCCAGATCGAACTGGGTCGCCTGTTCCAGGCGGGCATCGTCGCGGAAGAATTCCAGACCGGAGTTGATCATTGCCTGCATTTCGTCGACGTCGCGAAACAGCCGCTGTTGCTGCTCTGAGTCTTCGATGAACTCACCGCGCAGGCGCATTCGGGTCAGGGGGGTGCGCAGGTCGTGGGAGATGGCCGCGAGCATCTGCGTGCGGTCCTTGATGAAGTGCTGCAACTGGGCCTGCGTGGCATTGAACGCCAGGATTGCCTGACGAATTTCATGGGGCCCGACCGGCTCGATGGGCGGTGCCCGGAAGTCGACGCCAAAGCGTCGTGCACCCTGGGCGAATTGCTCCAGGGGTCTGGCCAGTCGGCGGGTGGCGATCAGCGCGACGATGCCGGTCGACAGCAGCACCAACACGATCACGAGCAGGTTGCGTTGCCAAAGCCCCAGCCCCCAACTGCGCGAGGGCATGCTGAACATCAGCCAAGAGCCGTCCGCCAGTTGCATCGCCAGCGCGTAATGCCCACTTTCGTCTGGCCAATCGCTGGGCTGATAGGCTTCGACCCGGCGCTCGGGTGTGTTGAACAGGCGTTGAGCCAGCGGTGTGGCCGTGCGGCTGATGGCGTCGGGGGTCGTCGGCAAGTTCAGCTCTTCATAGCTGGCGTGCCAACTGATGTCCAAGGTGCTGTCGCTGGCCGCGACGGCCAAATGTTGGCGCTGTGGGGCTTGTGAGGCTTCAATCACCCGGCTCAGGGACGCGATCTTCTCCAGCAAACCAGTCTCGGTCAGCGGCGGATAGGCCCAGACACCCGCCAGCTGGGTGAACAGTGCATAGAAGCCCAGCGAAGTCAGCATCGCGACGATGGTGGTCAGGGCGATCCAGCGGGTCACCGTGTCACGCGGGCGCAGACGCCGACGCAAACCGGCCATGAACCCTTTCACTGGCGGGTCACGCTGGGGGTGAACAGGTAACCGCCGTTGCGCACCGTGCGAATCATCTCGGGGCGCTTGGTGTCGTACTCCAGCTTGCGTCGCAAGCGGCTGACCTGAACGTCAATGCTGCGATCAAACGCCTCGTGCGTGCGGCCCCGCGCCAGGTCCAGCAGCAACTCCCGGGTGAGAATGCGCTGCGGATGTTCGACAAACACCAGCAGCAAGTCGAACTCGCCGGCCGACAGCGGAATCATCACCTGATCCGGTGAGCGCAGCTCCCGGCGGGTGAGGTCCAGTTGCCAGTCGGCGAATGTGATCAGCGGGCGGGGCGCCTGGCCGGTCAGCGGTCGGCTTTCTCCGGCCCGACGCAATACCGCGCGCACCCGAGCCAGCAGCTCCCGGGCGTCGAACGGCTTGCTCAGGTAATCGTCGGCGCCCATCTCCAGCCCCACCACCCGATCACTCAACTCACCCATGGCCGTCAGCATTATCACCGGCGTCGGGTATTGCTGACGCAGGCGCTGGCACAGCGTCAGCCCGTTCTCGCCCGGCATCATCAAGTCGAGAATGATCAGGTCCGGTGCCTGGCGCTCAATCGCCGCCCACATCGAGACGCCATCGGTGGCAACCTCCACCGCATAGCCTTGTTGCATAAAAAACTTCTTCAGCAGCGCGAGGACCTCAAGGTCGTCGTCCACGATCAAAAGACTGCTCACCAGCGGCATCACTTAAGGTCTGAAAGAACCCGTATCTAAAACCATTCGGCGCAGCCCGTCATATATTTCAATCGGGTAACAAAGCGTCAGCGCGGTAAAAAAGCAGACATCTTTGTGCAAGGCCCGAATGTCAGCATCCGGCACCTTTTCTCCGGAGACTGTTTACCCATGCCTTCGCTCACGCGTTCCACCGCGCTGGTTCGCCACACCGCGCTGCTGCTGACCCTGACTTACCTCGCCGGATGCACCAGCCGCACGCCGGACGAGAGCAGTGTCACCTGCGCGAAAGTCAGCTACCCGTTGTACGACCCGGCCGAGCGGGTCAACCGTGGCATCTTCGCCTTCAACCAGACCGTCGACAAATATGCCCTGGCCCCCGTCGCCCGCGGCTATCGCCACATGCCCGAGTTTTTTCAAAAGGGTGTGCATAACTTCACGACCAACTTCGGCGAGCCCAAGGTCTTTATCAACGACCTGCTGCAGGGCAACCCGCAACGCTCGGTCAATACCCTGGGGCGCTTCACGGTCAACACCACCGTCGGCTTGCTCGGCCTGATCGACGTCTCCGACCCGCTGGGCATCCCGCGCCACACCGCCGACTTCGGCCAGACCTTCGGCGTGTGGGGCATCGGCAACGGTCCTGTCGTTGAAATGCCGCTGCTCGGCACCGCCAACAGCCGTGATGCCGCCGGGCAGGTGCTCAGCTTTGCCTTCAACCCCTTCGGCAACAACAGCGACACCGTCCAGACCCTCACCACCGTCAACCTGGTGGGCGGCGTAATCGATAAGCGTGCGACCTTGCTGCCGCTCACCGACAGCCTGCAACACATGCCGGATTACTACAGCGCCCTGCGCGACCTCGCCGCCGAGCATCGCGCCAACTTCGTGCTGGAAGGCAAACAAGGCGCCACCGCCCCCCAGAAGAACCGCTGCCAGGAAGCCCCGACCGATGACCTCTGAACGCCAGTCCCTGATCCTGCAACAACGCGTGGTGAAACGCGCAGACGCTGGCCTGCACTGCCGCGAAGTCAGCCTGCGGCTGTCGAGTGACCAGCGCGAGGTGATCCTCACCCGCTACACCGAACACTACAGCCCCGACGGCCTGCAATGGGTCGAACGCAGCCACCGCGTGCCGGTGAGCGACATGCTGCGCTGGGTGATTGAGAATGGTGAGGCGCAAACGTTGGTGCAAGGTGGGGACGCTTCAGACATCTTGCCGATTGATCGTTCTCATGCAGAGCGCGGGAACGATCAAGACGGTATCCTCAGCTCACATTGATTGGGCTGGACGCTCACCAGGGAGAGGTATGTTTTCAAGGAACAGGATGGTCCCCGAACTGATGGTCGGCGACATCAGGAAAAGTCTGGATTTCTGGACCACATTAATTGGATTCCAGGTGGCCTACGACCGCCCGGAAGAAGGATTTGCCTACCTCGACTTCGACGGCGTGCAAGTCATGCTGGAGCAGTACGACCCTCTCGAAGGGCAATGGGTGACCGGCCCACTGGAAGCGCCTTTTGGGCGCGGCATCAACTTTCAGATGACGGTCGACAGTGTCGAGCCGATTCTCCAGCGGCTGGCTGCTGCCGAGTGGCCGTTGTTTCGCCCGTTTGCCGATGCCTGGTATCGATCCGGCACGGTAGAAGTTGGCCAACTTGAGCTATTGGTGCAGGACCCGGACGGCTATCTGCTACGGTTGGTTGAGTATCTGGGGGAGCGTCCGCTCTGTAATGCCCCCACCACATGATCCACAACACCGGACGCAACGAAGCCACACGATAACGGTCCACATCCGCCAAGCGCCCACAACGTTCAAAAGGTCGTCGATAGCCCATGTTCGCGCACATAGACCTCAACCACTTCCTCGCGACCTACGGCTATTGGGCGGTTTTCCTTGGCTGTGTCATGGAAGGCGAAACCATCCTGATATTGGGTGGCATGGCGGCGCATCAGCATTTACTGAAGCTCTGGCCGGTGATTGCCTGGGCCAGCGCAGGCGGAATGTTGGGGGATCAGTTGCTGTTCTGGAGCGGTCGTTATTTCGGCCCGCGACTCTTGCCTCGCCTCAAACGCCATCAAGCGCAGATCAAGCGAGTCTCCGGACTAATCGATCGTTACCCGTCGACGTCGGTTTTTTCGGTGCGCTTTTTGTACGGCATGCGGTTGGTAGGTCCTATGGTGATCGGTGCCAGTGGCCTGTCGCCACTGCGGTTTTCACTGTTGAACATGTTCGGCGCAATGGTCTGGGCCACGCTGTTCGTCACCGGTGGTTATTGGGCTGGCGAAGCGCTTCAGCGATTGTTCGGTAACCTCAAGCCTTACCGGCTGCCCATTGCCCTGGGTGTTGTGGTGGTGGTTGCGATTGTGGCGGTGGTCCTGCACCTGAGGAATAAGCGTAAGTTCCAGGAGTAAATCAGGCTGTTTTGACTCGGATCGAACCTACACTTTTCAAGGAAACGTCTTGAAGACAACGGAGCTATACCTAGCGCCTGATCGAGACTGCTTTTTGGGCCACTTCCGTTTGCAACGACCACTCGTAGGTATCACCTTGCCAACATGTACTCATTTCTGTACGGTTTCGCATCAAGCGAGGACAACTTCATGCAAACAATCAACTACACCAATGCCCGGGCACATCTCTCCGAAACCATGGATCGGGTCAATGAAGACCGCGCCCCACTGCTGGTAACCCGGCAGAAAGGTGAGCCGGTAGTGATGATTTCCCTTGCCGAGTACAACGCCCTCGAAGAAACCGCCTACTTGCTCCGTACTCCGGCCAACGCCGAGCGTCTGATCAAGTCGATCAACAGCCTGCGCGCGGGGAAAACCAAGCCAAGGCAGCTCATTGAAGAATGAACATTCTGTTCACCCCCGAAGGCTGGGACGACTACCTCTGGTTTCAGCAGAACGATAAAGCCGGGCTCAAACGGATCAATTTACTGATCAAGGCAACATTGCGGGACCCTTTCGCAGGACCCGGAAAACCAGAGCCACTCAAACATAACCTTAGCGGCTTTTGGTCCCGCAGGATCACTGCCGAACATCGTCTGGTCTATACAGTAGAAGGTGACGAACTACAGATCGTGATGTGCAGATACCACTACTGAGCACCGGCTACCATCACGTTCTCACTTCGCTCTCAATCCTCCTGCCGAATACCCATACCGCGAAAACGTCGCAGCCTTCGGCAGCTCCAAAGCCCAGGTAAAACGCATAACCAACGACTACCCCATTCCCGAGCGGCAAAAGTATCTACACATCCCTTCGGTTTAGCCCCCGTAGCAGCTGCCGAGCCTGCGAGGCTGCGTTCGAGGACGCAGTCCTCGCAAACCCTGTGCATGCGGATTGCCTGATAGAACGCGCTGCCTGATTTGACGACCGCTTCGTCCGAGTGCGGCCCAGACCGAACGCAGCCTCGCAGGCTCGGCAGCTGCTACGGGAGGGGTGGGGATCAATCAGTTTTCAGCGCCCCTCACCACCCGCCCTACCCCGCGCACAATCATCTCCACCTCTCGCTCATCGATGGTCAGCGGTGGCAGCAAGCGAATGGTCTTGCCCCGTGTCACGTTGATCAGCAGCCCGTGATCCCGCGCGGCGATAAGGGTCAGGTCGCGAATGGGTTGGGACAGCTCGATGCCGATCATCAAGCCCTGGCCACGGATCGCCAGCACCTGCGGGTCGCCATCCAGTTCGGCGTGCAAGCGTGCGAGCAAGCGTTCGCCCTGGCGTTTCGCGTTCTGGAGCAAGCCTTGCTCTTCGATGATCTCCAGCACCGTGCAACCCACCCGGCACGCCAGCGGGTTGCCGCCAAAGGTGCTGCCGTGGCTGCCCGGGGTGAAGAGTTCGGCGGCTTTGCCTCGCGCCAGGCAGGCGCCGATCGGGACACCGTTGCCCAGGCCTTTGGCCAACGTCATGACGTCCGGCACGATGCCTTCGTGCTGAAAGGCGAACCATTGCCCGGTGCGGCCGATGCCGGTCTGAATTTCGTCGAGCATCAACAGCCAATTGCGCCGGTTGCACAGTTCGCGCAGGGCTTTCAGATAACCGGGCGGCGCGAGTTGCACACCGCTTTCGCCCTGAATCGGCTCCATCAAAATCGCCACAATGCGTTGGCCGTGAATCTGATAGGCCTGATCCAGTGCGGCGAGGTCACCGAACGGCACTTTAAGAAAATTCCCGGGCAACTCGTGGAATCCCAAACGCACCGCAGGGCCATCGCTGGCCGACAAGGTGCCAAGGGTCCGTCCATGAAAGGCGTTTTCCATCACCACCACCAACGGCTGTTCGACACCTTTGTGCCAGCCGTACAGTCGCGCCAGCTTCAGCGCGGTTTCATTGGCTTCGGCGCCGGAGTTGTTGAAGAACACCCGATCAAGACCGGACAGCTGTGTGAGTTTTTCCGCCAGCCGTTGCTGCCAGTCGATGCTGTACAGGTTGGACGTGTGCAGCAGCAATCCGGCCTGTTCACTGATGGCGCTGACCACCCGCGGGTGCGAATGGCCGACGTTGGTCACGGCCACGCCCGCCACCGCATCCAGGTATTCACGACCGGCCTGATCCCACAGGCGTGTGCCCAGCCCTTTGGTAAAGCTCAAGGCCAGGGGTTGATAGGTGGTCATCAGGCAAGCGGCGGTCATGACATCAAGCTCCATCATCAGTCGGTGTTTTTGCAGTATCGTTAACCACCTGGGCTGGATAAACGCTGTAATACTTCAATCATTTTAAATCTGGACTTGATAATGGACTTACTGCTGGCGATGTCGGTTTACGTGAAAGTGGTCGAGGCTGGCAGCATGACCGCCGCCGCCCTGGAGTGCGAAATGTCGACCACCATGGTCGGCAATCACCTGCGAGCGCTGGAGCAACGCCTGGGCGTCAGCTTGCTTAACCGTACGACGCGGCGTCAGCGTTTGACCGAATTTGGCTCGACCTACTATCAGCGCTGTCTTGAGGTGCTGGGGCTGGTGGCTGACTCCGAGCGGCTGGCCGAACAAACCCAGGGCGAACCCAGCGGTACGCTGCGCATCACCGCACCACTGACCTTCGGCACAGAACGCCTGGCGCCGGCCCTAAGCGAATTCGTGCTGCGCTGCCCGCAGGTCAAGCTGGATGTGGTGTTGACCAATCAACGCCTTGATCTGCTGGACAACGGCTTTGATGCCGCGCTTCGCCTGGGCAACACCGAACCGTCCAACCTGATTGCCCGGCCTTTGGAGGATTACACCCTGACGATGTGTGCCTCGCCAGCGTATCTGGCACGGCGCGGCACACCGCAAAAACCGGAGGAACTGGCCGATCACGACTGCCTAGCCTTCGCCTACCCAGCGGGCGATGAATGGCGCTCGGTAGAAAAACAGTGGCGCCTGAGCGGGCCCGACGGTGAGATAGTCGTTGCGGTGAGCGGTCCGATGCTGATCAATAGCTCATCAGGCCTGCACCAGGCGGCGCGCACCGGAATGGGCGTGGTGATGCTGCCGGATGCACTGGTGGATCAAGATCTTCGGGAAGGGAAACTGGTGGCACTGATGCAGGACTATCAACTGCCCCGCCGACCGATGAATCTGGTCTACGCGCAGGACCGATACCGCCTGCCGAAGCTGCGCAGTTTTGTCGAATTTGCCTTGCAGATGTGGGGCAAACAAAACTGAGCCTTTTTGCTGCGTGAGAGGCTTCTATCCCTTAATCCCCGGCGCTACAGTGTCAACGTGCCATGAGCTGGTCTCTACGACTGGCCGGCCACTTCAAGTTCAGGGCAGCAGGGAGAGCGGTGATGGGTGATACCTCCAGTATTGAACCGTTGAAGGTCAGCCTGACTGATCTGAATGAAGACATGCTGCACACGATTCTGGAGCTGGTCAGCGACGGGATCTGGGACTGGAACGCCAACACCGGGTTCGTCTACCGCAACCGCAGTTGGTACGAAATGCTCGGCTACGAACCTCATGCACTTGAGAACACTGTGCTGACCTGGGAGAACTTGATTCATCCCGACGATTACCTGCGGGTAATGATGCATTTCGATGACCATCTGCATCAGCGCTCGCCCCATTATCTAGCCGAGTACCGTTGCCGCACGCTGGATGGCAGTTACACCTGGATCGAGGATCGCGGTCATGTGATCGAGCGTAACGCCGATGGCTCAGCGGCACGGATGATCGGGGCGAATCGCAGCATTGAAGACAAGAAGCGTCTGCTTGAGCAACTCGAACGGCGCAATCATTCCCTTGAAGCGATGGTCGAGGAACGGACCCGCGAGTTGTCTCTGCTCAATCAGCAGTTACAGGCTCAGCTGGACGAAAACCGCAAACTGGCGGAAAGCGACACCCTGACCGGAATCGCCAACCGCTATCTCCTGGAAAAAGCCCTGCCGCTGGAATGCGAGCGCTCCCAGCGTTTTCGTCAGCCGCTGTCGCTGATCGCCATGGACATTGATGACTTCAAATGCATCAACGATCATTACGGCCATGCCTTGGGCGACGCGGCGTTGGTGCACGTGGTTGAAAGCGTTAAACGCTGCGTGCGCGAAGGCGATTTACTGGCCCGTTGGGGCGGCGATGAATTCATCGTGATTCTGCCCAACAGCGCCCTTGCCACCGCACGCGCCCTCGCCGAAAAAATCCGCCTTGAGTTATCGAGCCTGCCACCGGTGGGCGACTTCCAGGTCACGATGAGCTTTGGCGTGGCGCAGCGCTTTGAGGACGAGCAACAAACCAGCCTGCTGGCCAGGGCGGATCAAGCGTTGTATCGCTCGAAGATCATCGGCAAGAACATGATTTCCGGATAATCCAGAACTACATACCTGCCTTCACCAACACCGGTTTCTCCTGATAGCGCTGCGGGTACAGCTGTTTGAGCTGCGCCACTTTCGGCAGATCGTTGATCACGATGTAGGGATACGTCGGATGCTCCGTCAGGAAGTTCTGATGGTAGGCCTCTGCCGGGTAGAAACCGTTGTAGGTTTCGAGTTTGGTCACGATCGGTTTGTTGAAGGAATGCGCTGCATCCAACTGTGCGATGTAGGCCTGGGCGATTTTTTGTTGCTCGGGGCTTTCTGGAAAGATCGCCGAGCGGTATTGGGTGCCGCTGTCGGGCCCTTGGCGGTTGAGTTCGGTGGGGTTGTGAGCCACCGAGAAGTAGATTTGCAGCAAGGTGCCGTAGCTCACCTGAGCAGGATCGAAGGTGACTTCGACGGACTCTGCGTGGCCAGTGTCGCCGTCGCTGACGCGTTCATATTGCGCGGTGTTGGCAGCGCCGCCGGCGTAACCGGAAACGGCATTCTTGACGCCTTTGACATGCTGAAACACGCCTTGCACGCCCCAGAAGCAGCCACCGGCGAACACCGCCGTTTCGCTGCTGGCCTTGGGCGTTTCGTCGAGGGCTGGCGGCGCGATGGCGATCGCGTCCTCGGCAACGCCGAATGAGAACGCCAGGCATTGACCGGCGACGGCGGCGATGGCCAGACCCAACAGAGTCCGGCGCCAGGTAAATAGGGTTTTCATGAAAGTCACTCCTGGGCAACTGAATGCCCATCAACCAAAGGTAAACGCATACGCCGACACGCCCGGGTCGAGGAACTCGATACTGAATGTGCGATCTGCCACGTCGCCGGGTTGGCGCAGCAACTGGTAGAGGCGTTGTTCGGTCACACGGCCGCTGCCATCCGGTGCGACGTCGGTGCCGTGGGCTTCACCTGGGGCTTTGCCATCGATCATGACTTTGAAGCGAACCGGTTTACCGTCGGCGCCGGGGCCCAACACCAGGTGCAGGTCGCGGGCATGAAAGCGATAGACGATGCGACTGGCCGGGGCGACCGATATGGCGCGCTCAGAGCCGACGTTCCATTGACCGTCCAGCGCCCAGTCATTCAGCGACAAGGTAGCGGGCGCGCTGTACGCAGTGACCTTGTCGGGGGCCAGACTCGCTTCAGGTACGAAATGCTCCGAACGCTGGTAGCCGACGTAGGTTTCCGGCGAACGGACTTCGTTCATGTCCGGCGCCAATTGCACACCTTGGGCGCTGGCATTGATCAGGCCATCGGCAACTTTCGCTGTGCCAGCTTCACGCAGCAATTGCTGGATCACCCGTTCCGACTCTGCGTATTCGCCTTCACCAAAATGGTGGTAACGGATACGTCCCTGAGCGTCGGCAAAGTAGTGGGCCGGCCAGTATTCGTTGTTGAAAGCACGCCAGATCTTGTAGTCGTTATCGATGGCCACCGGATACGTAATGCCCAGGTCCTTCATGGCCTTGGTCACATTGCCCACATCCCGTTCGAAGGCAAACTCCGGCGCATGCACGCCGATCACCACCAGGCCCTGATCGCGGTACTTCTCGGCCCAGGCTTTGACATACGGCAGGGTGCGCAGGCAGTTGATGCAGGAGTAGGTCCAGAAATCCACCAGTACCACTTTTCCCTTCAAGCCTTGAGCAGTGAGCGGCGGCGAATTGAGCCACTGCACGGCGCCGTCCAGCGACGGCAGGTTGCCTTCGACGGGCAGCGTCGCGGGACCGTTGGCGGCCATCTTCATCGCACCACCGGCGGCCATCATGCTCGAGCCTGGTTGATCGTTTGTGGACAGCGGAATCTGCTCCCCGGACTTACCCGCCAGTCGACCGACCAGCGCCTGTTCAAGCCCACCCGTCGAGGCCGTCGACACCCGCGCCAGAATCCCGGTGTCCAGGCCCAGGGCAATAGCCGCCACACCCGCCAGCATCGCCGCCCCCAGACCACGGCGCAGCCATTCACCGGCGCCGATCGAGCGTTTCATCGCCGCAAAGACTTTACCGCCCAGCAGCAAGGCGACAGCGAGGGAAGTGGCGGCGCCCAGCGCGTAGGCCAGTAGCAACAAGGTGGTGCCGATGCTTGCCCCTTGCAGTGCTGCGCCGGTCAGCAGCAACCCGAGGATCGGCCCGGCGCACGGTGCCCAGAGCAGGCCCGTGGCGACGCCGATCAGCAATGAAGCGCCCGGACGCGGCCGGGCATCGGCGCCCGCCACTTCCGACAGCCGGCTGCCAGCCGCCACCAGTGGACGCGTCAGCCGTTCGGCGAGTTGTGGCAGCAACAGCGTCAGCCCGAACAGTGCAACGAACAGCAACGCGAGCCAGCGACCGTACTGATTGAGTTGCACCACCCAACCGCCGCCCACCGCCGCCAACGAGGCGACGAGCGCGAAGGTCAGCGCCATCCCCGCCAGCAGCGGCAAGCCACTCTTGATAAACGGCTGCCCGGTGCGAGCGAAGACAAAGGGCAGTACCGGCAGAATGCACGGACTGACAATCGTCAGCACACCACCGAGATAAGCGAGGACCAGAAGCCACATAACGAGGACCTGTATGAAGTGAAGGAAAGAACCTGCCCATGGTGTCAGGCCGATTGCGGCTCAAAAGTCATCGCCAGACCGTTCATGCAGTAGCGTAGACCGGTCGGTTTTGGCCCGTCGTTGAACACATGGCCCAAATGCCCGCCGCAGCGTCGACAATGAACTTCCTCGCGCAGCACACCAAACGAGTGGTCTTCGCGAGTCGCGACCGCATGTTCCAAAGGTGCCCAGAAACTCGGCCAACCGGTATGGCTGTCGAATTTGGTGCTCGATGAAAACAGCGCCAGATCGCAGCCCGCACAGGCGAAAGTACCGTCGCGGTGTTCGTTGTTCAGTGCGCTGGAGTAGGGACGTTCGGTGCCCTCGTTACGCAGGATGTCGTACTGCTCGGCGCTGAGCTTCGCGTGCCATTCGGCGTCGCTGTGGGTGACCTCGAAGGTCTCGGCGGCGCTCGCCTCGCTGACCAGCGCCGAGCGCCCAGTCATTTTTGGCAATACACCGGCCGCCAGCGCTGCAAGGCCCAGCCCGCCGCCCGCCAGAAGAATCTGTCGCCGTGAAAACATGGCCCTCTCCCTAAATTCGCCGTGGTTTACATGGAACACAGCCTAGGCTTGAGGTGATCGCCAAATCCTCACGTGGAGTTAAACAATTCGTGATAACTCGCGATGGGGAAAACCCGCACAATGCATTCACTGCGCAACAGGATTTAGCCCAAATGGATCAACCCAAACGTGTCCTGGTGGTCGAGGACGATAAACACATCGCCGACCTGATCTGCCTGCACCTGCGCGACGAGCAGTTCGAGGTCGTGCACAGCGCCGATGGCAACGAAGGCTTGCGCCTGCTCGAACAAGGCAGCTGGGATGCGCTGATCCTCGACCTGATGCTGCCCGGTGTCGACGGTCTGGAGATCTGCCGCCGCGCCCGCGCCATGGCCCGTTACACGCCCATCATCATCACCAGCGCCCGGTCGAGCGAAATGCACCGCATCCTCGGCCTGGAACTGGGGGCCGACGATTACCTGGCCAAGCCGTTTTCGATGCTTGAGCTGGTGGCACGGGTCAAAGCCCTGCTGCGGCGGGTCGACGCCATGGCCCGCAACCTGAAAATGGACGCCGGCAGCCTCACCAGCGACGGGCTGTTCATCGACCCGATCACCCGTGAAGTGTCACTCGACGGCAAGCGCCTGGACCTCACGCCACGGGAGTTCGACCTGCTGTACTTCTTCGTCCGGCAGCCGGGCAAAGTCTTCTCGCGCATGGACCTGCTGAACGCCGTCTGGGGTTACAGCCACGAAGGCTACGAGCACACAGTCAACACTCACATCAATCGTCTGCGGGCCAAGATCGAAACCGACCCGGCGCAACCGGTGCGTATTCTCACGGTGTGGGGCCGTGGCTATAAATTCGCCACGGCGCAGGAGCAGCCATGAGACTGACACTCACCCAGCGCCTGTCGGCGGTGTTCGCCCTGTTGCTGTTGGTGTGCAGCGGCACCTCGGTGTGGATGCAGGTGCGCTCCAACCACATGCATGAGCTGGAAGTGGTGCAAGGCCTGTCCCGGGACCTGGCGCAGCACATCGCCCACGACACCCAGCTGATGGACGCCAACGGCCTGAAACCCGACGCACTGCGCGAGTTGTTCAGCCAGTTGATGCTGGTCAATCCGAGTGTCGAGGTCTATCTGCTCGACACCAACGGCCGGGTCGTCGGCAATGCTGCGCCCGAAGGCCACCTGCGTCGCGAGCAGGTCGATCTGGCACCCGTGCGGCGCTTGCTCAACGGTGAGGCGCTGCCGATTCTCGGCGACGACCCGCGCAGCGTCGACGGGCGCAAGGTGTTCAGCGCCGCGCCACTTAAAGTCAACGGTCAGCAAACTGGCTATCTCTACGTAGTGCTGCTCAGCGAAGAACATGACCGCATCGCCGAGCGCGGGGCCACCAGCGAGGCGCTGAACACCGCGCTGTGGTCGATCGGGATGGTGGCGTTGCTGTGCCTGATCGCCGGTCTCACGGCGTTTACCCTGATCACCCGCCCGCTGCGCCGCTTGACCGACACGGTTGCGCATTTCGACATCGACGGCGCTCCGGTCGCCCCGCCTTCGCCGGTGCCGTCAGGCACAGCGGATAACCTCGCCACTCATGACGAAATCGCCGTGCTCGATGCCGCCTTCCGGCAGATGCAAAAGCGCCTGGGCGAACAATGGAGCTCCCTGACCCGCCAGGATCAGGAACGCCGTGAGCTGGTCGCCAATATCTCCCACGATCTGCGCACACCGCTGGCGTCGCTGCACGGCTACCTCGAAACCTTGTCACTGAAAGACGCCAGCCTGACCCCGGCCGAGCGCCGCCGCTACCTGGGCATCGCCCTCGACCAGAGCCGCAAGGTCGGCGGCCTGGCGCAGTCGTTGCTGGAACTGGTGCGCCTGGAACACGGCTTCGTCCAACCGGTGCTGGAGCGCTTTTCACTGACCGATCTGGTGCAGGACATCTTTCAAAAGTTCGAGCTGACCGCCGAAGCCCGGCAAGTGCAGCTCAAGGCAAGCTTCGCACCGAATGTCTCGGCAGTCTGTGCCGACCTAGGGCTGATCGAACGTGTGCTGACCAACCTGTTCGACAACGCCTTGCGCCACACACCCGATGGCGGGGAGATTGATATCAGCCTCGTCCCCCAAGGCAAATTCGTCGAAATCACCGTCAGCGACAGCGGCCCCGGCATCGCCGCCGAATTGCGCGAAGGCTTGTTTTTGCGCCCGTTCAACATTGGCGGTGCACGCCGTGACGGCGGATTGGGATTGCGCATCGTGCACCGGATTCTGCAACTGCATGGCCGCGAAATTCGCTTGCTGGATGTACCGGACCAAGGTGCGACCTTCCGCTTTTCGCTGCCGGTGGATGAGGAAACGGCGAACGCGTTGGCAGTTCGCTCGATGAACCTGAACTCGCCGGGGTCGCGATGACTGACGCTCGGTAGGCGCGCCAACGCAGCGCTGACTGCTCTGTCTCGCTCAGGTCCGCGACGCCTCTGCCACCTGACACTGCTCCAACCCTTGCCCTAACGCGTCCCAACCCTCGAAACCGCGGCGGGCGATAAACACCAGCCGCGTGCCGGTGGCCCGTGCGTCCTCCGTGGCGGGCGAAAACTGACTGCGCGTGCCGACATGTTGCAGCCAATGCAACTGGGTGCCCGGCTCTAGCACGACCAATCCCTTGACCCGGAACACCTCGGTGGGCAGCGCCTGCAACCAGCCGCGTAGACGCTCGATGTTCAAAGCCGTCGTGCTCTGCCACAGCCAACTGCTGAACATTTCACTGTGGTCGTCGGTCGACACCCGTGTCAGCGGCTTGAGCGCCCGAGGCTCAAGGTCCAGGTCCGAATCCAGCCAAAGCGCATCAGGCAGATCCGCCTGCACGCTGACGTGAATCCGGGTTCTGGCACCCAGCGTATCGCGCAGTGCCTGCAACTGCTGGTCGCTCACCAGATCGGTTTTGTTCAACAGCAGCAAGTCGGCCGCAGCCACTTGCGCTCGGGCCAGTCGGGCGTACTCGCCATCGAGTTGCAGATGACGTGTCGCGTCGACAACGGTGATCACCATGTCTAGTTGCATCTGACTGCGCAGTTGCGGGTAAGCCAGGGTTTGCACAATACGTTGCGGATCCGACACCCCGCTGCATTCAATGACGATGCGCTCAAGCCGAGGCTGCATCTGCGTAAGGCTGGTCAGTTGCGCCAGCAGGTCTTCTTGCACGGTGCAGCAGATGCAACCGTTCTGCAGGCTGTACACCGCATCGGTGACTTCGGAGACGATCGCCGCATCGATGTTCAGCTCACCGAAATCATTGACGATCACCGCCAACCGGCTGCCTTCGGCACGGCGCACCATGCGGTTGAGCAAGGTGGTTTTGCCGGCACCGAGAAACCCCGAAACGACGGTCACCGCGATCCGTTGTGCGTCCATTACGCCTTGCCCTCCAGCATCGGCGGTTCGCCCTGCCAGACCGCCTTCAACCCCGATGACGCCAGCGTTGAATGGCGGTCATAGACCAACTGGCCTTCGACAAAAGTCAGCAACACATTGGTGCGGTGGAGGTAGTTGCGCGCCGGCTCGGCGAACAAGTCCCGGTCGATGACAATCAAGTCGGCCGACTTGCCGACTTCGAGGCTGCCAGTGCTCTGTTCCAGGCCCATCGCGACGGCGCCATTGAGCGTGATCACATTCAATGCCTGCTCCAGGCTGATCGGCTCGCCGAAGCAAGTCGGGTCGTCGTTCCACGGGTTCTGGCGGGTGACCATGGTTTCCAGCGCCAGCCACGGGTCGATGGACGCCACCGGCCAGTCGGTGCCCATCACCGCGGTGCCGCCCGCTTCCAGCACACCCTTGAAGTCGTAGATGCGTTTGAGCCGCTCCTGACCGTAACCCGAGCGTGCACCGCTGGCGAACGGCGTCGGGTACCAGGCGGCCGGCGAGAATTCGGCGATGACCTGCAATTGCTTGAAGCGCGGCAGATTACCCGGATGCAGCAAGGTGCTGTGCGCGCACTGATGGCGCACACCGCTGAAACCGTTGCGACGACGGGCTTCGGCCACGGCATCGAGAAACACATCGGACGCGCCGTCACCGGTGCAATGAGCGATCACCCGGATGCCTCGGCTGTCCATGTCCACCACCATGTCGGTGATGTGCTCGGGGGTCAGGTTGAGCTTGCCGCGCCAGTTCGATTCTTGCGGCCACGGCGTCAGCAGGTACGACGAGCGTGGCTCGACGGTGCCGTCGAAATGGAACTTCACCGCGTTGGCGCTCAACCGGGCGCTGCGGTAATAGTGCCGCTCGCCGCTGAGCAGTTCCCAACGCCGGCGCACCGGGAAGATATCGTCCTGCCAACTGATGGCCGCTTCGATGCGCACCGTCAGTTCACCGCTGTCATCCAGCTCTTTCAAGGCCTGCAACCGTTGTTCGCAGACGTGCACGTACTTGCTCGCCGTCACCCCACGCGAGCTCTGGAAATGCACGCCGTCACGATACGCACGACGCAACACGCTGACCGGGGTCGGTGGCATCGCCGCATGAATCATCGCGTAGGCGCCGTCGATCATCAGGCCGGTGGGCTCGCCGGTCAGTTCGTCACGCTCCAGGTAGCCGTTGCGCGGGTCAGCAGTGTGGCGGTCGATGCCGGCCAGTTCCAGGGCCTTGGAGTTGACCATCATGGTGCCCCACATCCGGTCGAGCAGCGCCACCGGGCGGTCCGGCATGATGCTGTCGAGCCACGCCCGGCCCGGTGTCAACCCGGCTTCGCGGAAGGTGTAACGCACCCAGTACTGCCCGTAAATCCAGCCATCGCCCGGATGGGCGTCGGCGTAGGCGAGGATTTTCTCGCGCAACTGTTCCGGGGTCGGGTCTTCGATGCCGACATCCAGGTCGTCACTGTAGCGCGGCGCCAGCGCCAGGTCGGGATGAGTGTGCATGTCATGCAGACCCGGCATGCAGAATGCCCCCGCCAGATCATGGAAAATCGTGTTCGGCCCCTTGAATCCCGCAAGCTCGCTCAGGCTGGCGACACCGATCAACTTGCCGTCGCGAATCGCCACAGCCTCGGCCCACGGGCTCAAAGGATCCTGGGTGTAAATACGACCGTTACCGAGGATCAGATCGGCGTATGTCCCTTGCGCGGAATGGGTCGAGGTAAAGTTGTCGGACCCAGCCATGTAAGCCACCTTTGAGTTCAGAGCGATAGGAAGGTCCGCCACGCGTTTTGCGCTTCGGGGGCCCTGACGAATGGGGCTAGTATTGTTGAACCAACTAACACAACAATCGATTTTTTTTGGCTTAATCGTTCAATTTAATTCACCATAAGTTGCAAACGGCCCGAGCCACAGGTTTTCACAACCCCGTCGTAACCCCTCCTACAACCTGATGCTGGACTCTTTATGCGTTTTCCTTCAATGACTGCCCTTCGCGCTCTGGACGCAGTCGCACGCCTGGGCAGCGTGTCGGTCGCCGCCCGTGAACTGAACCTGACCCGCAGCGCCATCAGCCACCAGATCAGCAAGCTTGAGGAGTGCGTCGGCTTCGCCCTCACCGAGCGCATCGGTCGAGGGATCGGCCTGACCTACCAGGGCGAACGCTATGCCCGTGAGGTGCACGGAATTCTGTTGAACTTGCTCGACGCCGGTCAGTTGATCGACGACCAGCCAGTGTCCGGACGGCTGTGCGTCAGTTGCGCGCCGGGGTTCGCCACGTATTGGTTGTGCCACCACATCGGCGCGTTCTTGCGTCAGTACCCACAGGTGCAGTTGCAGCTGATTTCCCCCCGGACACCAGACGACACCCACAACCCCAATGCCGATTTGTTCATCGCGTACGGGATTGGCGACTGGCCGGAAATGCTCGTTGAAGAGATCGTTGCGCTAAGGTTTTTCCCGGTGTGCAGCCCGCGCCTGATCAACTCGCTCAGCGGCCTGAAAAGCCCGCAGGAGCTCAGCGGCTACCCGTTGCTGCACATGACCGATTACTCGGATTGGCGAGTCTGGCTGACCGCAGCCGGCGCCTCGGGCGTCAACGCCGTCAGCGGCATCCTGTTTTCCGATGCGCACTGCGCGCAGTCCGCGTGCATCGCCGGCCAGGGCATCGCCATCGGCGACAACCTGATCAGCGGCGATGCCTTGTCCAAGGGTCTGCTGGTGCGCCCGTTCGACATCACCATCGATCTGCACCGTGGCTACTACCTGGTGGCCGACCCGCAGAAACCCGAGCGGCCGGTGGTTCAAGCGTTCAGCAACTGGGTCAAAACCCAGCTCCAGTCCTCCCGTCAGACCTGGCAGGACACGCTCTGAAAACGCTTGTCCGAGGCCAGCAGTGACAGTGCCTCAAGCCTGTGGCAGCATCCGGTCAGGTTTTCCAAGGCAAGGACGCTGACCAACATGCTCGATATTCTGCAAGGCACGCCGCTATGGGTCTACGGGGTTTTCCTGTTGATCTGTTATTACGGGTTCAGGGCCAGAACGCCCAGCCGGGAAAGCAAACTCTCCCTGCTCATTACACCGGGCCTCCTGACGCTCTGGTCATTCTTTTCGCTGAACTACCACGAACACGCCGAGTTGGCGCTGGGCAGCTGGGTGGCCGGCATCGCGCTGGGCAGCCTGGCGGCGATTGCACTGTTCTCGCGCCGAGGGCTGACACTGGACAGCGGCGGCAAAGGGCTGATCGTTCCCGGCACCTGGAAAATCCTCTGCATCTCGCTGCTGTTCTTCGCGGTGAAATACTTCATCGGCTATCAGGCCGCTGTTCACCCGGAACGTTCGGCCAGCGTGCAGATGCTGACGCTCACAGGCACCGCCTCGGGGTTTACGGTCGGGCTCTTCTGCGGCAGGGCAATCACGCTGTACCGCGAATGGATGGCGCTGTTGGCACTCAAAAACGCTTCTGCCGCTTAAAGAAAAGCCCGCACTTCATACCGAAGGCGGGCTCTTTTTCAGCATCGTGACTCGTCCTGAATAAGGTTTACACCTTCTGGCTTCTTATCACTTCGTGCGATGGCGGTGCATCGGTGATCACCAGCGCATCGCACACCGTTTCAGAAAACGAGGCCATGGCCGGCGTCCAGGTGTTCTGCGGTGCGGCCGCAAAATAGGTGTCGACAATCGCATAGCGCTCCGGCAGATCGAGGCTGTAGATGTTGAAGCGCGACCTTTGAGCCTCGACCGCGGACTTCGGCAGTACGGCATACCCCATGCCCGCCGCGACGCAGCCGAGCATGGCGTCCAGCGTGCCGAAATCAATGATGCGCACGGCCGAAACCCCGCAAGAGGCCAGCAGCAATTCAATGCTGTGGCGATAGCTGCAGCCTTGGCGGAAGGCCAGGAAGGTGGCTGTCAGCAAGGTTTCCTTGGGCGGCATTTTCTCCAGCGGCCGGGAGGAAATCAGCACCAGCTCCTCGGTGAAGGCTTTGTACATGTGGTAGCGCCGGTGGTCGACTTTGCCGGCCACAAATACGCAATCGAAGCGCCCTTCCACCAATCCCCTGACCAGGTCTGCCGTCGGCCCGGTGGTGAGCTTGATATCAACTTCCGGATGATTGCCGTGAAAGCTCGCCAGGATCCCCGGCAAGCGAAACGCCGTGGTGGTCTCCATCGCGCCGATGCGCAACTCGCCACTTAGGGACTGGTTACCTCGGAAAAAGGCCACAGCCTCGTCGTGATTTCGCTGAATTCTGTCAGCGTATTCGCTGAGTGCGTGACCAGCGGAGGTGAGACGCACCCGGCCATTGCGGTCGATCAGTTGAGCACCCAATTCGGTTTCGAGTTTCTTGATATGTGCAGTGACGTTGGATTGCACGGTGTGCAGGCGTTCAGCGGCGGCCACGAAGCTGCCCGTCTCAGCCACAGCCAAAAAAATCCGAAGTGATTTGAGCTGCATGGAACTGCCATCCCTGGACGCTGACATCTCGAAAAGTGATGCGCAGTATCTCGGATAATCGTTGGCAAAGCTAATTTTGCGCTGCGTATCCTGCCCCGGATTTAAACGCATATGAGGTGATGTTGAGCAGAACACGACCTGAAACAGGGAGATGTCCTGCACAACGTCGAGCAAACGCCTCTCTAAGAACAAGGGAGTTGGGGCAGATGCAACAGGCTACGCTAGCGATCGCGATTATCGGCATGGGGCCACGGGGCCTGAACGTGCTCGAACGAATCACCGCCTACGCTTGCGATCAGAAAACCGACAAGAAAATAGCAGTGCATCTCATCGACCCCGGTGTACCGGGCGAAGGCATCCACCACTCCTCGCAACCCGACTACCTGCAACTCAACACCGTAGCGTCCCAGATCACCCTGTTCATGGACCCGACCGTGGCCGATGCCGGGCCGTTGATCGAGGGGCCAAGCCTGTACGCGTGGGCTGTTGGCAACTGGAAACACCCGTTACCGCTGGGTCCCGACACGTACCTGCCCCGCAGCGCCTTTGGCGAGTACCTGAACTGGGTCTTCAAGTTCCTGCTCACCCGACTGGAACAGCACTGCGACGTGCACCTGCATACGTGCACGGCCACCGATATCGAGCAGACTGCAACCCAATCGTTTGTCATCCAGACGGCGCACGGCAAAACGATCAACGCCGACTACCTGTTCCTGACCACGGGCCACTCGGAAAATCATCCGGACGCGCTGGACATCGACCGTCGTGCCTTTGTCGCGACCCACCGTTTCAACAACGCCAACCTGCGCTACATCGTCACCGGGCCACTGCCGATTCATAAGCAACTCGATGAGATTGCCCCTGACGCCTCGGTGGCAATCGAAGGCATGGGCCTGACCGCCATCGATGCGATTACCGCACTGACCGTCGGTCGTGGCGGCCGCTTCGAGCGTGACGAAACGACCGGCGTGCTGAACTATCAGCCGTCCGGCGCAGAGCCGTCACTGGCGCTGTTCTCGCGCAGCGGGATTCCGTTCGCCGCCCGCGCGGTGAACCAGAAAGGTGTCTCGGGCCAATACCAGGCACGCTTCCTGACGCTGGAGCGAATCAATCAATGGAAGCAGACCCACAAGCCCGGCGAACTTGATTTCCACGGCCATATCTTCCCGCTGATTCTGCGCGACATGGCCCACGCCTATTACTTGTCCCATGCCACCCGGTTGCATGGCAGCTCCTTCGCCGAGTTGCTCGACGCCACACTGGTTCATCTCGAAACGCCGGCCGCCGAAAACGTACTGCGCCAATGCTGCCCACAAATTCCGCCGTTTTCCTGGGACAAGATGGCCAACCCCATCAGCCGCAATGCCCTGGCCAGCAAGGAACACTTCCATCAGTGGCTGACCGACTACCTGGAGCAAGACTTGGCCGAGGCCCGTAATGGCAATTGCGAAAGTCCGATCAAGGCCGCCTGCGATGTGCTGCGCGACCTGCGCGACAACCTGCGCCGAGTGGTCGATTTCGGCGCGCTGTCGGCCTCGTCGCACAAGCGCTTCATGAACGAATTCATTCCGGTAATGAATCGGCTGGCCGTTGGTCCGCCCCTGCAACGCACCGAAGAAATGCTCGCGCTGATACGTGCAGGTAACCTGATGGCCAGCTTCGGCCCAGGGGCCCGTGCGTCTATGGACGGCGCGTCGTATTCATTCACGATCAACAGCACGAGCCTGCCCGAGCGAGAATTCCGCGCCGATGTGCTGATTCGCGCTCGGGTGCCGCAGTCGTCACCCAACCAGGACAAATCACCGCTGCTCTACCGCTTGCTCGAAAGAGGCCTGGTTCGCCCGTTCACCAATCAAGGCATGGAGGTCAGCGGCATTGATGTCGATGAAGGCCTGCACATCGTCCCGCTGAGCGGCAAACCGCTGAGCAATGCCTGGGCGCTGGGGACTGTCTGCGAAGGCGCCAAGTTCTACACCTACATCGTCCCGCGACCGTTCGTGAATTCCACCGCCCTGGTGGATGCCGGACGCAGCGTGGGCGAGTTGTTCCGCCAGATCAATGCGCCGCACATGGCAAAAAGGCCGGCCGCCTGCGTCGTTGAGGCTTCGAGATCGCTCGCCCACCTTTAACCTTTGAAGCACAACCCGGGAGTCATTGATATGGATCTGCGCCCCAACCCGAAAAACCTGACGCTGACGCAACGGCTCGGCATCCAGTATCCAATCATCCAGGCGCCAATGGTCGGCGTGTCCACGCCGGCACTCGCGGCGGCCGTGTCGAATGCCGGTGCCTTGGGCTCGATCGGGATCGGAGCCAGCAACGTCAATCAGGCCAAGGCGATGATTGCCGAGACCCGGGCGCTGACCGCCAGGCCATTCAACGTCAACCTGTTCTGTCACCGCACACCCGAACCGGATCAGCCCCTGCAGTCCGACTGGCTGAAGCACCTGCATCCGCTGTTTGCCGAGTTCGACGCCACGCCGCCCACCACGCTGAATGAGATCTACACCAGCTTCCTCGATGACCCGGACATGCTCGAACTGCTGCTGGTCGAACGTCCGGCCGTGGTCAGCTTTCACTTCGGCCTGCCGCCAGCGTCCTGGATCGACGCGCTGAAAAGGGCCGGCATCGTGCTGTTGGCCACCGCGACGGATCCACACGAAGCCGAGCTGATCGAGCGAGCCGGCCTCGACGGGATCATCGCCCAAGGCGTCGAAGCCGGCGGCCATCGCGGTGTGTTCAACCCGCAACATGACGCCCTGACCGGGACCCTGGCACTGGTCAGAACCCTCAGCCAGCAGCGTTCGATCCCGGTCATCGCCGCGGGCGGGATCATGGACGGTCAGTCGATCAGCGCCATGCTCAAACTCGGCGCACAAGGTGCCCAGCTGGGTACCGCGTTTATCCTCTGCCCCGAATCCGCCGCCAACCCGCGCTATCGAGCCGACCTGAAGAGCCCGAAGGCCGCCCATACGCGCATCACCAGCGCGATTTCCGGGCGACCGGCGCGGGGCATGGTCAATCGCCTGATCACCGACCTCGACGCCGCCGGCGCACCACAATGCCCGGCGTACCCCCTGACCTACGACGCCGCCAAGGCCCTGCACGCCGCCGCCAGCGCCAAGGGTTGCAACGAGTTCGCAGTGCAGTGGGCCGGCCAGGGCGCCGCGCTGGCGCGGGAAATGAGCGCGAAGGCCATGGTTGAAGTGCTGGTCGCCGAGATGAACTGATCGTCCGTTGGTCCGTGACAACATCGCTGCGGTCCAATAGATTAGGCGACCCGAAAACGCCGACGCTGTTCTCGTCTCAAATTCTGTTTAAAGAAGTAGTGAAATTTCAATGCCAGATTCCAACACCGCTGAATCCGTAATCACCTTGTCGTCCAAAGCGGAATACGAAAACTCCATCAATCTTTCACAACACGTGCCGCAGGCCAAAACCATCAGCGAGATGGTCCTGGACGCCTTCCACACCTCGAAAGAAAGCGACCAGATTCGCGAACTGCGCGCGGCCATCCGCCTGGCTCACGACCGCTTCGACGACGACACAGCCTACGAACTGATGGGCGAGCTCAAACAACTCAAAGACGCCGAGGCCGCCGACATCGCCGCCCTGGAAGACCTGAGCAGCAAGTTCCCGATCAGCCGGATTCTGTCGAGCTTCAAGGATGACCCAAGTTTTCAGGAGCTGGTCTATGGCCTGGCGCTGAAAGTGCTGAACCAGACCCATCAGGCCATCAGCAACCCGAGCAGCGGCAAGAGCAAGACAGCCCGCGCCAAGAAAGACATCGAAGTGTTCAACATCAGCAAGGACGGCGTCAGCGTCAGCCTGCCACTGCGCAACCCACGGGTTAAACCGAGCGCCGACCGCGAAGCCTTCGAATTCCTCGGCTTCACCTTTGTCGGTGAAGGCGATGAAGCTGAGCTGGAAAACGAGACCTTCATCGACAACGCTGGTGCCGAACAACCGGCTACACGCAAGGCTATCGTTACCGCACTTCAGCAGCAGACCGCTTTCGACGGTTACAGCATCGCTGTGCAGTAAGCACCAACGACGCCCGGCTCTTGTGGGAGCTGCCGCAGGCTGCGATCTTTTGACCGTAAGCGACCCATGAACACCACGTACCGTTAGATGGGCTTTACGTTTACCGTGGCATCTCTGGCGAGCAGTTCCACGTGTTGACGGCTGTTGAAAATCGCATTTTTATGGCAGCCGTGTCGGTTTTTGGCTGAACGCCCACCTGGACCGACAATGTGGCGACCCACCGGTCATCTAACTCGGGAGTAGGTTTAGATGGGCCAATTTCTGTGGATTGCGCATTGCATAGATTGCTTTGATCTGACCATTGTCATTGAAGCTCAGCGCGGTGGTTTGGACGGCCTGACCTTGCAAGTTATAGAGGATGACCGCCGGCAGGCTGTTGATAGTCGAAAGGCGTAAGTGGAAATCCTGCGGTCGCCACAATTTTGCGAAACCAATCAGTGTCCTTGATATCAAGTTCACGCCATTTAGGGGCCGAGGCACTGCAGCGACAATACCGCCACCGTCGGAAAGCATCACCACGTCCTCAGTTAGCAGTTGCGCAAGACTCTCGACATCACCGCTTGAAATGGCTTGCACAAATGCCTTCAGCAGCGTGGTGGCTTTCTCCTGTTCAATATCCACAATGGATTGTTCGCGTTGCACGTGTTTCCGTGCACGCGCGGCCAACTGGCGGCATGTTGCTTCGCTTCGCGCCAGCCGATGGGAAATTTCCTCATAGCTTTGATCAAATACGTCATGCAGCAGAAAAGCGGCTCGTTCAAGTATGGTCAACCGCTCAAGGGTCAGCATGAAGGCGATGGATATGCTCTGCGCATATTCCAAATTCGCCATTGGTCCCGGGTCATAGGCGCAGTGCTCATCCTCAAGTGGTTCCGGTAGCCAGCAGCCGACGTACTGCTCACGCCGTGCACGCGCAGACTGCATGCGATCCAGACAAAGATTGGTGACTATGCGGGACAGATAGGCTCGGGGGTGGTCCACCATAGTCAGATCTACTCTACTTTGGCGCAGCCATGCGTCTTGCACAACATCCTGCCCTTCGGAGAAAGAGCCCAGCATCCGGTACGCCAGTGCTTGCAAATATCCCCGATGATCTTCAAATGAATGGCTTGCGTCAGTTTCCATCTTGCGTCACAGGATTTTTGGAGGCATTACGGACCTGATGCAAGACTGTCAGAACGGAGTCAATGACCAACTTGGGGCGTTCGAGCTGCAAGTAGTGACCAGCGTCTGCCACCACCACTTGTTGGCTACCGGTTTCTCGGGCTAAGGCGCGTTGACCATCGATCCAGTGCTGGCGCATATATTCGGTTTCCCACCCAGGCGGAAATTCGCTCTGTGCATTTGTGCTGAGCACCACAATGGGCATGGCCGGAATGGGCGCAAGCTTGCGGGCAACGTCCAAGGCCGAATCAACAGCCAAGTATTCGGTACGCAATGCGCGGTAGTTTTTACTTTGCATCGCGAGAGCACGTGCGGCTGGTTGCTCGGCCAAGGGAAGCTTGTCCAATACCACTGACGCTGGCATGTTTGTAAGCCGTGTCAAACCCAAGGGTGCCAGCCAAGTGGCTGAGTTGGTCAAGAGATCCATGTTGCGACTGTAACGCGCATGAGCCTCGGGATCCATGCTGAATGTTTGGTCATGCTGCAGTGCATCAATGAGCACCAATCCGGCGACCTCGTCAGGATGGGTCTGAGCCAACATTTGAGCCAACAAACCGCCCAATGAATGGCCAACCACGACCATGCGGCCGTGCAAATTCGCATTGTGCAAGAGTGTGCGCAGATCATCCACGGCCAGCAACCCAGTGCGTGCAGTCGGGGACTCGTCAGACCAGGCATACCCCGCGCGGTCGTAGGCACAAACCGTGGTTGTCCTGGCAAGTTCAGGTTGGACCAAAGCCCAGTCCTGGGACCACCCGCTGAGACCAGATTCCAATAGAACAATTGGTTGTCCATGGCCTTCACAATGAATGTGCAAGCGATGATCGCCAACGCTTACCATTTGACCTGGGGCGGGGTAGTCAGTTTGCCCTTTTACGGTGAGCAGGCTCTGTGTGATCGCACCGATTCCTCCCAACCCCAAGAGGATCAAGATGACCAAAGTGATCTTTCCAAGCTGATATTGCTGGCGGACATGGTTTGCCCAATGTGAAAAGGGATTCATGCTTCGCGTTCCTGAAATTTGTGCAGGTCCCCTTAAGACGAAGTAGCGAACGTTTTTGTGACATCGCCGCTTCAGCAGCAAACCGCTTTCGACGGTTACAGCATCGCCGCACAGTAACGGCCACGCCAGCAGATTAAATGTGGGAGCGAGCCTGCTCGCGATGACGGCGGTACATTCAACATCAATATTGACTGACCCATCACCATCGCGAGCAGGCTCGCTCCCACAGTGTTGATTGATGTACATCCGCAAAAGAGTGGTCGGCTGTCTGGCCGCCTTCGCGAGCAAGCCCGCTCCCACAGATAAATCGTGCGCAATAAAAAGCCCCGCGTTTTTCTCGAAGGCGGGGCTTTTCGTACAACCGCAAAAACCTTAAGGCGCGTAAGTCAGCAACAACTCGCTCGGCACCTTGAAGTCCAGCGACATCATCACGCTCAGGGCGGTGATGGTGAAGATCGAGAACACGAACAGCTTGCGTGCCCAAACCGTGTCATCCACCGCCTTGTAGCCGGTCCAGGCCATGTACAACCAGTACATGCCCATCGCAGCAGCAACCGCGAGGTAGCTCATGCCAGCGTAACCGCTGAAGGTCAGCATCAAGGTCGCGACCAGGAACGCCAGGATGTAGAGCAGGATGTGCTTCTTGGCCACCTGAATCCCGCGCTTCACCGGCAACACCGGAATCGATGCAGCCAGGTAATCGTTGAAGCGGAAGATCGCGATGGCGTAGGAATGCGGCATCTGCCACAGGCTGAACATCACCAGCAGCGTCAGCGCCGCCATGTCGAAGCTATTGCTGACCGCGACATAGCCAATCACCGGCGGCATCGCCCCCGACAGACTGCCCACCAGCGTGCCGTGAACCGACTTGCGCTTGAGGTACAGGCTGTAGAAGCCGACGTAGATGACAAAACCGATCACTGCGAACAGCGCAGCCAACGGATTCGCCACGCGGTACAGCAGTGCAACGCCGGCGACACCCAGGACGGTCGCGTAAACCAACGCCAGTTTCAGGGAGATCAGGCCCTGCACCAGCACGCGGTTCTTGGTGCGTTCCATCTTCAGGTCGATGTCACGGTCGATGCAGTTGTTGAACACGCAACCCGACGCTACCACCAGGGACGTGCCGATCATCGCAGCCAGGAATATGGCCAGATCGACATGCCCTTTCGAGGCCAGGAAAAACCCGCCTGCCACAGAAAGCACGTTACCGAAAATGATCCCCGGTTTGGTGATTTGGATAAAGTGCTTTAAGGACATCCGGACTTTCCTCAGTGCGCCATCATGACGGTGTGGATGCTGTGCATGATCCACAGCGACAGGCCCACCAACAGGACGATCACCAGGGCAGCGAAGATAAACGCAATCACGTTGTTTCGCTGGGCGGCGGAGCGGTCCAGGTGGAGGAAGTAGACCAGGTGCACCAGCACCTGGATCACTGCGAAGGCCAGTACGATCCACAGGGTCATGGCTTTCGGCAGGGATGGGTACATCACCAGGCCGAATGGAATGACGGTCAGGATCACCGACAGGATGAAGCCGATGGCGTAGGACTTGACGCTGCCGTGGCTGTCGTCGTGGCTATCGTGGCCATTGTGTGAGTGAGCTGCGTTAGCCATTACAGAGTCCCCATCAGGTAAACAACGGTGAATACGCAGATCCACACAACGTCCAGGAAGTGCCAGAACAGGCTCAGGCAGCTCAAGCGGGTCTTGTTGGTCGACGTCAGGCCATGTTTGTTGACCTGATACATCATGATCGCCATCCAGATCAGACCGCTGGTCACGTGCAGACCGTGGGTGCCGACCAGGGTGAAGAACCCGGACAGGAAGCCTGAGCGGTTCGGACCGAAGCCTTCGGAGATCAGCGTGTGGAACTCGTTGATCTCCATGCCGATGAAGCCCAGACCGAACAGGAAGGTAATCGCCAACCAGCCCAGTACCTGAGTTTTCTTGCCCTTGAACAACGCCAGCATGGCGAAGCCGTAGGTGATCGAACTGAACAACAGGCAGGCGGTTTCACCCAGCACGTACGGCAGTTCGAAGATGTCGTGGCCCGACGGGCCACCGGCTACGTTGTTTACCAGTACCGCGTACACCGCGAAGATCGACGCAAACAGAATGCAGTCGGTCATCAGGTAGAGCCAGAAACCGAATACGGTCATCTCGCCCGAGTCGTGGTGATGGTCATCGTGCCCATGTCCATCGACATGGGTGTGTCCAGCATTGGTCACTAAGTTCGACATGGTTTAAGCCTGTTCCAACGAGGTTTCAACACGGGTGGCGGTGGCCGGGATCGCTTTGGCCGCTACCAGACGCTTGTGCTGCTCGGCTTCGATGCGCTCGATTGTTTCAACCGGGACCATGTAGCCCTGGTCATCACGGGCAGCGTGGATGACGAAATAGATCACGGTGCCGGCCAGGCCTGCGATGGCCATCCACCAGATGTGCCAGATCATCGCGAAACCGAACACGGTCAACAGAGCACCCATGACCAGACCGGTCGCGGTGTTGTTTGGCATGTGGATCGGCTCGTAACGGGCTGGAGCCTGGTACGCAGTACCGTTTTCCTTGGCCTCGGTGAACGGGTCGATGCCTTCGGCTTTCGGCAGTACGGCGAAGTTGTAGAACGGTGGTGGCGACGAGGTCGACCATTCCAGCGTGTGGGCATTCCACGGGTCACCGGCTTCGCACATGTTCTGCGGCAGCTTGCGATCACGGATACTCACGTACAACTGGATCAACTGGCAGGCAATACCGAAGGCGATCAGTACCGCACCGACCATTGCAACGTGCAGGTACGGCGTCCACTCAGGGTTGGTGGTGCTGTTCAGACGACGGGTCATGCCCATGAAGCCCAGTACATAGAGCGGCATGAACGCGACGAAGAAGCCCGAGATCCAGAACCAGAACGCTGCCTTGCCCCAACCTTCGTGCAGCTTGAAGCCGAACGCTTTAGGGAAGTAGAAGCCGAAACCGGCGATGTAGCCGAATACCGCGCCACCGATGATCACGTTGTGGAAGTGAGCGATCACGAACAGGCTGTTGTGCAGTACGAAGTCAGCACCCGGGATGGCCAGCAGTACGCCGGTCATGCCGCCGATGGCGAAGGTCACCATGAAGCCCAGGGTCCACAGAACCTGGCTGGTGATACGCAGACGACCGCGATAGATGGTGAACAGCCAGTTGAATAGCTTCACCCCCGTCGGAATCGAGATGAGCATCGTCGCCAGACCGAAGAAGGCGTTGACGTTGGCACCCGAACCCATGGTGAAGAAGTGGTGCAGCCAGACCATGAAGCCCAGGATCGAGATCGCGCCACTGGCGTAGATCATCGAGTGGTGGCCGAACAGACGCTTGCCGGAGAAGGTCGAGATGACTTCGGAGAAGATCCCGAACGCCGGCAGAATCAGGATGTAAACCTCGGGGTGACCCCAGGCCCAGAACAGGTTGACGTACATCATCGGATTTCCACCCAGTTCATTGGTGAAAATGTGGAAATCCATGTAACGGTCAAGCGTCAGCAATGCCAGGGTAGCGGTCAGGATCGGGAAGGAAGCGACGATCAGAACGTTGGCCCAGGTGCAGGTCCAGGTGAAGATCGGCATGTCCATCATTTTCATGCCCGGGGTACGCATTTTCAGCACGGTGGCCAGGAAGTTGACCCCGGTTAACGTCGTACCTAACCCCGATAGCTGGAGTGCCCAGATGTAGTAGTCCACACCCACGCCCGGGCTGTAGCCCAGTTCCGACAGCGGTGGGTATGCAACCCAACCGGTACGGGCGAATTCGCCGACACCCAGGGACACGTTCACCAGCACGACGCCGGAGACCAGCAGCCAGAAGCTCAGGGAGTTCAGGAACGGGTAGGCAACGTCACGCGCGCCGATCTGCAGCGGCACCGCAAGGTTCATCAGGCCGGTGAAGAATGGCATCGCCATGAAGATGATCATGATCACACCGTGAGCGGTGAAGATCTGGTCATAGTGTTCAGGTGGCAGGTAGCCAGGCGAACCCTCGGTGGCCAGGGCCAACTGGGAACGCATCATGACGGCGTCGGCAAAACCACGCAGCAGCATGATCATGGCCACGATGATGTACATCACGCCGATTTTCTTGTGGTCAACCGAAGTCAGCCACTCGGACCACAGGTAGGTCCACTTCTTGAAATAGGTGATTGCAGCGAACACCGCCAGACCACCGAGCGCGATCATGGCGATGGTTACCATCACAATCGGCTCGTGGAACGGGACCGCTTCCCAACTTAATTTACCAAACATCGTTTACTCCTCTGCCCCGGCAGCTGAATGCGAACTCATGTCCATTCCTTCCATACCGGCCACTTCTTTCTCGTCTTTCTCGTGGTGCATCGGCTTGCCCGGTTTCATGCCTTCGTACTTGTCGAGGATGATCTGGAACAGGTTCGGCGTGTACGAGGAGTAGAGTTCAACCGGGTTGTTCTGGCTTGGTTTGGAAAGGGCTTCGTATTCAGCTTTTTCAAGCTGTTTAGGTGCCTTCTTGACGTCACTGACCCAGGCGTCGAAATCTTCCTGGGAAGTGGCGATCGCTTTGAATTTCATGCCGGTGAAGCCAGCGCCGCTGTAGTTGGCGGAGATACCTTCAAGCTCGGTGTTCTGGTTGGCGATCAGGTGCAGCTTGGTCTGCATGCCCGCCATCGCGTAGATCTGGCCGCCCAGGCCCGGGATGAAGAACGAGTTCATCACGGTGTCGGAGGTGACTTTGAAGTTGATTGGCGTGTGGGCCGGGAACACGATCTTGTTGACCGTGGCGATGCCTTGTTCCGGGTAGATGAACAGCCACTTCCAGTCCATGGCGACCACTTCAATGGTGATCGGCTTGACGTCGGAATCCAGCGGACGGTAAGGGTCCAGGGCATGGGTCGATTTGTAGGTGACGTAACCCAGGGCGATGATGATCAGCACCGGAACAGTCCACACCGCGATTTCAATCTTGGTGGAGTGGGACCATTTTGGCGCGTAGTCGGCGTTCTGGTTCGACGCGCGGTATTTCCAGGCGAAGGCGAAGGTCATGACGATGACCGGCACAACGACCAACAGCATCAGCAGCGTGGCGGTGATGATCAGGTTTCGTTCATCCAGACCGACCTGGCCCTTGGGGTCGAGCAAGGTCATGTTGCAACCTCCCAGCAACAGCGTGCCGAGCAGCGGCAATAAGCCTAGTAATCTGGGGTACCTGTTTTTACTCATCTCACGACCTCTAAAGCAGCTTGCGCAATGCAGTTGGGTTTTGATCGCCAACACTTCACCCTGCCAAGGGTTGGCATTTTTCTTGGATTGAATAAGGGCTTGCCCGTCGCGCGTTAACCGCTGATCGACACATCCTGGGCTAGCGGTGAGTTCTTATTCGAATTCGTGGTCAAAGGCCTTGTTACAGACCAATTCCATTTGGTGCGGATAGTTGGAAGGCGCCGACACCTGGCGTCGAATGAAGCCCGTTAAAGCCCCACGACCGCCCCTTGTGCCAAGGAGAGCGCCGCGCCGGAATTTCAGTGCGGGCGATTGTAGATATGTAACGTTGTATAAACCATGTCTCAACTCGAAATAATTTTTATCGGATACGGCAACAATCATTAACGGTTTCTGCAAAGATTTTTCATGGTATCGCGATTTATTCTCAACAGGAACCTCGAAAAATGTAGGTCTACTGTCCACAGTTCAGACAGCATCGCCGTCTCCAGAAGCGTCGCCGACCTCGCCAAAGCCCCCTGTCACAAGGCATTTGGCCATTCGTCCAAGCCTGTTAAAACTGCCTGCTGCGGCGCCTTGGCTGTGCTTTGGGGAAGCCCGTCAGTGAGGTAAATTCCTTGTCAGTTTCAGCGACGACAATCGACTTTGAAATGAGTTGCCACACCTGAGCTGTGACAACATGTCGCACATGCGACACAGCCTTCTTAGCCGCGCATCACAATCCTTTTACAAGACCGCTGAAACGCAAAACGCCCCGGCCTCTTTTCGAGGACCGGGGCGTTTTTTCAAGGCCTGTGGCGGCGGCGAGCGGCCTCAGTTCAGGTGTTTGCGGTTACGCGAGACGAGCAGCGGCACCAGCACCACAGTCAACACAAAGGCCACGAGCGCCCATTGTGCCAGCGACAGGCCGAGGATCGGCGGGTACGGTGTCTCGCAGAAGCCGTCGACCTGGAAGCCCAGCGGGAAGATCTTTGCCAGCGGCAAGCCGTCGACAATCGGTTGCAGCACATCGATGCCGCAACTGACTGCCGGGTAGAACTGTGTATAGACGTGATGCCCGGCCGTTGCGGCGCCGGCCAGGGCGAAAATCACCACCAGCCCTTCAAACACGGTGATGCTGCGGCGAGTGCGCATGGCGGCACCGACAAAGGCACTGATCGCGATCAGCAACAGCGCATAACGTTGCAGGATGCACAGCGGGCATGGCGCCTCGCCCAGCACCACTTGCATGTACAGCGCGCCACCGATCAACGCCAGGCAGATGACGCCCAGCAGGACCAGAAAGCGCCGCTCACGTCCCAACCGCATCATTTCCTCATTCATTCCCGTTTCCTTTGCCAAAAGTGCTGGTTGTGTTCAACAGGCCCACCGACCGCAGTGGGCCTTTCGCGTATCAATTGATCGCAAGTTTACACGCTGACCACTGGGGTGGATTAACAGGAGGGAATTAACGGCAGGCTTATTAACAGCGGATTAAACAGTTGGATCTGTGGCGAAGCGGATGATGCCATCGCGAGCAGGCTCGCTCCCACAGGTGAATGGTGGTGTGATCACAATCTGAGTCACAACGCCAATCCACTGTGGGAGCGAGCCTGCTCGCGATGAAGGCGACTCGGTCTACCCGAGTCGCCACACTGCGCTTATTCCAGCGCAGCAGCCGGGCCGAAAAATTCGTAGCGACTCTGCTTCTCTGGCACACCCAGGGCCTTGAGGTGGCGCTTGATCGCGGCCATGAAACCTTTGGGCCCCAGGAAATAAGCGTCCAGGTCGCGCTCTTTCGGTAACCAGTCCGCCAACTGCTCCTGGCTCAACAGCCCGACCTTATGCGCTGCCGGGCTGACCCCATCATCTTCGGCATAGCAATAGAAGTGCTTGAGTTGCGGATGACGCTCGGCCAGACCGTTGATCCAGTCACGAAACGCATGCACACCACCGTTACGCGCGCAGTGGATAAAGTGCACCGGACGCTCGGTGGCCAGCGCCGCTTCAAGCATCGGCAGTGTTGGTGTGATGCCGACGCCGCCGCTGATCAGCACCAACGGCTTGTCGCTGGCGGTCAGGGTGAACTCGCCCGCTGGCGGGAACAACAGGATGCTGGCGCCGACAGGGAACTGGTCGTGCAGGTAGTTCGAGGCACGGCCGCCCTCTTCGCGTTTGACACTGATGCGGTACTGACCGTTATCACCCAGGGACGACAGCGAGTAGTTGCGACGAATTTCTTCACCGTCGAGGATCAGTTTCATGCCGATGTATTGACCCGGTTCCGCTGCGAGAATCGGCCCTTTGTCCGCCGGTTCAAAGTAGAACGAGGTGATTTCCGCACTCTCCTCCACACGTTTGGCCAGTTTGAATTCCCGCGCCCCGCGCCAGCCACCATGGGCTTGGGCTTTCTGGTCGTAGATCGCGGTTTCGGCGCCGATCAGGATGTCGGCCAGTTGATTGTAGGCCGCGCCCCAGGCGCTCATCACTTCTGGCGTGGCGATATCGTCACCGAGCACCTCGGATATCGCCCGCAGCAGGCAAGCGCCGACAATCGGGTAATGCTCCGGCAGGATTTGCAGGGCAACGTGCTTGTTGATGATCTTCGCCACCAGGTCACCCAACTGATCGAGCTGATCAATGTGCCGCGCGTACATCAGTACGCCGCGCGCCAAGGCCCGAGGCTGGTCGCCGCTGGCCTGGTGCGCCTGGTTGAACAGCGGGCGCACCTGCGGGTATTCGCAGAGCATCATGCGATAGAAGTGGGTGATCAGGGCTTCGCCACCGCTTTCGAGCAACGGTACGGTGGATTTGACGATGGCACGGTCTTGCGCGCTAAGCATAAGGGGTACTCCTGAACGGCTGGGTTTATAGCTTTCTAACCGTTACATATCAGTTTCCATGCCAATAATTAAATTCATATAAATCAATATGTTATAAATAGTGTAGTCATATAGACACAAGCAGGCTTATAGTCATCTCGACTACATGGAGTCAATATGACTGCAAAATCCTTGCTTACCGCACTGCTTCCACTGGTCTCCGACCTTTCCCGCGAATTGCCGGAAGGCGAGCGCTACCGACGCCTGCTCGAAGCGATGCGCGCCCTGCTCCCCTGCGACGCCGCCGCCCTGCTGCGGCTCGACGGTGAATGGCTGGTGCCGCTGGCGGTGAACGGTCTGAGCATCGACACCCTGGGGCGGCGCTTCAAGGTCAGCGAACACCCGCGCTTTGAAGTGTTGCTCAGCCGCTCGGAGCCGACGCGCTTCCCCAGCGACAGCGCCTTGCCCGATCCCTATGACGGCTTGGTCGATGGCCTCCACGATCACCTGGAAGTCCACGATTGCATGGGCTGCCCGCTGTTTATCGATGAGCGTCCGTGGGGCTTGCTGACCCTCGACGCCCTGGACCCGGAGCGCTTCGAGCCCATCGAACTGGACGCCCTGCAAGCCTTTGCCAGCCTCGCTGCCGCCACGGTCAACGCCGCCGAACGTATCGAACGGCTGGCCAATCGCGCGGAAGACGAGCACCAGCGCGCCGAGGTCTATCGCCAGGCCAGCGGCCAGCAGAACCGCGAAATGATCGGCCAGAGCAAGGCACACAAGCGTTTGGTGGAAGAGATCAACCTGGTCGGTGGCAGCGACCTGACCGTGCTGATCACCGGCGAAACCGGGGTCGGTAAAGAGCTGGTGGCCCAGGCGATCCACGCCGCTTCACCGCGTGCCGACAAACCGATCATCAGCCTCAACTGCGCCGCGCTGCCCGACACCCTGGTGGAAAGCGAACTGTTCGGCCACGTGCGCGGCGCCTTCACCGGGGCGATGAACGACCGTCGCGGCAAATTCGAACTGGCCAATGGCGGCACGCTGTTTCTCGATGAAGTGGGCGAGTTGTCGCTGACGGTGCAGGCCAAATTGCTGCGCGTGCTGCAAAGCGGTCAGTTACAGCGCCTGGGGTCGGACAAGGAGCATCACGTCGACGTGCGCCTGATCGCCGCGACTAACCGTGACCTGGCCGAAGAGGTGCGCAGCGGCCGCTACCGCGCCGATTTCTACCATCGCCTCAGCGTTTACCCATTGCGGGTGCCGGCGCTGCGTGATCGCGGTCGGGATGTGTTGTTGCTCAGCGGCTATTTCCTTGAGCAGAACCGCTCGCGCATGGGCCTCAACAGCCTGCGCCTGAGCAGCGACGCACACGCGTCACTGCTGGCCTACAACTGGCCGGGCAACGTCCGCGAACTGGAACACTTGATCGGCCGCAGCGCGCTGAAAGCACTGGGCAACTCACGGGAGCGGCCGAAGATTCTGAGCCTGAGTGCGGCGGATCTTGACCTGCCCCACGACACTGTCGAAACCGCCCTGCCGCCAGCAATCATTGACCCTGCGCCCACGGCGCAAGTGTTCGGCGACCTGCGCCAAGCCACCGAACACTATCAACGCCAGCTGATCACCGCTTGTCTTGAACGCCACCAGAACAACTGGGCCAGCGCCGCCCGTGAGCTAGGCTTGGATCGAGCAAACCTTGGGCGGATGGCCAAGCGGTTGGGGATGAAGTAGTAACCAGTGTGGCGAGGGAGCTTGCTCCCGCTGGAGTGCGAAGCACTCCCAAATCAGTCACCACATTGCAATAGACTGCACACAATTACCTATTTGGCGACTGCTGCGCAGTCGAGCGGGAGCAAGCTCCCTCGCCACAGGATTCAGCGTTTGGCATTAAGGTTAAAGCCTGCCCCGCTTGCGTCGATAACCCGATATCAATAGTTGCTGGCGGTCCTGCGATCGCCCATCACCTTTTTCCACAGAAGGTTTTTATGTCCTCCACCAAAGCCCGCGCAGATTCACTTTCGCTTCTGCTGTTTACCTTGCGCAGCGGCAAGCTGATGGCGATCAACCTGTTGAAAGTCAGTGAAATCATTCCCTGCCCGCCGCTGACCAAGCTGCCGGAGTCGCACCCCCACGTCAAAGGTATCGCCACCCTGCGCGGCGCCTCGTTGTCAGTGATCGACCTGAGCCGGGCAATCGGTGAACGACCGCTGGTGGACCCGGATGGCGGCTGCCTGATCGTCACCGACGTCAGCCGCTCCAAGCAAGGCCTGCACGTTCAGGCGGTGAGCAAGATCGTCCACTGCCTGACCACCGACATCCGCCCACCGCCCTACGGCTCCGGGGGCGTGCGTTCGTATATCACAGGGGTGACCTCGGTGGACGGCACGCTGGTGCAGGTGCTCGACATCGAGAAAGTCATCCACGGCATCGCCCCGGCGCAGATCGAAATGGCCCCGACCGAGCTCAGCATGGAAGACGCCGAAGTGCTGGGCAACGCACGCATTCTGGTGGTCGATGACAGCCAGGTGGCACTGCAACAATCGGTGCATACCCTGCGCAACCTCGGCCTGCAATGCCACACCGCACGCAGCGCCAGGGAAGCCATCGACTGCCTGCTGGACCTGCAAGGCACCGCGCAGCAGATCAACCTGATTGTCTCGGACATCGAAATGTCCGAAATGGACGGCTACGCCTTCACCCGAACCCTGCGCGAAACTCCGGACTTTTCCCACCTTTACGTGCTGCTGCACACCTCGCTGGACAGCGCGATGAACAGTGAAAAGGCCCGATTGGCCGGGGCGAACGCGGTGCTGACCAAGTTCTCCTCGCCAGAGCTGACCAAATGCCTGATCGAGGCCGCAAAAGCGGTCGCGCAGCAAGGTAACTAAGCCTTGGCGCAAACGTATTGCCTGCTGCTGCGGCGCGACCTGGCCGAGACGTTGCCGCCCGTCGTCTGGCCGGACGGTATCCAGCTGAGCCTCTATCGCCCGCCATTGGCCGAAGCCGTGCACGGGTTGATGGAACAGGGCTATCAACAAGGCGGTGGGCGAGTTCCGGCCCTGGAGGTTTGGCGCGAGCATTTTGAACGCGATGCCGAATATGACCCGGCGCTGTGCTTCATCGCCTCGGATGTGCAAGGCATTGTCGGCGTGGCGCAGTGCTGGACCAGCGCCTACATCAAGAACCTGGTGGTACATCCGCGCGCGCAGGGCCAAGGATTGGGACGGGCGTTGTTGTTGCATGCATTCAGTGTGTTTCAACAGCGACGCGAGGGGTTCGTTGATCTGAAGGTCCTGGAGGACAACCCTCGAGCCCTGCGATTGTATGAAAACGCTGGAATGCGCCTGGTACGCCGAGAACTTGTTCCAGACTGATACCGCTATCGCGAGCAGGCTCGCTCCCACATTTGATCTCATGGAACGCAGATTCTATGTACAACGAAAACCACTGTGGGAGCGAGCCTGCTCGCGATGAGGTCCGCACTACCAACAGCAAACCATCATGCAGATTCAGCCCTTGGTCAACGCACGCCCAAGGGCTGGTGACTGGCGCATAACTTGCTTCAGGAGAGTTCCTTGCGGTGGCTTTTCGTCATCGCTGACGCCTCTGGAATGTGACTGGTCGCCCTATGAATACGACGTTTTCCTGCGTAGGTTGCGGCAAATGCTGCAGCGACCACCACGTGCCTCTGACCCTCGTCGAGGCCCGGATGTGGGCGGCTGACGGCGGTACCGTGATCGTGCTGGTGGAAGGTTTTCTCGGCAATGGCCTGGGCCTTCCCGCCTTGCAAGGCGAGCACGCCGAACGCCGTTCCGTGGTGGTGCCCAGCGGCGCGACCGAGGCCCACATCGCCATCACCTTCGCCGCGTACAACGCCGGCCCCTGCCGGAATCTTGACAAAGACAACCTCTGCGGCATCTACGAACGCCGGCCTTTGGTCTGTCGCATCTACCCAATGGAAATCAATCCGCACATTCCGCTGACGCCAACAGCCAAGGACTGCCCGCCCGAATCGTGGGAGCAAGGCCCTGAGTTGATCGTCGGCGGTCAGCTGGTTGACCAGGAACTGGCCAGCCTGATCCAGCGCTCGCGTCAGGCAGACCGCGACGACATTCAAACCAAGGAAGCGATTTGCGCACGTCTGGGGATGCGCACCACAGCCCTCAAGGGTGACGGGTTTACCGCGTACCTGCCGGACATGGCGGCGTTTGCCCAGGCGATTGATCAGGTGCAGGCAGTGCCGTTGCCAGAGTCGGCTGGTGAATGGCAGTTCCATGTGTCAGGCAACGAAATCGCCGAGCAAGTGCAGGCCGCCGGGGCCCAAGTGACCACGGCGGAACCGCTGAACTATGCGTTTATCTCGCTGCGGGCGGCCTGAGACGACAAGCCAGCCGAGGCCCAGGACATACTGCACAGGGCATGTTTATGGAAGGCTAACGCGCAGTGACCGCCAGACATTCAACCTCCACTCGTGCGTCCAATAGCAGCTTCCCGGCAGCGAACGACGTGCGAGCCGGCAATCGATCCGCCGGGAAGTACTGCCTATAAACCGTATTCATGGCGGCGAAATCCTTGATGTCGGCGAGGATGACCGTACATTTGGCTACGTGAGCCTGGGACGAACCACTACGTTGCAACGCGTCGCGCAGATTCTCCATAGCCTGGGTCATCTGCGGAACGATGCCGCCCTTGACCAGTTCGCCGTCAGCCCCCAGACCGAGCACGCCGGACAGATAGATGGTCTGGCCAACCTGCACCGCATCGGAGAATGGCAGGCCTTCTTCGTTAGGAAAATAGCGTGGCGAATCGGGTGCTGCAGGCGGCAGAAAGCGCTGGGTAATGGTCTGGTACTGGCCGTTTTGCTTGATACGCTCAAGTGCACCGTTCAGGTTATCGCGCAACGCTGTGTCGTTTTTGCGCACGGCGATGGCCACGCCACTGCCCAGCAAAGGGTCCTTGAGGGTCGGGCCGACAAAATCGAAATCTTGCCCCTGGGGTTGGCTTAACAGCGCGTGGGTGATTTCAATGGAGTCTTGCAGGGTGGCGTCGATCTCACCGGCCAACAGACTGGCAACCAATTGGTCGTTGAAATCGAAACTGCGCACCGTCACGCCCGACGCAGCCCAACGAGTCTTGGCGAACGCCTCACGGCTGGTACCCGCCAGTACGCCTACCCGCTTGCCTTTGAGCGATTGCGGATCAGGTTGCAGGCCCGAGTTTTTGCGTGCCACCAGGCGGTTATTCAGGGGGTACAGGTCTTCGGTAAAGTCGACCCGTTCCCGACGCAAAGGCGTGGCAGTCATCGGCATGATCGCATCAAAGCGCTTGGCTTCAAGCGCGTCGACATTGGTGGCGTAGGCTTGATCGATCCAGACACAGCGGGACTTGAGTTCGGCACACAGCGCGTTGCCCAACTCGATGTTCAGCCCCACCAACTCGCCTTTCTCGTTGCGACTCTCGAACGGAGGAACCAGGGCTTCGACGCCGAAGCGGATCTGAGGGTCGACCGCGGACGACACGCAACCGGTGGTCAGAGCCATCAGAGAGAGCAAAGTTACGGTTTTTACCAGAGACATTTCGGTGGCCTTCATCAAGCAATCATGGGAGTCCGCGATGCCTGCCCCTTCAGTGCGGGCAATATCATCTGGCAATGGGTCAAACGACACACATTGCGCGGGCATGAATCTTCAACGAGTGACCACCGACGCCCCAAGAGGACAGATCGCTTATCCTTGTGGGAACTATCTCAGCGACAGAGAGAATTGTTTCCAGCCAAAAACGCCTGACTGTCAGCGCTTACCCATCGAGCGACGAGTGCCAGGCGGCGCGGCACCAGGAACCTTGGTGTGGCCGTTCTTGGCGCCGTTCTTGTACCACGGTTGATTGGCGTTTTTGCCGGCTGCCAGCTCACCCGGTTTGAACGGGAACTTGAAGGCCGGAATCGCGGCGCGGGTTTCGCTGTCGGCGCTGGAGTCGACGCTGTCTGGCAGGTCAGCCTGTTCGTCAGCAACAGGCGCTTGTATCGGGGAAGTCATGAATGCTCCGGGTGATGCACATAGAGTCGGGCCCGATGAGTGGACCGCGAAAGGCGGGCAGTATACCTGTGCGCCTGCGATCTTTAACCTCCCGACGCACGAATGGTCGCCTAGCTGACAGCCCTGTCAGTTAGCAGTCACCCTGCTGACCGCAACAAAGGACTATAAATAGGCCATTATTCTCCGTCCTTTTTGCCCCGGCGCTTGATGCTCATGCCCATTCCAAGAAAAAAACTGCTGATCGCCGGTCTGTTGGCGACTGTCGCTGCCGTGGCCATTGGGGTTGCGATCAAACCCGCGACCAGCAAGCTCTCGGCACCGGCGGCAATCCCGGTGCGGGTCATCAGCGTCGCCGAGCGCGATGTGCCGCGTTACGTCAGCGGGATTGGCTCAGTGCTGTCGTTGCACAGCGTGGTCATCCGCCCACAGATCGACGGCATTCTCACCAAACTGCTGGTCAAGGAAGGCCAGTTGGTGAAGGCCGGTGACCTGCTGGCCACCATCGATGATCGCTCGATCCGCGCCAGCCTCGATCAGGCCCGTGCACAAGTGGCTGAAAACCAGGCGCAGTTGCAGGTGGCCGAGGTCAATCTCAAGCGCTACAAGTTGCTCAGCGTGGATGACGGTGTGTCCAAGCAGACCTACGACCAGCAACAAGCCTTGGTCAATCAGTTGAAAGCCACAGCGCAGCGCAATCAGGCGGCCATTGACGCAGCGCAGGTGCAGCTCTCCTACACACAGATTCGCTCACCGGTGACCGGTCGGGTCGGTATTCGTACTGTGGATGAAGGTAACTTCCTGCGTATGAACGATGCCCAAGGACTGTTCTCGGTGACCCAGATCGACCCGATTGCCGTCGAGTTTTCCCTGCCACAGCAAATGCTGCCGACGCTGCAACAGCTGATCAGTGCGACCCCACCCGCCGACGTGAATGCCTACATCGGCACCGACACCAACGGCCAGACCGGCGACTTGCTCGGCGAAGGCCACCTGACGCTGATCGACAACCAGATCAATACCAACACCGGAACCATTCGCGCCAAGGCCGAATTCAACAATGCCAGACAAAAGCTCTGGCCGGGGCAACTGGTGACCATCAGGATCCAGACCGCCCTCAACAAGAATGCCCTGGTGGTACCGCCGAGTGTGGTCCAGCGCGGGCTGGATCAACCGTTCGTTTACCGGGTCAAAGGCGACACCGTCGAATCCGTTCCGGTACAGATGGTCTATCAAGACAGCGGGCTGAACATCATCAAGGGTGTGCAGGCCGGTGATGTGCTGGTCAGCGACGGTCAGTCGCGGCTCAAACCCGGCGCTAGCATTCAGGTGCTCAGCGACCCGCCAGCACTCACCCAGAACAACGCGGCGGAGCAACCGCAATGAAGGTCCACGGTGGTATTTCCGCCTGGTGTATCGACCACCCGGTGGCCACGGTCCTGCTGACCTTCGCGCTGGTGCTGCTGGGCTTGATCGCCTTCCCGCGCCTGCCCGTCGCACCACTGCCTGAGGCCGAGTTCCCGACCATTCAGGTCGCCGCCCTGTTGCCTGGTGCCAGCCCGGACACCATGGCCTCGTCGGTGGCAACACCCCTGGAGGTGCAATTCAGCGCCATCCCCGGCATGACCCAGATGACCTCCAGCAGTGCCTTGGGTTCGACCAACCTCACCCTGCAATTCACCCTCAATAAAAGCATCGACACCGCAGCGCAAGAAGTTCAGGCCGCCATCAACACCGCCGCCGGCAAACTGCCCAAGGACATGCCGACGCTGCCGACCTGGCGCAAGGTCAACCCATCTGACAGCCCGGTGCTGATCCTCAGCGTCAGTTCGACGCAAATGCCCGGCACCGAACTCAGCGACTACGCCGAAACCCTGCTGGCGCGGCAACTGAGCCAGATCGACGGCGTCGGCCAGATCTACATCACCGGTCAGCAACGCCCGGCGATCCGGGTCCAGGCCTCAGCCGACAAGCTCGCAGCCATCGGCCTGACCCTGGCCGATGTGCGCCTGGCCATTCAGAAAACCAGCCTCAACCTGGCCAAAGGCGCGCTGTACGGTGAGTCGAGCATTTCCACGTTATCGACCAACGATCAGCTGTTCCATCCCGACGAGTACGGCCAACTCATCGTCTCCTACAAGAACGGTGCGCCGGTTCAGCTCAAGGATGTCGCCAAGGTGGTCAGTGGCTCGGAAGACGCCTACGTCCAGGCCTGGTCCGGCGATCGGCCGGGGGTCAACCTGGTGATCTTGCGGCAACCAGGGGCCAACATCGTCGACACCGTGGACCGGATTCAAGCCGCGTTGCCGGGCCTTGAAGCGATGCTGCCGGCGTCGATACAGGTCAATGTACTGATCGACCGGACCCAGACCATCCGTGCTTCGCTGCACGAAGTGGAAGTCACGCTGCTGATCGCCGTCCTGTTGGTGATTGCGGTGATGGCGCTGTTCCTGCGCCAGTGGTCGGCGACGCTGATCGTTTCCAGCGTGCTCGGGGTTTCGCTGATCGCCAGTATCGCGTTGATGTACATCATGGGTTTCAGCCTGAACAACCTGACCCTGGTGGCGATCGTCATTTCCGTGGGTTTTGTGGTCGACGATGCGATTGTGGTGGTGGAGAACATCCACCGCCACCTGGAGGCCGGCGACGGTATGCGCGAGGCGGCGATCAAGGGTGCCGGCGAAATCGGTTTTACCGTGGTTTCGATCAGTTTCTCGCTGGTGGCTGCGTTTATTCCGCTGCTGTTCATGGGCGGGGTGGTCGGCCGGCTATTCAAGGAGTTCGCCCTCACCGCGACCTCGACCATTTTGATTTCGGTGGTGGTTTCTCTCACCCTGGCACCGACCATGGCCGCCCTGTTCATGCGCGCTCCGGTGCATGACGCCAACGCCAAACCAGGCTTCGGCGAACGCCTGCTGGCGCTCTACGAGCGCGCACTGCGCCGTGCCCTCGCCCATCAAAAACTGATGCTGGGCGTCTTCAGCCTGACACTGTGTATGGCGATTGCCGGGTATGTGTTCATTCCCAAGGGTTTCTTCCCGATCCAGGACACCGGTTTCATCCTCGGCACCACGGAGGCAGCGGCTGATGTCTCCTACCCGGAAATGGTCAAAAAGCACCAGGCCCTGGCCGAGATCGTCGCTGCCGACCCGGCGGTGCAGGCGTTCTCCCATTCGGTCGGTGTGTCGGGCAGCAACCAGACCATCGCCAACGGACGCTTCTGGATTTCCTTGAAAAAACGCGGTGACCGCGATGTGTCCGCCAGTGAATTCATCGACCGGATTCGTCCGCAACTGATGAAGATTCCGGGCATCGTGCTGTACCTGCGCGCCGGGCAAGACATCAACCTCAGCTCCGGCCCCAGCCGCGCCCAGTATCAATACGTGCTCAAGAGTAACGACGGCCCGACACTGAACCTCTGGACCCAACGCCTGACCGAAAAACTGCGCGGCATTGCGGCGTTCCGTGACATTTCCAACGACCTGCAATTGGGCGGCAGCATCACCCACATCAACATCGACCGTGCCGCTGCAGCGCGTTTCGGGCTGACCGCCAGCGATGTCGACGAAGCGCTCTACGACGCCTTCGGCCAACGGCAGGTCAATGAGTTCCAGACCGAAATCAACCAGTACAACGTCATCCTCGAACTCGACACTCGCCAACGCGGCAAGGCCGAAAGCCTGGCCTACTTCTACCTGCGTTCGCCGCTGAGTGGCGAGATGGTGCCGTTGTCAGCGCTGGCCCGATTCGATGCGCCGACCATCGGCCCGTTGTCCATCGCCCATGACGGCATGTTCCCGGCCGCCAACCTGTCGTTCAACCTGGCCCCGGGCGTGGCCTTGGGCGATGCGGTGACGTTGCTCAATCAGGCAAAAAATGAAATCGGCATGCCGGCCTCGGTCAACGGTAACTTCCAGGGCGCGGCCCAGGCGTTCCAGAGTTCCCTGGCCAGTCAGCCGTGGCTGATTCTTGCGGCGCTGGTGGCGGTGTACATCATTCTCGGCGTGCTCTACGAGAGTTTCGTGCACCCGCTGACGATCATCTCGACCTTGCCGTCGGCGGGTCTGGGCGCCTTGATTCTGCTGTGGATGCTGGGCCAGGACTTCTCGATCATGGCGCTGATCGGCCTGGTGCTGCTGATCGGTATCGTCAAGAAGAACGGCATCCTGATGATCGATTTCGCCCTCGACGCCCAGCGCAATCGTGGGCTGCCCCCGGAAGAAGCGATCTTTGCTGCCTGCCTCACACGGTTCCGGCCGATCATCATGACCACCCTCGCCGCCCTGCTCGGCGCCCTGCCGCTGATGCTCGGCTTCGGCACCGGCGCCGAACTGCGTCAGCCACTGGGGATCGCGGTGGTTGGCGGCTTGCTGGTCAGCCAGGCGCTGACGCTGTTTACCACGCCGGTCATATACTTATGGCTTGAGCGAGTGTTCCATCGCTCCACACCAGCGCCTGCGCTGGCGACCACACACTGAGGCGGGTCATGCGCGTTCTGATTATCGAAGACGAAGAGAAAACCGCGGACTACCTGTACCGCGGCCTGACCGAACAGGGTTACACCGTGGACCGGGCCCCGGACGGTGTCGAAGGTCTGCACCTGGCGCTGGAAAGCGATTACGCGGTGATCATTCTCGATGTGATGCTGCCGGGTCTCGACGGCTATGGCGTGTTGCGCGCCCTGCGTGCACGCAAGCAAACCCCGGTGATCATGCTCACCGCCCGCGAACGTGTCGAAGACCGGATCAAGGGCCTGCGCGATGGCGCCGACGATTACCTGGGCAAACCCTTCTCGTTTCTGGAACTGGTGGCGCGCCTGCAAGCGTTGACCCGCCGCAGTAGCGGTCACGAGCCAGTACAAGTGACCATCGCCGACCTGTGGATCGATTTGATCAGCCGCAAGGCCACCCGCGCCGGCACGCGGCTGGACCTGACCGCCAAGGAGTTCTCGCTACTCAGTGTACTGGCCCGTCGGCAAGGTGAAATCCTCTCGAAAACCGCCATCGCCGAAATGGTCTGGGACATCAATTTCGACAGCGATGCCAACGTCGTTGAAGTCGCGATCAAACGTCTGCGAGCGAAGATCGACGGACCGTTCGAAGAAAAATTGCTGCACACCATTCGCGGCATGGGTTATGTGCTGGAGAGCCGCAGTGCCTCGTAATTCCATCGCCCTGCGCCTGAGCGGCATGTTCACGCTGGTGGCGGCGCTGGTGTTTCTGTTGATCGGCTGGGCGCTGTATCAACAGGTCGAAAAGGGACTGGCGCTGTTGCCGGAAGCCGAACTGGATGCACGTTACAGCGTGCTCGAATCCACGGTCGGTCGCTTTGGTACGCCGGAGCATTGGCTGAAAATCAACAACAAACTCAAGCTGCTCGGCGAAGAGGACAAGCGCATCAGTTTCTGGATCATCAGCGGCGATGCCAACTACGAATACGGCAACATCACCCCGCAGATCCGTGCCTTGGCGCAAGGCCCGACAGGCAAGCGCGACGTGCAGCTGCCGGACCAGCCCTACCCGCTGAAAGTGCTGGTCAGCCAGTTTCCGGCCAAGGATCAGCGTCCGCCGCTGCGCTTCATGATCGGCATCGACACACAAACCTTCTATGAAACCCAGCATTACTTGCTGATTGCCTTGATCAGCCTGGCGATCATCGGCGTGCTGCTGGCCTCGGTGCTCGGGTACTGGGTGGCACGGATCGGCCTGAAACCCTTGATCAAGGTGTCTCAGGAGGCCCAACGACTGACGCCGCCGTTGCTGTCTGCACGGCTGCAGTTGTCGCCGTTACCGCCGGAACTCAATCAGTTTGTCAGCTCGTTCAACTCGACGCTGGAACGGGTCGAGCACGCCTATACCCGGCTCGAATCATTCAATGCCGATGTCGCCCACGAACTGCGCTCGCCGTTGACCAACCTGATCGGCCAGACCCAGGTCGCCCTGACGCGCGGGCGCTCGGCGGAACACTACTTCGAAGTGCTGCAATCAAACCTTGAAGAGCTCGAACGGCTGCGCTCGATCATCAACGACATGCTGTTTCTGGCCAGCGCCGATCAGGGCAGCAAGGCCACTAAACTGACCTCCACCTCGCTGGCGGGCGAAGTTGCCACCACCCTGGACTACCTGGACTTCATCCTCGAAGACGCTCAGGTCAAGGTTCAGGTCAGTGGCGATGCCCAAGTGCAGATCGAGATCGCACACCTGCGCCGGGCGCTGATCAACCTGCTGAACAACGCCGTGCAACACACCGCCCCTGGCCAGGTCATTCAGGTGCAGATCGATGTTCAGGAGCATCGGGTCTGCATCGGCGTCACCAACCCCGGCGAGCCCATCGCCAGCGAGCACCTGCCGCGCTTGTTCGAACGTTTCTACCGGGTCGACGCCTCGCGCAGCAACAGCGGCGCCAATCATGGCCTGGGACTGGCCATCGTCAAGGCGATTGCGCTGATGCATGGCGGTGGTGTGTTTGTGCGCAGTGATAACGGCGTGAATACGTTCGGAATCTATTTGCCGGTTTGATCCCCCCGAAATACCTGTGGCGAGCGAGCTTGCTCGCGCTGGGCTGCGAAGCGGCCCCAACACAATCAACCGTCTTTCGTCAGACACACTACCTACCCCGAATGACGACTGCTACGCAGCCGAGCGGGAGCAAGCCCCCTCGCCACAAAATTCCCCTCGCCACAGGTCAGTGTGACTATTGCTCTTGATGCAACAGTCCTTTCTGCAATCCGCTCTTTTTCCCGACGCTGAAGACCTTTACTTTTGCCGCACCAAACAGCACTTGCCAAGCAAGAAGGTTTTCCAGATGTCCAACAGTATGGGTATTGCCAGCGCTTTCGTTTTGTCGTCCTTGTTCCTGTCGCCCTTGGCCATGGCTGAAGAGTCACAGACATTCGTCGCACACAATGCCGCACGTGCCGAAACCTTTGAAAAGGCTCAGGCTGAACTGACCGCAAAGGCACAAAGCGCTGAGCAAACCCGGCAAACATCGGCCACTCAGGCTCAACCGCGGGTTGAAAAGGACAGCTGATCTGTAACACCTCTCAGTTTCCCTCGACACTTCTCACGGCTCTTTCCCTTGAGAGGTTGTCTTCAAAGCCGCTGCTCTCAGCGGCTTTTTTTTGTTGTTTGACAAAACCCTGCAAAAAGGCCGGCACCTTGTGCTGGCCTTTTTTATATCCGGGATTTATACAGGTAGCTGAAACGATAAATGTACTGATATCTGCCATGCCGCCCGACCTGTTCGGGAACTACGCTGATGAAGTCCCTCTGCAGAAATCAGAACCATGAGTGCAAGCCGTACGTCCCCCCACATAACGGGCACTACCCGCCGACCGGAACTCATGCTGATTCTCGGCAGTTCGCTGACCGTCATCGCGATCATTTCCATCGTCACCTTCCTGCTGATCCGCGAACACGCCAATGCCATGCAAGCAGCCACGCGCGGTGCGACCAACATCGTGCAATTGATCGACGCCGATGTGCTGCGCAATGTCGAACTCTATGACCTGTCACTGCAAGGGTTGATTGCTGCCGCCCAACGCGACGACTTGCAGAAGGTTTCCGCCCAGATCCGTCACCTGGTGCTGTTCGACCGATCCAGCACGGCACGTTTCAAGGGCGATATCCTGTTGCTCGACAAGCAGGGCGAGGTGATCGCCGATTCGTCGCTGGTTCAGCCAAAACCCGGCAACTTCGCCGACCGCGACTACTTCCAGGCTCACGTTTCCAACAGCGACACCGGGATGTTTATCAGCCGCCCGTTCAAACCTCGCTGTGACTGCGTCGACAACGATCAGTGGCGCATCAGCTTCAGTCGGCGCATCTCATCACCCACCGGGGAGTTTCTCGGCGTTGCCGTCGCCTCGATGCGCCTGGCGTACTTTGACGAGCTGTTCAGCAGCTTGAACATTGGCACTGACAGCACCCTCAACGTGCTCGACAAGGACGGCATTCTATTGGCGCAAAAGCCCATGTTGACGGACGACAGCATTGGCAAGAGCTTTGGCAGCCGACCCAACGTCATCCGCATCCTGCGCGCAGGCAGTGGCAACTTCGTCAGCGTCTCGAGCATGGACCACCAGGACCGTCTGTACACTTTCTCACGCGTCGGCAACCTGCCGCTGACGGTAATCGTCGCGCTCTCCATGGACGAAGTCTTCGCCAGCTGGAGACGCACCGCGTACGTTATCAGTGGTGCCACCGGTGTGCTGTGTATCGGCCTGATGTGGCTGACCTTGCTGCTGTGCCGCGAATTGCGCCTGCGCCATCATGCCGAGCAGGAACTGGCGCAACAGGCGGCCATCGACGCCCTCACCGGGGTGGCCAACCGCCGCACGCTCGACCTGGCCCTGAACCGCGAATGGTCCCGCGCCCTGCGTTCAGGCAAGCCGCTATCGGTGCTGATGATCGACGCCGATCACTTCAAGTCGTTCAACGACCGCCACGGCCATCAGGGTGGCGACGATGCGTTACGTATGCTCGCCAGGGTCATCAGCGAAAATATCCACCGCCCCGCCGACCTCGTCGCACGGTATGGCGGTGAGGAGTTTTCCGTGGTGCTGGCTGAGACTGACACCGCTGGCGCACTGCGGATTGCCGAAAATATCCGTGCGCAGGTCGAGCGACTGCCGCCGTTCGAAGGCGACAAGTCACCGATCACCGTCAGCATCGGCCTCGCCACTTCAACGGGGCAACCGAGCGAAATCCTGGAAAACCTGATGTACGCCGCCGACAAGGCGCTGTACCAGGCCAAGCACCGTGGACGCAATCGAGTGGTCAGCGCCCAGGAATAGGCAGCGGCAACGAGGCATAAAAAAAGGCCACCCGAAGGCAGCCTTTAAAAACTAGAGAGGTTTTTGCTTACACCGCCGCAACTGGACGCATGTAAGAGATCGGAGCAGCGCTGGCGTCTTCAAACGTCACGACTTCCCAAGCATCTTTCTGCTCAATCAATTTGCGCAGAAGCTGGTTGTTCAGTGCATGACCCGACTTGAAGCCTTTGAACTCACCAATCAGGCTATTGCCCAGCAGGTAGAGGTCACCAATTGCATCGAGGATCTTGTGCTTCACGAATTCGTCTTCGTAGCGAAGGCCGTCTTCGTTCAGTACACCATCCGCGTCGACCACGATGGCGTTTTCAACGCTACCGCCGAGTGCGAGGTTGTGCTTGCGCAGGTACTCGATATCACTCATGAAACCAAAGGTCCGGGCGCGGCTGACTTCTTTTACGAACGAAGTGCTGGAAAAATCCACGCTGGCACTTTGAGTGCGGTCACGGAACACCGGGTGATCGAAATCGATCTCGAAGCTCACTTTGAAGCCTTCGAAAGGGACGAAAGTGGCGCGCTTGTCGCCGTCTTCCACTGTCACTTCACGCAGGATCCGGATGAACTTCTTGGCTGCGTCCTGTTCTTCCAGGCCAGCCGATTGAATCAGGAATACGAAGGGTCCAGCGCTACCATCCATGATCGGGACTTCGGACGCGGAGAGCTCGACGTAGGCGTTATCGATGCCCAGGCCAGCCATGGCCGAGAGCAAGTGCTCCACCGTGTCCACTTTGACGTCACCGTTGACCAGTGTCGTCGACATAGTGGTTTCACCAACGTTTTCCGCGCGAGCAGGAATCTGCACCACAGGGTCCAGGTCGGCACGACAAAACACGATGCCGGTGTCTACAGGTGCGGGCTTGAGGGTCAGGTATACCTTCTCCCCGGAGTGCAGGCCTACACCTGTGGCACGGATAATATTTTTCAGGGTGCGTTGTTTAATCATGGCTTGGGCCGCTTCAGCGCAAATTGCGAACTGGTATCAACAAAGGCTGGCGATAATAGCAGACCAGACCTTTGCTGAACACCAATCACCTTCATAGCCCTGATACATTCCATCAATCGGCCTGACGACGCAGGAATGCCGGGATATCCAGGTAGTCCAGATCGTCTTGTGGATTCATCTTCGCGGCAGTCGCAGCACCGGCCTGAGCCTGGTTGCGCATGACGGTCGGACGGTCCAGGTCACGGTAGTTCACCGCAGGCTGTTCCTGACGAGCAGGTGCCGGTTGCGACTGAGAAGCCATGGAGGTGTGAACGGTATTGTCGATGACCTTCACAGGTTTCTCGATTTTTGCGCCCAGACCTGTGGCAACCACAGTCACGTGCAGCTCGTCGCGCATGTCCGGATCGATAACGGTACCGACCTTGACCATGGCGTGCTCGGAAGCGAAGGCTTCGATGATGCTACCCACGTCGGAGTACTCACCCAAGGATAGATCAGGACCGGCAGTGATGTTCACCAGAATGCCGCGTGCACCTTGCAGGTTCACGTCTTCGAGCAACGGGTTGCGGATCGCCGCTTCGGTCGCTTCACGTGCACGGTTCGGACCGCTGGCGCAGCCAGTGCCCATCATCGCCATGCCCATTTCGCTCATCACGGTACGCACGTCGGCGAAGTCGACGTTGATCATGCCCGGACGCTTGATGATGTCGGAGATACCGCGAACGGCACCGGCCAGTACATCGTCGGCCTTGGCGAAAGCCGACAAGAGGCTTGCGTCTTTACCGAGGATGGTCAGCAACTTCTCGTTGGGAATGGTGATCAACGAGTCGACGCTTTCAGACAGCAGACGGATGCCTTCGTCGGCGATCTGCATACGCTTGCGGCCTTCGAACGGGAACGGACGAGTCACCACCGCAACGGTGAGGATCCCCATTTCCTTGGCCACTTCGGCAATGATCGGCGCAGCACCGGTACCGGTACCGCCGCCCATGCCCGTGGTGATGAACACCATGTTGGTGCCTTGCAGCACTTCGGCAATGCGCTCGCGGTCTTCCAGAGCGGCCTGACGACCGACCTCAGGGTTCGCGCCAGCACCCAGACCTTTGGTCACGCCGGTGCCCAATTGCAGGATGGTCCGCGCGCCGATGCTTTTCAGCGCCTGGGCATCAGTGTTGGCGCAGATGAACTCAACGCCTTCAATGTTGCTCTTGACCATGTGATTGACAGCGTTGCCGCCGCCACCGCCAACACCGATAACTTTAATAACCGGGCTTGCGGGGATGTTGTCTACGAGTTCGAACATTTTCCCTCTCCTTACATTCTCTAGTTTTTTTCGCCTACTGCGCCTACTGCGTACAACGGTGCTGCGGTGTCACGGTGTTGCGGTAAATCTTCAGAAATTGCCCTGGACCCAGCTTTTGATGCGATCGATCAACGGGCTCTTGGCCTCGTCACTGTTGTAGCTATCGCGACTGCTGCTGATCCCGGAGAAGGAAATGCCGTCGGACTGCTTTTGCAGGCCATACATCAGCAAACCAACACCGGTGGAATAAATCGGGTTGCGCACTACATCGTCCAGGCCTCTGACGCCATGCGGCACGCCCAGGCGAACCGGCATGTGGAAAATCTCTTCGGCCAACTCGACCGCGCCTTCCATCTTCGAAGTACCGCCGGTCAGCACGATGCCGGCCGGGATCAGGTCTTCGTAGCCGCTGCGACGCAGCTCGGCCTGGATCAGCGTGAACAGCTCGTCGTAACGCGGCTCGACCACTTCGGCCAGGGCCTGACGGGACAGCTCGCGCGGCGGACGATCACCGACACTTGGGACCTTGATGGTTTCACCGGCGCCGGCCAGTTTGGCCAGGGCGCAGGCGTAGCGAATCTTGATTTCTTCGGCGTACTGGGTCGGAGTGCGCAACGCCATGGCGATGTCGTTGGTCACCTGATCACCGGCAATCGGGATCACCGCGGTGTGACGAATCGCGCCTTCGGTGAAGATCGCGATGTCGGTGGTACCGCCACCAATGTCCACCAGGCACACGCCCAGCTCTTTCTCGTCATCGGTCAGCACCGAGTACGCGGAAGCGAGCTGCTCGAGAATGATGTCGTCGATTTCCAGACCGCAACGACGCACGCACTTTTCAATGTTCTGTGCCGCGTTCACCGCACAGGTGACCACGTGGACCTTGGCTTCCAGACGTACGCCGGACATGCCCAGAGGCTCACGCACGCCTTCCTGGTTGTCGATCACGTAATCCTGCGGCAGCGTGTGCAGCACTCGCTGATCCGCCGGAATGGCCACGGCCTGGGCGGCATCGAGCACGCGCTCAAGGTCGGCCGAGCTGACTTCGCGATCACGAATCGCCACGATGCCGTGGGAGTTCAGGCTGCGAATGTGATTGCCGGCCACGCCGACGAACGCCGAGTGAATCCGGCAACCGGCCATCAGTTGCGCTTCTTCGATTGCACGCTGAATGGACTGCACGGTGGATTCGATATTCACCACCACGCCCTTCTTCAGGCCGCGGGACGGGTGAGTACCGATCCCGACGATTTCCAGTTGGCCATCGGCCGCGACCTCGCCTACCAGCGCCACCACCTTGGAGGTACCGATATCCAGACCGACGATCATTTTGCCGCTTTGCACGTTTGCCATGGTCCTGCCTCTTCTCAATTCTTCGCGACGGCGGGTTGGGCCGTCGTGGGCGCTACAGGTTCCCGCCAGCCGACGGCCAGGCCGTTGGCATAACGCAGGTCGATGCGCGCAATGTTCGTAATCTGTTCTTTAAGCGTCTTGTCGTAGATGGCAATGAAGCGGCGCATCTTTTCCACCAGGTGATCGCGACCCAGCAACAGCTCGAGACCGGGGCCCGCACTACCCGCACCAGTGGTCAGGAACCAGCTGCCGCGTTCACGCAATTCCAGCCGGGCAATCGAGAAGCCCAATGGCCGTAACATCTGGCTCAACACCTGATACTGCTGCATCACTTGCTGCTGAGCCCGCTGTGGGCCGAACAACTGTGGCAAATGTTCGTAGTTGGCCAATTCACGCGGCGTAAACGCCTGCCCCTGGTTGTTCAACAGTGCTTCGTCACCCCAACGGGCCACGGGCAGTTGTTCTTCCAGACGAATCACCACCTGGTCAGGCCAGACGCGACGCACTTCGGCATGTGCAATCCATGGCATCTGTTCCAGCTCGGTACGCATGCTCGCAAGGTCAATGGTGAAGAAGCTCGCCGCCACGTACGGGGCGATCCGCTGCTGCACCGCTTGCTGGCTGATGTAACTCAAATCACCCTGCACGTTGATCTTGGTGATCGGCCGGTCGGCGTACGGCAGCAAACGCTGTGCACCTTCGTAAGTACCGAACCCCAACGCGACCAACAGCACGGGCCAGAACAAGGCTTTGAGAAAACCAAAATTGGCTTTCGGCAGGCGCACCGACATCGGCTCTTTGGCCACCATTCGGCTGGCACCCCGCGGCACCGGCTTGCGGCCGGGTGCGGGTGGCTGATGACGTAGCTGGGCGCCTTGCATGGACTTAACCTCGCGGCTCTTTGTTACTGGCAGCGTTACCGGCAACACTTGCCGCCAGGATCGCCAACACCAACTGTTGGAAATCCAGACCGGCGGCTCGTGCGGCCATTGGGACCAGACTGTGATCGGTCATGCCCGGTGCGGTGTTGACTTCCAGGAACCAGAACTGCCCATCGGCGTCCTGCATCACGTCAGCCCGTCCCCAACCGGCGATACCCAGCGCCTCACAGGCTTTCGCCGTGAGGTCCATGAGTTCTTGTTCTTTGGCGCTATCGAGGCCGCACGGGATCCGGTACTGGGTATCGGAAGCCAGGTACTTGGCGTCGTAGTCATAGAAAGTGTGTGGCGTGCCCAGAGCGATCGGTGGCAACACCTGATCACGCAGGGTGGCGATGGTGAACTCCGGACCTTGAATCCATTGCTCGACCAACACTTGCGAATCGTAGGTACTGGCGTCTTTCCAGGCTTCGATCAATTCAGACGCCGAAGTCACTTTGGCCATACCGATACTTGAACCTTCATGCGCCGGTTTGACGATCAAAGGGAAGCCCAGTTCCGTCGCCGCCAAAATACAGTCGGCTTCGCTGCTCAGCACCGCGTGACGTGGCGTCGGAATACCCAGGCTGTGCCAGACCTGTTTGGTCCGCAGCTTGTCCATGGCCAGCGCCGAGGCAAGGATGCCGCTGCCGGTGTAGGGAATCCCTGCGCATTCGAGCAGACCCTGCATGCTGCCGTCTTCACCGCCACGACCGTGGAGAATGATGAAGGCGCGGTCGATTTTTTCATTCAGCAGGCGCTGCAGGAAATCGTCGCCGACGTCGATGCCGAACGCATCCACGCCAGCGGATTGCAGGGCTTCGAGCACCGCGTTACCGGATTTCAACGAAACCGCACGCTCGGCGCTTTTGCCACCGAACAGCACGGCCACACGACCGAAGTCTTTCGGGGCGATGGTCGAGAACAGGTTGGCGTAGGCAGCAGTCATTTCAACTTCCCTTCGTTAGGAGCGACAACGGCACCCGCGAACAACGGACTATTCAACAGTTTCGGTGCAAGACCGCCGATATCACCGGCGCCCTGGCACAGCAGAATGTCGCCGGCACGCAGCAGTGGCTTGACCAGCGGCGCGAGGTCGACGCCGCGCTCGATGTAGATCGGGTCGAGCTGACCGCGCTGGCGGATGCTGTTGCACAACTTGCGACTGTCGGCGCCCGGGATCGGCTCTTCGCCGGCCGGATAGACTTCCATCAGCAGCAAGACGTTGGCGTCGGCCAGGACATTGACGAAATCGTCGTACAGGTCGCGGGTGCGGCTGTAACGGTGCGGCTGGTAGACCATCACCAGACGGCGATCCGGCCAGCCACCGCGCACGGCCTTGATCACCGCAGCCACTTCGGTCGGGTGGTGACCGTAGTCGTCCACCAGCATCACGTGGCCGTCTTCGACCGGCAGCTCGCCGTAGACCTGGAAGCGTCGGCCAACACCCTGGAAGCCCGACAGCCCCTGAACGATGGCTTCATCGCTGACGCACTCGTCGGTCGCGATGCAGATGGTCGCCAGGGAGTTCAGTACGTTGTGGTTGCCCGGCATATTGACCGAGACATCCAGCGGCTCACGATCAGGACGCAGCACGGTGAAGAAGGTCTGCATGCCTTGCTGGCGAACATTGATCGCACGCACGTCGGCGTCTTCGCTGAAGCCGTAGGTCATGGTCGGACGTTTGACCAGCGGCAGGATTTCACGCACCACCGGGTCGTCCAGGCACATCACCGCCAGACCGTAGAACGGCAGGTTGTGGAGGAATTCGACGAAGGTTTTCTTCAGTTTGTTGAAGTCACCGTCGTAGGTCGCCATGTGATCGGCGTCGATGTTGGTGACCACCGCCACCAGCGGCTGCAAGTGCAGGAAGCTGGCGTCGCTTTCGTCGGCTTCGGCGATCAGGTAGCGGCTGGTGCCCAGCTGGGCATTGGTGCCCGCTGCATTCAGGCGGCCGCCGATCACGAAGGTCGGATCCAGACCACCGGCCGCGAACACCGAAGCGATCAGGCTGGTGGTGGTGGTTTTACCGTGAGTACCGGCGACGGCGATGCCGTGGCGGTAGCGCATCAGCTCAGCCAGCATTTCGGCACGCGGCACCACGGGAATACGACGCTCCAGGGCCGTCGCGACTTCCGGGTTGGATGTGTTCACCGCGCTGGACACCACCAGCACATCGGCGCTCGCGCTGTTCTCGGCGCGGTGGCCGATAAAGATCTGTGCGCCGAACGATTCGAGACGCTCGGTCACCGGCGAAGCTTTCAGGTCGGAACCGGACACTTGATAGCCCAGGTTCAGCAGCACTTCGGCAATCCCGCACATGCCCACACCGCCGATTCCGACGAAGTGAATGCGACGGATGCGGCGCATTTCCGGTTGCGGCATGGCTTTCTGATTCTCAACCATGAACCACCTCCAGGCAGATATCGACCACGTTGCGGGTTGCATCAGGTTTGGCCAGGCGACGAGCGGCGCCAGCCATGTCGTTGAGTCGTTGCGGTTGCATCAAGACCTCTGTCAGGCGTGCAGCGAGATCCGCTGCGCCAGTCGTTCTTTGCGGCATCAGGAAGGCAGCGCCTTCACGAGCCAAATAATCGGCATTGCGGGTCTGGTGATCGTCGATCGCGTGGGGCAAAGGCACCAGCATCGAGGGCAGACCGGCAGCAGCCAGCTCACTGACAGTCAGCGCGCCTGCGCGACAGACCACCAGGTCGGCCCAGCCATAGGCTTGGGCCATGTCTTTGATGAAAGGCTGCACTTGCGCCTCGACACCGGCAGTGCGATAGCGCTCGGCAGTCACTTCATCGTGGTTTTTGCCGGCCTGATGAAACACTTCCGGGCGCAGTTCAGCAGGAACCAGCGACAGGGCTTCAGGCAGCAATTTGTTCAACGGCTCTGCCCCCAGGCTTCCGCCCAGGATCAGCAAACGCGCTTTGCGTCCGGCCAGGGCTGGACGCGGTGTATCGAGGAACAACTCGGTGCGCACCGGGTTACCGGTGGTGCGCCGGCTGCCACTGGCAGCAAAGGTGTCCGGGAAAGCTTCGCAGACTCGCGCGGCCAGCGGCACCAGCAACCGATTGGCGGTACCGGCCACGGCGTTCTGCTCATGAACGATGACCGGCACACCGGTCAATTTGGCCGCTACGCCGCCGGGACCTGTGACATATCCGCCAAAGCCCAGTACGCAGATCGGCTGCACCTGACGAATGACCGCACGCGCCTGCCAGATCGCCTTGAGCAATACAAAAGGTGCCTTGAGCAGCGACAGCTTGCTCTTGCCACGCAGGCCGCTGACGTTGATCAAGTGCAACGGCAGACCCGCCGCCGGAACCAATTCGTTTTCGATCCCGCGTGGCGTCCCGAGCCAGTGCACGGTGTAACCGCGCGCCTGAAACTCGCGAGCGCAAGCCAGCGCCGGGAACACGTGGCCACCGGTGCCGCCCGCCATGATCAGCACGTTAGCGCCCATGAGTCGGCTCCTCGGCGAAGTCGCTCTCACTGAACTCCATCTCTTCGCTGCCCAAGTGGGTTCGACTCTCCCATTCGATACGCAGCAACAAGCCAAGACAGGCGCAGCAGATCACCAACGAACTGCCGCCGTAACTGAGGAACGGCAAGGTCAGACCCTTGGTCGGCAGCAGGCCGACGTTCACCCCGATGTTGATCAGGAACTGACCGATCCACAGGAACGACAGGCCGTAGGCGACGTAAGCGGCGAAGAATTGCTTGGCCTTTTCTGCCCACAAACCGATGTACATGCCACGAATACAGACAAAGACGAACAGTGCGACCGTGCACAAGGAACCCACGGCACCCAGTTCTTCGGCCAGGACCGAGAACACGAAGTCGGTGTGGGCTTCCGGCAGGTAGAACTGTTTCTGCACGCTGTTGCCCAGGCCAACGCCCAACCATTCACCGCGACCGAAGGCGATCAATGCTTGAGACAACTGATAGCCGGCACCGAACTGGTCGGCCCATGGATCCGCAAAGTTGGTCAGGCGCGCCATTCGATACGGTTGCACTTGAATCAACAACACCACCGCCGCGACAGCCAGGACAACCATCAAGGAAAAACGGAACAGCCCGACTCCGCCCAGGAACAGCATCGCCGCAGCCGCCGCCATCATCACGACGGTGGCACCGAAGTCCGGCTCCATCAGCAACAGACCCGCCATCGGCAGCAACACGATGAACGGCTTGAAGAAACCCATCCAGCTTTCACGTACTTCTTTTTGGCGACGCACCAGATAACCGGCGAGGTAGATCACCACGAACACCTTGGCAATCTCGGAAGGCTGAACGTTGAAGAAACTGAAGCCGATCCAGCGCATCGAACCGTTCACTTCGCGGCCGATCCCCGGGACGATCACCATCACCAGCAAACCGAACGCACCAATCAGCATCAGCCAGCCCAGGCGTTGCCAGGTGGCGATCGGGATCATCATGGTGACGATGCAGGCACCCAAGCCGAGCACGATGTAAATCAGGTGACGAATCATGTAATACAGGGCACTGCCCGACTGCACCGCCGCCACTTCGGTCGATGCCGAGGCGATCATGACCAGCCCCAGCCCCAGCAACGCCAGGCAACCGGCGAGCATCGGGAAGTCGAGGTCGATACCGCGCCCGGTGATGATCGGCGACGGGTACGGCTTGATGATGTTTCTCAAGCTCATGCCAAGTCCTCCACGGCCCGGGCGAACAAGTGCCCACGCTCTTCGTAGTTCTTGAACATGTCGAAACTGGCGCAAGCCGGCGACAGCAGCACGGCATCGCCTGGCTGGGCGATGGCACGGCATTGCTCGACCGCTTCGATCAACGAGTTGACGCGAATCAGTGGCACGGCATCGCCAATGGCCTGGCCAATCAGCTCGGAATCACGGCCCATCAACACCACGGCGCGGCAGTTGGCCGCGACCGGATCACGCAGATCCTTGAACTCGGCACCTTTGCCGTCGCCACCGGCGATCAGCACCAGTTTGCCTTCGATGTCCGCACCCAGGCCTTCGATGGCGGCCAGAGCGGCGCCCACGTTGGTGGCTTTGGAATCGTTGTAGTAGCTCACGCCATCCAGATCACGGACCCACTGGCAGCGATGCTCAAGCCCGGCGAAGGTGCGCAGGCTCGACAGCATGGCGTCGAATGGCAGGCCAACCGCATGCCCCAGGGCCAGGGCCGCGAGGGCGTTGGACTGGTTGTGAGCGCCGCGAATTTTCAGCTCGCGCACCGGCATCAGGTTCTGGAATTCGAAGGCCAGGTACTTCTCGCCATTCTCCTCGCGCAGACCAAAGGCCTTGAAGTCGGGCTTGCTCAGACCGAAGGTCCAGCACGGCAGGCCCTCCCCCATCAACGGACGGCTCAGCGCATCCTGACGATTGACCACTACTTGCTTCGCACCACGGAAGATCCGGTGCTTGGCCAGGTGATACGCCGGCAGGCCGCTGTAACGGTCCATATGGTCTTCGCTGACGTTCAGCACGGTGGCCACTTCGGCGCCCAGATGATCGGTGGTCTCCAGCTGGAAGCTCGAGAGTTCCATCACGTACAGCTCAACGTCGTCACTCAGCAGGTCGAGTGCCGGGGTACCGAGGTTGCCGCCCACCGCCACGCGCTTGCCGGCAGCGGCCGCCATTTCGCCGACCAGGGTGGTCACGGTGCTTTTCGCGTTGGAACCGCTGATGGCAACAATCGGCGCCTTCGCGTTACGCGCGAACAGCTCGATATCACCGGACAGCTTCACGCCACGGGCCGCAGCCGCTTGCAGGGCCGGAGTCGCCAAAGCCAGGCCCGGGCTCACGTAGAGCTCGTCGGCACGGCAGAGGAATTCGACATCCAGCTCGCCACAACGCACTTCCACGTGCGGATAGTCACGGCGCAGCGTGACCAGTTCCGGTGGATTTTCCCGCGTATCGGCGACGGCGAACGACACGCCCCGGTCCGCCAGGAAGCGAACCAGGGACATGCCGCTCTTGCCGAGGCCGACAACGATGCGGAAGTGGTCAGAAGCGATCAGAGACACTCGTTCTACCTCAGCTTCAGGGTGGCAAGGCCGACCAGTACGAGAATCACGGTGATGATCCAGAAACGGACGATCACGCGTGGCTCGGGCCAGCCCTTGAGTTCAAAGTGGTGGTGAATCGGTGCCATGCGAAACACGCGGCGACCGGTCAGTTTGAAAGAGGCAACCTGGATGACCACCGACAGGGTTTCCATCACGAACACACCGCCCATGATGAACAGGACGATTTCCTGACGCACGATCACGGCGATGGTGCCCAGGGCCGCGCCCAGCGCCAGTGCGCCGACGTCGCCCATGAAGACTTGAGCTGGATAAGTGTTGAACCAGAGGAAACCCAGGCCCGCCCCGATCAACGCGCCGCAGAACACGATCAGTTCACCTGCGCCCGGTACATAAGGGATCAGCAGGTACTCGGCGAATTTCACGTTACCCGACAGGTAGCAGAAGATCCCCAGCGCGCCGCCGACCATCACGGTTGGCATGATCGCCAGGCCGTCGAGACCGTCGGTCAGGTTGACTGCGTTGCTGGAGCCAACGATCACGAAGTAGGTCAGGACGATGAAGCCTGCGCCCAGCGGAATGCTGTAGTCCTTGAGCATCGGCAGAATCAGGGTCGTTTCCACCGGCGACGTTGCGGTCATATAAAGAAAGATCGCCGCGCCGAGGCCGAACACCGACTGCCAGAAGTATTTCCAGCGGCTCGGCAAGCCACGGGAGTTCTTCTCGATCACTTTGCGGTAATCATCGACCCAGCCAATAGCACCGAACAGCAGGGTAACCAGCAGTACAACCCAGACATAACGGTTGTGCAGGTCAGCCCAGAGCAAGGTGCTGACGCCGATGGCGGTCAAAATCAGTGCGCCGCCCATGGTCGGAGTACCCGACTTGGACAAGTGCGATTGCGGGCCGTCATTGCGGACCGACTGACCGATCTGGCGGTTCTGCAAGGTGCGGATCATCCATGGACCCAGGCACAGCGACAACGACAATGCAGTCAGCACACCGAGAATCCCGCGCAGGGTCAGGTACTGAAAGACCGCGAAGCCTTTGTAGAACTGTTGCAGATACTCCGCTAACAACAGCAGCATTAATGTTTCTCCCCGCTCGAACCGCACAAAGCCGCAACGACGTTTTCCATCGCAGCGCTTCGCGAGCCCTTGATCAAAATAGTGGTGTTTGTATCGTGTTCGGCGCCCAGCGCCGCGATCAGATCAGCCTGACTGGCAAAGTGACGAGCCTGCTCACCGAAGGCTGCGACGGCATGCGCCATCATCGGGCCAACGGCGTAAAGCGCGGAAACCTTGCCGCTGGCGTACGCGCCAACGTCACGGTGCCCCTGCTCCGCCCACTCGCCCAACTCGCCAATATCTCCGAGCACCAGAACGGTGCGGCCGGAAAAGCCGGCAAGTATATCAATGGCCGCGCACATTGAGGCGGGGTTCGCGTTGTAAGTGTCATCAATCACGCGCATGCCGTTGGTCGCCAGTTGTGCGACGGCACGGCCCTTGACCGGTTGCACCGCGTTCAGCCCCGTGGCAATACCGAACAGCGACACGCCCAAGGCATGGGCAGCCGCCGCGGCGGCCAAAGCATTGGCAACGTTGTGGTTGCCGAGCAGGTTCAACTGAACATGCTCGACACCCTGCGGGCTGTGCAGCTTGAATGACGGGCAACCGCGTGCGTCACGGTCCAGATCGCTGGCGTGGAAATCGGCACGGCTGTCGTTCAGGGCAAAGCTCAGCACCTGGCGACCGGCGGCACGTTTCTTCCAGATATCAAAAGCCTTGTCGTCGAGATTCAAAACGGCGACGCCATCGGCGTCCAGCCCTTCCAGAATCTCGCCCTTGGCTTCAACAATTTTTTCCGGCCCGCCGAACTCACCGACGTGGGCGGTCCCGGCGTTGTTGAGCACGGCCACATGCGGCTTGGTCATGCCGACGGTGTAGGCAATCTCGCCGATCCGCGAAGCACCGAGTTCGATGACGGCCGCGGTGTGCTCCGCGGCCAGTTCGAGCAGGGTCAGCGGAACGCCGAGGTCATTGTTCAGGTTGCCACGGGTCGCCAGTACCGGCCCACGCGTGCGCAGAATGCTCGCGAGCATTTCCTTGACGGTGGTTTTACCGCTGGAACCGGTGATTGCCGCGACCGGGTTCGAATAGGCCGCACGGTTCAGCGCGCCGAGTTCGCCCAAGGCCTGACGGGTGTCCTTGACCAACAACTGCGGCAACGTGGAGTTCGCCACTTCACGCTCGACCAACGCCCCAACCGCGCCTTTGGCCGCTACGTCGTTCAGGTAGTCATGACCGTCGAAACGCGGCCCGGTCAGGGCGACAAACAACTGACCCGGCTTGATCGCCCGGCTGTCGATGCTGACGCCATCAAAGCTGCAATCGGCAGCCAGGAGGCGGCCGGCCAATGGGCCAGCCACTTCGCTCAGCTTCAAGGCTTTAAGCATGAGCCACCTCCCACGCGGTCAAGGCGCGATCGGCCTCCACCAGATCGGAGAAGTCGTGGCGTTCGCCGTTGATTTCCTGATAGTCCTCGTGACCTTTGCCGGCCAGGACAATCACGTCATCCGCCGAAGCGCTGGCGATCAACTGGGCAATTGCCTGACCACGGCCGGCGACGAAACGCACGTTATCCACAGCCGTGAAACCGGCGCGGATGTCGTCGAAAATCTGTGCGGGGTCTTCGCTACGCGGGTTGTCATCGGTGACCAGTACACCATCCGCCAGGCGCTCGACCACTTCGGCCATCAGCGGACGCTTGCCGCGATCACGATCACCGCCGCAACCAAACAGGCAGAGCAATTTGCCCTTGGCGTGTGGACGCAGGGCCATCAAGACTTTTTCCAGCGCATCCGGGGTGTGGGCGTAATCGACCACCACCAGCGGCTGAGTGCCGCCGCCCAGGCGTTGCATGCGACCGGCCGGGCCTTCGAGTATTGGCAGGACACGGAGGATTTCATCCAGCGGGTAATCCAGGCCGATCAAGGCGCCGACAGCGGCCAGCACGTTGCTCAGGTTGAAGCGACCGAGCAAGGCACTGCGCAAATGGTGTTCGCCCTGTGGCGTCACCAACGTAGCGCGCACGCCTTCGTCGTCAAACTGCGCTTCACGGCAATACAGGTAGGCGCTGGAGTCTTCCAAGCTGTAAGTGATCACCCGTGACTCACCCTCTTCAGCTGCCAGTTGCCGACCGAACTCATCGTCGAGGTTGATCACCCGGCACTTCAGGTCGTTCCAGCTAAACAGCTTGGCCTTGGCCTCGCCGTAGGCTTGCATGGTCCCGTGATAATCCAGGTGATCGCGTGACAGGTTGGTCATCACCGCCACATCGAACGCCAGTGCGCTGACGCGCCCTTGGTCCAGACCGTGGGACGATACTTCCATGGCCACCGCTTTGGCGCCGGCCTTTTTCAGGTCGGCCAGGGTTGCCTGTACGGCAATCGGGTTCGGTGTGGTGTGCAGGCCACTTTCCAGTGCACCGTAGAAACCGGTGCCCAGGGTGCCAACGATGCCGCAGTGCTGCCCCAGCAGGTCCAGCGCCTGCGCGACCAGTTGGGTCACGCTGGTTTTGCCGTTGGTGCCGGTCACGCCAATCAGGTTCAGGTTACGGCTCGGGTCGCCATAAAAACGCCCGGCGATGTCCGACAGCTGCGCGGCCAGGCCTTTGACCGGAATCAGCGGCACATCGGTAATCGGCAGAACAGTGGCGCCTTCGACTTCGTAGGCGACGGCTGCGGCGCCGCGCTGCAAGGCATCGGCAATGTGCGTACGGCCGTCGAACCTGGCGCCAGGGACGGCCAGAAACAGGTCGCCTGCACGGACATTACGGCTGTCCAGGGTCAGTTCGCGAATCAGTAGATCACGGCCAGCGTGGGCGAAAATCTTGTTCAGGCTAAGGGACATCAGCCGCGCCCTCCATTGGCTTTGACAGGGGTGACAGGGGCCGCGCTGGCTTGCTGAGTAGTCGGCAGGTTGTCTGGGGTGACGTTCATCAGACGCAGGGTTCCGGACATCACTTTGCTGAACACCGGTGCCGAAACCAGACCACCGAAGTAGCCGGCCTTGCTCGGTTCATCGATAACCACAACGATCGCGTAGCGCGGGTCGCTCATCGGGCCAAAACCTGCGAACAGCGAGCGATAGGAATTCTCGGCGTAGCCTTTGGTGCCCACCGATGTCTTACGTGCCGTACCTGACTTGCCAGCGACGTGATAGGCCGGCACTTGCGCACGGAATACGCCACGTGGCGCTTCGATCACCTGCTGCAACATGCCCTGCATGGTTTTTGCCACGTTTTCCGGAATCACCTGAGTGGTTTGCGGCGCCTTGTCGGTCTTGATCAGGGTCAGCGGCGCGATGCGACCGTTGTTGGCCAGCGCCGAGAAGGCGTGGACCAGTTGAATGGCGGTCACCGAGATGCCGTAGCCGTACGACAACGTGGCCGTCTCGGCTTTGCGCCATTCGCGATAGTTCGGCAGGTTGCCGACACGCTCGCCCGGGAAGCCCAGGCCAGTGTCCTGACCGAGACCGACTTTCTGCGCCAGGCGGAAAATGGTTTCGCCGCCGATATCGAAGGCGACCTTACTCATGCCGACGTTACTGGAGTTGATCAGAATGCCGGTCAGGTCGAGCACCGGGCCTTCGGTCTTCGATACGTCCTTGATGGTGTACTTGCCAATCTGCAAGGAGCCCGGGTACACCTCGACGGTGTCGCTCGGTTTCCAGCGCCCGGTTTCCAGCGCGGCGCTCATGGAGATCGCTTTCATGGTCGAACCCGGTTCGAACACGTCGATCATCGCACGGTTACGCATCATTGCCGGTTGCAGGTAACGACGGTTGTTCGGGTTGTAGGTCGGCTGGTTGACCATGGCGAGGATCTCGCCGGTCTTGACGTCCATGATCACCAGACTGCCGGCCTTGGCGCCGTTCTCGATGATCGCGTTGCGCAGCTCGCGGTTTGCCAGGTACTGCAGGCGCAGGTCAATCGACAACGCCAAGGGCTTGCCAGCCTTGGCGTTTTTGGTCACCTGAACATCTTTGATCAGTCTGCCGCGCCGGTCCTTGATGACCTGACGCTTGCCGGCGACACCGGCCAGCCATTCGTCGTAAGCCAGCTCCACGCCTTCACGCCCGTGGTCATCGATGTCGGTAAAGCCGACCATGTGCGCGGTGACTTCACCGGCCGGATAAAAACGCCGGAACTCTTCGATGCCGTAAACGCCCGGCACTTTCAGATCGAGCACGACCTGACCCTGCTCGGGGGTCAGCCCGCGCACCAGATAGATGAATTCTTTATTGGCCTGGGCTTCAAGACGTTCGGTCAGGGCTTTAGGGTCTTGACCCAGCGCAGCCGCCAGTGCCGGCCACTTTTCCTTGGCCGTTTGCATTTCCTTGGCGTTGGCCCACAGGGTGGTGACCGGAGTACTCACGGCCAACGGCTCGCCGTTACGGTCGGTGATCAAACCACGGTGAGCCGGAATCGGGATGTGTCGAACACTGCGCGCATCGCCCTGACCAATCAGAAAGTCACGGTCGATCACTTGCAGGTCGATAATGCGCCAGGCGATGGCTGCCACCATGACGCCCAGCAAACCGAGCACTACGCGAAAACGCCACGGAAAGAGCGCTCCTTCGAGTTTCATCATGGCGCCACCATTCGTACTTCAGCGGCGCCGGGAATGCGCATCTTCAGTTGTTCGGTGGCCAAGACTTCGATGCGGCTGTGGGCAGTCCAGGTGCTCTGCTCGAGAATCAACCGGCCCCACTCTGCCTGCGCCTTGTCGCGCACGCTCAACTCGTTGAACAGCGAGTTCAGCAGTTGACGGTTCCAGTGCGCGCTGTAGGACACCGCAATCGCGGAAACCAGTACGCCGATAAAGAGCAGCAGCATGAAAAAGCTTCCGCCTGGAAGTGGCTTGGCGAAGAGCTTGCTCACCGAAGTTTCTCCGCGACACGCATGACGGCGCTACGGGAACGAGGGTTGGCTTTGAGCTCGGCTTCGCCGGCGAACTGCGGTTTGCCATGAATTTTGATTTTCGGCACAAAGGCTTCGAAACGTACCGGCAGGTTGCGCGGCAGGTTATCGGTTTCACCCTTGACCAGTTTGCGCATGAACAGTTTGACGATGCGGTCTTCCAGCGAGTGGAAGCTGATCACCACCAGACGACCACCGACTTCGAGGGCTTCCAGCGCGGCTTCGAGACCGGTCTCAAGATCGCCCAACTCGTTGTTGACGTGAATTCGCAGGCCCTGGAACGCACGAGTCGCCGGGTTCTTGCCCTTTTCCCAGGCAGGGTTGGCGACTTTCAGGACTTCAGCCAGATCGCCAGTGCGCTCGAAGGGCTTGATGTCACGGCGCTCGGCCACGGCACGGGCCATGCGACCGGAGAAACGCTCTTCACCGTATTCCTTGAACACGCGGGCAATTTCTTCGACAGGAGCGGTGTTGACGAACTCTGCCGCACTGATCCCGCGAGATGGGTCCATGCGCATGTCCAGCGGGCCGTCATTGAGGAAACTGAAGCCACGCTCCGGGTCATCGAGCTGCGGCGAAGACACGCCCAGATCGAGCAGAACGCCGCTGACCTTGCCGGCCAGGCCACGTTCGGCAACTTCCGATCCAAGCTCGGCAAAGCTGCGCTGCACAACGACAAAGCGGCCGTCTTCGGCCGCTAGCGTTTGCCCGGTGGCAATCGCCTGAGGATCTTTGTCGAACCCCAGCAACCGGCCATCGGGACCGAGCTGGCTGAGAATCAGACGGCTATGCCCGCCACGCCCGAACGTGCCATCCAGATAGCAGCCATCAGGGCGTACGGCGAGAGCCTCAACGGCTTCGTCAAGCAGTACGGTGATGTGGTTAAAGCCGCTATCAATAGTCACAGGATCAAATCACGCAGTTCATCAGGCATGGCGCCCGGTTGTTGAATAGCAGCCAGGTCAGCGGCAGAAACCGCATCCCAGGCATCCTCGTCCCACAATTGGAACTTGTTCAGTTGGCCTACCAGCATCGCGCGCTTATCCAACTTGGCGTATTCGCGCAGACGCGGTGGAACCAGAAAACGACCACTGCCGTCGAGTTCGAGGTCGACGGCATTACCAATCAGCAAACGTTGCAAACGGCGGTTCTCTTCGCGAAGCGAAGGCAGTGCGCGCAGTTTGGTTTCAATCAGCTCCCACTCATCGAGTGGGTAAACACACAAACAAGGATCAACGGCATCAATTGTGACAATTAATTGCCCGGAACTTCGCGAAACGAGCTCGTCACGATACCGGCTCGGCATGGCGAGACGGCCTTTTGCATCGAGACTGATAGCGTTAGCTCCACGAAACACGTCAGCGTTTCTCCAAATTTTAGCGTTTTACGCTCAAAAAACCCACTTCATGCCACTTTCCACCACTTGCGCACACTATAGGAATGCGCCCACCACACCGTCAAGGCGCGGATTAAAGGAAAACCCTTACAGATCGGAGATTTAGCGCTGTAAAAGAAGGGGTTGTGAGTATTTGGCGGATGATTTAGCTCGATAACTTGAACCAGCACTGATGGCTACGTTCAGAAGTTAAAGTGATTTGTTAAGAGTAAGATTTTTTCGGTATTACAAAAGCGCTTCTGCCACTGATTCAAGCAGGGAGGGAATTGGCCACTACCTGGGTGATGCGACTAACGGTTCAAGCGCTGGCTAATCGGTATTACACAACCCTTCTGCCACTGATTCAAGCAGGGAGGGATTGGCCACTACCTGGGTGATGCGACCAACGGTTCAAGCGCTGGCTAATCGGGATTACTAAACCCCTTCTGCTATTGATACTGCGAGAAGGGAAATTGCCATTACAAACGCTCTGCTCAGCAATTCAAGCAGAGAGGGGAAAAGGTGGAGAGTCGATCTGTAAGCCGGGTTCTGTCTTGAACAGTCATTCGTCTACGATGGCCATCACTGGACATCTTTAGCAACCTACCCGGTCCCAGCGCGGGCCACGCCTTGGGACCCTATTTGGTCTTGCTCCAAGTGGGGTTTACCTAGCCACGAACTGTTGCCAGTCGTGCGGTGCGCTCTTACCGCACCTTTTCACCCTTACCGGCACCGAAGTGCTTAGGCGGTTATTTTCTGTGGCACTTTCCGTAGGCTCACGCCTCCCAGGCATTACCTGGCACTTCGCCCTATGGAGCCCGGACTTTCCTCCCCCCCCTAATTTTCATAGAGGGCAGCGACTGTCCAATCGACTCTCCGCCGCAAAGGTTAACGGCAGAGCGCCCGAAGAACAAGCGATAAAAGCCTTTTGCCGCTCTACAGCCCGCGTTTTTACTCGCTTTTCTGTTGATCCAGGGCGACCTGATAGAGAACGTTCTTGCGCTCACCGGTTATTTGCGCCGCCAGCGCCGCGGCACGCTTGAGCGGCATTTCTTCGAGCAACAGATTGAGAATACGCATTGCCTCGCTACTCACCGCCTCCTCACTCTCCGGCGCCGACCAGCCCGCTACCAACACCACGCACTCGCCGCGCTGCTGATTGCTATCGTTTTCGACGAAGGCTCGCAACTCAGCCAACGGTAGCCCCTTGAGGGTTTCGAAGGTTTTGGTCAGCTCGCGAGCGAGCAAGGCCGGACGTTCTGCACCGAACACCTGCTCCATATCCTGCAAGCATTCAAGAATCCGGTGCGGTGCTTCGTAAAAAATCAGCGTGCGCGGTTCTTCCTTTATGGACTCCAGGCGCGCACGGCGACCCACGGTCTTGGCCGGCAAAAAACCTTCGAAGATGAACCGGTCAGACGGCAGCCCCGCCGCAGACAACGCCGCAATCAGCGCGCAGGCACCGGGAACCGGTACTACATTGATTCCTGCCGCCCGCGCCTGACGCACCAGGTGATAACCCGGATCAGAGATCAGCGGCGTACCCGCATCAGAGATCAACGCCACGTTGTCACCAGCCAGCAAACGCGTGATAAAGCGACTGCCTTCGTCACGCTCGTTGTGCTCATGACATGCTGCCAGTGGCGTGGCGATCCCGAAATGTTGCATCAACCGCATGGAGTGACGCGTGTCTTCAGCAGCGATCAACGCCACCTCACGCAAGATTTTCAGCGCCCGCGCACTGATATCGTCCAGGTTGCCGATGGGCGTCGCCACCACATAAAGCGAGCCAGCAACGGAATTCAAAGCACCTGGAGCAGTCAAAGCGCACACCTCATGATCGGTAAAACCGGCATTGTAGCGCGTAGAAGTGCATTGAATGCGCGCAGCTATCATCTTGCGGCCCGGCCTTTTGTTGAGCTGCGTAACATTTACACGACCTAAATTGAACGTTTAACGCCAGTAACATCGCGCCCCGGCCAGTGCTTGGGTACAATTCCACGCTAATTTGATCGAGTATCAGGAACATTACATGATCGCTTGCCTGCGGCTGTTCTCTGCCCTCTGCCTCGCTGCCCTGTTGGCGGCTTGCGCCAGCTCGCCCTCGTCCAGCCTTGGCGACCTTCCACGGACCACGGATGCCAGTATCGAGCAATTGCTCGAACAGGCAGCCACCAGCAAAACTCCGGAAAAGGCTGCCCTGTTGCGCCTGAGCGCGGCAGACCTGGCCTACCGCCAGGGCAATGCCGGCCAGTCCGGACAAATCCTTCAACAGGTCCCGATGGACCAGTTGAAGCCTGGCCAACAGGTTTTCGCCAGCACCCTGGCCGCCGAACTGGCGATGACTCGCAATCAACCCAAGGCGGCGCTGACTGCCCTGAGCCATCCGAGCCTGCAACGCCTGAGTGAGCTGCCGGTCGAACAGCAAGTGCGCACCGGCACCGTCCATGCCCGCGCCCTTGAAGCTGACGGCCAGATCCTGGCTGCCGCCCGCGAGCGCATTTTTATCGCCCCACTGCTCAGCGGCGACGCGGCCAGCAAAAACCATGAGGCCATCTGGGCACTTATTTCGTCCCTGCCGACCGACCAACTGCAACCCATCACCACCGACGACCTCGGCGGGTGGATGAGTCTGGCCGTGGCGGTGAAAAACGCGAGCACGCTGGAACAGCAACAGGCCGCTATCGACAACTGGCGCGCCCAGCACCCTAAACACCCTGCCGCAATTGTGCTGCCACTGCCCCTGACCAAACTCAAGGAACTGGCCAGCCAACCGGTCAGCAAGATCGGTCTGCTGCTGCCGCAGGACGGCCCGCTTGCTTCGGTCGCCAAAGCCCTGCGCGAAGGGTTCATGGCCGCTCACTACCAGGCTCAACAAGCCGGGCAGAAGCCGCCAGCCATCGAGTTCTATGACAGCTCGCGCCTGACCTCGCTGGACGACTTTTATCGCAAGGCACAAGCCGACGGCGTGCAACTGGTCATCGGCCCGCTGGAAAAACCGCTGGTCAAACAACTCAGCGCTCGCCCGCAACTGCCCATCACCACCCTGGCGTTGAACTACAGCGAAGGCGAACAAGGTCCGGCCCAATTGTTCCAGTTTGGCTTGGCTGCCGAAGACGAAGCGCGCGAAGTCTCCCGTCGTGCACGTGCCGATGGCCTGCATCGCGCTGCGGCCCTGGTGCCGAAAGGCGAATGGGGTGATCGCGTGCTCAAAGCCTTCCGTCAGGATTGGGAAGCCAACGGCGGCACCGTCGTGGGTATCGAACGTGTTGATCAGCCTGTGGCCCTGGCCCAGCAAATCGCCGACCTGTTCCAGCTGCGCCAGAGCGAAGGTCGCGCCAAGAGCTTGCAAAGCACCGTAGGTTCGCAGCTGGCTGCACAGCCATCGCGCCGTCAGGATATCGAGTTCATTTTCCTCGCCTCGACACCGCAACAAGCCCAGCAGATCAAGCCAACGCTGAACTTCCAATACGCGGGTGACGTACCGGTTTACGCCACATCCCACGTGTTCAGTGCCAGCGGCGACCAGAACCAGTACAACGACATGAACGGCATTCGCTTCTGCGAAACCCCATGGCTGCTGGATGCCAACGACCCACTGCGCAGACAAGTGACCACACAATGGCCACAAGCTGCTGGCAGCCTGGGCCGTCTGTACGCAATGGGTGTCGACGCCTATCGTCTGGCTCCGCGCCTGGCTCAGCTCAAGGCTCTGTCGGCCAGCTCCATCGAAGGTCAGTCGGGCACCCTGAGCATGACGTCGTCGCAACGCATTCAACGTCAACTGCCATGGGCACAGTTCGTCAACGGCCAGGTTCAACGCCTGCCTGACACACCACGCTGATGCCCGACAGGTCACGCCAACAAAGCGGTCGAGAAGCTGAAAGCCAGGCGCTCAAGCATCTCCAGCAACACGGTCTGCGCCTCCTGGCGCAGAACTGGTTGTGCAAACGCGGCGAGCTTGATCTGGTCATGCTTGACGGCGATACAGTAGTATTCGTCGAAGTCCGCTACAGACAAAACACCCAATGGGGTGGCGCGCTCGGCAGCATCGATGCGCGCAAGCGTCAGAAACTGATACTCGCCGCGCAGTATTTTCTGCAGCGCGAGTCGCGCTGGGCCAATTACCCCTGCCGTTTCGATGTAGTTGCCATAGACAGCAGCGCGGCTCATTTGAACTGGCTAAGGAATGCCTTTGACAGCTGACAGCTCAAAGGCAAGGCCGATCTTCACTCAACACTTTTGCTCTTTGCTTTGCGGGCTGCACATTGCTGTGCCACCAAGCCGCGCTACTTAAGGTCACACAGATGGACATGCAATCCCGAATTCGCCAGCTTTTTCAGGCCAGTATCGATACCAAGCAACAGGCGATGGACGTACTTGCACCGCACATCGAGCAAGCCAGCCAAGTGATGGTCAACGCCCTGCTCAACGAAGGCAAAATGCTCTCGTGCGGCAACGGTGGTTCGGCCGGTGACGCCCAGCACTTCTCCTCCGAGCTGCTCAACCGCTTCGAGCGCGAGCGCCCGAGCCTGCCGGCCATTGCACTGACCACCGACAGCTCGACGATCACCTCGATCGCCAACGACTACAGCTACAACGAAATCTTCTCCAAACAGATCCGCGCGCTTGGCCAACCCGGCGACGTACTGCTGGCGATCTCCACCAGCGGCAACTCGGCAAACATTATTCAAGCGATCCAGGCCGCACATGATCGTGAAATGATTGTCGTAGCATTGACTGGGCGCGATGGCGGCGGCATGGCTTCGCTGTTATTGCCCGAAGACGTTGAAATTCGCGTACCGGCCAATGTCACTGCACGTATTCAGGAAGTCCACCTGCTGGCGATCCACTGTCTTTGTGACTTGATCGACAGCCAACTGTTCGGGAGTGAAGAATGACCCTTAATCGCCTTGGCCTTCTGGCCTTGACTCTAAGCCTGGGCATCAGCGGCTGCACCTCGGTAATCACCGCGAGCCGCGAAGCCCCCATTGAAGACGATCGCGGAACCCGCACTCTCGGCAGCAAGATCGACGACTCCCTGATCGAAACCAAGGTCGGCGTGAACGTGGCCAAGGCCAACCCGGACCTGGAGAATGGCTCGCACATCATCGTCACCACCTTCAACGGTGTCGTGCTGCTTGCCGGGCAAACGCCACGCCCGGACCTCAAGGAACTGGCCGGGCAAGCCGCCGCTGCGGTTCAGCGGGTCAAGACCGTACACAACGAACTGCAAGTGATGCCGCCTTCGTCGATACTGGCCCGCAATAACGATGCCTGGCTGACCACCAAGATCAAAACCCAGATGCTCACCGACAACAGCATTCCAGCCTCGCGCATCAAGGTCGTGACCGAGAACGGTATCGTCTACTTGCTGGGCCTTGTGACCAAGCAGGAAGCAGACCAGGCCACCAACCTGGTGCAAGGCGTTTCAGGCGTACAAAAGATTGTGAAACTGTTCGAGTACATCGACTGATGTAACCCGATTGGCAGGCACAAAAAAGGCGATCCATCCGGATCGCCTTTTTTATTACTTCACTACCTTCAAGCTTGGCCGGCCGCTGGGACGCGGTGGCTCGCTGTCGGGTGGCGGAAGATCATCCTCCGGCTCGATCTCTTCGTCGTCCATAGGCGATTCCAGATCAAACACCATGCCCTGACCGTTCTCCCGGGCGTAAATACCCAGGATCGCGGCGATAGGCACGTACAGCGTATGCGGCACGCCACCGAAGCGCCCTTCAAAGCTGACCGCATCGTTGTCCATATGCAGATGACGCACAGCGGCAGGCGATACGTTCAGGACGATCTGTCCGTCACTGGCAAAGCCTTGCGGCACCTGCACTGACGGGTACTCGGAATTGACCAGCATGTGCGGGGTGCAATCGTTGTCCACAATCCACTCATAGAGCGCGCGGACCAAATAAGGTCGACTGGAGTTCATAGCGGCTCCTTAAGCCTCAGCGCATATCGCGTTCGACACCAGACAGACTCGCCTGGAAAGCCTCACGCGCAAACTGGCGCTCCATATAATCAAGCAGCGGCTTGGCTGGCCGCGGCAGTTCAATACCCATAATCGGTAAACGCCAGAGTATTGGCAGTAGGCAACAATCCACCAGACTTTGTTCCTCACTTAAGAAAAACGGCTTGTCGGCGAACAGCGGCGAAACGCCAGTCAGGCTTTCACGCAACTCTTTACGAGCCTGCACACGTGCCGGCTCTTTGGTCCGCGAATCCAGAATCAGATCCACCAGCACACACCAGTCACGCTGAATACGGTGAATCAGCAGACGGCTGTTGGCACGCGCCACTGGATAAACCGGCAGCAAAGGTGGATGCGGGTAACGCTCATCCAGATATTCCATCACCACGGTCGACTCCCACAACGCCAGGTCACGATCGACCAGGGTGGGCAAGCTGCCGTAAGGGTTCACTTCGATCAGTTTTGGCGGATGACGACCCGCCTCCACACTGATGATCTCGGCGCTGACACCCTTCTCTGCCAGTACGATGCGCACTCGGTGGGAATAGTGGTCGGCGGGGTCGGAGTAACAGGCCAACCGATTGGTCACGCCCATGGCGGTCCTCCTCGCTTGTTGAAATTATCGGGAGCGGAAAAACGAGCGCGCCCAGAGGGCGCCTCCTGTAACGCCTGGATGACCAGACTCGTTACATGTTCAGAGACGCCCTTGGGCGCGCGCGATTAACAGCAATTGCTTAACGCTTTATCAATGCACGTCTTTCCAGTATTCACGCTTGAGCAAGTAAGCGAATACGAAGAAGAACGCCAGGTACAGCAACACATAGGTACCGATGCGCTGATGCTGCAGCTTCACCGGGTTGGCCGAATAGGCCAGGAAGGTCACCAGGTTCTTGACCTTCTCGTCGAACTGCTCTTCGTTCAGTGCACCGGTTTTTGGCACGATGGTCAGCTGATCGCACGCTTCATGAGTCAGCGGCGTGCCGGTCAGCGGATCATACTGCTTCTTACCGTCTTCGACGATTTGAACTTGTTTGCATCCTACCACCTGACGACCTTGCAAGCCGACCAGAACGTTAGGCATACCGACGTTCGGGAACACCTTGTTGTTCACACCCCAAGGGCGTGCCGGGTCTTCATAGAACGACCTCAGGTAGCTGTAGAGCCAGTCAGTCCCACGAACGCGAGCCACCAGGGTCAGGTCAGGCGGCGCAGCGCCGAACCAGGCCTTGGCGTCTGCCGGCTGCATGCCGATGCTCATGTGGTCACCGATCTTGGCGCCTGTGAACACCAGGTTCTTCAGCATCAGATCGTGAGGAATCCCCAGGTCGTCGGCAACGCGCTCATAGCGCTGGAACTTGGCGCTGTGGCAGCCCATGCAGTAGTTGGCGAACGTACGCGCGCCATCTTGCATTGCGGCTTTATCGGAGACGTCGATATCGACCTTTTCCAGCTCTGGACCACCATGCTCGGCCGCGAAGGACAAGACAGGCAAAGCAGCAAGAATCAGTACAGCAAATAGCTTTTTCATCAGCCAGTCACCCTTTCCGGAACCGGTTTGGTCTTCTCGAGCCTGGTGTAGAACGGCATCAGAATGAAGTAGGCGAAGTACAGGAAGGTACAGACCTGCGACAGCAACGTACGTTCCGGGGTAGGCGCCATGACACCCAGCCAGCCAAGAATCACGAAGGAGATGCAGAACACCCAGAGCCAGATTTTGCTCAGCCAGCCCTTGTAGCGCATGGACTTGACCGGACTACGGTCGAGCCAGGGCAGGACGAACAGCATGGCAATCGAAGCCCCCATGGCAACAACGCCCATGAGCTTGTCCGGAATCGCACGCAGAATCGCGTAGAACGGGGTGAAGTACCAGACCGGTGCAATGTGTTCCGGGGTCTTGAAGGCGTTCGCCACTTCAAAGTTCGGCTTCTCGAGGAAGTAACCGCCCATTTCCGGGAAGAAGAACACGATCGAGCAGAAGATGAACAGGAACACCACCACGCCGACGATATCTTTCACGGTGTAGTACGGGTGGAAGGCAATGCCGTCCAGCGGTACGCCGTTTTCGTCTTTGTGTTTCTTGATGTCCACGCCGTCCGGGTTGTTCGAACCGACTTCGTGCAGCGCCAGAACGTGCAGCACGACCAGGCCGAGAATCACGATCGGCAAGGCGACGACGTGCAAGGCGAAGAAGCGGTTCAGGGTGATGCCCGAAATCAAGTAGTCACCGCGGATCCACTGGGTCAGGTCGTTACCGATAACCGGGATCGCACCGAACAGCGAGATGATCACCTGGGCGCCCCAGTACGACATCTGGCCCCACGGCAGCAGGTAACCCATGAAGGCTTCAGCCATCAGCGCCAGGTAGATCAGCATGCCGAACACCCACACCAGCTCACGCGGCTTCTGGTACGAACCGTAGAGCAAGCCACGGAACATATGCAGGTAAACCACGATGAAGAACGCCGAAGCGCCGGTGGAGTGCAGCAGGCGCAGGATCGAGCCGTACTCGACGTCGCGCATGATGTATTCGACGGAGGCGAATGCCTCTTCCGCCGACGGGGTGTAGCTCATGGTCAGCCAGACGCCGGTTACGATCTGGTTAACCAGAACCAACAGCGCCAGGGAGCCAAAGAAGTAGAAGAAGTTGAAGTTCTTCGGGGCGTAGTACTTGCTGAGATGGTCTTCCCACATTTTAGTGGCGGGAAAGCGCGCATCAACCCAATCCATGAACTTGCTCATCACGCTTTCTCCGTATCGACGCCGATGACAATGATGTCGTTCGATTCATAGGAATGCGGGGGAACTGGCAGGTTCAAAGGCGCGGGTTGCGACTTGAAGACGCGGCCAGCCAAATCGTAGTGGGAGCCGTGGCACGGGCAGAAATAACCACCCACCCATTTCGGGCCAAGATCGGCAGGCGCTACTTCTGGACGGAAGGTCGGCGAGCAACCCAAGTGCGTGCAAATACCGATCAGCAACAGAACTTCTGGCTTGATCGAACGCGTCTTGGGGTCCACATAAGTCGGTTGTACCGAATTCTTGGAGTCTGGATCAGAGAGGTCACCCTCGATCTTTGTGAGATTCCCCAAAATCTCCTGGGTACGGCGGACGATGAAAACCGGCTGACCGCGCCATTCAGCAATCATTTGCTGACCTGGTTCGATTTTGCTGACATTCACTTTCACCGGTGCACCTGCGGCTTTCGCCTTGGCACTGGGAAACCATGACCCCACGAACGGGACCGCAGCCCCCACCGCTCCTGCAGCACCCACCACGGATGTGGCTGCTACCAAGAAGCGACGCCGGCCTGCATTCACGCCGTCATTGCTCATTCAGTCCTCTCCCATCAGCTTTGTGGCCTGTTAAATCAGGCATCTACTAAGTAAAAATCTGAACTTATAAAAATTTTGCAGAATGGTAATGAAAAGCCCCAGTTCTGACAAGGTAATTACCACCCGGGGTCAGCGCCAAGCCTTGTAGTATAGGGGCTCTACGGATGTGGCAAGTTGTCACATCATAAATCTTTGAGCAAAAAAAACGCCCAGCTCCGCGAGGAGACTGGGCGCTTTGAACGCGAAAGCGAATTAACGCTTCGAGTACTGCGGACGCTTACGCGCTTTACGCAGACCAACTTTCTTACGTTCAACTTCACGTGCATCGCGAGTAACGAAGCCAGCTTTGCGCAGAGCACCGCGCAGAGTTTCGTCGTACTGCATCAGAGCGCGAGTGATACCGTGGCGGATTGCGCCAGCTTGACCACTCACACCACCACCGATCACGGTGACGTAGATGTCGAACTTCTCGACAGTCTCAGTCAGTTCCAGCGGCTGACGAACTACCATGCGGGCAGTTTCGCGGCCGAAGAAATTTTCCAGGGTGCGGTTGTTGATGGAGATGTTACCAGTACCCGGACGCAGGAAAACGCGTGCGGTTGCGGTCTTGCGACGGCCAGTGCCGTAATTTTGAGTCGCCGACATAATGAACTATTCCGTTAAAACTTCAGTTCTTGGGGCTGCTGAGCAGTATGAGGGTGTGCAGCGCCCGCATAGACTTTCAGCTTACGATACATGTCGCGACCCAGCGGGTTCTTAGGCAGCATGCCTTTGACCGCGGTCTCGATCACGCGCTCAGGGGCTTTAGCGATCAGCTTTTCGAAGTTGATCGACTTGATGCCGCCCGGGAAACCGGAGTGGGAGTAGTAGATTTTGTCGGTGGTTTTAGCACCGGTTACACGAATCTGCTCGGCATTGATAACGACGATGTAGTCGCCGGTGTCAACGTGAGGAGTGTACTCAGGCTTGTGCTTGCCACGCAGACGGCTCGCGATCTCGGTGGCCAGACGACCCAGGGTCTGACCAGCAGCGTCGACGACAAACCAGTCGCGCTTTACTGTTTCCGGTTTAGCAGTAAAAGTTTTCATTCTTTATAGCCTCAGGGGCCGCCCTGTAAATTTAGACGGCGGATCTTACTGAATAGTGCGTACTTTGACAAGTCAAAGGCAGCCGGGTACAGACGCTATCGGGGGCTCGGGTCGGCGCGTCCGTTCAACGGCAAGATTCTTCGGCAGGCGGCGCATCACTTCCACTGCAGAAAGAGGTGCGCAATTATGCAGATTGCGAAAAAAAATTCAACCTGCTTTTATGATTGTTTTCCTCCAAGGACTACCCGATGGACTATCGACAGCTGGGCCGTACCGATCTGAACGTGAGTGCAATCTGCCTCGGGACCATGACCTGGGGCGAGCAAAACAGCGAGGCAGAGGCCTTCGCACAGATTGAGCGGGCCAAGAGCGCCGGAATCAATTTCATCGACACCGCCGAGATGTACCCGGTGCCACCCAAGGCCGAAACCTACGCCACCACCGAGCGCTACATCGGCAATTACTTCAAAAGTCGCGGTGATCGCGCCGACTGGATTCTGGCGAGCAAGATCGCCGGCCCCGGCAACACCATCGACTACATTCGCGATAAAAACCTGCGACACAACCGCCAGCACATCACTGAAGCCGTCGATGCCAGCCTCAAGCGCTTGCAGACCGACTACATCGACCTCTATCAGCTGCACTGGCCTGAGCGCAGCACCAACTTCTTCGGCCAGCTGGGTTACAAGCACACGACTGAAGCTAACCTGACACCGCTGGAAGACACCCTCCAAGCACTGGACGAGCAGGTCAAGGCTGGCAAGATCCGCCACATCGGCCTATCCAACGAAACGCCGTGGGGCACCATGCGCTTCCTCGCCCTCGCTGAAGCCCGTGGCTGGCCGCGTGCGGTGTCGATCCAGAACCCCTACAACCTGCTCAACCGCAGCTTTGAAATCGGCCTGTCGGAAATCGCCATCCGCGAACAATGCGGGCTGCTCGCCTATTCGCCGCTGGCGTTCGGCTTTCTCTCAGGCAAGTACGAAGGCGGGGCTCGTCCGGCGAAAGGTCGCCTGAGCCTTTACAGCCGCTTCAGCCGCTATTTCAACCCACAATCGGAAGCCGCGTGCAGCCGTTATGTGGCACTGGCGCGCGAGCACGGCCTGGACCCGGCACAAATGGCTTTGGCGTTCGTGACCCAGCAATCGTTCGTCACCAGCAACATCATTGGTGCAACCACGCTGGAACAGCTGGACAGCAACATTGCCAGCTTCGACCTGAAGCTGTCGGATGAAGTGCTGGCGGGGATCGAGGCGATTCACAAGGATCACCCGAATCCGGCACCTTGATTGATCTGTAGATCCAATCGCGAGCAGGCTCGCTCCCACAAGAGATCACTTAACCTGTGGGAGCGAGCCTGCTCGCGATGGCGGCCTCCCGGTCAACTCACGGTCAAAGCGAGCGCGCAATGATCTCTTTCATGATTTCATTGGTCCCGGCATAAATCCGCTGCACCCGCGCATCCGCCCAGGCTCGGGCGATCGGGTATTCCCACATGAAACCGTAACCGCCATGTAGCTGCACGCACTCGTCGAGCACCCTGCATTGCAGATCGGTGCCCCAGTATTTGGCCATCGCCGCCGTCGGCACGTCGAGCTTGCCTTGCAGGTGCAGCTCCAGGCAGCGGTCGACGAAGACCCGGCCAATCTGAATCTCCGTGGCCATCTCCGCCAGTTTGAAGCGAGTGTTCTGAAAGTCCGCAATCGCCTTGCCGAACGCTTTGCGCTCGCGGGTGTAATCCAGGGTCCACTGCAACGCCGCCTCGGCCGAGGCCAAACCGCCGATGGCGACCGTCAGGCGCTCTTGCGGCAATTCCTGCATCAGATAGGCAAACCCCATCCCGGCCTGACCCAAAAGGTTTTCCTTGGGCACACGGACGTCCTGGAAGAACAGCTCCGAGGTGTCCTGCGCTTTCATCCCGACCTTCTCCAGGCGCTTGCCCTTTTCGAAGCCCGGGGTGTTCGCCTCCACCAGAAACAGACTGGTGCCCTTGGCCCCGGCCTTGGGATCGGTCTTGGCCACGACGATCACCAGGTCCGCGAGAAAGCCGTTGGTGATAAAGGTTTTCGAGCCGTTGATCACGTATTCATCGCCATCCAGCACCGCAGTGGTTTTTACCCCTTGCAGGTCGGAGCCGGCGCCCGGCTCGGTCATGGCAATCGCGGTGACCATTTCGCCCGAGACCAGTTTCGGCAGGTACTTGTGCTTCAGCGCTTCGCTGCCGTAATGCAGGATGTACGGCGCCACAATGTCCGAATGCAGAGAAAAGCCGATACCGGTCAACCCTAGCCGACCGACCTCTTCGATCACCACCGCGCTATAGAGAAAATCCGCATCGAACCCGCCGTACTCTTCCGGCAGATGGGAGCAGAGCATCCCCGCCTCCCCTGCCTTGCTCCACAGTTTGCGGTCGATGTAGCCCTGTTTTTCCCATTGCCCATGGAACGGCACGGCCTCTCTTTCGAGGAAGGTTCGTACGCTGTCGCGAAAGAGTTCGTGCTCGGAACTGAACAAGGTTCTGGGGATCATCGGGACACCTGTGGTTATTGTTGACCGAAAATGAATCCCAGAGCCTAAGCCCCCGCTCCGATACAGGACACTGGACACATCCGCCAAAAAATAAGACGATCCAGCCGCTTGGTGACCACTTTCCCCTATAAGAATAAATTGAATATGTCTATCCAACTCTCCACGCCCTTGCGGCGCGTCAGCATCCTGGCGATCGACCAGGTTTTTGCTTCCACCCTCATGCAAGCCAAGGATTTCTTCCATCTGGCCAGTCTGCGTTACGGCAAACAACTGGGCCATGGCCTGACCCCGGCATTCGAAACCCGCCTGGTCAGCCCCGACGGCAAACCGGTCAACAGCTTCAGTAACGTGCTCATGCCGGTGGACGGCGGCCTGGAAAACGCCGACATCATCATCCTTCCGGCGTTCTGGGACGATTTCGACACCCTCTGCAAACGTTATCCACAGGTGTTGCCGTGGCTGCGCGAGCAACACGCGCGCGGCGCGGTGCTCTGTGGCGAAGCCACCGGGGTGTTCTGGCTCGCTGAAGCCGGGCTGCTCGATGGCAAGGAAGCGACCACCTACTGGCGCTTCTTCAACGCTTTCGAAGAACGCTACCCCAACGTCCAGCTCAATCAGGACAAGCACCTGACCGACGCCGACAACCTGTACTGCGCCGGCGGCACTACATCGGCCTGCGACCTCTACATCTATTTGATCGAACGCTTCTGCGGGGCCAACGTGTCTCAGGCCGTGGCCCGCGACATTCTGTATGAAGTGCAGCGCAGCTATTCGCCCGGCCGCATTGGTTTCGGCGGGCAGAAGCTGCACCAGGACGTAATCATCCTGCAGATCCAGCATTGGCTCGAAGAACACTTTGCCGACAAGTTCCGCTTCGAAGACGTCGCCCGCGAGCACGGCATGAGCATTCGCAACTTCATGCGCCGCTTCCAGACCGCTACCGGCGACAAGCCGCTGCACTACCTGCAACGCCTGCGTATCGAAACCGCCAAGGGCCTGCTGTCCGGCAGCCGCAAAAGCATCAAGACTATCAGCTACGAAGTCGGCTACGACGACGCGAGCTTCTTCGCCCGGCTGTTCCGCCAGCACACGGAATTGTCACCGAACCAGTATCGGCAGCAGTTTCAGCAAGCCGCTTAATCTGACGATTAAACACAAATCAACTGTGGGAGCGAGCCTGCTCGCGATGGCGACCTGACATTCAACATTGCCGTTGACTGACAGACCGCTATCGCGAGCAGGCTCGCTCCCACATTGGTTCTTCGGCGCACAGAATAGGGTCTGCATGCAGGCCCTATTCCTCATTACCGCCCAAATTGCTGCCTGTACTCCAACGGCGTCAACGCTGTCAGCTCCTTGAACATGCGACGCAGGTTAGAGTCGCTGCTGAAGCCCAGCTCAGCGCTGATCGCATTGACCGCTGTGGACGTGAGGATCAGGCGCTCGCTGACCTGATTCAATTTGATACAGCGCGCATAGGTTGCAACGGCAATACCGGTTTCACTGCTCACTTTGCGCGACAGGGTGCGCTCGGACATGCCGAGCTGCTCGGCCAGTCGCTGCACGGTTAGCTGCTCAGCGGGCAATTGCTCAACCAGCGCATGCAACTGGCGCAGCAGCGTGCTGGACTGCTCGATCAGACTCATGGCCTGAAAAGCGCTATGCGCCTGGGCCGGACGCGCAAGCACCATCAACCGGGTAAGGTCGCGAAACACCTCCGGACTGACATACCGCTCAATCAAGGCCTGCGCGATGGGCAAGTAACCGTTTACGCCGGACGCGGTCGCCGTCAGCGGGTTAATGATGCAGTGACGCTCGCTTTGCCACTTCACGGCCTTATGGCGCTGCGCCATTACCTCTGCCAACCACCATGTCACCGTCGCCGGCTGGCCATCCAGCTTCCCGCTCGCGGCCAACAGACAAACCCCACTGCAATAACTCCACATCTGCTGTTTTTTCGAACGCGCCGACAAAGCCGCTACCAAGGAGGCATTGGCGGCCAGCGTATCCTCGACCTGCCGGGCTGACTCGGCCCAGAAACCGGGAATCAACAGCGCGTCAAAATCAGCCTCCGCCAGTGTGCTGTCCACCTGTAACGACAAGCCTCGAGCACATTCAACCGTACCGGCCTGCACTGCAACGAAGCGCGTTTCAAAGAGCGTACTCGAGGCTCGACGATTGGCCGCGTGCAACAAATCGGCAAAAGCGAACAACCCCGCCGGCATGCAGCGAGGGAAAAGAAGTAAACCGATTCGAAGGCGTGGGGGCATGGCTGAAATCGAATTAATTATGTCTGAGCCTGCCATTCTGTGGCGTAACCCGGCTGGAGACAATGGCGCCTCTTCCCAGAGGTATCGCCATGAAGATCCATCAGCTCCGTAACGCGACGATTATTGTGGAACTCGGCCCCCATCGAATTTTGATCGACCCGATGCTGGCGCGAAAACACGCACTTCCACCCTTGCGGATATTCAGCGCACGAGACCGCAACCCTCTGGTCGAGTTACCCGACTCGGCAGCGACCGCACTGGATTCCGTGACCCATTGCCTGATCACCCATTGCCAGAAAGGACACTTCGACCACCTGGATCGTGCAGCAAAGAAGTGGCTGCGCGACACGCGGATTCCCGTCATCTGCACACCACACGACGCCGCTCACTTGGCCGAGCATGACTTGAACGTTCAGCCTTTACCGGCCGATCACGAGCAACCGAGCGCCTTCCTCGGCGGTCAGATCCGCACGACTCGCTGCACCCATGGTCGGGGTCTGGTAGGCAAGATGATGGAACATGGTGTGGGCTATTTGATTGAAATGCCCGGTGAACCCAGCCTCTACCTGAGTGGCGATACGATACTCACACCGGCCGTGCAGGCGTTCGTTGCCCTGCACCGCCCTGACGTTTCGGTCGTGCCGGCGGGTGGCGCACGCTTCGATTTGGGTGGGGACATCATCATGGGGATTGATGAGGTGCTTGCATTCACTCGGCAGTCATCCGGCACGGTGGTCGCCAATCACCTTGAAGCGCTCAGCCATTGCCCGGTGACACGCCAGTCACTGGCCAGTGCCGCCCGACAGGCAGGCGTCGAGTCGCGCCTGCAGATACCGAACGACGGAGACCTGCTGGAATTCCAGATCCCGGATATTCAATGAGACCGCGGCTGCCCCATGGACAGCAAAATGCAGGACTGCTTCCGTAGCAGCTGCCGAGCCTGCGAGGCTGCGTTCGAGGACGAAGTCCTCGCAAATCCTGTGTACGCGATTTGCCTGGAAGAACGCGCTGCCTGATTCAACGACCGCTACGCGGCCGAACGCAGTCTCGCAGGCTCGGCAGCTGCAGGGGCAGATCACCTCATGTAGCTCGTTAAGGCTTGTGCGCCCGCGACAGGAACTCGTGGGACTGCATTTCCAGCAGACGGCTGAGGGTGCGCTGGAACTCGAAGTTCAGGCGACCACCGGTGTAGAGGTCTTTCAACTCGACTTCGGCGGAAATGATCAGCTTGACGTTACGGTCGTAGAACTCGTCGACCATGTTGATAAACCGTCGGGCAATGTCGTCGGTGGTGACGCTCATCTGCTCCACACCGCTGAGCAACACAGCGTGGAAGATCTTGCCGAGTTCGATGTAGTCGTTCTGGCTACGCGGGCCGTCGCACAGTTCGCGGAAGTCGAACCAAGCCACGTCGTCGCACGTACGCACGGCACGGATCTCACGGTTCTCGATGATCAGCACATCGTTTTCCAGCGCTTGCGTGCATTCCGGCGTGAGTGCGCGGAAGCTTTTGCGCAGGCTCTCGTGGGACGCTTCGTCGAGCGGGAAGTGGAACAGCTCCGCTTGCTCAAGGTGACGCAGACGGTAATCGACGCCGCTGTCGACGTTGACGATGTCGGTGTTCTGCTTGATCAGCGCGATGGCTGGCAGGAACCGCGCACGTTGCAGACCGTCCTTGTACAGACCGTCCGGCACGATGTTCGAGGTCGCGACCAGGGTCACGCCGTTCTTGAACAGCTCTTCCATCAAGGTGCCGAGGATCATCGCGTCAGTGATGTCGGACACGAAGAACTCATCGAAACAGATCACCCGCGCTTCGTCGGAAAAACGCCTGGCGATGATGGTCAGCGGGTTTTTCTCGCCGCCGAGGGTCTTCATCTCTTCGTGCACACGCTTCATGAAGCGGTGGAAGTGAGTGCGGACCTTTTCCTTGAACGGCAGCGCTTCAAAGAAGGTGTCGACCAGGTAAGTCTTGCCGCGACCTACGCCGCCCCAGAAGTACAGGCCCTTGACCGGCGCCTGGTCTTTCTTGCCAAACAGCTTGCCGAGCAGGCCCGGTTTATTTTGCGAGGCCGCGACCAGATCGTCGTACAGGCGCTGCAAATGACGCACGGCGGTTTCCTGCGCGGCGTCATGGAAGAACTCCGGGCGTTTGAGATCAGCTTGGTATCGTTCTAGGGGCGTCATAATTCGTTAGCAAGGCAACAAAAACGGGCCGACACTGTAGCGACGGCCCTTGAGAATGGCAATCAGCCCTTGGTCGGGCCGAGCCGTGGATTATTCCTGAACAGGCGTCAGCGCAACCCGCAGGGCGTCTATGGCAACATCCCGCGCCGCGCTGTCAGCGAAGGCCGGGCTGTCGCCGACGCATTCGCCTTCGAGCCACACGCTGAAGCTCAGGTCCTCACTGCGAACGTCCAGCGCCTGGCCGGATTGCAGTTGCTTGGTCACCTGGCCGGCGGTTTTGCCGTCAGCAAAGTTGCGCGACAGCAGCAGTTGCTCGCCATCGGCCGCCAGCAGACGGAAGCGGAAGCTGCCGTCGTCTTCACGGAAACTGACGAAACGCGCGGCTTTCGCAGCCTTCTTCTTGGTGGTCGCAGCCACTTGCGTCTGATTGACGAACGAGCGCAGGCCGACCGCCTCACGCAGCTCGTTGAGGAACGGCGTGGCCACGGCGCGGGCCTTCTTGGCACCGTGCTGCAGCATGTCTTCGAGGTCTGCCGGGCGCTCGATCAGTTGGTAGTAACGCTCGCGGGACTCGCCCAACTCACTGTCGAGCAGTTGGAACAGACGATTCTTCGCCTCGCCCCAACCCAGGCCCTGCAACAGTTCGCTGCGGAACTCATCGGACTGCGCCGGGGTGGCGAAAGCCTGGAACAGCGTGAACAGGTGCGAGTTGTCCGGATCCTTGGCTTCGCCCGGCGCACGGGAGTCGGTGACGATCCGCGAAATCGCGTCCTTCATTTCCTTGGCGCTGGAGAACAACGGAATGGTGTTGTCGTAGCTTTTCGACATCTTCCGGCCATCGAGGCCCGGCAGCGTGGCGACGCTTTCTTCGATCAGCGCCTCCGGCATGGTGAAGAATTCTTTGCCCTGGCCAAACAGGTGGTTGAAACGCTGACCGATGTCGCGGGCCATTTCCACATGCTGGATCTGATCGCGACCGACCGGAACCTTGTGCGCATTGAACATCAGAATGTCCGCCGCCATCAGCACCGGGTAGCTGTACAAGCCCATGGTGATGCCGGCGTCCGGGTCTTCACCGGTTTCAACATTCTTGTCCACCGACGCCTTGTAGGCGTGCGCACGGTTCAACAGGCCCTTGGCGGCGACGCAGGTCAGCAGCCAGGTCAGCTCAGGGATTTCCGGGATGTCGGATTGGCGATAAAACGTTACCCGATCCACATCCAGACCACCGGCCAGCCAGGTCGCGGCGATTTCCAGACGCGAGCGCTGGATGCGCAGCGGGTCATCGCACTTGATCAAGGCGTGGTAGTCGGCCAGGAAGTAGAACGAATCGGCATTGCTGTCGCGGCTGGCGAGGATCGCCGGACGGATCGCGCCGGCGTAGTTGCCCAGGTGCGGGGTGCCGGTGGTGGTGATGCCGGTGAGGATGCGCGTACGAGTAGTCATGGGTAATCGCTTATCAGACTGCAATCAATTCGAAAGGCGCGGCAGGATCAGATCCTTGAGATCGGTCAGCTTGCCGTGAAAAAAGTGTCCGCATTCTGCCACTTTCAGCAGCTCATGGGGGCGATCGAGGGCGTCAGACCAATCGTAAACCAGTTGCGGATCGATGACTTCGTCGGTTTCTGGCTGAATCAGCGTCAGTTCGCCGTGCTGCGGCAACTGATCCTGATCGCCCAGACGCATCACCGCCGGCGCGACCATGAACAAGTGCTTGAGCTGTTCACCCTTGGCTTCCAGGCGTCCGCCGAGGCTGGCCGCGACGAAACCACCGAAGGAGAAACCGAACAGGGTCATGGGCAATTCGGGGTGCCTGGCGCGTAACCATTCGGCCACGGCTTGGGCGTCGTCGACTTCGCCGGTGCCCATGTCGTGAGTGCCAGCGCTGGCGCCGACGCCACGGTAATTAAAACGTAATGTGATCAACCCAGCGTCGCGGGCGGTGCGCTGCAAGGTCGAAACGACTTTATTGAGCATGGTGCCGCCTTGCACCGGGTTGGGGTGGCAGATCAGCGCCAGGCCACGTGGCTCGGGGGAGTCCAGGTACAAGGCTTCCAGTTGGCCCACCGGGCCATCAATCACTACAGGGGTTTCACGCATCAGCAAGGAAGGAACTCCGTGACCTCTCGAAGGGTCGACTCGTCTAGCTAAAAGTCTGTGCCTGGCATGATTGCGATCTCGTCGCGGTATACAGCGCAGGTCCGAGCCGTTAACGTAAAGCAAAGCCGTTTATAGAGGAAGGACTCGTGGAACACTCGCTCTTAGTTTGGTTGTTGCCGACTCTTGCCCTGGTTGCCGGTGTCGCGATTGGATTCCTGGTTGCCCGCCTTCTGCCGAATGCCGCGCCTAGCAGCACGCAACGTCAGCTGGATGACATTCAGGAACGTTTTGACAGCTATCAGAATGAAGTGGTTACTCACTTCAACAGCACCGCAACGCTGGTCAAGAAGCTCACTCAGAGCTACCAGGAAGTGCAAGACCACCTCGCCGAGGGTGCCAACCGCCTGGCCCTGGACGAGCAGACTCGCCAACGCCTGCTGGCCGCCCTGCACGCTGATGTCGCCGTGCAAGCCCCACGGGAACGCCTGACGCCGCCACGCAATCAGGAGCCGCCACGCGATTACGCGCCGAAGATGCCAAACGCCCCTGGCATGCTCGACGAGCATTACGGCTTGAAGAAGTAATCAGGTTTCACTCGACATAAAAAGCCCTCGGACACGTGATGTCCGGGGGCTTTTTTGTATCTGAGGGTTTGATCGCCTGTCAGGGCCTCATCGCGAGCAGGCTCGCTCCCACATTTGAATTTCAGTAGCCACACCTTCTGCGACTAATGGAGATCCCCTGTGAGAGCGAGCCTGCTCGCGATGAGGCCCTAACAGGCAACAAAAAAAAGCCCACCCGATCTGCTGAGAATCGGGCGGGCTTTTTACACCTGGGGTTCAGTCAGGTTTTTTACTGGTACTGCTGACCTTGTTGCTGACCTTGCTGCTGGGCAGGCTGGCCATACTGCTGACCTGGAATCGCCTTGAGGTTGACCTCTACACGACGGTTCTGCGCCCGACCATTGACATCACCGTTGCTGGCAATCGGGTTATCCGGACCAGCACCACGTGCCGACAGGTTGGTACCGCTGACGCCTTGCGAAGTCAGGTAGGTTGCCACGCTTTGAGCACGACGCTGGGACAGGTCCATGTTGTGCTGGCGGCTGCCGGTGCTGTCAGTGTAGCCGACGATTTCAATCTGGTTCTGGCTGAACTCTTTAAACGAACCGGCCAGGTTGTTCAGCGGCTGGTAGAAGCTTGGGGCGATATTCGCCGAATCGGTGCCGAACGTGATGTTGCCCGGCATGATCAGCTTGATCTGATCGCCCTGACGCTGCACTTCAACCCCGGTATTGGCCATGCTGGCGCGCAGTTTCTTTTCCTGCTGGTCGGCGTAGTAACCGTAACCGGCAGCGGAAGCACCACCGATAGCAGCACCAATCAGCGCGCCCTTGCCACGGTTGTTATGGTCGATGGCAGCACCCGCCACCGCACCAGCCAAGGCACCCAGGCCGCCGTATTTGGCGGTTTTGCTCATACCCGTGGAGCCGCTGTCGGCCTGACCCTGATTGTCATACGGGTTCTGGTTCGCACAGCCAGCCAGCATGGCCACGGCAGTAGCGACAATAATCAAACGACTCGAGGTGAACATGGAGAGCTCCTACTTTTACATTCTGTGGTGCAACGGACGTTGGCAATAAACCCGTGCGGGCGTTGGAACACGACCTATGGCAAAAATTCCATCAGGCCGTATCACCGCCCGGAAAATCAGGCTCGAACAAAAGGATTTTCACGCATTTCATCGCCCAGACAGGTATCGGAACCGTGTCCGGTTATTACCGTCGCCTCTTCATCAAGGGTGTACAGACGCTGCTTGATCGAACGCACGATGGTCGCCTGATCACCGCCCCACAAGTCCGTACGCCCTACCCCGCGACGAAACAGCGTGTCACCGGCAATCAGCAGCTTAGCCTCAGCAAACCAAAAGCTCATGGAACCCGGCGTATGCCCCGGCGTGTGCAACGCCACGCCACAGCCGCAGGCCAGCTCCTCATCATCGGCCAACCAACGATCCGGCGACGGCACCGGCGTGTACGGCACCCCGAACATCTGGCACTGCATCTCCAGATTGTCCCAAAGGAACTGATCCTCTTTATGCAGGTGCAACGTCGCGCCGGTTTTCTCCTTCAACTGGCCAGACGCCAGGAAGTGATCCAGGTGCGCGTGGGTATGAATGATGCTCACCACCTTCAACCCCAACGCCTCCAGCCGCGCCAGAATCAACTCATGATTACCACCCGGATCGACAACGATAGCCTTCTTGGTGATCGGATCACCGATGATCGTGCAGTTGCACTGCAACGGCCCAACGGGAAAGGTTTCGCGAATCAGAGCGGGTTTGGCAGCGTCCATGGGCGTTCCTGAAAAATGGATGGCGTATTCTGGCACAGCCCACCCGCCCAGCCGATGGCTGTCCTGTTACAAAACGGACAACCCGCCCCTACAACTGAATCAAGGGTCAATCTGCCCCTGCCTACTAACGCAAACACCCGCTGAATCCCTCTCCCTATAACCCCGCGCAACCCGTAGAAGCTGCACCGACATCAAACGAGAGGATTTCAAGCTCGGCACACTCCCCGTAGCAGCTGCCGAGCCTGCGCGGCCGAACGCAGGCTTCGCCAGCTGCTACGAATCGCGTAACGGCTTAACTAACTGGCAGCAGGACAAGCCCCCTCGCCACAACGCGGTGCTACGGCGCCTCCGGCTGATCAAAACTATCCAGCGCCCGATTCACCAACAACTCCCCCAACGAAACCATCTGCTGAATCGCCAACGCCACATGCCGACGCGTGCCTTCCAGCTCAAACGCCAAATCACTGGCCAGTACATTCAACGACGCCAGCGTTTCCGAGGCATGCGCCAACAGCGTTTCGTTATCCAGATCAGGAATCACCGTAAAAATATTGGAGGGACGCTTATCGGACAGCGGCGCCTGAACAAACGGCGGCTTGAGGTAATGATCCAGCGCCCGCTCGGCAGCGTCGTGGAGTTTTTTGGAGTCGGTGGATGCGTAAGGTGAAACGCTTGGGGTTTCTGGTGGATTTGGAGTGACCTTGTGCATGGTGAAGCTCCTATACCTGAGTTGGAACCACCGCGACTCGTCGCTAAACAAGTAAAGGTGGCGACCGTACGCAGGTTAGCGAACCGGGGGTATAGGAGCCCGGCAGACCCGAAGGTCTCCCACGCACAGCCGCCAAGACGCGATATTGCGGGCATAAAAAAACACCTGCAACAAAGTTTTGGGGTGCTGTAGCACCTATACCTGTTCGGGTCGCTAAACCCGGCCGCTGAATTGGCAGCGACACCCGGAGGTTATCCACATACCTTCCCACCCGGCAACCTTGAAAAGCTGTCGGAAGATTCTCCCGGAATCGAGATTTTTGTAGCCTTCTCCTAGGACTGAGCCGGGTACTTTGGGAGGCAGTAACAAGTAAATTTCCCCAGATAAGATTTGGGTGTTGATAGCGGCTGGGGGGTGATTGCAATCTGCCACATTCGAATGTACGCTTCGAGTGCCTCCGCTCAGGTATTAAATTGGGTTGTTCAAATGCGACCTCACTCAAAAATGCTAGAAGCAACAGCTCGCGTGGACGAAATTTACGCTGCGACTCGAAGTGAATAAGGTGAAATATGAGCGGAGGCTTTTTACTTTCCGGCACTATCCTTAACCCTACAACAACACCGGAAGAGTTGGCCGGCATTCTAGGGACATCTTACAAAAAGCTAAAATACTTCTACTACCGCGGAAGAATGCTTCGGCATTACTCTGTATTTACCATCCCCAAAAAAAGTGGTGGCACTCGAGAAATATACTCGCCTGGGGATCAGCTAAAGACACTCCAATCTCGGATCGCTTTGCAACTATCCATGCTCTACAAGCCAAAAAAAGTGGTGAAGGCTTTTGTTGAGGGAGGGTCAATTGTTGAAAACTCGATACCTCACGTCCGTAAAAAATTTGTTTTCAATATAGATTTACAAGATTTTTTTCCATCGATAACTTTTGCTAGGGTTCGTGGGCTATTGGCAGCGAAGCCTTATTCTTTAACTCCAGAGACTGCAACTGTTATTGCTCACCTTGTCACCGTATCCGGATTCTTGCCCCAAGGCGCTCCCAGCTCCCCTGTAATATCCAACATGATTTGTGCCAGCTTAGATAGAGAACTCTTCACTCTTGGCATGAGACATAGTGCTGCGTATACGCGCTATGCCGACGACATTACTTTTTCATTTCGCTGTCCCATTACTTATCTGCCGGACAGTATTGTATGCATATCTGGCCCCCCTGACAGAATGAACCACTACGGGAGCCGGGCGGGCAATATACTATCTCAAATAATTACAAGACATGGATTTACAATAAACGAATCGAAAGTTCGGCTACAAGGCGTAAACGAAAGACAAATAGTAACAGGCCTTACTGTAAACTCTAAACCAAACGTGGACAGAAGATACATAAGAAAAACCAGCGCACTAATACATTCTTTAGAATTTTTTGGATCAGAACAAGCTGGAGCCATTAACGCACAAAAGCGTCCTGATGCTACTAATAGCTTCGAGGCTCATATTCAAGGCAGGCTTTTATTTATCAATCAAGTCGTGGGCGTGCAATCAAAGGTATATCGACGCCTAGCATTAAGATTCAACATGTTACCCACCGCTTATAAAGTCCCTTTACCCCCCCTTGACTCTGCTGGTGATGTGCACGCCTTCAAAATCAACAAATCCGTTATTAAAAAATGCTGGGTAGTAGAGGCCGACGCAACAATTAATGAAGAGTTATATATATTTCAAGGCTCCGCGTTCATGGTCGAGGGTGATTTACTAATTACTTGCGCGCACGTGCTAGAAAGCGAAGGTACTATCCTTGACGATTGCGAAGTTTTCCGTGTAGACAGCAGAGACGTTAAGTTCAAGGCAAAAGTCGTCCATCGTGACTCTGCAAGAGATTTGGCAATTCTCAAAATTGAACACGAAGCGCGTGGTTTTGAGTTTTTTTCCTTGGAACGTGTACGAGAACCTAATATCGGTGAGCGAATAGCAGTCCTGGGCTTTCCGAACTACAAGAGCGGATCTGTCGACGTTGGTAGTTTGAGCGTAAAAATAACAAACAAATATCCACTTGGAGTAGCAAAAGTACTTCACTCGGAAGTTGATAAGACTCTGTATTCGGGCAATAGTGGGGGCCCTGTAATAAACTCCAGCCAACATATTGTAGGGGTAGCTGCGAAAGGGGCAGCAAGTAACCCTGAAGGGCATAATACCTTTATTAGTGTTTCAGAACTCACACAGACTCTGAATAATTACAAGGCAACCCTAGCTATAGAAACCTAATCCCTCAAGATTCTTTGGAGAAAAATGGGGACGGATTTATTTTTGGCCAAGGGCTAGCCTAATGACGGGGGCCCGTTAATGGTAAATAAATCCGTCACTTTTTCACTAACTGACGTTTATTTTTAGTTACCCTTCTAGGGACAGAGAACACTAATGCTAAGTATCGCAGAAAAAGAGCTTCTTCAGAAGGAAGACCCATATTGGTTTGAAGAACTATTCTACCGGGATCTCGAAAGCTGGTTTTCAAGCGATATAGCTTGTTGTGATGAATGCTATGACGATTATCTAGCGTGTTGGCCACACGCGTATGCAGCAGACAAAGCTGCCTTTCAATGTAGCTCCATTGATCTAGAATGCTTTTACTCAGGTTCAAGACTAAGAGCCTACTATACAAAAGAGCAATTCGATAAATATATATGTCTGATATCATGTCCAAGATGCGGAAATGAATTAAAATACAACATCTGGCCTTATTCCCTGCCATTCAACGCCATTGAAAACTTTGAAAGCAAGATTAATGAGATATCCGAAATCGCCAAGAAGACGCCATTTCTTTTACTTGAAAATTATTTTGCAAGGGAAGTTTACGATGCGATCCTTAATATATCCAAAGAAACAGAGAAGAAATTATTAAGCGCCAGCCTATTTAGAGCGCGAGAATCTAGTTCTTTAAAAAGCGAGGAGATAAGTGAGTTTGATTTTCCGCCAAACTCGGTCGTCTCCGAAGGACGTTACAATCATGCAGGCATGCCCGTCCTATATTTAGCCAGCGACCCGAAGACCTGTTATCACGAAATGAGAGGAGTGCCTTGCACAATTGCAGAACTCAACCTTTTAGAGAAAATTAAAATCCTAGATTTGACTGACACCTATGATTCACACCAAGACTATAGTGACCTCCTGAGCACGTTAGTATACTCCGCGCTTATGAGCGCAAAACAAGACAATACCGGCTGGCACAGACCAAAGTATGTGTTCTCTAGATTTGTTGGCGACTGCGCAAACTCTGCAGGCTTTGATGCAATAAAATACCCCTCAACAAGAGGAGGAGAAGATAGTTTCAACATAGTTATAATAAATAGCAGTTTATCAATAAGCAAACATTCAAAACTCATAGACATAGTTAAGTATGGCGAGCATGACAACACAGCCGTAACCAATGGTTGAAATTTTTCGTTTCGCTAACTTTTAGATGGACTATAGCTCTCCACTTAACCTGAATGAAAAAAGGGGACAGATTTATTTATTCGCCAGGCCACCTTAGCAACAAATAAATCTGCCCCCTTTCTTACGCGGTTTAAATATTATCGAGAGAATTGAGTGTTGCAGTCGCACCTCCGGGGTTTGCCCTCGATTCAGATCTGATTTATACAACAAGGCCACATGAAAAATGAAAATATTACTCATCGCTTCGCTAGGAATTTTATCGCTAATTCAAACATCACTATCCTTCGCGGATAATATTAATGGAAAAAACCTCTATTTACAGCGATGCACCATGTGCCACGGAATAGATCTCAAAGCAACAGGACCATTGGCTAATAAAAGCAATCCTCCTACACCTGATCTAACAACATCCGCTTTCAAAAAACGATTAAATGATTATCCGGGCGTGATTGTATCATCGATAATACTTCGTCCAAATGGAGACTTGATTCCAAAAACTTTGCGAGAGAATGGTGTAAAGCTATCGCCGTACTCATGGAGAATTAAAGATCTGCGCGATTTAAATCAATACATGAGTGATGTGATTTCAAAAAATCGATGATTTTGAAATTGTAAAAAATGGAGACAGATTTATTTTTTGGCAAAGATGCGAGCCCAAGGAGGACAGACCCAGTCAACGACAAATAAATCCGTCCCCCTTTTAAAGAGGATAAGGAATGTTATCTACCAGGCAAATAAAACACTTATCACACCATCTAGCGCCTAGGGAGACGCTGATTTATTCAAAAAGTCAGTTGTTGCCCCCTGATTAATAAAGGCTTCCAAAGCGTTGCCGGGACGAAAACCGAATAAATCAGTGGTTCCCTAGCTATAGTTTATAGGTAGACTTACAAGGAGATAACAATGAGAAACTTTGCTTTTGTTGTGACTTTAGTCTGCATTGCATTATCCGGTTGCACACGTAGTGCTCGCTTGTATCCCGCAAATGATATTGCTACTGCTACAGGTGTCCTTACGGCAGACTTTAAGTCTTATGGCTCAGGCCACGGCGATATTAAAATTATTATGCCTGACGGAGAATTATTGAACGGTGAGTATTCTTTAGTTCGCGGCGGCGCTATCGGCTTTGGCAATGTGTACGGTTCGGTTTATGGCTCGGCGGGTTTATCTTCGTTTTCCGGAAGTTCAAACTCATATGTAACGCCCGGCGGCAGCCCCGGTACTGCTTCACTGTTTGGCGATAAAGGAACAAGCATGTTGTGTGAGTTTTATAATGACAATTTCAGTGGTCATGTTAATGGCGGCTGCAAAAGCTCCAGAAACGCAATATATCGCCTGCAATTTTAAATTTCAAAAGTCGTTTACTGGGGCACGCAGATGCGTACCCTTTAGCTTAATCGCCCCGCATAAACCCTGACTTACGCGACATCTCTTGATACGCCTGGTAGGGCCTCCCACCTGTCGTATAAATCTGTCGCAGAGTTTGCACTCTTCGACAGCCACCACGGACAGCTCTGGGTCGTAAGCGGCCGGTCTTCCCCATCAAAACCCCAATTGCAACGTCTCCTTCCCCTCCAACCCCAACAAAAACTGCTTCACCCCCAACCCACCCGCAAACCCGGTCAAACTCCCCGAAGCCCCAATCACCCGGTGGCAAGGTGCAACAATCGAAATCGGATTTTTACCGTTCGCGGCGCCAACAGCACGAACCGCTTTCGGATTACCAATCTGCACCGCAATCTGGCTGTAACTCCGCGTCTCACCAAATGGAATAGTCAGCAGCGCGTGCCAAACCTTCTGCTGAAAGTCAGTGCCGGCAAAATCAAGTTCCAGCTCAAAGCAATCACGCTCGCCCGTAAAGTACTCGCTGAGTTGGCGTTCAGCTTCGAGCAACACCGGGCTGTGGATATCTTCTTGCAACGGGCCGAGACGAACCCGGTCGGGTTTGTCGTTTTCCCAGAGGATGGCGCAGAGTTTGCTGCCCTTGGCGACCAGCGTGAGGGTGCCGACGGGGGATTTCATCAGTTTGAATACGTACGACATGGGTTGACTCCTTGATCCGACGGGGGCTTCAGACGTGGTTGGACGTTGAAGGCGATCGTTCATCTGTGTCAGAGGACGTATTCAGAGTAATTGTGTGTTCAAACGCAAGAACTACGTTTCTTGCGGTTGAATTTCGCACGCTGATGCCACCGGCGCTTTGCGCTATTTAGCTTCAGCGTTCTCAGCCTCTTCAACAAAATAGCAATTATTGCGCTTGCCGCTCGAGTCGATGATGAACGCGCCCTGTCCATCGCCGCACTCAAACGAGTGGGTGGCCGAGTAGGCTTTTTTCTTGTCGATCCAGGCATTCAGTTTGGAGATGTAAATGCCCATGCCAAGGGCGATGCACAGCACCAGCAGCAAGCAAAGAACAAACTGTGCGGTGTAATGGTCGCTTTCCTTTTCCGAGCGAGCGGGTTGCATGTCGAGGTCCTGTTGTTGAAACACGCCGTCACGATAAGGACCAGCGGGTTAACGTCAGGTGAACATTGTCGTGAAGAAAGGCAACTCCGCTATCCTCTGCCCCACTAGTGAATAACCGTGGGTCTGTCCGTGCATATTCATCTGCTGTTGGTCGAAGACAACATTGACCTGGCGAACACAGTCATTGAGTACCTGGAAATTACCGGGATCGTCTGCGACCACGCCAGTGATGGGCAAATGGGCTTGAACCTGGCGCTTGCTCAGCACTATGACGTGATCTTGCTGGACATCATGCTGCCGCGCCTGGACGGCCAGCAGGTGTGCAAAAAGCTGCGCGAGCACGGCAATCAGACGCCGATCCTGATGCTCACTTCCTTGGATGCCTTGGCCGACAAGCTCGCCAGCTTCTCGGTCGGGGCCGACGACTATCTGGTCAAACCCTTCGAACTGCCGGAACTGGTTGCGCGCATTCGCGCCCTGAGCCTGCGCCGCAGTGGCCAGGCCAGCCGGTTGCAAGTCGCAGACCTGATCATGGACCTTTCAACCCGCAAGGTCAGTCGCAACGGTCAGGAACTGCACCTGTCACCGACCGGCTGGACGTTGCTCGAATGCCTGATGCGCGCCAGCCCCGCGCCGGTCAACCGCGAACGTCTGGAAGCGGCGATCTGGGGCGACGAATTGCCGGACAGCAACACGCTCAAGGTGCACATGCACCGTCTGCGCAAGGCCGTCGACAAAGACTTTGAAACCGCACTGATCCTCACCTTGCCGGGCATTGGCGTTCAGCTGGGGTCGTCATGCGCAAAGGACTGAGCCTGAAGTGGGTGATCAGCGGCAGCTTGCTGTTGGTCATTGCTGTGGTGCTGATCATCTACAACCAGCTGCTGCCGGTGTACACCATGCGCGGTTTCCTGTTTACCGCCAGCGCGATGATGGAAGAGGAAGCGCAATACTTTGCCCGACACTACAAGCAGGACCCGACGACACCGCCGCCCGATAACTACTTCGTCAACAGCGCAATCGGCAAAGAGGCGCTGCCAAAAAAAATCCGCGACCTGCTCGACACCACGCCGAGCATGGTGTTCGGCGCCGTGCAGTTCTTCGGCGATATGGACTCCGACGACGATGATGACGGCACGGCCATCCTGATCCACCCGTTGTACGACGGTAAAACGCTGTATATGTACGACACCAATCACGACCATGAAGAAGGCGGCGAGGTCGAGACGCCGTTGTCCGATGCCTACCTGGAACACGAGTTGTCGATGGTCAGCCTGATCGGTCTGGCGGTGTTCATTCCCGCGCTGATCATCATCGCCCTGCTGGTGTGGTGGGTGGTGCGGCCGCTGGGTCGGCTGACGCAATGGTCGACCACCCTCGAAAGTGCCAGTGCGCCCGCCGATGGCCGGCCGCATTTCATCTTCCGCGAGTTCAACGTGCTGGCCGATTCACTGGCCCACAGCGTGCAACAGGTCAAGGCCGCCAGCCTGCGTGAAGAGCGTCTGCTGCGCTACACCAGCCATGAACTTCGCACACCGCTGGCGGTGCTCAAGGCCAATGTCGAACTGCTCGCCGTGCAGTCCGGTGGCGAACTGCCCCCGCCCTTGCAGCGGATCGAGCGCTCGGTGCTGAACATGCAGCGGATTGCCGAAACCTTGTTATGGATGAGCCGCGAGAGCCCGGAAGCGCTGCCGGAAGAAGCGCTGGACATGCGCCAGCTGCTCAATGAGCTGATAGAAGAGCACCGCTACCTGATCGGCAAACGCGACATCGAATTGATCCTGCACATCATCGACGAGCCTTGCCGGTTGCCCCTGACCGCGTGCCGCATTGTCGTCGGTAACTTCCTGCGCAATGCCTTGCAATACGCCGACGAGGGCAGCGTCGAAATCACCTTTGAACAGCTGCAACTGCGCATCGTCAATCGCGTACGCGACACCAACCAGAGCGAAGAATCGGCCGATTTCGGCTACGGCCTCGGGCTCGAACTGATGCGCCAGCTCTGCGCAAAACTGGGCTGGCACATCGTGGTCGAACCCGAAAAGAACCACTTCACGGTCACCCTGAACTTTTCGGTTCAGGAACCGCAGCAACTGCCGGAGGCAACGGACGCCTGAGCCCCCGTTAATCTCTGTGCTTAGGATTTGCGAGGACTGTGTCCGAACGCGGCCCGCCTCGAACGCAGCCTCGCGGGCTCGGCAGCTGCTACGGGGCATGTGTTGCCCCGAATCCCCCCTTCGCCACGGCGGGCAGCCGATTAATGCGCCTCCTCCAACTCGTCATGCAGCAACCCGAAGATCTCGCGCTTCATCTCGATAAACGAGCGCTCCATGACCATGTCCAGGGTCCGTGGGCGCTCGATCGGCACGTCGAGAATCTGTTTGATCCGCCCGGGTCTCGCGCCCATGACGTAGACCCGGTCGCCGAGCAAAATCGCTTCGTCGATGTCGTGGGTGACGAACAGCACGGTCTTCTTGCTGTTGCCCCAGACCCGTAGCAGCAGTTGCTGCATTTGCAGGCGGGTCTGGCTGTCGAGGGCGCCGAAGGGTTCGTCCATCAGCAGGATTTGCGGGTCGTTGGCCAGGGCGCGGGCGATGGCCACGCGCTGCATCATGCCGCCGGAGAGTTGCTTGGCGTAGTTGTCGGCGAAGCCGGTCAGGCCGACTTCGTTGACGTAGTAGTCGACGATTTCCTTGCGCTGAGCGGCGGGCATGCCACGGCGTTTGAGGCCGAACTCGACGTTTTGCCGCACGGTCAGCCAGGGGAACAGCGTGTAGCTCTGGAAGACCATGCCGCGATCCGCGCCGGGGCCCTGGACTTGCTGGCCGCCGACGTAGATCTCCCCTTCCGTGGGTTCGGCCAGGCCCGCCGTCAGGTACAGCAGGCTGGATTTGCCGCAACCCGACGGCCCGACCAACACGGCGAACTGCTGGTCGGGCACTTCGAACGAGACCTTTTCCAGCGCGGTGAAGATCCCGCCGTCGGGCTTCTGGTAACGCAGGCTGACCTTGTCCACTTGCAGCCGTGGCGCGGCGTGCACCGGCGCAGCTTTGGGGGTGTCGAAACGGTGAGTGGCAGCGGTTACTGAGCCCATGCGGCGATCCTCAGTCGAAGGAAGCGGAACAGTTGATCGGTGATCAGGCCCAGCAGGCCGATGATCGCGATCGCCAGAAAGATCACATCCACCTGAAAGCCGCGCATGGCTTTGAGGCTCAGGTAGCCGAGGCCACTGGAAGCCGCCACCAGTTCGGCGACCACCAGGTACGTCCAGGCCCAGCCCATGGTGACGCGCAAGGTGTCGAGCACACCCGGCAACGACGCCGGGGCGATCACGTGCAGCACCGCGTCGCGGCGGTTCGAGCCGAGGGTGTAGGAGGCGTTGATCAGGTCCTTGGAGATGCCTTTGGAGACATCAGCGATCATCACCAGTTGCTGGAAGAACACCCCGAAGATGATCACCGACACCCGTTGCTCCAGACCGATGCCGATCCACAGGATGAACAGCGGCACAAAGGACGTCACCGGCAGGTAGCGGATGAAGTTGACCATCGGTTCGAGGAACGCCTGAACGATGCGGAAGCTGCCCATCAGCAGCCCCAACGGCACCGCCACCAGCGACGAGACGATGAAGCCGACCATCACCACTTCCAGGCTCGCCCAAACGTGGACCCCGAGTGTGCCGTCGCGCGCCAGGCGCAGCGCGGCATCGAGCACCGCGCCGGGTGTCGGCAGGAACATGCCCGGCACCACGCCACCGTAAGACAGCCCGGCCCAAAGGCCGACCAGCAGCACCCAGGCCAGGCCGCTGGCGCTCCAGATCACCTTGACCGGCAAGCCGGTCTTGGGTGTGATGCAGCGGCTCAACCATGAATTTCGCTTGAACATGGCAACCTCCTAGAGCGGGCTGACAAAACGGTTGTCGACCAGTTCGTCATGGCTGACGTTGTAGGGTTTGCCTTGCAGTTCGCTGGCGGTTTCGTTGGCCAGTTTGATCAGCGCCGCGCTGTCACCCGGCTTGCCCGGCGAGCCGAGGAGTTTTTCGCTCATGGCCTGATCGTAGAAGCGCACGCCTTTGGCGGCAGCGGCCAGTTCCTTCGGATCGGCGAGGTAACCGCCGACGCCTTTGGCCATGATTGCGTAAGCCTCGTCCGGATGGTCCTGGGTGTACTTCACCGCTTTGTACAAACCGGCGACCAGGGCTTTGACGTCTTCCGGTTGTTTCTCGATGACGCTGCAGTTGAGCGCCACCACGTCGACGATCACGCCGGGGGTGGTGCTGCTGTCGATCAGCACTTTGCCTTGCTTCTTGTCACGGACCATCGACAGGTGGGGTTCCCAGGTCACGGCGGCCGGTACACGACCGGCGATGAACGCGGTGGCGGCATCGTCGGCGGTCATGTTCTGCACGGTGATGTCGCTCATTTTCATGCCGTTCTTTTTCAGCAGGTACGAGAGCCAGAACTGCGAGGTCGAGCCTTCGTTCACTGCCACGGCCTTGCCTTTGAGTTCTTGCAGACTCTTGACGTCCTTGCCCACCAACACACCGTCGCCACCATGGCTGTCATCCAAGGCGGCGACCGCTTTGAAACAGAACTGCGGGCGATACTTGAGCACTTCATCGATGGTCGAGGCCGAGCCGGACAACTGACCCGAGGCCTGAGCGGCCATGTACATCGAGGCTTCTTCTACCACCGGCAGTTCGACGGTCAGGCCGTTCTCCTTGAAGTAGCCCATGTCCTGGGCGAGGTAGAGGGTGCCGTAGCCGACCCAGGTGGTGTGGCCGATGGACAGGGTGCCGGCCTGGGCGCTGGTGGCGACCCCGGCAGCGATGGCGGTGATCGCCAGTGGACGAGAAAGACGGGTTAGCAAGGACTTGATCATGGAGCACTCCCACAGCTGTTGATTTAGTTTTGTCTTGCGGGGCAGTACGGCCAGCGGCCTCGAACAGGTGTTGCGTGCGGTCTCTGATTGGACCTTGGGGTGGTCAGCGTTCGGCTGACTGGCGAGGTTGATGTTGGCCCAAGGACGGCCCCAGGAAAATGAGGAAATATGTCGCCGCGAATGAAGAAAAACCTCGGTAGCGCGCACTGCGAAAGGGCGCCGTGGGCGGGGGTGCCCGGGGTGGGTGCAAGAGGGGAAAAAGGGGTTGAATGGACGAAAGCAATCGCGAGCAGGCTCGCTCCCACAGGGGTTCTATATCGACCCCATTACCGAAGTCGACACAGTTCCAATGTGGGAGCGAGCCTGCTCGCGATAAGGTCCGCAGGACCTTCCAGCGATATTAGAGCCGGTCGTATTCCTGCGCCGTACGATCCACCGCACGCAAGGTTTTAGCGATCAGTTCATCCACTTCTTCACGCGTGGCAATCAACGCCGGGGCCATGATCATCCGGCCCAGTGTCGAGCGAATGATCACCCCTTCTTCGAAACCAATCGTGCGGCAGCGCCAGGCGATGTCGTTCTCGTTGGCGAAGCGTTTGCGGCTGGTTTTGTCCTCGGCCAACTGCAAGGCCGCGACCATGCCCACGCCCTGGATATCGCCCACCAACGGATGGTTGCCGAACACCTCGCGCAGGCACTTCTGCAGGTACGGCCCGATGTCGTCCTTCACCCGTGTGACCACGCCTTCGTCGCGCAAGGCTTTGAGGTTGGCGATGGCCACCGCCGCCGCCACCGGGTGCCCGGAATAGGTCAGGCCGTGGGCGAACACCCCGCCCTGCTCCACCAATACCTGAGCCATTTTTTTCGACAAAATCAGCCCGCCCATGGGGATGTAACCGGAGGTCAGGCCCTTGGCGATGGACAAGGTGTCGGGCTCGAAACCGAAGTGCTCATGGGCGAACCATTCACCGGTGCGACCGAAGCCGCCGATCACTTCGTCGGCGCACAGCAGCACGTCGTACTTGCGGCAGATCCGCTGAATTTCCGGCCAGTAACTCTCTGGCGGAAAGATCATCCCGCCTGCGCCCTGGAACGGTTCGGCGATGAATCCGGCGACCTTGTCGGCGCCCAGTTCAAGAATCTTCTCTTCCAGTTGCCGCGCCGCCCGCAGGCCAAATTCGGCTGGCGTGAGGTTGCCTTCGTGAGCGAAAAAGTACGGTTCGTCGATGTGCGCGATGTCCGGAATCATCCCGCCCATCTCGTGCATGAACTTCATCCCACCCAGCGCCGTCGCGGCCAGGGTCGAACCGTGGTAACCGTTCCAGCGGCCGATCATGACTTTCTTCTCGGGCTTGCCGAGGATGGTCCAGTAACGCCGCACCGCGCGGATCAACACCTCGTTGGCCTCGGAGCCGGAGTTGGTGTAGATCGCGTGGCTGTAATGCCCCGGCAGCAGGCTGAACAACAGCTCGGAGAGCTCGATCACCTGCGGGTGGGTGGTGTGGAAAAACATGTTGTAGTACGGCAGTTGCTCCAATTGCTGGCTCGCGGCGGCGGCCAGATCCTTGCGCCCGTAACCGAGGTTGGTGCACCACAGCCCGGACATGCCGTCCAGATAACGCCGACCGTCGTTGTCCCACAAATGCAGGCGATCGCCACGGACCATCACCCGTGGCCCTTCGTCGTTGAGGGCTTTCTGATCGACGAACGCGTGGATGTGGTGCGCAGCATCGGCGGCCTGGTAGTCGCGGGTTTCACGTGGGGTGGTCATCGCCAGTTCTCCGTTTTTATTGTCAGCGCAGTTGAAACCAGGTGGTCTTCAACTGGGTGTATTTATCGAACGAGTGCAGCGACAGGTCACGGCCAAAACCGGATTGCTTGCCACCGCCAAAAGGCACCGTCACATCCAGCGCATCGACGCTGTTGACCGACACTGTACCGGCACGCAATTGCCGCGCCACGCGGTGGGCGCGATTGAGGTCGTCGGTCCACAGTGACGCCGCTAAACCGTAGACGCTGTCGTTGGCCAATTGCAGTGCGCAGGCTTCGTCATCGAACGCGGTGACTGCCAATACCGGGCCGAATACTTCGTCGCGAAACAGCGGCATGTCCACCGTCACGCCGGTGAAAATCGTCGGCTGAATGAAGTTGTCCGAGCCGTTGAAGACCGACTGCTGACCGCCGCACACGCGCTTCGCACCCTGGCGTTCAGCCTGTTGGATGAATTTCATGATCCGCGCTGTTTGACGGCTGTCGACAATCGCCCCGGCGGTGCTCGACGGGTCCAGCGGATCACCCGGCTGCCAGCGTTCGACCTGAGCCTTGAGCCGCTCGACAAACGGGTCATGAATCGAGCGCTCCACCAGCAACCGCGAGTTGGCGGAGCAGACTTCACCCTGATTGAAGAAGATCCCGAACGCGGCTTTCTGCGCCGCTAGGTCGAGGTCCTGACAATCGGCGAACACCAGATTGGCGCTCTTGCCACCACACTCCAGCCACACCTGTTTGAGGTTCGACTGCGCCGAATACTGCATGAAATATTTGCCGACTTCGGTCGAACCAGTGAACACCAGACAATCGATATCCGGGTGCAAGCCCAAGGCCTTGCCGGCCTGTTCACCGAGGCCCGGCAGCACGTTCAGCACGCCTTGCGGCAGACCCGCTTCCAACGCCAGTTCACCCAGACGCAACGCCGAAAACGGTGATTGTTCGGCCGGTTTGAGGATCACCGAATTACCGGCCGCCAACGCAGGCGCGAGTTTCCACGCGGCCATGTCCAACGGAAAATTCCACGGCACCACCGCGGCCACCACGCCAAGGGCTTCGCGGGTGATGGTCGCCAGCACGTTCTGCGCACTCGGGGCGACCTGGTCATAGAGTTTGTCGAGGCTTTCGGCGTACCAGCGAAACACCCCGGCGGCGCCCGGCACGTCGATGTTATAGGCGTCCATCACCGGTTTGCCCATGTTCAACGAGTCGAGCAGCGCCAGTTCTTCGCGGTTGGCCATGATCAGCTCGGCCAAACGCAGCAGCACTTGTTTGCGCTCGCTGGGCGAGCGCGCCGACCACACGCCCGACTCAAACGACTGCCGTGCGCTGATCACCGCCGCATCGACGTCTTCACTGCCACACGCGGCCACCTCGGCCAACACAGTGCCGGTGGCCGGGTTGATCGCGGCAAAGGTCTGCCCGGACTGCGCCGGTCGCTGTTTGCCATCGATCAATGCCTGCGTGGGAAACTGCACTGCGGCGGCCTGGCCTTGCCAATATTCAAGCTCGAACACGTTCGGATGCTCCTTGGGCTTTCTCGTGCAGTGGATGGTGGCTCAGGCCCGCGCCAGGGAAAAATAGTAAATATGTGTTCGCAGGCGATGAAAAAACTGGGCAACCAAGCTCCCCACGTGCGCGCCATGTGGTTATTGTTCAGGCATAACAAAACCGTCGCCCAAGCGGATAAGGGCGGTGCGCACATTGCTTGGGTTCAACTGTCGAGACTGACGTCGAATCCATCCACCCCGAGGTTTGCTGTGGCTGCCTACAATCTGCGTCAACTGAAGTACTTCATTACTACCGTCGAATGCGGCAGCGTCGCCGAAGCGTCGCGCAAGCTGTACATCGCCCAGCCGTCGATTTCCACGGCGATCAAGGGCCTGGAAGACAGCTTTGGTGTGCAGTTGCTGATCCGTCACCACGCCCAGGGTGTTTCCCTCACCCCCAGCGGTGCGCGGTTTTATCGTAAAGCGCAGGAGCTGTTGCGCATGGCCAAGGAGTTCGAGCAGAACGCCCTGGCCGACAACGACGTGGTGTCCGGGCAGATCGATATCGGCTGCTTTGAAACGGTCGCGCCGCTGTACCTGCCGCAATTGCTTGCCGGGTTCTCGGCGTTGTATCCGGGGGTGGAAATCCGCATCCGCGATGGTGAGCAGCAAGAGCTGGTGCAGGGTTTGACGTCGGGCGCTTTCGATCTGGCGATCCTGTACGAGCACGACCTGGACGGCACCATCGAAACCGAACCGCTGATGCCGGCGCAACGGCCTTACGCGCTGCTGCCGGCCGATCACCGTTTTGCCCAGCAAGCGCAGGTGTCCCTGCGTGACCTGTGCCTGGAGCCCATGATTCTGCTCGACGTGCAGCCGAGCCGGACCTATTTCGTCAGCCTGTTTGAAGAGTTGGGGTTAACGCCAAGAATTGCCTTCAGCTCGCCGTCGATCGAAATGGTTCGCGGGATGGTCGGCCAGGGATTCGGCTTTTCGATCCTGGTGACCCGGCCACACTCGGAGTGCACCTACGACGGGCAGAAAGTGGTGTGCGTGGACATTGTCGAAGAGGTCACCGGTTCCGGGTTAGTGGCGGCGTGGCTCAAACGCGGGCAACTGACCAAACCGGCGCAGTTGTTTGCGGATTATTGTCGGGAGCAGCTCACCGCCAAGGCCCAGAGATCAACCCCAACCCCGTAGCAGCTGGCGTAGCCTGCGTTCGAGGACGAAGTCCTCGCAAACTTGGCCCCCCCATTTCACCTGAAAACCGCGTGTGGAGGATTTACGACCGCTTCGCGCTCGAACGCAGGCTACGCCAGCTGCTACGGGGGATCTGCGTAGCGCGCAATTACTGCGGCATCCGCAACCAATGAGTCAACCGCTCCAACATCCGCTCACACCCCAGCATCTGTTCGACGCTGACAAACTCATCCGGCTTGTGCCCTTGCTCCATGCTTCCAGGCCCGCAGACCACGGTGGGAATCCCGGCCTGATCGAACAATCCGCCTTCTGTGCCAAAGGCCACGGTGCCAAATTCATTGCAGCCGCTTAAGCGGGCGATGAGTTCGGCGGCGAAGCCGTCAGGGTTGGTCGCCAACCCCGGATAGCCACTCAACGGCTGAAATCGAATCGCGGTCTCAGGTTGCACAGCCTGCATCTTCGGTAGCAGTTGCTGTTCGGCGAAGGCTTGCAACTCGTCCGCAACCCGCTGCGGATCGAAACTCGGCAAGGCCCGTACTTCGAAGTCGAACTCACACTGCGCCGGCACGATGTTCAGCGCCGTGCCGCCACGAATGACCCCGGTTTGCACGGTCGAGTACGGCGGGTCGAAGCGCAGGTCGAGGTCTTCGTTCTGCGCCAGCCCTTCGCCGATTTGTCCGAGTTTGCCGATCAGCCACGCCGCGTATTCGATGGCGTTGACCCCTTGCGGCGCATAGGCCGAATGACAGGCCGCGCCCTGCACGCAACAACGCATCGCCAGTTTGCCTTTGTGGCCGAGCACCGGACGCAACTCGGTGGGCTCGCCGATGATGCAGGCCAGCGGTTTGGGTTCGCGCTGTTGCAGTTCGGCGAGCAACGAGCGCACGCCGAGGCAGCCGACTTCTTCATCATAGGAAAACGCCAGGTGCACCGGCACCTGCAACGGCTGCGCGACCAATGCCGGCACCGCCGCCAGCACGCAGGCCAGATAACCTTTCATGTCGGCAGTGCCGCGTCCGTACAGGCGTCCTTCGCGCTCACTCAACACGAATGGTTCGACCGTCCACGCCTGACCATCCACCGGCACCACGTCGGTGTGCCCGGACAGCACAATCCCACGCAGGTGCGTGGGTCCGATGCTGGCGTAGAGGTTGGCCTTGGTCTTTTGCGCGTTGAAGAACAATTCGCTGGCCACGCCGAAATCCGCGAGGTAGTCGCGGATAAATTCGATCAGCGCCAGGTTGGAGTCGCGGCTGACGGTGTTGAAGCCGATCAACCGTTCCAGCAACGCACGACTGTTAAAAGTGCTCATTCATCACCGGGCACGCCGTAGCTCGGGGCCAGCGTCGGGTTCAACGCGCGGATCACATAATCATCCATTTGCGGCCGATAGGCCTGCCACAACTGACTCAGTTGCCCAATCGGGTCCTGCTCGGCCCAGTCCACCCGCAAATCGACCACCGGCCACAGCAGATCGCCGACCACCGACAACGCCGCCGAATGCACCGGCCCGGCTTCACCGCCAGCAGTCATGGCAGCCTGCATGGCCGCGAGCAAACGGTCGGCCAGCAACTCGCCGGCACCGGCTTCAAACGCCGTGACCATCGCTTGAATCACCTGTGGGTCCGCCAGCAGATTTCCGGCAGCCACGCATTGCTCACCGGCCACCGCGTTGTTCACGCCCAACGCCTGGCTGCCGGTGAAAAACGCCGTGGCACCATGCTGATCGATCAACGCTACTTGCCGGTATTGGCTGAAGCCATGCCGGGTCAGGGCTTTATCGAGCGCGGCTTCAGGGTTCTCCCCGGAGCCGAGCAGGTCGAGAATTTCCGGGCCCAGGGCCGGCAACGTGATGTTCTGGGTCGCCACCGCTCCGGTGCCGGCACGCAGCCAGGGGCAACGAGCGCCGACAGCAATGCTCGACGAACTGATGGCGATCCCCAGTTGTCCAGTTTCGGCGCAACGGCCGACGATGGAAAAAGTCATCAGCGCCGCTCCTCATCCGGGATCACTGCAATCACGTCGATTTCCATCAGCCATTCCGCCTGCCCCAAACCTGCGACCACCAGCCCGGTGGAGATCGGAAACACGCCCTTGAGCCACTTGCCGATCTCCCGGTAGACCGGTTCACGAAAGCGCGGGTCGGTGATGTAGGTGGTGGTTTTGACGATGTGGCTGAGGTCGCTGCCGGCCTCCTCCAGCAGTTGCTTGAGGTTTTTCATCGCCTGCTCGGCCTGGGCCCGTGGGTCGCCGAGGCCCACCAGTTTGCCGGTAAAATCGGTGCCGACCTGACCGCGCACGTACACGGTATTGCCGGCGACCACCGCCTGGCAAAGGTCGTTGTCGAGGGTCTGGTTCGGGTAGGTTTCCTTGGTGTTGAACATGCGAATGCGGGTGTGCGTCGGTGTGCTCATGCTGAGAACCTGTGTTCGAAACGGGGGGGATGCCTGACCGCCCAGGGTCAGGCGTTCAAAAGACTCAGGCCTTCAAGGCGATCTTCGGCGCCGGTGCGGCGGCAATCGGGGCCTTGGCCGCGCCCATCACCCGGTCGGACAAACCGGCGGACTTGCGCACGAAGTCCAGCGGACCGTCCCAGTCGAAGTTGCGGTACACCGCCGCCAAGTGGGCGAAGGGTGGCGACTGGGCGAACAACTGGAACGTCAGGCGGTGCCCGGCGTAGTCTGAGTTCATCAGGTCGCGGGCGAAGGCCAGCAGCTTGCGCCGGTCTTCGGCGACCCAGTCGTCGTTGACCGAGTAGTACTTGTCCAGCCACTTGCCGGCTTCCGGGTGATTGAAGGTCGCCGCGTCCGGGGTCACGCAGATCTGTCCGCCGCACAGTTCGCGAGCGATGTGAGTCATGTTGTGCAATTGCGAAGTCGCCAGCACCCGACCGGTGTAGAGCAGCGACTGGTTCGGCATCAGCAAGCCGCCAGGGCTCTTCTCGGCCAGTGCGATGGACGCCGTCAGGTGCGCGTTGATGCCTTCGCGGTAGCAGGCCAGTTGAGCAAGTTTTTCCTGTACCGCCTGCTGGTTTTCCAGGCCGGTTTGACGGGCGTTGAACAGCGCCGCGCCGATCAGCATGTCTGCCACTTTCAGGTTGCGCTGCACGAACGCGAAGGCGCTGTAGCGGTGCAAGGTCGAACGAATAAAGGTCGCGGCTTTGGTGTGCTGATAGAACAGCACGTTTTCCCACGGGATCAGCACGTTGTCGAAAATCACCAGCGCATCGACTTCATCGAAGCGGTTGGCCAACGGGTAGTCGTCGCTGCTGCCACGCCCGGCAAAACCGCTGCGGCAGATGAACTTCAAGCCTGGCGAACTCAGGTCGCAGATGAAGCCGACCGCGTAATTCGACAGCTCGGAGTTGCCCCAGTTGGCGATGGTGGGTTTGGTGAACGCCTGGTTCGAGTAGGCGGCGGCGGTTTCATATTTGGCGCCGCGGACGATGATCCCGGCGTCGGTTTCCTTGACCACGTGCAACAGCATGTCCGGGTCCTGGTCCTGTGGGCGCTTGGAGCGGTCGCCCTTGGGGTCGGTGTTGGCCGAGACGTGGAAGGTGTCGCTGTAGAGCACTTTGTCGATGTGGTTGCGGATGTTCGCCGAAAACTGCGGGTTGACCTCGTTGAGCACGTCCTGGCCGTCGAACAGCGACCACATTTCGCCGACGGTTTCATCGCCAACGCGGGTCACTACACCGCCGATGTCATTGAGCACCGCGTCGGTGGAGTTGCGCTTGTCCCACCAGTCCTGCTGGGTGCGCGGCAACTTGAGGCCGATGGCGTGGCTTTCGCCGCGCTCGTCCTGATAAGTCATTGTGCTTTTGGTCGCGGCGTCGTGCTGCATGTCATAGATCCGCGCCCGTACATCCACCAGCGGCTTGAACGCCGGGTGGGACGGCACATCCGTCACGCGTTCGCCGTTGATGTAAACCTCACGGCCGTCGCGGATGGAATCGCGGTACTGCTCGCCTGTTCTGATCATTGTGAATCCCCATGATGTGCCAACGGTTCGCGCTGGGCGCTGTGTCTGGGGCCATTCTGTTCATGAGGCTAACCACAAATAAATGAGGTTATTTGTGGTTGTTGCCCAGCTAAAAACTGGGCTTAGGCTTTTTAGCTTCAGCCGCCACAAATTAACTAATTTCGGTATTGGCCGCGCCCTCGCAGAATCGACTCATCAAATCCGAAATGAAGAGGATGTGTGCGATGAATGGGTCCGTGCGTTTTCAGCAAGACAAAGTCAGCACCTTGAGCCAGCCAACCCCTGCGGCCGATCCGGCGCAATTCATTGCGGCCATGGGCCAATGCGCTACCGGAGTGACGGTGATTACTACCGATGGCAGCGGCGGCCGTTTCGGCGTGACCGTCAGCGCCATGACCTCGGTCTCGGCCGAACCGCCGATGCTGCTGGTCTGCGTGAACCGCAGCAACCTGGCCTCGAAAGCCATCGACCTGAACGGTTGCTTCTGTGTGAACGTCATCGAGACCGAGCAACGGCCGGTGGCGCAGGTGTTCGCCGGGCAGATCAAACTGGAAAACGCCGACCGTTTCACCTGCGCCGACTGGACGCCGCACACCACCGGCGCACCGCTGCTGGACAATGCCCTGGCGAGTTTCGACTGCGAGATCGCCCACCAAATGGACCTTGGCACCCACACGGTGTATGTCGGTAAAGTCGTCGCGGTGAAAAGCCGTGAAGGCGCGCCGCTGGCCTATTCGCAGCGCAAGTTTTGCGGGTTGCAGGCGTTGGAAGGGTTTTGATTCAGGTGATTTGACCTACACCAACAACCCCAACTCCTTGGCCCGGGCCACTGCCTGGGTGCGGCGTTCGACGCCGAGTTTGCTGTTGATGTGGCTGGCGTGGGTCTTGACGGTGTGCAGCGAGATAAACAACTGATCGCTGATTTCCTGGTTCGAGCAGCCTTGAGCGATCAATTGCAATACCGCCTGTTCACGGGCGCTGAGGGTTTCGCCGGGGTGCTGCGGTTCTGCAGTCTCGCGGGCCGCCACTTGGGGCAAACGCTCGACCAGGCTCTCACGCAATGCACCGGGCGGACAGTGCGCCAGTTGCTCGCGCAGCCAGTCCGGGCGTTCGCGCAGCAACCATTCGAAAGGTTGCAGGACGCCACCGGCCGCCGCCTCGAACGCCTGAACCAAGGCCTGACGCGCCTCTGGTTCGCGGCCAGTGTTCAGCAGCAGCGCGACCTTCTGATTCAACGCCATCACGCTGAGCATCTGCCGTCCGGTCTTCTGCCCGTGTTCCAACAGTGCGTTGAGACGCCCTTCGGCCAGCATCGGCTGCGCTTGAATGGCTTCCAGAAGCGCTTGTTGCAATTCGATGTGCAGTGGCATTTGCGGATGAAACTCCGGTGGTGCCGCGGCCTGCTCTCCGTTATAGGTCTGGCCCAACCGTGTCAGCCAGGCTTCGGCCAGATCGGTGCGGCCCTGAGCCAGCCAAAGCTCGCATTTGACCAGTGTGATCATCGCCAGGTAGTAAATCGGCGGCACGTCCCAGATGTGCATCAGCCGCTCGGCCTCGGCCAGTTCGGCAAAGGCCCTGGCGAACTCGCCGTTGCTGCCCTCAAGCTTGGCGATCACGCAGTGACCGATCAGCACGCTGATGTCGCGACAGGCCCGCGCTTCGTTCAAACCCGCTCGCAAACGCGCCAACCCGGCTTCGGGTTGCAGGCGCAAGGTCAGTAGAAAACCTTCATACAAGGTCAGCCGTGCGCGAACCGCGTATAGCCGCTGCGGCGATAACCCCTGCAAGCGTTGCTGGCCCTGATGCACTTCGTCCAGCGAGCGGAGAATCTCCCCCCGCGCTTGCAGCACCCGCGCGCGGTCGTAATGGGCCAGCGCCTCGAACAGCGGGTTGCCGACCCGTTGCGCCAGTTCCAGCGACTCACGGTTCAACCCCCGGGCGCGCCACAAATCCGCGTCGGCGATCGCCAGATTGGACAAGGTCGACAGGCATACCAGGCGCTGGCCGTAACGTTTGTGCGGCAGGCTCTCCAGCGCTTCGGTGCAGTACATCAGTGTCAGTTCACGCTGGCCGCGACCGCGGGCGATGATCCCGCTCAGCGCCAGCCACTGCGCCAACATGGATTTTTGTGCAGTAGCCGAAGGCGCCGGCAGAAAGCGGCTCAAGTGGTTGGCCAACTCTTCAGCGGCATCCAGCTGACAGGCCAATCCCAATGCCCAGCTGTACAACACGATCAGCCGCGGGGTGCTGATCAGCAGGCTGTCGGGCAAGTCCATTTTCCAGCGCAGCAGCATGCCGACGTTCTGTTCGGCCAGCAGTTGTTCTTCGGAAAGGTTCTGCACCAGGTTCGCCGCCACATCCAGGTGCCCGGCGCGCAACGCCTGCTCTACCGCCTCATCGAGCAAACCCTGGGCGTTGAACCAGCGACAGGCGCGCAAGTGCAGGCTCGCGGTGGGCACCATGGCATTGGCGGTCGGCCGGCTGCGCAGCAGGTCGGAAAACAGATGGTGATAACGATACCAGTGACCGTGCTCGTCGAGCGGCACCAGGAACACCTGATGGGACAGCAGGAAGCGCAGGATCTCGGCGCTGTCATGGGCCTCGCGCACGGCATCGCAGAGTTCGCTGCAAAAGCGCTCTTGCGGTGCGGTGTCGTACAAAAATGACTGCACCTCGGCGGGCAGGCAATCGATGACCTCTTCAAGCAGGTAATCGCGTATCAAGCCTTCGCCACCGTGCAGCGGCTGCGGCAACGCGCCGCCATTCCCCGCTTCGGAGGCGGCCAGCAACCAGAAACGCAACCCCGCGACCCAGCCTTCGCTGCGCTGGATCAGACTCTCCAGCGCCTCGCCACGCAATGAACTGCTGTGTCGATCCAGCAAGGCCAGGGATTCGTCATGGGTCAGGCGCAGGTCCTGTTCGTGCAGCTCAAGCAATTGTCGCGACAGGCGCAAACGCGCCAGGTGCCAGTCGGGGCGCTGGCGACTGGTCACCAGCACCAGCAGGCCATCGGGCAAATGATTGAGGAAAAATTGCAGGCAGCGATCGAGCACCGGGCCCTGGGCCAGATGGTAGTCATCCAGGACCAGCAGCAGCGGCATGCTCGGGGACAGGCGAGTCGCCAGTTCGTCGAGCAAGCCGTCCAGCCATTCTTCGAAGGCGAACGGTTGATGGCGTTGGCGCATTTTCAGCAGGCCAAGGGACTGGCTGCCCAACGTCGGAAAATAGTGTTGCAACCCTTCAAGCAGCCGTTCGAGGAAGCGCCCGGGATCGTTGTCGCGCGGACTCAACCCCAGCCAGAGACTGTGCCAATGCGCCGGCAGGCTCTGACAGAACTCCACCGCCAACGAGCTTTTACCGAACCCTGCAGGCGCACTGACCAGCAGCAATCGCCCCTGCAACCCTGCACTCAGCCGCTCGCACAGGCGAGGCCGCAGCACATAGCCGTCGGGCAAGGGTGGTCGGTAAAAACGCCCCTCCAGCACAGGCATCGCCGCGCTGGAAGGCCTCTGGATTCGGAACAGGTCAGTCATAGCCAACTCTTATTGAAGTACTGTTGTCGGCATTGCAGATGTCCGCAGACTAGCGGTAAAGCGGATCGGATTGAAGGTTCCTGCTACAAATGGCTACAAAAAGACTACGAACAAAAGTTTCCGGGTGCGTAATGCCCCGGCATCAGCCAAAAGATCGTCCGAACGCGGCCCGAACCTTCGGCAGCTGCAGAATGCGCTTTATATCGGGTTTGGGCAGTCGATGAAGATGTGTTCAAGGGCAAACCGTCGCGCCAGATATTCCCCCAGCGCCTGCACACCGTAGCGTTCGGTGGCGTGATGGCCAGCGGCGATGAAACTGATGTCGTTTTCACGGGCGCTGTGGAAGGTTTGCTCGGACGCCTCACCGCTCAGGTACAAGTCGACACCGGCCAGCACCGCCTGATCGATATAGCCCTGACCACCGCCCGTGCACCAGCCGACACGCCGGACCATCTCGCTACCTTCGATCAGCAACGGCTCACGGCCCATGGCTTCTTGCACATGACGGGCAAAGTCGCGCGCGGTCATGGGTTCGGCGAGGGAGCCGACCAGGCCGACCACTTTGAGGTTTTCCGGGTCCAGCGGGCCTTCGACGGTGATGTCCAGTTGACGAGCCAGTTGCACGTTGTTGCCCACTTCCGGATGCAGATCCAGCGGCAAGTGATAGGCCAGGAGGCTGATATCGTGCTTGAGCAAGGTTTTGAGCCTACGCTGCTTCATACCGGTAATGCAGGGGTTCTCGCCTTTCCAGAAGTAGCCGTGGTGCACCAGCACCAGATCGGCCTTGGCTTCGACTGCGGCATCGAGCAATGCCTGGCTGGCCGTGACGCCGCTGACGATGCGCATGACCTGCGGCCGACCTTCGACTTGCAGGCCGTTGGGGCAATAGTCGGCAATTCGTGAACTGGCGAGGTAACGGTCCGCTTCTTCTACCAGGGTGCTCAGGGCAACGGCCATAAAAGACTCCTAAATATCCCGTTCAGAGGCGCGCGCGGCCTCGTATAATGCGCAACATTATGGGCCGTGGAAGGCTCTCCGTAACCTCCCAGGATTTGTTCAATGCTTAAGGGTCTGCGTTTTTTCGGCTGGCCGCTGCTTGCCGGCGTGCTTATCGCGTTGTTGATTATCCAGCGTTACCCACAATGGGTCGGACTGCCAAGCCTGGATGTGAACCTGCAGCAAGCCCCACAAACCACTCAGACCCAACAGGGGCCAGTGTCTTACGCCGACGCCGTGGTTATCGCCGCACCGGCGGTGGTCAACCTCTACACCACCAAAGTGGTCAACAAAACCAGCCATCCGCTGTTTGAAGACCCGCAGTTCCGGCGGTTCTTCGGCGACAACGAGCCCAAGCAGAAGCGCATGGAATCGAGCCTCGGTTCCGGGGTGATCATGAGCCCGGAAGGTTACTTGCTGACCAACAACCACGTGACCACAGGCGCCGACCAGATTGTTGTTGCACTCAAGGATGGTCGTGAAACCCTCGCACGCGTGATCGGCAGCGACCCGGAAACCGACCTCGCGGTGCTGAAAATCGATTTGAAAAACCTGCCGTCAATCACCGTCGGCCGTTCCGAAAGCGTGCGCGTCGGCGATGTCGCGCTGGCCATCGGCAACCCGTTTGGCGTCGGCCAGACCGTGACCATGGGCATCATCAGCGCCACGGGGCGTAATCAGCTGGGCCTGAACAACTACGAAGACTTCATCCAGACCGACGCCGCGATCAACCCAGGCAACTCCGGCGGTGCGCTGGTAGATGCCAACGGCAACCTCACCGGGATCAACACCGCGATTTTCTCCAAGTCCGGTGGTTCTCAGGGCATTGGCTTCGCGATCCCGATCAAACTGGCGATGGAAGTGATGAAGTCGATCATCGAGCACGGTCAGGTGATTCGCGGCTGGCTCGGGATTGAAGTGCAGCCGTTGAGCCAGGAGCTGGCAGAGTCGTACGGCCTTTCCGGGCGTCCGGGTATCGTCGTGGCGGGGATTTTCCGCGATGGTCCGGCGCAAAAAGCCGGCCTGCAATTGGGCGATGTGATTCTCAGCATTGACGGCGAACCGGCCGGCGATGGCCGCCGTTCGATGAATCAGGTTGCACGGATCAAGCCGACCGACAAGGTCACCGTCCAGGTCATGCGCAATGGCAAGGAGCTCAAGATGACCGCAGAAATCGGCCTGCGTCCGCCGCCAGCACCGGTCAAGGAAGCAGAGTAAGCAGCAACACAAATCAATGTGGGAGCAGCCGGGCGGCGTTCCGTCTGCTCGCGATGACGCCGTAACATTCAACATCATCGTTGACTGTTAAGCCGCCATCGCGAGCAGGCTCGCTCCCACAGGTTCGGCGTTGTGTTAAAGGTCGCCGAGGCCGTCGATCAACGCCTGGTTCTGCTCTGGCGTACCGATGGTGATGCGCAGGAATTGGGCAATGCGTTCCTGCTTGAAGTGCCGGACAATTACGCCCTGCTCGCGCAATTTCGCCGCCAGACCTGCCGCATCATGCTGCGGGTGACGAGCGAAGATGAAGTTCGCTGCCGACGGCAACACCTCAAAACCCTTCTCCTGCAATTGCTCGACCACACGCTCACGACTGTCGATCACCAACTGACAGGTCTTGTCGAAGTACTCGCGATCCTCAAACGCTGCCGCCGCACCGACGATTGCCAGGCGATCCAGTGGATAGGAGTTGAAGCTGTTCTTGATCCGCTCCAGCGCTTCGATCAGGTCCGGATGACCCACCGCCAGGCCCACACGCAAACCGGCCAGCGAACGCGACTTGGACAGCGTCTGAGTCACCAGCAGGTTCGGGTAACGGTCGACCAGGCTGATCGCCGTCTCGCCGCCGAAGTCGATATAGGCTTCATCGACCACCACCACCGAGTCGGGGCTGGCCTTGAGGATTTGTTCCACAGCGTCCAGTGCCAACAGGCAACCGGTCGGTGCATTCGGGTTGGGGAAAATGATCCCGCCGTTTGGCTTGGCATAGTCCGAGACGCGAATCTGGAACTGCTCGTCCAGCGGCACCGCGTCGAATGGAATGCCATACAAGCCGCAATACACCGGATAAAAGCTGTAGCTGATGTCCGGGAACAGCAGCGGTTGACCGTGCTGGAACAGGCCATGAAAAACATGGGCCAGCACTTCATCGGAACCGTTGCCGAGGAACACCTGATTACCCTGCACCCCGTAATACTTGGCCACCGCCTGCTTGAGCAAGTCGCTGTTGGGGTCCGGGTACAGACGCAGGTTGTCGTTCAGTTCGGTTTGCATCGCCGCCAGTGCTTTGGGCGATGGGCCGTAAGGGTTTTCATTGGTATTGAGCTTGACCAGCTTCGCCAGTTTCGGCTGCTCGCCCGGCACGTACGGCACCAGATCCTTGACGAATGGACTCCAGAATTTGCTCATATTCAGTTCACCTTCTTGTCGTCAACGATGCGGTATTCGGCGCTGCGAGCGTGAGCGGTCAGCGACTCGCCACGGGCCAGTACGGAAGCGGTCTTGCCCAACTCCGAAGCGCCAGCCTCGGAGCAGAAGATGATCGACGAACGCTTCTGAAAGTCATAAACCCCCAGCGGCGAGGAGAAACGCGCGGTGCCGGAAGTCGGCAACACGTGGTTGGGACCGGCGCAGTAGTCGCCCAAGGCTTCAGACGTGTGACGGCCCATGAAGATCGCACCGGCGTGGCGAATCTGCGGCAACCAGGCTTGCGGATCGGCCACCGACAATTCCAGGTGCTCCGGCGCAATGCGGTTGGCCACTTCGATGGCCTGCTGCATGTCGCGAACCTGGATCAGCGCACCGCGACCATTGATCGAGGTTTTGATGATTTCGGCGCGTTCCATGGTGGGTAGCAGTTTGGCAATGCTCGCTGCCACCTGGTCGAGGAATTCGGCGTCGGGGCTGACCAGAATTGCCTGAGCGTCTTCGTCGTGCTCGGCCTGAGAGAACAGGTCCATGGCGATCCAGTCCGGATCGGTCTGGCCATCGCACACCACGAGGATTTCCGATGGGCCGGCGATCATGTCGATGCCCACCTGACCGAACACGTGACGCTTGGCGGTGGCGACATAGATGTTGCCGGGGCCGACGACTTTGTCGACCTTCGGTACGCTTTCGGTGCCGTAGGCCAGCGCGGCAACGGCTTGCGCGCCACCGATGGTGAACACCCGGTCGACACCAGCGATGCACGCTGCAGCCAGCACAAGCTCGTTGACTTCACCCCTTGGCGTCGGCACGACCATGACCACTTCGGTCACACCGGCCACCTTGGCCGGGATCGCGTTCATCAGCACCGAAGAAGGATAAGACGCCTTGCCACCCGGTACGTACAAACCGGCGCGATCCAGCGGCGTGACCTTCTGGCCCAGGACCGTGCCGTCGGCTTCGGTGTAGCTCCAGGAGTCCTGCTTCTGTTTTTCGTGGTAGCTGCGCACGCGTGTAGCGGCTTTTTCCAGGGCTTCGCGCTGAGGCACGGTGATCCGGGTCAACGCCAGTTCCAGACGCTCACGCGGCAGGATCAGGTCGGCCATCGACGCCACTTGCAGGCCGTCGAACTTCTGGGTGAACTCAACCAGCGCCGCGTCGCCGCGCTCGCGCACCGCCTTGATGATGTCCAGCACCCGCTGATTGACCGAATCGTCAGACACACTTTCCCAGCTCAGCAGATGATCCAGATGATGCGCGAAATCCGGGTCAGCAGCGTTGAGTCGGCGAATTGCAGTCGGTGCGGTCATAGCGAGAGCCTCATAGGATTGGCAAAAACTCAGGCGCCCTAAACTAGCAGTCGTTTCCGCTTGGGCACCTGAGAATTCTGGCTATGAGGCGGATAGACGGGCGCGACTCAAGGTCGCGCAGGTGAATCAGCCGCGGTGTCGAGACTCCACTGCCTTGCGCAGGGTGTCGATCAACGCCTGGATACGGGCGTGCTGCATTTTCATCGAAGCTTTGTTGACGATCAGCCGGGAGCTGATGGCAGCAATGAAATCCTGTGGCTCCAGGCCGTTGGCCCGCAGCGTGTTACCGGTATCGACCACGTCGATGATCTTGTCCGCCAGACCGATCAGCGGCGCCAGTTCCATCGAGCCGTAGAGCTTGATGATGTCGACCTGACGGCCCTGCTCGGCGTAGTAACGCTTGGCAACGTTGACGAACTTGGTGGCAATGCGCAGACGGCCCTTGGGCTCGATCGCGCCGATTTTACCAGCGGTCATCAGCTTGCATTGGGCGATTTGCAGATCCAGTGGCTCGTACAGGCCCTGGCCGCCGTATTCCATCAGCACATCTTTACCGGCGACGCCCAGGTCAGCGGCACCGTGCTCGACGTAGGTCGGCACATCGGTGGCGCGCACGATCAGCAAGCGCACATCGGCCTGGGTCGTGGGGATGATCAACTTGCGGCTCTTGTCCGGATTCTCGGTCGGCACGATGCCCGCTTCAGCCAGAAGCGGCAGGGTGTCGTCGAGGATGCGGCCCTTGGACAGTGCGATGGTCAACATGGGAAACGTAAGTCCTTATCAGGATACTTATGCCCGGTCGCAAACGGCGCCGGACAAACGTCGAGCCTGAAACGACAGGCTCGACTTGAACGATTCAACAGTCGGGCACGTCCCTGTGCCCTTGACGCAAGTACTAGCCCGGTACGCGGCGGATCTTCGCGCCGAGCATCTGCAGCTTCTCTTCGATGCACTCGTACCCACGGTCGATGTGGTAGATGCGGTCGATCAGTGTATCGCCTTCGGCCATCAGTGCCGAAATCACCAGACTGGCAGAAGCCCGCAGGTCGGTGGCCATGACTGGCGCGCCTTTGAGGACTTCGGTACCGGTCACGATGGCGGTGTTGCCTTCGACCTGGATCTTGGCGCCCATGCGGTGCAGTTCGTAGACGTGCATGAAGCGGTTTTCGAAGATCGTCTCGATCACAGCGCCAGTGCCTTCGGCAATCGCGTTGAGAGAGATGAACTGCGCTTGCATGTCGGTCGGGAACGCCGGGTACGGAGCGGTCCGCACGTTAACGGCTTTTGGCCGTTTGCCGTGCATGTTCAGCTCGATCCAGTCTTCACCGGTGGTGATTTCGGCGCCCGCTTCCTTGAGTTTTTCCAGAACGGCTTCAAGGATGGTCGGATCGGTGTCCTTGACCTTCACGCGGCCGCCAGTCACAGCAGCAGCCACCAGGTAAGTACCGGTTTCGATACGGTCCGGCATGACTTTGTAAGTCGTGGTGTGCAGACGCTTCACACCTTCAATGGTGATGGTGTCGGTGCCGGCGCCCTGGACGTTGGCGCCCATGGCATTGAGGAAGTTCGCCAGGTCGACGACTTCAGGCTCACGGGCAGCGTTTTGCAGAACGCTGCGGCCGTTGGCCAGCGCCGCAGCCATCATGATGTTCTCGGTACCGGTCACACTGACGGTATCGAAGAAGAAGTTTGCACCGCGCAGGCCGCCTTCTGGCGCCTTCGCCTTGATGTAACCACCTTCCACGTCAATGGTCGCGCCCATGGCTTCAAGGCCACGGATGTGCAGGTCGACCGGACGCGAACCGATGGCGCAACCGCCAGGCAGTGCAACTTCGGCTTCACCAAAACGCGCAACCATCGGCCCCAGAACCAGGATCGAGGCACGCATGGTTTTCACCAGTTCGTACGGCGCGACCAGGGTCTTGATGGTGCGTGGATCGATTTCGACGCTGAGTTTCTCGTCGATCACCGGCTCAATGCCCATGCGACCGAACAGCTCGATCATGGTGGTGATGTCGTGCAGGTGCGGCAGGTTGGCGACCGTCACTGGGCCATCGCACAACAGCGTTGCAGCCAGAATCGGCAGGGCAGAGTTCTTTGCCCCGGAGATGCGGATTTCGCCATCAAGACGAACGCCGCCGGTAATAATCAATTTATCCATAAGAATCTCGACGCCCTTGGGCTCAGGTGCGCTCGGCCCAGGCCGCGCTGCTGAAAAATTTCATAGTGACCGCATGGATGCTGCCATCGGTGATCCATGGGTTCAAATGGGCATAGATCTGCTGCTGACGCTTGACCGGGCTCAATGCCGCCAGCTCATCGCTAATCACGTTCAGCTGAAAGTTGCAGCCTTCGCCCTCAACTTCTACCTGCACTGATAAAAGAGTCTCGGACAGCTTTCCTTCAAGAAAGCTCTTCACTTCGTTGGCCTGCATGCTCAACCTCAATCGGCGCCGTGTGCGCGCGGGTCGGACATCATACAAAAAAGCCCCGCGCCTGCGAACCCCGCATAGCAGGACTCTGACGGGGGGCTTCTATATAGATGGTAGTTATGGATGCGCCAACAGCTCGGTCAATTCGCTGACCTGAGCGATTTCGCGCATGTCATCGGGCAGGGCGCGGATGCTCACAGCCTTGCCAGCCGCCGCTGCATCGCGCATGAAGCATAGCAACAACGACAAGCCGACACTGCTGGACTTTTGCACACCCGAGCAATCAAGCACCAATGCTGGCGCCTTGCTCGACTTGATCAACGCCTGGCCCTGCTTGCGCAGATCCGGCCCGGTGCGGTAATCGAGCACGCCACTGAGCATCAGCTCACCGGCCTCGCCCATGCGGACGGCCGACTCACTCATTGAACAGTCTTCTTCTGAGTCGTATCCGCCTCAGTCTTTTCCTTGGCTTTGGCGACTTCACCGGCCCAACCATTGATGGTCTTGTCCAGGTCATTGCGATTGCGCTGCATCGCGTCGGCGAACTGGTCACGGAATATCTTGCCAATGTTGATGCCGTTGATGATCACGTTGCGCAGCTTCCACTCGCCATTGATCTTCTCGAGGGTGTACTGCACCGGGTAAATCGCGCCATTGCTGCCTTTGACCGTCATGCCAACGCTTGTACGGTCTCCCGACTCGTTCTTGGCAGGGTCGACGGTGATCCCCTGATTGTTGTACTCGAGCAAGGCATTGCCATAGAACTGGAACAGGCCGCGCTTGAAGTTATCTTCAAAGGTTTTCATTTGCGCCGGAGTGGCTTTGCCCGAGTACTTGACCGTCATGATGCTCTTGGAGATGCCCTCGGCATCCACCACGGGCCCAACGATGGTGTTCAAGGCATCGTAAAAGCCATTCGGATCCTTTTTGTACTTCTCTTTATTGGCCGCCAGGTCGGCGAGCAGCCGATTGGTGGTGTCCTGCACGATGTCGTGTGCGGACGGAGCAGCCACGGCGTGAGCCATAAACGGCAGGACCGCAAGTAATACCAACAGGCCACGTCGCAAGGTAGAGATCATGAAAAAACTCCTTATTTAGCGTCTTTGCTAACGGTATTGAGCAGGAATTTACCGATCAGGTCTTCGAGCACCAGCGACGACTGCGTGTCATGGATGGTCCCGCCATCCTTGAGCAGGGTCGCTTCGCCGCCAACGCTGATGCCGATGTACTTCTCGCCTAACAGGCCAGCAGTGAGGATAGATGCAGTGGAGTCAGTCGGCAGATTATCTACGCGTTTCTCCAGCTGCAGCGTCACCCGACCAGTGAAACTGTCGCGATCCAGATCGATTGCCGTGACCTTGCCGATGGTCACACCGGCCATGGTCACTTTTGATCTGACCGTCAAACCGGCGATATTGTCGAAATAGGCATAAAGTTTATAGCTATCGGTGCTCGAAACAGGGGACAGCCCACTGACCCGCAGCGCAAGCAACACTAAAGCCAGGATGCCAGCCAGCAAGAAAAGGCCGACACCGATTTCCAGGGTGCGGTTTTGCATCAGAAATCTCCAAACATCAAGGCGGTCAAAATAAAGTCCAGGCCGAGAATGGCCAATGAGGCATACACCACGGTCTTGGTAGTGGCACGACTGATCCCTTCTGAAGTGGGCTCGCAGTCATAGCCTTGGAATACGGCGATCCAGGTCACGACAAAGGCAAAGACGATGCTTTTAATGATGCCATTGAACACGTCACCATCGAACGTCACGCTGTTTTGCATGTTCGACCAGTAGGAACCTTCATACACACCCAACCAGTCGACAGCCACCCAGGAACCGCCCCAGATACCGACCACGCTGAAAATCATCGCCAGCAGCGGCAGGGAAATGAAGCCGGCCCACAGCCGGGGGGCAATGATGTACTTGAGCGGGTCGACGCCAATCATCTCCAGACTGGACAACTGCTCGGTGGATTTCATGTTGCCGATTTCCGCGGTCAACGCAGAACCGGCACGCCCGGCGAACAGCAACGCGGTCACCACCGGCCCCAGCTCACGCAACAGCGTCAGCGCAACCATCTGCCCGACCGCCTGCTCCGAACCGTAACTGGACAAAATGTTGAAGCCTTGCAGCGCCAGCACCATCCCGATGAATATCCCGGAGACCACGATGATCACCAGAGACATCACGCCGACCGAGTGCAACTGCTTGACCAGCAGCCCAAATCCGCCACTGACGCCACCACGCCCCAGCAGGGCGTGAAACAGGAACAGCGATGAACGGCCGAGCACCGCGACGCTGTCGATGCCGGCCTGGCCGAATCGACGAACTCTCTCTATTAGTGAAATCTTGCGCATCAGCGCTTCCCCAGAAGATCTGCGCGGTAATCCGTCGCTGGAAAGTGGAACGGTACCGGCCCGTCTGGATCACCTTTCATGAATTGATGAATCCGCGGATTATCGGAGCCCATCAGCTCATCGGGAGTCCCCTGCCCCAACACCTGCCCATCCCCTACGACATACAGGTAATCGGCAATGCTCGCGGTTTCGGCCAAATCATGGGAAACCACGATACTGGTGATGCCCAAGGCGTCGTTGAGCAGACGGATCAGGCGCACCAGTACGCCCATGGCGATTGGGTCCTGACCGACAAAGGGCTCGTCGTACATCAGAATCTGCGGATCGAGGGCAATGGCCCGCGCCAGCGCAACGCGCCGCTTCATGCCGCCAGACAACTCATCAGGCATCAGGTCGATGGCACCGCGCAACCCCACCGCCTGCAACTTGAGCAAGACGATGTCACGGATCATTTCATCCGAAAGCTGGGTGTGAACACGCAGCGGAAAGGCGATGTTTTCGAAAACATCGAGGTCCGTGAACAGTGCGCCGCTCTGGAACAGTACGCCCATGTGTTTGCGCGCATCAAACAGATCGCTGCGCGACAGCTCGGGCAAATTCTGCCCGTTGACCCACACTTCGCCACTTGAAGGGCGCAACTGCGCGCCCATCAGGCGCAGCAGTGTGGTTTTTCCGCAACCGGAAGGTCCCATGATGCCGGTGACCTTACCGCGCGGAATGCGAATATCGACATTATTGAAAATGCTGCGCGCGCCGCGCTTGAAGGACACTCCCTTCAGCTCGACCGCGTAGGCGTTATCGGCACTCATCTAAACTCCTTGCGATGCAAGCCTCTCACTCGGACGCCGTGCTCCCTGCCGAGAGCACATTACATCCTGGGCAGGCCGAACTGGCGACGAACTATATCACTGCTAATACAAAGCGCCCAAGGCCGAAGCCTGCGGCGTTCAGCATCAAGACAGGCAAAAAGGCGCAAGTTTCAGCGTTTGGGGGAGTCGCCGGAATAAAGCACGACGAACTAACGTGAGGGATTTGATCATTACCGCTATAATCGCCGCCTTTTCATCGGGCTATACAATTTCTGACATGAGCCAATCCAGCGACCTGATTCAATCAGCACAACGCACCATCCGCCTCGAGCTTGAAGCCGTAGAAGGCTTGCTGGCCCATATCGACGCGGATTTCGTACGCGCTTGCGAGATGATTCTGGCCAGCAAAGGCCGCGTGGTCGTGGTCGGCATGGGCAAATCCGGGCACATCGGCAACAAGATTGCGGCCACCCTCGCCAGCACCGGCACCACGGCTTTTTTTGTGCACCCGGCCGAAGCCAGCCACGGCGATATGGGCATGATCACCCGCGACGACATCATCCTCGCGCTGTCGAACTCCGGCTCCACCAACGAAATCGTCACGCTGCTGCCACTGATCAAACGCCTGGGCATCAAACTGATCAGCCTGACCGGCAATCCTGATTCGCCATTGGCCAAGGCTGCCGAAGTGAACCTCAATGTTCATGTCGAGCACGAAGCCTGCCCGCTGAACCTGGCGCCGACGTCCTCCACCACCGCAGCGCTGGTGATGGGTGATGCATTGGCCGTCGCGTTGCTGGAAGCCCGCGGCTTTACCGCCGAAGATTTCGCGTTTTCACACCCTGGCGGCGCGCTGGGCCGCCGCTTGTTGCTGAAAGTCGAAAATGTCATGCACGCAGGCCAGGAGTTGCCACAAGTCGTGCGCGGCACACTGCTCAAAGACGCGCTGATGGAAATGACCCGCAAGGGCCTGGGCATGACCGTCGTACTGGAAGCTGACGGCAAACTCGCCGGCATCTTCACGGATGGCGACCTGCGCCGCACGCTGGACCGCACCATCGACATCCATCAAGCCACCATCGACGACGTCATGACCCCTCATGGCAAGACAGCGCGCGCCGAGATGCTCGCCGCCGAAGCCCTGAAAATCATGGAAGACCACAAAATCAACGCACTGGTCGTGGTCGACAGCGAGGACCGTCCGGTGGGCGCCTTGAACATGCACGATTTGCTGCGTGCGGGAGTAATGTAATGAGCTCGGACCTGCTGCAACGCGGCAAAAACATCAAACTGGCGGTTTTTGACGTCGATGGCGTGCTGACCGACGGTCGCCTGTACTTCCTCGAGGACGGCAGCGAATTCAAGACGTTCAACACCCTCGACGGCCAGGGCATCAAGATGCTGATGGCCTCCGGCGTGACGACTGCCATCATCAGCGGACGCAAGACCCCGGTGGTCGAGCGACGAGCCAAAAACCTGGGCATTCCTCACCTCTATCAGGGCCGCGAAGACAAACTGGTCGTGCTCGACGAGCTTCTGGCGCAGCTGGGCCTAAGCTATGAGCAGGTTGCCTACCTGGGCGACGACCTGCCGGATCTGCCGGTGATTCGCCGCGTCGGCCTGGGCATGGCCGTGGCCAGCGCCGCCAGCTTCGTCCGCGAACATGCTCACGGCATCACTCAGGCTCGTGGCGGCGAAGGCGCTGCTCGCGAGTTCTGCGAGCTGATCCTGCGCGCCCAGGGCAACCTTGAAGCGGCTAACGCCGCGTACCTGTGAGCCACTCATGTTGAGCAAAAAGATTCGCAACATACTGTTCTTCGGGGTCATAGCCGCACTGTTCGCGGCCGTTGGCTACTGGAACATCAGCCCGGAACGCTTCCTCGACAAGCCGGTAGTGCACGTCGACGAGAGCCAGATCGACTATTACGCCATCAACGCCCACAGCGTGCAGTACATGCCCGATGGCAAATTGCAGTACGACATGACGTCCGACAAGGTCGAGCATCTCAAAGCCAGCGACATCACCCTGCTGACCAAGCCCGACCTGAATATGTATCGGGGCACCACTTTCCCCTGGCACGTCCAGAGCGAACGTGGCGAGGTCAATTCGGGCGGCACTGAAGTTGAGTTGATCGACTCGGTACGTGTTGCACGTACAGACGAGAAGGACCGCCCGATGCTTATTACCAGCAGTCGTATGACTGTATTCCCGCAGCAGCAATATGCGCAGACCGAGCAAGCCGTTAGAATCGACGGCGCTGGTGGTGTATCGACGGGTAACGGAATGAAAGCGTATTTGAAAGACAGCAGGATACACCTGCTATCGAACGTAAGAGGACAGTATGAGGCTCGTTAAAACTCTCCCTATTTTGCTCAGTCTGGGCGCAGCACTGGGAAGCGTGAGCGCCTGGGCTCTGCCGAACGATAGCGAGCAACCTATTCGCATTCAGGCCAACGACGCTCAGCTGGATGACAAACAAGGCATCGCCACCTACAAAGGTGACGTGATCATTACCCAGGGTTCGATGAAAATCACCGGCAACACCGTGACGATCACTCGCACCAAGGATGGCGCCATCGACGTGGTGACCTCGGTGGGCAACCTGGCGTATTTCGAGCAGTTGCAGAAAGTTGGCGATCCACAGCCGGTCAAAGGCTATGGCGTAACCATCCAGTACCATGCTGCGCAAAACCGCATCATCTTGATCGACAAGGCCAAGGTCATCAACGACGGCAACACCACCGAAGGCGAGAAAATCGTCTATGACACGGTGAAGCAGATCGCCCAGGCCGGTCGCGCCAACGGTAGCGCCATCACCGCACCGCGCCCACGCATCGACATGGTCATCCAGCCGAAGCAGAAAACCGACCAGCAGAAGGCCCAGTAATGGCTACTCTGAAAGCCCAGCATCTGGCCAAGAGCTACAAGAGCCGCCAGGTCGTGCGTGACGTCAGCCTGTCGATCGACAGCGGCCAGATCGTCGGCCTGCTTGGCCCGAACGGCGCCGGCAAGACCACCTGCTTCTACATGATCGTGGGTCTGGTCCAGGCCGATCAGGGGCGCGTACTGATCGACGACCTGGACGTCAGCCACCAGCCGATGCACGGTCGTGCACGGGCAGGTATCGGCTATCTGCCGCAAGAAGCGTCGATCTTCCGCAAACTCTCGGTTGCCGACAACATCATGGCCATCCTCGAGACCCGCAAGGAACTCGACAAGGCCGGTCGTCGCCAGGAGCTGGAAAGCCTGCTGCAGGAATTCCACATCAACCACATCCGCGAAAACCTCGGCATGAGCCTTTCCGGTGGCGAACGTCGCCGCGTGGAAATCGCTCGCGCCCTGGCCACGGCACCGAAATTCATCCTGCTCGACGAACCTTTCGCCGGCGTGGACCCGATTTCGGTGGGCGACATCAAGCAGATCATTCATCACCTCAAGGCCAAGGGCATCGGCGTGCTGATCACGGACCACAACGTCCGCGAAACCCTTGATATCTGCGAAACCGCTTACATCGTCAACGACGGTCAACTGATCGCCGAAGGCGACGCCGAAACCATTTTGGCCAACGACCTGGTGAAGGAAGTGTACCTGGGCCATGAGTTCCGCCTGTAAGCACTGAGGCGTTTGGTCAGTCGCCGGAGCGCTTACCCCAATAAAAAACTATACGTATTTATTGTTACAGCGCTCTAGGCAAACACTTCAGTTTCAGGCATATAATTTGCTTATGTTTGGCGCTCCGGCGCCCTGTAGTGGATGGCGCATGTGCGCCGGCGAATAAGGTGTTAAGCCCCTGCCATGAAACCATCGCTAGTCTTGAGAATGGGCCAGCAGCTGACGATGACACCGCAGCTGCAACAGGCCATCCGCCTGCTCCAATTGTCGACCCTGGACCTGCAACAGGAAATCCAGGAGGCATTGGAGTCCAATCCAATGCTCGAACGCCAGGAAGAAGGCGACGACTTCGATAACGCCGACCCGATGGCGGACAACATCGAGCAGAAACCCAACACCGATATCCAGGAGCCCTCCTACCAGGAAACCGCCCCCACGGTGGATAACCTCGAGGAAGGCGAATGGAACGAGCGCATCCCTAACGAACTGCCGGTCGACACCGCCTGGGAAGACGTTTACCAGACCAGCGCCAGCAACCTGCCAAGCAACGATGACGACGAATGGGACTTCACCACTCGTACCTCCGCCGGCGAAAGCCTGCAGAGCCATCTGCTCTGGCAACTGAACCTGGCGCCGATGTCCGACACCGACCGGCTGATCGCCGTCACCCTGATCGACTGCATCAATAACCAGGGCTACCTGGACGAAACCCTTGAGGAAATCCTCGAAGCCTTCGATCCGGAACTGGACATCGAGCTCGACGAGATCGAAGCCGTCCTGCATCGCATCCAGCAATTCGAGCCGGCCGGCATCGGCGCACGCAACCTTGGCGAATGCCTGTTGCTGCAACTGCGCCAGTTACCCGCCAAGACCCCTTGGCTGGCCGAGGCCAAGCGCCTTGTCATCGATTACATCGACCTGCTGGGCAGCCGCGACTACAGCCAGCTGATGCGCCGCATGAAGCTCAAGGAAGATGAACTGCGCCAGGTCATCGAGCTGGTACAGAGCCTCAATCCGCGTCCGGGCTCGCAAATCGAGTCCAGCGAAGCCGAATACGTGGTTCCCGACGTCATCGTGCGCAAAGACAACGAACGCTGGCTGGTGGAGTTGAACCAGGAGTCGGTTCCGCGTCTGCGCGTCAACCCGCAATACGCCGGTTTCGTCCGTCGCGCCGACACCAGCGCCGACAACACCTTCATGCGCAATCAATTGCAGGAAGCACGCTGGTTCATCAAGAGCCTGCAAAGCCGCAACGAAACCCTGATGAAAGTCGCGACCCAGATCGTCGAGCACCAGCGCGGCTTCCTTGAGTACGGCGATGAGGCGATGAAGCCGCTGGTCCTGCATGACATCGCCGAAGCGGTCGGCATGCACGAGTCGACAATTTCACGGGTGACCACGCAAAAATTCATGCATACCCCACGTGGTATCTATGAGCTGAAATACTTTTTCTCCAGCCACGTCAGCACCTCTGAAGGCGGTGAATGCTCGTCCACAGCGATCCGCGCGATCATCAAAAAACTGGTTGCCGCGGAAAATCAGAAAAAGCCGTTGAGTGACAGCAAGATCGCTGGTTTACTGGAGGCACAAGGCATTCAGGTGGCCCGTCGTACCGTCGCCAAATACCGGGAATCCCTCGGGATTGCGCCCTCCAGCGAGCGGAAGCGGTTGATGTAGACAGGACCACGTTACAGCGTTCCAGCGGCAGGTTTGCCAACCTGCCGTCTTATGCACTGGCAACGAAGGAGAAGCTGTATGCAAGTCAACATCAGTGGACACCAACTGGAAGTGACCGAACCCCTGCGCGCCTACATCGGGGAAAAACTCGAACGATTAGAGCGGCATTTCGACAAGATCACCAACGTGCAGGTCACGATGACCGTCGAAAAGTTGAAGCAGAAAATCGAAGCCACCCTGCATATTCCCGGTAGTGAAGTGGTCGCCAACGCCGAACATGAAGACATGTATGCGGCGATCGACTCACTCACCGACAAACTGGATCGCCAACTCAAAAAGCATAAGGAAAAGACCCAAAGTGTCCTCCAGGGCGCAACCGGTCGTTAACACTCCCAACCCATGATCCGACTTGAAAACATCCTGACCCCCGGCCGTTCTTTGGTGAACGTGCCGGGCGGCAGTAAAAAGAAAGCCCTCGAACAAATTGCCAACCTGATCGCCCGCGAAGTGCCGAGCCTGGCCATGCAGGACGTCTTCGAGAGCCTGATTGCCCGTGAAAAACTCGGTTCTACCGGTTTTGGCAACGGCATCGCTATCCCCCACTGCCGCCTCAAAGGTTGCGAGTCGCCCATTAGCGCCTTGATGCACCTGGATGCCCCTATAGATTTCGACGCCATCGACGGTGCTCCGGTCGACCTGCTGTTCGTTTTGCTGGTCCCGCAAGCCGCTACCGATGCGCACCTGGAACTGCTCCGCCAGATCGCCAGCATGCTGGATCGCAAAGAAGTCCGCGATCGCCTGCGCAGCGCAAAAAGCAATGAAGCCTTGTATCAGGTTGTCCTCGACGAGCAGAACGGTCACTAACCATGCGCTTGATCATCGTCAGCGGCCGCTCTGGCTCAGGTAAAAGCACTGCCCTCGATGTACTGGAGGACAGCGGCTACTACTGCATCGACAACCTCCCGGCCGGCCTGTTACCGGAATTGGCCGAGCGTGCACTGATTCACACCGAACTGGCGCAACCGCTGGTCGCGGTTTCCATCGATGCGCGTAACCTGCCCAGCCACCTGTCACGCTTCCCGGAACTGCTGGAAGAAGTGCGCAGTCGGCACATTCAATGCGATGTGCTGTATCTGGACGCCGACGAAGAAACCCTGCTCAAGCGCTTCTCGGAAACCCGTCGCCGCCACCCGCTGAGCAACGCCAACCGCTCGCTGGCCGAAGCCATCGATGACGAGACCAATCTACTGGGGCCGATTGCCGATCTGGCCGACCTCAAGGTCAACACCACCAATCTGAACCTGTATCAGCTGCGCGACACCATCAAGTTGCGCCTCCTGAACCAGCCAGAGCCGGGCACTGCGTTTCTGGTGGAGTCCTTCGGCTTCAAACGGGGGATGCCGGTCGATGCCGACCTGGTGTTTGACGTACGTTGCTTGCCGAATCCGTACTGGAAACCGGAGCTACGCACACAGTCCGGACTGGACCAGCCAGTGGCCGAGTACCTGGCCGCTCAACCTGATGTCGAAGAGATGTTCCAGGACATCTCCACCTACTTGCTCAAATGGCTGCCGCGCTTTGCCGCCAGCAACCGCGCTTACGTCACAATCGCCATTGGCTGCACCGGCGGGCATCACCGCTCCGTCTACCTGACCGAACGCCTGGGCCAAGTCCTGCAACAATCCCTGAAGAACGTCCAGGTTCGCCACCGCGACCTTAGCTAAAGGATTCACACCGCGATGCCCGCTCTGGAAATTGAAATCATCAACAAACTGGGCCTGCATGCCCGCGCTTCCGCCAAATTCGTGGGCAAAGCTGCGGAGTTTCCCTGTGAGATCAGAGTGGGCCGCACCCCCGATGTGAACAAGATGGTCGATGGCAAGAGCATCATGTCCATGATGATGCTGGCCGCCGGCAAGGGAACGACGATCCACCTTAACGCAGAAGGTGATCAAGCTCAGGAGGCGCTGGATGCGTTGAAAGAGCTGATCAACAACTATTTCGGCGAAGGCGAGTAAACACATAACCTTCTGGCGAGGGGGCTTGCCCCCGTTGGGTCGCGAAGCGGCCCCTCTCTTCACAAAAGAAGGGGACTGCTACGCAGTCCAGCGGGAGCAAACTCCCTCGCCACAGGGCTTGTGTCAGGCAATAAAAAAGCGCGCCCCCCATGGGGGGGCGCGCTTTTTTTGCTTAACAGTAAGGGTTTAGCTACCCGCCACTGTCATACGCTCGATCAACACCGAACCCGTTCGAATGTTGCTGCGCAGTTCCAGGTCATTACCCACCGCAACGATCTGCTTGAACATGTCGCGCATGTTGCCGGCGATGGTCACTTCCTGGACCGCGAACTGGATTTCACCGTTTTCGACCCAGAAACCCGCCGCGCCGCGAGAGTAGTCGCCGGTGACCATGTTCAAGCCCTGGCCCATCAATTCGGTCACCAGCAAGCCGCGTCCCATGCGCCGCAGCAGCGCCGCCTGGTCTTCATCGCCGTGGGTGACAAACAGGTTGTGCACGCCACCGGCGTTGGCGGTGCTCGGCATGCCGAGCTTGCGGCCGGAATAAGTACCCAGCACGTAAGACACCAACTCACCGTTCTCGACAAACGGCTTGGCATAAGTCGCCAGGCCATCGCCATCGAACGCTGAACTGCCCATGGCGCGCATCAGGTGTGGACGCTCATCGATAGTCAGCCATTCAGGGAACAGCTTTTGACCCAGCGCGCCTTCCAGGAACGAGGATTTGCGGTACAGGTTGCCGCCGGAAATTGCTCCCAGGAAACTGCCGAACAAACCGCCCGCCAATTCTGCGGAAAACAGCACCGGCACTTCGCAGGTCGGCACCGGGCGTGCGCCCAGACGGCTGGCCGCCCGTTGCGCCGCGCGTTGGCCGATGCTCGCCGGATCGGCCAGCAAGTTGCCCTGGCGATTGACGTCATACCAATAGTCGCGCTGCATCTGGCCGTCAGCTTCGGCAATCATCACGCAGCTCAGGCTGTGACGTGTCGACGCGTATCCACCGATAAAACCATGGCTGTTGCCGTACACGCGGCAGCCCTGGTGAGTGCTCAAGGTGGTGCCATCGGCGTTCTTGATCCGGCTGTCGGTAGCAAACGCCGCCGCTTCACAGGCCAGCGCCTGCTCGATTGCTTGCTCAGGGGTGATGTCCCATTCATGGAACAGGTCAAAGTCCGGCAAGTCCTTGGCCATCAGTGCGGCGTCGGCCAGGCCCGAGTGTTCGTCTTCGGAGGTGTGCTTGGCGATGGCCAGCGCGGCGGCAACGGTTTCGCGAATGGCCTCGGGGCCACTGGCCGAGGTGCTGGCCGAACCTTTGCGCTGGCCAACATACAAGGTGATGCCAAAACCCTGATCACGGTTGAACTCAACGGTTTCGACTTCCCGCTGACGCACCGAGGTCGACAGGCCCTGCTCCAGAGACACAGCCACTTCGCAGGCACTGGCGCCCTGACGCCTGGCTTCGGCAATGATCTGCTCGACTTGCTCTTGCAGTGCCGGCAACGCTTGTGGGCCGACGCTTTCAACTGCACTCATGCTGTTCTCCACTCAAATTCTGCTTTCGGTTAAGGTCATCGAGCGACCGGGCCGGACAAGCGGCCCCCGACTGGTTATCATGGCGGCGTTTCTTTGCGGACTGCCACCATGGTTGATTCTTACGACGACTCCCTCGACGGGGGAGAAAAAAGCAAAACCCAGGTCAAACGCGAGCTGCATGCTCTGGTTGACCTTGGCGAGCGCCTTACAACACTCAAGCCTGACTTGCTGGCAAAACTGCCGTTGTCCGACGCTTTGCGCCGGGCTCTGGCCGATGCACCCAAGCACACCGCGAACATCGCGCGTAAACGGCACCTCATGTTCATCGGCAAGCTGATGCGCGATCAGGACACCAGCGCCATTCTGTCGCTGCTGGACCAACTCGATGCCTCCACTCGCCAGTACAACGAACGTTTCCACGGTCTGGAACGCTGGCGCGATCGCTTGATCGCCGGCGACGATGCCGTACTGGAAAAGTTCGTCGTCGACTACCCGGACGCGGATCGCCAGCAACTGCGCTCCATGATCCGTCAGGCTCAGCATGAACTTGCACAAAGCAAGCCTCCTGCTTCCAGCCGAAAAATCTTCAAGTACATCCGTGAGCTGGACGAGACTCAACGCGGTCTGCGTTAACCCTCGTGTCGGGTGGGCTGTCACACAGTCCACCCGAAGCTCCATCCTTACGCGCCCGTGCCACCCACGGTGATCGCGTCGATTTTCAAGGTTGGCTGGCCGACACCCACCGGCACCGACTGACCATCCTTGCCGCACGTCCCTACCCCGCTGTCCAGCGCCAGGTCGTTACCGACCATCGACACCCGGCTCATGGCTTCCGGACCGTTTCCGATCAACGTTGCCCCTTTGACCGGCGCGGTAATCTTGCCGTCCTCGATCAGGTACGCCTCGCTGGTGGAGAACACGAATTTGCCGCTGGTGATGTCGACCTGACCGCCGCCCAGGTTGGCGCAGTAGATGCCTTTCTTCACCGAGGCAATGATTTCTGCCGGATCGCTTTCGCCACCGAGCATGTATGTGTTGGTCATGCGCGGCATCGGCAGGTGCGCGTAAGACTCACGGCGACCGTTGCCGGTGCGCGCCAGGCCCATCAGGCGGGCGTTGAGCTTGTCTTGCATGTAGCCCTTGAGCACGCCGTTTTCGATCAGCGTGGTGCACTCGGTCGGGGTGCCTTCGTCGTCGATACTCAGCGATCCACGGCGACCGGCCAGTGTGCCGTCATCGACGATGGTGCAGAGTTTGGACGCAACCATTTCACCCATGCGGCCGCTGTAGGCCGAACTGCCTTTACGGTTGAAGTCGCCTTCCAGACCATGGCCGACTGCTTCATGCAGCAACACGCCAGACCAACCAGAACCCAGAACCACCGGCAAGGTGCCGGCCGGTGCCGGAATGGCTTCCAGGTTGACCAGCGCCTGACGCAATGCCTCACGGGCGTAGCCCATGGCACGGTCTTCAGCGAGGAAATAACGGTAGTCGGTACGCCCGCCACCGCCATGACCACCGCGTTCGCGGCGACCGTTCTGCTCGACGATCACGCTGACATTGAAGCGCACCAAAGGTCGCACATCCGCTGCCAGACCGCCGTCGGTGGAGGCCACCAGAATCCGCTCCCACACCCCGGCCATGCTCACAGTGACTTGCTGGATACGCGGATCGAGTGCGCGAGTTGCCACATCGATACGCTTGAGCAGCTCGACTTTCTCGGCGCGCGTCATCACTTCCAGTGGGTTGTCGGGCCCGTACAAGCGGGCAACGTCCTGAGTGCTGAATGCCTGCACCGTACCGTTTTGCCCGGCACGGGAGATCGAACGGGCGGCACGGGCCGCCAGGCCAAGCGCCTCAAGAGTGATCGCATTGCTGTAGGCAAAACCGGTTTTTTCACCCGATTGCGCACGCACGCCAACACCCTGATCGAGGTTGAAGCTGCCTTCCTTGACGATGCCGTCTTCCAGCGCCCAGGACTCTGAAATCTGGCCCTGGAAATACAGGTCGGCCGCATCGATGCCCGGGCCAGCCAGATCACCCAGCACACTTTGCAGGTTCTCGATGGTCACGCCGCCCGGCGCTAGCAGATGTTCACTGACTGAGGACAACAACTCGCTCATAGGTTTTACGCCTTAATTCCACGTTCTGAGGCAGGTCGCTGCGCGCCCTGCGAGAAAAAGCGCCGGTGACTGGACACCGGCATCCGCGCCCGGATGGACGCCTGTTCGCTGCTATCGCGCTCGGCCAGCAGCACGGCCTCGCCTTGGTCCTGCTCCGCCAGCACGCGGCCCCACGGGTCGATAATCGCCGCATGGCCGAAGGTTTCACGCGGTCCCGGATGTGTTCCACCCTGGGCGGCGGCCAACACGTAACACTGGGTCTCGATGGCCCGGGCGCGGATCAACACTTCCCAATGGGCCGCGCCCGTCACCGCGGTAAACGCCGACGGTGCGGTAATCAGCTCTGCACCGGCTGCACGCAGTTCGCTGTACAGTTCCGGAAAGCGCAGGTCGTAGCAAACCGTCAGGCCTACCCGGCCGACCGGCGTATCGGCCACCACCACCTTACTTCCATGAGCATAGTCATCGGATTCGCGGTAGCGCCCGCGATTGTCCGCTACATCGACATCGAACAGATGCAGTTTGTCGTAACGCGCCACGGTCTCGCCGTGCTCATCGATCAACAACGAACAGGCATTGGATTTCGCCTGGGGCTGATCCACCGGCGGTAACGGCAAGGTACCGGCCACTATCCATAACTTGAGGTCGCGAGCGGCCTGTTTCAACCAGGGCAGGATCGGGCCTTCGCCCAAGGCCTCGGCGCGACCGATGTCAGCGATGTCGCGACGGCCCATGGCCGCGAAGTTTTCCGGCAACACCGCCAGTCGCGCGCCGCCCGCTGCCGCTTGCTCGAGCAGGTGCCGAGCCTGGGTCAGGTTAGTCAGCACGTCGCTCTGGCTGACCATTTGAATCACCGCAAGAGACATGGTCCTTTCCTTATTTGAGTTCTGCACGCCTTGCGTCTGCCTTGCGAATACCCGTAGCAGCTGGCGAAGCCTGCGTTCGGCTGCGAAGCAGTCGTAAATCAGGATGCACGGTTTACCTGAAAAATCGCGGTGTTTGATTTTACGGCCGCTTCGCAGCCGAACGCAGCCTTCGGCAGCTGCTACAGGGGACGTACGCGGCGACACAAATAAAGCCTACAGCCATGCTACTCCATAGGCTTGGGGAGTGCGTTCTGAAAAAAAGAGTCAAAAAGGTTTGTCGTAGGTAATTTTCGGCTCTTTCCACGGACCTTTGATGGTGTATTTGACGCTGGCAAAGCGCGCCACCCGATCACCGATCAGTTTGTCGATCAGAAACAGTGCGCCGCCTATCGCAGGCGCGCCGACGATCAGTGCGGCAATTGGCAGGTTGTTGGTCAACGGCAAGGTCACCAACAGATTCGCATCGACCCTGTCACCCACCAGGTCCAGCGTACCGTTGAGCTCCAGGTTGCTCGATGGGCCGGTCATGATAATCGGCTCACGAGTGACGTACACCCCATTGCTGGACACCAGCAATCCCTTGACCCGGTCGTAACTCAACCCTTTGCCGAACAGGTCGGAGAAGTCCAGGCGCAAGCGACGGCCGATTGAGTTGAAGTTGAGCAGGCCGAACACCCGCAATGCCTGCGCGCCACCTTCGACTTCGACGAATTGCCCTTTGCGTAGCGTGGCATCCAGGCTGCCGGAGTACCGCTTTGGTCCGACCCAGGCCGGCGAGCCAGGCCAGCGACCGTCGATGTCCATATGGAACTCTTCGCTGGTCACCGTCGGTGCAAAGCCCCACCCCTTGAGTACGTCGCCGAGGTTCTTGCCCTCAATACGTCCCTTGTACCAACTGCTGCTGGCGCCCGCCACGCCTTCCCAGCCACCCGCGCCCTGCAACTGCATGCCTTTGAGGCCCAGATTCATGCTGTTGAAGGCAATGCCCTTGACGATTGGGCGGACCTTCAGCGACCAGGCGCCCACCAGATCTGTGCCCTGATACAGCTGGTCAATATTGATATCCAGTGCAGGAATTTTCGTTGGGTCGACCGACGCCAGTGGGTCCGGTGCATTCTCGTCGGCCTGCACCTTCGGATCAGGTGCCGGCAACCGCACGTATTGCAGGTTGATCGCAATCGGCGCGGACTTGGCGTCGGGAATCCCGACACTGCCTTTGGCCTGCTGGCTATCGAGTTGCAACGCCCAGGCTGTCGGCTTGCGATCCAGTTGCAGGCGGGCCTGATCCAGCGTGGTGCCAAAACCCGTGAGCTTGTCGACCTTGAAGTCTGCGCCACTGAGCAATTGCTTGGCGCTGCCGCCCGGGTCCTGTCCGGCATAACGATCGATCAGCGCTTTCCATGGCTCGACATCCAGCTGCGACAGCACCCCACGGATGCGTAGACCTTTATCGCCAGGCAACTGCGCGCTGCCGCTACCCAGGAACAACTCGCCACGGCCATCGGCAAAATTGCCACCAGGCGCCGAAAAGGTGAAGTCCGCCAGGTCGCCATAGGTGAGCCAGTAACGCCGCTCAGGCCCTTGCAGGCTCATGCGCAACACCGTGTCGCGACCTTGCGCGGCGGACATGCCGAACGGTGCCGGCAAATCGATTGCCACGCCCTTGAGGTTGGAGCTGATCATCAACTGGCTGTCGGCGCCGTTGAGGTTGAGCTGTAACTGATAAGGGATCGTCCCGGAAACCGGTAACGGCTGAGTGACTTTCAGCCAATCGGTGAGTTTTTTCACCGCCACCTGGCCGTTGGCGGTGACCCGGGTGTTGAGCTTGCCAGGGCTGCCATTGGCATAAATCTGTGCGCTGATCGGCCGGTCAAAAGCCTGCGCAGTAATGTTCTGGCCACTGACCCCCTTGGCACTGTCAAAGCGGAAATCCCCTTTGAGCTGCGTCAGCTCAAGCTCCGGATCGCTCAGCTTCAGACGCGACTTGGCAGTTTTGAAGTCGACCACAATCTTCGGATCTTCGCCCTTGTCCAAGGGAATATCCAGTTTCAGACTGCCCTGCAATTCACCTTCGCCCTGCCAACCGGCGAAGGTCGAGCCGGTGCCGATCGGCGCGTCCTGAAGAATCTTCAGGCCATCACCCAGACCACCGGCGAAAGCACCGTCGAGGAACAGGTGACTGTGCTGCCCGGCGGGCGCATGGGGGATGTTGACGTAGATATCGCGAACCTGGGTGTCGAGCAACTGGCCCTTGCTGGCCAGAATGCGCACACCACTGTCCTCGATGAACACATCACCGCTGACCTTGCTGACATGCGGCCACCCCGGCTGGAAGGCCAGTTCGGCGTCATGCACTTTGAAGAACAGGCTGATGCTGCGCGCCGCGTCGGTGGCATCGTGGTTCAGCGAGCCCTGATACTGGAAGAAACCTTCATCCACCGCGCCTTTGAGAATCGCCGTACGCAGCCACTCATCGAGCGCCGGACTCAAGACCTTCGGCAGGTATTTGGCGGTGTAGCGCCCGTCACCTTCCAGCAGACCGACCCGCAGGTCCATGTAGTCTTCCTGGGTGTGATCGAAATGCAGGCGAATCAGGAAGTCGCCGGCAATCTTGCCCTCTTCGCCCAGCACCTTCAGGTACGGCGCAATCAGGGTGAAACCTTGTTGATCGAGTTTCCAGGTCAGCCGGGCATTGGCCTGAAGGTACTGCCATGGCTTGGCGAAGATCGGGTCCAGGTGCAAGGAAAAATCCTTGCTGTCCATACGCAGTTCGCCCTGGCCGAGGTCGCCGCTGATACTCCCGGAAACGTTACGCGCCGCCGGAGCACCGTGATAAGCGTCAAACCCGACACGCTCAAGATTGGCGGCGAAGCTGAATTTGCTGTCATCGGTAGCCTCGGGGCGAATGTCGATCAGCACGTTGCGCAAAGCACCGGTGACCTTGAGCCGCTCGACCACCGTGGCGAAGTCTTTGGGCAGCGGCCCCAAGGCATTGAGCAACGGTGTAATCGGGGTGAGGTCAAAGCGGTCGGCTTGCAGGTGCCAGAGTTCCGAGGTCTTTTCAGTGGTCGCGGTCTGTTGAACGTTCAGATGGGTTTCCCAGCGGGTTTCCCCCAGAGTCATGGCCAGGGAATCGAAGGACACCTGGAAACCTTCGGTGCTGCGCTGGAAATACCCGTTGAACGCCAGATTGTTGATCTGGATCGGCTTGCGCTCGGCGTAGGCACCCTTGATTTGCGGCGCGTTAAGACGAACCTCTGCGCGTTGCAGGGTCCCCTTGCTCCAGTTCACCCAAAGTTCGCCGCCGGCCTTGATCTCGGAAAAATGCCATTGCTGGGTCACGCGCTCAGGCAACCATTTCGACCAATCACTTTGTGGCAGGCTGAGGTAGCCGTCGACTTCAGCCTCTTGCCACTGATCGGCACGAATCCGGCTAAGCAGGCTCATGGCCAGTGGCTGGCCGTCTGGCAAGGTCAGACGAGCGTCGAGGCGCAGGCGGTTGACAGCGGTTTTAAGGTTCAGGCCGACGTGGGTCAGGGGTAGCGGCACGTGGTCGATCGGCAGCAAGGTGATTTGACTGTCGAGCACCGACACCTGCGCCACCATCTGCATGCGATTGAGCAGTTGCTCGGGGTTCAGCGGCTGATCCTGCCGCACCGGCAGACCTTCAAGCGCCCATTGACCCTGCGCGTTTTCCTTGAGGCTGATCTTCAGGCCATTGAGTTCCAGATGCTCGATCCGCACCGCACGCGCCAGCAGGCTGGCCCAGACATCCGGCACCACTCGCACCTGATTCAGGTGCAAGGCATTCGCGCCTTCCCCGACCGTGACGTTGTGGGCCAGCAATATCGGCGCCATGCCAGCCCAGCGTCCTTCCAGGCTACCGATCTGCAACGGCATGTCCAAGGCTTCGCGGGCCTTGGCTTCGACCTCCGCGCGATACTCGGCCACCAGCGGAATAAACTCGCGACCGAGGCTGACGTACAGCGCAGCCAGCACCAGCAACAATGCGCAGAGCCCCAGGCCCCAGCGGATCGATGCGGTGAAAAGGCGGATCAGACGGTCCATGTCAGTTGGCTCCCATGGCGAAATCGTGCAGCAAGCTGAGGCCAGCCGTTAGTAATGAAACACAGCGAATCAGAGCAGCACCACGTCGTATTGTTCCTGGGAGTACATGGTTTCTACCTGAAAACGAATGGTTCGTCCGATAAAACCTTCAAGTTCCGCGACATTGCCCGACTCTTCGTCGAGCAACCGGTCAACCACTTTCTGGTTGGCCAGCACACGATAGCCTTCAGCCTGATAGGCGCGGGCTTCCCGCAAGATCTCCCGGAAGATTTCGTAGCACACGGTTTCCGGGGTCTTGAGCTTGCCACGCCCCTGACAACTGCTGCACGGCTCGCAGAGCACCTGCTCGAGACTTTCGCGCGTGCGCTTGCGCGTCATCTGCACCAGGCCCAACTCGGTGATCCCGATGATGTTGGTTTTGGCGTGATCGCGCTCCAGCTGTTTCTCCAGCGTGCGCAACACCTGGCGCTGATGCTCTTCATCTTCCATGTCGATGAAGTCAATGATGATGATCCCGCCCAGGTTGCGCAGGCGCAACTGCCGGGCAATCGCGGTGGCCGCTTCCAGGTTGGTTTTAAAGATAGTCTCTTCAAGATTGCGGTGCCCGACAAAAGCGCCCGTGTTCACATCAATGGTGCTCATGGCTTCTGCCGGATCGACCACCAGATAGCCGCCGGACTTGAGCGGTACTTTGCGCTCCAGCGCCTTTTGGATTTCGTCTTCGACACCATACAGATCGAAAATCGGCCGCTCGCCCGGGTAGTGCTCCAGGCGGTCAGCGATTTCCGGCATCAGCTCGGCAACGAACTGTGTGGTTTTCTGGAAGGTTTCCCGCGAGTCGATGCGGATCTTCTCGATTTTCGGGCTGACCAGATCGCGCAGGGTGCGCAGGGCCAGGCCGAGGTCTTCGTAGATGACGTTCGGTGCGCTGACGGTCTTGATCTGCGCGCCAATCTGATCCCAGAGGCGGCGCAGGTAACGGATGTCCATCAGGATCTCATCGGCACCGGCGCCTTCTGCGGCAGTGCGCAGAATAAAACCGCCCGCCTCCTTGATGCCTTCCTTCGCGACACAATCGGTGACCACTTGTTTGAGGCGTTCGCGCTCGGTCTCGTCCTCGATTTTCAGCGAAATACCAACGTGGGCCGTGCGCGGCATGTACACAAGATAGCGCGAGGGAATCGACAGTTGGGTCGTCAGCCGCGCACCTTTGGAACCGATCGGGTCCTTGGTGACCTGCACCACCAGACTCTGCCCCTCATGCACCAATGCGCTGATGCTTTCCACCGCAGGGCCTTCACGCAGGGAGATTTCCGAGGCGTGGATAAAGGCTGCCCGGTCCAGACCGATATCGACGAATGCCGCCTGCATGCCTGGCAGAACGCGAACCACCTTGCCTTTATAGATGTTGCCGACTATCCCACGACGCTGGGTGCGCTCGACATGAACTTCTTGCAGGACACCGTTTTCGACCACCGCCACGCGCGATTCCATCGGCGTGATGTTGATCAGAATCTCTTCACTCATGGCAAGGTCTCGTTCAGGCATATTCACGATTATGGCCGCATCAAGTCAGTACGGCGCTTGGCGCGCGATAAGGTTTTGCCAACAGGGTATGCCGAAATGGCCGAGTAGCTCGAAGGTTTCGCACAGCGGCAGACCGACCACGGCGGAATAACTGCCGTTGAGCGCGGCGACAAACACCGCGCCAAGCCCCTGAATTCCGTAGCCGCCCGCCTTGTCCCGTGGCTCGCCGCTGGCCCAGTAGGCCGCTGCCTCTTTATGACTGATTGAGCGAAAACGTACCAGGCTGCGCACCACCCGTGATTCGCAATATTGGCCATCCAGCACGGCGATGGCGGTCAGCACTTCATGTTCACGCCCCGACAGGCTCATCAACATGCTCAAAGATTCGGCTTCGTCGAGCGGTTTGCCCAGAATCTGCCCATCGAGCACCACGGCGGTATCGGCACCCAACACACAAATAGGTGCACCCGGTTCGTTGAGCGCCAGCAATGCACGACCGGCCTCGGCCTTGCCGCGCGCCAGACGCTCGACATAGGCCGCAGGAGTTTCGTCAGTCAGAGGGGTTTCATCAATGTCCGCGCTGATGGCGGTGAACGGCACGCCGATCTGCGTGAGCAGTTCACGCCGACGCGGCGAGCCTGAGGCGAGGTAAAGCGGATTCATCAAGACATCTCCCTGTCGAGGTGCGGGTAGGGTCTGTTGACGCTTGGTGACGAACCGCGTTGCTGTGCCAACGTGTGCGAGGCAAGGCGCGGGATGCCGCTAATGGTTGTTCCCTTGGCAAATCCCGCAACGCAGCCTCGCGCACGTTGGCGCGCAACCCGAAGGGACGGGACCCATTTGGCGCAGGGCTGCGTTGCTCGGAACTGATTTGGAACAACCAAACTGCGTTCCTCGCGCCTTGCCCTGCGCCAAATGGGTCGCCGTCGCGGTCGTCACCAAGCGTCAACAGACCCTAAGCCTGACCGAATTAATTAATTGATTTTGTAGCGGCGGCTCAATCCACGCAATCCGAAGCTGACCCAGGGCCAGAGCAAGGCGCTGATCAGCGCAGGCAAGAGCACCGCCAGCGTCTGACGGTTACCGGTCAAGGCGCTGAGCCACAGTTGCAGCAGTTGTGCGAGCCCCAGGATCACCAGAATCACCAGGCTTTGCTGCCACATCGGAAACATCCGCAAACGCGGTCGCAGCGTCATGATCAAAAAGGTGATCAGGGTCAGAATCAGCGCGTTATGCCCCAGCAAGGTGCCAAACAGCACGTCTTGCATCATGCCCAGGCACCAGGCCGTGAGCATCCCGACTTTCTGCGGCACTTCCAATGCCCAATACGCCAACGGTAGCGCGAGGAACATCGGACGCAGGATCTCGACATGCGGGAACGGTACGATACTGAGCAACAAGCCGATGACGAACGTCAGCCAGATCATCCAGCCATTACGAGGTCGGCTACTGGCCATTATTCTCTACCCTGAGTGGTGGCTGCGGGCACTGTTGCCGCCGGCTTGGCGACAGCCGCTGAGGCGGCAGGCGGCTTGGCCACTGCGGGATGCACAGCATGTTTGGCCGGGGCCGAAGTTTTGGTCGCAGGCTTGGCCGCCGGTGTGGCCGGAGTGGCCGTTGCGGGTGCAGGTGTCGCGGCAACTGGCGCCGGTGCAAGGGAGGCGGCAGGTTTAGGGACGGTGGCTGGCACGAATGCCGCGCCGCCAGGATGCTGATCTGCATCCTGGGCCTGAGCCGCTTCGTTGGCACGCTCTTCCGGCGTGCGGCCGTCACTGAACACTAACAACATGTAACGACTGCGATTGAGTGCAGCGGTCGGCACCGCGCGCACAATGGCGAACGGCTGGCCAGAGTCGTGGATCACTTCCTTGACGGTCGCCACCGGGTAACCGGCCGGGAAGCGCTGACCGAGGCCGGAGCTGACCAGCAGGTCGCCTTCTTTAATGTCAGCCGTGTCCGCAACGTGACGCAGCTCCAGACGTTCCGGGTTGCCGGTACCGCTGGCAATCGCCCGCAAGCCGTTACGGTTCACTTGCACAGGAATACTGTGGGTGGTGTCGGTCAGCAACAATACCCGCGAGGTGTAAGGCATCAGCTCGACCACCTGCCCCATCAGACCACGGGCATCGAGCACCGGTTGGCCCAGCACCACGCCGTCGCGCTCACCTTTATTGATGATGATGCGATGGGTGAAGGGGTTGGGATCGACGCCGATCAACTCGGCCACTTCGACCTTCTCGTTGACCAGTGCGGACGAGTTGAGCAACTCGCGCAGCCGAACGTTCTGCTCGGTCAAGGCCGCAAGCTTTTGCAGGCGTCCCTGCAGCAGCAGGTTTTCGGTCTTGAGTTTTTCGTTTTCGGCGACCAGCTCGGTACGGCTGCCAAATTGACTGCTCACACCCTGCCACAACCGCTCCGGCAGGTCGGTGATCCAATAGGCGTCCATCAAGACCAGCGACATCTGACTGCGCGCAGGCTTGAGCACTTCAAAGCGGGCATCGACCACCATCAGCGCGACCGATAGCACGGCCAGCACCAGAAAGCGCACGCCCATTGAGGGACCTTTGGCGAAAAGCGGTTTAATAAGCCGCTCCTCCCAGGCAAATGTTCTCTTTATTCATACGGCATCAAACCGGCCTGGATGCAGACTGACAGAAGATAAACGCCAACAGGCAGCACTGCAAAGTGCTGCCTGCGCGCGAACAGCATAGAAGCATCCGGCGAAATTATTCGCTGGAGAGCAGGTCCATGGTGTGCTTATCCATCATTTCCAATGCACGACCACCGCCGCGAGCAACGCAGGTCAGCGGATCTTCGGCAACGATCACCGGCAGACCGGTTTCCTGGGCCAGCAACTTGTCGAGGTCACGCAGCAAGGCGCCACCACCGGTCAGTACCAGACCACGCTCGGCGATATCCGACGCCAGTTCCGGCGGCGATTGCTCCAGTGCGCTTTTCACGGCCTGAACGATGGTTGCCAGGGACTCTTGCAGAGCTTCCAGCACTTCATTGGAGTTCAGAGTGAATGCACGTGGCACGCCTTCAGCCAGGTTACGGCCGCGAACGTCGACTTCGCGAACTTCACCACCCGGATAGGCGGTACCGATTTCCTGTTTGATACGCTCGGCGGTGGATTCGCCGATCAGGCTGCCGTAGTTGCGACGCACGTAAGTGATGATCGCTTCGTCGAAGCGGTCGCCGCCAACCCGTACGGATTCGGCATAAACCACACCATTGAGGGAGATCAGTGCGATTTCAGTGGTACCGCCACCGATATCGACGACCATCGAACCGCGCGCTTCTTCAACTGGCAGGCCGGCACCGATCGCAGCAGCCATTGGCTCTTCGATCAGGAACACTTCACGGGCACCGGCACCAAGGGCCGATTCACGGATGGCACGACGCTCAACCTGGGTGGACTTGCATGGAACGCAGATCAGCACACGAGGGCTAGGCTGCAGAAAACTGTTTTCGTGAACCTTGTTGATAAAGTACTGCAGCATCTTTTCGCAGACGCTGAAGTCGGCGATGACGCCGTCCTTCATCGGACGAATGGCAGCAATGTTGCCCGGTGTACGGCCGAGCATGCGCTTGGCCTCGGTGCCGACAGCAACGACACTTTTCTGATTACCGTGGGTCCGAATGGCCACAACTGATGGTTCATTCAGGACGATACCGCGCTCGCGCACGTAAATAAGGGTGTTGGCAGTGCCCAGGTCAATGGAAAGATCGCTGGAAAACATGCCACGCAGTTTCTTGAACATGGGAAAGGGACCCTAGGCAACGCGTGGGTAAAAAAGTGCGGCAAACTCTAACAACGACAGGGATTTTGGGCAAGGCGCCAATATGTTAAATTGGCCGCTTTTCTGTGCACCAACCCCCACAATCGCGGCCTTATGACCGTAGAAATGCGGTAGTGTTCCGACAATCTAACACACGGACAGCGTCCGTTCTGTTTTCCACTGGAGAATCCCATGGCGCTTGAACGCTCCGACGTGGAAAAAATCGCTCATCTGGCCAGCCTTGGCCTCAATGATGCCGATCTTCCACACATCACTTCGGCCCTGAACAGCATTCTCGGGCTGGTCGACGAAATGCAGGCGGTCAATACCGACGGTATCGAGCCGCTGGCCCACCCACTGGAAGCCAGTCAGCGCCTGCGTGCAGACGTCGTGACCGAGTCCAATCACCGCGAGGCCTATCAGTCCATCGCACCAGCGGTCGAAAACGGCCTGTATCTGGTTCCGAAAGTCATCGACTAAAGGGAAAGAGCCTGCAATGCATCAATTGACTCTGGCCGAGATCGCCCGCGGACTCGCCGACAAAAAGTTTTCCTCCGAAGAGCTGACCAAAGTGCTGTTGGCGCGTATCGCCCAGCTCGACCCTCAGCTCAACAGCTTCATCAGCGTCACCGAGGACCTGGCGCTCCAGCAGGCGAAAGCCGCGGACGTACGCCGGGCCAACGGTGAGAGCGGCGCCCTGCTCGGTGCACCGATCGCTCACAAGGACCTGTTCTGCACCCTGGGCATTCGCACCAGCTGCGGCTCCAAGATGCTCGACAACTTCAAGGCGCCGTATGACGCCACTGTGGTCGCCAAGCTGGCCGCTGCCGGGACCGTGACCCTGGGCAAGACCAACATGGACGAATTCGCCATGGGGTCGGCCAACGAGTCGAGCTACTACGGCGCGGTGAAAAACCCGTGGAACCTGGAACACGTGCCCGGCGGTTCGTCCGGCGGTTCGGCGGCCGCGGTTGCCGCTCGTCTGTTACCGGCGGCGACCGGCACCGACACTGGTGGCTCGATCCGACAGCCGGCAGCACTGACCAACCTCACCGGCCTGAAACCGACGTACGGTCGTGTTTCGCGCTGGGGCATGATCGCTTACGCCTCCAGCCTCGATCAGGGTGGCCCGTTGGCGCGCACCGCTGAAGACTGCGCGATCCTGCTGCAAGGCATGGCTGGTTTCGACCCGCAAGACTCCACCAGCATCGACGAACCCGTGCCGGATTACAGCGCCAGCCTCAACGGCTCGCTGCAAGGCCTGCGCATTGGCGTGCCGAAGGAATACTTCAGCGCAGGTCTGGACCCGCGCATCGCCGAACTGATCCACAACAGCGTCAAGGAGCTGGAAAAGCTCGGCGCGGTGGTCAAGGAAATCAGCCTGCCGAACATGCAGCACGCGATTCCTGCGTACTACGTGATCGCCCCGGCTGAAGCCTCCTCCAACCTGTCGCGTTTCGACGGCGTGCGTTTCGGCTATCGCTGCGAAGACCCGAAAGACCTGACCGACCTGTACAAGCGTTCGCGCGGCGAAGGTTTCGGCCCGGAAGTGCAGCGCCGGATCATGGTCGGTGCCTACGCGCTGTCGGCCGGTTACTACGACGCCTACTACCTGAAGGCGCAAAAGATCCGTCGTCTGATCAAGAACGACTTCATGGCTGCCTTTAATGAGGTCGACATCATCCTCGGCCCAACCACGCCGAACCCGGCCTGGAAACTCGGCGCCAAGAACAGCGACCCGGTCGCTGCGTACCTGGAAGACGTCTACACCATCACCGCCAACCTGGCGGGCCTGCCGGGCTTGTCGATGCCAGCCGGTTTCGTCGATGGCCTGCCGGTTGGCGTGCAATTGCTCGCCCCGTATTTCCAGGAAGGCCGCTTGCTCAACGTTGCGCACCAGTACCAGTTGAACACCGACTGGCACACCCGCACCCCGACAGGCTTCTGAGGAGAAACACATGCAATGGGAAGTCGTGATCGGGCTGGAGATTCATACCCAGCTCGCCACCCAATCGAAGATTTTCTCCGGTAGCGCCACCACGTTTGGCTCCGAGCCGAATACCCAGGCTAGCCTGGTCGACCTGGGCATGCCCGGCGTGCTGCCGGTGCTGAACCAGGAAGCGGTGCGCATGGCGGTGATGTTCGGCCTGGCGATTGACGCCGAGATCGGCCAGCACAACGTGTTCGCCCGCAAGAACTACTTCTACCCGGACCTGCCCAAGGGCTACCAGATCAGCCAGATGGAATTGCCGATCGTCGGCAAGGGCTACCTGGACATCCCCCTGGAAGACGGCACGATCAAGCGTGTCGGCGTTACCCGTGCGCACCTGGAAGAAGATGCCGGCAAGAGCCTGCATGAAGAATTCAACGGCGCCACCGGCATCGACCTGAACCGCGCCGGCACGCCGCTGCTGGAGATCGTGTCCGAGCCGGACATGCGCAGCGCCAAGGAAGCCGTGGCCTACGTCAAGACGATCCACGCGCTGGTGCGTTACCTGGGCATCTGCGACGGCAACATGGCCGAAGGCTCGCTGCGTTGCGACTGCAACGTGTCGGTGCGCCCCAAAGGCCAGGTCGAGTACGGCACACGCTGCGAGATCAAGAACGTCAACTCGTTCCGTTTCATCGAGAAAGCGATCAATACCGAAGTGCGTCGCCAGATCGAACTGATCGAAGACGGCGGCAAGGTGATCCAGCAGACGCGCCTGTACGACCCGAACAAAGACGAAACCCGCGCCATGCGCAGCAAAGAGGAAGCCAACGACTACCGTTACTTCCCTGATCCGGACCTGTTGCCGGTGGTCATCGAGGACTCGTTCCTCAATGACGTCCGCGCCACCTTGCCGGAACTGCCACCGCAGAAACGCGAGCGCTTCCAGGAGCAGTTCGGCCTGTCGGTCTACGATGCCAGCGTTTTGGCGTCGAGCCGCGAGCAAGCGGACTACTTCGAAAAGGTCGTGAGCATTGCCGGCGATGCCAAACTGGCGGCCAACTGGGTCATGGTCGAACTGGGCAGCCTGCTGAACAAGCAAGGCCTGGAAATCGACGACGCACCGGTCTCGGCCGAGCAGTTGGGCGGCATGCTGCTGCGCATCAAGGACAACACCATCTCCGGTAAAATCGCCAAGACCGTGTTCGAAGCCATGGCCAGCGGCGAAGGCAGCGCGGACGAAATCATCGACAAACGCGGCTTGAAGCAAGTCACCGACAGCGGCGCAATCTCGGCCGTTCTCGACGAAATGCTCGCAGCCAACGCCGAACAGGTTGAACAGTACCGCGCGGCAGACGAAGCCAAACGCGGCAAGATGTTCGGCTTCTTCGTCGGCCAGGCAATGAAAGCCTCCAAGGGCAAAGCCAACCCGCAACAAGTCAACGAACTGCTGAAAAGCAAGCTCGAAGGCTGACCGCAATGGAGCCAGTTTCAAAGCCTGGCTCCATTCCCCGTGGCGAGGGAGCTTGCTCCCGCTGGTCTGCGAAGCAGACCCAAATCGGCAACCGCATTCTTCCAGTAGGAAGACATCAGCCGGTTTTGCGACCGCTTCGCGGCCGAGCGGGAGCAAGCTCCCTCGCCACAATTATTTTGGGAGCCTTTCAAATGAAACGTCTACTTGGCGCGTGCGCCCTGCTCTCGCTGCTGGCCGGTTGCGCCAGCACGGATGTCATCGATCCACACGGCTACGACAAGACCGGCGTGGCCTCATATTACGGCGCCAAACACCAAGGTAAACGCACCGCCAGTGGTGAGCGTTTCAACCCGAATTCCCTGACCGCTGCCCATCGCCAGTTGCCATTTGGTACACGGGTGAAGGTCACTAACCTCAATAACGATAAATCCTGTGTCGTGCGTATCAACGATCGCGGACCGCACACCCGTGGGCGTCTGATCGACCTGTCTCGCGAAGCGGCCCAGCGGTTGGGCATGCTAGGCAGCGGCACCGCACGGGTTCGCGTGCAATCTCTCGATAACTGACAGACGGAGCACCGATCATTTTCGGACTTGCCGATTTACCGCTGTTCAGTCTGATTCAACTGTTCAGTGGCCTGGTACTGCTGATCGCCGGCGCCGAGTTGCTGGTCCGCGCCGCCGTGCGCCTGGCTGCACATTTGAACGTGCGCCCGCTGATCATCGGCCTGACCGTCGTGGCTCTGGGCAGCAGCGCGCCACAAATGGCGGTGAGCCTGCAAGCAACCCTCATGCAAAACTCCGACATCGCCTTCGGCAGCGTGATTGGCAGCAGCATCTTCAATATCCTGGTCACCCTCGGTCTCTCGGCACTGATCATCCCCTTGCGGGTCTCCCGGCAACTGGTGCGCCTGGACATCCCGGTGATGATCGGCGCCAGCCTGCTGGTGTTCGCCCTGGCCTGGAATGAACGACTGACACCGCTCGACGGCACGATTCTGTTAGCCGCGCTGGTACTTTACCTCGGGCTTTTGCTGCGCCAGTCACGGCATTCGGTGCGCCCGCACAGCACTCAGGCCGGGGGCGGCAGCCAATCCCGCGCGCCGTGGCCAAGCAGCCTGCTGTTGATGCTTGCCGGCCTGGCCTTGCTGGTGTTTGCCGGGCATCTGCTGCTCAGCGCAGCAGTCGAGGTGGCGACTGACCTGGGCTTGTCGGAACGAATCATCGGCCTGACCATCATTGCGATCAGTACCTCGCTGCCGGAACTGGCAACCTCGCTGATTGCCGCCCTGCGTGGCCAGCGCGACATCGCCGTGGGCAACGTGGTGGGCAGCAACCTGTTCAACTTGCTGGGTGTGCTGGGCATCACCGCGCTGATCGCGCCGACGCCACTGTCGGTATCGCCCAACGCGCTGGATTTCGACTTGCCGGTGATGCTGGCTGTCTCGGTGCTGTGTTTGCCGATGTTCTATTCAGGCTATCGGATTACCCGCGCCGAAGGCCTGCTGTTTCTGGCCTTGTACCTGGCGTATGGGCTGCACGTCGTGTCGTTTACCACGGGCATGCCGCTGGCCGGCAAGCTTGAACACCTGATGCTGTTTTTCGTCCTGCCGGCGCTGGTGGCGTTTTTGCTGTTCACGTCACTGCGCGCCTGGCGTCGCCAACACAACAAGAGGGAATCGACATGACCGACACACCCGACTCCAGCAAACCGAGTGGCCTTGAAGTTCGCCGCCAGGTCATGGGCGACGCCTTCGTCGACCGCTCCATGGGCAATGCCACCGAGCTGACCCGGCCGTTTCAGGAGTTCGTCAACGAACACGCCTGGGGGGCGGTGTGGAACCGTGAAGGCCTTGCACTGAAAACCCGCAGCCTGATCACCCTCGCGGCCCTGACCTCACTCAAGTGCCCGCAAGAACTCAAAGGGCACGTGCGTGGTGCGCTGAACAATGGCTGCACGGTCGATGAGATCCGCGAAACGCTGATGCACTGCGCGGTCTACGCCGGCGTGCCAGCGGCGATGGAAGCGTTCCGCGCCGCGCAGGAAGTGATTGATAGCTACCAGAAGCCTGAGTAAGACGCCGGCATCTGGGGTGCCTGCAAGATTGCTATCGAGTTCAGGCTCGCTCCCACAGTGGATTTTCGGCGTGCACAGATATTGTGTTCGACGCAGATCAACTGTGGGAGCGAGCCTGCTCGCGATTGGCCCTGAAGAACACCGCAAACCTCGGGGCTAAATCCACCCGCCCCACTGCAACACAAAGATCCCGAGGTTGGTGGTGACCGCCGCCATCAACGTGGTGATGACGATGATCGCCGCCGCCAGTTCATGATTGCCATTGGCCGCCCGGGCCATGACAAAACTGGCGGCGGCGGTCGGGCTGCCGAAGTACAGAAACAGAATCCCCAACTCCGCCCCGCGAAAACCCCAGAGCCAGGCACCGAGCGTGGCCAGGATCGGCAAGCCGATCATCTTCACCAGGCTTGAACTCAACGCCAGATCACCGCTCTTGCGCAACGCCGCCAGTGACAGCGTGCCGCCAATGCAGATCAACGCCAGCGGCAAGGTCATCTGCGCCAGGTAGCTGCCGGACGTCTCCAGCCAGCCGGGCAAGCCAATCTTGAAATAAGCGAAGGGGGCAGCGCTGAGCACGCTGATGATCAACGGATTGCTGCCCACGCTTTTGCAGATGCTCCACGGATCGGACTTGATCACCGGGCTGTACACCGCCAGGACGATGGTCGACAGCGTGTTGTAGAACAGGATCACCAGCGCCGCGAGAATCGCCCCGAGGGAAATCCCGTAGTCGCCATACATGCTCGCCGCCAGTGCCAGACCGATCACCCCGTTGTTGCCGCGAAACGCGCCCTGGGTGTAGATCCCCCGATCCTCTCGCGGACAACGCCAGATCGCCCAGCCCCAGGCAATGGCGAACGACGCCAGGGTCGCTACTGCAAAGTAGATCAGTAGCGCCGGTTTTAATGCCGCGTGCAGATCCGCATGCAAAATCCCGAGAAACAGCAGCGCCGGCATGGTGACGTTGAACACCAGTGCCGACGCGGTGTGGATAAAGTCGTCGTTGATCCAGTGGATGCGCTTGAGCAGGACGCCCATAAACAGCATGGCAAAGACTGGCGCGGTGATGGTCAGCGTTTCGAGAAAGATTGCCAGCATGCCGGGTGAACCTTGAGGGGCGTCGTTAGGGGGCTAATGATAAGCCACTGAGGACGCTGGCGTCTGGTAGGCCGCCATCGCGAGCAGGCTCGCTCCCACATGGATCTCATCAACTCCGGAGATCAAATGTGGGAGCGAGCCTGCTCGCGAAGAACGATAACGCGGTCTCAGGTGATGGGCGCCGGATTGAACAAGGTAATGTCGTTGTGCAGCTTGTGCCGCTCGGCCCAGGTCTGTTTATTGCCGCTGGCCACGTCCAGATAGAAGTGGAACAACTCCCACCCCAACTCCTGGATGGACGCACGTCCCGTGGCAATCCGCCCGGCATCGATGTCGATCAGATCCGGCCAACGCTGGGCCAGTTCGGTGCGGGTCGAGACCTTGACCACCGGCACCATCGCCAGCCCATACGGCGTGCCGCGCCCGGTGGTGAACACGTGCAGGTTCATCCCCGCCGCCAGTTGCAAGGTGCCGCAGACAAAGTCACTGGCCGGCGTCGCACAAAAAATCAGCCCTTTGCGCTTGAACCGTTCGCCGGGGCCGAGCACGCCGTTGATCGCGCTGTTGCCGGATTTGACGATTGAACCCAAGGACTTCTCGACAATGTTCGACAACCCGCCCTTCTTGTTACCCGGCGTGGTGTTGGCACTGCGATCCGCTTCACCCTTGGCCAGGTAACGGTCGTACCAGTCCATCTCGCGCACCAGCTCCTGGGCGACTTCCTTGGTTTCTGCCCGCGAGGTCAGCAGATAGATCGCGTCACGCACTTCAGTGACTTCGGAAAACATCACCGTCGCCCCGGCCCGCAGCAGCAAGTCCGAGGCAAAGCCCAACGCCGGGTTGGCGGTGATCCCGGAAAACGCATCACTGCCACCGCACTGCATGCCGAGGATCAACTCGGACGCCGGCACGGTTTCACGGCGGCGCTGGTCGAGTTTCTTCAGGCGGGTTTCGGCCAGCGCCATGATCTGCTCGATCATCTCGCTGAAGCCATGACTGGAATCCTGCAAGCGATACAACCACGGCTCGCTGAGGTCCACCGAGCTGTCGTTCTCGTGCATCACCTGGCCGGCCTGCAATTTCTCGCAACCCAGGCTGATCACCAGCGCTTCGCCGCCCAGATTAGGGTTGCGTGCCAGGTTGCGTACGGTGCGGATCGGGATGTAGGCGTCGGTGGCGGTAATCGCCACGCCGCAGCCGTAGCTGTGGGTCAGCGCGATCACGTCATCCACGTGCGGGTACTTGGGCAGCAGCTCGTCCTTGATGCGCTTGACCGCATGGTCGAGCACCCCCGTGACGCATTGCACCGTGGTCGTGATCCCGAGAATGTTGCGCGTACCAACGGTGCCGTCGGCGTTGCGATAGCCCTCGAACGTGAAACCTTCCAGCGGTGCCTGTGCGGCCGGCACCTCGGTGGACAGCGGCAGGCTGTCCAGCGGCGGCGCGGTGGGCATGCGCAGTTGATCTTCCTTGACCCAGCTACCCCGCGGGATTGGCTGCAAGGCGTAACCGATGGTCTGGCCGTAACGAATCACCCGGCCGCCTTCAGGAATATCCTTCAGCGTCACCTTGTGGCTCTGCGGCACGAATTCCACGGTCACCAGCCCGTCCGGGAATTCAGTGCCGGCCGGAACGCCCTGGTCATTGACCACGATCACCACGTTGTCGCGCTCGTGCAGCCGGATGTAGCGCGGCGAGTCGGAATGTTCAATCAACTGCATGACACCGCTCCTCAGGAATGCGCTTGAGACATTTTGTTCAGTTCAGGACGTTTGCTCGGTGGCTCTTTGAGCACCACGCGTTTGATCGGCCCGACGATCACCAGATAGCTGAACACCGCGACCAGCGCGTTGCAGCCGACAAACACCAGCGCCCATTTGAACGAACCGGTGGAACTGATGATGTAGCCAATCACGATCGGTGTGGTGATCGAGGCGATGTTGCCGAACATGTTGAACAGCCCGCCACTCAAGCCGGCGATTTGTTTCGGCGAGGTGTCGGAAACCACCGCCCAGCCCAATGCGCCCACACCTTTACCGAAGAACGCCAGGGCCATGAAGCCCACGACTATCCACTCAATGTCCACGTAGTTGCAGGCCACGATGCTGGTCGACAGCAACAGCCCACCGATGATCGGCGCCTTGCGGGCAAACGTCAGCGAGTGGCCCTTGCGCAGCAGGTAATCGGAAATGATCCCGCCCAAGACGCCGCCGATGAAGCCGCAGATCGCCGGCAGCGAGGCAATGAAACCGGCCTTGAGAATGGTCATGCCACGCTCCTGCACCAGGTACACCGGGAACCAGGTCAGGAAGAAATAGGTGATGCCGTTGATGCAGTACTGGCCCAGGTACACGCCGAGCATCATGCGGTTGCTCAGCAGTTGGCGCACGTAATCCCACTTCGGACCGTCGACACGCTTGCCCTGGTCCTGATCCATGTCGACCAGGCCGCCGTTGTCGGCGATGTGCTTGAACTCGGCCTCGTTGATCATCGGGTGCTGGCGCGGGCTGTGGATAAGTTTCAGCCAGATCAGCGAAAACACGATGCCGATCCCGCCCATCACCATAAACACGTGCTGCCAGCCGAAGGTGTAGACGATCCAGCCCATCAGCGGTGCAAACAGTACCGTGGCGAAGTACTGTGCCGAGTTGAAAATCGCTGAAGCGGTGCCGCGTTCAGCGGTCGGAAACCAGGCCGCGACGATTCGCGCATTGCCAGGAAAGGACGGCGCTTCAGCCAGGCCCACCAGGAAGCGCAGCATGAATAACGCAACGATGGCGGTGGAGACGCCGAACTCACCGACATAGCCTTGCAGCACGGTGAACAGCGACCAGGTGAAGATACTCAGGGCATAGACTTTTTTCGAACCGAACCGGTCGAGCAGCCAACCGCCGGGGATCTGACCGGCCACGTAGGCCCAACCGAACGCGGAGAAGATGTAGCCGAGAGTGACCGCGTCGATGCCGAGGTCTTTTTGCAGGCTGGAGCCCGCAATGGCGATGGTGGCACGGTCGGCGTAGTTGATCGTGGTCACCAGGAACAGCATGAGCAGGATCAAATAGCGGACGTGGGTCGGCTTGGTCGCTTGCATGTAGATGTACTCCCACTGATTATTTTTATGCGCGGGTGATCATTTTTGTAGGTGCTGGCAAGCCAGCACCTACGGGTGTTGCGTATTACGAACCGATATAGGAAGTCTTCACCACGGTGTAGAACTCCTGCGCATAGCGACCTTGCTCTCGCGATCCATAGGATGAACCTTTTCGGCCACCAAAGGGCACGTGGTAATCGACGCCGGCCGTCGGCAGATTGACCATCACCATCCCGGCCTGGGAGTGGCGCTTGAAGTGGTTGGCGTACTTCAGCGAGGTGGTGGCGATACCCGCCGACAAACCGAATTCGGTGTCGTTGGCCATGGCCAGCGCCGCGTCGTAATCGGCCACCCGGACAATGTTCGCCACCGGGCCGAAGATCTCTTCGCGGCTGATACGCATCGCCGCCTCACTGTCGGCAAACAGCGTTGGCGCGAGGTAGTAGCCTTCAGTGTCGCAGGTCACCAAACCACCACCGCTGACCAGTCGTGCACCTTCGGACTGGCCGATGTCGATGTACTTCAGGTCCTGTTCCAGTTGCGCTTGCGAGACCACCGGGCCAATGTCAGTGCCGGCTTTCAGGGCATGACCGACCTTGATCGACTTCATCCGCTCAGCCATGGCCTCGACGAATTTGTCATGAATCCCGGCAGTGACGATCAAGCGGCTCGAGGCCGTACAACGCTGACCGGTGGAGTAGAACGCGCTCTGCACCGACAGCTCGACGGCTTGCTTGAGGTCGGCGTCGTCGAGAATGATCTGCGGGTTCTTGCCACCCATCTCCAACTGCACCTTGGCCTGGCGCGACACGCAGTTGACCGCGATCTGCCGACCCACGCCCACCGAGCCGGTGAAGCTGATGCCGTCGACTTTCGAGCTGTTGACCATGGCGTCGCCGATCACTCGGCCGCTGCCCATCACCAGGTTGAACACACCGGCAGGGAATCCGGCGCGGGAGATAATCTCGGCCAATGCCCAGGCGCAACCAGGCACCAGTTCCGCCGGTTTGAGCACCACGCAGTTGCCGTAGGCCAGCGCCGGAGCAATCTTCCACGCGGGAATGGCAATCGGGAAGTTCCACGGAGTGATCAGCCCCACCACACCAAGGGCTTCGCGTGTCACTTCAACGTTGACGCCCGGACGCACCGACGGCAGGTAATCGCCGGACAGGCGCAGGCATTCACCGGCGAAGAACTTGAAGATGTTGCCGGCGCGGGACACTTCGCCGATGGCTTCGGGCAGGGTCTTGCCCTCTTCCCGCGCCAACAGGGTGCCGAGTTCTTCGCGACGGGCGAGGATTTCGCTACCGACTTTATCCAGCGCATCGCTTCGCGCCTGAATGCCCGAGGTCGACCAGGCCGGGAACGCAGCACGAGCGGCGTCGATGGCAGCGTTCACCTGAGTCAGGTCAGCCTTGGCGTATTCGCCAATGACATCGGACAACTCGGACGGATTGATATTGGTCGAGTACTCGGCACCCGCGACCCATTGGCCGCCGATGAAGTTGTCGAATCGTTTTACGTCTGCCACGAAGCCTCTCCTTACGCAGAAGGCCGCCGACTGCTCAGCGGCCCTGGTTGATAGCGGGTTATTGCGCGCCTTGCTTATCCATCAGCGCCGCGAGCATTTCGAACTCTTCTGGCGTGAGGTCAGTCAGCGGGGTCCGTACTGGACCTGCATCGTAGCCGGCGATTTTCGCGCCCGCCTTGACGATGCTCACCGCGTAACCCGACTTGCGATTACGGATGTCCAGGTAAGGCAGGAAGAAGTCATCGATCAGTTTGCCAACGGTAGCGTGATCGTCACGAGCGATGGCGTGGTAGAAATCCATCGCCATTTTCGGCAGGAAGTTGAACACCGCCGAGGAGTAGACCGGAACGCCCAACGCCTTATACGCAGCGGCGTAGACTTCGGCAGTCGGCAGGCCGCCGAGGTAGCTGAAGCGATCACCGAGGCGGCGACGGATCGACACCATCAACTCGATATCGCCCAGGCCATCCTTGTAGCCGATCAGGTTCGGGCAGCGCTCGGCCAGACGTTCCAGCAGCGGCGCGGTCAGGCGGCAAACGTTGCGGTTGTAGACCACCACGCCGATCTTCACCGATTTGCAGACGGCTTCAACGTGGGCGGCAACGCCGTCCTGGCTGGCTTCGGTCAGGTAGTGCGGCAACAGCAGCAGGCCCTTGGCGCCCAGGCGCTCGGCTTCCTGTGCGTACTCGATAGCCTGGCGGGTAGAACCACCGACACCGGCCAGGATCGGCACGCTGCTGGCGCAAGTATCGACTGCAGTCTTGATGATTTCCGAGTATTCGCTGGCCGCCAGGGAGAAGAACTCACCGGTGCCACCCGCCGCGAACAAGGCCGAGGCGCCGTACGGGGCCAGCCATTCGAGACGCTTGATGTAGCCCGCGCGATGGAAGTCGCCCTGAGCATTGAAATCGGTGACCGGGAAGGACAGCAAGCCGGAAGAGAGGATGGACTTCAGTTCTTGTGGATTCATTATTCGAACACCCTGGGACGCACGTTGTGATGAGAAAACCCGTTCAGCCTCGGCCGAAGTTGTAAGTCATCGTACAACTTAAAATACAACCGTCAACTGCAATTCATCGCCTGAGGGAAAATCCGAATAAGAAAAATCACTTCCTTGACGTAGGAAAGTTTCCAGCTATGCTCGCTAATAACTGTATATACATACAGTTATTAGAAATGCAACCTACGACATATCAAGGAGCTAGAAATGTCAGGTCTACATACCCAATCGCAGGAAAACCTCAAACAAGACGGCCGGATCATTGCCGATCTGGATGAGCTTTTTACCGAACACGGCATTGCCCTTTCCGGTGACGGCGATCACTTGACGCTGATCACTCACCCTCATCACAGCCTCAAACATCACACACCCTGCATGCCTGGAAAACCGCTGAAAACCCAGCCTTCACTGCGCTTCGAAGGCGGCGAACACACCGCCATCGGCGACGCCACCCTGCTGCGTTTCGTCAAGGACGCGCCGGCGATCCCCGCCTGGCAAGTGCAATTGCACCTGCCCAATGGCCTGGCGCTGACCTACGGCCAAATCGTTTCGTTGGGCGGTGACTTCTACGGTATTCCCGACCAACCGATCTGTGACGGTGCAACCCCGGTTGACCGCATCCAGCGTTTTACGGCTGCGTTCAACTCGATGGCCGTATTGCCGGCGTCGCGAGCAGAAGCCGGGTTGATTCTCGGCGTGATGCAGAAGGAAATCGCCGCGGCCAACCAGGCGATCAAGGACGGCAAACAACCTCACGAGGCCTATGACGCCCTAGGTGATACGTTGTCCGAAGAGTGGAACAAGATCACTGGCGGCGGCAGTTTCGTCTCGGCGCTGTTTCCCTTGGGGCGCTATCTGAAACTGGCGGCGAACAATGCCGATCACTTCGGCGAATGGGCGTTGCTGGCGTACATCGCCGGGCACACCGCAGCCCTGCAACAAGCCGTTCTGGCGCGCAACAGTGGCGATGACAAGCAGCTGGAACTGGCCTACGCGATGAACGCCTTTGCTGATCACTACCTGACCGACCTGTTCTCTGCCGGTCATCTGCGGATCCCGCGCAAGCAACTGGCAGCCGTGGTGACGCCGAGCGACCTCGGTTCGCTGATCACCCGTTTCATGCACGACGAAGACAGCAAATACGGCCTCAACGTGAACAACGCCAACGGGGATCAGTGGCACGCCTACGGCGACAAGCGCTATTTCGACTCGGTCGACAGCGCCAACCGCAAGCAGGTCAAACTCGCGGTGCAGCGCTCGGCCGATGAAGTCTTCGAGACCTTCCTCAACGGTTCACTGCCCGCGCCTTCCAGCTACGTTGCACTGAAGTACCTGCCAGACCTCAACGCGGTGAAAAAACCGGCGGGTAACTTCTCCGGGTTATTTGTGCTGGACGGCAACAAAGTGCTGCGTCGCAGCGACGTCAACAACCTCAACGACAGCAACCGGATCGACAATTGGTGGGGCTGGAGCACCTACCTGCTGCTCAAGGATTACACGCCGAACAAACCCGCCGGCTACCTGGAATCCCCCGCCGCCACACCGACGATCCAGACCGACGGCTGGCAAAGCCGCACGCCCAGCGAACCCAACTGGTTACCAGGCAATGCCGTGCGTTACGCCTTCAGCTACACCCACGGCTTGAACGAGTCGTACATCGGCCCTTGGTCGATTTACACCGAACTGACCGAACGCTTTCAACCGACGTTGAATGTGCCGGGTAATGGGAGCACCCGGAACATCTTCCGCCAGTTCCGTGGCGGCTCGCCGGAGCTGATCGCCTCGATCGACGCCCAGGCCACCACTTTCATTGACCGCAACGCCTGATAAGGAAATCACTGATGACCATCAACCTGAAACTCGAACTGGCCTCGGGCCAATCCCTTAACGGTGCACCGCTGGAATTGCTGGTCAACGGCGTGCTGGTTGCTCGGGCGACTGTGGACGACAAGGGGACTGTAGCGTTTAACGCCAAGCCCGGAGCCGGGCCACTGGCGGTGAGGGTGGATCGTTCGATTCTCAAGACTGGCTGAAGTTATATCGAACGGGTTGCCAACCCCATCGCGAGCAAGCTCGCTCCCACATTTGATCTCCTGTGTTCACAAATAATGTGTTCACAGAAAATCTCATGTGGGAGCGAGCTTGCTCGCGATAGCAGTCTGTCGGGCGACAAATTCCTTGCGCCTGGACCTCCAAAACCTACCCCCGCTGCGCCTCTGCCTCTTCATGGGCATGGCGCAGTCGTTCGCGGCTGTTGGTCAGGTGCAGGCGCATGGCTGCACGGGCTGCGTCCGAATCCTGGCGGGCAATCGCCTCATAGATTTCTTCGTGTTCGCGGGCCAGACGGCTCATGTAGTGCTGCTGGTCGTCATGGGCCAAGCGTGCGGAATTGAGCCGGGTGCGCGGAATGATGCTGGTGCCCAGGTGGGTCATGATGTCGGTGAAATAACGGTTGCCGGTGGCCAGGGCAATCTGCAAATGGAACTGGAAGTCCGACGCCACCGCATCGCCTGCGTGGGCCGCGCTTTCGTTCAGGGCATCCAGCGCTGCGCGCATCAACGCCAGTTGTTCGGGGCTGCGACGTTGTGCGGCAAGGCCGGCGGACTCGACTTCCAGGCTGATGCGCAGTTCCAGAATCGCCAGCACATCACGCAGGGTCACCACGGTGGCCGGGTCGATGCGAAAGCCGCTCGGGCTCGGCGTGTCGAGCACAAACGTGCCGATGCCGTGACGGGTTTCCACCTGCCCTGCCGCCTGCAAACGCGAGATCGCTTCGCGCACCACGGTGCGGCTGACGCCATGGGTTTCCATGATCGCCGACTCGGTGGGCAACTTGTCGCCACGCTTGAGCATGCCGTCGCGAATCTGCTCGGACAGCACCGTCACCAGTTCCTGCGCGAGGCTGCGGCGCTTGCGGGGTAAGCGAGGGGCGTCGATCGGGTTTTCCATGGTGAACGTCTATCTCAAGCAAACAGTTGAGCAGGCATCATAGCGCAGCGCGGTTGTACGATCACTGTCAGCAAACACCACCCCTGTGGGAGCAAGCTCACTCCCACAGGGGCTTAGGGTGCTTAGGCCGTCACGGTCTGCTCCAGCAGATGGCCGTTGTCGATACGCACGTGCCGTGGATGGAAGCGTTTCAGGCTGCTGCGATGGCCGACGCTGACAATGCTCAGACCCGGCAAGTGATCGATCAGCGCCTGATACAGCGACGCTTCATCTTCTTCGTCCATCGCCGAAGTTGCCTCGTCCATGTACAGCCATTGCGGCGCGTAGAGCAATGCGCGGGCAAACGCCAGACGTTGCTGCTCACCCGGCGAGAGCATGCGCTGCCAGTGATTGGCCTCGTCGAGACGGGCAACCAGGTGTGGCAAGCGGCAGGTTTCCAGCACGTGCACGTAGCGCTCGTGAGAATAGGTGTCGCCGGGCTGTGGATAACTCAGGGCCTCACGCAGAGTACCAATCGGCAGATAAGGCTTTTGCGGCAGGAACAGATAGCGCCCGACCGGCAGGCGAATATTGCCGTGACCCGCAGGCCAGAGCCCGCCCATCGCCCGCAACAAGGTACTTTTGCCACTGCCGGAGCGACCACTGAGCATCAACCGGTCGCCTTGTTCCACGGTCATGTCGGCGTTGGTCAGCAAATGACGACCGTCGGCCAGGTCGAGCCCCACATGCTGCACCTTCAGATCTTCGCCCTGATGCTGCACATCGATGGCCGGCTGACGCTCTTCGTTTTCGCTCATGGCCTGATGGAAACTCAGCAAACGGTCGCAAGTGGCGCGCCATGAGGCGAGCTCCGAGTACGCGCTGATGAACCAGCTGAAGCTCTCCTGGACGTTGCCGAAAGCCGAGCTGATCTGCATCAATTCACCGAGTTCGATCTTGCCGGCGAAGTAGCGCGGTGCGGCAACCATGAACGGGAAGATGATCGCGATCTGGCTGTAACCGGAAGTGAAGAAGGTCAGGCGCTTGGACACTTTCATGATGTCCCAGAAGTTGTGCCAGACCTTGCCGAACCGTGTGCTCAAGCGCTGCTGTTCGTTGGGCTCGCCGTTGTACAAGGCGATACTCTCGGCGTTTTCACGAACCCGAACCATGGAAAAACGCAGGTCGGCTTCGAAACGTTGTTGCTGGTTGTTCAGACCGATCAAGCGGCGACCGATCAAATGCGTCAGCCAGCTACCGACCGCTGCATAGACCACCACGCACCAGAACATGTAGCCGGGAATGGTAAAGCCAAGCACTTCAATGCTGCCCGATACTCCCCACAGGATGATCGAGAACGACACCAGGCTGACAACATTACGGATCAGGCCCAGCCCCAGGCCCAGGGTGTTGGAAGTAAAGTTGTTGAGGTCTTCGGAAATCCGCTGGTCCGGGTTATCGGTGTAACCGCCCTGCTCCAGCTGGTAGTAGTTCTTGTCGCCAAGCCAGCGGGCAAAGTGCTTCTCGGTGAGCCAGGCCCGCCAGCGGATGGTCAGCATCTGGGTCAGGTAGAGCCGGTACACCGCACCGATAATCGCCACCGCGGCAATCGCGCAGAAATACAGGATCAGCCGCCAAAACGCCGCTTCATCCTTCTGTTGCAAGGCGTTGTAGAAATCCTTGTACCAGGTGTTGAACCACACCGAGATCCCCACGCTGATCAGCGACAGCGCGATGACCGCGACCAGCAGTGTCCAGGCCTTGCCCTTCTCCTCACTGCGCCAGTAGGGCGTGACCATCTGCCAGACACGGCGAAAAAACTGCCCGCGTACAGCGTCGTTGACCGCGGAATATTCAGCGTTCTGATTCATGGTTCAGACTCGATAAAGAAAAGAACAGGCACGAACCGATCATAGATGATCGGCTCGGGTTGCTGCGAGGTCTGGCGATAACCGTTCAGCGGCGGTTCAGCGGCGAACGGGACGTTTCTGCAGTTTGCGCTGCAGAGTGCGTCGATGCATGCCCAGGGCGCGGGCAGTGGCAGAGATATTGCCTTCGTGCTCGGTGAGCACGCGCTGGATGTGTTCCCATTGCAGTCGGTCCACCGACATCGGGTTTTCCGGCACCAGGGTGTCGAGGTCGGCGTGCTCGGACAGCAAGGCAGCCAGCACGTCATCGGCGTCGGCCGGTTTGCACAGGTAGTTGCAGGCGCCGCGCTTGATTGCCTCGACGGCGGTGGCGATGCTCGAATAACCGGTGAGGATCAGCACGCGCATTTCCGGGTCGAGTTCGAGCAGTTTTGGCAGCAGCACCAGCCCCGAGTCGCCGTCCATTTTCAGGTCCAGCGCGGCATAGTCCGGCAGGTCCTGCTGGGCGATGATCAGGCCTTCCTCGGCAGAACCTGCGGTGCTGACGCGAAAACCGCGGCGGCTCATGGCGCGGGCCATCACGCGGGTGAACGTTGCGTCGTCGTCTACCAGCAACAAATGCGGCAGGTCTTCGCCTTCGACTTGGATCTCGTCACTCATGTTCGTCTCCTCGGGCGACACGGGGCAGGCGCAGCTCGGTGAGCGTACCGCCTTCCTCATGACTGTAGAGTTTCACTGAGCCGCCAGCGCGTGTCACGCTGGCCTTGCTCAAAAACAGGCCCAGGCCGAAACCTTTGCCCTTGGTGGTAAAAAACGGCTTGCCGATCTGTTCGGCAATCGCCAGCGGCACACCGGCGCCGTGGTCGCGAATACTGATGGTCAGCTCGAAGGCATCCCAGTCCAGCGTCACTTCCAGCCCTTCAGGGCAGGCATCGGCGGCGTTGTTCAGTAAATTCAGCAAGGCCTGGGTCAGGTCCGGCGGCGGCGCCAGACGCGGCTCCGCGCCGAGGCCCAGCCGCTGCAAGCGATACGTCGCTTCAGGGCGCATCAGGTGCCAGCGGTTGAGGGCCTCGTTGAGCCAGGCGCTGACGTCCTGCATATCCACCGCCAGCCGGCGATTGGCTTCAGCGGCGCGAACCAGTTGCTGCAAGGTCTCTTTGCACAGCTTCACCTGATCCTGCAGCACCCTCAAGTCATCTTGCAGCAGCGGGTCGTGATGGTCTTGCTGCATTTCCTTGAGCAGCACGCTCATGGTCGCCAGCGGCGTGCCCAATTCATGGGCGGCACCGGCAGCCTGGGTCGCCACGGCCAGCAATTGCTGGTCGCGCAGGCCTTCTTCACGGCGAATCGCCCGCAGTTCTTCCTGGCGGCGCAGTTCTTCGGCCATCCGTGCGGCGAAAAAGGTGATGACCGCCGCAGCCAGGGCAAAGCTCAGCCACATGCCGTAGATCTGCATCTTTTCCCGGTACATCGGGAACGTCTCCAGCGGGTAGAACTGCGCCAGCAACAAGGTGTACATCGCCAGTGCAATGCCGGAGAGAACCACCGAGTAGCGCCACGGCAGCGTGACGGCGGCGATGGTCAGCGGCACCAGGTAATAGGAAACAAACGGATTGGTCGAACCGCCGGAGAAATACAGCAGCGCGCTATGGATAAACAGATCGCAAGCCAGTTGCACGGCGTACTCAAGCTCGGTCACCGGCCACGAGGTGCGCAGGCGAACGGCGGTGAACACGCACAGCAGCATCGAACAACCGAGGGTCATCGCCAATTCGACCCACGGCAGCGGCAGCAAGTTGAACCAGTAGGCGAGCCCCACTGAACCGGCCTGAGCGGCCAGCACCAGGGTGCGGATAAATGTCAGTCGCCACAGGTTCTGGCGAGTCGCGGACAGCAGTTGTACGGGGGCGAGCATGAGCTCTCCTGATGAGCGCTCCAGGCGGATCGCGCCGAGTATAACCAAGCGGGGGGCCTGACAGGCAAAAGTGCGGCAAAGCGCCACACGGCAACGACGGTGCAGGTCGCGCCGCAATCTCTGTAGCAGCTGGCGAAGCCTGCGTTCGAGCGCGAAGCGGTCGCAATCCGGTGAACGCATTCAACCTGAAAAAACGCGGTGGCTGATTTTACGACCGCTTCGCGGCCGAACGCAGGCTTCGCCAGCTGCTACGTACAGCGGCGCTCCCTCGATCTGTATAGAAGTTGTAACCGGGTGAACCCGACAATAAAAGCTAGAGTCTGATGGATTCACGCAGGCTTGGATCCTTACCCCTGCGCACCGCCCAAGGAGCTTTCATGAACACATTGCGCCGCAGCGCCGCCCTTCTCGCCCTCAGTGCCGGCACCCTCGCTTGCCTACCCGCATTGGCCGCGGACGAGCTTCACTACAACCAGATTTCCCTGCGCGCCGAAGTCAGCCAGGAAGTGGCCCGCGACCTGATGATCGTGACCCTCTACACCGAGGAACAAAACACCGACCCGGCCAAACTCGCTGCCGACATCAGCACCACCATGAACAAGGCGTTGGGTCAGGCCAGACAGGTCAAGGACATCACCCTGCGTCAGGGCAGCCGCAACAGCTTCCCGATCTACGACGCCAAGGGCCAGAAGATCACCGGCTGGCGTGAGCGCGCCGAACTGCGCCTGGAAAGCTCGAACTTCGCTGCGCTGTCCAAGCTCACCGGTGAACTGCTGACCGACCTGAAAATGGGCGGCATGGACTTCGCCATCGCCACCCCGACCCGCAAGGCCAGTGAAGATGCGCTGCTCAAAGAAGCCGTCGGCGCCTTCAAGGCCCGCGCCCAACTGGCCACCGACGCACTGGGCGGCAAGGGTTACAAAATCGTCAACCTGAACCTCAACAGCAACGGTTATCCACAGCCTTACCTGCGTGCGCCGATGATGATGAAAGCGGCGGGCATGGACGCCGCACCGGTCACCCCGGAGGTCGAAGCCGGTACCAGCAAGGTCAGCATGACGGCCGATGGCTCGATTGAAGTGTTGATGCCTTAAAGTTGAGGTGGGTCAGCCACCCTTCCGCTGACTGACCCACCGCCCCCCTACTTGACCTGATACTCCGCTGGCTCCGGCACATCGAAATCATCCAGCGCCCTGTCCACCAGCAACTGCACTCCATCCACCAGTCGACAAATCGCCAGCGCCACATTGCGCCGCGACCCTTCGATCTCGAACGCCAAGTCGGCGGCCATGACTTTCACCGACGCCAGATCTTCCGAGGCGTTGGCCAACAGGCTTTCGGTGCCCACATCAGGGGCGACGCTGAATAACCGATCAGAACGCAAATCGCTGAAGCGCAGTTTGGCGAGCGTCGGTTTCAGGTAGTGATCCAGTGCCCGGTGGGCTGCATCGTGAAGTTTTTTGGAATCGAGGGATTGGTACGGGGAAACGTCGTCGGATGCAGGGGGATCGGGAATTAACTTGTCCATGCAGATGCTCCTTACTCGCAAATGGGAGCCATCCTTTGCCATTTCCACACGGCAAATAGGTGGCAGCTATACGTGGGGTGGAAAACGGGACAGTAGGACCCCGGTCAGACCGAAGTCTGCCCACGCACAGCCGCCATGACGCTTTTCTTGCCGACGAGAGAATACATCGGCAACGAATGCGGTGGTGAGGCTATACGCCTACTGAGATTCCAGGTTTCCACACCTGATCGCTGATTTTGCAGCGACAGCCAAAGGTTAGGCGCAGCCCCAAACCCAGCGCAACCGCCACAACTCGTCGGAACAATCGCCCTCACGCCCTCGGCTGACAGCGCTTTTTGTAGGAGTCGCTGGTGTTGTAAACGTAAATGTCGGCACGCCAACGAATCGGATCATCCCTACACGTTTCACCGAATCGCCCGGCATCGTTTCCTGAGTCCACTCGCCACAGTCGCCCGTTTCCACGGAACGGGACACGGGCGTGACCAAACTCATCCCCAAAAGCCAACTCGCCGGCCAGCGCGGTCAAGTGCTCGACAGCAGCCAGGCGGCCTACGACCTGCAGCAGGCGCTGAGCTATCCAGACAGCCTGCAAGGCTTCGACGATTTGTTGAATGCCGTCGGTACCAATCGCTCCAACTACATGCAGGCGACCCATCAGAAGAAACTCATCGACGCCGTCAGCAGCGGCGACTGGGTGATGGTGACGCCGCGCGTTGACCCCAACAACGGCGGCGCCTCATGGAACGCGTTCAAACTCAAACCCGAACCGCCACCAGCACAGCATCTAGTCGAGGACCACGCATTCACTCTGCCGAAACCGGTCGAATCGGGGTTTCACATCATCCAGCACCCCATGAGCCGTGAAGCTCTGGAGCGTTCGCTGTACGAAAATCCACCCTCGCCAGCGCTACTAAAAGACTTTCGCTCGCTCAACCGGCATTTGGGCCAGATGGTAAAGCCCGGGCAAATGGTGATCTTCAGCGATTCACGGCATTACCTATGCCACCGCGAAGAGGCCCAAATGATGATCGCGGCTGAAAAGGTCAATGAAGCACTCAAGGATCTGAGCGATGAAGAAGCGGCGTTCATGGTCGAGCACCATGAAGTGATCGAACCGTTTCTTGAGGTCTCGGCTGGGTCGCTGGGTGTGGCCTCGTTCATGGTTGGCCAGCATCTGGAGAACCTGAAAACAACCCTTAAAAATCTGGAGGAACTGCATCAACAGCACTACCGTCAGTATGGTCACTTGCGTTCCGCAGAGTTCTTTGCCCAACGCAAACGCATGATGGCCAAGCTGAACGCCAGTCTTGGGCCTTTGGTGCGCAAAGGTACTGGCATACCGGATCATCCCAAGCTCAAACGCGCATTGAGGTTGTCGTCTCGCCGAACGATTCATCATTGGAACAAGGCGGGAGCGCCAACACAAATGCCAGGCTATGCAACGAATATCGAGGGCGTTGCACGGGCAGCGAAATATATGAAGGCCGGCGGTTATCTAGGCATCGGTTTGGCAACCGGGGCAGCAGGTATGAGGATCGACGAGATGTGCCGTACAGGCACAGAGAGGGAGTGTCGAAAAGTGAAGTTTACTGAGGGTGGAAAATTGCTGGGTACCGTTGGGGGCGGTGTGGCGGCGGGCATCGTCTCGACACAACTAATGAAATACGGCCTTTGTGCAGCAGTCGGAGTTGAAACATTTGGCGTCGGCGGCGTTGTCTGCGCACTCATAGTGGCCGGTTCCACCGCAAGTATCGTAGGCAATGGGGCTGGCCATGAGGCCGAAATACTCGGTGAGACGCTCTATGAGCTCACAACTCAATGACCAGACCAGAGCTGGTGCTTAACCTTGTATCTGGCGGCTTTCTAATGCTCATTTTGCTCAATCTGACCATTCTGCTTTACGTCGCCTTTTTCAAACTCGAAGAAATCGAGCGAAAATTCACTCGGTCACAATTGGTGAGCATTAATCGACAATGTTTAGGCAACGATCCGATTGGGCGCCTGTACAGGCTGTCCCAGATAAACGGTTTGATCACCCGACCGAAGCGCTATCACCGCGAGGACCCACCCGCCCTCGATGACGTCAAAGACCTGCCAAGGAGCCTCAGGAATTGGGTTCATATTCCCAATATCAGCCTGCTTTGGCTAATGGCGGGCTGGATAACACTCTGGTTCGTCCGATACGTCATGGAATCAGCTGTGCGTTGACCGACCGACAAGCCGGAAGTCGAAGCCGGCACCAGTCAGGTCAGCATGACCGTCGATGGCTCGATTGAAGTGTTGATGCCTTGATTCGATAACCCGTACATAAAAACGGCGATCATCAAAGTGATCGCCGTTTTTTATTGTCGGTTGTGAGCCAGTCAGTTTTTATTCTGATTGATCCGCCGCCATCGCGAGCAGGCTCGCTCCCACCTTTGATCGATGTCGTACACACAATCCATATACATCCCCAATCCCTGTGGGCGGAGTAGATCTGCAAGAGATTGGTCAGCTCTGAGCCCGCCTTCGCAGGCAAGCCAGCTCCCACATGTTGAACGGCATGCAGCCGCGGGAGACTGGTCGGCCATAAGGCCGCCAAAATCCACAAACTGCCTGAATATGCCGAGATAGAGGGGTCCCCCTGACAAACGGTTATTTCCTCGCCTCCCCTCAACAACGCTACTCTGCGAAAAACACCGCTGCCAAGCCCTCGGGGACTCCATGGAAAGAATCACCGTCAAACCGCTTCTGCTTGCCTTCACCCTCGCCACCATCGCCCCATTCGCCCAGGCCGCGACCACCCTGGTCTACTGCTCTGAAGCCAGCCCCGCCGGATTCGATCCCAGCCAGTACACCAGCGGCACGGATTTCGATGCTTCGGCGGAAACCGTGTTTAACCGTCTCACGCAGTTCAAGCGCGGTGGCACCGAAGTCGAGCCGGGGTTGGCGACGAGTTGGGAGGTGTCCAAGGACGGCCTGACCTACACTTTCCACCTGCGTGACGGGGTGAAGTTCCACACCACCGACTACTTCACGCCGAGCCGCGACTTCAACGCAGACGATGTGTTGTTCACCTTCCAGCGCTTGCTTGACCCCGAGAATGCCTTTCGCAAGGCCTACCCCGCCGAGTCGCCGTACTTCACCGACATGGACCTGAACACCACGATCAAAAGTGTCGACAAGGTCGACGAGCACACCGTGCGCTTCAGCCTGAACAACATCGACGCCGCGTTTGTGCAGAACCTGGCGATGAGCTTCGCGTCGATCCAGTCTGCCGAGTACGCCGCGCAATTGCTCAAAGAAGGCAAAGCCTCTGACCTCAACCAGAAACCGGTCGGCACCGGGCCGTTTGTGTTCAAGCGTTATCAGAAGGACTCGCAGATCCGCTACAGCGCCAACCGCGCCTACTGGAAACCCGAGGACGTGAAACTCGACAACCTGGTTTTCTCGATTACGCCGGACGCAGCCGTACGCCTGCAAAAACTCAAGACCGGCGAGTGCCAGGTCAGCGGTTACCCGCGACCGGCCGACATCGAAGTCATGGAGCAAGACCCGAACCTGCGGGTGCTCAAGCAAGCCGGTTTCAACCTCGGCTTCCTAGCGTACAACGTGACCCACCCGCCGCTGGACCAGCTCAAGGTCCGCCAGGCGCTGGACATGGCGATCGACAAGCCCGCGATCATCAAGGCCGTCTATCAAAGCGCCGGGCAACTGGCGCAGAACGCCCTGCCGCCCGCGCAATGGTCTTTTGACCCGAACATCAAGGACGCGCCCTACGACCCGACCAAGGCCCGCGCGCTACTAAAGGAAGCAGGGGTTGCACCTGGTACCACCATCAATTTATGGGCGATGACCGTGCAGCGTGCATCCAACCCGAATGCACGGATGTCGGCGCAAATGATCCAGCAGGATTGGGCCAAGGTCGGGATCACGGCCAATATCGTCAGCTATGAATGGGGCGAGTACATCAAGCGCGCCAAGAGCGGCGAACACGACGCGATGATCTACGGCTGGACCGGCGACAACGGTGACCCGGATAACTGGCTAGGAGTGCTGTACAGCTGCGCCGCGGTCAAGGGCAGCAATTACGCAAAATGGTGTAACCCGGCCTACGATGAACTGGTGCAAAGGGCCAAGGTTTCGACCGACCGGGTAGAACGCGTCAAGCTCTACCAGCAAGCGCAGAAAATCCTTAAGGATCAGGTGCCTATCACACCGATTGCGAACTCGACGGTGTTCCAGCCGCTGCGCAAGGAAGTGGTGGATTTCAAGATCAGCCCCTTCGGCCTGACACCCTTTTACGGTGTAGGTATAAATAAGTAACACCACGCCCTGGCCGGGTGCGGCAAGCGCTCATGGCGCACCTATATGGTGCGTCGCTTGCACCGAAAAAAACGACGCCAAACGGTCAAATGCGTCAACATTTATACATATGCGACATTAAGGTACGTTCGTTCCACTGTTTAAGGTTTGTAGCTGTTCGGGATCTTGCATTGGGTACGGGCCCTGCATAAGTATCCGCAGGTCGACTCACGAGGTCGTCCTCTAATTCCAAAAATGACAACAAATCATGAGGCCACCATGCTTAAACACGCGGTCATTCCGTTTTTAGTCGGCGCAAGCTTGTTAGCTAGCGCTCCTTCCGCCTTCGCTGCGACTAACCTGGTGTTTTGCTCCGAAGGGAGCCCGGCCGGTTTTGATCCTGGTCAGTACACCACCGGAACCGACTTCGACGCCTCTGCTGAAACCATGTTCAACCGCCTGACCCAGTTCGAGCGCGGCGGCACCGCCGTTATTCCTGGCCTGGCCACCAGCTGGGATATTTCCCCGGACGTGAAGGAGTACACCTTCCACCTGCGTGAAGGTGTGAAGTTCCATACCACCCCGTATTTCACCCCGACTCGTGATTTCAACGCCGACGACGTGCTGTTCACCTTTAATCGCATGATTAACAAGGATGACCCGTTCCGCAAAGCGTACCCGACCGAATTCCCGTACTTCACCGACATGGGCATGGATACCAACATCGCCAAGGTCGAGAAGGTCGATGACCATACCGTCAAGTTTGTCCTGAACACCGTAGACGCCGCGTTCATCCAGAACATGGCCATGAGCTTCGCGTCCATCCAGTCCGCCGAGTACGCCGCCAAGCTGCTCAAGGAAGGCAAACCGGGTGACATCAACCAGAAGCCGATCGGCACTGGCCCGTTCGTGTTCAAGAGCTACCAGAAAGACTCCAACATCCGTTACACGGGTAACAAGGACTACTGGAAGCCGGACGACGTCAAGATCGACAACCTGATCTTCGCCATCACCACCGACCCGTCGGTGCGTATCCAGAAGCTCAAGAAAAACGAATGCCAGGTCACCCTCTTCCCGCGTCCGGCCGACCTCAAGGCCCTGGGTGAAGACAAAGACCTGAAGCTGCCGCACCAGGCCGGTTTCAACCTGGGCTATATCGCCTACAACGTGATGCCGGTGCTCAAAGGCCGTACCGACGCCAACCCATTGGCCAACCTCAAGGTCCGTGAAGCGCTGGACATGGCGGTGAACAAGCCGCAGATCATCGATTCGGTTTACCAGGGCGCAGGTCAATTGGCGGTCAACGCCATGCCACCAACGCAGTGGTCCTACGACACCACCATCAAAGATGCCAAGTACGATCCTGAAAAGGCCAAGGAACTGCTCAAGGAAGCCGGCATCAAGCCGGGTACCGAGATCACCCTGTGGGCCATGCCGGTTCAGCGTCCGTACAACCCGAACGCCAAGCTGATGGCTGAAATGCTGCAGTCCGACTGGGCCAAGATCGGCCTGAAGGTCAACATCGTCAGCTACGAATGGGGCGAGTACATCAAGCGTTCCAAAGGCGGCGAGAACCAGGCGATGATCATCGGCTGGAGCGGTGACAATGGTGACCCGGACAACTGGCTTGGCACCCTGTTCGGCTGCGATGCCATGAACGGCAACAACTTCTCGAAATGGTGCGACAAGCCGTACGACGCCCTGATCAAACAAGCCAAGTCCACCCCGGACCAGGCTAAACGCACCGAGCTGTACAAGCAGGCGCAACACCTCCTCAAAGATGCAGTCCCGATGACACCTATCGCGCACTCGACGGTGTATCAACCCATGCGCAACACCGTGCAGGACTTCAAGATCAGCCCGTTTGGCTTGAACTCCTTCTACGGCGTCAGCGTCAGCAAGTAAGGTTTTGCAACGGCGGCGTCCTTGACGTCGCCGTTGCTCTATCTGCCAAGACAGCTGGAATTCGCCTACTTCCCAAACCACTGCGGACTACTGCAGCGGGTTTAGGACGTGTCGCCTTTTCCTACCTGTTTTTCAGGCCCTACGCCTTTACCGCCTGATCTTCGACCCCTACCGTCGAGGTCCGGTCGTGCTGTCGCTGCGGCTGGCAACTGCTGGACCCATGGCTTTGATTCAGTGATACCTGAACGTCCCCGGACGGGACGACGGCTCACTGTTACACCTAAAAAGAGAGGGAGCGTCATGCGCCATACCTTGGTTTTATCCGCATTGCTGGGCACCGGTCTGTTGGCCGCCACGTCTGTCAGTCAGGCCGCCAATAACAGCCTGGTGTTTTGCTCCGAGGGCAGCCCCGCGGGCTTCGACACCGCGCAGTACACCACTGCGACTGACAACGACGCCGCCGAACCGCTGTACAACCGACTGGCCGAGTTCGAAAAAGGCTCCACCAGTGTCGTACCGGGCCTGGCCACTCGTTGGGATATTTCCGAGGATGGTCTCAAGTACACGTTCCACCTGCGCGAAGGGGTGAAATTTCACACCACCAAGTACTTCACGCCGAGCCGCGACTTCAACGCCGACGACGTGTTGTTCACCTTCAATCGCATGCTCGATGCCGAGCACCCATTCCGTAAGGCTTACCCGACCGAGTTTCCGTACTTCAACGGGATGAGCCTGAACAAAAACATCGCCAAGGTCGAGAAGACCGGGCCGTTGACCGTGGTCATGACCCTGAACTCGGTAGACGCCGCGTTCATTCAGAACATCGCCATGAGTTTCGCCTCGATTCTTTCCGCCGAATACGCCGACCAGTTGCTGGCGTCCGGCAAGCCGAGCGAGATCAACCAGAAACCGATCGGCACCGGGCCGTTCGTGTTCAAGAGCTATCAGAAAGATTCCAACATCCGTTACACCGGCAACAAACACTACTGGGACCCGAGCCGGGTCAAGCTCGATCAGCTGATTTTCGCCATCAACACCGATGCCTCGGTGCGCGTGCAGAAGCTCAAGAAAAACGAATGCCAGATCACCCTGCACCCACGTCCGGCCGATGTCGAAGCGCTGAAAAACGACCCCAAGCTGCAACTCATCGAAAAGCCCGGTTTCAACCTTGGCTACATCGCCTACAACGTGCGGCATAAACCCTTCGACCAGCTCGAAGTGCGTCAGGCGCTGGACATGGCGGTGAACAAGCAAGAGATCCTCAAGGCCGTGTACCAGGGCGCGGGACAACTGGCGGTCAACGCCATGCCTCCGACCCAGTGGTCCTATGACGAAACAATCAAAGACGCCGCCTACAACCCGGAAAAAGCCAAAGCGTTGCTCAAGGCTGCCGGGGTCAAGGAAGGCACAGAGATCACTCTCTGGGCGATGCCCGTGCAGCGGCCATACAACCCGAACGCCAAGCTGATGGCTGAGATGCTTCAGTCGGACTGGGCGAAAATCGGCCTGAAAGTGAAGATCGTCAGCTACGAATGGGGCGAGTACATCAAGCGCACCAAGAATGGCGAGCACGACATCAGCCTGATCGGCTGGACCGGCGACAACGGGGACCCGGACAACTGGCTGGGCACGCTGTACAGCTGCGACGCGATTGGCGGCAACAACTACTCCATGTGGTGTGACCCGCAATACGACAAGCTGATCAAGCAAGCCAAGATTGTCACCGACCGCGAGCAACGCACGGTGCTCTACAAACAGGCTCAGCAATTGCTCAAGCAGCAAGTGCCGATCACCCCTGTCGCCCACTCGACGGTCAACCAGCCGTTGAGCGCCAAAGTCGAAGGATTCAAGGTCAGCCCCTTCGGCCGTAACGTGTTCTCGGGTGTCAGCATCGACCAATAACTGATTAGCCAAAACCCTGAGGGCGATTTTGCCCTCGCGCAAAGGTGTTGCCTGAATTCGGCGAACACGCCATAGGCAAACGTTTGCAATGCGTGAATGAGTTCTAAACCAAATAGCCGGATGACAAAAAAAGACCGGCATTAATAAAAGAAAGACAGGAGCTTCACCCATGAAACTGAGCAGCACCGCGTTATTGGCCTTGGCCATCAGCAGCGTGACCGCCACGGCTTACGCAGACACCCAGAGCCAGGATTTCACCCCGGTTACGGTCAAAACCACCAGCGCCCAGTCCGAAGCCACCGGCTTTCTCGAAGGTCAGAAGCTCGACGGCAGTACCCGTAACTGGTACGCCAACGAACAACTGCAGCGTGGCGGTAAGTTCAAATACAACAAAGACGGCACCTTGGTTGAGACCGATCGCCGTATCAACTGGGTTCAGGGCACCATCCTCAAGTACAACTCCGGCTTCACCGAAGGCACTGTCGGTATCAGCACTGAAGTCGCGGCGTACAACGCCATTGCTCTGGATCGTGACCGCAAGGACCTGGCCTCCGGCTTCGGCAACGTACCGGGCGATCATCCAGCTGCCGGGAACAACCGTACGCTGACCAAAGCAGGCGGTGACGCCCAGGACCAGTGGAGCAAACTGGGCCTGGCCAACGTCAAGGCCCGTGTCTCCAACACCACCCTGACTGCTGGCCGCCAGAATTTCAGCAGCCCGATGGTCGATGTGATCGGTAACCGTGCCCTGCCTTCGAGCTTCGAAGGTGTGGCGATCCACAGTGAAGAGCTGAACAACCTGGCCTTCGACCTCGCCACGTTCGATCGCAACTCTCCGCGTACCGAAGAGAGCGAGCGTAAATTCCGTTCCGAATACGCCGACACCATCATCGAAGTCGATCACGTGAACACCGCGGGTATCACTTACCAGCCGTTCAGCAGCGTGAAAACCAGCCTGTGGGCCACCCAGGCCGAGGACATGTGGAACCAGTACTACTTTGGCGCCAACCACGTATTGGGCGATAGCTCGGTGCTGAGCCTGACCAGTGACCTGAACTACTACAAAACCAAGGACACGGGCAAAAGCAAACTCGGCAAGATCGACAACGATGCCTACTCCCTGTCGTTCGGCCTGACCCACCAGGCCCACAGCCTGACGTTCGCCTGGCAGCAAATTGTCGGTGACGAGTACTTCGACTACCTGCACGAAACCAACGGCATCTACCTGGCCAACTCCCTGCTGTCGGACTTCAACGGCCCGAACGAGAAGTCCTTCCAGGTCGCCTATGGTCTGAACATGGCGGAATACGGCGTGCCAGGCCTGAAGTTCAATATCTACCAGGCTCGTGGCTGGGGTATCGACGGTACTCACTACCAAGGCGGCGCCTACAACAGCGTGCTGAAGATGGACGGCGAACACCACTACGAATACGGCATTGGTGCTACGTACGCCGTACAAAGCGGCCCGCTCAAGGCCACCACGCTTCGCGCGACTTACACCGCGCACCGTGCGAGCGAAAACCAGGCTGACGGCAGCATCAACGAGTTCCGTCTGGTCACCACTATTCCATTCAAGATTCTCTAAACGCCAGTCGAACGGCTGACTCAGTGACGAGTCGGCCGTTCTGCGATTCTGGTCCAACTGATTGCAGAGGGGTTATTGATGAAAATGCTTCCTTTACGAGCGGCGATTGCCGCCGCACTACTGAGTGTCGCTGTCGGCGCCTCGGCCAAACCCTTGGTGGTCTGTACCGAAGCCAGCCCGGAAGGCTTCGATATGGTCCAGTACACGACTGCAGTCACAGCCGATGCGGTGGCCGAAACCATTTTCAACCGCCTGGTGGACTTCAAACCCGGCACCACCGAAATCGAACCGGCACTGGCCGAGAGCTGGGACATCAGCCCTGACGCCCTGACGTACACCTTCCACCTGCGCAAAGGTGTGAAGTTCCACACCACTGATTATTTCAAGCCGACCCGCGACATGAATGCCGACGACGTGGTCTGGAGTTTCCAGCGTCAGCTGGACCCGAAACACCCGTGGCATGACAAGTCCAGCGTGGGCTTCCCGTACTTCGAAAGCATGGGCTTCAAGGAACTGCTCAAAAGCGTCGAAAAAGTCGACGACCAGACCGTCCGGTTTACTCTGACCCGCCCTGAGGCACCGTTCCTGCCTGACGTGGCCATGGCCTTCTCCTCGATCTACTCCGCCGAGTACGCCGACCAGTTGCTCAAGGCCAACAAGACCGCCGACCTGAACAACAAGCCGATCGGCACCGGGCCATTCATCTTCCAGCGTTACGCCAAGGACGCCCAGGTGCGCTTCAAGGCCAACACCGAGTACTTCCGCGGCACCCCGCCCAGCGAAGCGCTGATTCTGGCCATCGCCACCGACAACAACGTGCGCCTGCAAAAGCTCAAGGCCAACGAGTGTCAGGTTGCGCTGTACCCCAAGCCGGATGACATCCCGAGCATCAAGGCTGACGCGAACCTGAATGTCGCTGAAATGGACGCGATGACCACCTCGTACACCGCGCTGAACACCTCTCGCAAATACATGAGCGATGTGCGCGTACGCCAGGCGATCGAAATCGCCTTCGACAAGCAGGCTTACGTCAACGCACTGTTCGGCAAGGGTAACGCCAGCGTGGCGGTCAACCCGTACCCGCAGACCCTGCTTGGCTTCAACCATAAACTGCAGAACCCGCCTCACGACCTGGACAAGGCTCGCGCCCTGCTCAAGGAAGCCGGCGTGCCGGAAGGCACTGTGTTCACCCTGTTCACCCGTAACGGTGGCGGCCCGACCAACCCGAACCCGATGCTCGGCGCACAGATGATGCAATCGGACCTGGCCAAGGTCGGGATCAAGGTTGATATTCGCGTCATGGAATGGGGCGAAATGCTTAAACGCGCGAAAAACGGCGAACACGATATGGTGTCTGCCGGATGGGCGGGTGATAACGGCGACCCGGATAACTTTTTGACGCCTATGCTCAGTTGCGAGGCGGCGAAAAACGGAGAAAACTACGCCCGCTGGTGCAACGCAAAGTTCCAGGCGTTGATCGACCAGGCCCGTGAGAAGACCGACCCGGTCGAACGTGCGGCGCTCTATGAACAGGCCCAGGAGATATTCCACCAGGACCAGCCATGGATCAGCATGGCGCACACCAGAATGTTTACTGCCATGCGCAAGAACGTCGAGGGCTATCACATTAGCCCCCTGACCACTAACAACTTCGCTACCACCCAAGTGAAGTAGATAAGAAAACGCCCGGCAACGTTGACCCCAACGCTGCCGGGAACGCCTAACCGGCTGATGAGGTACACCAGAAGATGTTTAGTTTTATTGCCCGCCGATTGGGATTATTGATCCCCACGTTCTTCGGCATCACCTTGTTGACTTTCGCGTTGATTCGCATGATTCCTGGCGACCCCGTGGAAGTCATGATGGGCGAACGTCGGGTCGATCCCGAAATGCATGCTCAGGCAATGGAACGCCTTGGTCTGAACAAGCCGCTGTACGCCCAATACCTGGACTACATCGGCAAACTGGCCCACGGTGACCTGGGTGAATCCCTGCGTACCCGTGAAAGCGTATGGACCGAGTTCACCTCGCTGTTCCCGGCGACCCTGGAACTGTCCTCGGCGGCCCTGCTGTTCGCCGGCGTTCTCGGGCTATTGGCCGGGGTGATCGCGGCGCTGAAGCGAGGATCACTCTTCGACCATGGGGTAATGGGCATCTCCCTTGCGGGGTATTCGATGCCGATCTTCTGGTGGGGCCTGATCCTCATCATGTTCTTCTCGGTATCCCTGGGCCTGACCCCGGTGTCCGGGCGGATCGACCTGCTTTACGACATAGAGCCAAGAACCGGCTTCATGCTCATCGACACCCTGCTGGCCCATGACACCGGCGCATTCTTCGATGCCCTGCACCACCTGATTCTTCCGGCCATCGTGCTCGGCACCATCCCGCTGGCGGTGATCGCCCGGATGACCCGCTCCTCGATGCTCGAAGTCCTGCGTGAAGACTACATTCGCACCGCCCGGGCCAAGGGCCTGTCGCCGTCGCGCGTGGTGTTCGTTCACGGCCTGCGCAACGCCTTGATCCCGGTACTGACCGTGGTCGGCCTGCAAGTCGGCACTTTGCTGGCCGGTGCGGTTCTGACCGAAACCATCTTCTCGTGGCCCGGTATCGGCAAATGGCTGATCGAAGCCATTGGCGCCCGGGACTACCCAGTGGTGCAAAACGGAATTCTGTTAATCGCCTGCCTGGTGATTCTGGTCAACTTTGTAGTGGATATTCTTTATGGCTTCGCAAACCCACGCATCCGTCACCAGCGCTGAGACCCTACGCATGAGTACTCCAACGACCTCCGTAGCAGTCGACCAAAGCCTGCTGTATCCGTCACCGTACAAAGAGTTCTGGCAAGCCTTCTCCAAGAACAAGGGTGCCGTCGCCGGCCTGTTGTTCATGCTGCTGGTTATTTTTTGCGCGATTTTCGCCCCGTGGGTTGCTCCACATAACCCGAGCGAGCAGTTCCGCGACTTCCTGCTGACCCCGCCAGCCTGGCTGTCAGGTGGGCAGATGCAATACCTGCTCGGCACCGATGAACTGGGTCGCGACCTGCTGTCGCGCCTGATCCACGGTTCGCGCCTGTCCTTGCTGATCGGTTTGTCGTCGGTGGTCATGTCGCTGATCCCGGGGATCCTGCTGGGTCTGTTCGCCGGGTTCTTCCCGCGCCTGCTTGGCCCGACCATCATGCGTCTGATGGACATCATGCTGGCCCTGCCATCCCTGCTGCTGGCTGTGGCGATCGTCGCCATCCTCGGCCCTGGCCTGATCAACACCATTATCGCCATCGCCGTGGTTTCGTTGCCGTCCTATGTTCGTCTGACCCGCGCCGCGGTGATGGGCGAACTGAACCGCGACTACGTGACCGCCGCACGCCTGGCCGGTGCCGGTCTGCCACGTCTGATGTTCGTCACCGTGCTGCCTAACTGCATGGCGCCGCTGATCGTTCAGGCAACCCTGAGTTTCTCCTCGGCGATTCTCGATGCCGCGGCACTGGGCTTCCTCGGCCTTGGCGTACAACCGCCAACCCCGGAGTGGGGCACCATGCTGGCTTCGGCTCGCGACTACATCGAACGCGCCTGGTGGGTCGTCAGCCTGCCTGGTTTGACCATTTTGCTCAGCGTGCTGGCAATCAACTTGATGGGCGACGGCCTGCGCGATGCGCTGGACCCGAAACTCAAGAACGCCGCCTGAGGAGATTCAAATGTCACTGTTAGAAATCAAGAATCTCAACGTTCGCTTCGGCGACAAGAACGCCGTCCCGGTGGTCGATGGCCTCGACATTTCCGTGGACAAAGGCGAAGTTCTGGCCATCGTTGGCGAGTCGGGGTCCGGCAAGTCCGTGACCATGATGGCGCTGATGGGCCTGATCGAACATCCAGGCATCGTCACCGCTGACGCTCTGAATTTCGACGGCAAGAACATGCTCAAGCTCAGCAACCGTCAGCGTCGGCAAATCGTCGGCAAAGACCTGGCCATGGTCTTCCAGGACCCGATGACCGCACTGAACCCGAGCTATACCGTCGGTTTCCAGATCGAAGAAGTGCTGCGCCTGCACCTGAAAATGTCCAGCAAGGCCGCCCGCAAGCGCGCCATCGAGCTGCTGGAAAAAGTCGAAATCCCGGGCGCCGCAAGCCGTATGGATGCCTACCCGCACCAACTCTCCGGCGGTATGAGCCAACGTGTGGCAATTGCCATGGCGATTGCCGGCGAACCGAAACTGCTGATCGCTGACGAACCGACCACCGCGTTGGACGTGACGATCCAGGCGCAGATCATGGACCTGCTGCTGGCGCTGCAAAAAGAGCAGAACATGGGCCTGGTGCTGATCACCCACGACCTTGCCGTGGTCGCCGAAACCGCTCAGCGCGTGTGCGTGATGTACGCCGGCCAAGCGGTAGAAGTCGGTCAGGTGCCGCAGTTGTTCGACATCCCGGCACACCCGTACAGCGAAGCGCTGCTCAAGGCCATTCCCGAACACAGCCTGGGTTCCTCGCGCCTGGCCACCCTGCCAGGCATCGTTCCTGGCCGTTATGACCGTCCGCAAGGTTGCCTGCTCTCGCCGCGCTGCCCGTACGTGCAGGACAGCTGCCGTCAACAACGTCCAGGTCTGGACCCGAAAAGCAACAGCCTCGCCCGCTGCTTCTATCCTTTGAATCAGGAGGTGGCGTAATGGCCGTCGTTCTCACCGCCCGTGACCTGACCCGTCACTACGAAGTCTCCCGCGGCCTGTTCAAAGGCACCGCGCTGGTACGCGCGCTCAACGGCGTGTCATTCGAACTCGAAGCCGGCAAGACCCTCGCCGTGGTTGGCGAATCCGGCTGCGGCAAGTCGACCCTGGCCCGCGCCCTGACGCTGATCGAAGAGCCGTCTTCGGGCTCGTTGAAAATCGCCGGGCAAGAAGTGACCGGCGCTAACAAGGCCGAACGCAAACAACTGCGCAAAGACGTGCAGATGGTGTTCCAGAGCCCTTACGCCTCGCTCAACCCACGGCAGAAAATCGGTGACCAACTGGCCGAGCCTCTGCTGATCAACACCAAGCTTTCCGCGGCCGAACGCCGCGAAAAAGTCCAGGCGATGATGAAGCAGGTCGGCTTGCGCCCTGAGCACTATCAGCGTTATCCGCACATGTTCTCGGGGGGTCAGCGCCAGCGGATCGCCCTGGCACGCGCCATGATGCTGCAACCCAAAGTGCTGGTCGCGGACGAACCGACCTCGGCGCTGGACGTGTCGATTCAGGCTCAGGTGCTGAACCTGTTCATGGACCTTCAACAAGAGTTCAACACCGCCTACGTATTCATCTCCCACAACCTGGCGGTGGTGCGTCACGTCGCCGATCAGGTGTTGGTGATGTACCTCGGCCGTCCGGTGGAAATGGGCCCGAAAGAAGACATTTACACCCGTCCTCTGCACCCCTACACCCAGGCACTGCTGTCGGCCACACCGACGATCCACCCGGATCCGACCAAGCCGAAAATCAAGATCGTCGGCGAACTGCCGAACCCGCTGAACCCGCCGTCCGGCTGCGCTTTCCACAAGCGCTGCCCGTACGCCACCGAACGGTGCAGCACCGAAGAGCCAGCCCTGCGCCTGCTCGACACCCGCCAGGTGGCCTGCCATTACGCCGAGCAATTCGTCGTATAAGCCGGGCATGAGAAAGCGCCCTCTCGGGGCGCTTTCAACAGGTCAACCAAACCCCTCCTCCTTCGACTGCGCATCAGTCCGGCAGGAGGGGTTTTCTTTTTTCTGAATCCTTAACCCTGAGTATCGTCTTCGCTATCGTCGGAGGATGGGTCCTCATCACCTTTACTGTCACCCTGCCCCTGGCTCTGATCACCCGTGGCGACCATCAAGCCACTGCCCTGCACACTTTTTGCTGCCCAGAAACCCTGGTCCTGCACCGCACCGCTGCTCGCCCACGCTGCCGAAGTGCCCACCGACAGCAACACCAGCACTTTGATCAGTAAAACCATGCGTTGAAAAATGCTCATAGCTGATTCCATCCTTTCGTAGGTGAATCACGGATAGCTACCGACCGCGTTCTCAGCGACCGTAGCGCTGTCTGAAATCTAGTCTGGATAGACGGGATTGACCAGATAGGACACTAACGATGGTCGCCAATTGCCTTTTGCCAAAAGACAGATTTGGAATAATGATTAGGCAAAAAGGCTATTTCGGCTACGATCTTTTGATCTTGTTTTTTGGCGAAAAGGCTCGCTCTGGCTCGATAGCTGTCGAAGCAGTCCCAAGATCAACCGCGCGGAGTGTCAGAAGTTTTGGTTCTACGCTAAGGTGAGACCGTACGACTCAGACAAAGGCCATTGCCATGGAACTGTCGCAGACACTGCTGAAACTCGAACAACGCCTCCAGTCGCAGGCAACCCGACGCGATGCAGAAGAAATCTCACGCCTGCTCGCCGACGACTTCATCGAGTTCGGCGCCAGTGGTAGCATCTGGACCAAGGCCGAAGTGGTCGAGCAGTTGCCTAATGAGGCGTTCACCCAGCGCACCATCAGCGAATTCGCAGCCAAACAGTTATCTGAATACACCGTATTGGTGACCTATCGCTGTCACACTACCTCCATTGGCCAGCACTGCCCCACCAACAGCTTGCGCAGTTCGATCTGGCGCAGGCAGGGCGAGCATTGGCAGATGGTTTTCCATCAGGGAACACCTCTCCCTCAGCGATGACTGCCAACCAGTTTTCTGTAACAAGCCCGCGCTGTTAATTACTTCAGGCACAAAAAACCCCGCAGCTTTCGCAACGGGGTTTTGGGTGTTACCGATCAGCGCTTAATGATGCTCACGCGTCGCACGGAATTTCACGTCCGGCCAGCGCTCTTCCATCAGCGCCAGGTTGACCCGGGTCGGGGCCAGGTAGGTCAGGTGACCACCGCCGTCGATCGCGAGGTTTTCCACGGCCTTGATGCTGAACTCTTCGAGCTTCTTCTTATCGCTGCAATCGATCCAGCGGGCGGAATAGACGGTAATCGGCTCGTAGGAGCACTCGACCTTGTATTCCTCTTTCAAGCGGCTGGCGACCACATCGAACTGCAGCACACCAACGGCGCCGAGGATGATGTCATTGCTGCGCTCGGGGAAGAACACTTGGGTGGCGCCTTCTTCGGCCAGTTGCTGCAAGCCCTGACGCAGTTGCTTGGACTTGAGCGGATCACGCAGGCGTACCCGGCGGAACAGTTCCGGGGCGAAGTGCGGGATACCGGTGAAGCCCAGGACTTCGCCTTCGGTGAAGGTGTCGCCGATCTGGATGGTGCCGTGGTTGTGCAAACCGATGATGTCGCCGGCAAAGGCTTCTTCCAGTTGCTCACGCTCGGAGGAGAAGAAGGTCAGCGCATCGCCGATCCGTACGTCCTTGCCGGTGCGCACGTGGCGCATTTTCATGCCTTTTTCGTACTTGCCGGAGCAGATACGCATGAAAGCAATGCGGTCGCGGTGTTTCGGGTCCATGTTCGCCTGGATCTTGAACACGAAGCCCGCAAACTTCTCTTCAACCGGCTCGACAGTACGCTCATTGGCCACTCGGGCCAGCGGCTTCGGCGCCCAGTTGACCACGGCGTCGAGCACGTGATCGACACCGAAGTTGCCCAGCGCGGTGCCGAAGAACACCGGGGTCAGTTGGCCGTCCAGGAATTCCTGTTGATTGAATTCGTGGCAGGCGCCCTGCACCAGCTCCAGCTGTTCGATGAAGCGCTCGTACTCGTCACCCAAATGAGCGCGGGCTTCATCGGAGTCGAGCTTCTCGATGATTTTCACCTCGGTACGCTCGTGGCCGTGGCCCGCGGTGTAGACGATGATGTAGTCGTCGGCGAGGTGATAGACGCCTTTGAAATCGCGGTAGCAACCGATCGGCCAGGTGATCGGCGCGGCCTTGATCTTCAGGACGGCTTCGATTTCGTCGAGCAGTTCGATCGGGTCGCGAATGTCGCGGTCGAGTTTGTTGATGAAGCTGACGATCGGCGTGTCACGCAGACGGCAAACGTCCATCAGGGCGATGGTCCGTGGCTCTACGCCTTTACCACCGTCGAGGACCATCAATGCCGAGTCGACCGCCGTCAGGGTGCGGTAGGTGTCTTCGGAGAAGTCTTCGTGGCCCGGGGTGTCGAGCAGGTTGATCATGTGATCGCGATACGGGAACTGCATGACCGACGTGGTAATGGAAATACCACGCTGCTTTTCCATTTCCATCCAGTCGGAGGTGGCATGACGGTCCGACTTTCGGGATTTCACCGTACCGGCAATAGCAATGGCCTTGCCCATCAGCAAGAGTTTCTCGGTGATGGTGGTTTTACCCGCATCGGGGTGGGAAATAATGGCGAAAGTGCGGCGTTTCGCGACTTCGGCGGCCTGTTTGGTCATGGGAAATCGCCTGGCAGGTGATTCAAAAAAGGGCGGCGAGTATAGCGTAAACACACGGCTACGGACCACCGTTCGCCCCGTAGCGGCTGCCGAGCCTGTGAGGCTGCGTTCGGCTGCGCAGCGGCCGTAAATCAAACAATGCGATCTTTCAGGCATACCGCGTTTAACGGTTTTACGACTGCTTCGCAGCCGAACGCAGCCTCGCGGGCTCGACAGCTGCTACGGGATGTGAGGCGGCCGGGGGTGGCTAAATGCTGCTAATTATGGAACCTTTTAAACCGTGGAGGCGTCCACTCCCCTGTTACGGCTTGTCGTCAGGGGCTGAAATATCAGCAAGTCAGCCTGACGAGGCTGCGCTTATGGCTCGATCTCATGCCGCTTTTCCGGCATTGGCGAGCTGCTTTTCGCGATCACTTTTTCGGCAGCCAGGCATGGCGTTGCCACACGAGAAAGTGTTCGCCGACTGAAATAAAGGAGTCCGCCTGTGGCTATTCGCTATGGCAAAGGGCTGACAGGAGGAGCGGTTGTCGTCGCCCTTCTGGCCCTGCTGATCCACTGGATTGGCATCAACACGATCGAACAGTACCGCGACGATTTGTTGTTTTACCTGCAAGCTCATCTGATTCTCGTCCTCGCTTCCATGCTGGCCGCCCTCGTTGTGGGCATCCCCGCCGGTATCTTCCTCAGCCGCCCGACCATGGTCGGACGCGCCGAACGCTTCATGCAGCTCTTCAACATCGGCAACACCGTGCCGCCTCTCGCCGTATTGGCCATCGCCCTGGGGTTTCTCGGGATCGGCAGCGGCCCCGCCATCTTCGCGTTGTTCCTCGCCTCCCTGTTGCCCATCGTGCGCAACACCTACGAAGGACTGAAAAACGTTCAGGGGTCACTCAAGGAGGCAGCCGTCGGCATAGGCATGACCCCGAGTCAGGTGCTCTGGCGAGTCGAATTGCCGAACGCGGTGCCGATCATCATCGGCGGTGTGCGGGTGGCGTTGGCAATCAACGTCGGCACCGCACCGCTGGCGTTCCTGATCGGCGCCAACAGCCTGGGCAGCCTGATTTTCCCCGGCATTGCCTTGAACAATCAGCCGCAATTGATCCTCGGCGCAGCCTGCACCGCCCTGCTGGCATTGCTGCTCGACGGTCTGGTGACACTGGCCAGCCGCCTCTGGCTGGAACGCGGTTTACCCCAGTCTTAACTCCGGCTGAGCGAAGGAATCATCATGAAGACATCAAGCTTGTTACTAGGCTGCGTCCTGCTGTGCGCAGGATTTGCCCACGCCGCCGACAAACCACTGATCCGCATCGGCGCCAGGGTGTTCACCGAACAAACCCTGCTCGCGGAAATCACCTCGCAATACCTGCGGACCCAGGGTTACGACGTCCAGGTAACTGGCGGTCTGGGCAGCAGTCTGGCCCGCAGCGCCCATGAAAACGGCCAACTGGACCTGATGTGGGAATACACCGGCGTATCGCTGGTGGCCTACAACCATGTCACCGAGAAACTCGACAGCGAACAGTCCTACGCCCGGGTTAAACAACTCGACGCGAAAAAAGGGCTGGCCTGGCTCACTCCATCGAAATTCAGCAATACCTACGCCTTGGCGCTACCGAAGAACGTTGCCGATGAGTATCCGCAGATCAACAGCATCAGCGACTTGAACAGCGTGTTGCAGCGCGATCCGAAGACCCATCACCTGGTGGCGCTGGACACCGAGTTCGCCAACCGTTCCGACGGCCTCGCCGGCATGGTCAAGCTCTACGGCATGAACCTGACCCGCAACAACATCCGCCAGATGGACGCCGGGCTGGTCTATACCGCACTGCGTAATGGCCAGGTGTTTGCCGGCCTGGTCTACACCACCGACGGACGCTTGAACGCCTTCAAGCTGAAACTGCTGGAAGACGACAAGCACTACTTCCCGGACTACACCGCCGCCCCCGTGGTCCGACAGGCGTACCTCGACGCCCACCCACAACTGGCCGAACAACTCAAACCGCTGGCCGAACTGTTCGACGACCAAACCATGCGCCAGCTCAATGCGCGGGTCGACGTCGACCACGAAAGCCCTTCCGCCGTGGCCGCCGATTTCTTGCGCCAACACCCCATCAACTGAGGAAAAGCCATGGAATTTCTCAACGCCTTTTCCCACCTGGACTGGCCGCTCGTCCTGCACCTGACCTGGCAACACGTCGCTCTGGTCGGCATCGCCGTCACCCTGGCGATTGTGGTCGGCGTGCCGCTGGGCATTCTGATGACACGCTTCCCGACGCTGGCAGGTCCCTTGCAAGCCAGCGCCACGGTGTTGCTGACCATCCCGTCGATTGCACTGTTCGGCCTGCTGCTGCCGTTCTACTCGAAATTTGGTCAGGGCCTGGGGCCGATGCCGGCCATCACGGCGGTGTTTCTGTACTCCCTGCTACCGATCATGCGGAACACCTACCTGGCACTGAGCGACGTCGAGCCGGGTATTCGCGAAGCTGCGCGCGGTATTGGCATGACCTTCGGCCAGCGCCTGCGGATGGTCGAGTTACCGATTGCGGTGCCGGTGATCCTCGCCGGCGTACGCACCGCCGTGGTGATGAACATTGGTGTGATGACCATCGCCGCGACCATCGGCGCCGGTGGTCTGGGTGTACTCATTCTCGCTTCCATCAGCCGCAGCGACATGTCGATGCTGATCGTCGGCGCGGTGCTGGTCAGTCTTCTGGCCATCTTCGCCGACTTGCTTGTGCAATGGCTGCAACGTTCGCTGACTCCAAAAGGGTTACTCAAATGATCGAACTTCAAAACCTCAGCAAAACCTTTCACAGCAACGGCAAGGACATCAAGGCCGTGGACTCGGTGAACCTGACCGTCAACGAAGGCGAGATTTGCGTGTTCCTCGGGCCGTCGGGCTGCGGCAAAAGCACCACGCTGAAAATGATCAACCGCTTGATCAAACCGACCTCGGGCAAAATCCTGATCAACGGCGAAGACACCACCGACCTCGACGCCGTGACGCTGCGCCGTAACATCGGCTATGTGATCCAGCAGATCGGCCTGTTCCCGAACATGACCATCGAAGAAAACATCACCATCGTTCCGCGCCTGCTCGGCTGGGACAAACAGAAATGCCACGACCGCGCTCGCGAGTTGATGAGCATGATCAAGCTCGAACCCAAGCAGTATCTGAGCCGCTACCCGCGTGAGTTGTCCGGAGGCCAGCAACAGCGGATCGGCGTAATCCGCGCTCTTGCCGCTGACGCCCCATTACTGCTGATGGACGAACCGTTCGGTGCGGTGGACCCGATCAACCGCGAAATGATCCAGAACGAGTTCTTCGAGATGCAGCGTGCATTGGGCAAGACCGTAATCATGGTCAGCCATGACATCGACGAAGCGATCAAGCTCGGCGACAAGATCGCGATCTTCCGCGGCGGCAAACTGATCCAGGTCGACCACCCGGATACCCTGCTCGCGCACCCGGCAGATGATTTTGTCAGCAACTTCGTCGGCCAGGACAGCACGCTCAAGCGCCTGCTGCTGGTCAAGGCCGAAGACGCGGCGGACAACGCGCCGTCGGTCAGCCCGGAAACGCCGGTGGCCGAAGCGCTGGAATTGATGGACGAACTCGACCGCCGCTACGTGGTAGTCACCTGCGCCGACAACAAGGCCCTGGGCTACGTACGCCGCCGCGACCTGCACCGTCAGACCGGCACCTGCGTGCAATACCTGCGCGAGTTCAACGCCACGGCGGCCTATGACGAGCACCTGCGGATCCTGCTGTCGCGCATGTACGAGTTCAATCGCTCGTGGCTGCCGGTAATGGACGCCGAGCGGGTGTTCCTCGGTGAGGTGACCCAGGAGTCGATTGCCGAGTACCTGAGCTCCGGACGTTCGCGTGGTGGCAAGACCAGCATTGTTTCGCCTGCCGAGACTGCGTTGGCTTGATCTGACGCCTTCGCGAGCAGGCTCGCTCCCACATTGGATCTGTGGTGTGCATGCATTATGTGCATCAACACAAACCACCTGTGGGAGCGAGCCTGCTCGCGATTGGGGACAACACCAATCGCCTCTGAAACACCTCAAAAATCCCTTCAAAGGGAACATCACACTGTCATGCAGGTCGGTTACATCAGTATCTGACCGAGGCCGCACGACGGAAGCGTGCAAAAACGCGACATTTTTTGTTGATCTCAAGGCGCTCAGGTCCTAAAGTTCGCGCCGAACGTCCATGCTGGAAACGATCCATCCGGCTCAAGTACTGACGACGAGACAGCAAGGTCACCCGCGGCGCAGCGCCAGGTTGACCTTTTTGCTTTCGGCGACATGCCTTGGGAAGTAGGCGAACCAAAGTGGGGATACGGAGGACGTTCATTTGCACCCATTGTTTTTACCCGTTTGCCAATAGGAGCTCCCAAGTATGTCGATCAACGTCGAAGACTATTTCGCGCGCGAAACCTTTCAGAAAATGAAGGCCTTCGCCGACAAACAAGAAACCCCGTTCGTGGTCATCGACACCGCGATGATTGCCCAGGCCTATGACGACCTGCGCGCCGGTTTCGAATTTGCCAAGGTTTACTACGCGGTCAAGGCCAACCCGGCCGTCGAGATCATCGACCTGCTCAAAGAGAAGGGCTCGAGCTTCGACATCGCTTCGATCTACGAGCTGGACAAAGTGCTGGACCGCGGCGTCAGCCCGGATCGCATCAGCTATGGCAACACCATCAAGAAATCCAAGGACATTCGCTACTTCTATGAGAAGGGCGTGCGTCTGTATGCCTCCGACTCCGAAGCCGACCTGCGCAACATCGCCAAGGCTGCACCGGGTTCGAAAGTCTATGTGCGCATCCTGACCGAAGGCTCGACCACCGCCGACTGGCCTTTGTCGCGTAAATTCGGCTGCCAGACCGACATGGCCATGGACCTGCTGATCCTCGCTCGCGACCTGGGACTGGTGCCATACGGCATCTCCTTCCACGTCGGCTCGCAACAGCGCGACATCAGCGTCTGGGACGCGGCAATCGCCAAGGTCAAAGTGATCTTCGAACGTCTGAAAGAAGAAGACGGCATCCATCTGAAGCTGATCAACATGGGCGGCGGCTTCCCGGCCAACTACATCACCCGCACCAACAGCCTGGAAACCTACGCCGAAGAAATCATCCGTTTCCTCAAGGAAGACTTCGGTGACGACCTGCCGGAAATCATCCTTGAGCCAGGCCGTTCGCTGATCGCCAACGCCGGCATCCTGGTTAGCGAAGTGGTGTTGGTCGCGCGTAAATCCCGTACCGCGGTAGAGCGATGGGTGTACACGGATGTGGGCAAGTTCTCCGGCCTGATCGAAACCATGGACGAAGCCATCAAGTTCCCGATCTGGACCGAGAAGAAAGGCGAGATGGAGGAAGTGGTGATCGCCGGCCCAACGTGCGACAGCGCCGACATCATGTACGAGAACTACAAGTACGGTTTGCCGCTGAACCTGGCCATCGGTGACCGCCTGTACTGGTTGTCGACCGGTGCGTACACCACCAGCTACAGCGCTGTTGAGTTCAATGGCTTCCCGCCGTTGAAGTCGTTCTACGTGTAAGCCCTACCGGTAGAAATCAAAAAGCCCATGACCTGTCATGGGCTTTTTTGTGGGTCGCTGATTGTTGAATGATCGTTACCACACGAGCGTGGGAACGATCTATGCCTCTTTCTCTAACTCGGCCAGCCGTAGCTGATAATCCGTGGCCAGCGCCTGGATCTGCGGATCGCGCGCACTTGACAGCGCCGAGCCTGCCACTCTCAAGAACTTCAAATTGCCACCGGACAATGCCTCGCGCAGCCAGGTCAACGCAGCCTCGATCTGTCCTTGGTCGGCCAGCACTGCCGCATAACTGAACTGCCCACGAAAGTCCCCGCCCTGGGCCGAGCGCCGATACCAGTCCATTGCAGCGAGAGGATCCGCCACACAGAATCGCCCCTCTTCCAGATAACGCCCCAGCAGGTTCATCGACTTGGCGTGGCCCAATTCAGCGGCGCGACGATAACAGGCCAACGCCTGCGCCTGGTCCTCGACCACGCCACGACCGGTGGCGAGCAAATTGGCGTAGTTGTACAACCCCCAATCCAGCCCTGCTTCGGCGGCCTGACGGTAATCTCGTGCCGCCGCGCTGGCATTGGCGACGCAACCCCAACCGTGCTCATGGCAGCGGCCGAGCATGTTGCGCGCCATCGGATGCCCGCCGTTGGCGGCAATCTCGAACCAGCGCAAGGCCAGCGGCTGATCCTGCTCGATGCCCTGCCCGTCCAGCAGGATCTGCCCGAGCAACGCCTGCGCATCGAGAACGCCTTCGCGCGCCGCAATCAGAATCGCCTGGGCTGCCCGTGCCGGGCTTTCCTCCAGCATGGCCTTGAGCCGGTCACCGTCGAGGATTTCCTCGCGGCGCAAACGAAAGTCCGTCACTTACACCTCGACCCAACGGCGCAACAGGTTGTGATAAGTGCCGGTGAGACGGATCAGCGACGGGTGATCGGGCAGGTCCTGGGTCAACTGCTGGATCGCTTCGTCCATCTCGAACAGCAAGGCGCGCTGGCTGTCTTCGCGGACCAGGCTTTGGGTCCAGAAGAACGACGCATAACGTGTACCGCGAGTGACCGCGTTGACCTTGTGCAGGCTGGTGCCCGGATAGAGCACCAGGTCGCCGGCCGGCAACTTCACTCGTTGGGTACCGAAGGTGTCTTGGATTTCCAGCTCACCGCCGTCGTACTCATCCGGGTCACTGAAGAACAACGTGGACGACAGGTCGGTGCGAACGCGCTCGATGCTGCCCTTGGGCTGACGCACGGCGTTGTCGATATGAAAGTCGAAGCTGCCACCCGTGGTGTAGCAGTTGAGCAGTGGCGGGAAGACTTTGTGCGGTAACGCCGCTGACATGAATCGCGGATGTTTCCACAACCGTTCGAGCATCGCCGCGCCGATTTCCTGAGCCAGCGGGTGACCTTCCGGCAGTTGCAGGTTGTGCTTGGCCTTGGCCGATTGATAGCCGGCGGTGATCTTGCCATCCGCCCAGTCAGCCTGCGCCAGAGCCTCGCGAATGCGCTGTACCTCTTCACGGGAGAACAAGCCGGGAATATGCAGCAGCATGAGGCAATACCTGAAAGCGAAAGGATCTTAATGGTATTGATTCTTATTGGCTATGTAAAATCGGCATGACGATCGAGTCAGTCAAAACCGTAACGAAAAACTGTAAAGAATGTAAATTCAACGCAAATAGAAATATATCTCAATTGATACAAATACGTATTTACCCTATATTCCGCGGCCTCAAATCCTTGGGGAGGGGAATTCACAATGTCACGCCAACCACAACAATCACCGGTCAGCTCACCGCGTTTGCTCGCTTCTGCAATTGGCGTGGCAATCACCGCCAGCTCCGCAGCCCACATGGCTTACGCAGCCGAAAAGACCGACGAAAAAACGCCGCGCAATGCGATTTCCCTGGATGCCACCAGCGTTACCGGTGAAGCCCAGGACTCAACCTCCTATCAGGTCGAAAAAGCCTCTTCACAGAAGTACACCGCACCGCTGGTCGATACCCCGCGCTCGGTCACTGTGGTTCCGCAGCAAGTGCTCAAGGACACGGCAGCCACATCGCTGCAAGATGCGCTGCGCACCGTACCGGGCATCACCTTTGGTGCCGGTGAAGGTGGCAACCCTCAAGGCGACCGTCCGTTCATTCGTGGTTTCGATGCCCAGAGCGATACCTATCTGGATGGCGTGCGTGATACTGGCGGCCAGACCCGCGAGATCTTCGACATCGAATCGATCGAAGTCAGCAAGGGCCCCAACTCCTCCTTCGGTGGTCGCGGCTCGGCCGGCGGTAGCCTGAACCTGGTGAGCAAGACACCGAAGCAGCAAGACTTCACCAATGGCGGCTTCACCTACGGCTCCGACCAGACCCGCCGTTATGTACTCGACGTAAACCGTCAGTTCCTCGACAACGCAGCGTTCCGTCTGAACCTGATGAGCCACGAGCAGAACGTTGCAGGCCGTGACGCGATCAACTACGACCGTTGGGGCGTGGCGCCGTCGCTGACCTTCGGCCTCGGTACGCCGACCCGCGTCAACCTCAGCTACTACCACATGGAAAGCAACGACCTGCCGGACTCGGGCATTCCCTACGGTTACAGCAACAACGGTGCTAAAACACCGCACGTCCACGACAAGCCTGACGATGGTGGCGACAGCAGTAACTTCTACGGTCTCAAGAACCGGGACTTCCGCAAGACCCGTGCAGACATCAGCACTCTTTCCATCGAACACGACCTCAACGACAACATGACGCTGAAAAATACCCTGCGTCATGGCAATACTGGCCAGGATTATGTCCTCACCCAGCCGGACGACAGCCAGCACAACGTCAATCAGTTCGGGACTGTCTGGCGTCGCGCCAACACTCGCGTGTCCAATACCTCGACCACCACCAACCAGACCGATCTGTTCGGTGAGTTCCAGGCACTGGGTTTCAAGAACAACTACTCCACCGGTCTTGAAATCACCCGTGAAACAAGCTCGGTTACAGGCTACACCGTCACCCCGAACAGCAACCCGGTGGGCGGCTGCAAACCGGGCATGATCGGTACGGGTAACGGCAGCTGTACCTCGCTGAGCAATCCGAACCCGAATGACAACTGGACCGGTACGGTTGCGCGCAACTACGCCGGCACCGACACCAGCGCCAACACCCGCGCGGCCTATGTGTTCGACACCATCGAGCTCGACCCGCAATGGCTGGTGAACCTCGGCGCACGTTACGACACATTCGATACCCAGGCCAAAAACACCACCACCGGCAAAACCAGAAACGACAGCCAGTTCTGGAACTGGCAGGCGGGCCTGGTCTGGAAGCCGCTGGAAAACGGCAGTGTCTACGCGTCCTATGCCACCTCCGCAACACCGCCAGGTGCCATGCTCAATGAAGGCGCCGACGGTAACCCGCTGACCGCCGGCAACAGCATCATCCAAAGCGACCTGGAACCGGAAACCACCAAGAACTACGAGTTGGGCACCAAGTGGGATGTCTTCCACAACCGCGTCTCGCTGACCGCTGCGATCTTCCGCACCGAAAAAGAAAACACCCGTGTTCTGGTGTCCAACAACACCTATAAAAACGCCGGGACTTCACGCGTTGACGGCCTTGAGCTGTCGGCCAGCGGCAAGATCACTGACAAGTGGCAAGTGTTCGCCGGTTACAGCTACCTGAAAAGCGAGTTGGTCGACCCAGGTCTGACCGGACGTAACGGTGCGATCACGGCCGGCGCGGCGTCGGCCAAAGGCAACGAAATGCCGAACACACCGAAGAACAGCTTCAGCCTCTGGACCACCTATGAAGTGATGCCGAAGCTGACCATCGGTGGCGGCGCCTTCTATGTCGACGAGGTTTACGGCGATACCGCCAACACCGTGTACGTACCGTCCTATACCCGCTACGACGCCATGGCCAGTTACAAGCTGACCAAGAATGTCGATCTGCAGCTGAACGTGCAGAACCTGACGGACGTGACTTACTACGACAAAGCCTACGCGGCGCACTTCGCCAACCAGGCAGCAGGCCGTACAGCCCTTCTCACCACCAACTTCCACTTCTGATTCAAATGTGAAGTGCCAAGCCCCGCTCATTCCGATGAGCGGGGCTTTTGTGTGTAAAAAGGAATGTTTCTCGACAACTCACGGCATAATGCGCGCCGTGAGATTTGTAGTGAACAAACAGTTTCAGACGAACAAGGCGGTCGACGTGTTGAAGAAAACCCTGTTCCAGCTGCATTGGTTCTTCGGCATCAGCGCGGGCCTGGTGCTGGCCTTGATGGGCATGACCGGTGCGGCGGTGTCGTTTCAGGACGAAATTCTGCGGGCACTGAACCCACAGGTCTTGCAGGTCGAAAAGCAGGTAGCCGGTGTGCTGCCGCCGGCCGATCTGGTGGCCAGGGTCGAAGCCACCGAAGGCAAGAAAGTCGCGATGCTCTGGGTCGAAACCGAGAGCGGCTTTGCGGCGCGCGTGTTCTTCACCCCGCCGCCGGGCGAGCGCCGTGGCCAGATGCGCTACGTCGATCCATACACCGGCGACTACATGGGCGATGCGGTCGGCCAGGACTTCTTTGGCCTGATGCTGCAACTGCACCGTTTTCTGGCAATGGGCGACACCGGCCGACAAATCACCGGTGCCTGCACCCTGATCCTGATTTTCTTCTGCCTGTCCGGGCTCTACCTGCGCTGGCCGCGTCAGGTGGCGAGCTGGCGTGTCTGGCTGACCCTCGACTGGGCGAAAAAAGGTCGCAGCTTCAACTGGGATTTGCACTCGGTCGCGGGCACCTGGTGCATGTTGGTGTATTTGCTGGCTGCGCTGACCGGGTTGTCCTGGTCCTACGAGTGGTACAACAAGGGCCTGAACAAACTGCTGTCCGACGCGCCGCAAAACGAGCGCGTCAGACCGGGGCGTGGTGCCCCGCCACCCGCCGGCCCCGCGCCGACCGCCGATTACAACGCGATCTGGAGCAGTATCTACAGCGCCGCCGGTCCAGGCCTGAGTGCCTACAACGTGCGCATGCCGCCCGTGGCCGGACAACCAGCGACCGTGTTCTATCTGTTGAAAAACTCGCCCCACGAACGGGCGCTGAACCAGATCACCCTCGACCCGGTCACCGGTGTGATCAGCCGCCACGATCGCTATAGCGACAAGAGCTTCAAGGCGCAACTGTTGACCAGCCTCTACGCGCTGCATGTCGGCAGTTATTTCGGTATCGTCGGGCGGATGGTGCTGATGCTGGCCTCGTTGACCATGCCGTTGTTCTTCATCACCGGTTGGTGGCTGTACCTGGACCGTCGACGCAAGAAGCGCCAGATCAAAAACGCCCGCAAAGACCTGGTGCACACCACCAGCGATACCCCGGCATGGCTGATCGGTTTTGCCAGCCAGAGCGGCTTTGCCGAACAGTTGGCCTGGCAGACCGCCAGCCAGTTGCAAGCTGCCGGGTTGCCGGTGAAGGTTCAAGCGCTGGCGGCTGTCAGCGAGCAGGATCTTCGTGAATCGAGCAACGCGCTATTCGTAGTCAGCACCTTTGGCGACGGCGAAGCACCGGACAGCGCTCGTGGTTTCGAGCGCAAGGTGCTGGGCCGGGCGCTGAGTCTTTCGAGCCTGAACTACGCGGTGCTGGGTCTCGGTGACCGGCAGTATCAGCACTTTTGCGGTTTCGCCCGGCGCTTGCACACCTGGCTTTCGAAACACGGTGGCACCACGCTGTTCGCCCCGGTGGAAGTCGACAGCGGCGACCCGTACGCCCTGCGCCATTGGCAGCAGCAACTCGGTCAACTGACCGGGCAGCCGCCAGTCGACACCTGGAAAGCCCCGAGCTACAACAACTGGACCTTGAGCAAACGTGAACTGCTCAACCCGGACAGCAGTGGCTCCGGCGTCTACTTGTTGGGCCTGACAGCGCCCGATACCAGCAGCTGGCTGGCTGGCGACCTGGTGGAAGTACTGCCGCGCAACAGCCCCGGAGCGATTGCACATTTCCTTGAAGGGCTGGGCATCGCCGGCAACACGCGGGTGCAGCGCGATGGCTTGTCAGAAACCCTGGAACAAGCCTTGGCCAGCCGTCAGTTGCCGGAGAATCGCGTGCACCTGATCGGCTTGCAGGCCCAGGCCCTGGTCGACGCACTGGTGCCATTGACCATGCGCGAATACTCGATCGCCTCGATTGCCGCCGACGGCATGCTTGAACTGCTGGTGCGCCAGGAATGCCACGCCGATGGCAGCCTGGGAATCGGCTCCGGCTGGCTGACCGAGTCCGCTCCATTGGGTTCAGCTATCAGTCTGCGAGTACGGCGCAACAGTGGTTTCCATTTGCCGGCCACGCCTGTGCCGATGATTCTGCTGGGCAACGGCACCGGGCTGGCAGGCTTGCGCAGTTTGCTCAAGGCGCGGATTGCCGATGGCCAGACACGCAACTGGCTACTGTTCGGTGAACGCAATCGCGAGCATGACTTCCTCTGCGGTGATGAACTGGTGGAATGGTTGATCGCCGGAGACCTGGAGCGCCTGGACCTGGCGTTTTCACGGGATCAGGCCGAGAAGATCTACGTTCAGGATCGCCTGCGCCAACGAGCCATCGAGCTGAAGAAATGGCTGGCGGACGGTGCATCGATCTACATCTGCGGCAGCTTGCAAGGGATGGCGTCGGGGGTGGATCAGGTGCTCAACGAGGTGCTCGGTGCCGATGAGGTCGAGCGGT
>NZ_JANLNW010000062.1 GCF_025465945.1 Pseudomonas sp. 6D_7.1_Bac1 | reverse complement strand
CTGAGTTCGGGATGGGATCAGGTGGTTCCAATGCTCTATGGTCGTCAAGAAATTCGGTAGCCAGTTCGTGTGCCTTTCGGTCCACGCTCCAGCGAATGGGTATGTGATAGCGTTGGTGTCTTTGTGAGTATCTCGAACTTTCGGTTCGTTTCGTCTTCACACACCGCAATCTGGCGCCCTGTCGGGTCACTAAATTGCTTGGGTGTTATATGGTCAAGCCTCACGGGCAATTAGTATTGGTTAGCTCAACGCCTCACAGCGCTTACACACCCAACCTATCAACGTCGTAGTCTTCGACGGCCCTTCAGGGGACTCAAGGTCCCAGTGAGATCTCATCTTGAGGCTAGTTTCCCGCTTAGATGCTTTCAGCGGTTATCTATTCCGAACATAGCTACCCGGCAATGCCACTGGCGTGACAACCGGAACACCAGAGGTTCGTCCACTCCGGTCCTCTCGTACTAGGAGCAGCCCCTCTCAAATCTCAAACGTCCACGGCAGATAGGGACCGAACTGTCTCACGACGTTCTAAACCCAGCTCGCGTACCACTTTAAATGGCGAACAGCCATACCCTTGGGACCGGCTTCAGCCCCAGGATGTGATGAGCCGACATCGAGGTGCCAAACACCGCCGTCGATATGAACTCTTGGGCGGTATCAGCCTGTTATCCCCGGAGTACCTTTTATCCGTTGAGCGATGGCCCTTCCATACAGAACCACCGGATCACTAAGACCTACTTTCGTACCTGCTCGACGTGTCTGTCTCGCAGTCAAGCGCGCTTTTGCCTTTATACTCTACGACCGATTTCCGACCGGTCTGAGCGCACCTTCGTACTCCTCCGTTACTCTTTAGGAGGAGACCGCCCCAGTCAAACTACCCACCATACACTGTCCTCGATCCGGATAACGGACCTGAGTTAGAACCTCAAAGTTGCCAGGGTGGTATTTCAAGGTTGGCTCCACGCGAACTGGCGTCCACGCTTCAAAGCCTCCCACCTATCCTACACAAGCAAATTCAAAGTCCAGTGCAAAGCTATAGTAAAGGTTCACGGGGTCTTTCCGTCTAGCCGCGGATACACTGCATCTTCACAGCGATTTCAATTTCACTGAGTCTCGGGTGGAGACAGCGCCGCCATCGTTACGCCATTCGTGCAGGTCGGAACTTACCCGACAAGGAATTTCGCTACCTTAGGACCGTTATAGTTACGGCCGCCGTTTACCGGGGCTTCGATCAAGAGCTTCGCGTTAGCTAACCCCATCAATTAACCTTCCGGCACCGGGCAGGCGTCACACCCTATACGTCCACTTTCGTGTTTGCAGAGTGCTGTGTTTTTAATAAACAGTCGCAGCGGCCTGGTATCTTCGACCGGCGTGGGCTTACGGAGCAAGTCCTTCACCCTCACCGGCGCACCTTCTCCCGAAGTTACGGTGCCATTTTGCCTAGTTCCTTCACCCGAGTTCTCTCAAGCGCCTTGGTATTCTCTACCCAACCACCTGTGTCGGTTTGGGGTACGGTTCCTGGTTACCTGAAGCTTAGAAGCTTTTCTTGGAAGCATGGCATCAACCACTTCGTGTTCCAAAGGAACACTCGTCATCAGCTCTCGGCCTTAGAATCCCGGATTTACCTAAGATTCCAGCCTACCACCTTAAACTTGGACAACCAACGCCAAGCTGGCCTAGCCTTCTCCGTCCCTCCATCGCAATAACCAGAAGTACAGGAATATTAACCTGTTTTCCATCGACTACGCTTTTCAGCCTCGCCTTAGGGACCGACTAACCCTGCGTCGATTAACGTTGCGCAGGAAACCTTGGTCTTTCGGCGTGGGTGTTTTTCACACCCATTGTCGTTACTCATGTCAGCATTCGCACTTCTGATACCTCCAGCAAGCTTCTCAACTCACCTTCACAGGCTTACAGAACGCTCCTCTACCGCATCACCTAAGTGATACCCGTAGCTTCGGTGTATGGTTTGAGCCCCGTTACATCTTCCGCGCAGGCCGACTCGACTAGTGAGCTATTACGCTTTCTTTAAAGGGTGGCTGCTTCTAAGCCAACCTCCTAGCTGTCTAAGCCTTCCCACATCGTTTCCCACTTAACCATAACTTTGGGACCTTAGCTGACGGTCTGGGTTGTTTCCCTTTTCACGACGGACGTTAGCACCCGCCGTGTGTCTCCCATGCTCGGCACTTGTAGGTATTCGGAGTTTGCATCGGTTTGGTAAGTCGGGATGACCCCCTAGCCGAAACAGTGCTCTACCCCCTACAGTGATACATGAGGCGCTACCTAAATAGCTTTCGAGGAGAACCAGCTATCTCCGAGCTTGATTAGCCTTTCACTCCGATCCACAGGTCATCCGCTAACTTTTCAACGGTAGTCGGTTCGGTCCTCCAGTTAGTGTTACCCAACCTTCAACCTGCCCATGGATAGATCGCCCGGTTTCGGGTCTATTCCCAGCGACTAGACGCCCTATTAAGACTCGCTTTCGCTACGCCTCCCCTATTCGGTTAAGCTCGCCACTGAAAATAAGTCGCTGACCCATTATACAAAAGGTACGCAGTCACCCAACAAAGTGGGCTCCCACTGCTTGTACGCATACGGTTTCAGGATCTATTTCACTCCCCTCTCCGGGGTTCTTTTCGCCTTTCCCTCACGGTACTAGTTCACTATCGGTCAGTCAGTAGTATTTAGCCTTGGAGGATGGTCCCCCCATATTCAGACAAAGTTTCTCGTGCTCCGTCCTACTCGATTTCATGACTAAGAGATTTTCGCGTACAGGGCTATCACCCACTATGGCCGCACTTTCCAGAGCGTTCCGCTAATCTCAAAGCCACTTAAGGGCTAGTCCCCGTTCGCTCGCCACTACTAAGGGAATCTCGGTTGATTTCTTTTCCTCAGGGTACTTAGATGTTTCAGTTCCCCTGGTTCGCTTCTTAAGCCTATGTATTCAGCTTAAGATACCTAACTTATGTTAGGTGGGTTCCCCCATTCAGACATCTCCGGATCACAGTCTGTTTGCCGACTCCCCGAAGCTTTTCGCAGGCTACCACGTCTTTCATCGCCTCTGACTGCCAAGGCATCCACCGTATGCGCTTCTTCACTTGACCATATAACCCCAAGCAATCTGGTTATACTGTGAAGACGACATTCGCCGAAAATTCGCAATTTAACTCACAAATTTTACCTTAGCCTGATCCGTTACCAGTGAAAGTAACGTTCAGTCTATCTTTCTATCACATACCCAAATTTTTAAAGAACGATCTAATCAAAGACTAGAAATCAACATTCACCATCATCACAATGGAATGCTCATTTCTAAGCTTT
>NZ_JANLNW010000032.1 GCF_025465945.1 Pseudomonas sp. 6D_7.1_Bac1 | reverse complement strand
CTCCAGCGCCAAGGCCCTGACGGCCAGCGTCAGTGGCCTTGATCAACAAGGCGGCAAACTGTTCAGCAGTACGGAGCTGAGTCTTGACCTGAACAACGGCCAGCTGAATAACCAGGGCGGTCTGATCAACGCCCCCGGTCAGTTATTGCTGAAAAACTTCAAGGGTGTAGCGAACCAGAACGGCGAGATTTCCAGCGATCAGGGGTTCACGCTGGCGGCGCAAACGCTCGACAACACTGCTGGCAAAATTGTTAGTCAGAACGCGCTGGTCCTGCGCGTCGACCAGACCTTGAACAACCTCAAGGGGTTGGTCTCGGCCAATGGCCTGGATCTGCGCGCCGGCAGCCTCGACAACACCGCCGGCAAGATTGGCAGCGATTCGGACCTGACCCTGACTGTCGCGGCTGGAGTGACCAACCTCAATGGCTCGTTATCCAGTGCCGGGTTATCGACCCTCAAGGCGGCGAGTCTGGACAATACCCAAGGTCAGCTGACGGGTGACCTCGGGCTGGGCATCGACCTGAGCGGCGCACTGAATAACCACGGCGGCAAGCTCGGCTCCGGCAAGGCGCTGAGCCTGACCGTTGGCAGCCTCGACAACCGCGCTGCGGGCATGTTGCTCGCCGCCGACGGCACCCTGACGGGGCAGGTGCTGGGCGCCTTTGATAATCGGGAGCTGGGAAAACTAAGAGCCACCGGTGGCATCGACCTGACCACCGGCAGCCTGGATAACCGTGGCGGCAGTCTGGCCGGCAAGGACCGGCTGACCCTGCGCAGTGACTCGGCGGATAACCGCGGTGGCCTGATCCAGGCCGACCAGGACCTGAAGTTGCTGGTCGGGCAACTGGATAACCGCGACAAAGGCGTGCTGACCGGCAAGGCCGCGATCAGCTACGAAGGTACGCGCCTGGACAACAGCGGTGGCCTGCTGAGTGCGGTCGGTCCACTGACGCTCAAGGCCCAGGAAATCACCAACACCCAAGGCCGGATCGCAAGTCAGAGCGACTTGACCGCGACCCTCGATACGCTGAACCAGCAGGGCGGGGCGCTGGTCGCCCAAGGCAGTTTGTTGCTGACCGGCAAGGCCCTCGATAACCGCAATGGCGGGCTGGTGGGCAGCACAAACGCGCTGACCCTCACTGTCGATCAGGTCGACAACCGGGCCGGGGAAATCTCCAGTACCAACAGCAATCTGGGCCTCACGGGCCTGCGTCTGGACAACAGCGACGGCGGCAAACTGCTGTCCGCTACCGACCTGCGGCTGACGGTGGCGCAGTTGATCAACCAGAGCAAGGGCCTGCTGTTCGCCAAGGGCAGCGCTCGCCTGGCCGGCACCACACTCGACAACACCAGCGGCAGTGTCTCCGGCCTCAAGGGCCTGGATATTCGTCTCGATGGGGCTCTGCTCAATAACGCCGGGTTGCTCAGCAGCGAAAGTGGACTGACCCTCAACGTCGCCAGTCTGGACAACTCCGCAGGCAAGCTCAGCGGCGCCAGCGCCCTGTCGGTCACCAGCCTGGGGGCGTTGCTCAACCAGGGAGGCTCGATCATCACCGACCAGGGCTTGACCCTGGCCAGCGCCAGCCTCGATAACAGCCAGCAAGGCCTGATCAACGGCAAGGGCGCCACCCGTGTCACCACCGGCGTGTTGAATAACAGCCAGGGTGGTCATCTCACCAGTGACGATGCGCTGGACCTGACCGCCACCCAGGTCAGCAACGCTGCCACCGGCCGCATCGCCAGCGAAAAAGCCCTGACGGCCAGCATCACCGGCCTGGATCAACAGGGCGGCGAACTCTTCAGCAAAACCCGCCTGGACCTGGACCTGAACAACGGCCAGCTCAACAATCGAAACGGCCTGATCAATGGTCCCGTGCTGGTGCTCAACCACCTCGCGGACATCGCCAACCAGAACGGCGAAATCTCCAGTGCCCAAGCCTTCACCGTCGCTGCGCAAACGGTCGACAACAGCGGCGGCAAGCTACTGAGCAACCAGGGCCTGACCCTGCGCATCGCGCAGACCCTGAACAACCTCAACGGGCTGATTTCTGCTGCGTCCCTCAACAGCCGCAGTGCCAGTCTGGACAACAGCCATGGCCTGATCAGCAGCCGTGGCGACGTTGATCTGGGCGTGACCCAGGCCTTCACCAATCAGAGCGGCACCCTGATCGGCGACGGGGCGGTGCTGTTGGCGGCCAACAGCCTCGACAACCGCAACGGCGCGGTCGCCGGCAAGGCCGATGTGTCGGCCACCCTCACCAGCCTCAACAACCAGAACGGTCAATTGATCGCCAGCGGTGCCTTGAGCCTGATCGGCGGCGCGCTCGACAACCGCCAGAATGGCCTGGTAGGCGCTACAAAAGCGCTGAAACTCAATGTCGGTGATATCGACAACCGTGGCGGCGAACTCTCCAGCAGCGCCGACATCAGCCTGACGGGCAACCGCCTGGACAACAGCGACAGTGGTCAGATCATCGCCGCCATGGGCTTGAGCATGACCCTCGGCCAGGTGCTCAACCGCAACCTGGGCCTGATCAATGGCAAGACCGGTTTAACCCTGGATGGCCAGACTCTGGACAACACCGGTGGTCACCTGCTCAGCGGGCAGGATCTCCGGCTGGGCCTGGGCAGCGACCTGACGAACACTCAGGGCCTGATCAGCAGCGAAGGCCAACTCGACGTCAACAGCGCCAACCTGACCAACACCGGTGGCAGCCTGTCGAGTGCCGGTGCGTTGACGGTCAAGGCCAGTGGTGTGCTCGGCAACCAGGGCGGGCAACTGGTCAGTGACCGCAGCGTCGACCTGACCAGCGCCAGTCTCGACAACCGTCAACAAGGCGTGATCAGCGGCAAGGGCCCGGTGGGCGTGACCACTGGCGCCTTCGACAACAGCCGGAACGGTCGCCTGAACAGTGGCGACCGCCTGACCCTCATGGCCGGCCAGGTCACCAACCAGAACGGTGGCAGTATCGGCAGTGCCCAGGCACTGACGGCCAGCGTCACCGGCCTCGACCAGATGGGCGGCAAACTCTTCAGCAACACCAGCCTCACCCTTGACCTGAACCAGGGTCTGTTGAATAACCAGAACGGCCTGATCAATGCCCCGTCGCTGCTGCTCAATAACCTCAAGGGCGTTAACAACCAGGGCGGCGAAATTTCCAGCGCCCAGGCCTTTGGCCTCGCCGCCGACAGCCTCGACAACAGCAACGGCAAACTCCTCAGCAACCAGGCCCTGACCCTGCGGATCAATCAGGCCTTGACCAACCTCAAAGGCCAGATTGCCGCGGCGGCCCTCGACGTACGGGCCGCCAGCCTGGATAACACTGGCGGCACCGTAAACAGTCGTAGCGACCTGACCCTGAATGTCGCGGGTTTGCTCAGCAACCAAAATAACGGCCTGATCAACGCGGCACAGAACCTGACGCTGACCAGCGCCGACCTGAACAACCAGGGTGGCGTCCTGCTCGGTGGCAGTGCGGTGACCCTCAATGCGATGGCGCTGAACAACAGCGCCAACGGGTTGATCAACAGCCAGGCCGGTCTGACCCTGACCGCCAACAGCCTGGACTCCAGCAACGGCGGCGAAGTCTCGGCCAAAGGTGACATCGCACTGACCCTGGGCGCACTGACCCAGAATGCCGGTCGCCTGCTGGGCGGCAGCGCTGTGCGCCTCGACCTGTCGGGCGGCGACTTCGACAACCGCAATGGCCTGCTGACCGCCAAAGGCCCGCTGAGCATCAGCCGCTTGCGCGACCTGAACAACCAGAACGCAGAGATTTCCAGCAACCAGAGCGCCAACCTGATCGGTCGTACGCTGAACAACGGCGGCGGCAAACTGATCAGCAACACTCAGTTGAGCGTGACCGGCGACAGCGTGCTCAACCAGGGCGGTCTGATCTCTGGCTGGCAGGGGCTGAGCGTCAATGGCGGCAGCCTCGACAACCGCAACAACGGCACACTGTCCAGCCGTAGCGGCGACCTGGCGGTGAACCTCAACGGTGCGTTGCTCAACAGCGGCGCCGGCGCGCTGGTCAGCCAGAAGACTCTGACCGTCAATGCAGCCAGCCTGGACAACAGCGCTGGCATCCTGTCCAGCGGCGCGGCTCAGCAACTGGTCGTCAGCGGCCTGTTGAACAACGCCTTGGGCGGTTCGATCGACAGCGCTACAACCCTGACGCTGCAAGCCATGGCCCTGAACAACAGCGGCACCCTCAGCGCGCAACAAGCCCTGAGCTTTACCGGCACGACCCTCGACAATACCGGCGGCAGTCTGGTCAGCAACGGCGCGGTGAACCTTGACCTGCTCGGTGCCCTGAGCAACAGCAACGGCAAACTCGCCAGTGGCGGCCCAC
>NZ_JANLNW010000017.1 GCF_025465945.1 Pseudomonas sp. 6D_7.1_Bac1 | reverse complement strand
ATCCAGCGCCAAGGCCCTGACGGCCAGCGTCAGTGGCCTTGATCAACAAGGCGGAAAACTGTTCAGCAGCACGGCGCTGAGTCTTGACCTGAACAACGGCCAGCTGAATAACCAGGGCGGTCTGATCAACGCCCCCGGCCAGTTATTGCTGAAAAACCTCAAGAACGTAGCGAACCAGAACGGCGAGATTTCCAGCGATCAGGGGTTCACGCTGGCGGCGCAAACGCTCGACAACACCGCTGGCACGATTGGCAGTCATCAGGCGCTGATCCTGCGCATCGACCAGGCGCTGAACACCGCCAAAGGGTTGGTGTCGGCCAAGGGCCTGGATGTCCATGCCGGCAGCCTCGACAACAGCGGTGGCACGTTTAACAGCGACGCGGACCTGACCCTGAACGTTGATGGCGCCGTCACCAACCTCAAGGGGGCGCTGAGCAGCGCCGGCACCTCGACTATCAGCGCTGCCAGCCTGGACAACCGCGATGGCGGCGTAGTGAGCGACCTGGGCCTGAGCATCGACCTTAGCGCCGCGCTGGATAACCGCCACGGCACCCTGGGCTCGGGCAAAGGCTTGAGCGTCAGCGCTGCCAGCCTGGATAACCGCAACCAGGGCAGCCTGGTCAGCGACGGCAACCTGAGCGCGCGCATCACCGGCAAGTTCGACAACCAGAACCAGGGCGCTCTGCAGGCCAAGGGCGATGTCGACATCACCACCGGCAGTCTCGACAACCGCGGCGGCAGCCTCAAGGGCAGTGGCTTGCTGACCTTGCGCGGCGATTCGGCGGATAACCGTGGCTCGCTGATTCATGCCGACAAGGCCCTGCAACTGTTCATCGGGCAACTGGACAACCGCAACAAAGGCCTGCTCACCGGCAACGCCACCATCGGCTTTAGCGGCACCCGCCTGGACAATCAGGGCGGCTTGCTCAGCGCCGTTGGCCCGGTCAGCCTCAAGGCCGACGAAGTCGCCAACGCCGGCGGCCGCATTGCCAGCCAGTCCGACCTGAGCGCCAGCATTGGCACCCTGAATCAACAAGGCGGTCAATTGGCTGCTCAAGGCAATCTGACCCTTACCGGTAGCAGCCTCGATAACCGCAACGGCGGTTTGGTCGGCACCACAAAAGCGCTGAACATCAACGTTGACCAGATCGACAACCGCGCCGGCGAGCTCTCCAGTACCGACACCCGTGTCAACGCCAGCGGGGTCAAGCTGACCAGCCAACGTCTGGATAACAGTGCGGGTGGCAAAGTCATCTCGGGCACAGGCCTTGAGCTGAACGTGGCGCAATTGATCAACCAGGCCAAGGGCCTGATCCATGCCCAGGACGCCATCCGCCTGAGCGGTTCGCGCCTGGATAACTCCGGTGGCACCCTCGACAGCAGCAAGGCGCTGGACATCACCCTTGATGATGCGCTGCTCAACAACAACGGCGTGATCAGCGGTCAGGCCGGGCTGAGCGTGCATGCCGCCAGTGTCGATAACAGCAGCGGCAAGCTGACCAGCGCCGGGGCCTTGGCGATCACCAGCAGCGGCGCCCTGATCAACCAGGGCGCAACACTGTTTTCCGGCACCGGCATGACGCTGCAAAGCGCTAGCCTGGATAACAGCCACAGCGGCCAGCTGGCGGGTATCGGCCCGGTGCGCATCACCACGGGCGTGCTCGACAATAGCCAGGACGGCAGCCTGACCAGCAGCGATACCCTGGACCTGACCGCCACCGGAGTCAGCAACGGTGCGGGCGGCACCCTCTCCAGCGAAAAAGCCCTGACGGCGAACGTCACTGGCCTCGACCAACAGGGCGGCGGACTGTTCAGTAAAACAGCACTGAGCCTGGACCTGAACCACGGCCAGTTGAACAACCAGGGCGGTTACATCAACGCTCCAGGTAGTCTGCTGCTCAAGAACCTCAACGGCGTCGCCAACCAGAATGGTGAGATCTCCAGCACCGAAGCCTTCATCCTGGCCGCGCAAAATCTCGACAACAGCCACGGCAAACTGGTGAGTAACCAGGGCCCGTTGACCCTGCGCATCGCCCAAGCGTTGAACAACACCTGGGGGGTGATTTCGGCCGCCGGCATTAACAGTCGCAGTGACAGCCTGGACAACAGCAACGGCCTGCTGAACAGCCAAGGCCTGCTCGACCTGAGCGTCAACCAAGCGTTGAACAACCAGAACGGGGTGCTCGTTGCCGAGGGTTCATTGCAGCTCACTGGCGCCAGCCTGGATAACCGCAACGGTTCGATCTCCGGCAAGCGCGACATCGTGGCCAACGTTACCAACCTGAACAATCAGAACGGCCTGTTGATCGCCAGCACCTCTCTGGACCTGACCGGCAGCACCCTCGACAACCGCAAGGACGGTCTGCTGGCCGCGACAAAAGCGCTGAAACTCAACGTCGGCAGCATCGACAACCGAGGCGGCGAGCTGTCCAGCAGCAGCGGCACGGTGAACCTGCTCGGGCAAACACTCGATAACAGCGACAGCGGCAAGGTGTTTGCCGAGCAAGACCTGAACCTGGGCCTGGGTCAGGTGCAAAACGTCAATGGCCTGCTCAACGGCAAAGTCAGCCTGAGCCTGGACGGCGGCGTTCTGAACAACCTGGGCGGCAGCCTGTATGGCCTGCAGAAAATGCGCCTGACGCTGAGCGGCGACCTGGATAACAGCCAGGGCCTGATCAGCAGCGAAGGTGCCCTCGACGTCATAGCGAACAACCTGAGCAATAACGCCGGCAAGCTCTCCAGCGCTGGTGCCCTCAACCTGACGGCCCGTGGTGATGTACACAACCAGGGCGGCAAGCTGGTCACCGACAGCAGCCTGACCCTGAACAGCGCCAGCCTCGACAACCGCCAGAACGGCAGCCTTAAAAGCAAAGCCGCGATGCTGATCAATACCGGCGCGTTGGACAATAGCCAAGCCGGGCGCCTGGACAGTGATGACACGCTGAACCTGACCGCAGGCCAGGTCACTAACCAGGCCGGTGGCAGCATTGGCAGTATCAAGGCACTGACCGCCAGTGTCCGTGGCCTTGATCAACAAAACAGCAAACTCTTCAGTAACACCAGCCTGGCCCTGGACCTGAATCACGGCCAGTTGAACAATCAGAACGGCTTTATCAACGCGCCGCTATTGCTGCTCAGCAACCTCAACGGCGTCAACAACCAGGGCGGTGAAATCTCCAGCCCCCAGGCCTACACACTGGCGGCCGCGAACCTGGACAACAGCAACGGCAAGGTGCTCGCCAACCAGGCCCTGACCTTGCGCGTCAACCAGGCGCTGACCAACCTCAAAGGCCAAATTGCCGCCGCAGCCCTCGACGTCCAGGTCGGCAGCCTGGACAACAGCGGCGGCATCGTCACCTGCCGCAGCGACTTCGGCCTGACGGTCAACGGCCTGCTGAGCAACCAGAACCAGGGCCTGATCAACGCCGCACAGACCCTCACGCTCAACAGCGCCGACTTCAACAACCAGGGTGGCCAGGTGCTCGGCGTCAGTGCCGTCAAGCTCAACGCCATGGCCCTGGACAACAGCGCCAACGGCCTGATCAACAGCAAGGGCAACCTGACCCTCAACGCAACCAGCCTGAACTCCAGCAACGGCGGCGAAGTCTCGGCCAAGGGCGATATCGACCTGACCCTCGGCGCGCTGACCCAGCGCGGCGGGCGTCTGCTGGGCGACAACGGCATCCGCCTCGACCTGACCGGGGGCGACCTCGATAACAGCAACGGTTTACTCGCTGCCCAAGGCCCGCTGAGCATCAGCCGCCTGCGCGACCTGAACAACCAGAACGGCGAACTCTCCAGCAGCCAGAGTTTCAACCTGACCGGGCGCACCCTGGACAACACTGGCGGCAAACTCATCAGCAACAACCAACTGGGTCTGAGCGGCGAGACCCTGCTCAATCAGGGCGGGCTGATCTCCGGTTGGCAGGGCCTGAGCGTCAACGGCAGCAGCCTCGACAACCGCAGCAGCGGCGCCCTGTCCAGTCGTAGCGGCAACCTCGACGTGACCCTCAGCGGTGCGCTGCTCAACAGCGGCGCCGGCGCACTGGTCAGCCAGAATACCCTGACCGTCAACGCGGCCAGCCTCGACAACAGCGCGGGCGTTATCTCCAGTGGCGCGGGCCAGCGCCTGAGCGTCAGCGGCCTGCTGAACAACACCCAGGGTGGCTCGATCGACAGCGGCGCGGCCCTGACGGTGAACACCATGGCCCTGAGCAACATCGGCGCCAGCGTCAGCGCGCAACAAGGCCTGAGCTTTACCGGCACGACCCTCGATAATACCGGCGGCAGTCTGGTCAGCAACGGCGCGGTGACCCTCGACCTGCTCGGTGCCCTGAGCAACAGCAACGGCAAACTCGCCAGTGGCGGGCCGT
>NZ_JANLNW010000039.1 GCF_025465945.1 Pseudomonas sp. 6D_7.1_Bac1 | reverse complement strand
CACATCGGCCCGCGTTCGGGCGATGAACAAACCATGCTCAACAGCCTGGGCTTTGACTCCCTGGAAGCCCTGAGCGCCAGCGTCATCCCCGACAGCATCAAAGGCACCAGCGTCCTCGGCCTGGAAGACGGTTTGAGCGAAGCCGAGGCCCTGGCCTCGATCAAAGCCATCGCCGCCAAGAACCAACTGTTCAAGACCTACATCGGCCAGGGCTACTACGGCACTCACACGCCGTCGCCGATCCTGCGCAACCTGCTGGAAAACCCGGCCTGGTACACCGCGTACACCCCGTACCAGCCGGAAATTTCCCAGGGTCGTCTGGAAGCGCTGCTGAACTTCCAGACCCTGATCAGCGACCTGACTGGCCTGCCGATCGCCAACGCCTCGCTGCTCGACGAAGCCACCGCCGCGGCCGAAGCCATGACCTTCTGCAAACGTCTGAGCAAGAACAAGGGCAGCCACGCCTTCTTCGCCTCCCGCCACTGCCACCCGCAAACCCTCGACGTGCTGCGCACCCGTGCCGAGCCGTTGGGCATTGACGTGGTGGTCGGCGACGAACGCGAACTGACCGATGTCAGCGCCTTCTTCGGTGCGCTGCTGCAATACCCGGCGAGCAACGGTGACCTGTTCGACTACCGCGCACTGACCGAACGCTTCCACGCGGCCAATGCGCTGGTCGCGGTCGCTGCCGACCTGCTGGCCCTGACCGTGCTGACCCCACCGGGCGAGTTCGGTGCCGACGTCGCCATCGGCAGCGCCCAACGCTTCGGCGTGCCGCTGGGCTTCGGCGGTCCGCACGCGGCCTACTTCTCCACCCGCGATGCGTTCAAGCGCGACATGCCCGGCCGTCTGGTCGGTGTCTCGGTGGACCGTTTCGGCAAGCCGGCCCTGCGCCTGGCGATGCAGACCCGCGAGCAACATATCCGCCGCGAGAAAGCCACCAGCAACATCTGCACCGCCCAAGTGCTGCTGGCCAACATCGCCAGCATGTACGCCGTGTACCACGGCCCCAAAGGCCTGACCCAGATCGCCAACCGCATTCATCACCTGACCGCAATCCTCGCCAATGGCTTGAGCGCGCTGGGCCTTAAGGTTGAGCAAGAGCACTTCTTCGACACCCTGACCCTGGCCACCGGCAGCCAGACTGCCGCCCTGCACGACAAGGCTCGCGCCCAGCGCATCAACCTGCGTGTAATCGATGGCGAGCGTCTGGGCCTGTCCCTGGACGAAACCACCAGCCAGACCGACATCGAAACCCTGTGGAACCTGCTGGCCGACGGCAAAGCCCTGCCCGATTTCGCGGCGCTGGCCGCCTCGGTCGAAAGCCGCATCCCGGCCACGCTGGTGCGCCAATCGTCGATCCTCAGCCACCCGGTGTTCAACCGTTATCACTCGGAAACCGAGCTGATGCGCTACCTGCGCAAGCTCGCCGACAAGGACCTGGCGCTGGATCGCACCATGATCCCGCTGGGTTCGTGCACCATGAAACTCAACGCCGCCAGCGAAATGATCCCGGTGACCTGGGCCGAATTCGGCGCCCTGCACCCGTTCGCCCCGGTCGAGCAAAGCGCCGGTTACCAGCAACTGACCGATGAACTGGAAGCGATGCTCTGCGCCGCCACCGGTTACGACGCGATCTCGCTGCAACCGAACGCCGGTTCCCAGGGTGAATACGCCGGCCTGCTGGCGATCCGGGCCTACCACCAGAGCCGTGGCGAAGAGCGCCGCGACATCTGCCTGATCCCGTCGTCGGCCCATGGCACCAACCCGGCCACCGCCAACATGGCCGGTATGCGTGTGGTGGTGACCGCGTGCGATGCGCGCGGCAACGTCGACATCGAAGACCTGCGCGCCAAAGCCATCGAGCACCGCGAACACCTCGCCGCGCTGATGATCACCTACCCGTCGACCCACGGCGTGTTCGAAGAAGGCATCCGCGAAATCTGCGGGATCATTCATGACCACGGCGGCCAGGTGTACATCGACGGCGCCAACATGAACGCCATGGTCGGCCTCTGCGCACCGGGCAAGTTCGGCGGCGACGTGTCGCACCTGAACCTGCACAAAACCTTCTGCATCCCGCACGGCGGTGGCGGCCCGGGCGTCGGCCCGATTGGCGTGAAATCGCACCTGACGCCGTTCCTGCCGGGTCACGCGGCGATGGAGCGCAAGGAAGGCGCGGTCTGCGCGGCACCGTTTGGCAGCGCGAGCATTTTGCCGATCACCTGGATGTACATCCGCATGATGGGCGGCGCCGGTCTGAAGCGCGCGTCGCAACTGGCGATCCTCAACGCCAACTACATTTCCCGTCGCCTCGAAGAGCACTACCCGGTGCTCTACACCGGCAGCAACGGTCTGGTGGCCCACGAATGCATCCTCGACCTGCGTCCGTTGAAAGACAGCAGCGGTATCAGCGTCGATGACGTCGCCAAGCGCCTGATCGACTTTGGCTTCCACGCCCCGACCATGTCGTTCCCGGTGGCCGGCACCTTGATGATCGAGCCGACCGAAAGCGAATCCAAAGAAGAACTGGACCGTTTCTGCGACGCCATGATCCGCATCCGCGAAGAAATCCGCGCGGTGGAAAACGGCACGCTGGACAAGGACGACAACCCGCTGAAAAACGCGCCGCACACCGCCGCCGAAATCGTCGGCGAGTGGACGCACCCGTACAGCCGTGAGCAGGCGGTGTATCCGGTGGCGTCGTTGATCGAAGGCAAGTATTGGCCGCCGGTCGGGCGGGTCGACAACGTGTTTGGCGACCGCAACCTGATCTGCGCCTGCCCGTCGATCGAGGACTACGCCTAAGAACAACGCGTCCCCCTTGTGGGAGCGAGCCTGCTCGCGATGACAGACTGACAGCCACCATGGATGTCGACTGAATTACCGCTATCGCGAGCAAGCTCGCTCCCACAAAAGCATGTCAGCCCATTCAGAGAACAACAGAGGATTCCACCATGTTCAGCAAGCACGACCAGATCAAAGGCTACGACGATGAACTGCTGGCGGCGATGAATGCCGAGGACGCACGCCAGGAGCACCACATCGAACTGATCGCGTCAGAGAACTACACCAGCAAGCGTGTCATGGAAGCGCAAGGCAGCGGCCTGACCAACAAGTACGCCGAAGGCTATCCGGGCAAGCGCTACTACGGCGGCTGCGAGCACGTCGACGTGGTCGAGCAGTTGGCCATTGATCGCGCCAAACAACTGTTCGGCGCTGACTATGCCAACGTCCAGCCGCACTCCGGCAGCCAGGCCAACGCGGCGGTCTATCTGGCCCTGCTGCAAGCCGGTGATACCGTATTGGGCATGAGCCTGGCGCACGGTGGTCACCTGACCCACGGTGCCAAAGTCAGTTTTTCCGGCAAGCTGTATAACGCTGTGCAGTACGGCATCGACACCGCCACCGGCCTGATCGATTACGACGAAGTCGAGCGCCTGGCGGTCGAGCATCAGCCGAAGATGATCATTGCCGGCTTCTCCGCCTACTCCAAAACCCTGGATTTCCCGCGCTTCCGTCAGATCGCCGACAAGGTCGGCGCTTATCTGTTTGTGGATATGGCCCACGTTGCCGGGCTGGTGGCTGCCGGTCTGTACCCGAACCCGATTCCGTTCGCCGATGTCGTCACCACCACCACGCACAAAACCCTGCGCGGTCCACGCGGCGGTCTGATCCTGGCCAAGGCCAATCCGGACCTGGAGAAAAAGCTCAACGCCGCGGTATTCCCCGGTGGTCAGGGCGGCCCGCTGATGCACGTGATCGCCGCCAAGGCGGTGTGCTTCAAGGAAGCGCTGGAACCGGGCTTCAAGGCCTATCAACAGCAAGTGATCGATAACGCTCAGGCGATGGCCGAAGTCTTTATCGAGCGTGGCTACGACGTGATTTCCGGCGGCACCGACAACCACCTGTTCCTGGTGAGCCTGATCCGTCAGGGCCTGACCGGCAAAGACGCCGACGCCGCGTTGGGCCGGGCCGGGATCACCGTGAACAAGAACGCCGTGCCGAACGATCCACAATCGCCGTTCGTGACCTCGGGTCTGCGGATTGGCACCCCGGCGATTACCAGCCGTGGTTTCAAGGTCGCTCAGAGCATTGAGCTGACTGGCTGGATCTGCGACATCCTCGATCACCTCGGCGATGCCGATGTCGAGGCACACGTCGCCAGACAAGCCGCTGCCCTGTGCGCTGACTTCCCGGTCTATCGCGACTGATCCACAGGAGGGACAGGGCAACGCCTTGTCCCTCTTGCCAGCCTGACGACAAACCACAGGTTGGCCTTGGCCGAACCACCCGCTACAAGGAAAAAACACATGGTCACTGCTGTGGAATCGGCCGGTAAAACCCCGGTAAAAATGGAAGTGGGCGTCAAGCTGCGTGGCGCCGAAAAGGTTGCGCGGATTCCGGTGAAAATCATTCCCAGCGATGAATTGCCACGCAAACCCGACTGGATTCGCGTGCGTATCCCGGCGTCCCCGGAAGTCGACCGC
>NZ_JANLNW010000013.1 GCF_025465945.1 Pseudomonas sp. 6D_7.1_Bac1 | reverse complement strand
TGTCGTCCAGAACAGTGGCGACGGCCTGATCTACAGCCAGAACGGCGACCTGCAACTCAGCGCCGCGAGCCTGGCCAACGCCAAAGGCACCGTGCAAAGCCTGGGCTCCAGCACCCTGACCGTCAGCGGCGATATCGACAACCAAAGCGGCCGGCTCCTGGCCCAGAGCGGTGACCTGACGGTCAGTGCCGCCAACCTGGACAACCGCGGCGGCACCCTCGCCAGCGTCAAGGGCGCCCTCGAAGCGCGCATCGTCGGTGTGTTGAAAAACGGCTATGACCTGAGCAACAACCGTCAGGGCGGCATCGTTCAGGCCCAGCGTCTGAACCTCAGTGCATGGGGCGGTATCGATAACTACGGCGGCCGCATCGCAGCGCAAACCGGCGACGCGATCGTCTCGACCGGCAACTTCGACAACCGCAATGGCGGCCTCTACGCCAAAGGCCGGGTCAGCGTCACCGGCAACAACTTCGACAACAGCGGCGACAACGACGGCCAGATCGCCGGCAACCAGATCGACCTGAATCTCACCGGTGCCCTGAACAACCGTCTGGGCATCATCGAGAGCGACAGCACCCTGAGCGTGCGCGCCGCCAGCCTCGACAACCAGACCGGCCAGCTGCGTGCCCTGGGCAGCAGTGGCCAAACCAACTTCCAGATCGGCGGCTTGTTCGACAACCGCAACGGCAAACTGGAAACCGCGAACAGTGACCTGACGCTCAACGCAGGGGGGTTCCTGAACCAGGGCGGTAGCCTGTTGCACGTGGGCACCGGCACCTTCGATATCGCCACGGCCAACGTCACGGGGGCCGGAGGCTCCATCGTGACCCGTGGTGGCCTGACCCTCAGCGCCGACACGTTGACCAACAGCAGCGTGATCCAGGCAGGGCGCCTGACCGTCAACGTCAACAACCTGAACCAGACCGGCAGTGGGCAATTGCTGGCCTCCACCAGCCTGGTGGGTAACGGGGTCAACTGGAACAACGATGGCCTGATCGCCAGTGATGGTACGGCCAGCCTTGCGCTGGGCGGCAATTATGGCGGCAACGGTCGCTACAGCAGCCTGGGTAATCTGGGGCTGACAGCCGCCTCGATGACTCTGGGCGGTGCAGGCAGTGTTGCCAGTGGCGGGGACGCCACGGTCTATGTCGGTGGGCAGTTGAATAACTACGGCCGGCTGACTTCAGCCGCCGGTATGACCGTCACTGCCGGCGGTATCAACAACTATGGGACCCTGGGCAGTAGTGGCAATCTGCGTCTGAGTGCGTCCAGCCTGCTGAATCAAAATGGTTTGATCTTCAGCGGTGGTGATATGGCGCTGCGGACCAATGTGTTCACTAACCGTTATGCGGATGTGTACAGCCTCGGCAATCTCAGCATCGCCAGGGATGATGGCAATGGTTTGAGCTCATCGATTAACAACATTTCCGCAACGCTTGAAAGCGGCGGTGATATGAGCCTGGCGGCGGATCATATCGAGAACCGCAAGGATGTATTCCAGACTACCGGGGGAGGGATGGTCTCGGGGTATATCGGGGTGAAGTGTTACGCCTGTGCAGAGTTTGTTCCATACGTTGGTTATCAGGAAGACGGTTATTTTGTCTGGGTGGAGAACTACAAGTCGCAGATCGTTCAGGATTCTGCGTCAGCAAGTATGACGGCCGGGAGAAACTTCTTGGCCAGCGGCAGAGAGTTTCTCAATCAGTCATCGACGGTTAGTGCCGGTAACAACGCAACCCTGAACTTGCAGACATTCACCAATCAGGGTGCGTCGGTAGGTGATTACAGCGTGCGGCGCTCATTCGACCTACCCAACGATGTGAAAGGGAATATGGGTATTTGGGTGTCGGTGATGAACTACAACTCCGCCAATGATCCCTCTTACTACAATCAATACCAGCGTCCCAGCTTGCATGCCTGGAGCACTGACAATGTCGAGTCCATGCTCCCGATAATTTCGAAGCCCGGAGGTCGCGGGGATAATCCCTACACCTCCTTTGGTATAGTGCATATAAGTGATAGCCCTGACCCTAGATGGCTTACCAATGCACACTACAACATAGATGCCCCACGAGCTGAAGCTCCGGATACTGTTAAAAACGCCGCATTCACCGAGAACACACTGATCGAGAGTGGTCCCTCCACCTTTGCCAGCGCCATCGTGCAGGCAGGTGGTGCGGTCAACATCAACGCTTCGCAGAATCTCACCAACAGCGTGGTTCGCGGAGGCGTAGCGCTTGGCGGTGGAGCATCGCGCGTCGGCTCGACGCAGCTCAGCGGCCAGGCCGCACCTACCGTCGTCACCTTCAATGCTCAGTTGCCGCCAAACCTGGCTCAACAGCAAGTCAACCCGATCACACTCCCTGGCTTCACCCTGCCCACCGGCCAGAACGGTCTGTTCCGTCTCAGTGGCCAAGGCACCAGCGCGGCGGTCGCCACGACGACTGGCGGCGGCCCGCAAAGCTGGACCATGGGCAGCGCCTCGGTCAGCACCGCCCAGCGTCAACAAAGCCTGCCGGATGTTCAGGCGCGCAGCGTTCAGATCGGTGATATCGCCCAAGTGGCCTCCAGCGACCGACAACTGACCCGGATCACCCGTCAGGCCACCGACAGCAACGTGAGCGCCAGCGCGATCAATGTCAGCGCTCCCGCCGACAATGCTGGCAGCACCCTGCTGTTGCCGGGCCATGAAGGCAACGCTGGGGCTATCACCCAAGTGGGGGCTGTGCATGTCGACGGCGCCAGCCAGAGCGCGGTCGCTACCGGTCCGGACCTGAGCCTGCCAACACTGCCGCTCAACCCACGTGACCCGTTGGCCAGCGTGACCTCGCCTGTGGCCGCGCCGCTTGTGCCGCCGGTGAATACTCAAGCTCCCGGCGCCTTGATCAGCGCCCCGATTGCCGTCCCCGGTGTGGTGACCGCACCGACCGTCAGCATTCCGCTGGTTAGCAATCCGGCAATCGCGACGCCAGTGACCCGTATTCCAGCGGTGGTTTCGCCACTGATCAGTACCCCGAATGTCAATGTGTCGGTGGTCCCTCCGTCTGTGATCGGCACCCCCGCGGCCAGCCAGACCGTGGCCCGCGTTCAGGGCTTACCGGATACCTCGTTCAAAGCCAACCCGCAGAAATACCTGATCGAAACCAACCCGGTGCTCACCGACCTCAAGCAATTCATGAGCTCGGACTACCTGCTGGCGAACCTCGGCTACGACCCGGATAAAAGCGCCAAGCGTCTGGGCGATGGCCTCTACGAGCAAAAGCTGATTCAACAAGCCGTAGTCGCCCGTACCGGCCAGCGCTTCATCGACGGTCAGACCTCGGACGAAAAGCTGTTCAAGTACCTGATGAACAACGCCATCGCCAGCAAAAACGAACTGAACCTGTCACTGGGCGTGAGCCTGACCTCCGAACAAGTCGCGGCCCTGACCCACGATATTGTCTGGATGGAAAGCGCCGTGGTGAACGGCGAGCAAGTGCTGGTGCCGGTGCTGTACCTGGCCAACGCCAACAACCGTCTGGCCGCCAACGGCGCCTTGATCCAGGGCAGCGACGTCAACCTGATCGCCGGCAAGGACCTGGACAACGCCGGCACCTTGCGCGCCAGCAACAACCTGTTGGCTACCGCCGGCAACGATCTGGTCAACAGCGGTCTGGTGGAAGCCGGTAATCGTCTGGATCTGTTGGCGGGTAACAATATCGTCAACAAGGCCGGCGGCATCATCGCCGGTCGTGACGTCAGCCTGACGGCGATCAATGGCGATGTGGTCAACGAACGAACGATCACTACAGCCAAAGCCAGCGATGGCTACACAAGCACCAGTAAAGACTACGCCAACAGCGCTGCTCGTATCGAAGCCGCCAACGACCTCTCGCTTCAGGCTGGCCGCGATGTCAACAACACGGGTGGCGTACTGCAAAGCGGTCGCGACACCCGCATCAACGCGGGGCGTGACGTGAATCTGCTGTCCGCCCAGGTCGACAGCAAACTTGCCGGTGGCAGCAGTTTTCTCGACGAGAAAATCGTTCAACTGACAGGCTCCATCAACTCGGGACGCGACGTTTCCGTCAGCGCCGGTCGTGATATCTCCGCGATTGCCAGTCAGATCGATGCCAAGCGTGACATTGCAATGTCGGCCACGGAAAACCTGACCCTGGCCTCGGCGGCGGACGAAACTCACTTTTACTCCAAAGACCGCCACGTCACCGAGCAGCGGGATCATGTCAGCCAGGTTGCGACCACTCTCAACGCCGGCGGCAATGTTGCGCTGAGCGCGGGTAAGGACATGACGCTCATTTCCAGCCGCATCAGCGCCGGCGACGAAGCTTACCTGGTGGCTGGCGGTAAATTGGATGTGCTGGCTGCGCAAGACAGCGACTACTCGCTGTACGACAAAAAGGAAAAAGGCGGTTGGGGCAGCAGTCAAACCCAGCGCGATGAAGTGACCAAGGTCACTAATGTGGGGAGCGAGATCAAGACCGGTGGGGACCTGACACTGGTCAGCGGTGGGGACCAGAAGTATCAGGTGGCCAAGCTCGAAAGCGGTAAGGATCTGACGCTGCAAAGCGGTGGCGCCATCACCTTTGAAGGGGTGAAGGATCTGAAGAAGGAAAGCCATGAGAAGAGCGACAACGACCTCGCCTGGACCTCTATGGAAGGCAAGGGCAATACCGACGAGACCCTGCGGCAGAGCAAACTGGTGGCTAAAGGCAATCTGGTGATCAAAGCCGTCGACGGCCTGAAGATCGACGTCAAGCAAATCGACCAGAACACCGTCAGCCAGACCATTGATGCGATGGTCAAGGCCGACCCGCAACTGGCTTGGCTCAAGGACGCCGAGAAGCGTGGGGATGTCGATTGGCGGCAAGTTAAGGAGATGCACGACTCCTTCCAGTACAGCCATTCCGGGCTGGGCCAAGGGGCGATGTTGGCGATCATTATTATTGTCACGGTGCTGACGGCCGGGGCGGCGAGTGCGGCGGTGGGGGCAGCAACTAGTGCCTCGGCTGGTACGACGATGGCTGCCGCTACAGCGGAAGTAGCAGCCACTGCGACCACTGCTGCTGTCGATGCTACAGCGGCGGGTCTGGGGAATGTTATCGCTTCGGCAGCACTGACCTCGATGGCGAGTACCGGGGTGGTCAGTGTTATCAATAACAAAGGGAATATAGGAGCAGCTTTCAAGGATACTTTCAGTAGCGATAGTCTGAAAAACGCTGCCATTGCAGGTTTTACCGCCGGTGCGATGAACTATGCCGACAGCAACTGGTTCCAGAGCCCAAGTGGTGCAACTAACGGTGGATCGCAAGTCACAAGTGCGGGCCCGATCCAAAACCCGGGCTATTCCAGCGATATGCTCAGTTGGAGTAATGCCGAGCAAACCGTGTTGCGCAGCAGTACGCATGCGCTGATCAACAGCGGGATCTCGACGGCCATCAATGGCGGTAGTTTTGGTCAAAATCTTGGTGGAGCGCTTGTCGGAGAGGGATTGGATCTCGCCGCCGCTGCCGGTAATAAGGGGGTTGGTGATCTTGCTCAGGAGCTAAAAGTCGATCCTGGGACAGCGCAGGCAATTCTCTTTCATGCTGTATTGGGCGGGTTGATATCGTCGGCTAAAGGCGAGGGTTTTACCAGCGGGGCTATTGCTGGAGGCGTTGCTGAGGGACTGACGCCGAAGGCAAACGAGTTTCTGGCTCAGTATGTGAGCGAGCATTTCAATGCTAACGATTTAAGTCTGCAAGGCAGTCAAGACAAGATCGCCACCGCCCAAATCATCGGCTTGTTGTCGGCGGCGTTGGCTGGTGGCAACGCCAATACCGGCAGTCTGATTGGGGGGGCTGGTGAGAAGTACAACAGCGAGCTGCATAAAAATCAGATAAAGGAAACTGATTATGAGCTACGTAAGGAGATCGGGGAGTATATTCCCCAGCAGGAGCAGGATAGCCTTGGCAAAATTGAGCCCATTGAGATTATGCAAGGGCCTCATGGCGGGGCTAGTCCTCTGGGTACAAGTCTTCTGGGATCAGGTAAGTTACCTGTTGTCGGGGGATCAGGAACAAGTGGTAATGTTGCAACAGAA
>NZ_JANLNW010000046.1 GCF_025465945.1 Pseudomonas sp. 6D_7.1_Bac1 | reverse complement strand
CCCCCCCCCGGTTGTAGGGGGGGCCGGGGGGGGCGCGCGCCGGCCCCCGATAGGGGCGACACCAATTTCCGACCATAGCCGTCGGAATTGGTCAAATTTTGTGCTATATTCCGCGCCCGCGAAATTCAATGAAAGCCAACACCGGTTATCGACATGCAAGCAGCCAAGCCGTTATTTGACTATCCGAAATACTGGGCCGAATGTTTCGGGCCAGCGCCATTCCTGCCGATGAGCAGGGAGGAGATGGATCAGCTCGGCTGGGATTCCTGCGACATCATCATCGTCACCGGTGATGCGTACGTCGACCACCCGTCGTTTGGCATGGCAATCATCGGCCGGCTGCTGGAGTCCCAGGGCTTTCGCGTCGGGATCATTGCCCAGCCAAACTGGCAGTCCAAAGACGACTTCATGAAGCTCGGCGAGCCGAACCTGTTTTTCGGTGTCGCGGCCGGCAACATGGACTCGATGATCAACCGCTACACCGCCGACAAGAAAATCCGTTCCGATGACGCCTACACCCCCGGTGGCATGGCTGGCAAACGTCCGGATCGCGCAAGCCTGGTGTACAGCCAGCGCTGCAAGGAAGCCTACAAGAATGTGCCGATTGTCCTCGGTGGCATCGAAGCTTCCCTGCGTCGCATCGCGCACTACGATTACTGGCAGGACCGGGTGCGTAACTCGATCCTGATCGACGCCTGCGCCGACATTCTGCTGTACGGCAACGCCGAGCGGGCGATCGTCGAAGTCGCCCAGCGTCTGTCCTATGGTCATAAGATCGAAGACATCACCGACGTGCGCGGCACCGCGTTCATTCGTCGTGATACGCCGCAAGGCTGGTACGAAGTCGACTCCACGCGCATCGACCGTCCGGGCAAGATCGACAAGATCATCAACCCGTACGTCAACACCCAGGACACCCAGGCCTGCGCCATCGAGCAGGAAAAGGGTCCGGTTGAAGACCCGGAAGAAGCCAAGGTCGTGCAGATCCTGGCGAGCCCGCGGATGACCCGCGACAAGACCGTGATCCGTCTGCCATCGGTAGAAAAAGTCCGTGGCGACGCTGTTCTGTATGCCCACGCCAACCGCGTGCTGCACCTGGAAACCAACCCGGGCAATGCCCGCGCGCTGGTACAGAAGCATGGCGAAGTCGACGTCTGGTTCAACCCGCCACCGATTCCGATGACCACCGAAGAGATGGACTACGTGTTTGGCATGCCTTACGCACGTGTTCCGCACCCGGCGTATGGCAAGGAGAAGATCCCGGCCTACGACATGATCCGTTTCTCGGTGAACATCATGCGCGGCTGCTTCGGCGGCTGTACCTTCTGCTCGATCACCGAGCACGAAGGCCGGATCATCCAGAACCGTTCCGAAGAATCGATCATTCGCGAAATCGAAGAGATCCGCGACAAGGTCCCAGGCTTCACCGGCGTCATTTCCGACCTCGGCGGCCCGACCGCGAACATGTACCGCATTGCTTGCAAGACCCCGGAAATCGAATCCGCGTGCCGCAAGCCTTCGTGTGTGTTCCCGGGCATCTGCCCGAACCTGAACACTGACCATTCGTCGCTGATCCAGCTGTATCGCAGCGCCCGTGCCTTGCCGGGTGTGAAGAAGATCCTGATTGCGTCCGGCCTGCGTTACGACCTCGCGGTCGAGTCGCCGGAATACGTTAAAGAGCTGGTGACCCACCACGTCGGTGGTTACCTGAAGATCGCCCCGGAACACACCGAGGAAGGTCCGCTCAATCAGATGATGAAGCCGGGCATCGGCAGCTATGACAAGTTCAAGCGGATGTTCGAGAAGTACTCCAAGGAAGCCGGGAAAGAGCAGTACCTGATTCCGTACTTCATCGCCGCCCACCCGGGCACCACCGATGAAGACATGATGAACCTGGCCCTGTGGCTCAAGGGCAACGGTTTCCGTGCCGACCAGGTGCAAGCGTTCTACCCGTCGCCGATGGCCACCGCCACTGCCATGTATCACTCGGGCAAGAACCCGCTGCGCAAGGTCACTTACAAGAGCGACGGCGTGACCATCGTCAAGAGCGAAGAGCAGCGTCGCCTGCACAAGGCGTTCTTGCGTTACCACGACCCGAAAGGCTGGCCGATGCTGCGTGAAGCGTTGACCCGCATGGGCCGCGCCGACCTGATCGGGCCGGGCAAGAACCAGCTGATCCCGCTGCATCAGCCGGCCACCGACAGTTACCAGAGCGCCCGTCGCAAGAATTCGACGCCCGCCGGTAGCCATAAAGTGGCCGGGGAAAAGACCACCAAAATCCTGACCCAGCACACCGGCTTGCCGCCGCGTGCCAGCGATGGCGGTAATCCGTGGGACAAGCGTGAACAGGCCAAGGCTGCGGCGTTCGCCCGTAACCAGCAGGCCGCCAAGGAGCGCAAGGACGCTGCAAAAGGCAAAGGGCCCAAGCCTGCACGCAAACCGGTAGTGCCGCGCTAAGCGTCGCTTGGTCTGTTAACAAAACGCCAGCCTTCGGGTTGGCGTTTTGCGTTCAGGGCTTGAGCTTGAAAGGTGTGCTGGAGCCACGGGCCTCTTCGCGAGCAGGCTCGCTCCCACAGGGGCCTGCTGTGAACGCTCGACTCGTGTCCACCACAGATCAAATGTGGGAGCGAGCCTGCTCGCGAAGGGGGCGGCCCTGACAGCGACTTGGCTCCTGACTGCCACAATCCTGTGCATTCCCTAGTGCAAAATCTCCCCATGCGCGATTTTGGTGCTGTACTGCGCTCAGCAAACGGAGAAAGCGCCGGGTATGCCGGCTGGCATAAGTCTTGCGCGCTTTCAGTTACGCTTAAGGCTCGCAGGAGGCACGCCGTGTCGATCCATGTCGCATTGCACCATGTCACGCATTACCGCTACGACCGCGCCGTCGAACTCGGCCCGCAGATCGTTCGCCTGCGCCCGGCTGCCCACAGCCGCACGCGGATTCTTTCCTATGCGTTGAAAGTGTCGCCTGATCAGCACTTCATCAACTGGCAACAAGATCCCCAGGGCAATTACCTGGCGCGGTTGGTGTTTCCCGAGAAAACCACGGAGCTGCGGATCGAAGTCGATCTGCTGGCCGAGATGGCGGTGTTCAACCCGTTCGACTTCTTCCTTGAGCCCTACGCGGAAAAAATCCCCTTCGCCTATGCCACCGACGAACAGCGCGAGCTGGCGCCGTACCTGGAAACCCTGCCGCTGACACCGAAGTTCAAGGCTTACCTTGATGGCATCGACCGCACACCGCTGCCCGCCGTGGATTTTCTGGTGGGACTGAACCAGCGCCTGAGCGAAGACATCGGCTACCTGATTCGCATGGAGCCGGGTGTGCAAACCCCGGAATACACGCTGGAACACACCTCGGGTTCTTGCCGTGACTCTGCCTGGCTGTTGGTGCAGCTGTTGCGCAACCTCGGGCTGGCGGCGCGATTTGTCTCCGGTTACCTGATTCAACTCACCGCTGACGTGAAAAGCCTCGACGGTCCTTCCGGCACCGAGGTGGACTTCACCGACCTGCACGCCTGGTGCGAGGTTTATCTGCCCGGTGCGGGCTGGATTGGCCTGGACGCCACCTCCGGGCTGTTTGCCGGTGAAGGGCATATTCCGTTGGCCTGTAGCCCCGATCCGTCCTCTGCGGCGCCAATCAGTGGCCTGGTCGAACCGTGCGAGTGCGAATTCAGCCACGAAATGTCAGTGGAGCGGATTTGGGAGGCTCCCCGCGTCACCAAGCCCTACACCGAGGACCAGTGGCTGGCGATCCAGGCGCTGGGCCGGCAGATCGACGCCGACCTGCAAGAAGGCGATGTGCGCCTGACCATGGGCGGTGAGCCGACCTTCGTCTCTATCGATGACCCCGACGGCGCCGAATGGAACACCGCAGCGCTCGGCCCGGACAAACGGCGGCTGTCCGCCGAACTGTTCCAGCGCATGCGTAAACATTACGCACGGCAGGGTCTGGTGCATTTTGGCCAGGGCAAGTGGTACCCCGGCGAGCAACTGCCGCGCTGGTCGCTGAACTGCTACTGGCGACGAGATGGCGTGCCGATCTGGAATAACAGCGCACTGATTGCCGATGAGCAGGAAGACTACGGTGCCGATGGCAAATTGGCCGGGCGTTTTCTGGCGAGTGTCGCCGAGCGTTTGAAACTGCCTACGCGTTTTGTATTTCCGGCTTACGAAGACAACCTCTACTACCTCTGGCGCGAAGGCGCATTGCCGGTCAACGTCAGCGCTGAAGACTCACGGCTGGGCGATGAGCTTGAGCGCGCCCGCCTGCACAAGGTCTTCAGCCAAGGGCTGGACAAGGTGATCGGCCAAGTGCTGCCACTGGCGCGCACGGCCAAGGGCGATCAATGGCAGAGCGGCCGCTGGTATCTGCGCGACAGCCATTGCCGACTGGTGCCGGGGGATTCGCCACTGGGTTATCGCTTGCCGCTGGCCTCGCAACCGTGGGTGACGGCGGCGGAGTACCCGTTTGTGCACCCGCTCGATCCGAATCAGGATTTGCCGCAGCTGCCTGACACTGCGCAGTTGCAGGCGCATGGCGAAGCGGCCACTGCCGATGAGCGTGCGCCGAAAATCGACCAGTCCGCTGATTGGCTGACCCGCACGGCATTCTGTGCCGAGGCTCGGGAAGGGCGGTTGTACTTGTTCATGCCGCCGCTGGAGCGCGTCGAGGATTATCTCGAACTGGTCAGCGCCATCGAGGCCACCGCCGAGGAGTTGCATTGCCCGGTATTACTGGAAGGCTATGAACCGCCGAGCGACCCGCGCCTGAGTAATTTCCGCATCACCCCGGACCCCGGCGTGATCGAGGTCAACGTGCAGCCGTCCGCCAGTTGGGACGAGCTGGTCGAGCGCACCGAATTTCTCTATGAAGAGGCGCGGCAGACCCGGCTGACCACCGAAAAATTCATGATTGACGGTCGGCACACTGGCACTGGCGGCGGTAACCATTTCGTACTCGGTGGCGCGACTCCGGCCGACTCACCGTTTCTGCGGCGTCCGGATCTGCTGCGCAGCCTGATCAGCTACTGGCATAACCACCCGTCGTTGTCCTACCTGTTTTCCGGTCTTTTCATCGGCCCGACTTCCCAGGCACCGCGTGTGGACGAAGCACGCAACGATGCGTTGTACGAGCTGGAGATCGCCTTTGCGCAGATGCCTGAACCCGGTGAAGAATGTGCGCCGTGGCTGGTGGACCGCTTGCTGCGCAACCTGCTGATCGACGTGACGGGCAACACCCACCGCGCCGAGTTCTGCATCGACAAACTCTATTCCCCGGACGGCGCCACCGGTCGCCTTGGTCTGCTGGAGCTGCGGGCCTTTGAAATGCCACCCCATGCGCGCATGAGCCTGGCTCAGCAACTGTTGTTGCGGGCGCTGGTGGCGCGGTTCTGGCGCGAGCCTTATGCACCGGCCAAGCTGGCCCGTTGGGGCACTGAGTTGCATGACAGCTTCCTGCTGCCGCACTTTATCGCGCAGGACTTCGCCGATGTGATCGTCGATCTCAATGCCGCCGGTTATGCGGTGCGCGCCGAGTGGTTTGCCGCGCATCTGGAGTTTCGCTTTCCCAAGGTCGGCGATTACGCGGTCAGCGGCATCGAACTGGAGCTGCGTCAGGCGCTGGAGCCTTGGCATGTGCTGGGTGAGGAGGGCTCGGCCGGCGGCACGGTGCGCTACGTCGACTCATCGCTGGAGCGCTTGCAGGTCAAGCTCACAGGCCTGGCGCCGCAGCGTTATGTGCTGACTTGCAACGGCATCCCGGTGCCGCTGCAACCGACCGGGCGAGTCGGCGAATTTGTCGCTGGCGTGCGTTTTCGCGCCTGGCAACCGGCCAACTGTCTGCAACCGACCATCCCGGTACACGCGCCGCTGGTATTCGACTTGCTCGATACCTGGATGCAACGCTCGCTGGGCGGTTGTCAGTACCACGTCGCCCATCCGGGCGGGCGCAACTACGACAGCTTGCCGGTGAACGCCAATGAGGCCGAGAGCCGGCGGATGGCGCGGTTCTTCCGCCTTGGCCACAGCCCGGGAACCTTACAGGTGCCGACGCTGAGTATTAACGACGAACTGCCAATGACCCTCGATTTACGCCGGTTTGCGAAAAAAAATGAGTGAATGTATTACCCAATGTGGGGGGGGGGGGGGGGGGGGGGGCG
>NZ_JANLNW010000065.1 GCF_025465945.1 Pseudomonas sp. 6D_7.1_Bac1 | reverse complement strand
GGGGGGCCCGCGCCCCCCCCCCCCCCCCCCACAAAGGCTGCGGTTAACCCATTCAGCAGGAGTTTCCAATGGCGAAGAAATCCAGGTCAGCCACCTTCAGCAATGACCCGCTCTGGTACAAGGACGCGGTGATTTATCAGGTTCACGTAAAGTCTTACTTCGACTCAAATGACGACGGGATCGGCGACTTTCGGGGGTTGATCGCCAAACTGGATTACATCGCCGATCTGGGCGTCAATACCATCTGGCTACTGCCGTTTTACCCTTCGCCACGCCGCGATGATGGCTACGACATTGCCGAATACCGTGGCGTGCATAGAGATTACGGGACCCTGGCCGACGCCAGGCGCTTTATTGCCGAGGCTCATCAGCGCGGTTTGCGGGTGATCACCGAGTTGGTCATCAACCATACCTCCGATCAACATCCCTGGTTTCAGCGGGCGCGCAAGGCCAAGCCAGGTTCGGCGGCGCGGGGCTTTTATGTCTGGTCCGATGACGATCAAAAGTACGACGGCACGCGGATCATTTTTCTCGACACCGAAAAGTCCAACTGGACCTGGGATCCGGTGGCCGGCCAGTACTTCTGGCACCGCTTCTATTCGCATCAACCGGACCTGAACTTCGACAACCCACAGGTCATGAAAGCGGTGCTTTCGGTGATGCACTACTGGCTGGACATGGGCATCGACGGCCTGCGCCTGGATGCGATTCCCTACCTGATCGAGCGCGACGGCACCAATAACGAGAACCTGCCCGAGACCCATGACGTGCTCAAGCAGATTCGCGCCGAGATCGACGCTCATTACCCGGACCGCATGCTGCTGGCCGAGGCCAATCAGTGGCCGGAGGATACTCAGCAGTATTTTGGACAGGCGCAGGGTGATGACGGCGACGAATGCCACATGGCCTTTCACTTCCCGCTGATGCCGCGCATGTACATGGCGCTGGCCCAGGAAGACCGTTTTCCGATCACCGATATCCTGCGCCAGACGCCGGAGATCCCGGCCAACTGCCAATGGGCGATTTTCCTGCGCAACCATGATGAGCTGACCCTGGAGATGGTCACCGACAAGGAGCGCGATTACCTGTGGAACTACTACGCGGCTGACCGCCGTGCACGGATCAACCTCGGTATTCGCCGACGCCTGGCGCCGCTGATGGAGCGTGACCGGCGCCGCGTCGAGTTGCTCAACAGCCTGCTGCTGTCGATGCCGGGGACACCGACCTTGTACTACGGCGATGAAATCGGCATGGGCGACAACATCTACCTCGGTGATCGCGATGGGGTGCGTACGCCGATGCAGTGGTCGATCGACCGTAACGGCGGGTTCTCCCGCGCTGACCCGGCGAGTCTGGTACTGCCGCCGATCATGGACCCGCTCTACGGTTACCTGTCGGTGAACGTCGAAACCCAGGCCGGCGATCCGCATTCACTGCTGAACTGGACCCGGCGCATGCTGGCAATCCGTAAGCAGTCGAAGGCGTTCGGCCGCGGTACCTTGAAAATGCTCTCGCCGAGCAACCGGCGGATTCTTGCCTATACGCGGGAGTACACCGCCGATGACGACAAACACGAAATCATTCTCTGCGTAGCCAATGTCTCGCGCAGTGCCCAGGCGGCCGAGCTGGACCTTTCGGCGTTCGCCGGCATGGTCCCAGTGGAAATGCTCGGCGGTAATGCCTTCCCGCCGATTGGCCAACTCAACTTTCTGCTGACCCTGGCGCCGTATGGCTTCTATTGGTTTGTGCTGGCAGCGGAAAACCAGATGCCGAGCTGGCACGTCGAACCTGCGCAAAGCCTGCCGGACTTCACCACCCTGGTACTGAAAAAGCGCATGGAAGAGCTGCTCGAAGCACCATCGCGCACCATTCTGGAGCAAAGTGCGCTGCCCGACTGGCTGCACAATCGACGTTGGTTCGCCGGCAAGGACTCCAGTATCGAAACAGTGCACATCGTTTATGGCGTGCGTTTTGGTGATCCGCAGCATCCGGTGCTGTTCAGCGAAATAGAAGTTGCCAGTGACGGTCAGACCAGTCGTTACCAGTTGCCGTTTGGATTTCTGGCGGAGGACCAGATCGGCGCTGCATTGCCGCAGCAGCTTGCCTTGGCACGGGTACGGCGCGGGCGGCAGGTGGGGTTGGTGACGGACGCTTTCAGTCTCGACAGCTTCATTCGCGCGGTGTTGCAGGCGATGCAGGCGCACACGGTGCTGGCCGCAAGCGACGGCGAGATTCGTTTCGAACCGACCGCCGAGCTGGCGAACCTCGGCCTGGGCGCTGACCCGGACGTGCGCTACCTGACGGCCGAGCAGTCCAACAGTTCCGTGGTAGTCGGTGGCAGTCTGGTGCTCAAGCTGATCCGCAAGGTCGCCAGTGGTGTACACCCTGAGCTGGAGATGGGCGCTTACCTGACTGCTGCCGGGTTCCGGCATATTTCACCGTTGCTGGGTTCGGTGATTCGCCGTGATGGGCAAGGCGAAGACAATCTGTTGATGATCGCCCAAGGTTATCTGAGCAATCAGGGCGATGCCTGGGAATGGACTCAGAACAACCTTGAGCGGGCGATTCGCGATGAGTTGGCCGAGGCGATCTCCGAGCAGGAACAGCACTACAACGCGCTCGGTGAATTAAAAGATTTCGCGGGCATGCTCGGTCAACGCCTTGGGGAAATGCACCGGCTATTGGCGGCGCCCAGTGATAACCCGGCGTTCAAGACGCACGTCACCACGCACAAGGATCAGCAGGCGTCGGCGAAAGCGATTAGTGCGCAGCTGGAGCGTGCCTTGCAATTGCTCAAACAGCATCAGGTCGGGTTGAGCCTGACGGATCAAATATTGGTGGTACGTTTGCTGGAGCAGAGAAAAACCGTCCTCACGTACATTCAGGATCTGGCGGCAAAAGCCGTGGGTGGTTTGCAGATGCGTGTCCACGGCGATTTACACCTGGGTCAGGTACTGGTGATCAAGGGCGATGCCTACCTGATCGATTTCGAAGGTGAGCCGGCGCGGCCGTTGCATGAGCGAAGGGGCAAACACAGTCCGTACAAGGATGTGAGTGGCGTGCTGCGTTCGTTCGATTACGCGGCGGCGGTGGCGCTCAATGGACAGGGGGTTGACGGCACTGCGCAGACTCTGGCGGCACGTCAGCGGGTGACGGAACGTTATTTGCGTGAGGCTCGGGTAGCGTTTGTTCAGGCGTATCGGCAGACAGCAGCTAGTCTTGCTCATGCATGGCAAGACCCTGAGGCCGAAGACGCCGCATTGGCGTTATTCAGTCTGGAGAAGGCGGCCTATGAAGTGGTGTATGAAGCCGAAAATCGTCCTACCTGGTTACCCGTACCCTTGCACGGTCTGTACGGGTTGTTGAGTGGACTCAAACCCTTTTCCGAGATCGGTGGAGAGTAGTCATGAAGGAGCCCTCATGAGCGAACGGGGACATGTGAAAGAAGCGCTGCTGCCGGCAGTGCGAGACATCGAGGCGCTGGTGCGTGCCGAGCATCAGGATCCCTTTGCGATACTCGGACCCCATGCAGATGGGGCGGGCGGTCAATTCATTCGCGCTTACCTGCCGGATGCCTTGAGTGTGGAGGTGATCGCCCGTGACTCCGGTGAAGCGCTTGGCAGCTTGAACGCCACCGAGGTGCCGGGGTTGTTCGTCGCGCATTTCGACCGGGCCCAGGCTTATCTGTTGCGCACCCGTTGGGCAGGCGGGGAGCTAACCGCAGAGGATCCTTACAGCTTCGGTCCGTTGTTGGGCGAGATGGATCTGTACTTGTTCGCGGAGGGCAATCACCGGGATCTGAGTAGCTGTCTGGGAGCGCAGTTAAAGGCTGTCGACGGTGTCGATGGCGTACGTTTCGCGGTGTGGGCACCGAATGCCCGGCGGGTCTCGGTGGTCGGTGATTTCAATATCTGGGACGGTCGCCGTCACCCGATGCGGCTGCGTCATCCATCCGGGGTCTGGGAGCTGTTTGTTCCGCGCTTGCAGGCAGGTGAGGCGTACAAATACGAAATTCTCGGCGCCCACGGGATTCTGCCGCTCAAGGCTGACCCCGTGGCTTTGGCCACACAACTGCCGCCGGACACCGCCTCGAAAGTGGCCTCGCCGTTGCGCATCGACTGGCAGGATCAGGGCTGGATGCAGTCCCGTGGCGAGCGCCAACGCCCGAGCGCGCCGCTGTCGATCTACGAGTTGCATGCCGGTTCCTGGCAGTGCGAAGTGGACGATGTCGGTGAGGTGGCGCGCCAATACAACTGGGGCGAGCTGGCCGAGCACCTGATCCCTTATGTGCAGAAACTCGGTTTCACCCACATCGAGTTGATGCCGATCATGGAGCACCCGTTTGGCGGGTCCTGGGGCTATCAGCCGTTATCGCAATTCGCTCCGAGTGCCCGTTATGGCTCGCCGGATGATTTTGCCGCGTTCGTCAACGCCTGCCACCTGGCCGACATCGGGGTGATCCTCGATTGGGTGCCGGCGCATTTCCCCACCGACACCCATGGTCTGGCGCAGTTCGACGGCACCGCGCTGTACGAGTACGGCAATCCGCTGGAAGGCTTTCACCAGGACTGGGACACGCTGATCTACAACCTGGGACGCACCGAAGTGCACGGCTTCATGCTGGCGTCGGCGTTGCACTGGCTCAAACATTTTCACGTCGATGGGCTGCGGGTCGATGCAGTGGCCTCGATGCTGTATCGCGACTATTCACGCAACGCGGGCGAATGGGTGCCCAATCGTCACGGCGGTCGGGAGAACCTCGAAGCCATCGATTTCGTCCGCCACCTCAACGATGTGGTCGCCCTCGAAGCGCCCGGTGCCTTGGTGATTGCCGAGGAGTCCACGGCCTGGCCGGGTGTCAGTCAGAGCACGCAACAAGGCGGGTTGGGGTTTGCCTACAAATGGAACATGGGCTGGATGCATGATTCGCTGCATTACATTCAGCAGGACCCGGTGTACCGCGCTCATCACCACAACGAGCTGAGCTTTGGTCTGGTTTATGCCTGGTCCGAGCGTTTCATCCTGCCGATTTCCCACGACGAAGTGGTACACGGCAAACATTCGTTGATCGACAAGATGCCCGGTGATCGTTGGCAGAAGTTCGCCAACCTGCGCGCTTACCTGAGTTTCATGTGGGCACATCCGGGCAAAAAACTGCTGTTCATGGGTTGCGAGTTCGGTCAGTGGCGCGAATGGAATCACGATCAGCAACTGGATTGGTACTTGCTGCAGTACCCGGAACACCGCGGTGTGCAGAAGCTGGTGAGTGACCTCAATCAGCTCTACCGCGAAGAACCGGCGCTGCACGATCAGGACGATGTGCCACAGGGTTTCCAATGGTTGATCGGTGACGATGCAATCAACAGCGTCTATGCCTGGCTGCGTTGGAGCAAGGAAGGGCGGCCGGTGTTGGTGGTGGCCAACTTCACGCCGGTGCCGCGTCCGGCCTATCGGGTGGGTGTCCCGTTTGCCGGGCGCTGGAGTGAGGTGATCAACAGCGACGCAGGGATCTATGCCGGCTCCAATTACGGTAATGGCGGCGGTGTGTTTACCGAAGAGGAGGGCAGCCACGGCCAGGCGTTGTCGTTGGTGCTGAATTTGCCGCCGTTGGCGGTGTTGATTCTGCGACCGGAGGATTGACTCGCAATCAGTGATGTCGGTGAGTGAGCAACTCGCAGCTGCGGGTTGCCCCTGCGATGTGTTGCACTGGTATATACCTGTAACATCTGACAGTAGACGCTCATTGTTTTTTCAGTTTTACTGATTTTGCGGTCGTTGATGGTACAGCACCGCTTTATGTTCTGTAATAACTGTCGTTCTATAACTTTTATGGAAGGAGTTTGTATGAGCAACTTAAAGGAAGAGTCTAAAACATCGCTGGAACTTCCAGCGCCTGAAATCCTCGGGGCAGTAGGCAATATCGTCAGAATCGAACCGTCCGACACCCATGTGACTCACCTCGTAAAGCCTTATGAAGGAATCGCCGTGGGGCAAGTGGTTGTCAGCATGGTAAAAATTACAGGCGGCCCTTCGGGCTCAAGCGAGGATCATGTCGTCACCAATACGACCGAGTCGATAGAGTGGAAAATGCCTGTTCGTATGTTCTTAGGGAAAACCGAGATCAAAGTTAGTTTTCTGGTGAGATATAAAGATGAAATCCTTGGTCGCTCGGTAGAAAGAGCATATAGGATTGAGCATGTTAGCTGAAGGTGAGGATTCTACTCTCCGCAAGTTGTGTCTCTGAAAAGTGGCTATATCGGGTTGCCATTTTAATCGGATGTCAGCCCGATAGTTTATTCACGAAGAGTGACTGTTATATCACTAACGCCTCTTTACCCGCCGACCCGGACACGCAACGAATTGCCGTCGAGAATTACCGTCGATAGAGTTGCTGTGTTCGTTCACGTTTTATAGATGTTGGTCAGTGGCGCGAGTGGAATCACGATCAGCAGTTGGATGGGTACTTGCTGCAGTACCCGGAACACCGTGGCGTGCAGAAATGGGTGACTGACTTTAACCTGCTCTACCGCGAAGAACCTGCGTTGCACTATCAGGACGATGTGTCGTTCCCGCGCGCCAGCGCGGGTACGCTCGGGGGTGTCACCAGAGCATCCGCACCCCCAAAC
>NZ_JANLNW010000037.1 GCF_025465945.1 Pseudomonas sp. 6D_7.1_Bac1 | reverse complement strand
CGGCGGGCGCACAAAAAAAAAACCCCCCCCCCCCCCCCCCCCCCCCCCCCCCCCCCCCCCCCCCCCACACGGTTGCGGTGTTCAAGCCCTTAACTTACCGGCATTAATTTCTGTGGGAACGGCGCAGTCCCGACCGAAGTCTGACCTTTCGCTTACGACTCGACCCAGGGGGCGGCCTACGCTGTCGTCGAACTTTCTTGAGCCCCTGGTCTGCGATGATCCTGAACCCTGAATCCAAGTACCCGAGCCGCCGCTCGTACGTAGTGAAGCTGCGTGGCGATGCCGCGCCGGGAGCCCTCGTGGGCCGCCTCGAAAACCTGGTCACCGGACGTCAGCGCGAGTTCTCGTGCGCCGAAGAGCTGCTGCAGTCGATTGCCTCAGACCTTGTGTCGGCGGCCGGCGAGCACACGGCAGATGCCGACGGCGAATGACGTCTCCAACATGAATGAGTGCTCGATATGGCGACCGAACGGCGACGCTTCGCTGACGACTTCGCGCACACCGGGCCCTACGCTGATGCCATCTCGAATCTACACGAGTCCACTCCAATGCAGCGACTTCCACCCCCCCATCCGCTGACCCACTACGCCGGGCAGACAACCTTCCAACATGCCGAACGCCTGGTCGGCGTCGTCGTTGGTGCGGCGCTCGCCGCGTCTATCGCCCTGATCTTGACCGGTTGCTCCACGGAGGTCCTCAAGCCGTCGGTAGACCTGCCGGCCAAGTTCGCCGCAAGCACAGCCTCCGAGATGGAACCCGAAGCCGCGTGGTGGAAGACGTTCAACGACCCGGTGTTGACGGATCTGGTGCGCCGCGCGATGCGCGAGAACCGGGACATCAAGATCGCCGCCGAGCGCGTGCGCGCCGCACGCGCCGGCGAGACGATCAGTCGCTCCTGGCTGTCCCCGAGTGTTGGCGTGTCCGCCTTCGGCGCCGACGGCAGCACCAGCTACGACACTGCCAAAAAGCAGGGTTTTCCAGACACCAAGACCGTCGGCGCGGGCCTGGACGTCTCGTGGGAGCTTGACCTGAGTGGACGCCTGCGCGCTGGCGCGACCGCGGCCGAGGCCGAAGCACTGGCCGCGGAGCACGGCGTGCGCGGCGTGCGTCTGCTGGTGATGAGCGACGTCGCCACCAACTACTTCACGCTGGTCGGCGCACTGCGCCAGGCCGAAACATTACGCGCGATCTCGGCGGCGCAGGACGAGACACTGCGCCTGGTTACCGCGCGCCACCGTGCAGGGCTGGCAACCTCCTTCGACGTCGAGCGCGCGCAGACAGATGCCGCATCGGCGCGCGCGCAGATCCCGCCGTTGGAAACGCTGGCAGCCGTATCACGGCACCGCATCGCAGTGCTGATTGGTGACCAGGCCTTTAACGCCACGAGCATCCAGCCCTCGCGTGGCAACGCGGTGGCCCCCGAGGCCCGGCAGGGGCAGCCCGCCACCCTGTTACAGCGCCGGCCCGACGTGCTGGCGCTGATGGCGCAGCTCGATGCAGCCAATGCACGTCGTAAACAGGCCGCAGCCGAGTGGTTCCCGCGACTGTTCCTCGGTGCATCCTACGGGCGCCAGGGCCTTGAGATGAACGGTCTGGACTTCGGCGCCGCCCGCTTCACCAACGTGGCTGCTTTGCTCACGATGCCGATCTTCAACGCCGGGCGCACGCGCGCGATCAACGAGGTCGCCGAGAGCGGCCAGCGTGAGGCACTACTGCGCGCCGAGGACGGCATCGTACGGGCGCTCGAGGATGTGGAGAACGCCCTCGTCACGCAGGCGCAAGAGCGCCACCGCGCCGAGTCGTTGCAGTCGGCTACCGAATCTGCGGAGGCTGCGCTGAGTCACGCACAGTCGCTCTACGATAGGGGCCAGATCGACCTGTTGCCGCTGCTGGATTCGCAGCGGGCGCGCCTGGCGGCACGCCTGAACGCCAACGACAGCAACACCCGCCTGCTGCTCGATAGCGTGCAGCTTTACAAAGCTCTGGGCGGGGGCTGGCAGGTGTTCGAACAACCCGCCACCCCCACCGCAGCCACCGCAGCCGACCGGCCACCACTGTCCTAAGAACCTGTCGCTTTTCAAAGAGGAACCGCCTTGAAGAATTCCCTTACTGCGGCCGGCGCCCTGGCCGTCGCCGTCATGCTGTCCGCGTGCAGCCCGGACCAGCCCACCGTGCAGGCACCACGGCCAGTACGCACCGTTGAAATCAACTATGACAATGCCCGCGAAGTCAGTCGCTACGTGGGCACCGTACAGTCGCGGCATGAAGTCGACCAGGCCTTCCGCGTGGGCGGCAAGGTCGCCCAGCGCAAGGTCGATGTAGGCCAGTTTGTGCACGAAGGCGACATACTGGCTGTGCTGGACGACAGCGATTACCGCCTCGCTGAGGAAGCGTCGCAGCAACAGTGGGCGGTTGCCGTCGAGCAGACGCATCAGGCCGACTCGGACCGCCAGCGCCTGACCGCGCTGAAGGTTGACGGCTCGGTCAGTGCGGCCGACGCCGAGCGCGCGAATACAAATGCTCAAACCACGCATGCGACCGCCGAGGCCGAGGCGCGAAAGCTTGAGCTCGCGCGCAACCGGCTCAAATACACCGTGCTGCGCGCCTCTCGAAGCGGCGTCGTCACGGCTGTGCGCTTTGAGGCGGGGCAAATCGTGGCGGAGGGCCAGCCGGTTGTCTCGATTGCAAATCCGGATGAATCAGAGATCGTCGTCGATGTGCCCGAGGATCAGCTGTCGGTCTTCAAGGAGGCGCGTTTCAAGGCCTCGCTGGCCAGTGCACCAAACGAGACCTTCGATGTCACGCTGCGCGAGTTGTCGCCACAGGCTGCGGCGCAGACGCGCACCTATCGCGCGCGGCTTAAGCCGGTGAAGGCACTGCCGCTAGGCGCCACCGCCACGGTAATGGCCGAGCGCATGATAACAAGTGTCTCGGTGGCGGCCGTGCCGGCCACGTCACTGACGCAAAGCGGCGGCCAGCCAGCGCTCTGGGTGGTCACACCCGCGGGCAAGGATCCGGTAGGCACCGTCGAACTGGAGCGTGTGGCCGTTTGGGGCTACCGCAACGACGAGGTGCTCGTCTCCGGGCCGCAGGCCGGCGTATTGGTCGTCACTGCCGGGGTCCAGAAGATGACGTCCGGACTGAAGGTCGCGCTCCCCGGCGCGGCGATTGTTGACGCGAACACCACGCAGCAGGCCGCCCGATGAACAACTTCAACCTCACCGACTGGGCGCTGCGCCATCGTGCCATCGTCCTGTTCATGCTCCTCATTGTCGCAGTGGCCGGCGCCTTCAGCTTCACCAGGCTCGGTCAGCTCGAGGATCCGAACTTTTCCGTGCCCTCAATGACCGCGATCGTCATCTGGCCGGGCGCAACCGCCCAGCAGATGCAAGACCAGGTCCTCAATCGCATGGAGAAGAAATTCGAGCAGATCGACAACTTCGAGAAGGTGGTCACCTACGCGCGGCAAGGCTACGCAGGCATGACGCTTACCGTGCGCGGCGGCACCTCCAAGGCCGACCAGCGCGAAGCCTGGTACCAGGCGCGCAAGAAACTCAACGACCTGAACCGTGAGCTGCCTGACGGCGTGATCGGCCCGATCGTAAACGACGAGTACGGCGACGTGTATGGCCTGATGTACGCAGTCAAGGGTGACGGCGTCGGCCACGCCGACCTGTCGGACGTGGCCGAGGACATCAAGCACAGCATGCTAAAGGTACCGATGGTCAAGAAGATCGATGTCATCGGCAAGCAGGCCAAGCGTGTCTACGTCGAGTTCTCGCACGAGCGCCTGGCAGCGCTGGGCATTACACCGTTGGCCATCGCCGAAAGCCTCAAGAGCCAGAACGCCCTGTTGCCCGCAGGCCAGATCGATACCAACGGCGACCGCGTCATGGTGCGCGTGAGCGGCCAGTTCACCAGCGTAGACGCTATCCGCAACGTACCCATCGCCGCGGGCGGCCGGATGATCAAGCTCGGAGACATCTCAACCGTCACACGCGGCTTTGAGGATCCGCCAACCTACACGGTCCGCCACAATGGCCAGCCGGTGCTGATGCTTGGCATCACCATGACCAATGACGGCAATATCGTAGACCTCGGCAAGGCGATGGAGACGGCAGTCACCAAGATCCAGTCCGAGCTGCCGCACGGAGTGGAACTGGAGCGCGTGGCCGACCAACCCTCCACGGTGAAGGACGCGATCTGGGACTTCGAGCGGTCGCTGATGGAAGCGCTGATCATTGTGATCGCGGTGAGCCTGGCCAGTCTGGGCTGGCGCACAGGCCTTGTCGTCGCGACCTCGGTGCCGCTGGTGTTGGGTGGCGTGGCGTTGGTGATGCTGGCGATGGGCTGGAACCTCGAGCGCATCTCGCTCGGCTCGCTGATCATCGCACTCGGGCTGCTGGTCGATGACGCGATCATCGCTATCGAAATGATGGTGGTGAAGATGGAGGCCGGCATGGACCGTGTGAAGGCGGCCGCCTTCTCCTACCGATCCACCGCCATGCCGCGACTGACCGGTGCGCTAATCACCGTCGTGGGCTTCTTGCCCATCGGCCTCTCGAAGTCCACCACCGGCGAGTACGCGGGTGGCATTTTCTGGATCGTCGGCGCCGCGGTGCTGTTCTCGTGGATCTGCTCGGGTATCTTCACTCCCTACCTGGCGGTCAAGATGCTGCCCAAGGACTTCGGCAAGCACCAGCATGCCGGCGATCCGTATGACTCGAAGTTCTACCGCAAGCTGCGCGGTCTGATCGACACCGCCATCGAGCGCCGCTGGGTTGTCATCGGCGCAACGTTTGGCGCCCTGGCGCTCGCTCTGGCCGGAATGAAGTTTGTGCCGCAGCAGTTCTTCCCCAACAGTTCGCGCCCTGAGCTGGTCGTCGACCTGCGCATGAAAGAAGGTTCGTCCTTCGCGGCGACCACCGAGCAGGTGAAGCGGATGGAAGCGCAGCTGTCAAAGGACGAGGAGGTCAAGTACTTCACCGCCTACACCGGCGCCGGCGCGCCGCGCTTCTATCTCTCGCTCAATCCCGAGCTGCCGAATCCGGGCTTTGCCCAGTTCGTCGTGATGACCAAGGATCTGGACGCGCGCGAGCGGGTACGTGCGCGGCTGATGGCCGCGGCCGACCAGCAATTCCCGCAGGCGTGGGTGCGCGTAACCCGGCTTGAACTGGGGCCGCCCGTCGGCTACCCAGTGCAGTTCCGCATCGTGGGTCCCGATACCCAGGTAGTGCGCCAGATCGCCCGCGATGTGGAGAAGGTGGTCGGGGCCAGTCCGAAGGTGCGCGACCTCCAGCTCGACTGGAACGACCCGGTTCGCACACTGAAAGTGGAGCTTGATCAGGACAAGGCGAGCGCGTTGGGCCTCACGCCAGCCGACGTGTCGCTGGCGACCCAGACCGTGATGAACGGCGCAACCTTATCGCAGCTGCGTGAGCACGAGGACCTGATCGACATCGTGGCCCGTGCCGTACCTGAGGAACGCTTGAACCTCGACACACTGAAAGACATCAACCTGTACACGCGCCAGGGCACAGTGGTGCCGCTGTCACAAGTCGCACAGGTGCACTCTGAACTGGAAGAACCCGTGCTGTGGCGCCGCAACCGCGACATGGCGATCACGGTGCGTGCCGACGTGAAGGATGGCGAGCAAGGTGTATCGGTGACGCAGGAGATCCAGCCGTTGCTCAAGGACATCGAAGCCAAGCTGCCGACGGGCTATCGCATAGACGTGGGTGGAGCGGTGGAGGAAAGTGACAAGGCCAACAAGGCGCTGCTCGCCGTGGCCCCGCTGATGCTGATCACCATCCTGTTGCTGCTGATGCTGCAACTGCAGAACTTTTCCCGCATGTGGATGGTGATGCTGACTGCACCGCTGGGCCTGATCGGAGTGGTGCCGGCGCTACTAGTATTCCAGTCGCCGCTGGGCTTCGTTGCGATCCTGGGCATCATCGCACTGGGTGGCATGATCATGCGCAACGCGGTGATCCTGATCGATCAAATACAAATCGAGATCGCAGAGGGGCACACCCCGTGGAACGCTGTGCTGGATGCCGCCATTCACCGGGCCCGTCCGGTGATGCTGACGGCGCTGGCCACCGTCCTCGCAATGATTCCGCTAACGCGCAGTGTGTTCTGGGGGCCGATGGCAATAGCAATCATGGGCGGCCTGACCGTGGCGACGCTGCTGACGATTTTCTTCGTCCCGGCGCTGTACGCCGCATGGTTCAAGGTGGGTCGCCAGACGGCCGCTGGCACCCAACAGGTGAGCGGGGACGCCGCGCTCGCTTCTGAATGATGATCGGCAAAGCGCTGGATGCCGATGTCCAGGTCCAGGCGCCTACCGGCGAACAGTTCGTGTATATCGTCGCAATTGACTATCCCTGAGCCTCAGCGACGGGCAATCAGCCCTTGGCGCGCAACACGCGTCAGTTGCCTGATCACTTCAGCCGCATCTTCAGCGCTGGGCGACTGGATCACGGCCAGATCGAAGCTGTCGCTGGCAAAACGTGCCAGCGATTCGCCGTCTTCGACAAACTGGATCAGGAACGCTGCCGGGCCGCCGGTACGACGTGGCCAGCCATCCAGATAACGCAGCAGCGTCGGCTGGTGATTACCGCCAAGAAGGATTTTTGGATTGCGCTGGGCAAGGTGTGCCGTGATCGGCGCGGGACGTACTGGGGGGCGTAATGCATTCATCGTGTCGTGTCTCTGCCTCAAAAGTCTGCATGGCAGGTGAGAGGCAACACCGAACCAGCGCTTTAGCGGTATTTCGAAGCCTGTTTCAAGCTTCTATCGGCAACTGAATGAGTCACCTGGCGCCCCGCAAGTAGCTGTTTAAATCGGCGCATGGCAAACATCCTAGAGAAGCCGACAGGACAGTGTCAAGAATCTTGCGCAACAAAAAAGGCCCTCAAAATGAGGACCTTTTTGTTGAGCCCGAGCGGTCAGCCGGTGATGGCGCGGTCTACCGACAGCTTGCCGGCGCCTTCGATCAATAAGGCGATGCTAACGCCAAGCAAGGTCAGGGCATATTCATAACCGTTGGTGGCCATGAACAGACCGTTGTGAATGTGCACCGAGAAAATGGCGACCAGCGTGAGGAAGGCCAGCCCCAGCGCTGCCGGGCGTGTCAGCAAGCCGATGATCAGCGCCAGACCCGCGAAGAACTCGGTACCACCGGCCAGGATCGCCATCAGGTGACCTGGCGCCAGGCCGATGCTTTCCATGTACTGCGCGGTACCGGCAATGCCGTAACCGCCAAACATGCCGAAGAGTTTCTGTGAGCCGTGGGCAACGAAAATGATGCCGACGATAATCCGCAGTACGGCCAGACCGTAGCCAGCGCGGGTGGACAGTACCTTGTTGATCAATGTGCTCATGCTGTGTCATCCATTGTGAGAGTGTGTTGGTTGGCCGCTATATTAATCAGTTAAATTCATGTTAAAAGCGCAAAAATCCCGCCATAACAATCAGCTTAGTCGATCATTTGCGTAAGGCAACTTTCTGCCCCTGAGGCTCCAACGACTCTCGTTCCCGGTCATATGCCAAAAAGTATTTGTTCACACTATTAACATAGCTGACAGGCCCCATTCCCACCTGCTCCATGGCAATGCGTTCGACCTGGAAAAACCACTGATTGGGGTTCAAGCCACGGCGCCTGGCCTCGGCACGCATCCCCTGAACACGTTCCGGCCCGATGTTGTAGGCCGCCAGAACGAAGGCCATGCGCTCACGCTCATTGAGCTTGGGACTGGCGAAAAATTTGCGACGGATCAGCGCCAGGTACTTGGCCCCGGCCTGCACATTACTGTCCACGGACTGAATGTTGTTGACCCCGACCCGCTGCGCCGCCGACGGGGTAATTTGCATCAACCCGGTCGGACCACTGCCGCTTCGGGTGCCGGGTTCAAGCGCTGACTCCTTGAAGGCCAGAGCCGCCAGATTCAACCAGTCCATGCCCTGCTCGCGGGCGTGTTTTTGCAGGACCGGGCGCAGCTTCTCCAGACGCTGACGGTCGGCGCGGGCCAGCGGATAGTGAACCTGATAAAGGCGTCGGTAGATGCGCTGGAACGCCACATCCTGATCGGACGGGGTTTTATAGGTTTGCAGGAAGCGATCAATGCTCGCCCGCAACATCGACGCGTCGCGACGCACAAACCAGTATTCCTTGCCCGGCTCGCTGATGACCACCTGCCGATCGAAGCGCAGCCTGGGCAGGATCTTGCCCCAACGCTCGGCGATCGGTTGCTCGACGATGGTCAGGTGAAAAATCCCGCCCTGCACCATCTCCAACACATCTTCAACCGCCAGGCTCGGGTCGACCCACTCGACCTTGACCGGTGGCAGTTTGTGCAGCGCAAGCTTCTGATTGATCTGATTGATGGCTTCACCGGCCGCGCTACCGGCGGTCAGCGCCAGGGTTTTGCCGGAGAGTTGTTCGAGACGGGTGTAGCGGCGCTCGCCCTTGATCCCCACCAGCAGCAACGGCACGTTACTGACAATCGGCTCGCTGGTACTGACGGCGCGAGCGGACTGCGCATCCAGCAGCTCCCCCGGCGCCACCAGGTCACCCTCGCCGCGCTGTAATGCGCCGAGCAATTGATCCTTGGCTTTGGGAATGATCTTGAGGGAGATTTCCTGGCCGTCACGGGCATGGCCATTGAGGTACTGCTCGAAGGCTCGCAGGCGATGGTACTCGACGCCAATGGTCTGGCCCTGGACTTCACCGGAGCTGTTACGGCTCTGATTGACCAGCACCCGCAGCACGCGGCTGCCGCGAATTTCCGCCAGATCGCGGACCTTGCCCGACTGAACGGCTTCCACAGGCCCCGTCAACCGTGCAACCGCCGGCATCGGCAGCAGCATCGACAAGCACAGCAGTAGCAAAACCTGGAGTCGCGTCATCCGTTCTCCGGAAAGAATACTGTCCAACGTCTCGAAATTTCGAGCAGTGGGTCGACAGAAACAGAGCGCCTTGAGCGCTGGCATAGTGCGAAAGATTGCAGCCGCGACGGCCAATGGGCCCGTCGAAGCTCTCTTCCGGCATCAAAAGACAGCTTTAACTCTTTGTAGTTCTTGGTTTTTCTTATAAATCTACAGCTCTGGTATGCTTTCCGGCCAAAGGTCTAGGGTCTGTTGACGTTTGGTGACGACCGCGACGGATGCCCATTGGGTGCAGGGCAAGGCGCGAGGAACGCGGTTTGGTTGTTCCAAATAAGTTCCGAGCAACGCAGCCCT
>NZ_JANLNW010000076.1 GCF_025465945.1 Pseudomonas sp. 6D_7.1_Bac1 | reverse complement strand
ATGGTTGTTCCCTTGGCAAATCCCGCAACGCAGCCTCGCGCACGTTGGCGCGCAACCCAAATGGGCCGCCGTCGCGGTCGTCACCAAACGTCAACAGACCCTAGTGAGCTGAATGGATTTTGCTGAGGTCGATAGCGACTATCGAGTGCGATGATTTTTGTCGCCTCAGGGGCGGGAGTAGCTTGTGTCCATTGTCCAGGACTCGCTCGCAGGAAGCCTCCCCATGAAGCATTTACTCGTCGTATCACTGTTGTTGGTTGCCTCGGTGCTCGCCGGCTGTGCCAGTCATCCTTCCCCGGAACTGCGTCCGTACACCGCCGAAGAAACCCGGGAGCTGGCGCTGGAGGCCTTGAGTCGTCGGGGTTTGTCGTTTGATGAATACCAGGCGAAAAAGGCCCAATTGCTCGGCCAGCCGCAAAAAGCTTTTGGTTTTGATCAGCATGGCGAAATGAACGCCGAGCGCGGAGGGCCTCTTCACGGCCACTCCAGCTAAGCGACTGTATCCAATGTTGCACGAGAGCTTTATCTGACTTGCGCTTCAACCCGGTGTCCGATGCCTGTTAAGCTCGACTTCAGGAGCGTTCCTACGCACTTTGAAATGAAGTCGTACTTCTTTAACGGCATCCGATCAGGTATTGCTGATTTACCGCAGTTTGTACACCACCTCCAGTGCGGCGCTTTCAGCAAATACACCTGATCCCGGAATAAGCTCTGCGAGTCTTTTTATGAATAAGCGTCCTTTGTATTTTGATTACGCCGCCACCACGCCGGTGGATGAGCGAGTCATTCAGGTCATGGTCGACTGTCTGGGGTTCAGCGGTAACTTTGGCAATCCGGCCTCCAGCTCCCACGCCTTTGGCCAGCAGGCCAGGCGTTCGGTCGAGCAGGCACGCCAGCAAGTCGCCGATCTGGTGGGTGCGCAAGCGCAGCAGATCGTCTGGACTTCCGGCGCCACCGAATCCAACAACCTCGCCCTCAAAGGCGTGGCCCAGGCCCGCGGTCAGTCCGGCGGGCACATCATCACCAGTCAGATCGAGCATAAGGCGATCCTCGATACCGCCAGGCAATTGCAGGATGCCGGGGTCGCCGTCACATATCTGGTGCCCGACGCCGAAGGCCTGATCACTGCGCAAGCGGTCAGCGAAGCACTGCGCGAGGACACCTTCCTGGTGTCGCTGATGCTGGTCAACAACGAGCTGGGCACGGTCAACGACATCCCTGCCATCGGTCAGCGGGTGCGTGAGCAGGGTGCGTTGTTTCACGTCGACGCTGCGCAGGGCGCGGGCAAGGTGGCGATCGATCTGGCTCAGTGGCCGGTGGATTTGATGTCATTTTCCGCGCACAAGATCTACGGTCCCAAGGGGATCGGCGCGCTCTACGTCGGCCCGCGCGCGCAGCAACGTTTGCAGGCACAGATCCATGGCGGCGGACACGAAGGCGGGTTGCGTTCCGGAACCCTGGCCACCCATCAGATCGCAGCCATGGGCGCAGCCTTTGCGCTGGCGGCGGAACACTTTGCTGAAGAGGCGACTACTATCACCCGGCTACGTGAGCGCTTGCTTGAGCAACTCAGCGGCATTACCGGTCTACGCTTGAACGGCAGCCCGACCCAACGCATTCCCCATACCCTGAGCCTGACCTTCAGTGAAGGCGAGTTCAATTCTCAGGCATTGAGTGCTTCGATCGCCTTTTCGGCGACGTCGGCCTGCAGCTCCGCGAGCAATGCGCCGTCCCATGTGCTGCTGGCCCTGGGGCTCGACGCGCGGACGGCAGGGCGGACCATTCGCTTGAGCCTCGGACGTTTCACCACCGAACAGGACATCGATCAGGCCGCACAATTGATCAAAGCAGCAATCGCCAGTGCACCGGCGTTCTGGGCTACCGCCCAACCCTGATGCGCAGACCAAAAGTCAGCGCCCTAAAACAAAATAAAAGTGGTTAGCAGGAGACATGATGAGTACGCAGCCTTTGACCCAAGGAACGGTTCCCCAGCGCCTGGCGCGCACCCGTGAGCTGATGAGCCGCGAGGGCATCCACGCCTTGCTGGTGCCGTCGGCCGATCCGCATTTGTCGGAATACCTGCCGGGCTACTGGCAGGGGCGTCAGTGGCTGTCGGGCTTTCATGGCTCGGTCGGCACGCTGATCGTCACTCAGGACTTTGCTGGCGTTTGGGCCGACAGTCGCTATTGGGAACAGGCGACCAAGGAGCTCAAGGGCAGCGGCATCGAGTTGGTGAAACTGCAGCCCGGCCAACCCGGCCCGTTGGACTGGCTGGCCGAACAAACGCCGGAAGCCGGTGTGGTCGCGGTCGACGGCGCTGTGATGGCCGTGGCATCGGCCCGCTCACTGAGCAGCAAACTTGAGGAGCATGGCGCACGGCTGCGTACCGATATCGATCTGTTGAGCGAAGTCTGGGGCGATCGCCCGAGTCTGCCGAATCAACCGATCTATCAGCACTTACCGCCGCAGGCCACCGTCAGCCGTGGCGAAAAACTCGCCAAGCTGCGTGAAAGCCTGAAAGCACGTGGTGCCGATTGGCACTTCATTGCCACCCTCGACGACATCGCCTGGCTGTTCAACCTGCGCGGCGGCGACGTGTCGTTCAACCCGGTGTTCGTGTCCTTCGCCCTGATCAGTCAACAGCAGGCAACCTTGTTTGTCGCGCTGAGCAAGGTCGATGCGCCACTGCGTGCGATCCTCGAACAGGACGGCGTGACCCTGCGCGATTACAGCGAAGTGGCCTCGGCGCTGGCTGCCGTGCCGAACGGTGCGAGCCTGCAAGTCGATCCGGCGCGGGTGACTGCCGGTCTGCTGGATAACCTCGGCGCTGGCGTGAAGCTGATTGAAGGTCTGAACCCGACCACCCTGGCCAAGTCGCAGAAAAGCCTCGCCGATGTCGAACACATCCGTCAGGCGATGGAGCAGGACGGTGCGGCGCTGTGCGAGTTTTTCACCTGGTTGGATAGCGTACTGGGTCGCGAACGCATCACCGAGCTGACCATCGACGAGCACCTGACCGCTGCCCGTACCCGTCGTCCGGGTTATGTGTCGCTGAGCTTTAACACCATTGCCGCGTTCAACGCCAACGGCGCGATGCCGCACTACCACGCCACCGAGGAAGAGCACGCGGTGATTGAAGGTGACGGCCTGCTGCTGATCGACTCCGGCGGCCAGTACCTGGGCGGTACCACCGACATTACGCGGATGGTGCCGGTGGGCACGCCGACCGCAGAGCAGAAGCGCGATTGCACGCGCGTGCTCAAGGGTGTGATTGCCTTGTCTCGTGCGCAGTTCCCGCGTGGCATTCTCTCGCCGTTGCTCGACGCCATCGCGCGTGCACCGATCTGGGCTGAAAGCGTCGACTATGGTCATGGCACCGGGCATGGCGTCGGCTACTTCCTGAACGTTCATGAAGGCCCGCAAGTGATTGCCTATCAAGCCGCGCCAGCACCGCAAACCGCGATGCAGCCAGGGATGATCACCTCGATTGAGCCGGGCACTTATCGTCCGGGGCGTTGGGGGGTGCGGATCGAGAACCTTGCGTTGAACCGCGAGGCGGGCAGCAGTGAATTCGGTGAGTTCCTCAAATTCGAAACCCTGACCTTGTGCCCGATCGACACTCGCTGCCTGGAGCCTGCATTGCTGACCCAGGATGAGCGCGAGTGGTTCAACGCTTACCACGCACAAGTTCGTGAACGTTTGAGCCCGTTGCTCGACGGCGCCGCGCTGGCGTGGTTGAACACCCGAACCGCGGCGATCTGAGTTGGCGCTGCGCCGTCAGTCTTCGGACGGCGGCGCAAGCTCCGGCGCGCGGGCGAGTGCTTCGCTCATGTAGTCGACGAAGGCTTTGACCCTGGCCGACTGGCGACGATTGGCCGGGGACACCGCATGAATTGGCAACGCTTGTGCGCAGTAATCCTGCAAAATCGCGGTCACCCGACCGGCCTGCAAATCCTCGCTGAACAACCACACCGGCGATAGCGCAATACCCAGCCCGCCCAACACCATCTCGCGTATGGCCTCCGAACTGTTGCTCTGGGCGTTGCCTTTGATCCGCACGCTGTGACGCTGAGTGTTTTTCTCGTAGTTCCACTGATTCTGGCTGCTCAGCAGGTTGAACAGCAGGCAGTTATGCTGGCTCAGCTCTTCAGGTGTTTGCGGTCGGCCATGCCGAGCCAGGTAGTCGGGACTGGCGACGGTCACTCGATGCGTGGTGCCAATCTGGCGAGCTATCAAGCCGCTATCACTCAACTCGCCGATGCGTAACGTGACATCCAAGCCTTCGCTGACCAGGTCCATATTCTGATCGCTGAGTTGTAAATCGATTTCTACGTCTGGGTAGCGCTCAAGGAAATCCGGCAGCCGGGCGGCAACCTGCAAACGCCCGAAACTGACGGAGGAGCCAACCCGCAAAGACCCAGCGACCGCTTCCCGTCCAGACTGGAAGCTGTGTTCGGCCGCGTCGACTGCCGCAAGAATCTGTCGGCATTCATTGTAGTAACGCTGGCCTTCGTCGGTCAGTGAGAGCTGGCGGGTACTGCGAGTAATCAGCTTGCCGCCGAGCTCGGTTTCCAGTGCCCGGAGGATTTTGCTGATGGTCGGTTGGCTGGTCTGCAGCTCCCGAGCGACAGCAGAAAAACTGCCGCGCTCGACCACTCTTACGAAAACCGCCATTGCATTGAGTTTGTCCACGGGTTTTCTCATTGATGCCTAATGGGCATGGTGACTATAACTATATAGCGTCTTATCGGCATGAGTTGGCGGGCGGATGATCAACGCAACTCTCCACTGACATGAGATTGCGAAATGACTGACTCACTTGAAATGCTCGCCCTGATCGTCGACTCGGCCAATGCACCGTTTCGTTTGACCTCTATCCCAAAGCCTGTGCCTGAAGCCGGGCAGGTGTTGGTCAGAATTGTTGCCAGTGGGGTGAACCCACTGGACGGAAAAATCCGTGCCGGGCAGGCGGCTCACGCAAGTCAGCCATTGCCGACGGTGTTGGGTATGGATCTGGCAGGGATTGTCGAAGCGCTCGGCGCCGGAGTCAGTGATTGGCAGGTTGGCGATGAGGTGTATGGCATGGCGACCGGGATTGGCGGTCAACAGGGTTCACTGGCGCAGTTCGCCGTTGTTGATGCACGGCTGCTGGCGCGCAAACCGGCGAATTTGAGCATGACTGAGGCGGCAGGGCTGCCGTTGGTACTGATTACTGCGTGGGAGGGATTGGTGGATCGCGCCCGGGTTCAGCCTGGCCACAAGGTGTTGATTCACGGTGGTGCCGGCGGTGTCGGGCATGTGGCGGTGCAGTTGGCTCGTGCGCTCGGTGCCGAGGTATTCGCCACAGGGTCGGCCAGGCAGCAGGCAATTATCGAAAGCTTCGGTGCGACCTTTATCGACTATCGCCAGCAGTCGGTTGAACAGTATGTGGAGCAACATACGGCGGGGGAGGGTTTCGATATTGTTTACGACACGGTCGGCGGCGAGACGCTGGATGCGTCGTTCAAGGCTATGCGCATTTATCAGGGGCACGTGGTGAGCTGTCTCGGTTGGGGGCAGCACAGTCTGGCGCCATTGTCGTTTCGTGCGGCAAGCTATTCCGGGGTATTCTCATTACTGCCCTTGCTGACAGGCAAAGGTCGCGAGCATCACGGACAGATTCTCGGTGAGGCGGCGAAGCTGATTGAAGCAGGATTGCTGAAACCCTTGCTCGATCCTCGGCGGTTCACGCTGCAAACCGCTGAGGCTGCCTATGACCTGCAAACCTCGGGTGAGGCGCAGGGCAGACTGGTTATCGATATCTAATTCAAGGCCTCGCGGACAAAGTCCAGGCGATCCTGGCCGAAGAACATCTGGTTATCGACAAACATGCTCGGTGCACCGAATACACCGCGTTGTATCGCTTGCTCGGTTTTGTCCTTGAGTGCTGCTTTGACTTCCTCATCGGCGGTCAAGGCCAGCACTTCGTTGGGATCGAAGCCGTGTTCGGCCAGCACTGCGGCGACGGTCGCCGGGTCGTTGAGGTTACGGCCATCAACCCAGAGCGCACGGAACAGACAGTCGATAAAGTCGACGAAGCGCGCGGGGTGCCGCAGTTGCATGCCGGTGACGGCGCGCATCAGCAGAAGGGTATTGATGGGAAAATGCGGGTTGAGCCTGAACGGGACGCCGTAGCGTTTGGCGTAACGATCCAGGTCCAGGAACATGTAATGACCCTTGGCCGGGATCTCTGCCGGTGAGGCGTTGCCGGTGGCTTTGAATACGCCACCCAGCAACATTGGTTGGTAGATGAGTTGGCTCCCGCTTTGCTCACAGATTTTCGGCAGTTGGGTGTAGGCCAGGTAAGTGGCAGGGCTGCCGAGGTCGAAGAAGAACTCTACGCGTTTGCTCATGTTCGATACGCTCTGATTATTGTTATGGGGAGGGCTTACCAGCGTTCACTCCAGGGCCGCAGATCCAGCTCGAAGGTCCAGGCGTCGCGCGGCTGACTGTGCAGGTACCAGTAGTTCTCGGCGATGTGTTCGGGATTGAGAATCCCGTCCTGCTCCTTGAGTGCATACTTTTCCGGGAAACTATCGCGGATGAAGTCGGTATCGATGGCTCCATCGACCACCACGTGAGCGACATGGATGTTCATTGGGCCCAGTTCCCGTGCCATGCTTTGGGCCAGGGCGCGGATGCCATGCTTGGCACCGGCGAACGCCGCAAAACCAGCGGCACCGCGCATGCCGGCGGTAGCTCCGGTGAACAGGATGGTGCCGCGTTGTCGGGTTGCCATGCGCTTGGCCACTTCACGGGCGTTGAGAAATCCAGAGAAGCAGGCCATTTCCCAGATCTTGAAATACTTGCGTGCGGTCTCTTCAAGAATGCTGCACGGCACATTGGCGCCGATGTTGAAGACGAAGGCCTCGATCGGGCCGATCTGGCTTTCGATCTGTTCAACCAGTGCAATCACATCCTCTTCCTTGCGCGCATCGCACGCAAAGCCGTGGGCTTCACCGCCTCTGGCATGAATGGCATCGACCAGTGGCTGCAACTTGTCCGCGCTTCGACGAGTGACGCAGGCAACAAAGCCTTCCTGTGCGAAACGCTTGGCAATTGCCCCGCCGGTGGCATCGCCAGCACCGACAACCAGTACGACTTTCTTGTTATTGATAGCTTTGGTCATAGTCATCGCTCTTTGCTAAACGGTCGTTAACCAAACGAACGTTATGCTACGATCCTGAATACGTCAAGGCGATGGGTTCTCGGGAGAAGCGATGCGATATTCAGCCAGTCACAAGCTGGAAACCAGGCAGAAATTGCTGGAAAGCAGCTCAGTGTCAGCCAAGAAAGAAGGCTTTTGCACGGTGGGTGTCGACGGCTTGATGAAAGCCATAGGGCTCAGCGGCGGCGCGTTCTACAGCCACTTTTCCTCGAAAGATGAACTCTTCAGTTCGATCGTCGAGCGGGAGCTGTGTCAGAGCCTTGAGCGATTGAGCGGTAATGGCGAACTGAGTCGAGTCAGGTTGGACCGTTGTCTCAAGCATTACCTGAGCATGGCGCATGTCGAGCATCCCGAGTCCGGATGTGCGCTGCCGGCACTTGGCGCCGAGATCGCTCGCTCCGACATTTCGGTGCGCCAGCAAGCTGAGCAGTGGATCTGCCGGCTGCAGGAAAGTTGGGCACGGATCCTGGAGAGTGACAGCCTGGCCTGGGCCATTCTGTCTCAGTGCATTGGCGCATTGGTGGTCGCACGAATGTTGGTGAGTCCGGATGTTCAGCGCACCGTATTGCAATCCAGCTACGAAGAAATCGGCCGCCAGATTGCCGGTCAAAGCACTGACTGAGATGGCGTCAGGCTATTTGCAGATAATGATCATGCTACGGCTGGTATAGCCGGCGGGGTTGATGCCAAACGGATAGTCACCCGGGTCTTCCACCGCGTCTCCGGATTTGGCAATCACCTTGTAGCCGTTGGGGCCGCATGAGTCGGCTGCACTCGTGTAGCACTTGTCCCAGGAAGACGAGAGGCCTGAACAGTTGATATGCAGACCTTTTTTCCCGCGCTTGACCTCTGTCTTGGAAGTCGCAGCGCAACCGGCGATGGTCAGTACAACAAGCAATACCAAAAATCGTTTCATTCCCATCCTTATTGCGGTCTCGGGTCTGATGCCCGAGTCTGGCAGCATGCGCTTTCGTTTTTATCGTTAGTGATATCCCTATCCGAAAAAATCCATGGCTGACATTGAGTTGCGGCTAAACATGGCTCAATTGAGCGGCAAATACCAGACCTTCGTAAAAACGTGTATCAATCTACTGCCACCAAGGGCCTGGATTCACTGCGCATGGTCATGGTCGCACCTACGGACGCCAGAATGATGCAGATGATGGCCATCCACTGTGCCAGGGACAAGTATTCGTGCAGAAACAGCAGCCCGGATAATGCGCCAAACGCGGGTTCAATGCTCATCAGTGTTCCGAACGTCCGTGTCGGCATCCGGGTGAGGGCGACCATCTCAAGGGTGTACGGAAGGGCGGTGGACAGAATGGCAACACCGATCGCGATGGGGATCAGTGAAGGTGTGAGCAGCGCGGCTCCGGCGTGGACGATGCCAATAGGCGCAACGAAGAGTGCAGCAATCATCACACCTAATGCGGCGGTCTGGACGCCGTTGTCTGCGCCGGCCTTCTGGCCAAACAGAATGTACAGCGCCCAACATACCCCGGCGCCCAGCGCGTAACCGGCGCCTATAAGATCAATGCTCGTGTTTGCTGCGTCTGTAGGTATAAGCAGCAACAAGCCGATGATGGCCAGACCGATCCACAGAAAATCGATCGCCCTGCGTGAGGCATAGATGGCCACTGCCAGCGGGCCTGTGAACTCGAGAGCAACGGCAATTCCGAGCGGGACGCTCCTCAGCGACATATAGAAGAGAAAGTTCATGCCGCCCAGCGCCATGCCGTAGACGATGACGGTGCGTAATGACTTGGCAGTGAGCTTGGCGTTCCAGGGGCGTAGCAGCAGTAGCATGATCGCGCTGGCGAAAATCAATCGCAGGGTGGTTGTCCCTTGTGCACCCACTATAGGGAACATGCTTTTTGCCAGGGAAGCCCCAGACTGTATTGACGCCATGGCTATTAATAGCAGGCCAACCGGGAACAGCGTCGATGCAAGGTTGCGGGGTTGGTCATTCATCGCGTGGTGTCGTCCGAGGTGAGAGTCGATAAGGTGTGCGTGTGGCACATCATGCTTAACTAACAGAGGTTGAGCAATATACTGCGCACCCGTTGTCAGTGCTTCTGTATATAGGCCGTAATGAGTGCTGTTTTTCAACTTCTGATAGATAAACTGAATTAGGGGTTGACGGCAGATTCTGGAAGTCTATAATTCGCCCCACTTCCGGCGCAGTCGAAACGGAAAACTCCTTGGTAAACAAAGAGTTACGCG
>NZ_JANLNW010000029.1 GCF_025465945.1 Pseudomonas sp. 6D_7.1_Bac1 | reverse complement strand
ATCTTCTTTGGATGTGCAGCCGCCATCGCGAGCAGGCTCGCTCCCACAGAGATTTCGCTTAACTGGTTGGGAAGCTCGGCGCCAATACCGCCTGACGTTTGCGATGAATCAGGAAATACGCGCCGTAGCACACGGCGATAAAGCCAAAACCCCAATACAGCGAAGGACGCTGGGTTTCATCCATGGCCAGGAACACGAACAGCGAGCAGCACAAGGCGATGCACAGAATGGGCAACAGCGGGAACCACGGCGCACGATATTTCAGGTCGCTGAGCTTGCCGCCATCGCGAAGGTAGGCTTTGCGGAACTTGTACTGCGCCAGGGCGATAACGATCCAGGTCACAGTGCCAGACATGCCGCTCACCGCCATCAGCACCATGAACAGTGTGTCGGCCGCGATGAAACTGGTCATCAGCGACACCAGCGCGAAGCACAAGGTAATGCTCAGCGCCCGCAATGGCACGCCGCGCTTGCTCAACGGCGACAGACTCTTGGGTGCCATGCCGGTCTTCGACATCGCCCACAGAATGCGGGTCGAGGCGTACAGGCCGGAGTTACCGACCGACAGAATCGCCGTGAGGATCACAAAGTTCATGAGGTCAGCGGCGTAAGGAATGCCGACCATGTCGAACACCTGCACGAACGGACTTTCCATCAACCCGGCCTGCTGCCACGGCACGATGGCCGACAGCACCATGATCGCCAGCACGTAGAAGATCAGCACGCGGAACACCACGTTGCGCACGGCACGCGGGATGCTCTTTTCCGGCTGATCGGTTTCACCGGCCGCCACGCCCATGATCTCGCAACCCTGGAAGGCGTAGACCACGGTCATCATCACCGCGAACACCGCTGACAGGCCGTTGGGGAACAACGAGTCGCCGATCAGGTTGGTCATCATCGGCGCCGGTGCGCCACTGGTCAGCGGGATCGCGCCGAAAATCACCAGCACGCCGACCACGATGAAACCGAGAATTGCCGCCACCTTGATCCCGGAGAACCAGTATTCCGCTTCACCGAAGGCGCGGGTCGCCAGTGCATTCAGGCCGAACAATACGACCACGAACAGCGCCGACCAGTACCAGATCGGCACGGTGGGAAACCAGCGCACCATCAACATGCCGGCCGCGGTGAACTCCAGGCCTACGGTGGACGCCCAGCTCATCCAGTACACCCAACCGATCATGAAGCCGGTAGCCGGTCCGATGAACTGGGTGGCGTGGGTCTGAAACGAGCCGGATACCGGCATTTGCACCGACAGTTCGCCCAGGCAAACCATCACCAGGTACATCAGGAAACCGGCGACCAGGTAGGCCAGAATCGCCCCCACCGGGCCGCCCTGGTTGATGGTCACGCCAGACCCCATAAACAGCCCGGTGCCAATCACGCCGCCCAGCGAGAGCATGAAAATGTGCCGGCTTTTCAGGGCGCGGGTCAGTTGTATGCCTTTGCGTTCGATAGTTTCGCTCATGTCGGCACCTCAGTAGTCGGCGAGGTGCGCGGCGGATGACAGGACGTCATGGCGCAGGAAAGGATCAGCTTTACGGCAGTTCATTATTATTATCTCCAATAAGCTTCGAAGACCGCGCTGGGGCGGTTGCGTCGATTATTGGAAACCCATGTAAGTTCGCGTTGTACGTAACGATCAAAGATGTAAAAAGTCGTAACGTTTTTGTACGTCAGGCTTGTACATCAGGCGTGCAACAGGTCTGCCAGCGTCTGTTGCGAACGCTGCAACTGTTCATGAACCTGCGGTGCCAACGCTCGCAACGCCGACTCATCGTTGACCAGCGCTGCCTCTTCCAGCGCTCGCAGCACATTGGCCAACGCGCGAAAGCCCAGTGAGTCGCTGCTACCCGCCAAGCGGTGCGCCAGATGGGCGACCTCGGTGCAGTCGTCGGCCTCAATGGCCTCGGTCAGCGCGTCCCGATGCTGGGTGATCGAGTTACGTAGCACCGCGAGCAGGCCCTGAACCTTCTGTTCGCCGAGCAAAGTGCGGTGGGTGTCTAACAACGGCCAATCCATAGTTTCATCAACCCGCGCAGGTTCCGCCACGGGTGACTGCCCAGCCAAAGCCTGCCGCAGGTTTTCCAGTTTCAAGGGTTTGGCGAGAATGCCGTCCATTCCGGCATCCAGATACCCGCGCACCAGGGCCGGTTGCACACTGGCGGTCAGGGCAAAAATCCGGCTGTGCCGATTTGGACCGGGAGTGCTGCGGATCAGTTTGCACAGTTCAACGCCGCTGATGCCCGGCAGGTGCACGTCAAGCAGGATCAAATCGAAAGTCTGAGCGGCGCATTGCGTCAGCGCCCGTTCGGCCTCTTCGGCGAGCCAGACCTGATGGCCGTCCCGTTGCAGCAAGCCGCTGACCACTTCACGGTTCAGCGCCACGTCCTCGACCACCAGAATGTTCAGCGCCCGGCTCGCTGCGCTACTCCTCGTCACATCGCTCACGCCGATGGCCGGCGGCAACGTCAGTTCGAACCAGAAACAACTGCCGCGCCCTACTTCACTGTCAACGCCGATCCGCCCGCCCAGTTGCTCCACCAGGTGTTTGCTGATCGCCAGACCAAGCCCGGTTCCGCCAAAGCGTTGCGCCACCTCTTCGCTGGCCTGGGTGAAGCGCTCGAAAATCTTTGCCTGCATCGCCGGGGCAATGCCGATGCCGTTGTCCGTCACACTCAAACGCAGCCGTTGACCGCTCTGGTCCGGGGCTTGCGCCAACAGCATGACCTCGACGCTGACCTGCCCGCCTTCGGTGAACTTGATCGCGTTGGCCAGCAAGTTGCTCAACACCTGACGCAAGAACTGCTCGGCACCGTGATGCCTGTCGGCGACCTGCGGATCGACCCGGGAGTGCAGCGTCGTGTCGTTACTCAGTGCGCGCGGCTCCAGCAACGTCAGCACCTCGTCGAGCAAGTGCCGGACCGAGAAGTCGACCGGTTCCGGGTGGCTTTCGCCCTCTTCCAGTCGGGCGAAATACAGCACTTCGTTGAGAATCGTCAGCAACCCTTCGCCGGCCTTGTACAGCGCATCCAGGCGTTTGCTGTCACGCTCGTCAAGGCGGGCGCCGCGCAGCAGTTCGGCCATGCCGAGGATGCCGTTGAGCGGGGTGCGCAGTTCGTGGCTCATGGTCGCCAGAAACCGCGACTTGGCGAGGTTGGCCGCCTCGGCTTCATCCTTGGCGCGCATCAGGCTGGCGGTGCGGCGCTCGACCATTCTCAGCAGTTCATCGCGGTTATCCTGCAAAGCCAGGCGGTCGGTTTCCCGCCGGTCAATGTCACTGAGAATCGCCCGGCGCATATCGTCCAACGCATGGGCCACCGTGTCGATTTCGTCTTTGTCAGCGCTGCGGCTCTTGTCCAGGTGCAAGGGCTCATCCCAGTCACCGGCGGCGATACGTCGGGCAAATCCGGCCATGACTTGCAGGTGGCGCGTGACCAGCCGGTAAAACAACCCCGACAGCGCCACCGCCAACCCGCAGAGAAACACACTCATCCACAACAGGCTGGTCAACCCGGTGGCGAACAGCCGGTGATGCACCGCGCCCAGATCGGTGCTGACTTCCAGTTGCCCCAGATGCCGCACAGGACCTGCCGGCGGTTGATAATCCAGTTCAAAACGCTCGATGCGCAATGGCCCGACCGGGTCGGGGCTGCCTTGCAGCAGGTCGAAGTCGGGGCTGGTCAGATGAACCCGAGCCACATCAGAGAAGTCCACCAGACCACGCAGCTGCACATTCAACTGTTCCTGGTTCAGGTCCCAGAGGCTGCGCTCCAGACTGGCCAGGTAACCGGCGCGAATCAGCTCCATGCGCGAGTCGATGTCGCGCATCTCGCGGCGGTATTCGAAATACAGTTGCACGGTGCTCGCCAGCACGGTGAAACACAGGCTGAACAACAGAATGAACAGCAGCAGGCGCCGCAGCAGGCCACCGGGCCGTGCGCGGATCATTGCGCATCTGCCGGCAGGTTGATCATGTCGCGATAGGTGACTTCGCTTTCGTTCAACAAACGGTCGACTTCGCCGGCATCGACTATGCGCTGCAACTGCGCGTCGATGTCCGGCATGCGGCTGGCCAGCGGTGAACGACGCGATACCGCGACCCGCAGATAATCCACACTCAAGGCGTTAGGCAAGGCAACGATGTCTTGCGCCCCAGGCAGGTTTTCGACGTAAAGCTGCCCGGTGCGCCGCTCCGATGTGATGAAATCGATGCGCCCGCGAATCAGTTTGCCGAAGTTCTGGCTGCTGTCGGACACCCATTCGATGTTCTGGTGTTGCGCGACAAAGCGGTCGAAATCCACGCCGTAACTTTCACCGAACAACAATCCGCCACGGTAATTGGCCAGGTCCTCCAGACGCTCGAACTTCACCGGATGCTGACGGTTGATGAACAGCGCGACTTCTTCGCGCAACACCGGCACCGTCGAAAACACCATGCTCTGCTCGCGTTGCGCAGTGCTGTAGGCCAGCACCACGTCGACCCGGCCTTCGGCGGCGTCCAGCAGGCAGCGTTTCCAGTTGCCCAGCACGACTATCTCGACCTCGTAGCCCAGGTGCCCGAACAGGTTTTTCACCACGCTCGGGGCCAGGCCACGCACCTGTTTACCGTCGCTCCAGGAAATCGGCGGGTACACCGGATAGTCGCAGTAGCGAACTTTATCCGCCGCCATCGCGCTGTTCGCCGACAGCACTAACATCAGCAGCCAAAACGTTCGCAGCATGCGGCTCAGGCCGCCACGCTGGCAGTGAACAGATAACCGGCGCCGTGGATGGTGATGATCAATTGCGGCTCGGCCGGATCGTCGTGCAACTTGCGCCGCAAGCGCCCGACCAGCACGTCGATGGAGCGATCGTTGGGCACCCACTCGCGGTTGCGGATCTGGTCCATCAGTTGATCGCGGCTCAACGTGTGACCGCTGTTGCGCAGGAACACACTAAGCAACTGGTACTCGCCGTGGGTCAGCAGGGTTTCGCTGCCGGCGTTGTCGATCAGCCGTCGGCGGTCGGTGTCCAGTGCCCAGGCGGCGAACTGCTTGACCGGCCGAGGGATGGCCGCCACCGGTTGCGGCGTTTGGGCATGACGAACCCGGCGCACCAGGTTTTTCGCACGGGACACCAGTTCTCGTGGATTGAGCGGTTTGATCACGTAGTCATCGGCACCGCACTCGAGGCCGACGATGCGGTCAATTTCATCATTGCGCCCGGTGATCAGAATGATCCCAACTTCCGAACGGACCCGCAGTTCCCGGGTCAGGGTCAGGCCGTCCTTGCCCGGCAAGCGGATATCGAGCATCACCAGATCCACCGTCTGGCTCGCCAGAAAGGTTTCGGCCAGCTCCGCCGTGGCGGCGCAATGTACGTCGTAGCCTTCCTGGGACAGGTAGGCGTGCAGCAGTTCGCGAATCAGCGGATCGTCATCGACGATCAGTACCCGAGGAGCCATCGCTTGGAGTCCTGCGTATGCCCGAAGGCGTGTTTCTTATTAGAGTTTTTTCCTGCACCGGCGCCAGAGAGTATCCATTGCTGAACGGGCGATCAACAGTCCTTCGTCTGCAAACAAAAACGCTGACGGCCGCCGGCCTGTAAACCGTCGACCCAGGCTTCGCAAATCTGCATGCCCTGCTCCGGGGTAAAGGTGCCGGGGTTGAGGCCCGACTCCAGCCACAAGCCGTCGAGCAAGGCGCTGAGGCTGATGGCCGCCAGATCGGCGTCGAACGGCTCCCAGCCCTCCTCCTCGGCCAACTCGGTCAGGACCTTGCGCAATATGCTGCGGTACTCGCCATAGGAATGTTCGTGCGCCAGGTTGATCGCCTCTGCGGTCTTGACCGCGCCCCAGAACGCCAGCCAGGCGTCCAGCAGTTGCGGGTCCAGCAACTCGGCGGAAAACGAACCCCGGAAGAACGCCGACAAGCGCTCACGCGCAGTGGGTGCGGCCTGTTCCATGGCCTCGCGCAACAGGCTCATGACCCGTCCGGTGACCGCCATGTAGGCCTCGGCCACCAGTTCGTCCTTGCCGGAATAGTGATGGCTGATCAGCCCGACCGAGACCCCGGCCTCGGCGGAAATCTTGCGGATCGACGCGCCCTGAAAGCCGTGACGCTTGAGGCACACCAGGGTCGCCTCGATCAGGTTGGCCTTGCGCAGCTCCGGCTCCATGCGGGAAAAACGGGCTTCCTGACTCATGGGTGACACTCTCCTTGGATCAATCGTTAGGGACTCGGGCTGAAAAAGCCGCGAGCTGAACGAATGTACAGCAGGAGTGTGCCAAGTCTCCAGTCAGTCGCGATACCCCGGCGCAACACGCTCAAGCAATCGCAACAGCGCGGGCCAGACCAGTTGCATACCATCCGGATCGCTCAACTCGCCTTCGTCCAGCGCCCGGCCGGGGTCGTTGAACTGGCGTTCGGTGTGTTCGCATACCTCGGCCGGCGGCAATACCAACTCACCACAGGCCTGCGCGGCCAGTTGGATCTCACAGGCTTTTTCCAGGTAGTACATACGCAAGAACGCCTGGCTCACCGTTTCGCCGACGGTCAGCAAACCATGGTTGCGCAGCATCAACACCGGTTTGTCGCCAAGATCCTGCACCAGACGTTGCTGCTCACTCAGGTCCAGCGCCACGCCTTCATAGTCGTGGTAAGCAACCCTGCCGTAGAACTCCATGGAAATCTGGTTCACCGGCAACAGCCCACACTTCAACGCCGCCACCGCGCAACCGGATTTGGTGTGGGTGTGCAACACGCACTGAGCGTCTTCGCGGGCACCGTGAATGGCGCTGTGAATCACGAAACCGGCCGGGTTGACCGGGTACGGCGATGGCTCCACGGCCCGGCCATTCAGGTCGATCTTCACCAGATTGGAGGCGGTGATTTCATCGAACATCAGCCCGTACGGGTTGATCAGAAAGTGATGCTCAGGCCCCGGCAGGCGCACCGAGATATGGGTGAAGATCAGATCGGTCATGCGAAAGTGCGCGATCAATCGATAACACGCCGCCAGTTCCTCACGCAGGCGCTGTTCAGTGGTGCTGCGCTGATGAGTGGCATCAAGTCGGGTGGCGATCTCGTTCATTATTTTGGCTCTCCAGGCTGATCGACTGCGCAGACAGTAAGGCTGGACGCTTTCACACGTCCAGCCCGTTGCACTTACTTGCTGGCCCAGGCGTTGAAGCGTTCTTCAAGTTCTTCGCCGTGATCGACCCAGAACGCCACGTTCATCGACAGCGCGCCCTTGAGGTTTTGCGGTGAAGTGGGCACCCACTGGGCGAGTTTGCTGTCCAGCCGGGCGGCAGCTTGAGTGTTGGTCGGGCCGTAAGGGATCTGCTCGACATACTTGACCTGGGCATCCGGCTGATTGGCAAAGGCAATGAAGCGCTTGGCCTGGTCGACATGCTGGGAACCCTTGATGATCGCCCAGTAGTCCATGCCGTACAGGCTGCCCGGCCAGACCAGCCCGAGGTGACTGCCGCTTTGCGCGGCGGCGGCCACCCGGCCGCTGTAAGTCGAGGTCATCACCACATCGCCTGCGGTTAGCCATTGCGCCGGTTGCGCGCCAGCCTCCCACCACTGGATATGCGGCTTGAGTTCCGTGAGTTTGGCGAACGCCCGATCGACGCCCTGCGGGGTGCTCAGCACCGAGTACACGTCCTCGACCTTCACCCCGTCCGCCAGCAAGGCGAACTCCAGGTTGTACACCGCACGTTTGCGCAATCCGCGCTTGCCGGGGAATTTCTGCACATCCCAGAAATCGGCCCATGAGGTCGGGGCCTGCGCAAGCTTTTGGGTGTCGTAGGCAATCGCCACGCTCCACACCAGCGCCGCTGAACCGCATTCCTGCGCGGCGTCGGGGATCAACTGCTCGGCGCGCCCCAGCGCCTTCCAGTCCAGTCGTTCATACATGCCCTCGTCGCAGCCGCGCATCAGGTCCGGGCCTTCGATCTGCACCACGTCCCAATCGACGTTGCCGGTGTCGACCATTACTTTGATCCGGGCCATCTCGCCGTTGTATTCACTCTGGATCAGCTTGCTCCGATCCGCCGTACTGAAGGGTTGGAAAAACGCCACATCCTGGGCTTTTTGTCCGGCTCCGCCGTAACCTACCACCACCATCTCCGGTGCTGCCTGTGCGCTGCCAAGGCCCATGGCCAGGGTCAACAACAAGGGATAAAAACCGTGCTTGAGCGTATTCGATTTCATCAGTGGTTCCTCGTGCAGGTATCACGTGAGCAAACGCCGACGTGACCCTTTTTTTATTGTGGTGAGGTTCGCCCCAGGAGTGCATCAGTATCTACACACCTTTCTGCTCCAACTCCCGTAGCAGCTGCCGAGCCTGCGAGGCTGCGTTCGGCGGCGAAGCAGTCGTTGAATCAGGCAGCGCGTTCTTCCAGGTAAAACGTCGATCCAGGATTTGCGAGGACTTCGTCCTCGAACGCAGCCTCGCAGGCTCGGCAGCTGCTACGGGAGCTTTCCTGCATCGCATTTCAATGTTGTGTAGACACCTATGCCCAGGAGTGGGCGCCAAAATAAGCTACTGCAATCGATAGTAAAAAAACAAGTTGATTTTTTACTGTAGGTAAATTTCTATAGGCACATAATAACAACGCCGAAATCCGGCCTTTCGGCTTCAGCCTGTCTGGAGTACCCGTACCATGCCGACCTCTACCTCAGCTTTTGCCCACCTGTTCGAACCCTTGCAGATCCGTGGTAAACGCCTGAAAAACCGCATCATGTCCAGCGGGCACGACACCTCGATGCCCACCGACAACCTGGTCAACGATCAACTGATCGCCTATCACAAGGCACGCGCCGAAGGCGGTGTCGGGCTGATCGTGCTGCAAGTGACCGGTGTGCATGACAGTGCGCGTTACACCTCCCACGTGCTGATGGCCACCGACGACGCCTGCATCGAGGGTTATCGAAAACTCGCGCAAAGCTGTCACGCCCACGGCACCGTGGTGCTCTCGCAGATTTTCCATCCGGGGCGCGAGATCATGGAGTCCAGCGATGGCCTGCTGGCGGTTGCCTATTCACCATCGGCAGTGCCCAACGAGCGTTTCCGGGTGATGCCACGGGCGCTTGATCAGGCGATGATCGACGAGATCGTCACCGGTTATGGCGCCGCCGCAAGGCGCCTGTATCAGGCCGGTCTGGACGGCGTCGAAGTGGTTGCCAGCCATGGTTACCTGCCGGCGCAATTCATCAATCCACGGGTCAACCGCCGCACCGACGAGTACAACGGTGACCTGGAACAGCGCCTGCGCTTTTTGCGCGAAGTGATCGCAGTCGTGCGCGCCAATACCGATGAGCAGTTCATCATCGGCCTGCGCATTTCCGCCGATGAACGCGACCCCGAAGGGCTCACCGAGGACGAATCGCTGGACGCGGTCAAGTCACTGCAAGCACAGCTGGATTACGTGCACATCGTCGCCGGAACCTCGGCGTCGTTGGGTGGCGCGGTGCATATCGTGCCGCCGATGGCGATCGAAGCGGCTTACCTGGCCAAGGAAGCCGGGACGTTCAAGGCCAGCCTGTCGATTCCGCTGTTCGTCACCGGCCGCATCAACCAGCCGCAGGAAGCCGAGCTGATTCTGGCCCGTGGTCAGGCCGATGTGTGCGGCATGACCCGCGCACTGATCTGCGACCCACAAATGCCGAACAAGACCGACGCCGGGCGCGCCGAAGATGTGCGGGCCTGCATCGCCTGCAATCAGGCGTGCATCGGGCACTTCCACAAAGGTTTGCCGATTTCCTGTATCCAGCACCCGGAAACCGGTCGCGAGCTGATCTTCGGGGAGCGGCAACCGGCCAAAAAAACCAAACGCATCATGATTGCCGGCGGTGGCCCGGCCGGGATGAAAGCCGCTGCGGTGGCCGCGCAGTGCGGACATGAGGTGACCCTTTACGAGGCCAGTTCGCAACTCGGCGGCCAAGTGCTGCTGGCGCAACTGCTGCCGCGACGCAGTGAGTTCGGCGGCGCCAGCACCAACCTTCAGCGCGAGATGGAACTGGCCGGTGTGCGCGTGGTACGCAATACCCGGGTCGACCGCGCACTGGTGGAGCGCGAACGGCCCGACATGGTGATCGTCGCCACCGGCGCCGAGCCCTACTGGCCGGCGTTCGAACGCGGTGGTGAGCTGCAGGTGGTAGACGCCTGGCAGGTGCTGCGCGACGAAGTGCAGATCGGTCGTTCGGTGGTAGTGATCGACTGGCGCTGTGACTGGATCGGCCCCGGCATCGCAGAACGTCTGGTGCGCGCCGGGCATCAGGTGCAACTGGCGGTCAACGGCACTCATTGCGGGGAAAACCTGCCGCTGTACGTGCGCGATCAACTGGCCGGCGAACTGCATAAACTGGGCATCCCGATCACACCCTACGCCCGGCTTTACGGCTGCGATGACAACACCGTCTACCTGCAGCACACCGCCAGCGGCGAACCGATGCTGTTCGAAAACATCGACACACTGGTGCTCTGCCAGGGTCATCAACCGGTGGACGCCCTGGGTGCAGAGCTGCAAGGTCTGGTGGAATTTCGACGTATCGGCGACTGCCTCGCACCGCGCACCGCCGAAGAAGCGATTTATGAAGGTTTGAAAGTCGCCTGGGAGCTTTGAGGCTGTTTATACTCCGGGGCTTTTACGGTCGGCCGTGAGTCAAGCACAGTCCATTGT
>NZ_JANLNW010000084.1 GCF_025465945.1 Pseudomonas sp. 6D_7.1_Bac1 | reverse complement strand
GTTCGAACACCTGCGCAGCCTGACCCAGGTGCGCATGCCGGATGGGAGCGAGGTGTTTTTCCGCTTCTGGGATGGGCGGCATATCTACCCGATCCTTGAAGGCCTCGGCGCCGGGGCCGGTGAAATTCTGCCGGTGTTCGAGCGCTACCTGATCAATGGCCAAAGCCTGGAAGTCGGCGCCCGCGGCGTGCCGCCGGCCAAGGCGTGGCCGTGGTGGGAAGTGCCACAGGGGTTGCTGGATCGCCTCGCGACCAAAGACCCATCGACCCTGATCGACAACCTGATGCAATGGCTGAGCGAGGAACGCCCAGACATCTACGCCGCTTATCCCGAGAGCAACCTCAGGCACAAAGTCGCCCATTTCGTGCGCCGCCCCGATGCTCCGAAACCCCTTAATGAAGCACTGCTAAACCACCTGATTCTGGAGCAAGGCTGATGGATCGCGTTGCCTACGTCGACAACCAACTGAGTACCTTCAAGGACAGCCTGACGCTGTACCGCGAGCAAACCCAAACCTGGTACGCCAAAGCGGCCGACAAGGTCAGCCGGGCGACTGACATGCCCTCGCTGCTGGGCATGGAGCGGGTGCTCAAGGTCGGAAACACCAGCAAATCGGTCACCATGACCGACGGTGACTTCTCGAACGTGGCCCAGTGCCCGCTCAAGGGGCCGCTGCTGATCGAAAGCAAATTCGAGTCGGTCTATGACATCCCGATCGGCGACATCGAAGTCGAAATCGTTGCGGTGGAAGGTGGTGCAGTCAGCAAAGTCAAACTGGATGCCAAGGGCAAAGCCTGCTGGACCGGTGGTGTGCCGGGCAAGTTCTACAAGATCCGGGTTCACAATGAAGTGACACCGGCTCAGATCGATACCTTGTTCAAGTCCTATGACGGCCTGACTGGGCAACTGGAAGGTTTCCTGCGCAAGGAGTGGGCGGGGTTCAAACCTCAATGGGCGACCCAGTCCGCTTCGTCTGCCGCCATGGCAGTCGGCAACGGCATCCTGGAAGGCGGTTGGGAGGCGATCAAGGGGGTGTGGGACGGGATCAGCCTGGTGCTCGATATCCTGCAAGATCCAGGAAAGTTCGCAAAAGACCTCGGGGCTGGCGCCCAGAAACTGAAAGACCTGGCCCTGCAAGCGCCCGACGTCATGAAAAAGGCCATGTTGCTCGCCAGCGACGAGGCCGCCCTGTTCCTGATGGTGCGCAGCGCCCTCATCTGGCTGGCCGGTTTGCCGCCGACACAGATGGCTGGCAAAGCCGCGAAAGTGGCCACGGCAGCCGTCGTCGGGATCGCGATCGATATCGTGATTTCGATAGTACTGACCATTGCGGCGGAAGGTACGGGGGTCATATACCTCGCAGCGCGGCTGAAAAATTACGGCGAAATCGTCATCAAGGCCGTGACCGGTTTTGTCGAGTCCGTGTTCAAGATCATCAAAGGTTTCATGGAGTACGTCGAGAAGTACACCGCAGTTGCAGCGCGTGGTGTAACCGCTCAGATGAAGAACGGTTTGGCGCAACTGCGTTTTGATGGGAAGCGCAACAGCAAGCTGGGCAAAGCCAAAGGTAAAGCTGGTCACGACGCTTCCAAACAAGCGAAAACGCCCGACAACAAAAGCGCTGATTCAGCGGCCAATACCTGCACCAACAATTGCCCGGTCTCAATGGTCACTGGTGAAGAGCTACTGACACTGACCGATGGCCAACTCGACGGTCTGCTGCCCTTTAGCTGGACACGTCTGTACCGCACCAGTGCCGCTGAAATCGACTGCGGCCTGGGCTACGGCTGGAGCCACGCGCTGGCGCAGCGGGTGCAGATCAATGGCGACGAAGTGATCTGGACCGACCATGAAAACCGCGCCATCAGCTTCCCGATGCCCAGCGAACAACGTCCGGCCATCACTAACAACCTTTCCCGGGCTGCGATTTTCCTCGGTGACGACCCGTCAGAGCTGATTCTCGCTCAGGCCGGCGAACGCCCCCAGTTCTACCACTTTCGCTACGACAGCAAGGGCGCAACGCTGATCGCCATCAGCGACAACTACGATAACCGCCTGTACATCACCCGCGATATCCATGGCCGAATCAAGCGGATCGACAACGGTGCCGGTCGTGCCCTTCTCCTGCGTTACGACCGCAAGCACATCATCGCCGTCGACTATCAGCAGTTCAGCCCTGCCGACAACCTGGAAGACGCCTGGAGTACCGTTCAGACCGTCGTCACCTATGGCTATGACGCCCAGCAACGCCTGATCGAAGCGAAGAACGCAGCCGGCGAAGCCGAGCGCTACGCCTACAACGATCAGAATGTGATCCTCGAGCGGCAACTGGCTGGCGGCGCGAGTTTCTACTGGGAATGGGAAAAGGAAGGCAAGTCAGCGCGCTGTATTCACCACTGGGCAAACTTCTCGCAGATGGATGCACGTTATGCCTGGGACGACAAAGGCAGCGTCACCGTGACCAATGCCGACGGCAGCGAAGAGGTTTACACGCACGACGATCAGGCGCGGCTGGTCAGCAAAGTCGATCCCGACGGTGCCGAACTCCTCAAGGCCTATGACGACAAGGGTCGCTTGATCGCCGAAAAAGACCCGCTGGGTGCGATCACCGAATACCGATACGACGAAGACGGGCTGATGACGGCAGTCATTCCCCCGGAAGATCAACTGACAGCCTATGAGTACAACAATGGTTTCGTCAGTGAAGTCCAGCGCGGCGATTCGGTCTGGAAGTACCAACGCAACCACCAAGGCGATATCACCCAACAGATCGACCCGGACGGCAACGCCACCCACTACAACTACGACCGCCAGGGCCGCTTGCTGGAAATCCGCCACCCGGACGGCAGCCGCCATCAACTGGGCTGGAACCACCTCGGCCAACTGCTCGAAGAGCGCCTGCCGGACGGTGGTCAGCGCAAATACCGCTACGACGCCCTCGGCCGGCAGACTGTGCGTCAGGACGAAAGCGGCGCCATCACCCAATACCAATGGGACAACGCCAACCGCCTCGCGCAAATCACCCTGCCCGGTGGCGCCACCCGTGCCTTCAGCTACAACCCTTATGGCCGCGTCACCGCCGAACGTGATGAACTGGGCCGCGTCACCCGCTACGAATACGCCGATGGCCTGCATCTGGTCAGCCGCCGCATCAACCCGGACGGCAGCCAGCTGCGTTATCGCTACGACAACTCGCGACTGCTGCTCAGCGAGATCGAAAACGAACGTGGCGAGCACTACCACCTCGATTACTACCCGAACGGTCTGATCCAGCAGGAAACCGGTTTCGATGGCCGCCGCACCGCTTACGAATACGACCTCAACGGCCAACTGCTGAAGAAAACCGAATTCGGCGATGACGGCAGCGAACTGATCACCGAATACCAACGCGACGCCGCTGGCCGCTTGTTGGTGAAAACTCTGGCCGATGGCGAAGCCATTCACTACCGCTACGACGCCCTCGGCCGGTTGGTGAACGTCGACGACGGCCACTGGCCGCTCGCCTACGAGTACGACCTGCAAGACCGCCTGATCACCGAGCATCAGGGCTGGGGCACCCTGCGTTACGAGTACGACACGCTCGGCCAATTGAGCCATTGCCGCCTGCCCGACGGCAGCAAGCTCGACTACCGCCACCAGGCCGGCGGCCGCTTGAGCAGCATCGACCTCAACGGTTCGCGCCTGACCACCCACCAGTTCAGCGCTGGCCGCGAGCAGCAACGCCAGCAAGGCCTGCTGCTCAGCCAATACCAATACGACGAACAAGGCCGGTTGCAGGCGCACAGCGTCAGCCAACAAGATCGCAATCTGTTCCAGCGCCGCTACACCTACGACGCCAACGGCAACCTCGCCGGCATCGATGACAGCCGCAAAGGCAATCGCAGCTACCACTATGACCCGCTCGACCGGCTGATCAACGTGCGCGGCAGCACCCCGGAAACCTTCGCCCACGACCCGGCCGGTAACCTCCTGGGCCAAGGCGACCAGCCCGCCGCCAACCTGGCCAACGTCAAAGGCAACCGCCTGCTGATGCAGGGCGACCGCCATTACGACTACGACGCCTACGGTAACCTGACCCGCGAACGTCGCGGCACCGGGCAAAAACTCGTCACCGAGTACCGCTACGACTGCCAGCACCGCCTGATTGGCGTCAGCCTGCCCGGCGGCAGCACCGCAACTTACAAATATGACGCCTTCGGCCGCCGTATCGCCAAAACCGTCGATGGCCACACCACCGAATTCCTCTGGCAAGGCGAACGGTTGATCGCCGAAAGCGCCGACAACCGCTACCGCAGCTACATTTACGAACCGGGCACCTTCCGCCCGCTGGCCATGCTCAACGGCGAAGGCCCGCTCAAGGCCGAGCCGTTCTACTACCAGCTCGATCATTTGGGCACGCCACAGGAGCTCACTGATTACAGCGGTGCGATCATGTGGTCGGCCAAGTATCGAGCCTATGGCAACCTGGCTGCGCTGGATGTCGCGGAGATCGATAACCCGATACGTTTTCAAGGCCAGTATTTCGACTCAGAGACAGGACTTCACTACAACCGCCACCGCTACTACAGCCCGAGTACAGGACGGTTTCTGACCCCAGACCCGGTAAAGCTTGCAGGTGGCCTAAACAACTACCAATACGCACCCAATCCTACTGGCTGGGTAGACCCGCTTGGTCTGATGTTCAGGGCGATTACGAAAGCTGTTTCCGGTGTGGCCAAGAAGGCACCGCTGAAACCCTCTGCGAACTGTCCCAAGCCCGGAGGATCATCGTCTCCAAACACTAACCCTACCCTCGCAGACTCCAGCGTAAAGACTGGAGACGTCACCCCACCGGCGGTCATCGAGTCGAAGCCCGACTTCTATGTCGGACCATCCGGACCGGACTCGACCTTGCCTGCGACGGGGTACCGATACATGGGCTACAAGAATGCTGACGGAACCGTAAACACTCACGCGCAGAACACGATCAACACTCAGGAAGCACGACTGTCGTATTTTGGTTTCGAAAAATTTGAGACCGGAGACGCCGCAACGGAAGCTTTCCAGGTACGAGCGCCGAAGCACGTTACCGCGGCTGACCCGGATCCGGCGTGGAGTGATGGGCGTCTGCGCTTGAAGTTTGACACGCTGCAACTCTACAAAGATGGTGTGCCCAACGCTACAGTGCCATACGAGCTCGGTGGCAAAGGTCCGAACCTGGAGCCGTTCACCAAAGCGTACCCTGAGTACGGTACGGGTGGTGCGCAGCAACTCATCCCGAAACCGGGTAATCCCACTGTTATCAAAGTGGATGAAGTCACTATCTTGCCGGAGAAGTAACAGTGCTAACCGATCTACAGGCCCGCGTAGCGCTCAAAGAACTGATCGAAAAATACCTCAAGGGTAGAGATCCCGATTACGACCGTTTGATCGAAATCGTTCAAGATCCTTCACGGCAAGTCCCGATCAGGGGTGTGCTTGAGGACATTCGACAATACAACAAGGTCCAATACACGCAGCAAGAGCTTGAGCTGATCGACGACCTTTTATACATGTATGGGTAGAGCACTCTCCGACCTAAGGTCTTCAGCCAGGAAGGAGCGGAAGCATCAATCAAGCAGTTTGATGGTGCTGCCTCTTCAGCAGACTTCAAATAGCATGCCCCCTGGCAAGTTTTGATAGCCCTGTCGGCGAGGCTTATCAGCGAACACAGCCCGGAAAGCATCTTTCCATAACGAAAAAGCCCAGCCGAAGCTGGGCTCTGTTTGCATGTTACTGCAGCGGCCAGTTGGTCTGGCCGTGAGCAATCACGCCAGGAGTACGACCGTAGCGCTGCGCCAGAGAGGGAGCCAGTTCAGGAAGGAACTCTTCGATATACGGGACCATCATGGCCACGTATACCTCGAAGGAAGGGTGCTTACGCCATTGGCCTGCTTCGATAGCGCTGTGATATGAACGATCAAACCATCCGCGCAAAATCAACAGTGCCCCCTCAATACGATCTTCCAGGGGGCCGGCACTGCGCGCCTTGGTGTGGCCATCCTTTTTCAAGGTTTCGCGCTCCACGTAGGTACCCGGGCGATAGCCAGTGATCTCGTGGACCTCCATGATCCGTTCATGATTCTCGCGGTGCTCCCTCTGATCGTCCTTAAGATCAGCAGCGAATCGGAAGTCACAGTACAGGCAATGCGCGACCGCATTCGGACCACTTGGTGAATCCAGGTACTGATCGATCACTGCCTGAAACCGGCGGTTCAGCTCGTGATAGTTGCGAACACCGAGAAGCTCAGCCGCGGCAAGGTCGAGCCGCTTACCGTGAGGCAGTTCAGGATGTACTTGTTTGAGTTGCTTCGCGAGGCGCTTGACGCTTTGTACGTCAGCGAAAGTAAGGGTGTGTTGCATAGTCAGCCTCCAAAGGCTGGGCCTGTTGTCCACTACGAGAACCCAATACAGGGTTGGTTTGAAACGGGTGAAATCACGATAGCGCTATTGCTTCGCCAGAGTGGACGGCGGGCACCTACCGAATGTGCCAGTTGCTAGGTTACTGGAATCCTAAAGATCTCCGCAAGTAGCCCAAAATAGAGATGGGTCTAGAGCTCCTACCGAAATCGTGGAGTCGGCAAGCTACTAATGGTGGTCATTCATGCCATGGCTAGAAGCGCGGGGTCACTGCCGATGCAGTTATCGATTACTGCAGAGGGTTTCACGATACGTTGGGCGACAGGAATTTTCTGAGTGAATTTCATGGGAGCGAGCGGACCATCATCATGAGGTTCAGCTTTGAGTCTGGGCAACCAGACCGAATGCATCTGCTGCAGATATCTGGCAACTTAATCCTTAAACCCCCCAAGGCATCACGTTACTCCTCCGGTTGCTCTTGAACTCCGAGATCTCGATACTTTTGCTTACCCCACACGGTAGGATCGGGAATCACCTCGATCACCCTCGTCGGCGGAGTCTTAATACTAAACCCTGGCTCCATCTTCTCACGCATTTCGAGGTATTGGCCCAGGAGAGCGTCGTAAGCCAGGCGCGGCGCGTACTGAACGTTTCCTTTCTGGTCCACCGCCTCGCCGTGGTAGAAGAAGTCCACGCCCTGGGTAAGTGGTACTAAAACGCTAGCGGCAGGCTTGTAGTCGCCCTCATAAAGCGTGAGCCGCAGCTTGGCCTTTTCGCCGTACAGCAGGCCCATTTGTTCGGCGAACCAATTGACGTATTGGTCGCCGTTGATCCGTGTTGGGTTGCCAGGCAGCGTATAAGCGGTGTCCAGTTCTCGATTCTTACGGATGCGGCTTGCCATCCCATTCAGCTCCAATCCTTCAGCGAACTCGACATCGACCTGTTCACCAGTATCGATTTTGATCGGCTTGCTCATCGAAATCACAGGCCACAACAAGTTCTTGGAGAAGTATGAGGCGCCACCTTTCGACAGATTTCTCGCCTGCACTATCTCCCACTTAGCTGACGTCAGAAGAATTGGCGCCGCCGTAATGTTTGTCACACGGACTGAGATGTAGACCTGCTCATTTACGGTTTGCTTACCACTGTTGGGTTGTCCGAACATCTCAGTTGGACTGAGCCAAGCTTCTGCAACAAAGAGCCTCCGGCTCTGGCTCACGGCAGTGGTCTCGGTCAGACGCTTCAGCACTTCTTCCGTGACGCCGATGCAAGTGCTATTAACAGATGCGCCCGCACCGGTAACGATCGACGAGCACGGCCCCGTGGTCTGCATATTCTGGGATTGCGCCAGAGCAAGCTGAGGCAATGCAAGCACCGAAATCATCACCGCACAGCGGAGTTTTTCCTTCATCATGGCCGCGTATCGACAGTGGATTTAACCACAGCGCCTTGCCCGGTCACGATTGGTGAGGCCGCACCGTGGGTGGATATTCCGCTCTTCGGAGTGGCATCTGCAGCCGCCGGCCTGTTTGGCCCTTTGGCTTCAGTTACGACATGCGCACCAGGTGCAGTGATGATGGGAGAGGCGGCGCCATAAGTGGAGATAGAAGGGCTCGGTTGCTCTGCTGGTTGCAACGTCAAACCTATCTGTTTGGGGGTTACTTCAACATGCAGCCCACGATTTTGAACAATTGCTGAGACGGCCATCCCCCCAACCAAAACAACCAGTGTGAACGTCAATAGCGCCATCTTCCGGACACCCCCCCATCTTGCGGGCGTCTTACGCGAGCTTCTATTCAATTTTGAACTCCTGTAATTAAGGGCTGGGCAGTATCCCTACCGCCGCTGCAGACAGCTACTGTGCAAGGTACATCTAGCCTAACGCGATGAGAGTACATTAACGCGTACATGAGATGCGACAGGCCCACTGCTCATTCGCCTTCATTCACCAAGGCTTACGAAAGCCATACCTTCCGGTACAACTAATCCACATGCACCCTCTCCGCCCGCAACACCGGACAAAGCTTCTTTTTCTTCGAATCATGAATGTGCGCCCAATGCAGGCTCGTACGACTGCCGCAATCGTTCAACGACGTGGCCAGACTCGATTTAGGAAAATGTTGCTGAAAGCCTACAAAGGCAGTTGTGCCATGACGGGATGCGAACTCGAACCGGTACTTGAAGCCGCGCACATCCACCCCTACCAAGGTGATAAGACGGACGTGATCTCGAACGGGCTGCTCCTACGAGCTGACATTCATACCCTGTTCGATCTGGGGCTGATTTGGATCGAGCCAACGAATTTGTCGATTCGGATCTCGGAACGCCTAAGAAAATGTAGCGAGTACGCTTCGCTGGACCAAACACCCCTGACTCTTCCGGAAAGCGTGTCAGACCATCCAAGTCAGGCAGCGCTGGAGTTCAGACTGAACTCTAAGCAAATGAGGCAATTGGAACCAAAAACCGAAAATCTGTAAGCCCAGATGAAAGAAAAAAACCAATAGGTGAGTCAATTCGCGTTTCGTAGATACGTTTGAATGACGGCAGACGGCACTAAATCACAATGTCAGCCGAGTGAGTTCCAGTCAGCGCGATATTGTTAGGTTTCGCCCAATGCAAATCCGAAGTCATCACTAGACACCTGTGCCGCTTCGTTAAGTCGCTGGCGCAACGCGGCAGTCAATTGCCTCTCCACCTCCCATGGGTCTGACAGAGCAGCTAACTGCGGCGCTAATTGCGGTGACAGGCTCAACAACGAATGATTCAGCGAACGTGCAGTCTCATAAGCAGCTTTCTGCACGAAGCTGATCTCTACCAGTTCTCCCTGCGCCTTCCGAAACTCTATCTCCGCCATCCGCGCAAGATAATGCTCACGATGCGCACGCGCTTTCTGAAAGTCAGGAGTTTGCCCATGAGCAGGATCAGCGGGCGGCGGCGCAGCCGTGTTAGTCGGCTCGGATTGGGCTGAGACGTGGCTGTAAACATCACGCTGTAGCCGCTCCTGCTGGTGACGAGCGGCAACGGCAGCTTTGCTCGGGTCGGCGGTATCGCGGATCAGTGCTTCGGTGGCCAGCACATCGACCTGCTTGCCATTGGGAGACAGGACCAGCCGGCCGTTTTCCTTTAGCCAGGTGATGTAACTCGGTGACCGGCCGATGTGCGCGGCGAAGGCGCTTTTGGACAGGTAAGTGGCTGCGCTCATAGGCCCTCCTTTTCAGCGGCTTTTCAATGAATCCTTTCAAGATTTCAGTGGATTGAAATTTCAGTAAGCTGGCGAGCCTCCCACTAACACGATCCCGCGGGTTTCCGACCCCGTATCCTTTGGAAGTCCTCAGGGTCCCCGGCACTTTCTGGGCCATTCTCGTTACGCTAATCTCCACCTCTGCCCCTCCAACGCATCAAGGACGAAACGTGTTCTGGAATAGAGAAAAGAAAATTCGAGTTGAGCTGACGACTCCAATAACCATCACCCAGTCAAGTTGCTCAGGCCCGCAAACGCCGACTTCGCTAGCTCCGGTTACGAAGGCAATAGACAAAGACTTCGCCCTAAAGCTGTTGATCGGTATTGCGCTCTTCCTACAGGCAGCTCTCTTTGTCGATGGCTACTTGGAGCTCGCCGCTTACTTCGAGCAGTTCGGTATCTCGACAGGTGAACTTGATTTGGCTAACCCAACGATTTTGGCTGCGGGTTATGTGCACTGGTTCACCACCGTTATGAGTTGGGTTGATCGGGTGCCCATCATCGGCCCGTTTCTCCAATGGCTCCCGTTCGCTGCGGTGGCTACGGCATACATGTACGCGCTTGTGAGCCACGAAACGAAGGGGCAATCCCTCCTCGAAAGAGGCTTGATGGGAAGCCTCGCCCTCTATGTAGTTTTCATACTGCCCATCCTCGGAGTACAGCATGGCATCGACAGAGGCAGGCAAGACATCCGTGAAGCAGCAGGTATCGAGGTCGCGAACGGAATAAGCAAGGAACACAGCGTCGTAACCAAAGAAGGAGAACGCATTACCGGCGACCTCGTGGTAGCAGACACCAAAAGCGCTTTCATTCTCTCGAACCAGACCGTCTACAAAATCGACAACAGAACAAACCGAGTGATGAGAAAAATACTGCTGAAGGCGAAACCCAAAAAAGCTCTCTAAGTATCAAATGCTGCGAACCTAGCGCATTCCATTTGAAAAGACGGACATCCCTGCGCAGGTTTCAGCTAGAGAGAATCCGCGAGTTCGATGACCCGTGTAGGGGGCGGCCCTCGGGGAGGACCCGGAAAAATCGGCGCCCTGCCCGGCTCATGCCTTCGGTTCTGCCTGACTGAGGTCCAGCCGCTTGGCGACCCAGCGCTCGTACAAGCCGATGGCGACATCGGCGCCGGCCATCGCGGTCAGGCAACCCAAGGCGCCCGCGGTCCAGATCGACAGGCCCGCGCCAAACAGCAGCATCATCGCCGACACACCGCAAACAATGCAGGCACCAGAGCGAAGTGCGAGGCGGCGCAGTAATGCCCAGCCTCGCGCCCCGTCCTTGTCGGCGCGCCACATCTCGCCGGACACGCCGCCCACCAGGGACAGGGCAATCACCAACCAGATCGGCATCTCTGCCAGTGCCTGTTGCTCATTCGTCATTGCCCTGCCCCTTAAACAAAAAGACCCGGCGCATTGGCCGGGTCATGTGGTGGGTTGCCTGCCGCATTCTGCGGTCGCACCCATCGAAGATGGCTCCTTTTTACAGATCGATTCTGCTGGCAGCAAGACCGTTTTAATGCCATCCGGTGAATGTGTGGGTGACGCCCGGTGAACGGCTGGCGAATGTCGGTGAATATCTCTCTCGGCTATCTTTTGCTTTGGCGGCGTCCCATGCGTCCCACCTCTTTAAAACTAGGTGGGACGTCTGAAAGACCCGCAGATTGGGGCTTTGCCCCACCGTCCTACTTTTATCTCTCCTTTCTCGTGTAAAGAGAGAAATTTAAAAAGCACGCGTGCGCGTAAACGCGCGTACCTGTACCCGCTACGCACACACGGGCGGGAGGCATGAAAAAGGTGGGACGGTGGGACAGCCCAACAACGACGCGGCCTGCGCCCGTCCCACCACAGCAAAAAGCGGTGGGACGGAGGCAGGCCGGTGGGACGGCGTAAGCCAGAGGGACGCCCACGATCAAGCCGCTTCCCCCAGGAGGAAGTGCTCGACCACGATGTGGGCGTCATGCAGGCGCTGGTAGTAGGTGCTGCGCGTGCAGCCACTTCGCGCCAGACGCGCAGCCAAGGGCGCATCGGGCTGACAGTAGTGCACCTGCACCACCGCCATCAGCTCGGGATCTAGGCGTTTCTTGACGATGCGTTCGATGTCCAATGACGCCTCCAGCGGCACCCTACTCCCGCGCCTGCCGCGCACCAACTGACCACCGCTTTCCATCATCATCGCGACCATGTTGCCGCCCGAGTAACCGGCCGCCACCTCGTCGCTGTGCAGCTCCTGCGCCCATTGTTTGAGGGCCATATCGATTGCCTTAATCATCGAAGCACGGCTCCTCGAACTCGTCCCGTTGCAGCGCAGGCGCCCTGCCCCAATGCTCTGGTTTTTTGTAGGCCCACGGTCGCTGGCCGCTCTTGCTCAAGGCGCCCAAACGGAACCGTCGCCAGCCAAGCCGGTGCATGATCGCGCCGACGCGCATTTGCTCGGGTTTGCCCCAATGACCCGGATCGAGCTTGAGTGCCTGACTCATCACCTCACTGCCGGTAGCGGTCTCGCCGATCTGCGACTCTTCCAACCAGGTCAGGATTGGCCCTTCCCATTCATCCACGACAAAACGCTGGTCTTGGGCTTCGGCAAACATCGGCGCTTCGTCCGGCGTTACCCACCACAAGTCCCCCGCCTCATAACAGAACACGGCCTCGGCCCAGAGCTGGTCGCGAATCTCGCGCAGCAACGCCACGTCGACCTTGGTACAGGCCACGGGCCAATAACGGCGGTTGCCGGTGGCGTCCTTGAGGTACTCGTCCTGGTTGGTGGTGCCAACGAATACACACTGGCGTGGCACGTCCATGGTTCTGCGGCCGTAGCTCTCGCGGTAGGTGTCGGTCGACGCCGAGAAGAACTGCTTGGCCTTGGTGCTCTCGGCCTTGTTGAAGCTGTCCAACTCGCCGAGTTCGACAATCCATTTGCCGCGGATCGCCTGAAAGCCGTCTTTGTCACCGAGGGCAAACGGCGTGTCCATGAACCACTCGCCGCCGAGCACGCTCATCGCGGTCGATTTACCGGCGCCCTGCGCGCCTTCGAGGATCATCACCGAGTCGGCCTTGCAACCGGGTTTCATCACCCGCGCCACCGCCGAGATCATCCAGCGTTTTCCGACCTTCGCGGTGTAGTCACAGGCCGGTACACCCATCACGTCGGTTAGCCAAGCTTCGAGGCGTGGCACGCGGTCCCACTCCAGCTTTTTCAGGTACTCACGCACGGGGTGAAACGCGTGGTCGTGAGCCACGACACTGACGGCCTCGATCACCTGCGAGGACTTCACACGCAGGTTGTACTGCTGCGCGAGCCACTTCATTACGCGCACGTCATCGATGTCGGCCCACTCACCGGTACCGCCGCCATACGGGGCGGCACGCAGCTTGACGATCTTCGAGCTGAAGGCGCTGTAGCTGATCACCCCAGCCCAGCGCTCATCGTGAGCGAGGATCAGTTCGACATTCTGCATGTGCGCGATCAGGGCGCCGCTCTCACTGCGGGCGAGCTGATCTTTCCAGCCACCGGCAGCCGGTGGACGCACCACGGCCAGCACCTGACGGCGCACCGCGTCCAAACCTTCGGCGACGTGAAGGTCGTTGAAGTCGGTCCACTTGTCTTGTCGCTCAACGGAGAAGATCGGCGCGACCACCTGGGCGCCGACGATCAAGGCGGCGTTGCTGGCTTTCTCTTCACCTGGGTTCCAGGCATCGCCGTTTGGCTTGGTGGTCTTCCAGTCATCGTCGCGGCAGATGATCAACGGGCAGCCGGCGAAGCGCTCGCGCATGGCCTTGCACACGGCCAACAGGTTGCCCGCATCGAAGGCCACCGCCACGGCGAGCGACGTCGCCATGTGCAGGCTGGCGCCGGTGGCGTAGCCCTCACACACCAGTACGGGTTCGCCCGGCTCCGGGTGTGGACCGAGCAAGTGGAACGCGCCCTCCTTCGCCATCCCGTACGGCCAGTAGGATTTGTCGCGGCCGGTGTCTTCCTGCTTGTTCGGGAAGATCACCTGCAGGCCCATGATCTGGTCGCGAGCATTGTTCATCGGCACCAGCACGGCGCCGGTGCGCGTCGCGTAACGGACCTTGATGCCGACGATCTGCTTGCGGTCCAGATAGTCGCTGCGCCCGGTGGTCGGCATGCGCTCAAACAAACCCTGCGCCCTTTTCGCGGCCCGCCGCGCAGCGTTATTCGCGATTTCCGCGGCGCGGCGCTTGGCTTCTTCCTGGCGGGCGCGCATCACTTCGCGATCTTCCGACGACATGCGTCCGGCCTTGACCTTGATCTTCTGTGTCTCACCGGAGCGCCAGTCACCGAAGGCGCCGAAGATCAGGGTGTCGCCCTTCTCCGTGCGCTGCTCGTGAACGACGTACCAGCCGTTCTTCTCCTTGCCCTTGTCCTGCGACGTCTTGCAGCGGGTCAGCTTGCCGAACACCAGCGGCTGCGCCGGCTCCAGTCCGTAGTCGGCGAATTGCCCCAATACCTCATCGAGCATGACGAATCCCCCGCTCAGAGAGAGATTGGCAACTGATGCACTGCGAGCAACCTGGTTGGGCCAGGCGGCGGGCTTCCGGAATTGGATCGTCACAGGCTTCACAGAACAGCAAGGAATGGGCAGAGCTTTCGGCCTTGGCAGCGCTGCGCGCGGCCATGGCCTGATCGATGCGTTCCTGCACCAGGTCGTTGGCGAAATCGGCGATGTCAGCCACGGTCGGCACCTCGCGTCGTCTGGTTGACGTAGGTGGCGCGGTTGAACAAGCCCAGCAGCCCTTGAATGCCACGGAACACCTGCAGGCGAATCGCCGCCAGTTCCTGATCGGTGACGACGCCATCACCGATGCTCTTGGCCCAGGTCTCGGCCAGGTCGGCGACCTGCCGGAAGTATTCGGCGATACCCGTGGTCAGGGTCTCGGGCATGTCGTTGGTGTAGGTCTCGGCCAGCTCCTGCCAGATCGTGTCGCCGACCAGCGCATGCACTGCATCAAGAATGCGGCGATCCTTGGTCAGTTCGAGGATCTCACCGAACTCCTGAATATTGATGGAGTGACTCGGATGGGTCGGAGACAGTTTGTGCTGCAGCGTGGTCGGGTTGCGACCGGTGGTGGCTGCAATGGCAGCGGCACCGCCCGGGTAATCGCGAGCGGCGTGGTACAGCGCTAAATCGAGCGGCAGGATTTCCCGCTGCGCCCGTTCCAGAGAACTGAGAGCGATACGGCTCATGGCATTAATCCTAAAAGTTGCCAGTGCCGCGCGACAGAAGTTGGTGATACATTTGCCGCGTGGTCTGGAGAGGCCCAAACGCCGGCTAGGTTCGTAAGACCAACACCGGCACCGTGCCGGGGCGAACAATCCGTTGTTCACCCCTGGCGCAACAGCTGCCAGCTCTGTGGTAAGAACGGCAGCAACACCAAGGCTTCCGAGCCTTGGAAACGCGATGAAGGTCGGCGGCATGTGGTGTGCTCGCCTTTCGACATCGCGACCCAACAGCATTGTGGTGATGCTATCGGGAGAAACTGGGCGACCCTTGGGTCGCCTTTTTTCTATGCAGCTTGTATTTCGGCATCGGGCTCAGCTGGAAATATCTCCGGTAAATCCGGCCTAAGCTGGTGAGGTAGCAGCACCCCAGAAAGTGCTTTCGACAGAGGTCGAACCTGTGCAACCGGAATACCTCGTCGACGCCAATTGAAGAATCTCTGAGGGCTGATTTTGCACTCTCGCGAAAGCTGGGAAGGGCTTTTTCCAGAGGCCTCAGCAACCTGCAGTACCAAATCGAATATCTGAGCAGGTGTACTCATGACGTTACCCATACCAAACAAAATGAACCACAAGACCAAACAATACGTTTGTTACCAACTGAATGCAAGCGCTGTAACATTCTGTTTATGAGCAAACAAACGCAAATCCTCAAAGGCCAACGCTTCCGTGAAGCACTCGAAGACTCCGGATTGACGGGTGCTCAGCTCGCTCGAATTCTCGATCTAGAGAACGACCAGAACATCACAAACTGGAAAGCTAGGGGTGTCCCTGCGTATATGGTGGGCGAAGTTGCGCTGACACTGATCGTGGAGCGCGAATGGCTGGAAGGGAAAGATGTACCAATGCGAACCCAGAGCACTGAGCGAAACCCAATGCGCCCGGCTGCTAATGATTCGCCGCTTTACGTGCTGGAGCCAATGGCCCCTTGGGATTCAGAAACACCAATAGACAACGACGAGGTGGAGCTGCGGTTGTACAAGGAAGTGGAGTTATCCTCGGGCCCTGGAAAGGTTGCACGCACTGAGGTTCAGGAAATCGCTGGGCCGAAGCTTCGTTTTTCACGAGCTACGATGAGGACCTGCGGAGTAGATCCTTCAAATGCTGTTTTTGCCACCAATAGCGGTAACAGCAATCACCCACTGATTCTTTCGGGAGCGACAGTCGGCATCGATACGGGAATGACACGAATCGTTGACGGCGAAATGTACGCGATAGATCACGACGGCCATTTTCGAATTAAGTTTCTTCAACGTACTGCCAACGGCATAAAGATGAGGAGCTTCAATTCAATGGAATACGCTGACGAGGACTACGACTTCGACCAGATCATGGCTCAACGCGTGGTAATTCTTGGTCGCATATTTTGGTGGTCGTCGATACGCCCATTGAAGGGCCCCTCCCTGATCTAACACCAAACAAAATGTGTTGACCAGAAACCAAACAGATTGTTTACTTGCCTCACTCTCCAACCACAGTGAGGCATCACCATGCGCGCCACCGCATCCTTGCATGTCCATCCGACATGCGTCAGCAACCGCAAACTGATCGAACAACTGCAGCTCGCCACGGGCTGCCTGGTCGTGATCCATAACAGCAAGCCTAAGCTTGTTTCCAAGTCCTGCCAGCCCTCTCCTATCGATCCGAACGATGGAGGGCACGCGGCATGATCAAGTACAAGATCGACAACCGTACCCTGCAGTTGCTCAACGCCCAGGTCAACCTGACCGAGACCTTCAACCACGTCCTGCGAACAGCACCTAAGCGTGAATGCCTGGCGTTTCGCCTCAAGGCTGAGCGCGGCACAGAGGAAAGCACTTTTATCGTGGAGCTGGGCAGCGGACGCCACACGCTGACCCTGCAGAACGAAAAGAGGATGCACCTCAAACTGGCCGACTTTATCGAAGAGATTGCCAACGGTCCGTTCGACGCCAGCTATTCCAGCGACCTGGTGCATCGCCCGCATGCAGATCGTCAATACGGCCGCTTTGAAGTCCAGGACAAGCAGCGCGTGTTCGAACTGGTGCACACCGGCGGCGTGCTGAGCCTCTACATGGGTTTCGAGCTTCCCCTACATGTAGCGCTGCATCGCACCCATACACGCTCCGGTGTCACCGTCATCTTGAGCATCGGCAACAAGAGCCCCCACACACGCTGCTTCACCGTGTACGGCTCCAATGCCGAGATATACGGCCAGGTCAGCGAGTCCATCAACCACCTTGCTGCAGCGGCAACCCGTGCCGCGCATGCTGCTTGAGGAGCCGGCCATGGAACGCACCCTAGCTCAAGCCGCAAACCAGCTCGGCCTTACCCGGCCACAACTGATTGCTCTCCTGCAGGAAAAGGGCTTGCTCAACGAACGTCGATTGCCGACATACCCCACCCGTGACCGTGAGTACCTGCGTGTCAAAGACGGCCAGTGGTATCACGAAAAATACGGAATGCAGTACAGCCAGTCGACCCGAGTCAGGCAAGCCGGCATCCGCTGGCTGGCCGATCAGTTGGACATCGATCTTCCCGCCATACCGGCAGACCGCCGTGACGTGGCCTAGGGAGTACGCCCGCCAGATCGTCGCCATGCGCACACGCGAGGAGCGCAACGCCGCGCTCCTCGAAGTGCCCGAACATCTGCGCGAGCTGACTAAACGCCACTGCCTGAACGCCTGGAACCACCCGGCACGACAACAACGCAAGGAGGCTCGACAAGGCCATGAGTAACGCTGCACAGAATCCGCTTCGCCTGCATCCGGCGCCCGAATCGGCCACCGTCGAACTGCTGTATCGCATCTTCGGTGACGTCCTGATCCCGCTGGAAAAAGTACGCGAGCAGTACTTTCGCAACCTCAACGAGCAGTCGTTCGTGACGGAGATCAACAGTGGCCGGATCCAGCTCCCCATCACCACGCTGGACACCAGCCGCAAGGCACTCAAGTACGCCCACATCCGCCACGTCGCCTCTCTGATCGACATCCGCGCCTACAAGGCCGACGAGAGCATGCAATGCCAACAGGGCGACCCCAAACAAGCAGAAGCGAACTACGAACGGGAAAAACATGGAAATTCATAGCGAAACTCTTGCGGAGGAAGAACTGGTAGCAATTACGGGATATCAAAGACCCTCATTGCAAATGGACTGGCTTAATCGAAACGGTTGGAAATATGTACTGACGGGTTCGAGACGTCCCGTTGTCGGCCGTGTATACGCCCGAATGAAACTGTCCGGTGTAAAGCCTTCATCTGAAAATATCGCGGCCGAAGCCTGGTCGCTTGATCTTTCTCGTGTGGGGTGAAAATGCGACCAAGAAAGGCAGCAAATCGCGACCTTCCACCTCGCATGATCAGGCGCGTCAGGTCAATGAAGAGTGGATCAGTGTGGGTCGGGTACTACTACGACGGAAGGGACGACCAGGGGAAGAGGAAGGAAATTCCTCTTGGTAGCGACCTAGATATCGCCAAGGCGGAATGGGCGAAACTCGATTGCAAGCCAATTCCGCAAAAGAACACCCTGCTTGGGAAAGTTTTTGACCGATACGAAGCCGAGATCATTCCAGGGAAAAAGCCTAGAACCCAGAAGGACAACTTGCTTTCGCTTACACAACTCAGAAAAGCATTCAATGACGCACCGATCAATGCTGTGACACCGCAGGTGATAGCCCAGTACCGAGACAAGCGGACTGGCAAGGTTCGGGCAAACCGCGAGATATCATTGCTCTCGCATATCTATAACATCGCCAGAGAATGGGGTATCACCGACAAGGAAAACCCAGCCTCTGGGGTGCGCAAAAACAAAGAGACACCACGTGACTTTTACGCTGATGCTACGATCTGGAATGCCGTTTACGGCGCTGCAGTATCAGAACTTAAAGATGCCATGGACCTGGCTTATCTTACTGGCCAACGCCCTGCTGATGTTCTGTCCATGCGCGCTACGGATCTGACCGAAAGCTTTCTGCAGGTTGCCCAGGGCAAGACTTCGAAAAAGCTCCGAATCCGGCTCGATGCTGGCGAGATCATTAACGGCTTGGGTGAGCTGATAGAAAAGCTGCTCGCACAACGGAAGGCGCGTGCAGTCCGAAACCCATACTTGATCGTCACGGAGGACGGACGCCGCGTGACCGCACCAATGCTGCGTCTGCGCTTTGACGATGCACGAAATATTGCCATCGCGAAAGCTCTAGAGGACGAGGATTCGCAACTCGCTTCGAACATCCGACAGTTCCAGTTCAGGGATATCCGGCCTAAGGCAGCCAGCGAGATTGACGATCTTGGGCATGCCAGCAGACTGCTTGGTCATACAGATAAGCGCATAACAGAAACGGTTTACCGACGTGTCGGTGAGATCGTGAAACCTACCCGATGAACCCGATGATCGATTGAGTTCGTACACGAGTTTTCTTAACCGCCGCTCTTTCTCGAAGTACGGCTCTCGTCCGGAGGCGGACATTCGAGGAGGACAGCTTTCGGTTGTGGATTCAACCGGTCTGTCGAGGGTCTACCAACTCGGGGGACGATTCACTCAGTTGCGACCCAGTTGAGCCAGAGTTAGGAGATGAAAGCCTCAGGTGTGTAGCGTCTACCATCGAACCTGAGAATATCGCTCGGCCTTATGTTACCTCCCCAATCTGCAACACCTTCCTGATACCTTTCAGGCCCTTCAAGAAACCTCATCAGGTTACCTGACCGGCGAACATCAATTTCGTAAAATGGGGCCGCAATTGGTCGGAAGGCCAGCTCGCTCTTCCAGCCAAGTCCATCAGGATCGTGCTGTTCGTACATCAGCTCTAATATCTCATCGAAGCTATCCCCCAGCTTCGTGTATATCTTTAGGGTTGTGACGCCCCAACCCTGTGCCATATCGCTACTCTTCAACAGAACACCGTACCTGGCATCCGCGATAAGCTGCACCGCGATCATCGGCGGCTTTCCCCAAGCACCGTCCTGTACCGCAGCGATACTGAAAGTAGAGAGATCCCACCCACCAATCACTTTATCGAATTCAAAGAAGCTCAAATACGGCGCACATGCATGGCAATCGTTACCAAGAGGTGTCGAGGCATACACTAAAACGCGCCCTTCTTTGCCATCCCTGTAGATCAGTGAATAGACATTTACTGAAACGTGATCTGGCGTGTCATGAATCCCAATAGAAGGCCAGTCAGCCTCCTCAATCTTCTGTTGAGCAATTGCACACGCTAATGCTTGGTCCCACTTACCCGGAACAGCCAAAACCGCAACTGGGAAAATTGGAGCGGCGGCAGGCGTCAGAGCAGACGTTGCCATATGGTTGATTGTAATGTTGCCAGTGACGGAGTGAATCTGCGTGCTGTTAGCTCCAGCGCTTTGCCGCTGGTCACCGCGGGGCACGGGAATGTCCGCCTTCGATCCCGCAGCATCAGCAGACTTACGCCTCCAGAGTCTGATAGCGCCTAAACCGTAAGCGCCCGGCCAACACACCCTCCTGAATCCAAACCTCAATGAAGCACACCAACGCCCCCAGCGTTGGGATCAGAACGAGATGTTGGCTGAATGGTTAGGTCAATGCATCACCAGTTCATAATCATCGGCAACCCTGGACGGAAATCGTGTGTCTGGCCGCTTGCGCCATGATCGATTTCCAATACGACCAGATGCTCATCACCATGAACAATTTCAAATCCTTTCAGCTGGTTTGCGCAGTTGGCAGGGGTAGAAAAAGCTTGGCTGTTGGGAGTGGTAACTCGCACAGATGTAATGTCGCGAAAGCCGTTGGGATGTTCAAACGGCTGCGCTCGCTCAATCGGAGCCTCATCTGGTCTCTTGGCAAACGAAAGAAAAAACCACATCGGTTCGGATATAGGCGCATGTCCTACGTCGACTTTCAGGGCAGCTGGTAAGTAAACAGGTTGATATTCCCAGACCGGAAATATTGGCTTCTCGCCTACGGTAGATGGTCTGAAGCAAATTCCAAAGGGCGCGGCGACTCCATCTGCGCACTTGAGGCGGTCAAAGAGCTGGGTTGGCGCTGTTAACTGACTTTGAGCTTCTAACTCATCGGTGAGATGTAAAAGTTCAATGAAAGAATTTCGGAAGAAAAACCTTCTATTGGCAGTGCCTTGGCCTGGGTGTACGTTTGGCGTCCCTTCAGCAAGCCCGAGGGCTTTCAGTGCGTCAGCGCCTCGACCGTCATCATTCACACAAATAAAAATGTGATCTATTTCCATCGTTAATTCCCTTTAATCCTGTGATTTGATTGCCCAATTATTCGGCAACAGGTCAGCAACTTCACTCGCCCGCTGCGTCGGCAGGCGCGTGAGAACGTCTTTCAGGTAAGCATACGGATCATGGCCATTGAGCCGTGCCGACTGGATCAAACTCATGATCGCCGCCGCGCGTTTGCCGCTGCGCAAGGAACCTGCGAACAGCCAGTTCGAGCGCCCAAGAGCCCACGGCCGAATTTGATTCTCGCACCAGTTATTATCGATGGGCACAGCGCCGTCATCGAGATAGCGCGTCAGCGCTATCCAGCGTTTGAGGCTGTAATCCAAGGCCTTGGCAATGGCTGATCCCTCAGGCACCAGCTGCCGCTGGGCGATCATCCAAGTATGAAGTGCGTCGATGATCGGCGCTGCTTTTTCCTGTCGTATTCGTTGCCGGACACCCGGCTCTAGCTCGCGGACTTCTCGTTCAACTTCGTATAAGGCCGCGATGTAGTGCAGCGCCTTTTCGGCGATCTGGCTCTTGTTGGTCGCGTGCAAATCGAAGAACTTGCGGCGCGCATGGGCCATACAGCCGATTTCAGTGACGCCCAGTTCGAAGCTTGCCTTGTAGCCAGCGAAGTCATCGCAGACCAGCTTGCCGTTCCAATTGCCCAGGAAGGCTCGGGCATGTTCGCCAGCGCGACTCGAGCTGAAGTCGTAAACGACCGCCGCCAGGTCAGAGAACTGGCTGGTGGCATAGGCCCAGACATAAGCGCGATGAGTTTTCTTCGCGCCAGGCGTCAGCATTTGTACCGGCGTTTCGTCAGCGTGGACGACGCCGTGCGTCAGCACGGCTTCGCGCAGCGCATCAACCAGCGGCTGTAATTGCACACCGCAGTTGCCCACCCATTGCGCCAAGGTTGAACGGGCGATGGATAGCCCGGCGCGGCCGAAGATTTTCTCCTGCCGATACAGCGGTAGATGGTCGGCAAACTTGGCCACCATGACGTGGGCCAACAGGCCCGCCGTCGGTATGCCTTTGTCGATGACGTGCGCCGGCACCGGTGCCTGGATCAGTGTTACGCATTGCTCGCAGGCCCATTTGCCACGGATGTGGCGCTCGACGGTGAACACGCCGGGCGTGTAGTCGAGCTTTTCGCTGGCATCTTCGCCGATACGCTTGAGGGCGCAGCCGCATTGGCAGTGGCTGTTGTCTGGTTCGTGATGGATCAGCGTGCGAGGAAACTGCGGCGGCAGCGCTGCGCGCTTGGGCTGCTGGCGAACTTTGGTCTCGATTGCCGCCGGTTGCAGCGCCTCAAGTTCGGCTTCGATAGCGGCGATATCGGCATCGATCAGCTCGTCGAGCAGGCTGGCCTGATTCGGGCTTAGCTGCTCGCTGCGCTTGGCAAACTTGAAGCGCTTGAGCAGCGCGATCTCGTGGGCCAGTTTCTCGTTGACCGACTTGTGATGGGTAATTTGCTTGTCCATTGTCTCGACGCGCTGGATCAACTGCGCCGCCAAGGCACGCAGTTGTTCAGGGTTTAGTTGGTCGAGATTGGGAAGCGAAGTCATGCCGCCGATTTTGCCAGAGCAGGCCAATACCAGCGATAGACTCATCGGACAATTGCACGGCCAGGCAGGTCATGGCAGGCGTCACACGATAGAAATCGCGCCGCCTGGCCCGACTCTTTGCCAGGGTAGCCCGAGCACAAGGACGTGCAACTGCTCAGCGCTCAATTCCACGTGAGCGCCGTGTCGAGAGCCCGGCCAGAAAAACTTGCCTTGATGCAGGCGGCGAGCCGCCAGCCAAATACCCAACCCGTCGTGCACCAACACTTTGATGCGCGTGGCGCGACGATTGGCAAACAGATAAGCACAGTGCGGCTGCGCCGCACCGAATACTGCAACAACCCGTGCCAACGCGGTGTCGGTACCCGCGCGCATGTCCATGGGCTCGGTGGCGAGCCAGATGGAATCGACGCGGATCATCGCAACAGGTCTCGCAGAAAGGTCGCGCAGGCAGCCGCACTTTCGGTCGGCCAGTTCACTTTGATGGTGCCGCGCGGGTGTGGGATTTCAACGCAGATATTCGATGATGCAGCTTGCGAATTTGCTCCGGCTAGCGGCATGGGTAACGGAATAAAAGCAGGTTGCAGCTCGGTGCTTTTTTGCGTTTGCACCCGAATCCATTTGTGGACGAGGTTCGCGTTGAGGCTATGGCTCAGCGCGACGCTGGCAATCGAGGCACCGGGCTGGGCGCACTCTTGAATGACTTGGACTTTGAAGGATTTGGAGTAGGAACGGCGTTGTGGCTGCATGAAATACCCGCTTAAAAGGCTAGAACTGGTGCCCACTTAAATTTAAGTGCACACCATGTCTTGGCTTTGCAGGGCTAGGTAGATGACTTGGCCGGACGGATACCCTAAACCTGCCTGCCACAAGGTTATGCCGCCCGCAGCGATACCGGCCAACCAAGATAAATATTCCACATAATTCGTCACGCGCGGCTCCCTGAGTCCTACTTCCCTGCGGCGCCTCTAATACTCCGCAATCGCTATCTTACCGTGAGGAACTGGCAGTGCCATACATTGCCATCAAGCCGCTGCATATACCAAGTCTCAACCCTGCGGGGCAAGTCATTGACGGGGCCAGGTAGGCGAGCCGTCGACAGGTTGTAGCGCACAATTTCTCCTGACCATGGACGAAAAGGGAAAAGCTAGACGCTCGCAAACGTTGGCGAGACTATCGCAATTGATTACAGAGTTTAGAGGGAGTGATCTTCAGCCCCTTACCTAACCTGAACAGACACTTGGCAATGTAGTCACGAATACTCACACTGAGCGTGACCGGCAGAGAGCGGCCAGAAGCAGCCACTCTAAGGTATCTACGAATCTAGGACCGGCTCAGCCCTCCCAATCCAAAAGCTTGTTCTATGGGCTGAGAAAAATCGGATCAACCGTTGGGGCGGAAAATACGATTGATAGAACAGCCATGAATAGCCACACAAAACCATCCCAGTATTTGACTAAGGCCAACAGCAAAGCCCCTGCGATTGGCAGCATGGATAGTCCCTTGAGTAACTGAAACGTCTTGCTGAGGGTTTTGCCCTGCTTATCGACTTGATCGATGGTAATTCTGAGTAATCCCTGAAGTTTTGGGGGATACGTTTTTATTTTGTCTTTAAACTCATCGAAAATAACGTTGAAACTGTGTAGTAGACGCTCTGTTTGCAGCATTTGATTGCGCAAGATCGCAAGCAAGACTATGGAGACTACCGCAAGACCAGCGACAAGGATAAATGCTTCGAATTTTGAGGTAGTCTTCTCCAGGACCACCAAACCGGCAAAAGATATCGGCAGAGCCAGCATCTTGCCTGCAATATCACCAAGCACTCCGCTTAACTTGGTGCCGTAGTCAATTTCAGCTTGGGCTACCTCGCGTCTAACCCGCTCAAAGGAAAAGCTGTAGACGTAAGTTTGGAGATTCGCCCGGTAAGTAGCCAGAACTTCCCGCCACTCCTGCACGATCACAAGGAGCAAATTCGGCTCGCTCTCGAACTTTTCAATAACGCTGGCAATAGCCATCCGAATCATCAACTTACGCTCGGAGAGATGCGCCTTGTTTTCGTTTTTTCGATTGAGGATTTCCTCCAGCAAGCTCAAATGGTTGAGCTCATAATCAAGAACTTTGATATCAACCTGAGTGGGCAGAAGGAATGTTCTCGGGGGCTTAGCTCCATCAGGAGGCAAGGCAAAAAATAGGTTATAGCCATCCGGGCTACTGTCTTTATCAACGCCGATCGCTAGTAACGCAAGCAGTTCGATTAGCCGGCAAACCCGCCTGAGAGACTTGATTTCCGGGGGGGCAACCTCATCGCTGTCCGACCAGCAGAGCTCAGTGATGTAAACATTGCTTGGAAAATGGCCCTTTCCCAACGATCCATTTCGCGCGACAAACTCGCTTAGGCTGCTGTAAAAACGTCCCGACTCATTCGAAGGCAGGCGAAATTCAATCTCAAGAGCGTCGGTCTCCTCAGAAAGATACTCGAACTTTCCGTAGGCGGCGGGCAACCCATCACATTTTCGCAATGCGCTAATGATGTCGGCCGTTGGCACCCCCTCATAACTGACGACTCCGTCTTCAATGGTGGGTGCCCCAAGGGCGCGGTAGAGGGCTACTACATGAGAGAACATTGTCAGCTAATCCTTGCCTGTAATTCCTTCTCGATCACATCGATCAGTTCAGTCGTCATATTGGACAGGGTCAATTTCTTCCGAGTCTCATCGTAATAGACGTCTGCTGCCGGATCTTTCCCAAGCGCTCCGCGCTCGAATTGCAGCGACCAATTGGAGGCATCTCCCTTGATACGAGTTTTCTCCCTCAGCGTTTTAGCGTTGACTGTAAAATCGTCAGGTACCTTGTTTTTTTCACTATTCAAATAATCTTTCAAGCCAGCAACTTCATCCACCAGGTCAGCAGGAACATGTGCGACTGCAGCGTGAACAATGGAGTCCAATCGTGCTGACTTTCCTGCTGCCAATTGCGCCTCTAGATATTTTATGACCGCCTCTTTAGCCCTGTAACCGAAGCTTTTTAACAATTTCTTGTCGCGAAAGAACTTGGCAACGTTATCGATGGCATTTTTCGTAGCACGCCCCGAAGCCACTCCTTTTGCACAACCCAGTGCAGAGATGAAGTAGTCGGACGCCTGGCTATCGCGACCACGACTAATGAAGCACAGGTAGGTAGAGTCGGCCTCTTCTGCCGTCTCATCTTCGGTTGCTTCGGTTGCTTCGGTTGCTTCGGTCGCTGAGGCGGCAGCAGCTGCCATAGCCTGAATGGCGACAAAGCTTCCCAGGTTGATCCGAGCGGCTTGTTGAACTTTGCTCAGGTCTACTTCCTGAATCTCTTTAGGCACATAGTTTTCGTCCAGCTGAATGCCATCACGCTCCTTCATGCTGGCGACGAGGAAAAAGTTGGAAGCCCCTGAGGAGTACTGCGCACACAGAATATGTCCGCCGGTTGACAGCACCTGATTACCGGCCTGTTCAACCAGTTGATCCATAGCCAAGTGAGTCAGATCGATGAATTGGGTCTCATCATCCTGGACGGCTACGAACTCGGTAAAACGTCTCGGAAATGGACCTTGGCGTTCATCATTGGCGAACTGGCCGTAGACCACACTGTTGCCTTCCTTGCCTATGAGACCGTGAATCCCATTCACAAGAAATTGTAACGCCGGGTTTTCGGTATTGAGTACTACATCCTTTTTCACCACTTCGGAGATAAAGCTCGTCTTCGCCAGCTTTTTGAAGCTGTGGATGATGGCGGTTTTCAGTGCGATCATGGGTCGAATTCCGTTCCGATAACATCAATATGGAATCACTGAAAATAACACCTTACCCAACAAACTTCAGGGCTTATCTCGACGCGTGTAAGCGTCAAATGGAATCCATGCCTATCTCATGAGCGCAGCCGAGATCGCCAAACAACTGTACATCCATACAGCAAAAGAATCCAGGCCGTTCGTCTTGGCAGAATGAGGGAAAACTAGCACGCTAACGTCCGGCTTCAGCATTTGTGGGAAACGTGATGAGTCGGTCCCCAGGGTGGGTAGACAAATCTGAATGCCTTCTCTTGGCCGTTTTCTGCCCCTTACGGAGGGCCGCTATGGGTCGGTTGCTGCCCTTCGCGACAGGCAGTAATCGGCCAGATGCTGCCTCTTGGAACAGGCCGAAATAGCCCCAAGCTGCACGGCCAGGCGCGGCCAATAGCCATATCAGCAGATCGCTCATTCAAATGTATGCTCGGGTAAATACTTTCCTGACGACATGCAGCGGACTGTGCGCTGCATGATTGGCGTGATTGGAATTATTCGTGGCGCGTTGTGCTAGTGCTACGCAGATATTGAGCCCCTACCATCTCCTTATCCCATTCAATCATCCTGAACCAAGGAGAAACCATGAAATCCGCAACCGCATTGATCACCGGCGCTTCGAGCGGTATAGGTCTGGAGCTGGCGCGTATCCATGCAAGCAAGGGGGGCGATGTCGTCCTTGTGGCGCGTTCGCGTGACAAGCTCGAATCCATCAAGCAAGAACTCCAGACACGGTACCGTGTGAAAGTGCAGGTGATCGTCGAGGATCTCGCCGATCCAGCATCGGCCGATCGGATCTTCTTTGCCACCGAGGCACTGGAGCTATCTATCGACGTGCTGATCAACAACGCTGGTTTCGGCGGCCATGGCAAGTTTGTCGAACGTGACCTCGCTGCCGATCAGGCCATGATGCAGGTGAACATGGTGACGCTTACCAACCTGACCCATCACTACCTGAGGGGTATGGTGGCACGTCGACGCGGGCGCATCCTGAATGTCTCGTCGACCGCGTCGTTCATGCCGGGACCTTTGCAGGCGGTGTATTACGCAACCAAGGCCTATGTAACCTCATTCACTCAGGCTGTCGCCGAAGAAGTACGCGAATACGGCGTGACTGCCACGGCTTTATGCCCGGGCGCGGTGGCTACCGGTTTCGTCGCCGCCGGCGATCTACAAGGCGTGGATGTCTGGAAGAATGCCAAGTCGGCCGAGTCAGTGGCTCAGTGCGGCTACGAGGCCATGGAGCGCGGTGAACTGGTGGCATTCAACGAGTGCAAGCTGCGGATCATGCTCGATTGGATAGTTCCGCTATTGCCGCGCAAAGCGGTGCTGAAGGTGTCCCGTCAGGCGATGGAAAAGGCAGCGTAATGAAACAAGCCACGCGCTTTGCCGTGCATTCCGGCTGGAAACTGATCATCTCCGACCTGGGGGTCGCGCCCGGCGAGTTGCTGGCTCTAGCCGAACTGCCCGCCGACCTGTTCAGCCGCAAGGATGCCTCGCTCACTCCTGCTGAGTACTTTCGTATCTTTCACAGTCTCGAAATGTTGGTCGGTGAAGCGCAGCTGCCGCTGCGGCTCGGCGGCGCCATCTCGGTCGAAGCTTTCGATCCGTCGCTCTTTGCCTGCCTTTGCAGCCCGAACCTGAATGTCGCGCTCACCCGGCTCGCCGAATACAAGCGCCTTTGTGGACCATTAGCCTTGGACGTCTTCGTCGGCAAGGACTACACCGAGGTATCCATCGAATGCTACGGCTACGACCGTCCGCTGCCGCGCAGCCTGGGCGCCATGGAAGTGGTTTTCTTAACGCAGCTAGCTCGGATCGCCACGCGGCAAGCGATTCGCCCTATCGAGACGGAGCTGGTAGTCCTGCCGACCCACACCGGCCCGTGCGAAAACTTCCTCGGCTGTCGCTTGCGGCAAAGCACCTACAATCGCATTCGCTTCTCGGCAGAAGATGCCGCGCGCCCGTTCCTGACCGAGAACGTCGCCATGTGGCAGTTCTTCGAGCCCGAACTCCAAGCGCGACTCTCCAAGCTTGAAGTCGAGGCCAGCACGCGCGAACGTGTGCGCAGCGCACTGTTTGACATGCTGCCGAGCGGTCAGAGCGCCATCGAGGATATCTCGAAACGTCTGGCAATGAGCAAGCGATCACTACAGCGCCATCTCACTGACGAGGCAGTCAGCTATCAGGACGTGCTTAACGACACACGACAGGAACTGGCCAGCTATTACCTGGCCCGCTCGGCCATCTCGCCGGGCGAGATCTCCTTCCTGATCGGTTTTCGAGACTCCAACTCATTCCTGCGCGCCTTCAAGGGCTGGACGGGGATCACGCCGGGCGAATACCGGAGTTTGCACGCTCATCCGGGCTGACACGGACGCTGAATCCGTCATTTGACCATCAGGATGAATCACTGACCGTTCAGTAAACTCCAAGTAAGTCAGCACTCGTCCTTCGACGGGGTTGGCCTCAACGATTGAATCGACCGACGTACATCTCGTGATTTGTGCGACTGCTCCAACCAGTAACTTGCCGTCGAATCTCTGGAAACTCAACCAGCTGCTTCGGGCCGATTTCTGCTATTCCCACTGGCAGCTTTGGGCTGTCGATTGCAGCCCCTCACGGAGGGCAGAAAACGGCCAAAAGGGGACACTAGAGAATATAGAGCCGTCCCCTTTCTGGTTACTAGCAGTCAAGCGTGTTATGGGCGGGGCCGGGTTTTGTGGACGCCCCAGGCGCCGAGCCAGCCGAGACAGATCTGATGCACCCGCTCGACTTCTCTTAGCCTCTCTATCTACCGGATCAAGAGACCTGTCAGCAGGTGAAGGTGCTCCTCATCATCCCACGACACTGCAATCACACCTGAGCGCGAGAGCTCAATCTGAACAGGCCTTGAGTCGTACGTGTAGACGATTTTGATCTTGTCGATCGGGGCCGCGCGGCCACCCGTGATCTCCAACAACTTCGTCATCGCGTTCCCCGTCGAGGCAATATCGACCCGGTAGCTGCTTTCGATGTCGAACGTCACCGCTCCAGAAACGATCCGCTTGGCCATGACTCTCGTGAAGCGCTTGTCAGCCTTGAGCTGCTGATAAACCGAAGAGATGTCCGGCTTCACGATCTCCAGCGCGAAGTTCGTCCCGGTTGCCGCTCGCATGAGCTCCACGAACGGCTTCAAATCCTTCGGTGGCGAACCCATGCAGATCGAATACCGATCCGGCCCAAGCTTTTCGAAAACCATGTCGAAGCTGATGAACGTCGAGTAACTCGATTCGACGGTTTCGCCCAGAGGGTTCGTGAACGACTGGGTGATATCCCGCTGCTCGTGGTACCGAAAGGTTGCCTTGCCATCCAGGATCTCGATAGCCTCGACACCAACGCGACTCTGGTCGTTGAACGGCTGTTGTCGAAGCCCATGCACAAGGGTCTGAAAGTCAATGCGAGCGGTCAGAACCCAGAGTTTCAGCCGCTTTGACTTCATGTCGTCAGACTCCTTTCGATGTCATTCAGGGTCTTCTGCGCCGCCTCCTCCAAGCGGATCTTGAGCTTCTGCTCGAACACCGGCTCGGCACGTACCAGGTTTTTGGCGTATTTCCCGTTGTTGTAGTTGTAGACACCTTTGACGATGTAGGAGAAATCGCAGTACTTAGCCTGGTTACCAAACTGAGCCTCAAACAGGACTAGCTCAGACCCAACGAGCTTCTCACGAGCTTTCCATCGAATTTTCCACATATAGAACCCGTGGCCTTCAAGCTCAAGCAACTGCTTCGACTCCAAGACACCCTTACCCTTCAGGGACGCCTTGTCGATGCGGATGATCTTGTGAATCCTGGCTTCTGGCTGCGGCCTGGTCAGTTCGGCTTCAGGGTTGCCATCCTCCCCCTCCTCACCCTCATCTTCTGACTCAACCTCAATCGAATCCTCGATCACCAACGCATCGTCACTGAGATCCAGGTCATCATCTTCTTGGTCTTTAGGGTTGAACGTGGAGACGTCGACCACATCGACCACCTCCATGTCCTTGAGATTGCGGATCAAGCTGCGAAGGAAATTCGTCCTGATGCCCGCATCAGGGATCGCCTCCAAGGAAATGGTTCGGGTCGCCACGTCCTGATCAGTGACTATCTCGATCTGGGAATACAATTGATCTGTAATGTCCTTGAACTTGTCGTTCATGGGGCCAGTGATCTTCCAGCCACTGCCCTGCTTCTCAAGGATCACCTCCGCCGTCTTCTCAACCACCTGGCGGAACTCTGCCTGACTCAGATCGAGCTTTTGGTATTTGACGGTGAGCTTGAGCTGATCACCATGGACGGCCACCTCAGCCTGCTCGTGCTGGTCATCCACCAGCCATTCCTTGACGGAGGTGAGAGCGTCGGTCAGTTGGTCTTTAGTGACCGCTGTCGTGACGACCACATTGGTGGTTTTCTCACGACTGTCACGCCCACCCACCAGGAGGGACAGGTTCCGATAGTCGTAGTAGTCATGGAACAGGGCACTGAATCGATTGGCTAGGAATTTTTTGTCCGATTCATTGGAGATCACGATCCCTCTGGAGAGGAAGACCTTCCTGAGCTCAGCGCTCGTCAGGCTTCGCTGCGTGAGCGCATCGTAGATCGCTTTGTCGGATGCAAAGTACAAACTACCCATTCTCATGTCAGTCTCGCTCCCATCCGATTACTTCGGGCTTATAGTTCGGAATCGCGTGATTTACGACTTCCAGTTCGATCGCCTGCAATTTCCGCTTGCGGTTTTCGTCTTCGCCCCACTCGGTCACATAGCTGTTAATGGCAGCATTGAAGTTGCTGATGATGCTGCTGTGATGGTGGCGATTGGCAACCCTGATTCGGATCTTCAAGTCCTTGTTGGCGTTAAGGATCTGGAACCTGGAAAGCGCGTCAAAGAGGTACCTGAACTCGATCTCAGTGCTGCCATCGCGGCGATAATAGATCAGATAGCCTTCGCTATAAGTCTCAGTCACGTCTTGGGCCTTCTCGCAGTACGACTTCACCTCTTTGTGGTGAATGATCATATACGGCGAGGCGATGAGTTCTGCGGTGGCCGCACGATCCCAGTATTCACCACTGGCCTTGTGCAAGACGAGGTCAGGGTAATAGAAGGTGTAATTGTCTCTCGGGAATTTCCCTTCCGCCCTCAGGGTGTTTACATCGAGCTGCAAGGTCTTCAGGTAATTGATCAATGAAGGTTCGACGATATGAACCTGCTGAGAATCTTTGATGTGCAGATTCTCACCTTTGTAATTCTTGAAGTGATCGTAGAAATTCTTGTCGTAATCGTCATCGTGGTTATAGACGAACAGCATCCCACGGATTTCATACTTCTCACGCTTAGCCAAATGGTAGCGAGTCCGCCATTCCGGCGAAGCACGAGCACAGTCGATGGTCTTGCCCAGAGACTTCAAGGCCTTCTTGATCGAGTCCAGAGTGATGGAGCCAACCGCATAGCTCTTCAAATCGGTATGAAGGTAGATGGCTTTGTTCAGGTAAGGATCTGCGTACTTGAACACCACGTCAGCCGGGTGTGTGTGCTCGGACTTCTTCAACGGCGCGTGAGTTTCCCTCTTCACACAGACGAAGTTGAGGTTGGGTGGCCCCTCTTTCTTCCACCTGAAAAAGCTGAAGATGTCGTTGGAAACGAGCTCCGCGAGTCTCGCAATGTTATCGGTTTCGCCGCCTGACATGGTCGTTCCTGTCACGAAATGAATGCGCAGGAACGGTACCGGCTAGGGAGCATTGGCCCGTGCCGTGGAGGTGCGTCCTGCCTTGAATGTGGCCTCATGCCAGTACAAAGTACCGTAAAACATTGTGTCCGGCCACCAGCTGATGGGAGATTACCCGCGCGTCACGTGTTGAGATAGAGAGGAGCCCCGGAAGGGGCATCCAACCCAAGTAGAACGCAAACCTTTGAACCCAGTGAATCAGGGTTGGGAATTAGGGATTCCATTCGCTCAGCAGGCCATTAACGCCCATTTTACTTTGACAAAATGGACACGCTATGCGTGCCAGCAGGACGGCTGTCCGCTCCTGGCCGGTAGCTGCCCTTGAGGAGGGGCCGCAATCGCCCCAAAACTGTCCTTCACGAAGGGCGATTTTACAGAGGAGGGCCGTGCCTAGGGCAAACTCTAGTGCGGTTGCCCCCATAAGAATATGGTTTTCAGTGACCTATTTCAGAGGGAGATACTGACGGAGGGGCAGATTGAGTCGCTTGGCTTGCTTGAGAGTCTGGAGTGTAAGCAGGGGCCGAGGCGGGATTAGAAAAATAAAGAATAAGGAAGATGGCAATGGCGCCGGATGCGGTTATTGTGGTTCCATTAACATTTAACTTTGTCTTTATGTAGTCTTTAGTAAGCCCGGTGATTAAAAAGCCGGCGCCAAGAGCGATTAATATTCTAGATATATAGTATTGGGTGCCGGTTTCCAATCCAATGAAGAAAGCCAGGAATATGCCGATGGATAGTAGTGCTGAGCCGGCTATAGTTTGAGGTATATGTATTTTCATCTGATTAAACCTCATTGATTTCTTGTGGTTAAAGCCACTGATTGGTAGGTTCAGGGTTGTGTATATCGATTCTATTTCTTTGGCTTTTTGTTTTTTGTAAGTTTTAAATATGGCCTGTGAGGTGAATAGGTAGCTGCCAGTAGGCAAGGTGATAGGTGTGTCAAAGTACTCTGATGCAGCCTCAAAGGCCACCCATGAATTGGCACATAAAAACAATATGTTCTCGATGCTCGCAAGTATGTCCTCAGTGTGTGTTTTGGAAATGTCTATTGTGTCTGATGAAGCATTTGTCAGGTAGTGTTCGAATGCAGTGATTAAGTCAGATAGAGACGAAAGTGCGTGGTTATACGTTTTGTGAGTTAGTGAGTGTTCCTGCATCTCAGTGAGCAGGTCTGATAGGGAGGAGTTAAACCTCCCTTTAAGCTCTAAGGTCGCAGCGTATTGAACGTCAAGGCTTTGGTTTGGCATTGTTTTTTGCAGCTGCAATGATTTGCTGTAGTAGGTTTGTTGTGTCCGTGGTGTCTATACTGCTGAGGGAAAATACGGTTCGCCCACTTAATACTTCGTAAATTACCTTTTCCGCTTCTTTTTCTGATATCTGTCCCTTGTTCTTAGCTTGTATTAGTCTTATCTTTTCTAATATTTCATCTATTTCTTTGCTGGTTATTGGGTCTACATATTTATATTCGCTGGCGATGCGTGCTGCTAGTTGTTCTTTTGTCATCTGTTAAGTTTCCAGTGTGTGTATTTTTTTGAACTACATAGGTTGTAAGGTGTGGCAATGTAGCAGCATCAAGAACATTAGTGGCACACGGCCAAATATGCTATGCCGATGCTAGACCCATGGGATCAGTGCCTACAGCGCCTCGATTTAATGAGGTTTTGTTAGGGGTGGCTAGAGAAATGAGGGCAGAGGCCGCAGCCCATTGAGCGGCCTTGAGGGGATCATTTTTCCGAAGCAAAGGTGACGCTATCAAAATGACAGCATTGATTCAAGACCGGCATTCTAAGGCCCTCGTATTAGAGCATCACAGCGAGACGATGCTGCTTATCTATCAAAATGGGATGGGCAGGAAGCGACTTTTCGCAAAGGTCTGCTTTTGGCCGTTTTCTGCCTGTCACGACTGACCAGGGTTGGCTCCAAATCCCACTTCAGATGAAAGCCGCTTTCCACCAAGCGCAGTCTCTCGGTTGCAGCTACGAAATTTAGGGCGATCATGAGCCCACCCAGAAAGCCAAAAAATCGGCCAAATTCGTTTCCGCAAATAAATTTCCACCCCTTGATTTCAGAGGCCTCCAGAGCATTAATGAATACTGTCTAGCGGAAACGAATAGAACTTAAGACATTGAAATATAAGGATTAATCTTCGGACTTGAAAACCGTCGACTGTAACAGGTCCATGAGTTCGAATCCCATCGCCTCCGCCATCTTATGTACGACAAAGCCCTGATTTTTCAGGGCTTTGTCGTTTCTGGGGACCTTCACTCCTGCCCAGCCCCACCACTACTTCAATCGCAGATTTTCGGACGCGTCCCAAAACTTTGCGCTTGCCCTTGAATTCTATACGCCCCATCCCGTCTTCGATCACATTGGCGTTATGCCAATAATGCATGCTGCGACATCCCTCATCCGGCGTCCTGCCGACCGAACACATCCCCTTCAAACACAAGACACCTTCCACAACTGATCGAGCCTGGTCGTGTAGCTCTGACTCATCATTTCGCGCCGCATCCCCCAGTCCGGATTGCTCGGCACGCTGGCCGAACGAAGCGTTCCCCTGCCCCATCGTTGATTGATCTCGTCCAGAACCCCCATCAGCTTTGTCGAGGCGCGCGAATGTGAACAAATGGTGACGTAGCAAGGCAGGCCGTTCGAGGATATTGGAATATTCAGGGCTGTATGCTGAATTGATCACCCCGTGGGTAAGTGCACCATTAGCGTATTTATGTGTATTGATAGCAATATCAGAGCTGACAAAGTCCAAAACTCCGCACCGTACCTTTAAGCCAAAACTGAATATTGAAGTAATAAAATATAACCCTTTGCAATAACAAAAACACCTATTCAACCCATACTGGGCTACCGTTCATCTCTTGCCTACAAATATTTAAGATAATTATTTGACTCCCCAAACCTTGGGCCTATAGTCAACTCGAAAACTGCTTAACAAAAGCCAATCCGCTGAACATTTAATTCATCGCACCCCTCTAACCCAGACAAAGGAAAGTCATAATGGGAATTATTGTTGATGTACTAACCGTGATAGATGTAGACACCATTATTCAATACTACAACGAAAAGGGACACCCGGACATCAGCACTAACCGCAACCAACCAACTATGCTGAGCTACGATTTAGCCCAAAAAACAATCCACATGACTGCCAAGTTTAGCAACGGACTTCAACATCAAGGAACAGGCAACCTATATCTCCCAGTAGGAGTTGGCGATGTCATTCGATGGCGCGCAACAGACATCTCAAGGAGCCTCGGCACTGCGGTGATACTAGATAAATTCAAAATTCTTAGTTCCAACCCCCCTGGAATTATTGACCAGCCTAGACTAACGCCAATCACTGACAACGTATCATCGCTTAATCCCAATAACCCAGACGGACCACCAATCCCACAGATGATCACTATCAATGCATGGGAGGCTACTGCAGGAGCCAGAGGTACCGTAATATACACATGGTCCTTTATTATCGTCGACAGATTTAACAAAGTCGTTGGATGCTGCATGTGGGATCCAACACTCAACATCGAATAAACTGGACGACTATTAGGCAGCAAGACTCTCGCCCAACATAAATTGGGCGAGAGTCCTAGTACTGTTCACCTATTACGAAAGTCTATTTAGTACATACGCCACACTCGCAGCACTAAGTCGACCACCCTAAGCGCCGACATTTAAAGAATTCAATACTTGTAAAAAACCCAATTTGCAGAAACATCCATTGCATACGCTTGACACGCAGCCAGCGCGATCATTCCCCGGTCTCCGTCGTCGGTGATGCCGATAATTCGTTGAGCATGCGCTGGGGCAAGTCAGGCGCGTGCTCCTCCATCCCCCGCCCCGTGGCTGACGCAACCTCAAAATGCCACCATTCAAACCTCCGTACTAGAGCGGTTACCATTCGCACCCCAGCAGTGACATGGAACACAGGGAAAGCGGAGCTGGCTTTTAGGATAAGTCCTACAGTCAGCGCCTGAGCGTCCCGGTAACGTCATTCTGCCCCAGTCTCAGGTCGGGGTTTCTCCAAGGACGAACAAGGATGCTGCGTGAGTGGTTATGTCCCAAAACCAGCTTTAGTTATCTGCCCGTGACACACTGCACTGCGACTGACCTCACCCCACTGGGCATGACTGAGCATGAACCAACTTTTAGCCATTCGCGTGTTTGCCCGGGTCGTGGAAGCGGGCTCATTTACAAAGGCAGCCGATTCGCTGGAAATGCCGAAAACATCCGTGAGCAAGCTGATACAAGAGCTGGAAAGTTTTTTGCGCGTACGCTTGCTGCAACGCACCACGCGCAGTGTCACCGTCACCGCAGACGGGGCGAAGTATTACGAACAAACCGCACGGCTCATCCGGGATCTGGAAGAGATCGATGCCGGATTTCAGAGCGCGCAATTCAATCCTCGCGGGAAAATCCGCGTTGACATGGGTAGTTCCGTGGCGACGTCGCTGATCATTCCCGCCCTGCCCGATTTCTTTGCACGTTTTCCCGACATTGAGATCGACATGGGCGTGAGTGATCGGCATGTCGATTTGATCAGCGACAACGTCGACTGTGTCATTCGCGGCGGCGCCATCATGGAGCAGTCATTAGCTGCGAGGTTCCTTGGCCATGCCTCCTGGACAACCTGCGCATCACCCGCATATCTGCAACGCTTTGGTACTCCGGCGCACCCATGGGAGCTGGAAAAGGATCATCGCGTCATCTGTTATCACTCGGCTCGAACCAACCGAGTGATACCGGCAGCCTTCCAGCGAGGCGCTAAGAAATTTGAAGTGATCGGCAGTGGCGTGCTGAGCGTCAACGAAAGTAACGCCCACATCGCCGCCGGTCTGGCGGGTCTGGGCGTGATCCATACGTTCAACTACGCCGTGCAACCCTACATTGAGAGTGGAGGCTTGGTGCCCATACTGAAAGACTGGCGCCCGGCCCCCTATCCTTTTCATGTCGCTTACCCGCCCAACCGCAACATCAGCAACAGGCTTCGAGTATTCATCGACTGGTTGGTGGAGCACTTCTCCACGCTGAAATAATCTGGTTCGCGCTTTTCAAAGCCTTGGTACCGACATCCCCCGTTGAACGGCCGGTCGATTGCCGACTCTGTCCATCCACGCAAACAGATTGGGCTTTCCAACCAACTGCGCTGCAAGAACATCCTGCAAGAACGTGGTGGCAGTAATCGCCCAAGGGTAAGTCGCGATGTCAGCGATGGAGTATTTCTCCCCTGCAAGATAGGGTGCATCGGAAAAACGCTGTTCCAAAACCGTGAGCAAACGATCGGCTTCACCGATGAATCGCGAACTAGCCAATGCCGACTTTTCGCCGGAAAACTTCTCGAAAAACGCCAGTTGGCCAAGCATTGGCCCGAAGCCGCCCATTTGCCAGTTCAGCCACTCCAGTGCCTTGTACCGCCCAGGGCCGGTGACATCCAGAAACTGCCCATGCTTTTCGGCTAGGTAGGTCAGGATCGCGCCGCTCTCAAACACGGACAGGTTATCCGCATCGGAATCGACAATCGCCGGGATGCGGTTGTTGGGAGAGATGGCCGAAAACTCGGGTGTAAACTGCTGCCGCTGGCTCAGGTTGATAGGGTGAACCTCATAAGAAACTCCCAACTCTTCCAACAAAATCGAAACCTTTCGCCCGTTTGGCGTCGTCCAGGTATAAAGAGTAATCATGCCGTTCCCGCCTGAATAAAATGTGAACAGCTCATTTGTCGAAACGCCCAAGAGGCGTTTCGACGCGAGAGCTATGGGAATCAGATTTGTGCAGCGCCACCATCAACGAACAGTTCAATTCCGTTAATGAAACTGCTGTCGTCAGAGGCCAGGAACAAGACCGCCTTGGCCACTTCTTTTGGATCACCTAACCGCCCCATTGGGACCAGTGTGGACAGGTGGGCGTATAGACCGTCGACATGATCTGCCGGAACCAGACCTGCCAACCCGGGAGTGGCGATCGGGCCAGGGCTGATAGCGTTCACACGAATGTTGCGAGGCCTCAGGTCGAGGAGCCAAGAGCGGGCGAAGTTTCGTACAGCGGCTTTGCTCGCACTGTAAACGCTGAAACTTTCGGTGCCTTGCGTGGCCGTGGTGGACGCCGTCAGGATCACCGAGCCACCGTCTTTCAGTAACGGCAGAGCCTTCTGTACGGTAAAGAGCAGACCCTTGACGTTGACACTGAAGATGCGATCGAAGTGCTCTTCCGTGATAGACCCCAGTGGCAGCATGTCCCCACCGCCAGCGTTGGCAAACACGATGTCGAGATGCCCGGCTTGTGCTGCGATCTGTGAAAAAACGTGGTCCAGATCGGCCAGGTTCGCCACGTCGCCCTTGATCCCGACGGCCTTCTCTCCGATGAGTGCGACAGCCGCATCCAGTTCGGTCTGACGACGGCCCGTGATAAAGACTGTTGCGCCCTGTGCCGCAAACTCCTGTGCCGATGCCAGACCGATGCCGGTGGTGCCGCCAGTGATCAGTGCAACTTTACCTGCCAGTTTATTGCTCATGTTGAATCTCCGATGACTTGGAAGCGGGGTTTCAGCTCGGTGTTCCGAACCGGTGAATCCACTCTATGCCAACGGATTTAACGGAAAAATGCTGTAAATACGTTTTATTTATACACCAGCGTGGACAATCTGGATGTGTCACCACATTAGCGAAAGCCGCTACTTGGAAGCACTTGCATAGAGCCCGGGGCGGCCACCGCACCACGACGGCAGCGACGGCAGCGACGGCAAACCATGGATTGGTTCCGGTGAACAACAGCAACAGTGACAAGCCCAAAATCAGCGACGTGCTCAGCACAGCGAGGCGCATATCACGCTCGACAACTCAGCCCCAGAAAAGATTGCCGAAGAACCCTGAAAGGCCATATCCCAACAACACGGCGCTCAGGACACCAGCTTCAATTCCACTGATCTGGTTCAAAAACGGTGTGATACCTGCTCCCTACCGGCAGCCATGACCTCCACGTCCGGTTAATGACTGTTAAGCCCTCCGCGTGGAGCAATACTCCACAATAAGCTGAGTGACCGCTGCCACAATCGCCTGATCCGCTTCAGGAGAGGTAAACAACCGAAATTGCGCATCCGGCAAATCCGGCAACCCTTGTTCTACCCCGAGAACCGCCAGTCCTTGCCCCACCTGACTGAGTGTCATGGGCGCTACCGCGAAGCCTGCAAGCGCCGCCGCCCGCAACCCGGCGGTGCTGCTGCATAACATCGCCGTGCGTTGGGCGATCCCCGCCTGAGCCAGCCTCGTCAGCGCTACCTCGCGATAAGGGCACGGCGCGGGGAACAGGGCCAACGGCAACGGTGTCGGTAACTGGGCGACGGGTTGCGCCGACCACGCCCACACCAGCGGTTCTTGCCACAGCAGCAACCCCGCTTCGCTGGTTTCGCATAGAGAACCGATGACCAGTTCCAGATGGCCTTCCTTCATCAGGTTCAGCAGCGTGCCAGGAATGCCCACCTGCACGTCGATCTCCATGCCAGGGTACTGCGCCGCGAAATCCTGAAAAGTGCGCAGTAACCGCGATTCGACAAAATCCTCGGACACCCCGATCCGCAGCCGTCCGTGAAACGGCGTGCGCGTCAGCTCTGCCCAGGCATCACGGTTCAGCACAAGGATCGTGCGCGCATAAGAGACCAAGCGCTCGCCATCGGGAGTCAGTTGCTGGGAGCGGGTGGTACGCGTCAACAGGGGTTTACCAATCTGTTCCTCCAATCGCCGCACGTGGCCACTGACCGCAGACTGAGTGAGGTGCAGCTTCTGGGCTGCACGGCTGAAGCCTTCTTCATCGACAACAGTGACAAATGTTTTGAGCAGCAGAGTATCGAACATAGTTTTATTCGTGATTAATCGCTTGGCAATTTACGATTTATATTTCAAATCAAACTATGTTGCAATACTCCCACCTGCCTTATCTCCCCCACCACTCGAGGCGTGCCATGACTACCCTTCTCCATATTGAATGTTCTCCACGCAAGCAGCGTTCGGCCTCCCTTGAAGTCGCCCGCAGCTTCATTGCGCGCTATCAAGAACACGCCCCGGACACCGAAATCATCACTCTCGACCTTTGGAACATGGCTTTGCCGGAATTCGATGATCTGGCAATAGAGGCCAAATACGCCGGACTCAATGGCACGCCCTTGACCCCCGCACAACAAGACGCCTGGAACACGTTGAAACATTTGGCAGGTCACCTGCACCACTCGGATGTGCTGGTCATTTCCGTACCGCTGTGGAATTTCAGTATCCCGTACAAACTCAAGCACTTCATCGACCTGGTGTCGCAGAAAGACATCCTGTTCAGCTTTGACACAGAGCGCGGCCTGGAAGGCATGCTGCTCAACAAAACCGCTGTGGTGATGTACGCCCGTGGCCTGGATTTTTCGGCGCAGTCGATCACGCCAGCAACGCGCTTCGACTTTCAGAAGCCCTATGTTGAAGCCTGGCTGAAATTTGTTGGCGTGACGGATGTGCATTCGGTGATTGTGGAGAAAACTATCTTGGGGGAAGACGTTGATCGCAGCGCGCGTGAGGCCGCGACTCAGCAGGCCAGGAGATTGGCAGATAGTATTTGTCGCTGACGCTTCAGGGGCTCTGGTTGGTGTATGGGATTAAGAAAAAAGAGGCGTTGTTGCCGTGCACTATGGTTACCGAGTGTATGTCCGCATTGGGTCCAGAGTGTGTAAAAACGCATATGGACTCGCGGTGACGGTTATGCAGCCGGTTCGAAGACACCTGCATCCACGAGCATCTCAACTAACGCCTCTGGCCATATCGTTTATCCAAGCGGCGGATGGAAGAAATTGAATCGAGTATCAGCCGTTACCTGACCGAGCTCGATACTGCCGATCAGCGATGCGAAAAAACTGTAAATGGTAAAATCGAATATCTCTAGCCCGTTACCCAGTGAGGTGGCGATGATCAGTCGCCGCTGCTTCCCTGCGCTGGCGGTAGGCGTTGTCGCCGGGGTAGACGCTGCATTTATTATAATTGTGTCGTTCATTTTGCTCGCGCACTCAGCAATGGTTTGAATATGGATCAATCTTTTTTCAAGTAGTGCTCGACCAAGTTGGCCCAGTAACTAGCTCCCACTGGCAAAGCTTCATCGTTAAAGTCATAACCCGGGTTGTGGTTCATGCAACCGCCAAATTCGCCTACACCGTTACCGAGAGCCACGTAACACCCAGGTACTTTTTCCAGCATCCAGGAAAAGTCTTCCCCTCCCATGTTTTGCATGTTCCTAGGAGGCGTGAAGATGTTCTTCTCGCCCACTTGGGCGAGGATGACTGCACGCGCAATCGCTGTTTCTTTCTCGGTATTCACCAGCACGCTAGTGACATAGTTGTATTCGATTTCGGCGGTCACCCCGAAACTAAGCGCATGCGACTCGCTCAACTCGCGAATCCGCCGCTCAAGTAGTGCGCGAACAGCGTGATCCATTGCTCGCACCGTCAGCAGCAGCGTGGCGTGCTCGGGAATCACATTGTGGGCATTACCGGCATGAATGGCGCCTACAGTAACAACCGCCGCCTCACTCGCGGGTACGTTGCGCGATACGATAGTCTGAAGCGCCATCACCAGACTAGCAGCCGCCACTATCGGATCATGACCGAAGTGTGGCTTAGCACCATGTGCGCCCTTGCCCTTGAGGGTGATAGTGACAGTATCGGAAGACGCCGCTACTGCACCCGGCAGCACAGCGAACATACCCACCGGTAATCCTGGCGTATTGTGTAAAGCGTAGATGCCATCGCATGGAAAACGCTCGAACAAGCCATCTGCCATCATTCGCAACGCCCCGCCCTGACCTTCTTCGGCCGGCTGAAAAATCAGGTTCAGCGTGCCAGCGAAGCGACGCGTTTTGGCCAGGTAATGTGCCGCCGCCAAGAGGATAGCCGTGTGACCATCATGGCCGCAGGCGTGCATTTTCCCAGCAAATTTTCTGGCATAAGAAAGCCCTGTGGCCTCCTCTATCGGCAAGGCGTCCATATCAGCGCGAAGACCAATGCTCTTTGGGCTATCGCCGAGTTTGAGGCGTCCAACCACCCCGGTTCCACCCATCCCCTCATGTACTTCGTATCCCCATTCTTTTAAATTGGCGGCAACCAACCGACTGGTTTCGACCTCTTCAAAGCCCAGCTCAGGGTGTGCATGGATCTGCCGACGGATACGAATGAACTCATCTTGTGTCTTCTGGATTTCAGGAATGACATAAGTCTGGTTGGGGCTGCGATTATCCATAACGGGAGTCCAGGGAGTATTTACAGGAATAACTGGCAACGCGTTGGGATATGCCCAGATGTCGCACAGCCGTGCTGGTATTAAGCATTGCAGGATGCTATCCGGCCATGTTCACACTGGACACTGAAAAAAAATTATTGCGATAACCAAAATAGGCAACACACAGAGGCAAACGGCATAACCAGAATCACCAGACAGGCACCTACGAAAAATCGCCGGATGGGACAGGCGTGGTTGGCGTACTAAAGTGCGGGAGCGGGGTCGAAATACAGATAATTGGCCTGCCGCAGCAGCAAGTTTCCAGCATAGATCCACCTTCCCGGACGCGACTCGGCTAAGCTGAAATCTCCACCGGAGGATTTTCCAATGTGTGGACGACTTTCACAGTACCGAGGCATCCACGACTTCGTTGCGGCGCTGAGCATGCCCAATGCCCTGGTCAACACTGTGGGCGACCAGCCTTTGGGTCTGTACAACGTCGCCCCCACGACTCAGGTCGCTCTCTTCCACCTCGAAGGCGAAACCTTGCACGCTGATCGGGTGCGTTGGGGCTGGCGACCGCACGGTTCGAAAGATCACTCTGTCCCGATCAATACCCGGGTTGAGAAAGTCGCACACGGCTCTTTCTTCCGGGCAATCTGGCCACACCGCGCCATTGTGCCTATCGACAACTGGTTCGAGTGGGTCTATGAAGGCGGCCCGAACAAACAACCCTACCTTATCCGGCGCCGGGATCAGGCCCCCATTCTGTGTGCCGCCATTGGCCAGTACCCCGCAGGGGGGCGAGAACCGAAGGAGGACGATGGCTTTGTGATTTTCACCGCAGACAGTGCCGGTGGTCTGGTCGATCTACATGATCGGCGGCCGGTGGTTCTGTCGCCGGAGCTGGCCCGAGAGTGGCTCAACCTGGCAATGCCCAAGGAGAGCGCCGAACAGATGGTGCTGCACCAGGGCGAGCCTGCCGAAACCTTCGAGTGGTTCAAGGTCGACATGGCCGTGGGCAACGTGAGAAACCAGAGACCCGAACTCATCACGCCGATCGGCAAAATCATCAGCGGCGATCACAAGGGCAACAAGTGATAGCGACTGGCGACACCCGGGTTTCTCGACTAGGATTTTCGCGATATGGAAACACAGCCGCGCTGTAAGCGAGCACCTCGTCTGGGAGACATAAATGAACCCGATACGAATCGCCGAGCGGACCTATAGAACCTGGTCCAGCCCGATCCTGCTTGAGCTCAAAGAAAGGGAACATCAGTTGGAACCTTCAGCCCGCCAGGCACTGGAAAATGTGCTGGTGGAGAGGAGGCTTCTGAACATGGGCAATCCTTCCGGCAAGGATCGACGCAAACCTGAGTCGACCGATAACTCCTGACGAAAGAGCCCGCTACAAGCGGGCTCTTTTTTTGTTTGCGGCTGCTGGAGAAAAGGCAGACACACATCTCCAGATAATCACGTCACTGTATGTGGGAAACGGGTTTCACTCCGGATTTACGGGCGGGCAACGACGCCGCGTAGGCCAACGCTTCTTCTCGGGTGCCAAAGGACCCGAGCCGGTCATTACGAGTACAGACCTTCCAGAGACCACTGTTGACGCTGACCACTTGATAACCGTTCATGTGCATTTTGCTAAGCAGCGGAACGCTCATAGTCACCTCCATTCACGAGAGATAAGCCCGGACCTAACTTACACCCGGTTTAGAGTTTTGTGGGCTTAATAGGTCGAGCGGTCGAGCGGATAAAGCATGAAACATCTTTCACAGTGATTTCAGCCCTTAGCGCTTATATTCCCCGCCGCTCATTCAAGAAACATTCGGCCCGCACCCTCCCGCGGGCTTTTTTTTGTCCTTCAGAAGAGCCAGGTCTAAACCGCCGCAAAAATGTCCTTCATCGCCGCGTACTGCAGCAGCATGATGGTTTTCCCGTCGACGATCTGCCCACTGTAAAACGCCTCGAGCGCCTCATCGAACTTCAGTTCCAGCACCTCAAGATCTTCAGCTTCCGCCTCCAGCCCGCCACCCGATCCGACGCGTGAAGAAGCATCATATTCAGCCACAAAGAAATGCAGCTTCTCGGTCACCGACCCCGGGCTCATGTAAGCCTCGAATACTTTCTGCACATCGTGAACGCGATAGCCCGTTTCCTCCTCCGCTTCGGCGCGAATGCGCTCCTGCGGTGAGGAGCCTTCCAGCAGACCCGCAGCCACTTCAACCAGCAAGCCGTCATGACCGTTTACGAAGACCGGCAACCTGAACTGGCGGGTCAGGATGATGGTTTTTTGTGCGCGGTTGAACAGCAGAATGGCTGCGCCATTGCCACGATCGTAGACCTCTCGGGTTTGTCGCTGCCAAACACCATTGTTGCGCAGGTAATCAAAGGTGACTTTCTTGAGCAGGTACCAGTCGTGGGACAACACCTGGGACTCAATGATGTTGACGCGCTCGGCCGTGTTCGACATGACAATCCATCCTGTTTGTTGTCAGAGGCCGCCATGGTATTCCATCAAAGTGACGGCTGCAGCGACAGCTGATACCAAAAAGCCCGGCATCGCTGCCGGGCTTTCGGCTCTAATCCTTTAGAACCTGTTCACGCTACGAACGAGGGCTTACTTGAAGTCCACGTCGAAGGCTTGATAGAACGCATTGCCGGTGTTGGCGACAATCCACAGCAACACAATGACGTGATGGCCTTTCTTGCCCACGGGCAATTTCACTTCATGTTCGACTTTGGCTTTGAGTTCGCTGCTGTGCGAGTAGTAAGGCACCTGCGTGTAGAAGTCATCAGCGAACGGTTTGGCTTCCAATTGCGCACGGCTGATGCGTTGCTTCGGGTCCCAGCCATCCTTGGTGATAAACCAGCTGTAGCCGCGGGTGGTATGAGGTGCGGTGTACTGCCAGGTAACATGGAAGGTCTGACCGGGGTCGACGTTGAGCAGTGGCCAGGTGAACGGACGATTGAGCTTTTTGCTCATTTCCTCGTTGGTGTAGTTGATGCAGTCACGAGCATCAGCCTTGCCGCCGCTGAGGATATAACCGTCAGCCGGTGGTGCAACGCTGGCGCTGTCCGTCTCGTACGGTGCGGGGAATGGCCCGGCGGTCAGTGAAGGGAAGTTTTTCCCGCCTTCCATTTCGTTGACCTGCCAACCTTCCAGAAGACCGACCTCTATAGCGACAGAGCCGCGACTGGCAGGGGTAATGACGCGACCATGTTTGAGTTGCGGTTGAGTTTGTGGCTTGTTCATTTTTTCACTCCGTTGATTAAGAACGTTCCTTCCTGAGGAACGCTTTCAACCTATCCGAATGACCGACGAAGTCCATGGCGGCTTTTTCCACGGTTCAGGCGGTTTTTCGCGTCAACCCCAACAAATACTGGCTATACATACAGTTAAACGTATAGATTCCTACGCTTAATCTGGCAAAAGGACTACATCACAACTCCACAATCGGAATGATTGTTCCCCCCACACCCCTCTCGGGACCACCGAGCTTTAGCCGTTCACCTAAACGGCAGCACAGGGTAATCTCACGCTCGATTGCCCTCAAAACCGTTACAAGGACGTCGCGAATGAAACTGTGCATCGAGCTATCGAAAAACCCTCTACCGGAAGAACGCCTGGCGATTCTCAAACCGCTGCGAGCCTATAACGTCGCCAATGCGGGCGAAGGCCACCCGCAGGAAATCGCCCTGCTGGTTCGTGATGAACAGAGCAACGAGATCCTCGGCGGGCTCTACGCAAAACTGTTTTACCAATGGATGTTCATCGATCTGTTGTCAGTGCCCGAGCAGGCACGCGGTCAGGGCACTGGCTCACGGCTGATGCACATGGCCGAAGAGCTGGCCCGAGAGAAGAATTGCGTAGGCATCTACCTCGACACCTTCGAATTCCAGGCGCCGGAGTTTTACAAGAAGCTGGGGTTTACCGAGATTGGGCAAATTGCCGACTATCCGCCGGGCCATAAGCGTTTCTTTTTTCAGAAACGCCTGACGGCCACTGAGCAAAATAGCTAAACCTTCACGGGCTCACATGCAGGTTGCCAGCGCTGCCAGTCGGCGCTTGGCAACCCAGTTGTCTTGAGTGGCGTAATACTTCAATGCGCCGCCTTGCACGTCGATGAAGGATTCGGCCGAGCGGGTATACACGGTAAAACCGCCGGTTTCGCCGGGTTGCAGGTAGCCACTGGCGTCGACTCCGAACACCGCCTCATCCTGCCAGGCAAACTGCACGCACTGGGCGACGACCAGATCAGGTTTGTTCGAGGTCAGCGTCTTGTAAGGGGGCTGGGAGCGCGCTTGTTTCATCGTCGATCCCGCACACCCTGCCAGCAACACGCCAGCCAGTGCCACCATCAAAATACGCATTGTGTTTCCTTAATTCGCAAAACGCTGACTGTACCACCGCAAGTGCGTGTCCCGAAGCGCCAGGCAAACCTGTTCCTCATGTCCCATCCTTGGTGCCGCTCTGTTTTACTTCATGCTTTACTTCATATAGATCGCGACAGGCCGCACCGATTCGCGCACCCTGTCGCGCCATAATGGGCGCCTCGCGCCGCGCAACTACTTCTGGAAAGCTCATGACCCCCAATGCCGAGTTCTACAAACCTTCCACCGACTACGCCGACAAACTGATCAGCCAGATCGGCCAGACCCCGTCGTGGATTGCCAAACGCATCGGCGTGACCGACAAACGCATTCGCTACATCCTTGATGGCGAAAGAACGGTCAAAGGTGAAACCACGCCGATCCAGATGACCTACACCGAGCAGTTTGCGCTCGAGTGTCTGGCCGCCGAGGCCAAAGCCAACAAGAAAAAGACCTCCTGACCCGCGTCAAGGCAATCGCCATCAAGCAGTTCATACTTTCTCTTTGACAAGGATGGTTCATGGCCCCCATCGAATCGCAACACGAACTGGCGCTGCAACGGTTTCTCAATGCGCGACCGGCGTTACGTGAAGAACTCGATCACCTGAACCCTCTGGCTGCCCAGGCCAAAGGCGAAACCATGGCGCAGTATCGCAGCGAACGGCTGCATGAAGCCTTCGAAGCAGAGGCCGAACGACTGGGTCTGTTTGCCTGGGAACTGACGTTGCAATTGACCGCGGCCACTGTTGAGGACTATGAAGCCCAACGGTTGGAGGTGCACAAGGAGGTGGCGCAAATGGCCGGCATGGACTGGAAGGAATACTGCAAACTGCATGGTCTTGAGAGCTGAAAAATGCTGCCGTCCTCGCCTAATCGCGCCCATACACCCGGCCTGTTGCACGTGCAGAAATGGCGCGGGCGGGTAGGATTGTGCCTGGTGGCGAGCCTGTCGGTACTGGCTGGCATGACCGACGCCATCGGCTTCATGGCCACCGGCGACTTCGTCTCATTCATGAGCGGCAACACCACCCGTCTGGCGGTGGCGATCAGCAACGGTGATCTGGGCCTGACCCTGCGCTTGCTGGTGCTGGTCGCCATGTTCATTGTCGGTAATGCCTTGGGCATTGTGGTCAGTCGCATGGGCGGTCGACGCGCCCTGCCATTGATGCTGAGCGTCGCCACCCTATTGTGCGGTGCCGCTGCGTGGCCATTCGAGACTCAATATCCAGCGTTGCTGGCGGCGATCATCGCCATGGGGATGCTCAACGCCGCCGTCGAACAGGTCAATGGTTTTCCGGTCGGGCTGACCTACGTCACCGGCGCCCTGTCGCGCTTCGGGCGCGGTCTGGGACGCTGGTTGCTCGGCGAACGCCGCAATGGCTGGCGGGTGCAGTTGATCCCCTGGACCGGCATGTTTGCCGGCGCGGTTATCGGTGCGGTGCTCGAACACCATCTCGGCCTGCAAGCCCTGTACGCCAGTGGCCTGTTGGCCGCTGTGCTCGGGGTTGTTTCACTGAAGATTCCGCGACGCTGGCAACTGGGCTACATGCCACGCTGAATCGCCCTTCGCCGCACTGGCGATAAAGCTTTATCATGGCCGCAGATTTGTCGTCAGAGTTCGCCATGAAGTTCGCCATTGCGCTGTTTTCCGCCGCACACGCGCCCTCCTCGCGCCGCGCCCTGCTGTTTGCACAGGCAGCGCTGGCCGGTGGGCATGAGATCGTGCGGCTGTTTTTCTATCAGGACGGCGTTTACAACGCGTCGAGTAACGTCGTTACGCCACAGGATGAGCAGGATCTGCCGCTGCAATGGCGCACCTTCGTCAGCGAACACCAACTCGACAGCGTGGTGTGCATTGCCGCTGCCCTGCGCCGTGGCGTGCTGGATGAAGCAGAAGCCCGGCGTTATCAGCGCACGGCGATCAATGTCAGCGCGCCGTGGGAATTGTCCGGGCTCGGGCAGTTGCACGATGCGGTGCAAGACGCCGATCGCTTGATCTGTTTTGGAGGGCCATGAGACATGTCTAAATCCTTGCTGATTATCAGCCGGCAGGCGCCTTGGTCTGGCCCAAACGCCCGTGAAGCGCTGGACATCGTACTCGCCGGCGGCGCCTTCGATTTGCCGATCGGCCTGCTGTTTCTCGATGACGGCGTATTCCAGCTGGCCACCCGGCAAGACGCCAAAGCCGTGCAACAAAAAGACCTCAGCGCCAACCTGCAGGCGCTTGGGTTGTTTGGTATAGAAGACCTGTACGTGTGTGGCGACAGTGCAACCGCACGCGGATTGATGCCGACGGCCTTGAGCCTCGAACCGCTGCACGTGCTGGCCGCTGAACAGATCTCGGCCGTTATTGACCGTTATGACCAAGTGATCACTCTCTGATGTCGACTTTGCATGTGTTGTCTCACTCGCCGTTTACCGATAACCGACTGACCAGTTGCCTGCGCCTGCTGGGCGCAAGCGATGCGGTTCTGCTCAGTGGCGATGCGGTCTACGCCTTGCAACCTGGCACGACACCACTCAGTGCACTGGAAGCCCGGCGCGATACCTTGCGCCTGTTCGTGCTGGACGAAGACGTCCGGGCCCGCGGATTGCAGGTGCCCGACTGGGTGAAAAGCGTCGACTATCCGGCCTTCGTCGAACTGTCGATTCACTATGACAAGGTCAACAGCTGGTTATGAATTCGCTCACCGTAGGTGCACGTCGCATCGATCTGGACAAGGACGGTTACCTGAAAGATCTCGGTGACTGGTCCGTCGAAGTCGCCGCAGCCCTGGCCGCTGCCGAAGAACTAGAGCTGAGCCCCGAGCATTGGGAAATTCTTGAGTTGCTGCGTGGTTTCTACCAGCAATACCAGCTGTCGCCGGCCACCCGCCCGCTGATCAAATACACCGCGCTGAAGCTGGGCCCGGACAAGGGCAACAGCCTGCACCTGAACCGATTGTTCAAAGGCACTCCCGCCAAACTTGCCGCCAAGCTGGCGGGTCTGCCCAAACCGACGAATTGTCTATGACCGATTTCGCCCCTCTGATCACTGAAACACCTGCCGAACACCCCTTCGCGCAGTTCGTGCGGATTCTTGGCAAAGGCAAACGCGGCGCCCGCAGCCTGACCCGCGAAGAAGCTCGCGAGGCCATGGGCATGCTGCTCGACGACAAGGTCGAGGACACCCAACTCGGCGCTTTCCTGATGCTGTTGCGGCACAAGGAAGAAAGCCCGGAAGAGCTGGCGGGCTTCACCGAAGCCTTGCGCGAACGACTGAACGCCCCTGCGCTGGCTGTCGATCTGGACTGGCCGACCTACGCCGGCAAGAAACGTCACCTGCCCTGGTATCTGCTGGCGGCCAAGTGCCTGGCACAAAACGGTGTGCGGATCCTGATGCACGGCGGCGGCGCGCATACCGCCGGGCGGCTGTACAGCGAGCAACTGCTCGAACAGTTGCAGATCCCGTTGTGCCGTAACTGGCAGCAAGTGGGTTCGGCGCTGGAGCAAGGCAATCTGGCGTTCATCCCGCTGGGCGACTGGGCGCCGCAACTGCAACGGATGATCGACCTGCGCAACACCCTCGGCCTGCGTTCGCCGATCCACTCGCTGGCACGGATTCTCAATCCGCTGGGTGCACGCTGTGGCCTGCAAAGCATCTTCCATCCCGGTTACCAGGGCGTGCACCGCGACGCCAGCGGCTTGCTCGGCGATAACGTGATCGTGATCAAGGGCGACGGCGGCGAAATCGAGATCAACCCGGACGCCGACAGTCACTTGTACGGCACCACCGGCGGCGAGAGCTGGGACGAGGAATGGCCGCAGCTGTCGGTGCAGCGTCACGTCAAACCGGCAAGCCTTGATCCTGAACACTTGAAAGCCGTATGGCGCGGCGATGTGGTCGACAGCTATCCGCAAATGGCATTGATTTCGACCATGGCGTTAGCCTTGCGCGGCCTCGGTACGCCGCGTGATGAAGCCTTTGTGAAAGCCCAGCAGTTCTGGGACGCCCGCGACAAATCGATTTAACCGATCATTAACGCCCAACCTTTGCGCTTTTTGTTCGAACTCATCCGAATAGACTGAACTCCAACGTTTAACAGCCGAGGAGTTCGAGATGGGTTTGCTGATTGAAGGGCACTGGCGTGATCAGTGGTACGAAAGCAGCAAGGACGGCGCGTTCCAGCGTGAACAAGCGCAGCGCCGCAATTGGCTGACCGCTGACGGAAAACCTGGCCCCAGCGGCGAAGGCGGCTTCCCTGCGCAAGCCGGTCGCTATCACCTCTACGTCTCGCTCGCCTGCCCCTGGGCTCACCGCACGCTGATCCTGCGCAAACTCAAAGGCCTGGAAAGCCTGGTCGATGTGTCGGTGGTCAGCTGGCTGATGCTGGAAAACGGCTGGACCTTCGACAAAGCCTTTGGCTCCACTGGCGACAAGCTCGACCACCTCACGTTCATGCACCAGCGCTACACCGCCGACACCGCCAACTACACCGGCCGCGTGACGGTGCCGGTGCTGTGGGACAACCTGCAAAAACGCATCGTCAGTAACGAATCGGCGGAAATCATCCGCATGTTCAACAGCGCTTTTGACGGTCTGACCGGTAACGATCTGGATTTCTACCCGCAACCGCTGCGCGCTGAAATCGATGAGCTGAATGCGCGGATTTATCCGGCGGTGAACAACGGCGTGTACCGCGCAGGGTTTGCCACGTCACAAACCGCTTACGAAGAAGCGTTCGATGAGCTGTTCAGTGAACTCGACTGGCTGGAAAACCGGCTGGGCGAGAAGCGCTATCTGGCGGGTGAATACCTGACCGAGGCGGACATTCGCCTGTTCACTACGCTGATTCGCTTCGATGCGGTGTATTACAGCCACTTCAAATGCAATCTGCGGCGGATCGCCGATTACCCGAACCTGTCGAACTGGCTACGCGAGGTGTATCAGTGGCCGGGGATCAGCGAAACCGTAGACTTTGCCCACATCAAGGGGCACTACTACGCCAGCCATCGCACGATCAATCCGACCGGCATCGTGCCGAAGGGACCGGCACAGGATTTCACTGCGGCGCATGATCGGGAGCGGTTGAGCGGGAAAGGGGTTTGGCGTAAAGCCTGAGGTTTATGCAGGTTTTGAGGGCCTCATCGCGAGCAGGCTCGCTCCCACATTTGATCTGTGTTTGACCATAAATCTGTGGCTAAACACAGCCCAGTGTGGGAGCGAGCCTGCTCGCGAATGGGGCGACGCGGCTCTCAGACCTGCGACTGAGCGCCTTCAAACCACGCGAGCTTCTCGCGCAGTTGCACCACTTCTCCCACAATCACCAACGTTGGCGCATGAACCTCATGCTCCGCCACCAGCTGTGGAAGATTGGCCAGCGTGCCGGTGAACACGCGCTGATTCGGTGTCGTGCCCTGCTGGATCAACGCTGCCGGCGTATCCGCCGAACGACCATGTTTGATCAACTGCTCGCAGATGATCGGCAACCCCACCAGCCCCATGTAAAACACCAGGGTCTGCGCTGGCGCGACCAGATCGCTCCACGGCAGATCCGTGGTGCCATCCTTCAGGTGGCCGGTGACAAAGCGCACAGACTGCGCGTAATCACGATGGGTCAGCGGAATCCCGGCATAGGCCGCGCATCCGCTGGCGGCGGTAATGCCCGGCACGACCTGGAACGGAATGCCATGAGCTGCCAGTTCTTCGATCTCTTCGCCACCGCGGCCGAAGATAAACGGATCACCGCCCTTCAACCGCACGACACGCTTGCCCTGTTTGGCCAAGTCCACCAATTGCTGGTTGATCTGATCCTGAGGCACGGCGTGATCGGCGCGTCGTTTACCGACATAGATCCGCTCGGCATCACGACGGCACAGCTCAAGAATCGCCGGTGCTACCAGTCGGTCGTAGAGCACCACATCAGCTTGCTGCATCAGTCGCAAGGCGCGGAAGGTCAGCAGATCCGGATCACCCGGCCCTGCGCCTACCAGATACACCTCACCCGTGGCATTGGGGGATTCACCATTGATTTTTGCCAGCAACAAACGCTCGGCTTCGGCACCCTGCCCGGCCAGTTGACGATCAGCGATCGGCCCCTGGAAAACATCTTCCCAGAATGCCCGACGCTGCTGCACATCCGGGAGCAGACCTTTGACCTGGTTGCGAAAACGCGCCGCCAACCCGGCCAATTGACCGTAGGTCGAGGGAATCCAGGTTTCCAGTTTGGCGCGGATCAACCGCGCCAGCACCGGCGCATCGCCGCCGCTGGAAACGGCAATCACCAAGGGTGAACGGTCGACGATCGCCGGGAAGATCACGCTGCACAAGGCCGGCGCATCCACCACATTGACCGGCACGCAGCGCTGATGAGCATCCCTGGAGACTTGGGCATTCAGCGGTTCATCGTCGGTAGCGGCAATGATCAGCCCGCAACCGTCGAGGTCCGACTCACGATAACCGCGCAACACCAGCTCGCCGCCACTGTTCTGCACCAGCTCACGCAACTGGGCTTCGATCTCGGGTGCAACGACCCGCAGCAGCGCACCGGCATCGGCCAGCAGACGGGATTTGCGCAAGGCAATCTCCCCTCCACCGACGACCAACACACGACTGCCGCGCAGGTTGTGAAACAGCGGCAGAAATTCCATTTAGCCGATGACCTCAAGGCCGCCCATGTACGGCTTGAGCACGGCTGGCACGCGGATCGAACCGTCGGCCTGCTGATAGTTCTCCAGCACCGCCACCAGGGTACGACCGACTGCCAGGCCGGAACCGTTCAGGGTGTGAACCAGCTCAGGCTTGCCGGTTTCCGGGTTACGGAAACGCGCTTGCATGCGACGGGCCTGGAAATCGCCGCAGTTGGAGCACGACGAAATTTCACGGTATTTGTCCTGGCTCGGAATCCACACTTCCAGGTCGTAGGTCTTGACCGCGCTGAAGCCCATGTCGCCGGTGCACAGCGCGATGGTGCGGTAAGGCAGTTCCAGCAGTTGCAAGACTTTCTCGGCGTTGGCGGTCAGGCCTTCCAGCGCTTCCATCGAGGTCGATGGCTCGACGATCTGGACCATCTCGACCTTGTCGAACTGGTGCTGACGAATCATCCCGCGCGTGTCACGACCCGACGCACCGGCTTCGCTACGGAAGCACGGGGTGTGAGCCACAAATTTGATCGGCAGCTGTTTGGCGTCGATGATTTCGCCAGCCACGATATTGGTCAGCGACACTTCAGCGGTCGGAATCAGGTACAGATCGGCTTCGCCTTCGCGGCTGATCTTGAACAGGTCTTCCTCGAATTTCGGCAGTTGACCAGTGCCCTGCAAGGCAGGCGCCTGAACCAGATAAGGCGTGTAGGCTTCTTCGTAGCCGTGCTCGCTGGTGTGCAGGTTGATCATGAACTGCGCGAGGGCGCGGTGCATACGAGCGATCGGCCCGCGCAGCAAGGCGAAACGGGCGCCAGACAGCTTGGCGGCGGTTTCAAAGTCCAGCCAGCCGAACTTCTCGCCCAGCGCAACGTGGTCCTTGATTTCGAAATCGAAGGCGGTCGGCGTGCCCCAGCGGCGCACTTCGACGTTGCCGTCTTCGTCAGAACCAATCGGCACCGATTCGTGCGGCAGGTTCGGGATGCCCAGCACAATCGAATCCAGCTCGGTCTGGATCGCGTCCAGTTCGAACTTGCCGACACCCAGCTCGTTCGCCATGCGCTCGACGTCCGCCATCAACGGCGCGATGTCTTCGCCGCGCTGCTTGGCCTGACCGATGGATTTGGAGCGCGCGTTACGCTCAGCCTGCAGTGCTTCGGTGCGGGTCTGGACGGTCTTGCGCTGTTCTTCCAGCGCTTCGATGCGCGCAACATCCAAGGCATAGCCACGGGATGCCAGGCGGTCCGCTACGTCCTGAAGGTTGCTACGTAACAGTTTGGAATCGAGCATGTCGGTCTCTCGTTTATCAAAGTTTGGTCAATGACAGGCCAGCCCACGTCGCGAGCAGCCCGCCGAATACGCTGATTGCCAGATAACCGAAGGCTATCGGTGCCTGCCCGCTTTCCAGCAAGCGCAGCGTATCCAGTGAAAAGGATGAAAAGGTCGTCAGACCGCCTACAAAACCGACGATCAGGCCAGCGCGGATTTCAATCGGCACTTCGGGGCGAACCAGAAACAGCCCGTAAAGCAAACCGATGATCAGACAGCCCACCAGATTGACGGCCAGGGTCGCCGTATAAAAATGCCGCGGCCAATTGGCGTTGACCCAATTGCCAGCTGCGAAACGCAGTAATGTACCAGCGATACCGGCCACGGACACCGCAAGAATAGTTCGAATCACTACTTTCTCCGCTGTTTCGGGCTAAGACGGTCGAGTTGAGCGAGATGGTTAAGCTTTTCGCCAATCTTCAGTTCGAGGCCTCGCGGTACCGGTCGGTAGAACGGCTGCGGCTCCAGTTCTTCCGGGAAGTAGTCTTCACCGGCGGCGTAAGCGTCCGGCTCATCGTGGGCATAACGGTATTCGTCGCCGTAACCGAGCTGCTTCATCAGCTTGGTCGGGGCATTGCGCAAATGCAGCGGGACTTCCAGCGAACCGTGTTCGGCAGCGCTGCGCATGGCGGCTTTGAAGCCCATATACACGGCGTTGCTTTTGGGCGCGCAGGCCAGATAGGTAATCGCCTGCGCGACCGCCAACTCGCCCTCGGGGCTGCCGAGCCGTTCCTGCACATCCCACGCCGCCAGACACAGGCTCAAGGCCCGCGGGTCGGCATTGCCGATGTCTTCGCTGGCCATGCGCACCACGCGCCGGGCCAGGTACAACGGATCGCAGCCACCATCGAGCATGCGCGCGAACCAGTACAACGCACCGTCCGGGTTGGAGCCACGCACCGATTTGTGCAACGCGGAAATCTGATCGTAGAAAGCTTCCCCGCCTTTGTCGAAACGCCGCCGGGTGTCGCCGAGCAGGCTCTGCAGCAGCTCGACGCCGATTTCCGTGCCGTCTTCGGCCAGGTCGGAGGCGTTTTCCAACAGGTTGAGCAGACGCCGGCCGTCACCGTCGGCGGCGCTCAGCAGCATCTTGAAGCCGTCATCGCCGAGACTCAGCTGACGCTTGCCCAGGCCACGCTCTTCGCTCAACGCCCGCTGCACCAGTTTTTGCAGCGCGGTTTCGTCGAGGCTTTTGAGCACGTAAACGCGTGCACGGGACAGCAGTGCATTGTTCAGTTCAAAGGACGGGTTTTCAGTGGTCGCACCGATGAAAATCAGCGTGCCGTCTTCGACGTACGGCAGAAAGGCATCTTGTTGCGACTTGTTGAAACGATGGACTTCGTCGACGAACAGAATGGTCCGACGGCCATATTGCCCGGCCTGCTGTTTGGCGACTTCCACCGCCTGACGGATTTCCTTGACCCCGGCCAGGACCGCCGAGACCGTTTCAAAGTGCGCATCCGAGACTTCCGCCAACAACCGCGCCAGGGTAGTTTTACCCACGCCCGGCGGCCCCCAGAAAATCATCGAGTGCAGGGCACCCTGCTCCAGCGCCTCGCGCAACGGCTTGCCGCGGGCCAACAGGTGTTCCTGACCGACGTACTCGTCCAGATTGGCCGCACGTAAACGGGCGGCCAGAGGCTGAGCTATCGGGGCACTGCGAAACAGGTCCATCACTACTTATGAAACCTCTACTGGGTCCTGATGCCGACCCGCCAAAGTGTTAAACACTAAAATCCCTGTGGGAGCGAGCCAGCTCGCGAATGCGGTGTGTCAGACAACATTTATGGTGACTGACACTCCCTCTTCGCGAGCAGGCTCGCTCCCACAAGTTCTGCGTCTTATTCCTGGATCACATCGGCACCCTTGGGGATGTCGAACTTGAACTTGGAAGCCGGAATCGGCTCGTTGGCCTTGACCCCGGTGAACAGGATGTTAGTGCGCTGACCGACACTGTCGATCATCTGCATGTCGTTGACCATGCCGTTACGGAACGACAGACGCAGGCTGTCGAACAGCGTGTCCTTGGTCTTGGGCTTGAGCGTGAAGTCGATCACGCCGCCGGCTTCCTTGGACGTGATGGAGAAACTCTGGCTGATTTTCGACACGTCACCGGACAGCAACAGTGCTGGCGTCTGGGTCAGGCGCTGGTCGAGGTTCTTGATGGTGACCTGTTGCAGGTCCGGGTCCCACAAGGAAACCTTCTTGCCATCCGACACCATCAGTTGCTCTTGCGGTGCATCGGTGTGCCAGTAAAACAGACCCGGACGCTGCAAGGACATCTCGCCAGCGGTTTCCTGCAACTGAGTGCCGCTGCCGTCGAGGGTCAGCTGGGAGAAACGTGCGGTCAGGGTCTGCGACTTTTCGAGCAGTTGGGTCAGACGCGCCACGTCCTTGTCATCGGCGTGGGCCGAGAGTGTGGTTAAAGCCAGTACCGGCAGCAACAACATGCGGATAAGACGCATGGGAGTCCTCTTTGATATTCGTTTGAATGGCGTGCCGCGTGATTTCACGCGGCACTGATCAGTCGCGCATTGGACCAGGGGCTAAAACTTCACGCGAACCGTTGGTATTCATGGACGTCACGACCCCGGCCATTTCCATGGCTTCGATCATGCGCGCAGCGCGGTTGTAGCCGATCTTGAGTTTGCGTTGAACCGCCGAGATAGAGGCGCGGCGGCTTTCCAGCACGAACTGCACGGCTTCGTCGTAAAGCGCGTCGGTTTCGCTATCATCGTCGCCACCACCGCTGCCGCCTTCAAAGCCGCTGCCCGCTTCTTCGACACCGTTGAGGATGTCGTCGTTGTATTCCGGTGCGCCACGCAGTTTCCAGGCTTCTACCACCCGGTGAACTTCATCGTCGGAAACGAACGCGCCGTGGACACGAATCGGCAGGCTGGTGCCCGGTGGCATGTAGAGCATGTCACCGTGACCCAGCAATTGCTCGGCGCCGCCCTGGTCGATGATGGTTCGCGAATCGATCTTGCTCGATACCTGGAACGCCATACGGGTCGGAATGTTGGCCTTGATCAGACCGGTGATCACGTCCACCGATGGACGCTGGGTCGCCAGAATCAAGTGAATACCGGCAGCACGGGCTTTCTGGGCGATCCGCGCAATCAGTTCTTCAACCTTCTTGCCGACGATCATCATCATGTCGGCGAATTCGTCGACCACCACCACGATGGTCGGCAACTTGGTCAGCAGCGGCGCTTCGTCGTGAATGCTTTCGCGGTTGTACAACGGATCCGCCAGCGGTGTACCGGCTTCCTGCGCCTCTCTGACCTTCTGGTTGAAGCCGGACAGGTTACGCACCCCCATCTTCGCCATCAGCTTGTAGCGACGCTCCATCTCGGCCACGCTCCAGCGCAGCGCGTTGGCGGCGTCCTTCATGTCGGTGACCACCGGGCACAGCAGGTGCGGAATGCCTTCATAGATCGACAATTCAAGCATTTTCGGGTCGATCATGATCAGCTTGGCGTCTTCCGGGCCCGACTTGAACAGAATCGACAGAATCATCGCGTTCACACCCACCGACTTACCGGAACCGGTCGTACCGGCCACCAGCAGGTGCGGCATTTTCGCCAGGTCGACGATGATCGGCTTGCCGCCGATGTCATGGCCCAGGGCCAGGGTAACCGGGGACTTGGCATCATCGTATTCCGGGGTCGACAGCACTTCGGAGAAGCGCACGATCTGCCGGTCTTCGTTGGGAATCTCGATGCCGACCGTGGTCTTTCCGGGAATCACTTCCACCACCCGCACACTGGTGACTGCCAGCGAGCGTGCAAGGTCTTTGGCCAGGTTGGAAATACGGCTGACCTTAACCCCGGCCGCCGGTTGAATCTCGTAACGGGTAATCACCGGGCCCGGGTGAATCGAATCCACCGACACCTCGACGCCAAACTCCTTGAGTTTGATTTCCAGCAAGTGACCGACCGCAGCCAGCGACTCAGGCGAATAGTTGAGCTGTTTCTTTTCTGCCGGATCGAGAATCGAGATCGGCGGCAAGGTGCCTTCCACCGCACTGTCGACGAACAGCGGCGCCTGCTTTTCTTTCTCAACCCGCTTGCTGGGCGGCGGCGCTTTGGGTGGTGCCGGGGCGATCACCGGCGGAACCTGCTTCTCGCGCTCGGACATGTGCTTGCTCAGGGCCTGCTCACGCTCGATCAGGCGCTCCTTGACCTTGGCTTGCTCGCGTTTGTCAGTCACGGTCGGCGCCACGACATCGTGCACCCGATCGTCGACTTCACGCAGTTGCGCGACCAGTTGCTTGCGCTCGGTACGCGCGGCCCACCAGCGATTGGCGGCGCCTTGAAACAGTTCGAACAGGTCGAGGGTGATCTTGCCGGTGACGTCCATCACCTTGAACCACGACAGGTCGGTAAACACGGTCAGACCGAACAGGAACAGCGCAATGAACATCAGGGTACTGCCCTGGACATTCAGCGCGTTTTTCGCCAGATCGCCCAGGCTTTCGCCCAACGCACCACCGGCGCCGGCCGGCAAACCGGTCGCGGCATGGAAATGGATATGCGCCAGGGCCGCGCCCGACAGCACCAGAAACACCAGGCCGATCAGGCGCCAGGAAAACAGCCAGCCACTCCACTGCCACGGCTCGTGGCGCTGGCGGAAGATCTGGTAGGTCTTGATCGCCAGCAACAGCGGGAAGATATAAGCGAAGTAACCCAGCACCATGAACAGAATATCGGCGCTGTAGGAGCCAGCCGGCCCGCCGAAGTTCTGCACATCGTCGATTTTGCTGTTATGGCTCCAGCCCGGATCGTCCTTGCCATAGGTCAGCAAAGCCATCATCAGGAACAGGCACAAGGCACCGATGGCGATCAGTGCACCTTCCTTGAGCCGGTAGTGCAGATGCTGACGCCAAAGTGGAACTGCTGTTTTAGGTGCTGCGGTGGATTTCTTCAAAACGCGTCTTTTCCTGCGCCTGTAGCGCGTCCAACTGTTGATTGACTACAAAAAACTGCCCAATCCGGGCAGGTAACAACATTAACAAGCGCAACAGAGACTACTTTTAACACTCTGACATCAAAATCTGAAACCGGCAGGCGCTGGCGAAGACTGCCCTGTTTTCGCCCCAAGCCTTGGAACATCTCGATACAGACCGCATTGTACGGGTTTGCCCGCACGATGCCACGCCAGAGCAGCTTGGGTGTAGCATAGCCAAAAGTACGTTGCGCGCGCTTCAATTTGAGCATGCATTCTCTTTTGTGACAAAGGCTTATGAGGTGTTTTTATGAGCGAAGCTAAGCATTCACGCCTGATCATTCTGGGTTCCGGCCCTGCCGGTTACAGCGCCGCCGTTTATGCCGCTCGCGCCAACCTCAAGCCGACCGTTATCACGGGCCTGCAAGCCGGCGGTCAGTTGACCACCACCATTGAAGTCGACAACTGGCCTGGCGATGTCGAAGGCCTGACCGGCCCGGTGTTGATGGAGCGCATGCAAAAACACGCCGAGCGTTTCGACACAGAGATCGTCTACGACCACATCCACACCGCAGAGTTGCAGCAGCGACCGTTCAGACTCACCGGCGACAGCGGTACTTACACCTGCGATGCACTGATTATCGCCACTGGCGCCTCGGCGCAGTACCTGGGATTGCCCTCTGAAGAAACCTTCGCCGGCAAAGGTGTTTCGGCCTGCGCCACCTGCGATGGTTTCTTCTACCGCAATCAGGTCGTCGCGGTGATTGGCGGCGGCAACACCGCCGTTGAAGAAGCACTGTACCTGGGCAACATCGCCAGGGAAGTCCACCTGATCCATCGCCGCGACAAGCTGCGCTCAGAGAAGATTCTTCAGGACAAACTGTTCGAACGCGCCCAAAACGGCAATATCCGCCTGCACTGGAACCAGAACCTTGAAGAGGTGCTGGGCGATGCCAGTGGCGTGACCGGCGCACGTCTGCGCGACAACCTGACCGGCGAGATGAAAGACTTGGCGCTGACCGGCGTATTCATCGCCATCGGTCACAAGCCCAACACCGACCTGTTCCAGGGTCAACTGGAGATGCATAACGGCTACCTGCGGGTCCGGGGCGGCAGCGAAGGCAATGCCACCGCCACCGAGATCGAAGGTGTGTTTGCAGCGGGCGACGTGGCCGACCATGTCTACCGCCAGGCAGTGACTTCCGCGGGTGCCGGCTGCATGGCGGCACTGGACGCTGAAAAGTACCTCGACGACAACTGATGAGACATTCCTTGCGGCAGACCCTGGCCTGCCGCTGCCCTCCCCTTCTGCAAGCCTGGATGCCATGCTGACCTGGTTACAACGCGACTCTCTGAAATTCCCGCCACTGGAAAAAGCCATGCGCGACCCCAACGGCTTGCTTGCCGCTGGCGGTGACCTTAGCGCCGATCGACTGGTCCAGGCTTATCGGCACGGGTGCTTCCCGTGGTTTTCGGAGGGTCAGCCGATCCTCTGGTGGTCTCCCGATCCACGTACCGTACTACTTCCCGACGAACTGCATGTTTCGCGCAGCCTCGGTAAACTGCTGCGCCAAAAACGCTACGACGTGACGTTCGACCAGGACTTCCCCGCCGTCATTCGTGCCTGCGCGGCGCCCCGCGAGTACGCCGACGGCACCTGGATCACCGAAGCGATGCAAACCGCCTATATGGAGTTGCACGCTCGCGGATACGCCCACTCGGTCGAGGTCTGGGACCGGGGCGTGCTGGTGGGTGGCCTCTACGGCCTGGCGATGGGTCAGCTGTTTTTTGGTGAATCGATGTTCAGCCGTGCCGACAACGCGTCCAAGTTCGGCTTCGCCACGCTCGTCAAACACCTCAAGGACGCCGGCTTTGTGCTGATCGACTGCCAGATGCCGACCGATCACCTGCACAGCCTGGGTGCCCGAGCAATCCCTCGTCGCGAGTTTGCCCGCTATCTTCAGCAACATCTTGATCAACCCAACCGTGCCACATGGGTTTGCTGAGCGATTTTTGCACCCGTGGCTTACACTTAATTGAACAGCTATTCCCGAGGGTTGATTCATGACCGAGTTGGCGCGCCTCAAGTTTTATGCCACTCAGCCCCACTCTTGCAGCTATCTGCCCGATGAACAGGCCACTACGCTGTTCCTCGACCCTAGTCAGCCCATGGATGTGCATGTCTACGCAGATCTGTCGGAAATGGGCTTTCGTCGCAGTGGCGATCACCTTTACCGACCCCATTGCCAAAATTGCAATGCGTGCGTGCCTGCGCGCATTCCCGTTGCGCAATTCTCGCCTGACCGTCAGCAGAAACGTATTTTCAAACGCAATGCCGACCTGCAGGTTCGCCCCGCCAAACCAGGCTACAGCGAAGAGTATTTCGACCTTTACCAGCGCTATATCGAACAGCGTCACGCCGATGGCGACATGTATCCCCCCAGTCGCGATCAGTTTTCAACCTTCCTGGTCCGCGACCTGCCGTTTTCGCGATTCTATGAGTTCCGCCTCGAAGGCCGCCTGCTGGCGCTAGCCGTGACCGACCTGCTGCCCAACGGCTTGTCGGCGGTTTATACCTTCTATGAGCCCGAAGAAGATCGTCGCAGCCTGGGTCGTTACGCGATTCTCTGGCAAATCAACGAAGCCCGGCGCCTGGGACTGGACGCGGTCTACCTCGGATACTGGATCAAAAACTGCAAAAAAATGAACTACAAGACCCAATATCGCCCCATAGAGCTGCTGATTAATCAGCGCTGGGTGGTGCTGAACTAGGGTCAGCCCTAAAGCCCTTGGCTTAAACCCCATTTTTCGGGCACAATGCACGCCGCTTTTGCCTGGCGCAGTTGCACCGGGCCATTCATTGGATACCGAGGGCTTTACTGCATGTCGAAAGAAGACAGCTTCGAAATGGAAGGCACTGTCGTCGACACCCTGCCCAACACCATGTTTCGTGTGGAGTTGGAAAATGGGCACGTCGTAACCGCGCATATTTCCGGCAAGATGCGCAAGAACTACATTCGTATTCTTACCGGTGACAAGGTGCGCGTCGAGCTGACGCCCTATGACTTGAGCAAAGGGCGCATCACTTACCGCGCTCGCTAATCAAGTCAATACAAAACGCCCGGCTCTGCCGGGCGTTTTTGTTTGTGCGCGATCTGACAGGCACCCTCAATCCATTGTGGGAGCGAGCCTGCTCGCGATGGCGGTTTCACACCCGGCATTAATGCAGTCTGACCCACCGCTATCGCGAGCAAGCTCGCTCCCACAGGGGATTTGCGTGTTCTCTCGAGACAGCAAAAAGGCGCCTTTCGGCGCCTTTTGCTTTTGTTGCGAGGCTATCAGGCCATTTCGGCGGTGGTCTCGAACTCGAAGGTGAGTTCGCCGTCCTTGATGTCGATGTGTACCACACCGCCATGCTCGGCCAGTTCGCCAAAGAGAATTTCCTCCGCCAGCGGACGCTTGATCTTGTCCTGGATCAAGCGCGCCATTGGTCGCGCGCCCATGGTTGCGTCGTAACCACCGGCCGCCAGCCAACTGCGTGCGGCATCGGTGACCTCAAGCAGTACACGCTTGTCTTCCAGCTGCGCCTGCAGTTCGGTAAGGAACTTGTCCACCACGCTTTTGATGACCTCATGACTGAGGCGACCAAACTGGATAATGGTGTCCAGACGGTTACGGAATTCCGGCGTGAAGCTCTTCTTGATCACTTCCATCGCGTCGGAAGAGTGATCCTGATACGTGAAGCCGATAGAAGCCCGAGCTGCGGTTTCGGCACCGGCGTTGGTCGTCATGATGACGATCACGTTACGGAAATCCGCCTTGCGCCCGTTGTTATCGGTGAGCGTACCGTGGTCCATCACCTGCAACAGCAGGTTGAAGACTTCCGGATGCGCCTTCTCGATCTCATCGAGCAACAGCACGCAGTGAGGCTGCTTGGTGATGGCTTCCGTCAGCAGGCCGCCCTGATCGAACCCGACATAGCCAGGAGGCGCACCGATCAAACGCGAAACGGTGTGGCGCTCCATGTACTCGGACATGTCGAAACGAACCAGCTCAATACCCAAGGCCTTGGCCAGTTGCCGAGCCGCTTCGGTTTTACCGACACCGGTCGGTCCGGCAAACAGGAACGAACCGACAGGTTTGTCAGGCGACTTCAGACCGGCACGGGACAGCTTGATCGCGGTCGACAAGGAGTCGATCGCTGCATCCTGGCCAAACACCGTCAACTTCAGATCGCGCTCAAGATTACGCAGCAGCTCTTTGTCGGAACTGGTGACGTGTTTTGGCGGAATCCGCGCGATCTTCGCCACGATGTCCTCGACCTGAGGCACCTCGATGCGTTTCACGCGCTTCTCGATTGGCTGCAGACGCTGATAGGCGCCCGCCTCGTCGATGACGTCGATGGCCTTGTCCGGCATGTGCCGATCATTGATGTAGCGTGAGGCCAGTTCGGCAGCGGCACGCAGGGCTTCATCACTGTATTCGATGTTGTGATGGAGTTCGAAACGCCCCTTGAGACCGCGCAGGATGCCAATGGTGTCTTCAACCGAAGGCTCCGATATGTCGACCTTCTGGAAACGCCGAGCCAAGGCACGGTCTTTCTCGAAGATCCCACGGAATTCCTGGAACGTGGTCGAACCGATGCAACGGATATCACCCGACGACAGCAGCGGCTTGAGCAGGTTCGAAGCATCCATGACACCACCGGACGCAGCGCCCGCACCAATAATGGTGTGGATCTCGTCGATGAACAGGATCGCCTGCGGACGTTTTTTCAGCTCATTGAGCAACGCCTTGAAGCGTTTCTCGAAATCGCCACGGTACTTGGTCCCAGCCAGCAACGCGCCCAGATCGAGCGAGTAAACCACGCTGTTGGCCAACAGATCAGGCACCTGATTGTCGACAATGCGCTTGGCCAGGCCTTCGGCGATTGCGGTTTTACCCACGCCTGCCTCGCCGACCAGCAACGGATTGTTTTTACGCCGGCGCGCCAGAATCTGCGCGACACGCTCAACTTCCATTTCACGCCCTACCAACGGGTCGATACGGCCCTGGCGTGCAAGTTCGTTGAGGTTGCTGGCATAAGCATCCAGAGGATTGCCTGAAGAAGAAGACTCACCGCCCTCGTCGTCCTGCATATCTTGCTCACCTTCAGAGTGATCGCCATGCCCCGGCACTTTCGAGATGCCGTGAGCGATGTAATTGACGACATCAATACGGGCAACGCTCTGCTGTTTCAGCAGAAACACTGCCTGACTCTCTTGCTCACTGAAGATTGCGACCAGCACGTTGGCGCCAGTCACTTCGCGTTTGCCCGAGCTCTGCACATGAAAGACAGCACGTTGCAATACACGCTGGAAGCCCAGGGTTGGCTGGGTTTCGCGATCCTCGTCATGGAGCGGGATCAAAGGCGTGGTGGAGTCGATGAACTCCTGCAGGTCATGCTTGAGTTTGTCGAGGTTTGCGCCGCAGGCACGCAAAACGGTGGCGGCAGCCTCATTATCCAATAGAGCCAACAGGAGGTGTTCGACGGTCATGAACTCATGACGTTTCGAACGCGCCTCCTTGAAGGCGAGATTGAGGGTGACTTCGAGCTCGCGGTTTAACATAGCTTCACCTCATACCCAAGTGGTCGGCGTTAACCGTCCTTCTCGATTTCACAGAGTAGCGGATGCTGGCTTTCCCTGGCGTACTGGTTGACCTGCATGGCCTTCGTCTCGGCGATGTCGCGGGTAAACACTCCACATACTGCCCGTCCTTCTGTGTGAACGGCCAGCATGACCTTGGTCGCCAGCTCGCGATTCAGGTTAAAAAACACCTCGAGCACTTCGACGACGAAATCCATCGGTGTGTAGTCATCATTGAACAAAACCACCTTGTACATCGGCGGCGCCTGTAACGCAGGCTTAGCCTCCTGTACAGCAATGCCTGCTGAATCGTCGTCGTGTAAATCAGGGCGATCCTGATTGAATGTTAGTCGAATCTGGCTGATTGCATGCATGGAAAGAAAGGTTCGTTAGTTGAGCTGAATACAGTGGTGGGGGCGGCCCCAGAGCTTTTCAACTCCGACTGCTTGGTCACCTTGACTATCGGCAAATCAGTGTTACAACCAATAGAGCCCACAGTGGGTAAAAAAGGTCCGCGGAGTCAACCTCAATTCAAGGTTGATGCGGATTAACTGGATGATACTCCAGTGATGGAGTCTGTTGCAGAGGGATATGAGCATGGCTAGCGGTAAGGTCAAGTGGTTCAACAATGCCAAGGGATATGGCTTCATCAACGAGGAAGGCAAGGAAGAAGATCTCTTTGCCCACTACTCGGCCATTAAAATGGACGGCTACAAGACCTTGAAAGCAGGCCAACCCGTGAGCTTCGAGATCATCCAGGGTCCCAAAGGTCTGCACGCGATCAACATTGATTCAGCTACAGTAAAGGCCAATGTGTCCACGCCTGCAACGACCGTCCAGCACGAGACTGCGCTGAGCTGATACCACCAAACTTCCAGACATAAAAAAACCGGCCGACTCAATCATTTGAGTCGGCCGGTTTTTTTAAAGCTGTTCAGCTCACATGTGCGAGATCAGCGCATCGCCGAACGCGGAAGACGACAGCAGTTTGGCGCCCTCCATCAGACGTTCGAAGTCATAAGTCACGGTCTTGGCCGAGATTGCGCCATTGGTGCCTTTGATGATCAGGTCGGCCGCTTCGGTCCAGCCCATGTGACGCAGCATCATTTCCGCAGACAGAATCAGCGAACCCGGGTTGACCTGGTCCTTGCCGGCGTACTTCGGTGCAGTGCCGTGGGTGGCTTCGAACATGGCCACGGTGTCGGACAGGTTCGCACCTGGCGCGATACCGATACCACCGACTTCAGCCGCCAGGGCGTCGGACAGGTAGTCGCCGTTCAGGTTCAGGGTCGCGATCACATCGTATTCGGCCGGGCGCAGCAGGATCTGCTGGAGCATGGCGTCGGCGATGGCATCCTTGACGATGACGTTCTTGCCGGTTTTCGGGTTTTTGAACTGCATCCACGGGCCGCCGTCGAGCAGGGTTGCGCCGAATTCTTCAGCGGCCACTTCGTAGGCCCATTCTTTGAAGGCACCTTCGGTGAACTTCATGATGTTGCCTTTGTGGACGATGGTCAGCGAATCGCGATCATTGTCGACAACGTATTGCAGAGCCTTGCGCGCCAGACGCTTGGTGCCTTCCAGGGAAACCGGCTTGACGCCGATACCGCAGTTTTGGTCGAAACGGATCTTGGTGACGCCCATTTCTTCTTTAAGGAACTTGATGACCTTGGTCGCTTCCGGCGAACCGGCCTTCCACTCGATACCGGCGTAGATGTCTTCCGAGTTCTCGCGGAAGATCGTCATGTCGACGTCGCCAGGCTTCTTGACCGGGCTAGGCACGCCTTCGAACCAACGCACAGGGCGCAGGCACACATAAAGATCGAGTTGCTGACGCAGCGCAACGTTGAGGGAGCGGATACCGCCACCGACCGGCGTGGTCAGCGGGCCCTTGATGGAAACCACGTAATCCTTGACTGCGTCCAGAGTTTCCTGAGGCAGCCAGGTGTCCTGATCGTAAACCTGAGTCGCTTTCTCCCCGGCGTAGACTTCCATCCAGGAAATTTTGCGCTCGCCGCCGTAAGCCTTCTTAACAGCAGCATCGACAACCTTGATCATGACCGGGCTGATATCAACGCCAATACCATCACCTTCGATGAAAGGGATGATCGGGTTGTTAGGAACATTGAGAGAATGGTCTGCATTGACGGTGATTTTGTCGCCGACTGCTGGAACCTGAATCTTCTTGTATCCCATGCTGAACTCCATTGTTTGGATTGAACATCTGGCTTCGTCCGAGCGTACCCCAGTTAAATCGGCACGCAAACCCTCTGTTCCATCCATCTGCCGCAAAGCTGCGCAGTTCGCGACGTACAAGTCTGAAAGCAAAGGGAAAAGCGCCAAACTCAAGCACGGCGAGCGACTCTACGCCCCACGCGCCCCTGCGACCTTTAGACCAATGGACGAGAATCGTTGCATATGAACCATCGGCAGATTGCCAGCGACCTATGTATAATGCCGCCGCTGACCACAGGGTCACGACGGCCGACCTCTCTATTACGAGACTTTCCGCCCGATTAAAGCCGGACTGCTACCGCTGTCCACCCGCTTGACGCTCGACTGATGCACCCAACATCACCGCGAAGAAACCTCGACATTCGGCTCATGGATGACTTTGAACGAACGCGCTTACCCGGCGCCCCTCGAGTTTCTGCGCACGCTCTAGCAAAGAAGAGAGTTAATCCGAATATGCCCACCCGCTCGAAGATCATCTATACCTTCACCGACGAAGCCCCAGCCCTCGCCACCTATTCACTGTTGCCTATCGTAGAGGCCTTCACCGCCTCCGCTGATATCGCCGTGGAAACCCGCGATATCTCTCTTGCAGGGCGCATCCTGGCCAGCTTCCCCGAGCAATTGGGCGACAAAGCCGTAGCCGACCACCTCGCCGAACTGGGCGCCCTGGCCGTCACGCCTGAAGCCAACATCATCAAGCTGCCGAACATCAGCGCTTCGGTTCCGCAACTGCAAGCCGCGATCAAAGAGCTGCAAGCCCAGGGCTTTGCACTGCCGGACTACCCGGAAACCGTCACCAGCGACGCTGATAAAGACGCCAAGTCCCGTTACGACAAGATCAAGGGCAGCGCGGTAAACCCGGTTCTGCGCGAAGGCAACTCCGATCGTCGCGCACCGCTGTCGGTCAAGAACTACGCTCGCAAGCACCCGCACAAAATGGGCGCCTGGGCAAAAGACTCCAAGTCCCACGTTGCTCACATGAGCACCGGCGATTTCTACGGCAGCGAAAAAGCCGCCCTGATCGACGCCGCTGACGCCGTCAAAATCGAACTGATCGCTCGGGATGGCAGCACCACCGTCCTGAAAGAAAAAACCACCGTACAAGCCGGTGAGATCCTCGATTGTGCCGTGATGAGCAAAAACGCCCTGCGCAGCTTCATCGCCGCCGAAATCGAAGACGCCAAGCAAAAAGGCGTGCTGCTGTCGGTTCACCTGAAAGCCACCATGATGAAGGTCTCCGACCCGATCATGTTTGGCCAGATCGTTGCCGAGTTCTATAAAGACGCCCTGGCCAAGCACGCTGACGTGCTGGCACAGATCGGCTTCAACCTGAACAACGGCATCGGCGACCTGTACGCCCGCATCAAGGCCCTGCCTAGCGATCAGCAAGCGCAGATCGAAGCCGACATTCAGGCGGTCTACGCCGTTCGTCCGTCGCTGGCCATGGTCAACTCCGACAAAGGCATCACCAACCTGCACGTGCCGAGCGACGTCATCGTCGACGCCTCGATGCCGGCCATGATCCGTGACTCCGGCAAGATGTGGGGCACCGATGGCCAGTTGCACGACACCAAGGCCGTGATCCCGGACCGCTGCTACGCGACCATCTACCAGGCGGTGATCGAAGACTGCAAGCAACACGGCGCCTTCGACCCGACCACCATGGGCAGCGTGCCAAACGTTGGCCTGATGGCGAAGAAAGCGGAAGAGTACGGCTCCCACGACAAGACCTTCCAGATCAAGACTGACGGCGTGGTTCGGGTTTCCGACAGCGCTGGCCGCACCCTGCTGGAACAGTCGGTTGAAGCCGGCGACATCTTCCGCATGTGCCAGACCAAAGACGCGCCGATCCAGGACTGGGTCAAACTGGCCGTCAACCGCGCTCGCGCAAGCGCAACGCCAGCGATCTTCTGGCTCGACCCAATGCGCGCCCACGACGGCGTAGTGATCGAGAAAGTTCAGGCTTACCTGAAGGATCACGACACGTCCGGCCTGGACATCCGCATCATGTCACCTGTCGACGCGATGGCCTTCACCCTGGTCCGTACTCGCTCCGGCCTCGACACCATTTCGGTGACCGGCAACGTACTGCGCGATTACCTGACTGACCTGTTCCCGATCATGGAACTGGGCACCAGCGCCAAGATGCTGTCGATCGTTCCACTGATGAACGGCGGTGGCCTGTTCGAAACCGGCGCCGGCGGTTCGGCACCGAAGCACGTTCAGCAACTGCTGGAAGAAAACTTCCTGCGCTGGGATTCCCTGGGCGAGTTCCTGGCCCTGGCCGCTTCCCTTGAGCATCTGGGTGTGACGTACAACAACCCTAAGGCGCTGGTGCTGGCCAAGACCCTGGACCAGGCCACCGGCCAGTTCCTGGACAATAACAAGTCGCCATCGCGCAAAGTCGGCAACATCGACAACCGCGGCAGCCACTTCTACCTGGCGCTGTACTGGGCTCAGGCCCTGGCTGCCCAGACTGAAGACGCAGCACTGCAAGCGCAGTTCAGCCAACTGGCCAAAACCCTGACCGAGAACGAGGCGACCATCGTTGCCGAGCTCAACGCCGTTCAGGGCAAACCAGTGGAGATCGGCGGTTACTACCACGCCGACGCCGATCTGATCAGCAAGGCCATGCGCCCAAGCAACACCTTCAACGCGGCGATTGCTGCGCTGGTTTAAGGTTGTAAGGATGCAAAGAAGCCCCGGCCCCGTGCCGGGGTTTCTGTTTTTGGTCCTCATTTATTTTTATCTGTGAAATACGGACCAATGTGGGAGCGAGCCTGCTCGCGATAGCGATATATCATTCAAAATTGATGTCGACTGACCCACCGCTATCGCGAGCAGGCTCGCTCCCACATTGTTCTTTATTCCAATATTAGAAATCGAGGAAGCTTTATGGATTGGCTACCCCACATCACCGTCGCCACCATCGTCGAAGACAATGGCCGTTTCCTGATCGTCGAAGAACTCAAGGCCGGACGCGCGGTACTCAATCAACCCGCAGGCCATCTGGACCCGCACGAAACCCTGACCGAAGCGGCTGTGCGCGAAACCCTCGAAGAAACCGGCTGGGACGTTGAAGCCACTGGCGTGGTGGGCATCTACCTCTACACCGCCCCGAGCAACGGCGTGACTTACCAGCGTGTGTGCTTTGCCGCCAAAGCAGTGAAACACCACCCTGACTACCAACTCGACGACGGCATCGTCGGCGCAAAATGGCTGACGCGTGACGAACTGCTGGAACAGCGCGCAAACTGGCGTAGCGAGCTGATCATCCGCTGCATCGATGATTATCTGAGCGGTAAACTGTTCAGTCTCGAACTGATCCGCCCTTCTCTTTAGCCTTGCAGGCTCGGGCCTGATAGAATCGCGTCCTTTTTCAAGACACTCATTAAATTCCTATGCGTGATCCAGCCCCTTCTGACACACAAAAGAAGCGCGTCATTGTCGGCATGTCCGGCGGCGTGGACTCTTCCGTTTCCGCCCTACTGCTGATCGAGCAGGGTTATCAGGTGGAAGGCCTGTTCATGAAGAACTGGGAAGAGGACGACGGAACGGAATACTGCACCGCCATGGACGACCTGGCGGACGCCCAGGCCGTGTGCGACAAGATCGGCATCAAGCTGCACACCGCCAACTTCGCCGCCGAGTACTGGGACAACGTGTTCGAGCACTTCCTGGCCGAATACAAGGCCGGTCGCACGCCGAACCCGGACATCCTGTGCAACCGTGAAATCAAGTTCAAGGCGTTCCTCGACTACGCCATGATGCTCGGCGCCGACCTGATCGCCACAGGCCATTACGTGCGCCGCCGCGACATCGACGGCCGCACCGAACTGCTCAAAGGCCTGGACCCGAACAAGGACCAGAGCTACTTCCTGCATGCGGTCGGTGGCGAACAGATCGCCAAGACCCTGTTCCCGGTTGGCGAACTGGAAAAACCCGAAGTTCGCGCGATTGCCGAGAAGCATCATCTGGCCACCGCGAAGAAGAAAGACTCCACCGGTATCTGCTTTATCGGTGAACGACGCTTCAGCGACTTCCTCAAGCAATACCTGCCGGCGCAGCCAGGCGACATCAAAACCACCGAAGGTGAAGTGATCGGCCGCCACCACGGCCTGATGTACCACACCATCGGCCAGCGTCAGGGCCTGGGCATCGGCGGCTTGAAAGACGCCGGCGACGAACCGTGGTACGTGCTGATCAAGGACCTGGAACACAACGAGTTGATCGTTGGCCAGGGCAATGACCATCCCTATCTGTTTTCCCGCGCCCTGCTCGCCTCGGACATCTACTGGGTCAACCCGGTCGACCTGAGCTCGCCACGCAAACTCACGGCGAAAGTCCGCTATCGCCAGAGCGATCAGCCTTGCACCCTGGAAAAAACCGCTAACGGCTACCGCGCCACCTTCGATGACCCGCAGCGCGCGGTCACCCCAGGTCAATCGGTGGTGTTTTACGATGGTGAAATCTGCCTCGGTGGCGGTGTCATCGAAGTCGCCGAACCCTGGAGCAGCAAGGATTCGCGCGCATGAGCCCGACTCAGGAGCAACTGACGGCGCTCGGCGGCGTGTTTCTCGCCGCCGTTCTGGTCGACAAGATCGCCAAGACCGGCCAGGTCACCGAAGCCGGCCTGACCTGCATGCTGGGCAGCCTGCTGATCCGCGATCCCAAGGACACGCTGGAGGTCTACGGCGGCGACGACATCAATCTGCGCGAAGGTTATCGCGCATTGATCGGCGCCCTCGAACGCGACCCTAGCACCTTGCAGCGCGAACCACTGCGTTACGCACTGTCGATGCTCGGGCTTGAGCGGCAACTGGCCAAGCGCGGCGACATGCTCGAAGTGATCGGCAAGCGCTTGCCGCAGATTCAGTCCCAGGTCGAACATTTCGGCCCGGCCCATGAAAACGTGATCGCCGCCTGTGGCGCGCTGTACCAGGACACCTTGAGCACCCTGCGCCAACGCATTCAGGTACACGGCGACATGCGCAACCTGCAGCAGCCGAGCAACGCCTCGAAGATCCGCGCCCTGCTGCTGGCCGGTATCCGCTCGGCGCGCCTGTGGCGACAGTTGGGTGGCCACCGCTGGCAGTTGGTGATCAGTCGCCGCAAACTGCTCAAAGAGCTTTATCCGCTGATGCGCAGCAGCTGAACTGCGCCGCAACACTGATTTGTAGTCTGTAACGCGTAATACGCTGGTCAGTTGGCAACGGACCGGCGGATTTTTTCATGTATGATACGCGCCCCATTTCGTTGCCCGACTGTCCGAGAACACCCCATGCAGCTTTCTTCGCTCACTGCGGTTTCCCCTGTTGACGGCCGCTACGCCGGCAAAACCCAGGCCCTGCGCCCTATTTTCAGCGAATACGGTCTGATCCGTGCTCGCGTCCTGGTTGAAGTGCGCTGGCTCCAGCGCCTGGCCGCTCACCCAGCCATCAGCGAAGTACCGGCGTTCTCCGCCGAAGCTAACGCAGTGCTGAACACCCTGGCGGAAAACTTCTCGCTGGAGCACGCCGAGCGCGTCAAAGAAATCGAGCGCACTACCAACCACGACGTTAAAGCCATCGAGTACCTGCTCAAGGAACAGGCCGCCAAGCTGCCTGAGCTGGCCAACGTCAGTGAGTTCATCCACTTTGCCTGCACCAGCGAGGACATCAACAACCTGTCCCACGCCCTGATGCTGCGCGAAGGCCGTGATGACGTGATGCTGCCGCTGATGCGCCAGACCGCTGAGGCTATCCGTGAGCTGGCAATCCGCTTCGCCGATGTGCCGATGCTGTCGCGCACCCACGGCCAGCCGGCTTCGCCGACCACCCTGGGTAAAGAACTGGCGAACGTGGTTTACCGTCTGGAGCGTCAAATTGCTCAAGTCGCTGCCGTTCCGCTGCTGGGCAAGATCAATGGCGCTGTCGGCAACTACAACGCACACATCTCGGCCTACCCTGAGATCGACTGGGAAGCCAACGCCCGCGCCTTCATCGAAGACGAGCTGGGCCTGGGCTTCAACCCGTACACCACGCAGATCGAACCGCACGACTACATCGCCGAACTGTTCGACGCAATCGCCCGCTTCAACACCATCCTGATCGACTTCGATCGTGATATCTGGGGTTACATCTCCCTGGGCTATTTCAAGCAGCGCACCATTGCCGGCGAAATCGGTTCCTCGACCATGCCGCACAAGGTCAACCCGATCGACTTCGAAAACTCCGAAGGTAACCTGGGTATCGCCAACGCACTGTTCCAGCACTTGGCGAGCAAACTGCCGATTTCCCGCTGGCAGCGCGACCTGACCGACTCCACCGTACTGCGCAACCTCGGCGTCGGCTTCGCCCACAGCGTGATCGCATACGAAGCAAGCCTCAAGGGAATCAGCAAGTTAGAGCTCAATGCTCAGAAGATTGCTGCAGACCTGGATGCTTGCTGGGAAGTTCTGGCTGAGCCGATTCAGACCGTGATGCGTCGCTACAACATCGAAAACCCGTACGAAAAGCTGAAAGAACTGACTCGCGGCAAGGGCATCAGCCCTGAAGCGCTGCAGACTTTCATCGATGCACTGGAGATGCCTGCCGAGGCAAAGGCCGAGCTGAAAAAGCTCACCCCGGCCAACTACATCGGCAACGCCGTGGCACAAGCCAAACGCATCTGATCGACCGCTTGACCCTTTGAGACGCCCGGCAGCGCCGGGCGTTTTTATTCCCGTCTGAAAAGTGCTTTTTTTCAATAGGTTACACATGAATCCTGATACTCCACTTCAACTTCTAGGCGGCATCACGGCACGGGAATTCCTGCGCGACTACTGGCAGAAGAAACCGCTGCTGATCCGCCAGGCGATCCCTGACTTCGAAAGCCCGATCGACGCCGACGAACTGGCCGGTCTGGCACTGGAAGAAGAAGTCGAATCGCGCCTGGTCATCGAGCACGGCGAGCGTCCCTGGGAGCTGCGTCGCGGCCCCTTTGCCGAAGACGAATTCAGCAAGCTGCCAGAGCGCGAGTGGACCCTGCTGGTGCAGGCTGTCGACCAGTTCGTTCCGGAAGTCAGCGAGCTGCTGGAGCACTTCCGCTTCCTGCCGAGCTGGCGCATCGACGACGTGATGATCAGCTTCGCCGCCCCCGGTGGCAGCGTTGGCCCGCACTTCGATAACTACGACGTATTCCTGCTGCAGGGCCACGGCAAGCGCAACTGGAAAATCGGCCAGATGTGCGACTCCGAGAGCCCGCTACTGCAACATGCCGACTTGCGCATCCTGGCGGACTTCGAAGCCACCGACGAGTGGACTCTGGAACCGGGCGACATGCTTTACCTGCCGCCGCGCCTGGCCCACTGCGGCGTGGCCATCGACGACTGCATGACCTACTCGGTCGGCTTCCGCGCCCCAAGCGCCGCTGAAGTGCTGACCCACTTCACCGACTTCCTCAGCCAGTTCCTGCCTGACGAAGAACGCTACACCGATGCCGACGCGCAGCCAGCAATCGACCCGCACCAGATCCAGCATGACGCACTCGACCGCTTGAAAAGCCTGCTGGCCGAGCACATGAGCGACGAGCGCCTGCTGCTGACCTGGTTCGGCCAGTTCATGACCGAGCCACGCTACCCGGAACTGGTGGTCGGCCCGGAACTGGAAGAAGACGATCTACTGAGCAGTCTTGAGCAAGGCGCCGTACTGATTCGTAACCCAAGCGCACGCCTGGCCTGGTCCGAAGTCGACGACGACCTGCTGCTGTTCGCCAGCGGCCAGAGCCGTTATCTGCCGGGCAAGCTGCGCGAGCTGCTGAAAATGATTTGCGCTGCCGATGCGCTGCACGTCGACAACCTTGGCCATTGGCTGAAAGACGAAGACGGCCGCGGCCTGCTGTGCGAACTGGTCAAGCAAGGTAGCCTGGGGTTTGCTGATGAATAAAATTCACGTACGTGTCGCAGACTGGCAAAAGGATATCGCCGAGATCCGGCGCATTCGTGAAGCGGTGTTCATCGCCGAGCAATCCGTTCCACCCGAACTGGAATGGGATGCCGACGACGCGAGCGCCGTGCATTTCCTCGCCTTCGAAGGCGATTTTCCGATTGGCACCGCCCGCCTGCTGCCCGACGGCCACATCGGCCGGGTGTCGGTGCTCAAGGACTGGCGCGGCCTGAAGGTCGGCGACGCACTGATGCAAGCAGTGATCGGTGAAGCCGAGAAACGCGGGCTCAAGCAGCAGATGCTGAGTGCCCAGGTGCAGGCCACGGCGTTCTATGAGCGCCTGGGCTTTACCGTGGTCAGTGAGGAGTTCCTCGAAGCAGGAATTCCGCACGTCGACATGGTGCGCGAGGGATGATTTCCTGTGGCGAGGGAGCTTGCTCCCGCTGGGTCGCGAAGCGGCCCCCAAATTATTAGGGCTGCTGCGCAGCCCAGCGGGAGCAAGCTCCCTCGCCACAAGTACACGCCAGCAACACCACAAAACGCCCCGCTATCCTCAGGTAGCGGGGCGTTTTGCTGTCCAGGATTCAACTTGCCCCACCGCAGGCCGACAAACTGGCAATATCAAGCCTTTGATCGCGGAGATAACGGACATGTCCCTACGCACCCTGCTCACCACACTGCTGCTGACCTGCAGTTTTTCGGTCATTGCCGCTACCGAGGTGGTGCAGCTCAACAATCGCACCAGCGCCGACCTGCTGCCGGTTGCGCAGAATTTTATCGGCAGGGACGGCAAGGTCAGCGCTTACGGCAACCAACTGATCGTCAACGCCGAACCCGACAAGATCGACGAACTCAAAGCCTTGATCGCACAGCTCGACACCGCGCCAAAACGCCTGCTGATCACCGTCGACACCAACGAAAACAATCAGCAAAACAACGCCGATCAGCAGACGCAGGTCATCACCTACAGCACCGACAGCCGCGAAGGCGGCATCCAGCAGGTCCAGACCAACGAAGGCACACCGGCGCTGATCCAGGTTGGCCAGAGCGTGCCGCTGACCAGCACCCAGACCGATGCCTACGCCAGCCTGCCAAACCAGACCAACACCTCCGGCAGCCCGCAAAACCGGACCAGCACTTCCGGCAGTGCGCAAAGCCCGACCAACACCTCCGCCTCCCCGCAAAACCTGCCCAACAACTACGCCCACCTGCAAAGCCAGACCCAGTACCGCAATGTCACCCAGGGTTTCTATGTCACTGCCAGCGTCACCGGCGACATCGTTCACCTGTCGATCAGTACCAACCGTGACCGCATGAGCCAGGATCGTCCCGATGTAGTGAACGTGCAAAGCACCGACACAACCGTCAGTGGTCGCTTGGGCGAATGGATCACTCTGGCCGGCGTCAACCGCCAGACGCAAGCCGACAAACAGCGTCTGACCCGCAGCTACTCGACTCAAGGCCGGGATGACATGACGTTGCGGGTGAAAGTCGACACCCTGGACTAACACACCGAAAACTGACTGATTAGTCGTATTAGACCAAAGATGTAGTGCTTGAAAAAAAGCACTACAAAATGTTTGACGAGCCAAAAAAGCAAAGGCATGATGGCCTCGCTCCCGCTAATCAGAGGCCCTGGCAAGGGCTTTCGAATCGTTGCTCTCACCTTACCGACCTGAGCCGATTCGTGTCTGTACCGCCCACAAGGTGTGTTTGACGAGGTTGCGACTGGAACGAAGTTGTCCCGAGGGACGGAAGCGTAATAGGTAGCCCGGCAACACACTGATGATCGTATAAAGGCCCACGACGCCCGAATACGCCCGCCAGCTCGCCCTTACCTGCTCAGCTTTCATCCTCGAGCCTATCGTTCATCCCGTCGCCTTCCCCGCCAAACCCGACTTGACCGCCTAAGCTTCTGGTCAGCGAGCAGCCACCTACGCAACTTTTCAAACCTGCGTATCTGGCAACTGGAATTTTCCACCCAAGAACCACTTTCCACAAAAGACGCGACGAGGTTTATCTCCATGGCACTGACACGCGAACAGCAAATTGCAGCCCTCGAAAAAGACTGGGCTGAAAACCCGCGCTGGAAAGGCGTGACGCGCACTTACTCCGCTGCTGACGTCGTCCGTCTGCGTGGCTCGGTTCAACCTGAGCACACCTTTGCAAAAATGGGCGCCGAGAAGCTCTGGAACCTGGTAACCCAGGGTGCCAAGCCAGCCTTCCGCCCTGAGAAAGACTTCGTCAACTGCATGGGTGCCCTGACCGGCGGCCAGGCTGTACAACAGGTTAAAGCCGGTATCCAGGCGATCTACCTGTCGGGCTGGCAGGTTGCTGCAGACAACAACTCTGCAGAATCGATGTACCCGGACCAGTCGCTGTACCCGGTCGACTCCGTACCGACCGTGGTCAAGCGCATCAACAACGCGTTCCGTCGCGCTGACCAGATCCAGTGGAAAGCCGGCAAGAACCCGGGCGACGCAGGTTACATCGACTACTTCGCACCGATCGTTGCCGACGCTGAAGCCGGTTTCGGTGGCGTCCTGAACGCCTACGAGCTGATGAAGAGCATGATCGAAGCAGGCGCTGCCGGCGTTCACTTCGAAGACCAACTGGCTTCTGTGAAAAAATGCGGCCACATGGGCGGCAAGGTACTGGTTCCAACTCAAGAAGCCGTACAGAAGCTGACCGCTGCCCGTCTGGCGGCTGACGTTGCCGGTACTCCGACCATCATCCTGGCCCGTACCGACGCTAACGCTGCTGACCTGCTGACTTCCGACTGCGACCCGTACGACCAGCCATTCGTGACTGGCGAGCGCACCCAGGAAGGCTTCTACAAAGTACGCGCCGGCCTGGACCAGGCAATCGCTCGCGGCCTGGCCTACGCGCCGTACGCCGACCTGATCTGGTGTGAAACCGCCAAGCCGGATCTGGACGAAGCCCGTCGCTTCGCTGAGGCGATCAAAAAGGAATACCCGGACCAACTGCTGTCGTACAACTGCTCGCCTTCCTTCAACTGGAAGAAAAACCTGGACGACGCGACCATCGCCAAGTTCCAGCGCGAACTGTCCGCCATGGGCTACAAGCACCAGTTCATCACCCTGGCCGGCATTCACAACATGTGGCACAGCATGTTCAACCTGGCGCACGACTACGCCCGCAACGACATGACTGCCTACGTGAAGCTGCAAGAGCAGGAATTCGCTGACGCTGCCAAGGGTTACACCTTCGTGGCTCACCAGCAGGAAGTGGGCACCGGCTACTTCGACGACATGACCACCGTGATTCAGGGCGGCTCGTCTTCGGTTACCGCGCTGACCGGTTCCACCGAAGAAGAACAGTTCCACTGATCCGATTCGCCTGAGCAAACGGCCCTTCCGGACCGAATAGAAAGCTAACCGGAATGCCGCACATCTGACGCCCCGACTGGTTCGGGGCGTTTTTTTTGCCCCGGACTCACCAGTCACCACAAATCCCCGCTCCCACAAGAGGACGGTGGCGCCACGAGGCAAAACATTGATCCAGCGCGCTACCGCGATCAGAAAAACGCGGTAAAACGGGCGCTGCTGCTACTTGCAGTAACAGCTATATAAGACAACTTCCCGGCCATCCACCCGTTAAACAGTTTAAAAACCACCTCAAACAATATTGATTATCATTTAGACGCAACTATGTTCGTTACATTCCCTACAAAACATAATTGATGAAATGCCGGCTAATGCCCGAACCGCATGGGCTGCAGGCTTGCGGAGGCGCGCTATGTCCTTATTCTTATAAATAATTTCGCCACAGAAAATTTACTTGCTCGGTGTTTAGCCATAAAATCACCGCGATTGATTGCTGCGACATATCGTCACTGCTTTGTTTCTTTTCAAGCTCAGAGACCTTTGCTCTCTGTTAAGGATTACCAGCATGCCCGAAGCGACAGGACTCATGGCCCACAACTGGGGCTTTGCCATTTTCCTTCTGGGTGTCGGCGGCCTTTGCGCCTTCATGCTCGGCGTCTCCAGCCTCCTCGGGTCAAAAGCCTGGGGCCGCAGCAAAAACGAACCGTTCGAGTCCGGCATGCTACCTACCGGTGGCGCCCGCTTGCGGCTCTCAGCCAAATTCTATCTGGTCGCGATGCTTTTCGTGATCTTCGATATCGAAGCCCTTTTTCTCTTTGCCTGGTCTGTGTCCGTCCGCGAAAGCGGCTGGACCGGATTCGTCGAAGCTCTCGTTTTCATAGCAATTCTGTTGGCAGGTCTTGTCTACCTATTTCGAGTGGGGGCGCTTGATTGGGCCCCGGCAGCTCGTCGTAAGCGGCAGGCGAAGCTGAAACAATGAGGCTTTGGCAATGCAATACAATCTCACCAGGATCGACCCGGATGCTCCTAACGAGCAGTACCCGATCGGCGAACGGGAAACCGTTTCCGATCCGTTAGAAGATCAAGTCCACAAAAACATTTTCATGGGCAAGCTCGAAGACGTGCTTAACGGCACGATCAACTGGGGGCGTAAGAACTCCCTGTGGCCGTATAACTTCGGTCTTTCGTGCTGCTATGTGGAAATGACCACCGCCTTCACGGCGCCCCACGACATCGCACGCTTCGGCGCCGAGGTTATCCGGGCATCGCCGCGTCAGGCGGATTTCATGGTTATTGCCGGAACCTGCTTCATCAAGATGGCGCCGATCATTCAGCGTCTCTACGAGCAAATGCTCGAGCCGAAGTGGGTTATCTCCATGGGTTCGTGCGCCAACTCCGGTGGCATGTACGACATCTACTCCGTCGTTCAAGGGGTGGACAAGTTCCTGCCCGTGGACGTCTACGTGCCTGGCTGCCCGCCCCGCCCTGAAGCTTTTCTGCAAGGCTTGATGCTGTTGCAGGAGTCGATTGGCCAGGAGCGTCGCCCACTTTCCTGGGTCGTTGGTGATCAAGGCGTTTATCGCGCCGAGATGCCGTCGCAAAAGGAACAGCGCCGCGAACAGCGTATTCAGGTAACCAACCTGCGCAGCCCCGACGAAGTCTGATCCAGATCTGTTCCTGCAAAGAAACGAGAAACTGGCTTCATTCTTTACGTTGACCGAAAGCGATAAAAAAACCATGACTACAGGCAGTGCTCTGTACATCCCGCCTTACAAGGCAGACGACCAGGATGTGGTCGTCGAATTGAACAACCGTTTTGGCCCTGAGGCGTTCAGCGCCCAGGCCACCCGCACCGGCATGCCGGTGCTTTGGGTTGCCCGCGCCAAACTCGTCGAAGTCCTGACCTTCCTGCGCAATCTGCCCAAGCCGTACGTCATGCTCTATGACCTGCATGGCGTGGACGAGCGTCTGCGCACCAAGCGTCAAGGGCTGCCGAGCGGTGCCGACTTCACTGTGTTCTATCACTTGATGTCGCTCGAACGTAATAGTGACGTAATGATCAAGGTCGCCTTGTCCGAAAGCGACCTCAGCTTGCCGACCGTGACCGGTATCTGGCCGAACGCCAACTGGTACGAGCGTGAAGTGTGGGACATGTACGGCATCAACTTTGCCGGCCACCCGCACCTGACCCGCATCATGATGCCGCCGACCTGGGAAGGTCACCCGCTGCGCAAGGACTTCCCGGCCCGCGCGACCGAGTTCGACCCGTACAGCCTGACGCTGGCCAAGCATCAGCTTGAGGAAGAAGCCGCGCGCTTCAAGCCTGAAGACTGGGGCATGAAGCGTTCCGGCCCGAACGAGGACTACATGTTCCTCAACCTGGGTCCTAACCACCCTTCGGCTCACGGTGCGTTCCGTATCATTCTGCAACTGGACGGCGAAGAGATCGTCGACTGCGTACCGGACGTCGGCTACCACCACCGTGGTGCCGAGAAAATGGCCGAGCGTCAGTCCTGGCATAGCTTCATCCCGTACACCGACCGTATCGACTACCTCGGCGGCGTGATGAACAACCTGCCGTACGTGCTCTCGGTCGAGAAGCTGGCCGGCATCAAAGTGCCAGAGAAGGTCGACGTCATCCGCATCATGATGGCCGAGTTCTTCCGGATCACCAGCCACCTGCTGTTCCTGGGTACGTACATCCAGGACGTCGGCGCCATGACCCCGGTGTTCTTCACCTTCACCGACCGCCAGAAGGCGTACACGGTGATCGAAGCCATCACCGGCTTCCGTCTGCACCCGGCCTGGTACCGCATCGGCGGCGTCGCTCACGACCTGCCACGCGGCTGGCAAAAACTGGTCAAGGACTTCGTCGAGTGGATGCCAAAGCGTCTGGACGAATACCAGAAAGCCGCTCTGGACAACAGCATCCTGCGTGGCCGGACCATCGGCGTCGCCGCCTACAACACCAAAGAGGCCCTGGAATGGGGCGTCACCGGTGCTGGCTTGCGCTCCACCGGTTGCGATTTCGACCTGCGTAAAGCCCGTCCGTACTCCGGCTACGAGAACTTCGAATTCGAAGTACCGCTGGCGGCCAATGGCGATGCCTATGATCGTTGCATCGTGCGCGTCGAAGAAATGCGCCAGAGCATCAAGATCATCGACCAGTGCCTGCGCAACATGCCGGAAGGCCCGTACAAGGCGGATCACCCGCTGACCACGCCGCCGCCCAAAGAGCGCACGCTGCAGCACATCGAGACCTTGATCACGCACTTCCTGCAAGTTTCGTGGGGCCCGGTCATGCCGGCCAACGAATCCTTCCAGATGATTGAAGCGACCAAGGGCATCAACAGTTATTACCTGACGAGCGATGGCGGCACCATGAGCTACCGCACCCGGATTCGCACCCCAAGCTTCCCGCATCTGCAACAGATCCCTTCGGTGATCAAAGGCAGCATGGTCGCGGACTTGATCGCGTACCTGGGTAGTATCGACTTCGTTATGGCCGACGTGGACCGCTAAGCATGAACAGCACGCTTATCCAGACAGACCGTTTCGCCTTGAGCGAAACCGAGCGCTCGGCCATCGAGCACGAGCTGCATCACTACGAAGACCCGCGCGCGGCGTCGATCGAAGCCCTGAAGATCGTCCAGAAGGAACGTGGCTGGGTGCCTGACGGCGCGCTCTACGCCATCGGCGAGATCCTTGGCATCCCGGCCAGCGACGTTGAAGGCGTGGCGACGTTCTACAGCCAGATCTTCCGTCAGCCCGTGGGCCGTCACATCATTCGCGTCTGCGACAGCATGGTCTGCTACATCGGTGGCCACGAGTCGGTGGTCAGCGAAATCCAGGGCAAGTTGGGTATCGGCCTGGGTCAAACCACCGCCGACGGTCGTTTCACCCTGCTGCCGGTCTGCTGCCTCGGCAACTGCGACAAGGCGCCGGCGTTGATGATCGACGACGACACATTCGGTGATGTGCAGCCTGCCGGCGTTGCCAAATTGCTCGAGGGCTACGTATGACCCTGACTTCCTTCGGCCCTGCCAACCGCATCAAGCGCAGCGCAGAGACCCACCCGCTGACCTGGCGTCTGCGTGACGACGGCGAGGCAGTCTGGCTCGACGAGTACCAGGCCAAGAATGGCTACGCGGCAGCGCGTAAAGCCTTCGCCGATATGTCCCAGGACGATATCGTCCAGACCGTCAAGGACGCAGGCCTCAAGGGTCGCGGCGGCGCGGGCTTCCCCACTGGCGTGAAGTGGGGCCTGATGCCCAAAGACGAATCCATCAACATCCGCTACCTGCTGTGCAACGCGGATGAAATGGAACCCAACACCTGGAAAGACCGCATGCTGATGGAGCAACTGCCCCATCTGCTGATCGAAGGCATGCTGATCAGTGCTCGCGCACTGAAAACCTACCGTGGCTACATCTTCCTGCGTGGCGAATACACCACCGCCGCCAAGCACCTGAACCGTGCCGTGGAAGAAGCCAAGGCTGCGGGCCTGTTGGGCAAGAACATCCTGGGCAGCGGTTTCGATTTCGAACTGTTCGTCCACACCGGTGCCGGGCGTTACATCTGCGGTGAAGAAACCGCACTGATCAACTCCCTCGAAGGCCGCCGAGCCAACCCGCGCTCCAAGCCGCCCTTCCCTGCTGCCGTTGGTGTCTGGGGCAAGCCGACCTGCGTGAACAACGTAGAAACGCTGTGCAACGTGCCGGCAATCATTGCTGACGGCGTGGACTGGTACAAATCCCTCGCTCGCGAAGGCAGCGAAGACCACGGCACCAAGCTAATGGGCTTCTCCGGCAAAGTGAAGAACCCTGGCCTGTGGGAACTGCCATTCGGCGTGACCGCTCGCGAGCTGTTCGAAGACTACGCTGGCGGCATGCGCGACGGTTACAAGCTCAAGTGCTGGCAGCCAGGCGGCGCCGGTACCGGCTTCCTGTTGCCGGAACACCTGGACGCACAAATGTACGCCGGCGGCATCGCCAAAGTGGGCACCCGTATGGGTACCGGCCTGGCCATGGCGGTGGACGACAGCGTCAACATGGTGTCCCTGCTGCGCAACATGGAAGAGTTCTTCTCCCGTGAGTCGTGCGGTTTCTGCACCCCGTGCCGTGACGGTTTGCCATGGAGCGTCAAGCTACTGCGCGCCATCGAGAACGGTGAAGGGCAAGCCGGCGACATCGAGACCCTGCTGGGTCTGGTCGGCTTCCTCGGCCCAGGCAAGACCTTCTGTGCTCACGCACCGGGCGCCGTGGAGCCGTTGGGCAGTGCCATCAAGTATTTCCGTCCAGAGTTCGAAGCCGGCATCGCGCCCACCAGCGCCGTCGTCCCGCCTCTGGCAAGGCCGATCGTAGTCGGCGCTTAACGCTTTAAAAAAGGCGAAGGGTCCGTGCCCTTCGCCTTTCGTCCGATGACGCCTTTTACAGGCTGTTTAGAGTCGGGCGAATAACAAGATTCCATTAGCCACGCCCGCTGACACCGGGCCAACGAAGAACTTTGAACCATGGCCACTATCCACGTAGACGGCAAAGAGCTCGAAGTCGATGGGGCAGACAACCTGTTACAGGCATGTCTGTCGCTAGGCCTCGATATCCCTTATTTCTGCTGGCACCCCGCCCTCGGCAGCGTTGGCGCTTGCCGCCAGTGCGCAGTCAAGCAGTACACCGACGAAAACGACAAGCGTGGTCGTATCGTCATGTCCTGCATGACCCCTGCGACCGATGGCAGCTGGATCTCCATCGATGACGAAGAAGCCAAAGTGTTTCGCGCCAGCGTCGTCGAATGGCTGATGACCAACCACCCGCACGACTGCCCGGTGTGCGAAGAAGGCGGTCACTGTCACCTGCAAGACATGACGGTAATGACCGGCCACAACGAGCGCCGTTACCGCTTCACCAAGCGTACCCACCAGAACCAGCAACTGGGCCCGTTCATTTCCCACGAAATGAACCGCTGCATCGCCTGCTATCGCTGCGTACGCTTCTATAAAGACTACGCCGGCGGTACTGACCTCGGCGTATTCGGCGCCCACGACAACGTGTACTTCGGTCGTGTTGAAGACGGCACCCTGGAAAGCGAGTTCTCCGGCAACCTCACCGAGGTCTGCCCGACCGGTGTGTTCACCGACAAGACTCACTCCGAGCGCTACAACCGCAAGTGGGACATGCAGTTCTCGCCGAGCATCTGCCATGGTTGCTCCAGCGGTTGCAACATCAGCCCGGGTGAACGCTACGGCGAACTGCGCCGTATCGAAAACCGTTTCAACGGTTCGGTAAACCAGTACTTCCTGTGCGACCGTGGCCGTTTCGGCTATGGCTACGTCAACCGCGAAGATCGCCCACGTCAGCCACTGCTGGCCAATGGCGCGAAGCTGAGCCTGGACGAAGCGCTGGATAAAGCCGCTGACCTGCTGCGCGGTCGCAACATCGTCGGCATCGGTTCGCCGCGTGCCAGCCTTGAAAGCAACTACGCCCTGCGCGAACTGGTCGGTGCCGAGCACTTCTACTCAGGCATCGAAGCTGCTGAGCTGGAACGCATTCGTCTGGTCATGCAGGTGTTGAAAGACAGCCCGCTGCCGATTCCGAACATGCGCGACGTCGAAGACCACGATGCGATCTTCGTCCTCGGTGAAGACCTGACCCAGACCGCTGCGCGTATGGCCCTGGCCCTGCGTCAGTCGGTCAAAGGCAAAGCCGAAGACATGGCCGACGCCATGCGCGTTCAGCCTTGGCTCGACGCGGCGGTGAAAAACATCGGTCAGCACGCGCTGAACCCGCTGTTTATCGCAAGCCTGGCTGAAACCAAGCTCGACGACGTGGCTGAAGAATGCGTTCACGCCGCCCCAGACGACCTGGCACGTATCGGTTTCGCCGTGGCTCACGCCCTCGACGCCAGCGCTCCAGCCGTTGAAGGCCTGGACACTGAAGCCCTCGAACTGGCTCAGCGCATCGCCAACGCCTTGCTGGCGGCCAAGCGCCCGCTGATCATCGCCGGTACTTCGCTGGGCTCCAAAGCCTTGATCGAAGCTGCGGCGAACATCGCCAAAGCCCTGAAGCTGCGCGAGAAGAACGGTTCCATCAGCCTGATCGTGCCAGAGGCCAACAGCCTCGGCCTGGCCATGCTCGGTGGCGAATCGGTCGACGCAGCCCTGCAAGCGGTGATTGACGGTAAAGCCGATGCCATCGTGGTGCTGGAAAACGATCTGTACACCCGTACCGACAAAGCCCGTGTCGATGCTGCCCTGACCGCCGCGAAAGTCGTGATTGTGGCCGACCATCAGAAAACCGCTACCAGCGATCGCGCGCACCTGGTGCTGCCAGCCGCCAGCTTCGCCGAAGGCGACGGTACGCTGGTCAGCCAGGAAGGTCGCGCCCAGCGCTTCTTCCAGGTCTTCGACCCGACGTACCTCGATGCGAGCATCCTGGTTCACGAAGGCTGGCGCTGGCTGCATGCCCTGCGCTCGACCCTGCTGAACCAGCCGATCGACTGGACCCAACTGGACCATGTCACCGCTGCCTGCGCTGCAAGCAATTCGCAACTGGCCGGTATCGTCAACGCCGCACCGTCTGCTTCGTTCCGGATCAAAGGCCTGAAACTGGCGCGCGAACCGCTGCGTTACAGCGGCCGCACCGCCATGCGCGCCGACATCAGCGTACACGAGCCGCGTACTTCCCAGGACAACGACACGGCGTTCTCGTTCTCCATGGAAGGTTACTCGGGCTCTGTCGAACCGCGCCAGCAAGTGCCATTCGCCTGGTCGCCGGGCTGGAACTCGCCGCAAGCCTGGAACAAGTTCCAGGACGAAGTCGGTGGTCACATTCGCGCTGGCGATCCAGGTGCTCGCCTGATCGAAAGCCAGGGTGATTCGCTGAACTGGTTTGCCAGTGTTCCGCGTGCATTCAACCCGGCTCAAGGGACCTGGCAGGTTGTGCCGTTCTATCACCTGTTCGGCAGCGAAGAGAACTCTTCGAAAGCCGCGCCGGTCCAGGAACGCATTCCGGCCGCTTATGTGTCGCTGGCCAAGTCCGAAGCCGATCGTCTGGGCGTCAATGACGGTGCCATGCTGAGCTTGAACGTTGCCGGCCAGACCCTGCGTCTGCCGCTGCGAATCAACGAAGAGCTGGGTGCGGGTCTGGTGGCGTTGCCTGCGGGTATCGCTGGCATTCCGCCGGCCATCTTTGGCAAATCCGTTGACGGTCTGCAGGAGGCAGCTCAATGACCTTGTTCACTCCTGAAGTGATCGACGTAATCATCGCGGTGCTCAAGGCCATCGTGATCCTGCTCGCCGTGGTGGTGTGTGGCGCGCTGTTGAGCTGGGTCGAGCGTCGTTTGCTCGCCCTCTGGCAGGACCGTTACGGTCCGAACCGCGTCGGCCCGTTCGGCGCGTTCCAGATCGCCGCCGACATGATCAAGATGTTCTTCAAGGAAGACTGGACGCCGCCGTTCGCCGACAAGGTGATCTTCACCCTGGCGCCGGTCGTGGCCATGAGCGCCTTGCTGATTGCCTTCGCGATCATCCCGATCACCCCGACCTGGGGTGTCGCGGACCTGAACATCGGCATTCTGTTCTTCTTCGCCATGGCCGGTCTGTCGGTCTACGCGGTGCTGTTCGCCGGCTGGTCGAGTAACAACAAGTTCGCCCTGTTGGGCAGCTTGCGGGCCTCGGCACAAACCGTGTCGTACGAAGTGTTCATGGGCCTGTCGTTGATGGGCATCGTGATCCAGGTCGGCTCGTTCAACATGCGCGACATCGTCGATTATCAAGCCCAGCACCTGTGGTTCATCATTCCGCAGATCTTCGGTTTCCTGACCTTCTTCATTGCTGGTGTCGCCGTGACTCACCGTCACCCGTTCGACCAGCCGGAAGCGGAGCAGGAACTGGCCGACGGTTACCACATTGAATACGCCGGCATGAAATGGGGCATGTTCTTCGTCGGTGAGTACATCGGCATCGTCTTGATTTCGGCGCTGCTGGTGACACTATTCTTCGGTGGCTGGCACGGTCCGTTCGGTATTCTGCCGCAGATCCCGTTCATCTGGTTCGCACTGAAAACCGCGTTTTTCATCATGTTCTTCATCCTGCTGCGCGCCTCGATCCCGCGCCCACGGTATGACCAAGTGATGGACTTCAGCTGGAAGTTCTGCCTGCCGCTGACCCTCGTCAACATGCTGGTGACCGCTGCGATCGTGTTGCTCAACACGCCCGCCATCGCGGCTCAGTGAGGATAGAGAATCATGAAGTATATTTTTGACATCGTGCATGGCTTCTTCACCCAGCTTCGCAGCCTGGTGATGATATTCGGCCACGCCTTCCGCAAGCGCGACACGCTGCAGTACCCGGAAGAGGCGGTGTACCTGCCGCCGCGCTTCCGTGGGCGTATCGTCCTGACCCGCGACCCCGACGGCGAAGAGCGTTGTGTAGCCTGCAACCTGTGCGCCGTGGCATGCCCGGTCGGTTGCATCTCGCTGCAGAAAGCCGAAACCGAAGACGGTCGCTGGTACCCGGAGTTTTTCCGTATCAACTTCTCGCGCTGCATTTTCTGCGGCCTCTGCGAGGAAGCCTGCCCGACCACCGCGATCCAGCTGACACCGGATTTCGAAATGGCCGAGTTCAAGCGTCAGGATCTGGTTTACGAGAAAGAAGATCTGCTGATCTCCGGCCCCGGTAAAAACCCTGACTACAACTTCTATCGTGTTGCAGGTATGGCCATTGCCGGTAAGCCGAAAGGCGCCGCGCAGAATGAAGCCCAACCGATCAACGTGAAGAGCTTGCTGCCTTAAGGAAGAAAGATGGAATTCGCTTTCTATTTCGCGTCAGGAGTTGCCGTTGTGTCCACGCTTCGCGTGATCACCAACACCAACCCCGTGCACGCCCTGCTCTACCTGATTATTTCGCTGCTCGCGGTGGCGATGACCTTTTTCAGTCTCGGCGCTCCATTCGCCGGTGTACTGGAAGTGATCGCCTACGCCGGTGCCATCCTGGTGCTGTTCGTGTTCGTGGTGATGATGCTGAACCTGGGCCCGGCCTCGGCTCAGCAAGAGCGCGTCTGGCTCAAACCCGGTATATGGGCGGGGCCAGTCGTACTGGCCGCGCTGCTGCTGGCTGAACTGCTGTATGTACTGTTCAGTCATTCCAGCGGCACCGGCATCGGCCACACCACCGTAGACGCCAAGGCCGTGGGCATCAGCCTGTTCGGTCCTTATCTGCTGGTGGTCGAACTCGCCTCGATGCTGCTGCTCGCCGCAGCCGTCACGGCGTTCCACCTGGGCCGCAACGAGGCGAAGGAGTAGACCATGCCTGTTATCCCTCTCGGTACTATCCCATTGGAGCATGGCCTGGCGGTTGCCGGCATCCTGTTCTGCCTCGGTCTGGTTGGCCTGATGGTGCGCCGCAACATTCTCTTCGTGCTGATGAGCCTGGAGATCATGATGAACGCCTCGGGTCTGGCCTTCATCGTCGCCGGTAGCCGCTGGGCGCAGCCGGATGGACAGATCATGTTCATCCTGGTGCTCAGCCTTGCTGCCGCCGAGGCCAGTATTGGCCTGGCGATTCTGTTGCAGCTGTATCGCCGCTTCCACACTCTCGATATCGACGCTGCCAGCGAGATGCGCGGATGAACCTTCTCTATCTGACTTTCGTATTCCCCCTGATCGGTTTCCTGCTGCTGTCGTTCTCACGCGGCCGCCTCTCGGAAAACCTCTCGGCGCTGATCGGCGTCGGTTCCATCGGCCTCTCGGCGATCGTTGCTGCTTATGTGATCTGGCAGTTCAACGTCGCGCCGCCTGAAGGCGGTCACGTCACCCAGGTGTTGTGGCAGTGGATGTCGGTAGGTGATTTCAAGCCGAACTTCGCTCTGTACCTGGATGGTCTGTCCGTGACCATGCTCGGTGTGGTCGTCGGTGTGGGCTTTTTGATCCACCTGTTCGCGTCCTGGTACATGCGCGGTGAAGACGGTTACTCGCGCTTCTTCGCCTACACCAACCTGTTTATCGCCAGCATGCTGTTCCTGGTCCTGGGCGATAACCTGTTGTTCCTGTACTTCGGTTGGGAAGGCGTGGGCCTGTGCAGCTACCTGTTGATCGGTTTCTACTACAGCAACCGCAACAACGGTAACGCCGCACTCAAAGCCTTCATCGTCACCCGTGTCGGCGACGTGTTCATGGCCATCGGCCTGTTCATCCTGTTCCAACAGTTGGGCACGCTGAACATCCAGGAACTGCTGGTCAAAGCGCCTGAGCACTTCAAGACCGGTGACTTCTGGATCGTCATGGCGACCCTGATGCTGCTGGGCGGTGCGGTCGGTAAATCCGCGCAACTGCCGCTGCAAACCTGGCTGGCGGATGCGATGGCCGGTCCTACCCCGGTTTCGGCACTGATCCACGCCGCGACCATGGTGACCGCCGGTGTCTACCTGATCGCCCGTACACACGGTCTGTTTGCGTTGGCGCCGGATATCCTGCACCTGGTTGGCATTGTCGGCGGTGTGACCCTGGTGCTCGCCGGTTTCGCGGCACTGGTACAAACCGACATCAAACGTATCCTCGCCTACTCGACCATGAGCCAGATCGGCTACATGTTCCTGGCGCTGGGCGTTGGTGCCTGGGAAGGTGCGATCTTCCACCTGATGACCCACGCCTTCTTCAAGGCGCTGCTGTTCCTTGCGTCCGGTTCGGTGATCGTTGCCTGCCACCACGAACAGAACATCTTCAAGATGGGCGGTCTGTGGAAGAAACTGCCACTGGCCTACGCCAGCTTCATCGTCGGCGGCGCGGCCCTCGCGGCCCTGCCACTGGTGACCGCAGGTTTCTACTCCAAGGACGAAATCCTCTGGGAAGCCTTCGCCAGCGGTAACCACGGTCTGCTCTACGCAGGTCTGGTGGGTGCCTTCATGACGTCGCTGTACACCTTCCGCCTGATCTTCATCGCGTTCCACGGTGAAGTGAAGACCGAAGCCCACGCGGGTCACGGCATTGCTCACTGGCTGCCACTGTCGGTGCTGATCGTGCTGTCGACCGCCATTGGCGCGATGATCGTTCCACCTCTGCACGGCGTGCTGCCGGAAAGCGTTGGCCATGCCGGCGGCGAAGCCAAGCACAGCCTGGAAATCGCCTCGGGCGCTATCGCCCTGTCCGGTATCCTGCTGGCCGCGCTGCTGTTCCTCGGCAAGCGTCGCTTCGTGACCGCCATCGCCAACAGTGGCATCGGCCGTCTGCTGAGCGCCTGGTGGTTCGCGGCCTGGGGCTTCGACTGGATCTACGACAAACTGTTCGTCAAACCATACCTTGCGATGAGCCACATGCTGCGCAAAGACCCGTTCGACCAGACCATCGGTTTGATCCCGCGTCTGGCCAAAGGGGGTCACAACTCCCTGAGCCGTACCGAAACGGGTCAACTGCGTTGGTACGCCGCCTCGATGGCTGCTGGTGCCGTGCTGGTTATCGGCGCTGTCGTGCTGGTAGCGGTCTGATATGAACCTTGCGAACTTGCGAAAGGAAACGAGCCCGTCATGATTCTGCCATGGCTAATCCTGATCCCCTTCATCGGCGGCCTGCTGTGCTGGATGGGTGAGCGCTTCGGCGCCACCCTCCCCCGCTGGATTGCGCTGTTGACCATGACCCTGGAACTCGCTCTCGGCCTCTGGCTGTGGGCCCACGGTAACTATTCCTTTGCTCCGGCGCCTGGCGCCGATCCGACCTGGGCGCTTGAGTTCAAGCATGTCTGGATCGAGCGTTTTGGCATCAACGTGCACCTGGCCCTCGACGGTCTGTCGCTGTTGATGATCATGCTGACCGGTCTGCTGGGTGTCCTCTCGGTACTCTGCTCGTGGAAAGAGATCCAGCGTCACGTTGGCTTCTTCCACCTGAACCTGATGTGGATCCTGGGCGGTGTCGTCGGCGTGTTCCTGGCCCTCGACCTGTTCATGTTCTTCTTCTTCTGGGAAATGATGCTGGTGCCGATGTACTTCCTCATCGCGCTCTGGGGTCACAGTTCTTCGGACGGCAAGAAAACCCGGATCTACGCGGCGACCAAGTTCTTCATCTTCACTCAGGCCAGCGGCCTGATCATGTTGGTGGCGATCCTGGGTCTGGTACTGGTCAACTTCAACAGCACAGGCGTGATTACTTTCAACTACGCCGACCTGTTGAAAACCAAGATGTCGCTGACCACCGAGTACGTTCTGATGCTCGGCTTCTTCATTGCCTTCGCGGTGAAGCTGCCGGTAGTGCCGTTCCACTCCTGGTTGCCGGATGCTCACGCACAGGCACCGACCGCGGGTTCCGTTGACCTGGCCGGCATTCTGCTGAAGACCGCTGCGTACGGTCTGCTGCGTTTCGCCCTGCCGTTGTTCCCGAACGCGTCGGCCGAGTTCGCGCCGTTCGCCATGGCCCTGGGTCTGGTCGGGATCTTCTACGGTGCGTTCCTGGCGTTCGCCCAGACCGACATCAAGCGTCTGGTCGCGTACTCCAGCGTTTCGCACATGGGTTTCGTGCTGATCGGCATCTACTCCGGCAGCCAGTTGGCCCTGCAAGGCGCAGTGATCCAGATGCTCGCGCACGGCTTGTCGGCAGCGGCACTCTTTATCCTCTGCGGCCAGCTCTACGAGCGCACCCACACTCGTGACATGCGTGAAATGGGCGGCCTGTGGTCGAAGATCGCCTACCTGCCTGGCGTCAGCCTGTTCTTCGCGGCAGCCTCGCTGGGCTTGCCGGTGACCGGTAACTTCGTCGGTGAGTTCCTGATCCTGATCGGCACCTTCGCCAGCGCTCCATGGGTCACCGTGATCGCGACCGCAGGCCTGGTGTTCGGTTCGGTCTACTCGCTGATCATGATTCACCGCTCCTACTTCGGTCCGTCCAAGTCAGACGCCGTACTGCACGGTATGGATGCTCGCGAACTGATCATGGTGGTTGGACTGGCAGCACTGCTGATTTACATCGGCGTCTACCCGCAACCGTTCCTCGATACCTCTGCCGCGACGATGCATGGCGTGCAGCAATGGTTCGGTACCGCCTTCACTCAACTCGCTTCGGCCCGGTAAGAGCGCTATGGACTTTACGATTCAACACTTTATCGCGCTTGCGCCATTGTTGATCACCAGCGCCACGATCATCGTGGTGATGCTGGCGATCGCCTGGCGTCGCAACCACTCGCAGACCTTCCTGCTGTCGGTAGCGGGTCTGAACCTGGCCTTGCTGTCGATCCTGCCAGCCCTGAAAGTCGCGCCTCTGGCCGTGACTCCATTGCTGCAGATCGACAGCTTTGCCTGCCTGTACATGGCGCTGATCCTGGTCGCCACCCTCGCCTGCGTCACCCTCGCCCACGCCTACCTCGGCGATGGTGCTACGGGTTATCCGGGCAACCGTGAAGAACTTTACCTGCTGATCCTGATGGCCGCCGCCGGTGGCCTGGTTCTGGTCAGCGCGCAGCACCTGGCCGGTTTGTTCGTCGGTCTGGAACTGCTCTCGGTACCGGTCTACGGTCTGGTGGCCTATGCCTTCTTCAACAAGCGCTCACTGGAAGCCGGCATCAAGTACATGGTGCTGTCGGCCGCCGGTTCCGCGTTCCTGTTGTTCGGTATGGCCCTGCTCTACGCCGAAGCCGGCACCCTGAGCTTCAGCGGCATCGGTCAGGCCCTGGCGGCCACCGGCCTGCCAAGCCCGCTGGCGCAACTGGGCCTGGGCATGATGCTGATCGGTCTGGCGTTCAAGCTGTCGCTGGTACCGTTCCACCTCTGGACCCCGGACGTCTACGAAGGTGCTCCGGCACCGGTTGCAGCGTTCCTCGCCACGGCTTCGAAAGTCGCTGTGTTCGCAGTGATGGTGCGTCTGTTCCAGATCTCGCCAGTGGCCAACAGCGGTGTATTGAGCACCGTACTGACCGTGATCGCGATTGCCTCGATCCTGTTCGGTAACCTGCTGGCGCTGACCCAGAGCAACCTCAAGCGTCTGCTGGGTTACTCGTCCATCGCTCACTTCGGTTACCTGTTGATCGCCCTGGTGGCGAGCAAGGGGCTGGCGATGGAAGCCATCGGCGTCTACCTGGTCACCTACGTGATCACCAGCCTCGGCGCCTTCGGCGTGATCACCCTGATGTCCTCGCCATACAAAGGTCGTGACGCAGACGCGCTGTACGAGTACCGCGGCCTGTTCTGGCGTCGTCCGTACCTGACCGCCGTACTGACCGTGATGATGTTGTCCCTGGCCGGTATCCCGCTGACCGCAGGCTTCATCGGCAAGTTCTACATCATCGCCACCGGCGTCGAGTCTCACCAATGGTGGCTGGTCGGCTCGCTGGTACTGGGCAGCGCCATCGGCGTCTTCTACTACCTGCGCGTCATGGTCACCCTGTACCTGATCGAACCGAACCTGCGTCGCGTCGACGCCCAGCTGCACTGGGAACAAAAGGCAGGCGGCGTCATGCTGCTGGCCATCGCAGTGCTGGCGTTCTTCCTCGGCCTGTACCCACAGCCGTTGCTGACGCTGGTTCAGCAGACTGGACTGGCCGGTTGATCGCTTAAGCGACACGCAGTAGAAAACAGAAACGGCACCTTCGGGTGCCGTTTTTGCGTTTGGGCGACTGCTCTCCCCTTTCTCGGAATATGCCTGCAAAGAGACCGGTGGCAGCTGACATCAGGCTGATGCTACTGAGCGCTAAGGTGAGTGACGGGCTATCAGGAGCATTCGATGAAACGGGATATTTTTTCAGAAGTGGTCGAAGGTTTTAAATGCCTGGCGACTGAGCGACAGCGCAACATTCGGGTAAGGGGTACTCCCGAAACGCCAGCAACTTCAAAAACCTCTAGACCTTTCACCGCTCACTCGACACATGACAACTTGACCTATTGTCCGCTCATCTTTGCCTACCCCAAAAATTCTGGCTATATTTGTCCAGAATATTGGAGAGGCATCATGATTATCGTCCCGTTAGGTGAAGCAAAAAACAATTTGTCCAAACTGGTCGATGACGCTGCTTCCGGACAGATCATCACGATTGCTAAACATGGTCGAGCCCTTGCCCGCCTTGTTCCCGTGGGAAAACCCTCCGGACGGCGGATCGGAGCGATGAAAGGCAAACTGACCTTGCCTGAAGACTTTGATGCGCCGCTACCGGACGAGATGCTGGACGCATTTGAAGGGACTCATGGATGAGGGTCTTACTCGATACACATATTCTGCTTTGGACTCTCAGTGATGACCCAAAACTATCCGGCAGAGCCAGAAAGCTCATTGAGAGCGCCGCTGAGATTTACATCAGCGCAGCTACTTTCTGGGAGATGGCAATCAAGGTTGGGCTGGGAAAGCTAAGCGTTGATTTGGAAGAGATTCGAGAATACTGCCTCGAAGGCGGTTTCATAGAGCTGCCTGTCACGTCAGAACACGCTATTGCGGTGAAAGACCTCGAACATCACCATCGCGATCCGTTCGATCGCCTTATTGTTGCAACTGCAATCACAGAACCAATGAAGCTACTTACCGCCGACCCTTTAGTCGCCAAATACACATCACTCGCTATTTTGGTTTAACCCGTTCTATCTCGACAAAGATTACGTCCATCAAACAAAAACCCGCACAAGGCGGGTTTTGTTTTTAGCTCAAGCAGGCTTTAGTCAGCCAGACGCCACGTCGTGCCGCCCTTACCGTCTTCCAGCACCACGCCCATGGCGGTGAGCTGGTCGCGGATGCGGTCCGACTCGGCCCAGTCCTTGTTGGCACGGGCCGTCAGGCGCGCCTGGATCAGCGCGTCGACTTCTGCTGCATCGACCCGGCCTTCGGCACCGGCTTGCAGGAAGTCATCGGCTTCCAGTTGCAACACACCGAGCACGCTGGCCAGTTCTTTCAAGCGCGCCGCCAGACCTGCCGCGGCATCGAGATCGCTCTCACGCAAGCGGTTGATCTCGCGCACCATCTCGAACAGCACCGCGCAGGCTTCCGGCGTGCCGAAGTCGTCGTTCATCACCTGGGTGAAACGCTCGACGAAGGCTTCGCCACCGGCGGCCGGAACCGTCGGCAGGCCTTTCAACGCGTGGTAGAAACGCTCCAGCGCGCCCTTGGCGTCCTTGAGGTTGTCTTCCGAGTAGTTGATCGCGCTGCGGTAATGGCTCGATACCAGCAGGTAACGCACGACTTCCGGGTGGTATTTGTCGAGCACGTCACGAATGGTGAAGAAGTTGTTCAAGGACTTGGACATCTTCTCGCCATTGATGCGAATCATCCCGCAATGCATCCACGCGTTGGCGTAGGTCTTGCCGGTGGCCGCTTCGCTCTGGGCGATTTCGTTTTCATGGTGCGGGAACTCAAGGTCGCTGCCGCCGCCATGAATATCGAAGGTTTCACCGAGGCAGCAAGTCGACATCACCGAGCACTCGATGTGCCAGCCCGGACGCCCGGCGCCCCATGGCGATTCCCAGCTCGGCTCACCCGGCTTGGCGGCTTTCCACAGTACGAAGTCCAACGGGTCCTGTTTCGACTCGTCGACTTCGATCCGGGCGCCGATGCGCAGGTCTTCGATCTTCTTGCGCGACAGCTTGCCGTAACCCATGAACTTGGCGACGCGGTAGTACACGTCGCCGTTACCCGGCGCGTAGGCGTAGCCCTTGTCGATCAGGGTCTGGATCATCGCGTGCATGCCGGCGATGTGGCCGGTGGCGCGCGGTTCCATGTCCGGCTTGAGGATGTTCAAGCGTGACTCGTCTTCGTGCATTGCCGCGATCATGCGCTCGGTCAACGCCTCGAACGACTCGCCGTTTTCACGGGCGCGATTGATGATCTTGTCGTCGATGTCGGTGATGTTGCGCACGTAGGTCAGGTCATAACCGCTGAACCGCAACCAGCGGGTCACCAGGTCGAACGCGACCATGCTGCGGCCGTGGCCCAGGTGGCAGTAGTCGTACACTGTCATCCCGCACACGTACATGCGCACCTTGTTACCATCCAGCGGTTTGAAGACTTCTTTGCTCTTGGTGAGCGTGTTGTAGATCGTAAGCACGATTATTGCCTATTTATCAGAGCCGGTCAGGCCTGTCGCTAAATCACTGGCCCCACGAATCACGCAGGGTCACGGTGCGGTTGAATACCGGGTGACCGGGTTTCGAGTCCTTGATATCCGCGCAGAAGTAACCTTCGCGCTCGAACTGGAAACGGTCTTCCGGCTGTGCATTGCCCAACGAAGGCTCAGCACGACAACCGGTAAGCACCTGCAGCGAGTCAGGGTTGATGTTGTCCAGGAAACCGGCGCTGTCTTCGGCCTTCTCAGGGTTCGGCGAACGGAACAGACGATCGTACAGACGCACTTCACACTCGACGCTGGCCGCAGCCGGCACCCAGTGAATCACGCCTTTGACCTTGCGGCCTTCAGGGTTCTTGCCCAGTGTTTCCGGATCGTAGGAGCAACGCAGTTCGACGATGTTGCCATCGGCGTCCTTGATCGCTTCGTCGGCACGGATCACGTAGCTGCCACGCAGACGCACTTCACCGGCTGGCTCCAGGCGTTTGTAGCCCTTTGGCGGCTCTTCCATGAAGTCTTCACGGTCGATGTAGATCTCACGGGCGAATGGCAGAACCCGCACGCCCATGTCTTCTTTCGGGTGGCATGGCAGTTCGAGGTTCTCGACCTGACCTTCCGGGTAGTTGGTGATCACGACTTTCAGCGGACGCAGTACGCACATGGCGCGTGGGGCGCTGTGGTCCAGGTCGTCACGGATGCTGAATTCGAGCATGCCGAAGTCGACCACGCCGTCGGAACGGTTGGTGCCGATCATTTCGCAGAAGTTGCGGATCGATTTCGGCGTGTAACCGCGGCGACGGAAACCCGACAGCGTCGACATGCGCGGATCGTCCCAGCCATTGACGTGCTTTTCATCGACCAACTGCTTGAGCTTGCGCTTGCTGGTGATGGTGTAGTTCAGGTTCAGGCGCGAGAACTCGTACTGACGTGGGTGCGCCGGTACTGGCAGGTTGTCCAGGAACCAGTCGTACAGCGGACGATGGCCTTCGAACTCCAGGGTGCAGATCGAGTGGGTGATGCCTTCGATGGCGTCCGACTGACCGTGGGTGAAATCGTAGTTCGGGTAGATGCACCACTTGTCACCGGTCTGGTGGTGGTGAGCATGACGGATGCGATACAGGATCGGGTCACGCAGGTTCATGTTCGGCGACGCCATGTCGATCTTGGCGCGCAGCACGCGCTCACCGTCCTTGAACTCGCCGGCCTTCATGCGGGCGAACAGGTCCAGGTTCTCTTCGACGCTACGGTCGCGGAACGGGCTGTTCTTGCCGGGTTCGGTCAGGCTGCCACGGTATTCCTTGGACTGCTGGGGGGTCAGGTCGCAGACATACGCCTTGCCCGCCTTGATCAGCTCTACCGCCCATTCGTGCAACTGGTCGAAATACTGCGAGGCATAGCGCACTTCACCAGACCATTCGAAACCCAGCCACTTGACGTCGCTTTCGATAGCGTCGATGTATTCCTGGTCTTCCTTGGCCGGGTTGGTATCGTCGAAACGCAGGTGCGTCACGCCACCGAACTCCTGGGCCAGACCGAAGTTCACACAGATCGACTTGGCGTGACCGATGTGCAGGTAGCCGTTGGGCTCAGGCGGGAAACGGGTGACGATCTGCGTGTGCTTACCCGAGTCCAGGTCCGCCTGGATGATCGGGCGCAGGAAATTGACCGGCACGGCAGGGCCAGTCTTGGAATTCGAGGTAGGGTCGACAGTGGGCTTGCTCATAGGATCCTTGAACGTACAAGTGCGTGGCCGGACTAAGGGCCTGACAAAACAAAGCCGCTATCATAGCCGATGCGGTCAAGCGCCTGACAGAGCAGGCCCTAAAACTGCTGCTTTTAATGCACCGCAGATGAAAAACAGCCTCGAAATTCGCAGCCGTCGCGCTAAACTGCCCACCTTGGCGATTTTTTGCCAAACAGGTTCGGCCTCGCACGCGTCACGCAGCGCCCCGAAAGCCACGAATTCCTTGAAAACGCTTCTCCTTGAAAGAGTAACGATCATGACTCAAGTCAAATTGACCACCAACCACGGCGAAATCGTCCTGGAACTGAACGCCGAGAAGGCCCCGATCACCGTGGCCAACTTCATCGAATACGTTAAAGCCGGCCACTACGAAAACACCGTTTTCCACCGTGTCATCGGCAACTTCATGATCCAGGGCGGCGGTTTCGAGCCAGGCATGAAGGAAAAGAAAGACAAGCGTCCAAGCATCCAGAACGAAGCCGACAACGGTCTTTCCAACGACAAATACACCGTCGCCATGGCCCGTACCATGGAGCCGCATTCGGCTTCCGCGCAGTTCTTCATCAACGTCGCGGACAACAGCTTCCTCAACCACAGCGGCAAGAACGCTCAGGGCTGGGGCTATGCCGTGTTCGGTAAAGTGACCGCCGGTACTGACGTTGTCGACAAGATCAAAGGTGTTTCGACCACCATGAAATCCGGTCACCAGGACGTACCCGCAGAAGACGTGATCATCGAGAAAGCCGAGATCATTGAGTGATATTGCTGATTTCAGATTTACATCTGGAAGAGGAGCGCCCGGACATCACCCGGGCGTTTCTGGATTTGCTCGCCACCCGCGCCCGCTCCGCGACCGCGCTGTATATTCTGGGCGACTTTTTCGAGGTGTGGGTCGGCGACGATGCCATGACCCCCTTCCAACGCTCCATCTGCCAGGCCCTGCGCGAACTTAGCGACAGCGGCACGGCGATCTTTCTGATGCACGGCAATCGCGACTTCCTGCTCGGCAAGGCCTTCTGCAAAGCAGCCGGCTGCACCCTGCTCAAAGACCCGAGTGTCGTGCAGCTCGCAGGTGAACCGGTGCTGTTGATGCACGGCGACAGCCTGTGTACCCGCGACGAAAGCTATATGCGGATGCGCCGCTACCTGCGCAACCCCATCACCTTGTTCGTGTTGCGCCATCTGCCACTGCGCACCCGCCATAAGCTGGCACGCAAGCTGCGCAGCGAAAGCCGCGCGCAAACCCGGATGAAAGCCAACGACATCGTCGATGTAACCCCCGAGGAAATCCCGCGGATCATGCAGCAGTACGGCGTGAAAACCCTGGTCCACGGCCACACCCACCGCCCTGCCATCCACAAATTGCAGATTGGCGAACAAGCCGCCAAGCGCATTGTGCTGGGGGATTGGGATCGTCAGGGCTGGGCGCTGCAGGTGGATGAGCAAGGGTTTGCGCTGGCGGCGTTTGATTTTGTGAACCCGCAGCTGGCGTTGCCAGGTAACTGATCCGGCCTGTAGCAGCTGTCGAGCCCGCGAGGCTGCGTTCGGCCGCGAAGCGGTCGTAAAACCCGTGATCGCGGTTCAACAGAACAACCGCATGCACCGGACTGCGACCGCTCCGCGGCCGAACGCAGCCTCGCGGGCTCGGCAGCTGCTACAGATCCTCATGCCGCCCCTCTATTAGTGACCGCTCGCCTCCGGCCCCGCCTTCGCCGCAAACGGCGGCTTGGCCAGCCACACCAGCAGAATCAACCCCATAAAACCCCAGCCCAGCAGCGTGAAATAATCCACGGTGGAGAGCATGTAGGCCTGGCTGGTCAGCACGTGATCGAGCTGGGCATACGCTGGATTGCTCGCGCCGCCCAAAGTATTCAAGGCATCGCGGGTCGCAGGGTCAAAGGTGCTGAGGCTTTCGCTCAGGTAAGCGTGATGCTGATCGGCGCGACGGATCCAGATCCAGGTGGTCAGCGACGCTGCGAAGCTGCCGCCCAAGGTCCGTAAGAACGTCGCCAGGCCCGCACCATCGGCGATCTGATGCGGCGGCAGGTCCGACATCAGAATGCTCAGGGTCGGCATGAAGAACAGCGCCACACCAATACCCATGAACAACTGCACCAGCGCCACGTGCTGGAAGTCCACCTCATTGGTGAAGCCGGCGCGCATGAAGCAGCTCAAGCCAATCGCCAGGAACGCCAGCCCGGCCAGCAACCGCAAGTCGAACTTGTGCGCGTACTTGCCGACAAACGGCGACATCAGCACCGGCAGAATACCGATCGGCGCCACCGCCAGTCCGGCCCAGGTCGCGGTGTAGCCCATCTGGGTTTGCAACCACTGCGGCAGAATCAGGTTGATGCCAAAGAACCCGGCGTAACCCAGGACCAACACGATGGTGCCGATGCGGAAGTTGCGATGGGCGAACAGCCGCAGGTTGACCACCGGGTGCTTGTCGGTCATTTCCCAGATCACGAACACGGCCAGCGCGATTGCCGAAATAGCCGCCCCAATGATGATGAAGTTTGATTCGAACCAGTCCAGGTCATTGCCCTTGTCGAGGATGATCTGCAGCGCGCCGACGCCAATGATCAAGGTGATCAGACCGACGTAATCCATGGGTTGGTAACTCGTCACCACCGGCCGCGTCTTGAGTTGCTGGCGCACGACCATTACCGCGAAAATCCCGATGGGCACGTTGATAAAGAAGATCCACGGCCAGCTGTAGCTGTCGGTAATCCAGCCGCCGAGGATGGGACCGGCAATCGGCGCCACCACCGTCACCATCGCCAGCAACGCCAGGGCCATGCCGCGCCTGGCCGGCGGATAGACCGCGATCAGCAGGGTCTGGGTCATCGGATACAAGGGACCTGCCACCAGGCCTTGAAGCACGCGAAAGCCGATCAGCTCAGGCATCGACGTCGAGATCCCGCAGAGGAACGACGCCAGCACAAACAGGATGGTCGCCCAGAGAAACAGCTTCACTTCACCGAAGCGTCGACTCAGCCAACCGGTCAACGGCAGCGCGATGGCGTTGCTCACGGCAAACGAAGTGATGACCCAGGTGCCCTGCTCCGAACTCACGCCCAGGTTGCCGGAAATCGTCGGCAAGGCCACGTTGGCGATGGTGGTGTCGAGCACCTGCATGAAGGTCGCCAGCGACAGGCCGATGGTGCTGAGCACCAGGCTGGGCGGCTTGAAAGACGCGTTATTGCTCATCGCGAATCCTTTTGGAGCTTGGCAGTCGCTGCGGCCGTTACGGCCGCAGCTGACGGATTGGCGAATCAGCGCTGAGCGGTTTTGCTCGCCACTGAACTGTTGTCGTGAATCAGACGGGTGATCATCGCATCGGCTTCGGCCAACTGACGGTCATAGATGTTGGTGCTGAACGAGGCCTTTTGCGGCGGCTGTTGCGCCAGTACCGGACCGCTCTGGTCGTGCAGGTTGACGTTGACCATCGTCGACAGGCCAACCCGCAACGGGTGCTCGGCCAACTGCTCGGCGTTGATGTGAATCCGCACCGGCACCCGCTGAACGATCTTGATCCAGTTACCGGTCGCGTTCTGCGCCGGCAACAAGGCAAATGCGCTACCGGTCCCGGCACCGAGGCTGTCGATGGTGCCGTTGTATTTCACTTCACCGCCGTAGAGATCGGCTTCGATGTCCACCGGCTGACCGATGCGCATGTCACGCAGCTGGGTTTCCTTGAAGTTGGCGTCGATCCACAGTTGATCCAGCGGGATCACCGCCATCAGTGCGGTCCCCGGCTGAACCCGTTGGCCAAGCTGCACGGTGCGCTTGGCGACGTAACCGGTGACCGGTGCAATCAGCGTGCTGCGGGCGTTGGTCAGGTAGGCCTGGCGCACTTGCGCGGCAGCAGCCTGCACATCCGGGTGCGACGAAACCACGGTGTCATCGACCAGTGCATTGGTGGTGTTGAGTTGCTGCTGGGCGTTGGCCAGGGCATTTTGCGCCGAGGTCAGGTCATCCCGAGCGTGGGACAGCTCTTCCTGGGAGATCGCCCCTCCAGCCGCCAGATTCTTGCGGCGATTGAAGTTGTCCTGAGCCTTCTGCACGGCGGCTTTTTGGGCGTTGACCTGAGCTTTCATACCGTCGACGTTGCTGTACAGGCCACGAACCTGACGCACGGTGCGGGCCAGATTGGCCTGGGCACTTTGCAGACCGACTTGTGCGTCGTTCGGGTCAAAGTTGACCAGCACCTGGCCTTCATGGACCAGATCGCCGTCATCGGCACCGATGCTGACCACCGTGCCAGTGACCAGCGGCGTGATTTCCACCACGTTGCCGTTGACGTAGGCATCGTCGGTGTTTTCGTTCCAGCGTCCGTAGAGTTCGTGCCAGCCCCAGACACCGAGGCCGCCAAGGATCACCAGAATCGCCAGCACCAGCAGCATGAATTTGCGTTTACCCGGATTGCCCGCGTCTTGGGTGCTTTCAGGGGTTGAGTTGTTTTCGGCAATGGCCATGACAAGTACCTTGAATTATTGATTCAGCGTGGCGGGCGCTGGGGATGGGTTGGCCGCGGCCAGGGTGTCGGCTTGAAACCCGCCGCCCAGTGCCTGCATCAGTTGAATCGACAGGTCGATCTGCTCGGCATTCAGGTTCGCCAGCTGACGCTGGGCCTGGAGCAATTGCTGCTCGATGCTGAGCACGTCCAGGTAGTTGCCGATGCCGGAGCCGTAACGCTGGACCACTGTGTTGTAAGAATCCTGGGCAATGTCGGTGGAGTGTTGCTGCGCACCGATCTGCCGCCCTATGTCACGCAGTTGGGAGATGGTGTCGCTGACATCCCCCAACGCTTTCACCAGAGTCTTGTTGTACTGCGCGACGGCGAGGTCGTAGTCGGCGTCCCGCGCATCGAGGTTGGCGCGCAAGCGACCGCCATCGAAGATCGGCAACGACACGGTTGGCACAATATTGAAGAAGCGGCTCGCCGAGCCAAACATCGCGTCACCCAACAACGACTCGGCACCGGCGGCAGCGCTCAGGTTGAGGTTCGGGTAGAACTTTGTTTTACCGGCGTCGATGTTTTTGCTCGCTGCCTCGACCCGCCAGCGCGCAGCGATCAGGTCCGGGCGACGACCGAGCAACTCGGCGGGCAATGTCGATGGCAACGCCACGGCACTGGCCTGAAGGACTTTTGGCCGGGCGATTTCATTGCCACGATCCGGACCTTTACCGAGCAGCACGGCCAGGGCGATTTTTGCGCTCTGGAGGTTTTTCTCGGCGTCGATCAGGGTCGCTTCGGAACTGGCTTCCAGGCTTTCGGTTTGCTGGTACTGGTATTGGCTGTCGATGCCGGAGCTCAGACGACGCTGGCTCAGATCGAGCATTTGCCGGGTGCGCTTGAGGTCGTCGTTAGCCAGGTCATAAACAATATGCGCCTGCCCGAGGTTGCTGTAAGCGCGGGCGACGTCGGCCGACAAGGTCAGCTGCGCGGCTTGCTGATCGACTTCAGCAGCACGGGCCTGGCCCAGCGCGGCTTCCCAGGTGGCACGCTGGCCGCCCCAGAGGTCGAAGGTGTAATTGAAGCTGACGCCGATAGTGCGCACCGTGGCGTAAGTGCCCCCCCTTCCGGTCGGGTCCTGGTCACGGGCCAGGCGCGAGCGGCTGACACTGGCGCTGGCGTCGAGGGTCGGCATCCGCGCGGCGTCGGCGGCATAAGCGGCGGCACTGGCCTGGTGGGCGCGGGCGTCGGCAATCTGCATGTCCGGGCTGTCGTGCAGGGCTTCGCGGATCAGACCGTCGAGCTGTGGGTCACCAAGGCTTTTCCACCAGTCGCTTTTCGGCCACGCCGCAGGCGACAAGGTGACACCGTTGAGGGACTGCCCGGCCTTGAGGGTTTTCGCATCAAGGCTCACGCCTTGGGTGTTCAGACCGCTGTAGCTGGCACACCCGGCCAGGCTCATGGCCAACAGCACCAGGCTCAGACCGGTACGCAAGGTTTTACTGCTCATTTGTCACCTACCCGCAGCAAGGTGATCGAGTCACCGGCTGCCAGCAAAATCTTCGTCAGTATCTGTTCCAGGGTTTTCAACTCTTCTGGCGTGATGGCACCTGCCAGTTCGTTCATGGCGTCAGCGCCGATGTGCGGCAGGAGATCAGCCAGCTTCTGGCCTTCCTCGGTCAGCACCAACTGCACCTGACGGCGGTCGCCTTCAGAGCGTTGACGGACGAGAAACCCCTTCTGTTCCAGACGATCGAGCATGCGGGTCATTGAGCCGCTGTCCAGGGACAGGTGCCGGCACAGTTCGGCCGGGGTATCGACACCGAACTGAGCCATGATGATCAGCACCTTGAACTGCGCGGCGGTGATGCCGTGGGGTTCCATGTGCGTGTCGATGATCCGGTCCTTGAGCAGCGCGGCGCGCCCCAGCAGCAGACCGAGATGGCAATTGTGGAAATCGTCCGGCGAGAAATGCTTCATCTGACCACCCGTTAGCTGCCTAGGCAGGGAATGTATGTCTAGATGTTACTGCCTAGGCAGCGAATGTCAACGTAATAGTTAGGTGGCTTTGTAATTGGGTGATAAATGGCGAGGGGAAGTTGCTTCGGATCGACGACCGCAGCGCGGCCATCGCGAGCAGGCTCGCTCCCACGGGTTCAGCGAAATCCCTGTGGGAGCGAGCCTGCTCGCGATTAGAGCGACTCGGTGTATTTGAAAGAAAGGGGATTAAAAATCCCGCTTGTAGAAGATATCCAGCGAGCTGGCGATGCCGCTGGCGGCTTCCAGGTAGACCATTTTGCTCAGTTTGTAGCGCAAGGCGATGGTGTTGGCCGGCTCGAACACGCCGACGCCGTAACGCAAACTGAGCTTCTCGGAAAGATTGCCGCTGGCCACCACGCTGGTGGTGGTGCCGCTGCCCTGGGTGTCGAGCTGGAAGTCCTGAATGCCCAAATCCTTGGCCAAACTGCCGGTCAGGTCGGAACTGCCCATCAAGCCCAGTCCCAACGCGGCTTGAGCAAGCATGTTGTTGTCTTCGCCATTGCTGGTCAGTGGGCGACCGAGCACCAGATAGGACAACGCCTGTTCCTGGCTCATCGCCGGCTCCGAGAAGATCTGCGTGGTGGGTTGCTCGGCGCTGCCGCTCAGGCGAATACCGGCGATCACGTCGTCGGTCTGGCGCACCGCTTCGATGTCCAGATACGGCTGATCGATAGGCCCGGCGAACAACAGCCGCGCACGCCGTACCGTCAGACGCTGGCCATAGGCGCGATAACGGCCATCGTTGAGCCAGAGCTCGCCACGGGTGTCCATGTTGTCGCCGATGTGCACCTGGCCTTGCAGGTTCGCAGTCAGACCGAAACCGGCAAAGCTGAGTTTGTCTTCGCCCACCACCACGTCGATATCCATCGCCATGGCCATCGGCGGTTTGCCCTCTTCAGTCTGGTGGCCGACGACCACCGTGTCATCGGAGACCTTGACCGTCGACGGCGGCAACTCACGCACGGTGATCTCGCCCGTGGGCACGTGCACCTGGCCGGCAATCGCCAGCTTGTCGTTGTTGATCGAGATTTTCAGGTCCGGTGCCACTTCCAGCACCGCGTACGGCTCCACCGTCACCGGCAGATGCGTGCCTTTAAGGCTCAGATCCACCACCAATGCCTGGCCCCAGGAAACATGCCCGCTCAAGCTGCCCTGCCCGGCCTTGCCGCTTTTCCAGCCGCCGTTGAGCTGCACGCTTTCACCGGCAATCTGCGCCTGAAGCTGCAACGCCTCGAAACGCGTCGGCAGTTGCGGCCCGGAGATTTCACCGTCACTGAGGGTCAGGTTGCCATTGACCTGCGGCGCCAGGAGCCCGCCCGACAAACTGCCGCTACCATTCAAGCGCCCGGTCAGCTTCTCGACCATCGGCACGAACGGTCGCGCCACCGACAGGTCCAGACCGCTCAAACGGAACGAGCCACTCAGGGGTTTGCTTTTGGGTAAAGGATTAATCTGCGCCTGAACCATCAGCTCACCCAACTTGCCGCCAACGAAGTCGAGCTGCGTGTCGATGCGTTTCGGGTTGAGGGCACTGGTCAGTTTCAGCGTCTGGTATGGGAAGTCCAGCCACTGATCCTTTTCCTTCATGCGCAGCGTGCCGCCGCTGGCATCAATCATGATCTGACCTTTCGGGCCGCTGGCCGGCAGGTCGAGTTGCACATCGGCGTTGAGCTTGCCCTGCCAGGCGAAGTCTTTGGGCAGCCATTGCGCGAGGCTGTCGATTGGGAACTGTTTGAGGTGGTAACGCAGTTTCGGCTCGGGCATCAGCCGCTGGTCTTCACCGCACAGGCTGGCCGGCCCGGACATCCAGCAATGGGCGCCAAAGGTCAGCTTGCCATCGGCCAGGCGTTCGATTTTTGCCGGATTTTGCAGCTTCCAGTCCTGACCGCCGGCCTGTATGTCGCCACTGGCCAAACGTCCACGCCAATTGCCTTTGTCCAGATTACCGTCCAGGCCCAGCGCCAGTTTCAGCAACGGGCCTTGCAGATCCAGTTGCAGCTTCTGGCTTTTGATATCACCCTGAGCGTTGGCAGTCAGCGTGCCCAATTGAGTGTCGCCGGCCTGAATGCCGCTGCCCTTGAGGTCGATCTTCGCCCGTTGCGCACCGTCGAGGTTGGCGTCGAGGTTCAGGCTTTGCAGGCGATTATCGTCGAACGCCAACTGCATGCCTTGCAGGCTGAGTTTACCTTGCGGTGCCTTGAGGTTGCCGGCGACGTCGACCCGACCGTTGAGCTGACCGCGCAACTGTGGCCAAAGCTGGCCGAGACGTGGTGCCTTGATGTCGATCTGGCCGGCGAGCTTCTGTTGCAGGCTGCCGCTGCCATCAATGCGGTTGTCGCCGAGACGGATGTGCAGTGCGCTCAGGTTCCAGCGCTCACCCGCGCCATCGGCCTTGGCTTGCAGGATTGCCGGCTGACCGCGCAGCTTGCCCTTGAGGTCAAGGTCGGCGTTGAGGTTCAGGTGTGAATGTTTCATTTCACCCTGGCTGCGCAACGGACCGGCCAGGGTTCCCGGTAACTCCGCCAGCCAGTACGCCGGGTTGATCGCCGACAGATCCAGCGCAGTGTCCCAGGCGATGCCATCGGCGAATTGCAGGTTCAAATGCCCTTCAGCCTTGCCCTGCCCGGCGACCAGTTTGAATTCCGGCAGGAAGATTTTTGTCAGGTCGCCGCTGAACGGGCTGCTCAGGCTGAACACTCCGGCCGGGCCATCCAGCGCCGCCTTGAAGTTGCCCAGATAGTTGCCGTCACGGTAGGACACTTCACCATTGAAACTGCGCAACGCCACCTGAGGTTCGCCGATCAGCGGGTAAAGCCGATGCCAGGGAAAATCCAGCCAATCGATTTTCACCTCGGCACTCAGGCCCTCGGACCAATCGAGTTGCCCGGTCAGTTTCAGGCTTTGCGTGTCGCTGGCGCTCAGATCAAGCCCGGCGATCTGCGCGCCCTTGGCGTCGACCTTGCCTTGCAACAGTAATGCGACCGGCCCCTGCTCGGCCGGTAACGTGGCCTTGCCGAGTAGCTGGTAACCGTTTTTCAGGTCGCCGTTGCCAGTCAGTTCCAACTGGTTGAGCTGCAAGGTGTCCGGCAGATCAGCACTGGCCTTGAAGCCATCGGCGGTAATCCGCAGTTTGGCCGGCAGGTTCTCCGCCAACGGTTGCAGCTCGCCCGTCAACTGACCTTGCAGATAGCCGCTGCTGTCGGCATTGAGGTTCAGGGTTTTCAGCAGCTCGCCGTCAATCTTCAGCGCCAGCGCCCAGGGTGTTTTACCCGGCGCCGGCAACGTCAGTTTGCCTTCGGCGCTGAGCGACCAGTTGCCGGTCGGTTGCAGCAGCCCGGACAGGTCCAGGCTGAGGTCATCGCGTTGCAGGTGAACGGAATCGATCTGCAAGCCCTTGGCAGTCCAGTGCGCGGCCAGTTGCAAGTCTTTGAGCTGCTCGCTGCCGTTGAGCAACAAGCTACCGATTTGCACCTCGCCCAACTGGATTGCCACCGGTAGCTTCAGCTCGGGCAGGCTGATCGGCCCGCTGCTGGTTTCGCTGCTCGGGGCAAATTGCAAAATCACCTGCTGAGCCTTCAATTGCTCGATGCACACCGTCATGCGTAGCAGACACAGTGGCGACCAGGCGAACACTGGCTTGCTCAGTTCAACCCGACTGCCCGCTTGCTGCCACAGCAGATGATCGGCACTCCACTGGCCGCCCAGGCGCCCCTGGAAATTCTCCACGGTCAAACCCGGCACCTGGTCCAAAGCCCAACGGCTGCCGGCTTGCGTACCGAGCAAAGTGCTCACTGTCAGTACCAGCAACACCACCAGCGAGAGCACCGCCAGCAGCGCTATTTTCAAACCACGCTTCACAGCTCAGGCCCCATGGAAAAGTGCAAACGAATACCGCCGGGATCATCCAGCGCATGGGCCAGGTCGAGGCGGATCGGCCCGACGGGCGAAACCCAACGCACGCCGATACCGACCCCGGTCTTGAGGCTCGGCAATTCCAGCGTGTTGAACGAGTTGCCCTGATCGACGAAGGTTGCGATCCGCCATTTTTCGGCGATGGAGTATTGATACTCGACGCTGCCAGCCACCATGTAACGCCCGCCCACCCGATCGCCGGCGGAGTTTTTCGGGGACAAGCTCTGATAGTCGTAACCGCGCACGCTCTGATCGCCACCGGCGAAGAAACGCAATGACGGCGGTACGGATTGATAGCCGTTGGTGGCACTGCCTCCGAACTGTGCACGACCGAGGAACCGATGGTTGTCCCACACCGTGGTGATGCCTTTGACCAATGCGGTGCCATACAGCACATTGGTGTCCGACCCCAACCCTTCCTTGGCCACCTTGCTCTCGAATTGCAGGCGATAGCCATTGTGCGGATCGATGCGGTTGTCGCTGCGCAGGTAGGAGTAACTGATGCCTGGCATCAGCAAGGTACTCAGGCCCGAATCGTCGCCAAGACGGTATTCCTCACGCTGCCATTTCAACGAAATCACCCGCTGCCAGCCGCTGGGCAACTTGCTGTGCCATTCAGGGCCGAGGGTCAGCAATTTGCTCAGGCTTTGGGTGTTGGCCAGTTCTTCATATTGATAACCACCGGCAAAGCGCAGTTTGTCGGTGAGCGGCGGATCCAGTGGCACGTCGTACCAGAGGCCGACGTTCTGCCGTGGTGCCGAGACTTCCGCTTCCCAGCCATAACTGTGACCTTCAGCGTTGACCCAGTGCCGGGTCCAGTTGGCCTTGGCCCGCGGCCCGACGTCAGTGGAAAAGCCCAGCCCCAGGCCCATGGTGCGCGGCTTGCGCGTGTCGAGTTTGACCGTCACCGGAATCACATCGTTGGCCGCAGCGGTCGGTGCCGCATCAACCCGCACCGCGTCGAAATAGCCGCTCGATTGCAACGCTTGATTGAGCTCGGCGATCTGTTCGGAGTCATACGGGGCACCGCTCTTGAACGGCACCATACGTTGCAGCAGGTCTTCGTCAAACGGTGTATCGCCGGTAAAACTGACCTTGCCCAAGGCATAACGCGGGCCGCTGTCGTAAATCAGTTCGATATCCGCGACACCGGCCCGGGGGTCGACCAATAACTTCTGGCTGGTAAAGCGCCCACTGAAAAAGCCAAAACGCGACGCCTGATTCTGGATCAGCCGCTTGGCGTCTTCATAATGGCCGTGATTAAGCACCGCCCCGGATTTAAGCAGGTCGCTCTTGGGCACACGAAAGGATTTGAGGGCGGCCGCCGGACCGTCGACACGAATGGTCACGTTGCGCAAACGCACCGGCTCGCCGGGGTCGATGTTCAACACCAACTGTGGCGACTTGCCGTTTTTGACTTCGCTTTCTATATGGGGCTGGTAATAACCCAAGGCCTGGGCGGCCTTGCGCGCCTGTTCTTCGGCACCACGACGAAAACGCAACAAGGCTTCTTCATCGCGATCGCCAAGGCCGCCGATATAGCCCTCTATATTGGCCTTCAGTTCATCGTTGGACGGTTTGATCCTGACGTCCAATTCACTTTGCGCCAGGGCCGCTACGCTGCTGAACAGCACGAGCACGCCGCTGGTAAATCTTCCTGGAAACTTCATAGGCGCGGATGCTATCACGAGCGTGGGAGCGTGATCGCGCGAACAATCTGAACAAAAGTTCGGCCTCAGCCCGTTGCGCTGTGCAGCACCTGCGGATTGGCATGAAAAAACACGTGTTCGAGAACAGGCCCTACAGCCACCTCGCCAATTTCCTCATACCCCTGACGCTTATAGAACTCCAGATAACGCGGATTTCCCGTGTCGAGTACCACGCCTTGGGAATGCTCATCGACAGCGCACCAGTTATGCACGGCCTCAAGCAACTGCTCGCCGAAATGCTTGCCTTGAAATTCCGGATGAATTCCCAGCAACGGCAACACATGCACCGAGTCCGATGGCATGCAGGCCGCCACCGCCGCGTGGTACTCCAGATAACGTCGGGTGCAACGCAATCCGGTGCTGAGCACCATCCGCAAGCGCCAGGCCCAGCTCTCGGTGATGCCCAGGCGACGTTGCGGCGGCGCGATCAGCGCAATGCCGATCAGCCGGTCATTGATCAGCAGGCCGATCGCCGGTAATTCCTGCACAAAATGCTGTTCGACCAGTTCGCGTACGGTGGCCCGGATCCGGTGTTCGTAGCCAGGGCGCTCGGCTTCGAACAGAAACTTGAACGTCGGCTCATGCCGATAGGCGTGGTACAGCAAGGAGCGTGCTTCGTGCGAATAGCCACTGTCGAGCCTATGAACGTCGGCAATCGTGTTAGAGGTTTCAGGCATGACGGCTTATCTCCCCCGTTGAAATGCGGTGCAGGACTGCTCCCGTAGCAGCTGCCGAGCCTGCGAGGCTGCGTTCGGCTCGGTCCGCGCTCGGGCGAAGCAGTCGTTGAATCAGGCAGCGCGTTTTTCCAGGTAAAACGTGGATTCAGGATTTGCGAGGACTTCGTCCTCGAACGCAGCCTCGCAGGCTCGGCAGCTGCTACAAGGCTTAGTACGAACCCGGCGCAGCGGTGATCGTTCCTACACTAAAGGACATTAGCAGTGCATCTGACCTACCGCCACGCTGGCTGACTTCGTACATGTCAGCTAGCATCGCAGTTTTGCCAGGACTGCCGACCATGAAGATCGTCTCGTTCAACATCAATGGCCTGCGCGCCCGCCCCCATCAGCTGGCGGCACTGATCGAGAAGCACCAGCCGGACGTCATCGGTTTGCAGGAAACCAAGGTGCATGACGACCAGTTCCCGCTCGCCGAGGTCCAGGCGCTGGGCTATCACGTGTATTACCACGGCCAAAAAGGCCATTACGGCGTCGCCCTGCTGTCGCGTCAGGAGCCGCTCGCGCTGCACAAAGGCTTTGCCAGCGATGAAGAAGACGCTCAGCGCCGCTTCATCTGGGGCACATTCGCCGATGCCAACGGCGTGCCGGTGACCATCATGAACGGCTATTTCCCACAAGGTGAAAACCGCGACCACCCGACCAAGTTCCCGGCCAAAGAGCGCTTCTACAACGACTTGCAGACGCTGCTTGAAACCGAGTTCAGCAATGACCAGCCGCTGGTGGTGATGGGTGACGTGAACATTTCCCCGGAAGACTGTGACATCGGCATCGGCCCGGACAACATGAAACGCTGGCTGAAAACCGGTAAATGCAGCTTCTTGCCGGAAGAACGCGAGTGGATGGCCCGCTTGAAGAACTGGGGGCTGGTGGACAGCTTCCGTCACCTGAACCCGGACGTGACGGATCGCTTCAGCTGGTTCGACTACCGCAGCCGTGGCTTTGAAGACGAACCCAAGCGCGGCCTGCGTATCGACTTGATCATGGCGTCCCAGGGGCTGTTGCCACGGGTCAAGGCGGCCGGTGTCGACTACGAACTGCGCGGCATGGAAAAACCATCGGATCATGCGCCGATCTGGCTAGAGCTGAGCTGAGATATGTAGATCCCAGTGCCGACGCGGGCAAACCCGCGTCTGCGCACAGGGCGCGTTGACGATTACGAATAGCGCAACGCGTTCGCCGGTTCGATCTTCGCCGCACGCCAGGCCGGGTATACGGTGGCCAGGAAGCTCAGAATGAAACCCGCCGAGCAGATCAGCAGCACATCACCACCCTGCAGTTCCGATGGCAAGTTGCTGACGAAATACACATCGGAACTGAAGATATGCTGCCCGGTCACGCGCTCCAGCCAGCCCACCAGCTCACTCACGTTCAACGCGGCAATCACCCCGAGGACACCGCCAATCAGCGTGCCGACGATGCCGATCACCGTGCCCTGAACCATGAAGATCGCCATGATCTGCCGAGGCGTGGCGCCGATGGTCCGCAGGATCGCGATGTCCGCGCCCTTGTCGTTCACCACCATGATCAAGGTGGCGATGATGTTGAACGCAGCCACCGCCACGATCATCAGCAGCAACAGGCCGATCATGGTTTTTTCCATTTTCATGGCGCTGAACAGGCTGCCCTGAGTGTGGGTCCAGTCATCGGCCTTGAAGTCGGCGCCGAGGCCGCCGGCGATGTCTGATGACACCTTGGGTGCGGCGTACAAGTCTTTCACCGCCAGACGCACGCTTTGCACCTGGTTCGGTTCCCAATGCTGCATTTGCGCGGCATCGGCGACGTGGATCAGCGCCATCGAGCCATCCAGCTCGGCACCGACCTTGAACACACCGACCACATTCAGCCGCTGCATGCGCGGCGTGATGCCACCCGGCGCCGTGCTGACTTCCGGCACGATCAGGGTGATCTTGTCGCCGACGTTCAAGCGGAAGCGCCGTGCAGTGATTTCACCGACCACCACCCCGAACTCACCCGGCTTCAGGTCCTCCAGACGCCCCTGCACGATGTGCTGGGCGACGATGGACACTTTGCCTTCCTGCGCCGGATCAACGCCGCTGATCTGAATCGGCTGCATCGAGCCCTTGTAGGACAGCATGCCTTCCATCTCGGTGAACGGCACCGCAGCCGTCACTTCAGGATTCTTCATGGCGGCTGCGGCCACGGGCTGCCAGTCGTCAATCGGCTTGACGCCAACGATGGTCGCGTGGGGCACCATACCGAGGATGCGCGAGCTCATTTCGCGCTGGAAGCCGTTCATCACCGACAACACCACGATCATCGCCAGCACGCCCAGGGCGAGGCCGATCATCGAGGTCATCGAGATGAAGGAAACAAAGCGATTGCGGCGCTTGGCGCGGGTATAGCGCGTGCCGATAAAGATCGATAACGGTCTGAACATTCGCTGGGGCACCGTATAAAAATAAAAGACCCGACACGCTTTTCAGTCGTGCCGGGTTTCGGCCAATCAGATGGGGGTCAGGTAACCTTCCTGCAGGTGCAGGACGCGATCCATCTGGCGAGCCAGGTTCATGTCGTGAGTCACCACCAGGAACGCTGTGCGCATCGAAGTGCTGAGTTCCAGCATCAAATCCTGAATGCCCTGGGCGGTGTGGGAGTCGAGGTTGCCGGTCGGCTCATCGAGCATCACCAGCCCCGGCTTGTTGACCAGGGCACGGGCGATGGCCACGCGCTGACGTTCGCCACCGGACAGTTCGGCCGGCTTGTGTTCCAGACGATGGCCCAACCCTACCCGCTCCAGCAATGCCGTGGCGCGCTGACGGGCTTCCGGGATCGCCGTGCGACCGATCAACAGCGGCATGCAGACGTTTTCCAGCGCGGTGAACTCGGGCAGCAAGTGGTGGAACTGGTAAACGAAGCCCAGCGAGCGGTTACGCAGCAGGCCACGCGCCTTTTCGTTGAGCGCCGACAGCTCCTCACCGGCCAGCCAGACGCTGCCTTTGGTCGGCGTATCGAGGCCGCCGAGCAGGTTGAGCAAGGTACTCTTGCCGGAACCGGAGGTGCCGACAATTGCCACGCGCTCACCCGGATGCAACTCCAGTTGCAAACCGGACAACACCACCACCGATTCCGGGCCTTCCTCGTAGGATTTACCCAGATCGCGGCAACTCAAGACTGCTTTAGTACTCATACCCAAATCACTCATAACGTAGCGCCTCCGCGGGCTGGGTGCGCGCAGCACGCCAGGCTGGATACAGGGTGGCGAGGAAACTCAGGACCAACGCCGCGCCGCAGACCATCAACACGTCTTCTGCCATCAGTTGCGACGGCAGGTAGTCAATGAAGTACACATCAGCATTAAGGAATTTGTGCCCGATCAGGCCTTCGAGGGCGGAAATCGCGGCGCTGACATTCAACGCGGCGAACATGCCGACCACCGCACCGATTGCCGTACCGACCACGCCGATCACTGTGCCCTGGACCATGAAGATCGCCATGATCTGACCCGGCGTGGAGCCGAGGGTCCGCAGGATCGCAATGTCGCCCTTCTTGTCGTTCACCACCATCACCAGCGTGGAAATGATGTTGAACGCGGCCACTGCAACGATCAGCAGCAACAGCAGACCGATCATGGCTTTTTCCATGCGGATCGCCTGATACAGGTTGCCGTGGGTGCGGGTCCAGTCGCGGGCGTAGTAATGGTTTTCACCCAGGTCCTGGGCGATGTTCCATGCGGTGCGCGGTGCCTGGAACAGGTCGTCGAACTTCAGCCGAATGCCCTGGACCTGGTCCGGCTTCCAACGGTGCAGACGCGCCAGGTCATCAAGATTGGTCAAGCCCAGGTAGCCGTCCAGCTCACCGGCGCCGACATGGAAAATGCCGACCACGGTGAAGCGCTTCATCCGCGGGAACATCCCGGCCGGGGTCACGGTGACTTCCGGAGCGACGAAAGTCAGCTTGTCGCCGAGCCCCACGCCGAGCTTGGTCGCGGCCTTGTCACCGATCACAATGCCGAAGCTGCCCGGCGACAAGTCGTCGAGTTTGCCCTGCGTCATGAAGTTATCGATGATCGAGACCTTCCGCTCCTGGGCCGGGTCGATGGCATTGAGCAGGACTTTCTGCACCTGACCGTTGTTGGTCAGCAAACCCTGCATCTGGGTGAACGGCGCAACCGCCACCACCTGCGGGTTCTGCTGGGCCTTGGCGGCCAGGCTTTGCCAGTCGCTGATGGGCTCACCAGACTCGATGGTCGCGTGGGGCACCATGCCCAGCACGCGGGTGCGCATCTCATGATCGAAGCCGTTCATGACCGACAACACCACGATCATCACGACCACGCCAAGGGCGAGTCCGATCATCGAGGTCAGGGAAATGAATGACACAAAATGATTGCGACGCTTTGCACGGGTATAACGCGTGCCGATAAATACGAAGAGAGGTCTGAACATGTCGGGGCTTGTTCGGAGGGAAAAGGAACGTCCTTGTGGCGGGGGTCGATAACCAGCTTTACACTCAGACCACCGCCGCTACCATGGGTTCGCCATGTCGACATTAGATGAAGAAGATCGCCGCGAATACTACCGTATCGAGGACACGATCGCACTGGAAATTCGGCCCCTGTCTGCCCACGAAGCAGCAGGCCAGGAAGTGTTGCAGGATGCTTCCCCACTGTTCAACCTGCTCAGCGAACTGCACCTGAGCGAATTCGAGTCGCAGCACTTGCTGCGCCAGATCAATGAGCGAGATCGAAACATCGCCAATTATCTGAAGGCGCAGAATAAACGCATCGACCTGCTGAGTCAGGTCGTTGCACAAACCGTGCTCGGCAAGTTCGGTGAGCCGCGGCACGTGGTGCTGTCAGAAGGCGGTATCGAGTTCGAGCACCACGTCGCCTACCCGGCCGGCAGCCACCTGGCGATCAAGCTCTTGCTGATGCCGCAAGCGCTGGGCCTGCTGTTGCGGGCCAAGGTCACGCACTGTGAACCGGAAAGTTTCGGTACCTTCGAGATCGGCACCGAGTTCGAAGCCCTGACCGATGCTCAACGACAACTGCTGGCCCGCTATATCTTGCAGAGACAGGCACATGAACGACGCCTGGCACGCGAGCAAAACGAATCAGGCAATTAATTAAGGAAGAACCGTGACCCTCATCTACGGCCACCGCGGCGCCAAAGGCGAAGCACCGGAAAACACCCTGACCAGTTTCCAGCAATGCCTCAAGCACGGTGTGCGCCGCTGCGAACTGGACCTGCACCTGTCCATGGACGGCGAACTGATGGTCATTCACGACCCGACGCTCAAGCGTACCACCGACCGTCGCGGCAAGGTGGTCGAGCATTCAGCGGCGGAACTGGTGACCTACGACGCGCGCAAGGGCGGTCCGGGCTGGATCAAACCCTGCCCGATTCCGACGCTGGAAGCATTGTTCGAGCAATGCGATTTCGAGCACTGGCAGCTGGAAGTCAAGAGCGCTTCACGCACCCGCGCCGCGACCACCGTGCTGGCGATTCGCGAAATGGCGCAACGTTTTGGCCTGCTGGACAGAGTGACCATCACCTCGAGCTCACGCGAAGTGCTGAAGGCGGCGCTGGATCTGGTTCCGGATGTGTCGCGTGGACTGGTCGCCGAATACGCCTGGCTCGACCCGCTGAAGGTTGCGCAAAGCTATGGCTGTGAGATTCTGGCGCTGAACTGGACCCTGTGTACGCCGGAACGCCTGCAGAAGGCGCAGCGCCAGGGGCTGCATGTATCGGTGTGGACAGTCAACGAACCTGCGCTGATGCGCAGGCTCGCTGATTTCGGCGTTGACAGCCTGATTACAGACTTTCCCGGTTTGGCCAGCGCCACGCTCGAGAATTGCTGAAATCGGTCTCCCCGGCCGGCTCAGGCCACCGGCCGGAGCCGCTCAAAAAAGCCGGTTGAGGCCGTCGTAGGCCGCTACCCGATAGGCTTCGGCCATGGTCGGGTAGTTGAACGTGGTGTTGACGAAGTACTTCAGCGTGTTCAATTCGCCCGGCTGGTTCATGATCGCCTGGCCGATGTGAACGATCTCCGACGCCTGGTAACCGAAGCAGTGTACGCCGAGCACTTCCAGGGTTTCGCGGTGGAACAGGATCTTCAGCATGCCTTGCGGCTCACCGGCGATCTGCGCACGCGCCATGCTCTTGAAGAACGCCTTGCCGACTTCGTACGGCACTTTGGCCTGGGTCAGCTCTTGCTCGTTCTTGCCGATCGAGCTGATCTCCGGAATGGTGTAGATCCCGGTCGGTACGTCGTTGACGAAGCGCCAGCTGCCGTTGTCGACAATGCTGCCAGCCGCCGAACGCCCTTGGTCGTGAGCGGCACTGGCCAGGCTTGGCCAACCGATCACATCACCTGCACCGTAGATGTTCTGTATGCAGGTGCGATAGTTCTCGTCGACTTCGATCTGGCCACGGCTGTTGACCTTCACGCCAATGTTCTCAAGGCCCAGGGCGTCGGTGTTGCCGGTACGGCCGTTGCACCAGAGCAAGGCGTCGGCCTTGATCTTCTTGCCGGACTTGAGGTGCAGGATCACGCCATTGTCCACGCCTTCAACGCGATCGTAATCTTCGTTGTGGCGCACGGTGATGTTGTTGTTGCTGAAGTGGTAGCTCAGCGCCTGGGAGATTTCCGAGTCGAGGAAGCTCAGCAGCTGACCGCGGTTGTCCACCAGTTCAACCAGCACACCCAGACCACTGAAGATCGAAGCGTATTCGCAACCAATCACGCCGGCGCCGTAAACGATGAGTTTACGTGGGGTGTGGCCGAGGCTGAGGATGGTGTCGCTATCGTAGATACGCGGGTGGTGGAAATCGATGTCGGCCGGGCGATACGGACGCGAGCCGGTGGCGATGATGATGTGCTTGGCCACCAGTTTTTCGACCACGCCGTTGGCGCAGACCACTTCGATGGTTTGCTGGTCAGCGAAGCTGCCGGTGCCGAAGAACACGTCGACCCGATTGCGCGCGTAGTAACCGGTGCGCGAGGCGACTTGTTTGGAAATGACTTTTTCTGCGCTTTTCAGTACGTCCGGGAACGAGAACCAGCGCGGCTCACCAATGGCCCGGAACATCGGGTTGGTGTTGAACTGCATGATCTGCCGGACCGAGTGACGCAAGGCCTTGGACGGGATGGTGCCCAGGTGGGTGCAGTTGCCGCCGACCTGGCGACGACTGTCGACCATCGCCACCTTGCGCCCTGCTTTGGCGGCGTTCATTGCCGCGCCTTCTCCCGCTGGGCCGGAACCCAGCACCACCACGTCGTAGTTGTAGACAGCCATGCGTACTCCTCAGAACAGGCCGCGGCACCCCGTTGGCACCTGCGGCTAAATCATGCCGGCCTTGCGGCATGAAGGAACAATTTGGGGTCAGTCGAGAACCCGGACACAGTCTATAGAAGCGTCAACGCCGCGCACATTAACCCTTGGTCGCGTCGTAGGCTAGTTTTGCCTGCACTACAACGCCAGCAATTGATGCCCATGACGCCGTATTCACTTGGCTTTTTCGGCGCTCAAGCGATCAAAAGCCTGACTGGTTCGCGTGACGAAGCCTGTATCGGTGCGAATCACAAAGAATGCACCGATCGCGTGTTTCTCCGCGTAATCCCAACCGCGCTCCGGGCCAAGAATCAGCAACAGCGACGATAAGCCATCGGCCATCAGCGTCGAAGGATGAATCACCGTGACGGACGCCAGGTTGTGAGTGATCGGCGCACCGGTCCGGGCATCGAAGGTGTGGGAATAGCGCCGGCCGTCCTGCAAGAAATAATTGCGGTAGTCGCCTGAGGTCGAAACACCGTTGCCGTTCAGCGTAATCACCCGCTCGACAACCTGCTGGTCATCGCGCGGCTCCTCCAGCGCAATCTTCCAGGGCGAGCCGTCGAGCTTCTTGCCGACGGCCTTGAGTTCGCCCGTGGCATCGGCGATGAAGCTGTCGATACCCATTTCCTGCAACTTCGTAGCGATCCTGTCGATGGCGTACCCGGCACCAACGCTGCCGAAGTCGACTTCGACCGGCGCGTCTTTGCACAACTGATCGCCTTCAATCCGCAGATGAGCATAACCGACGCGTCGCAGAGCCAGCGCCAAGGCCTCGGCGCTTGGGACTTTTTCATCGCGCGATTGTGGGCCGAAACCCCAAAGGTTCAGCAGCGGCTCGACCGTCAGGTCGTAGGAACCGTCGCTCGCCTCTGACAATTGCTCGCCCACCTTGACTAGCTGCAAGACCGGCGCCGGCATTGGCTGACAGCTATTGGCTGGCAATCCGTTGAATCGCTCGATGTCGGAGTCGCTACGGTAGGTCGACATCTGCCGGTCGATCTCGGCCAGAATCAATTCGACCTGCTTCTGCACCTCGACCGGCCCGGGGGTACCCGGATGGCGGATGTATTTGACAGAATACGTGCTGCCCATGGTCGGGCCGCCGAAGCTCTCCATAGAGTCGCCATTGCCGCAGCCTGACAGAACCCCCATCAGTACCGCCAGACCAGCCAGCCGCCCGCTCAACACATTCACGCTCCCCCAATGCCCCTGACAGAACGCCAAGACTGGCCATTATGCGATAGAAGTGTAGGAGCGGGCTTGCTCGCGAAGAACGATAACGCGGTTTACCTGATAAACCGCAGCGCCCCCTTCGCGAGCAAGCTCGCTCCCACATGATCGGCGTTGCCCGCCTCATCGTTTTAATTCGTTCAAGTCCGTGAATCACGCCGCCTAATGGCTATAACGTTTAAGCAGCACGCTAACTATTGGTTGCCTACCCTTGTTGTTACACATATCGTTACAAAACTGTTCGCAGCACCGGCACTGACCGCCACCCGGCAGTGGGGATGTTTCAGGACCAGGGATTTCTAACAAGACAGCCAAAGTGAGTACGTCCACATGTCCTCGAATACGGGCAAAGGCAAAGCGATTTTTCGCGTTGTCAGCGGTAACTTTCTCGAAATGTTCGACTTTATGGTCTACGGCTTTTACGCCACGGCCATCGCCAAAACCTTCTTTCCCGCCGACAGTGCTTTTGCTTCCCTTATGTTGGCACTGGCGACCTTCGGCGCCGGCTTCCTGATGCGCCCACTGGGTGCAATCTTTCTCGGCGCCTACATCGACCGTCACGGTCGTCGCAAAGGGCTGATCATCACGCTCGCGCTGATGGCTGCCGGCACCGTATTGATTGCCTGCGTGCCGGGTTACGCCACGCTTGGCGTCGTGGCCCCGTTGCTGGTGCTGTTCGGCCGCTTGCTGCAAGGCTTCTCGGCCGGCGTGGAACTGGGTGGTGTGTCGGTTTACCTGGCAGAAATCTCGACGCCTGGCCGTAAGGGCTTTTTCGTCAGCTGGCAGTCCGCCAGCCAACAAGCCGCCGTGGTGTTTGCCGGTTTGCTGGGTGTGGGCCTCAACCACTGGCTGAGCCCGGAGCAAATGGGTGATTGGGGCTGGCGCGTACCGTTCCTGGTCGGCTGCATGATCGTCCCGGCGATTTTCGTGATTCGTCGTTCACTGGAAGAAACCCCTGAGTTCCAGGCGCGTAAACATCGCCCTTCCCTGCAGGAAATCGTCCGTTCGATTGGTCAGAACTTCGGCATCGTGCTGGCCGGTATGGCGCTGGTGGTCATGACCACCGTGTCGTTCTACCTGATCACCGCCTACACCCCGACCTTCGGCAAAGCCGAACTGCATATGTCGGACTTCGACGCATTGCTGGTGACTGTGTGCATCGGCCTGTCGAACTTCTTCTGGTTGCCGGTGATGGGTGCGCTGTCCGATAAGATCGGTCGTAAACCGCTACTGCTGGCGGCGACCATTCTGGCGATCCTGACGGCTTACCCGGCGCTGTCCTGGCTGGTAGCCAACCCGAGCTTCAGCCACCTGCTGATCGTCGAGTTGTGGCTGTCGTTCCTCTATGGCTCGTACAACGGCGCCATGGTGGTGGCCCTGACCGAGATCATGCCGATTGAAGTCCGCACCACCGGCTTCTCCCTGGCCTACAGCCTGGCGACTGCAACCTTCGGCGGCTTCACCCCGGCGGCCTGTACCTACCTGATCTACGTGCTGGACAACAAGGCTGCACCGGGCATCTGGTTGAGCGGCGCGGCAGTGCTTGGCCTGGTTGCAACGCTGGTGCTGTTCCGTGGCAACAAGCATGCACTGCGTACGGCGCAGGCTGCTGTAGTCGGCGGCGCGCGCTAGATCGCATCGCGAGCAGGCTCGCTCCCACATTGGCGTTGCGGCGTGTTCACGATTGTGTGAACGCCGCTAAACCTGTGGGAGCGAGCCTGCTCGCGAAGAGGCCAGCAAAAACACCACAAATCATCGATTCGCAACCTTCAGCGACTGACTCCACCCCCCGCCCAGCGCCTTGTACAAGTCCACCTGATTGATCTCCCGCGCCAGTTCCATCTGCACCCACTTCTGTTGTGCGTCGAACAACGAACGCTGCGCATCCATCGTCGAAAAATAGCTGTCCAGCCCCGCCTCGAAGCGCAATCGGGATTGCCGGTAGGCTTCTTGATAATCCCCCACCAGACGCTTCTGAGATTCGACCTGGGTGAGCATTTCCTGGCGGGCGTTGAGGGCATCGGCGGTTTCGCGGAAAGCATTCTGCACCGTGGCTTCATATGCCGCCGTACGCCCGTCGAACCGTGCATGACTGGCGTCCACTTGCGCCTGTCGCGCGCCGCCGTCCACCAGGGTCAACGAGCCCGCCAGGGCCACCGACCAGAACTCGGCGGGAGCACTCAACAATCGCGAAAAATCGCCGCTCAGGCTGCCCAGCGCCGAGGTCAGCGAAAAGGTCGGGAAATAAGCACTGCGGGCGGCACCGATGTCCGCGTTGGCGGCGCGCAACAAGGCTTCGGCGGCCATGATGTCCGGGCGCCGTTCAATCAGCGACGATGGCAACCCGGCCGGTACATCGACGGTCGCCAACTTTTCACCCAGCACACCTGTAGGCAAGAGCCCAACGGGCACCGGCTGCCCGACCAGCACCCGCAGCGCATTCATGTTCTGCGCCACCTGCATGCGGTACGTGTTGACCTGCACCGCCGCCGTGTTGGTCTGCGCATCCGCCTGATGAACATCGATTCGCGCACTGGAGCCCAGGTTGTAACTCTTGCGCAACAGCTGCCCGTAACGATCCTGGGATTGATAGGTGTTCTGTGCGAGGTCGAGCAGATTCTGATTGGCCTTGAGGCTCAACCAGGTGCTGGCCACTTCACCGATCAACGCCAGACGAGCCGTCTGATAGTCCGCCTCGGACGCCTCGAAGCGCGCGCCTGCGGCATTTCGCTGACTGCGGATACGACCGAACAGGTCCAACTCGTAGGACGTGAAGCCACCCGAGGCCTGAAAGGTGTTGGCGATGCTGCCGGAGCTGTCGCCGCCTCCCGGCGTCCTCACCAGTGGCGGCAACTTGCTGCGGCCGGCGTAGGTATTGAGGCCAATCGAAGGAAACAGCCCGGACTCGGCACTGGCGTACCCCGCCCGCGCCTCCTCGACGCTGGCCGCGAACTGGCGCAGGCTTCGATTGTTCTTCAACGCCAGTTCGATCAACTGACGCAGTCGGTCATCGACCACGAAACCACGCCAGTCCTTGTCGAACGTCTGTTTGGCGCTGCAACAGTCGCTGGCCGAACTGGCCGGCCATTGCTGATCGATCGGCGCCTCCGGTTTCTCGTATTTGGGTTCCAGAGAACAACCACCGAGCAGTACCAGCGACATCAAACATGAGGTGGGTAAGCGACTGTTCATGAGGCGCACCTACAAGCGTTGGCCGAGCAAGGCTCGTAACGGAGAGAGAAGGAAAGCCCACAGACCTGAGTGGGTGGTGCTGATTTGTGGCAGTGGCTGCTGGCGCGAACGAATGCTGATCGGACGCAATCCAGGCAATGCGCTGTAGGACGGCACCTTGGCCGGCCGCCGCAAACGCCGCGCTGTGCGCTTCTCGCCGAGCAACGAACGCCGCAACAAGGTGCCGAAAGCCAAGCCTGGTTCAGCCTTGCTGACCACGTTGACCGACGCATCACTGAACAGCCGCGCGATCAGCCGGCGCCGAAGCGCTTCGTCCAGGTCAATAAACTTCAACCCTAAGCGGTCCTCGCCGTGATGACGCATGACCTCAACACCCAACCAGCCGATTTTGTTGATCCACACCTCACCACGCAGCCCGGGCTTGATCAATGACGCAAAGGTGCAGGACAGGGAGGCGCCACTCAGCGAAATGTCCACTAATCGGCCTGCCAGGGTTTTGCCGCCGAAGCGCAATCCGCTGGGTTTGTCGAAAGGAAAACGCTCTTCCCCGTGCAAGCGTGGCCGGTCAACACAGGCCACCAGGGTCGCCAGGTTGTAAATCAGCGCGACCGCCGTCCAGCACAGGTTGAACAGCATGTTGCCGTCGAACGCGGCAGCACTACTGATAGCGATGTAAGCCCCCAGCTGCGAGAACAGGGTCAACGCCAAGAAGAACCCGAACAACGTCCAGTGGACCGTCGTGCGCGAACGATCCAATCCCTTTGCCGTGACTTTGAAGGGCCGCCCGAATGGCCGGACCATGGCGCTGGCGATGGTGGCCGTCACCGCCAGCGAGGCGACGATTTGCGTGACCTCGGTAAAAATCGGCAGCGTACGCCGGTCAGTGACCCAGGTCCCATAGCCCCAGAAAGCAATCAACGCCGGCATGCCGAAGGCCAGGAAATCCGCCGGATGGGCATAGAATCCGGCGATACCGAAATACCAATACAGCACCGGCGAGACCAACATCATCAAGATGAACGGCTTGGAGAACCAGTGCATCAAGCCATGCACGAAGTGCAGCCGGTGATTGAGTGTGTAGCCACGGCCGCGTAACGGACCTTCTTTGAGCAGAGCGACCTGGATCGTCCCCAGGCACCAGCGTCCACGCTGATTGATGTACTCGGTCAACCCCTCGGCGGACAAACCGATCGACAGGCGCTCATTCAACCAGCGGGTGACATAGCCTTTTTGCTGCAGACGACAGGTGGTGTAGATGTCTTCGCAAACCGAGCCAGTGGGAAAGCCGCCGATCTCGTTGATCAAGTCACGTCGCACGACAAACGAGGTGCCCACGCAAAACGCTGTATCCCAACCATCCTTGGCCGGCTGATAAACGTCGAAGAACACCCGCTGCTCATCGACCCAGCAGGCGGATGTACCGAGGTTGTGCTGAATCGGATCGGGGTTGTAGTAGAACTGCGGCGTCTGCACCAGGCCGACCTTGGGATCGTCGAACAACCCCAGGGTACGCAGCAGGATTGGCTGCTGCGGTGCGAAATCGGCATCGAGCACCAGGATGTACGGCGCATTACTGCTGAGTGCAGATTGACGCAGACCATTGTTCAGGTTGCCAGCCTTGGCGTGGGAGTTGTCGGGACGTCGGGTGTATTGCACGCCGACCTCGGCGCAGTAGTCGCGCAACCAGTCGCGGCGGGTGTCGTCGAGCACCCAGATAGTGAGGTTGGGGTAGTCGATAGCCTGGGCGGCGATGATGGTTTTTTCCAGGATATCGAGGCCTTCGTTATAGGTGGCGATAAACACATCCACCGCCGGCACCGAGGCGCCCTGGGCACGCAAGCGTTGCTCTCCAGCATCGGCGCTGGCCTGGTGATCCGAGCGGCAGAGCATGACGATGATCGAAAACAGCGTGTAGCCGATTGCCAGCATTTCAAAGAACAGGAACAGGTAAGCCCAGACCGTGGCAAACCCTGAGTGACCGTCAGGCAAGGTGTCGCGAATCCGCCAGGCGGCGTAGTTGAGCAGTAATAGCGCGGTCATGGCCCCGAAGCCGGCACGCGCCGCCCATTGATCACGGTGGGTCAGACAGGTGAACAGAATCACCGCGACCACCGTCCAGAAATTGATTTGCACAAGTTGCAGCGAGTCCAGTACGGGCATGTCAGTCAGCCTCTTGAAAACCGGTAAAGGGGTTGATGCCGGTGGCAGCAATCGCCGCCCATGCTGTAGCGCCCAGGTGTGGCAGGTGGTAATAGAAAAAGTCGTTGGTTGTAGAGTCCGGGCCTATGGCCAACCCGGTACTGATACGTGGTGCAGGTGTTGCAAACAGCCATCCATTGCCGGCCTGTTGGGCCAACAGCACACTCCACAGGGGCTGGGCCTTTTCTTTCAGACCGCTCAAGCTCGCCACAGCGGCGGCTTGCGCGGTGCCCTCGGTCCATAAGCCGTCCGGGTCACGGTTGAAGCCGTACCCGGCACCGGCGCGGTGCGCCTGATCGATAAACGCAAAGACGCGCCGCCAGTCCGCAGGAGGATCACTCAGGGCGATCAACGGCCAGATCTGTGCATCCAGCCCAGAACGCTGGCGGTCCGAGGTTCGACCATCCGCCCCGGTACCGATCAAAAAGCGCCCTTCCCCCACGTCCCACTGACTCGACACGAACTGTCGGGCAATCTGTGCCTGGCGTGCCGAGCCCGGGTCAGGCGCCACCGCGTTGAGCGCCGACCACGCCGCCGCGAGGTCGACGTTGTGCTCGGTGGACTTCCAGTTCTGCTGGATCTGTTTTGGGAAGTACCCGTAGTAGCCGCCGCTGAAGCCCGCCGGTGCTTGCCCGTCGTAGGTGTTTTTCCCGGACCACTGCAGCACCCTGCGAGCGGCCTCCAGGTAAGAGGAATTACCGCTCTGGCGCGAGGCCTCCAATAACGCCAACGCCGCCCAGGCCTGATTACCGGTGGCACTACTGACCTGATAGGCATCCTGATTCCAGGCATTGCGTTCGAGACTCCAATAACCCGGCAGGCGCATCGACGACGCGCCCACCGGGCCCGCCGCGTAGGCGTTACGCAAGCGTCCATCCTGATATTCCGGGTCATGGGTCGTGGCGAAGGCCAGCGCATCGGCAATCCGCCGTGCCGACTCGGCTTTGCCGCAGGCAAACAAGGCGATGCTGGCCAAGGCGTTGTCGTAGGTGAACGCTACCCCACGCAATGCCAGGATCGGCGCCGGCTGACCGTCCAGAGACGGGTAGCTGGCCAGCAGCACCGGCCCTGCCGCTTGCGATTGCACCGCCTGATCCAGCGCAGCACAGGTCATCGCCGCCAGTTGCGGCCTGGCTTGCGTCACCCGTGCAGCCCCCGCGCTGCTCATCGCCGTCAACGCGCTAAACCCCAGCAGCCACGGCCATCGCGTAACGTTGCAGGGCCTCATGAATGGGAGACCTCGGCGCTGGCCCACAGCCCTGGATTGCAGGTCAAGGCTCGCTGGCTGTCAGTGAGATCAGCTGAAAAAGTGCCAACCACGTACACCGAGTTCTGCTCGGCATAGGGGAAAGGAACGCTGTAGCTATTGGGACGAATATCCGAGGAACTGGACAGCAACTGCACGACATTGACCTTGAGCGGTTCGTCCAGGCCACGGATTCTCACCGTCAGGACACTGTCGCGATCAATCTTGCTGGCCATGCGCTCGGGAAACACCGCGACCACATAGCTTTCTTTGCAGTTGGTGGCGCGCAGCAAGGTCGACCCGGCTTGCACCACCGTCCCTTGAGGCGCCAACAGCTCTTGAACCGTGCCAGACGAATAGGCCACGACCTCATAGCCGGCCATCATCTTGACCCGATTTTGTTCCGTTTCGATCAAGTGATTGAGGTTGTCGAGTTCGCGCTGATAGGTCTCGCGGTTACGGGCCTGATTCTCCAGGCTCAGTTTCAGGGTGGTCAGCTGTGCGTTGAGGTTGAACATGCGCAACTGATCGGGGTCAAGGTAGACCTGCTTATTGGCGGCATTGACGTCGCCGTCATTGATTTGCAGCTGCGAACGGACGGACTCCGCCGCGCCCTGCAACGAGGCCAACTGGGCTTTTGAGGAGGCGACCACCGCACCACTGACCGCCCCTTGAACGAACAACTCAAGGTTGCGGTCGACGGTTTCCTGCGCGTCCGTCAAGCGGGCGCTGGCGGCACTGCTCTCGGCCTTCAGCGCACGCTGTGCATAGAGCTGACGGGTATGAAACGCCGATTGATAGCGCTGACTGGTCTTCTCCAGCTCGTCGTAATACTGCTGGTCGTGTTCGGCCTGGCTGGCCGATGATGATAGCTCCTGCTCCAGGGTCAAACGCCGGGTTTGCAGGGTCAGCAACGTCTCCTGATTAGCCCGTGGGTTTTCAACCACCGCAACCTTCTGGCCCTGAGCGAAAGTCGAGCCCGGTTTAACCTCGAGCGAACTCACCACACCATCGATCGGTGTCGTCAGCAGAATGACCGGCGCATTCAAAATTGCCCGTGTCGCCGAGGTCGACACCAGCGGCATCAACAACGTCGACAGCAACAGCCAGACGATAAATCCCAGGACACCCAAGCCCACCAGGCGTGGTAACAGGGACCATGAAAAAAATCTTGAGCGTTCTTCTGCCATGTTTAATTCTCCCAATAGACCATGAAGTCACACGGCCATATGCCAGTACTGCGCAGCCGTCATGTCATATCAGAACGCAACCGCGAAACACATTAAGCAGGATCATAAAAAGCGGATCATCAACTCCCCGGACAGCAATAAAGCCAGCACGGTTTATTTAGATTTATTGTGATGTGAGCAGGAATTTGATCCCTGTCTTTTTGGAATGTTAGTTGCCATCATGACGTTCTTTGAAACGCTATTACGCTTAGAAACAACGCTGCCAAAGTTATGGTTATCACCGTGAATAGTCGCCTGACAGTGCAGGCAATTTGCTGTTACCCAGCCTCGACTGGAGCCAGTGCTGTCAGGAGAGAAACTAAATTCAGCCCTAATCGCTGTCAAGCACCGAGCCATTCAATAAAATGACGTCAATTATTAGTCGCCACAGGTATTGGATCCATACAAACAAGCAACGAGCCACCTCGCCTTGCAACTACTTATTTTTCTTGAAGGTTTTTTTATTTTTGAATTTTTACATCCGCGACGTGTCGCTCTTTACTGCGTTCTTACCCTGCACGCGACAAGATTAAAACGATATAAATACATCACGACAAACGGACATAGAAGATGATGTATAAATTCCTCTCACTTAATAGATCATTTCTAACTTCCCCATGGTGGCGATTCAGCACACACAAAAACGCCCCGACACATCGGGGCGTTTTCATATACGGCCAAGTCTTGGCGCGGGAACGTTGGTGGGTTTACACCGGCCACCACTCAGTTTTCTGCTTGCGAACAGCAATCCAGCTCGCTGAGGATTCGATGCGCCAGGCGTATCCGTGGCTCGTTGGGATAGCTCTTGTTGGCCAGCACCACAATGCCGAACTTCTTCTCGGGCACGAAGGCCACGTAGGCAGAAAACCCACCAGTCGAGCCCGTTTTGTTGACCCAGACCGCTTCCTGTGGTGACAGGGGTGGGTTTAATGCTGTGACAGCATGGCTTTCGTAAATCATCTTATCGGCGTTGCCTTCAAGTAGCGCACTCAGCTGTACCGGGTAGTCGTACTGCTCCCAGATCAGGTCTTGAGTCATGGGCCCTACCTGGAAATAGCCCTTGCGCGTCTCCATCAGCGCGCGACTGAGTTTTGCTTCGACCTTCGCGACTCCCAGATTGGCTTCGACAAAGCGAATCAGGTCCGTGGAGCTGGTTTTTACCGAGTAGGCCTCGTCGCCCAACACACCGGAATTCAACCTGACCGGGGCATCCTGTTTGTTGTAACCCTGAGCATAGAGCGACATCTTGCTCGTCGGAACGTTGATGAAGCTGTTTGGCATGCCGAGTTCAGGGAAGAGTCGCTGTTCCAGCGCCGCCGCGAACGGCATGTTCATGCTGCTCGCCGCAATCATGCCCAATGCCCCGATACTGGGATTGGCATAGGTTCTTTGAGCACCCGGCGCATAGGTCGGCTGCCACGCTTTGAAGTAGTCCATCAGCTGTTGGTTGTTCTGTACCTGATCAGGCACCTGCAAGGGGAAGCCGCCTGCGGTATGGGTCGCCAGGTTGATCAGTGTCACTTTATCGAACGGGCTACCCGCAAGCTCGGGCAGATACTTGCCGGGGTGGTCAGTGAGTGAAAGCTGACCGTTGACCTCGGCATAGGTCGCCAAGGTTACCGTGAAGGCTTTACTGATCGAGCCGATTTCAAACAGCGTATCGCTCGTGACCTTCTGCTTCGTGTCCTTTGAAGCCACGCCGAAGTTGTAGAACCGTTGCTTGCCATCAGCGGTGACCGCAATGGCCAGGCCGGGAATGTTGTACTGCTGCATGACCTTCTGAGCAGCATCTTGCACGATGCCATCGATGTCCGACCGTTCGGTATTTGCCATGGCGAGATTGCCGAAAGAGACGGTACTGGCCAGCAACAGAAACGCTGCGCAGGGCTTTCCGATAAGGCGCATTCAAGTCGTCCTCAAATCATTTTATTGGCGGACAAACTATCATTTTGATGCAGCGACCCCGGAAGCGATTTATCACAGAATATTTCACCTCTGTAGGCAGAGCCGACAAACCGCATAAACAAAAACGCCCCGACAAGTCGGGGCGTTTTCATGTGCGGCTAAGGCTTAGCGCGGGAAGGCTGGCGGGTTTACACCGGCCATGTCTTCCATCACGCGAACCACCTGGCAGCTGTAACCGAATTCGTTGTCGTACCAAACGTACAGAACAACGCGGTTGTCTTGGCAGATGGTTGCTTCAGCGTCCACCACGCCTGCGTGGCGCGAGCCAACGAAGTCGGTGGAAACCACTTCCTGCGAGTTGACGAAGTCGATTTGCTTATGCAGATCGGAGTGCAGCGCCATGTAGCGCAGGTACTCGTTCATCTCTTCACGGGTGGCGGCTTTCTCAAGGTTCAGGTTGAGGATTGCCATCGACACGTTCGGTGTTGGAACACGGATCGCGTTACCGGTCAGCTTGCCGGCCAGCTCAGGCAGGGCCTTGGCAGCAGCGGTAGCAGCACCGGTCTCGGTGATTACCATGTTCAACGCGGCGCTACGACCACGGCGATCGCCTTTGTGGAAGTTGTCGATCAGGTTCTGGTCGTTGGTGTACGAGTGAACCGTTTCAACGTGACCGTTGATGATGCCGAACTTGTCATTCACAGCCTTGAGCACCGGCACGATGGCGTTGGTGGTGCAAGAAGCAGCGGAAACGATCTTGTCGTCAGCGGTGATTTCAGCGTGGTTGATGCCGTGAACGATGTTCTTCAGCTTGCCTTTGCCAGGCGCGGTCAGAACAACGCGGTCAATACCCGGGCAGGCCAGGTGCTGGCCCAGGCCGTCGGCGTCACGCCATACACCGGTGTTGTCCACCAGCAGCGCGTTTTTGATGCCGTACTGGGTGTAGTCCACTTCAGTCGGGTTCTTCGCGTAGATAACCTGGATCAGGTTGCCGTTGGCGGTGATGGTGTTGTTGGCTTCATCGATGGTGATGGTGCCATTGAACGAACCATGAACCGAATCGCGACGCAGCAGGCTGGCGCGTTTGACCAGGTCGTTTTCAGCGCCTTTGCGCACAACGATGGCGCGCAGACGCAGGCCGTCGCCACCACCGGTTTTTTCGATCAGGATGCGCGCCAGCAGACGGCCGATACGACCGAAGCCGTAGAGAACAACGTCGGTGCCTTTGCGTGCGCTAGCGTTTTGCTGACCCACTACATCGGCCAGCTCTTCACGGACGAACTGCTCGGCAGTACGGCCATTGCCTTCGGTCTTGAACTTGACCGCCAGCTTGCCCAGGTCTACCGAAGCGGCGCCGAGCTTGAGCTCGCTCATCGCTTTGAGCAGCGGGAATGTTTCGTGAACGGACAGTTCGGCGTCATCGGACTGACGATGGCGAGCAAAGCGGTGAGCTTTGAGAATCGCGATGACAGACTGGTTGATCAGGCTGCGGCCATAGATCGAACTCACCACGTTGTTATTGCGGTAGAGCTGACCGATAAGCGGAATCATCGCTTCTGCGAGTGCTTCACGGTCGATCCATTCACCAAGACACTGGTCGGGCTTCTGAGTCACGGGAACCTTCCACATGTAGGGGCTGAAAAAAGGGGCTACATTATGCCGCCGAGTCGCTCCCGGAGCAATGCGCGCCTGTCGTGCAGACCGCGGATAAACTACTGCGCTCGACAATACTGCGTTGAAAACAGGCTCGGACTGCTCATTTACAGCCCGTAAACTCCGCGTCCTCGCCTGTTTTCGCCTTGTCTTGCCTTCGCTCGCTACGTTTCTCCGCGGCCTGTGTAATAGACGCAGTCTGCAACTGACAGCCGGCACCTTCGCCCGCTACAATTACCGACTTTGTCGCAACGCTGGAGCTCAACCTTCCGTGCCCGTTCTGCGTCTACCGCTTCTCCCTGCCGCGGCAGGTAAACAGCATTGGGGCAACCTGCCCGGTGCCGCCCTGAGCCTGGCCATTGCCGAGGCCGCCAGCGCTGCCAAGCGCTTTACCTTGCTACTGACCGCCGACAGCCAAAGTGCCGAACGGCTGGAACAGGAGCTGAGTTTCTTCGCCCCGGATTTGCCGGTGCTGCATTTCCCGGACTGGGAAACCCTGCCCTACGACCTGTTTTCACCGCACCAGGACATTATATCCCAGCGCATCGCCAGCCTGTATCGCCTGCCTGAGCTGAGCCATGGCGTTTTGGTAGTGCCTATCACCACCGCCCTACATCGCCTGGCACCGACCAAGTTCCTGCTCGGCAGCAGTCTGGTGCTGGACATCGGCCAGAAACTCGACGTCGAGCAAATGCGCACGCGGCTGGAGGCCAGCGGCTACCGCTGCGTCGACACGGTGTATGAGCATGGCGAGTTTGCAGTACGCGGCGCGCTGATCGACCTGTTCCCGATGGGCAGCAAATTGCCCTACCGCATCGACCTGTTCGATGACGAAATCGAGACGCTGCGCACCTTCGACCCAGAAAACCAGCGCTCCATCGACAAGGTCGAATCGGTGCGGTTGCTGCCTGCCAAAGAATTCCCGCTGCAAAAAGAAGCCGTGACCCGCTTCAAGGCACGCTTTCGTGAGCGCTTCGATGTCGATTTCCGTCGCTGCCCGATCTTCCAGGACCTGAGCAGCGGGATTACACCGGCCGGTATCGAGTACTACCTGCCGCTGTTTTTCGATGAAACCTCCACGCTGTTCGACTACCTGCCACAGGACACCCAGGTGTTTTCCCTGCCGGGTATCGAACAGGCGGCGGAGAATTTCTGGAACGACGTGCGCAACCGCTACGAAGAGCGCCGTGTCGATCCATCGCGCCCCTTGTTGCCGCCGGCTGAGCTGTTCTTGCCGGTGGAAGACTGCTTCGCACGCCTCAAGAGCTGGCCACGCGTGGTTGCCAGCCAGCAAGACGTCGAAACCGGTGTTGGCCGCGAGCGCTTCCCGGCCAAGCCGTTGCCGAACCTGGCCATCGAAGCCAAGGCCAACCAACCGCTGGAAGCGCTGTCGAACTTCCTCGATGGGTTTTCCGGTCGAGTGTTGTTTACCGCCGAATCGGCCGGCCGCCGCGAAGTCCTGCTGGAGCTGCTGGAACGCCTGAAGCTGCGGCCGAAAACCGTCGACAGCTGGCCGGATTTCGTCGCCGGCAAAGAACGCCTGGCAATCACCATCGCTCCGCTGGACGAAGGCCTGGTGCTGGACGATCCGGCCCTGGCACTGGTCGCCGAAAGTCCGTTGTTCGGTCAGCGGGTGATGCAGCGTCGCCGCCGCGAGAAGCGCGCCGACGGCAACAACGACGCAGTGATCAAAAACCTCACCGAGCTGCGCGAAGGCGCGCCGGTGGTGCATATCGATCATGGCGTTGGCCGTTATTTGGGCCTCGCGACCCTGGAAATCGAAAACCAGGCCGCCGAGTTCCTGACCCTCGAATACGCCGAGGGCGCCAAGCTCTATGTGCCCGTGGCCAACCTGCATTTGATCGCCCGTTACACCGGCAGCGACGATGCACTCGCGCCGCTGCACCGCCTCGGTTCCGAAACCTGGCAGAAAGCCAAGCGCAAAGCTGCCGAACAGGTGCGCGACGTCGCCGCCGAATTGCTCGACATCTATGCTCGCCGCGCCGCCCGTGAAGGTTATGCCTTCGCCGACCCGAAAGCCGATTACGCGACCTTCAGCGCCGGCTTCCCGTTCGAAGAAACCCCGGACCAGCAAACCACCATCGACGCGGTACGCGAAGACATGCTCGCGCCGAGACCGATGGATCGACTGGTCTGCGGTGATGTCGGTTTCGGCAAGACCGAAGTGGCGATGCGCGCAGCATTCATTGCCGTGCACGGCGGACGCCAGGTGGCGATACTCGTGCCGACCACCCTGCTCGCCCAACAGCACTACAACAGCTTCCGCGACCGCTTCGCCGACTGGCCTGTGAGCGTGGAAGTGATGAGTCGCTTCAAGTCAACAAAGGAAGTGAATGCCGCAGTCGCCGATCTCGCCGAGGGCAAGATCGACATCGTCATCGGCACGCACAAACTGCTGCAAGACGACGTGAAGATCAAAAATCTCGGGCTGGTGATCATCGACGAAGAACACCGGTTTGGTGTTCGTCAGAAGGAACAGCTCAAGGCTCTGCGCAGCGAAGTCGACATCCTGACCCTGACCGCCACGCCGATTCCACGCACGCTGAACATGGCGGTGTCGGGCATGCGCGATCTGTCGATCATCGCCACGCCGCCGGCACGACGCTTGTCGGTGCGCACCTTCGTCATGGAACAGAACAAGAGCACGGTCAAAGAGGCCCTGCTTCGCGAGTTGCTGCGTGGCGGTCAGGTCTACTACCTGCACAACGATGTGAAAACCATCGAGAAATGCGCCGCCGACCTTGCCGAACTGGTGCCGGAAGCACGGATCGGTATCGGCCACGGGCAGATGCGTGAGCGCGAACTCGAACAGGTGATGAGCGACTTCTACCACAAGCGCTTCAACGTGCTGATCGCCTCGACCATCATCGAGACCGGCATTGACGTGCCGAGCGCCAACACCATCATCATCGAGCGCGCCGACAAGTTCGGCCTGGCGCAACTGCACCAGCTGCGTGGCCGCGTGGGTCGCAGTCACCACCAGGCTTACGCCTACCTGCTGACTCCGCCGCGCCAACAGATCACGCCAGACGCGGAAAAGCGCCTGGAAGCGATCGCCAATACTCAGGATCTCGGGGCGGGCTTCGTGCTTGCCACCAACGACCTGGAAATCCGTGGCGCCGGCGAACTGCTGGGCGACGGTCAGAGCGGACAGATTCAGGCGGTCGGTTTCACCCTGTACATGGAAATGCTCGAACGCGCGGTGAAATCGATCCGCAAGGGCGAGCAGCCAAACCTCGATCAACCGCTGGGTGGCGGCCCGGAAATCAACCTGCGCTTGCCGGCACTGATCCCGGAAAACTACCTGCCGGATGTCCACGCACGACTGATCCTCTATAAACGTATCGCTTCGGCGACCGATGAGGACGGCCTCAAAGACCTGCAAGTGGAGATGATCGACCGCTTCGGCCTGCTGCCGGAACCGACCAAGAACCTGGTGCGCCTGACCTTGCTGAAACTGCAGGCCGAGCAACTGGGGATCAAGAAAGTCGACGGTGGCCCGCAAGGCGGTCGTATCGAGTTTGGCGTACAAACGCCGGTCGATCCGCTGGTACTGATCAAGCTGATTCAGGGCCAACCCAACCGCTACAAATTCGAAGGTGCCACGATGTTCAAATTCATGGTGCCGATGGAGCGCCCGGAAGAGCGCTTTAATACAGTGGAGGCACTGTTTGAGCGCCTCACTCCAAAATCTGCTTGAAGGACGCCGCATGCGCCTGTTTCGCTCATTGACCCTGTTGTTGACCCTCGTCGCCCCGACGGCGTTTGCCGACAGCTTGTATCAGGTTGAAATGATCCTGTTCCGCCAGAACGCCGTACCCGCCATCGTCAGCCGCGCCGCGCCCGAAGATTGGGCCGCTGGCGCGAAGCCGGTCAGCGCCGACAGCCTGCGTACACCAAGCCTGAACGACGAGGCGCAAAAGCTGCGATCCAGCAGCGATTACACGGTGCTGCTGCACAAGGCCTGGCAACAGAATCTCGGTGACGTCGAGAACAAAGTGTCGATCAGCGACGGCCGGGAGCAGTACGGCCAGTTCCCGATCGAAGGCACGCTGAACCTGAAACTGGGCCGCTTCACCGACGTCGACGCGAACTTCTGGGTCAACCAGTTCAGCGCCAATGGCATGGTCACCGCCAGCGAACGCCTGAAGCAGCAAAGCCACACCAAAAACGGCCAGCTGAACTACCTCGACAACGGCCACCTGGCCCTGCTGATCAAGATCACCTCGCTGACTGCAACTGCGCGTCCGCCAGTCCCTGACGTTATCCCGGACTGATTGAAGTCCCTATGCCCCCGAGCCTGAGCAAACCCCTGGCCCCTTCCTGGGTCAGCCGATTCAAGGAACAAAGCCTGGAGCGTGGCCGCCGCTACGCACTGGAAAATCGCGTCAGGATCGTCGAAGCCGGTGACAGCACCATCACCGCCAGTTGCGAAGGCTCTGGCGGCAATGTTTACCGTCAGACCATTACGCTGCGCGAGTCCGCAAAGGGCACATTGTTATTGGTCGATGCGACGTGCAGTTGCCCGGTGCGCGTTAACTGCAAGCATTGCGCTGCGGTCTTGCTGAAAGTCCAGGAAACCCTTGAGTACCCGGCCGCTGCCAAAGATGCCGAGCTGCTGGAAAAGCTTCAGGCCGTCCTGGAAAACCGCACGCCCGCCCCTTTGCCGCAACAGGTGGTGGACAATGTGCAACCAGTGCCGCGCCTATGGTTGGCGAGCATCGAGTTCAGTGCGTTCGAACCGCGCAACGGCAAAATGCAGCGCTACATCCAGCACCGCGCGGCGCTGTCCTTCAGTTATCTGGATGAATACGTCAGTGGGCAAAAAAATGCCGACATCCTGATCCGACAGGAACAGCAAACGCTACGGATCAAACGCCAACCGGAAGTCGAAAAAGCCTACCGCGAACAGCTGCGGATCCTTGGCTTCAAAGTCGCGACGAGGCAAAGCAAAGCCTTGCCGGAAAGTGCCGGCGAACTCTACGAGATGGTCAACGACAGCGCCTGGCTGACGTTCACTCTCAATGAGCTGCCCAAGTTGCGCACCCAAGGCTGGGAGCTACAGATCGACGAAGACTTCGGCTTTGACCTGACAGCCGTCGATGACTGGTATGCCACGGTCGAAGAAGCGCCGGAGCGCGACTGGTTTGATCTGGAGCTGGGGATTATCGTCAACGGCGAGCGCCTCAGCTTGCTGCCGATCCTGCTGAATCTGATGCGCTCGCACACCGAGATCCTCAACCCGGAACGCCTGGCCAAACGCCGTGACGACGAGTTGATTCTGGTGAACATTCCGCACCGCCCGAACTCCGAATACGGTCCGTTGCAGGTCGCGCTGCCGTTCGGGCGCTTGAAGCCCGTGCTGGCGACCCTCGGCGAGTTTTACCTGCAAGAGCCCGGTGAAACCAGGCTACGCATTAGCAGCGCCGACGCCACCCGCCTCAATCCACTGGAAGACATGCCCCTGCTCTGGGACGGTGGCGAACACATCCGCACCTTCGCCCAGCGCCTGCGTGACATCAAGGATTACACCACCGAGGCCCCCGAAGGCCTGAACGCCACATTGCGACCTTATCAGCTTGAAGGCTTGAGCTGGATGCAGTCACTGCGGCAACTGGAAGTCGGCGGCATTCTGGCGGACGACATGGGCCTGGGTAAAACCCTACAGACCCTGGCGCATGTGCTGGCCGAGAAAAATGCCGGACGCCTCGACCGACCGTGCATGGTCGTGATGCCCACCAGCCTGATTCCCAACTGGCTCGACGAAGCGGCGCACTTCGCACCACAGCTCAAAGTACTGGCGCTGTATGGCGCTGGACGTAAAAAACACTTCGAGCATCTGGCCGAATACGACTTGATCCTCACCACCTATGCGCTGCTGCCCAAGGATGTCGAACGTCTGGCCACGCAGCCATTGCACGTGCTGGCGCTCGACGAAGCACAATACATCAAGAACCCTAACAGCAAGGCTGCTCATGCGGCGCGAGCGCTCAATGCCCGTCAGCGCCTGTGCCTGAGCGGCACACCGCTGGAAAACCACCTGGGGGAGCTGTGGTCGCTGTTTCACTTCCTGCTGCCCGGTTGGCTGGGTGACGTGAAAAGCTTCAATCGCGATTACCGCGTGCCTATCGAAAAACGCGCCAGCGACGTACGACTGCAACACCTGAACGGTCGGATTAAACCGTTCCTGTTGCGCCGAACCAAGGAACAGGTCGCCACTGAATTACCGCCGAAAACCGAGATCATCCATTGGGTGGAACTCAATGAGGCGCAGCGTGATGTTTACGAAACCATGCGCCTGGCCATGGACAAGAAAGTCCGCGACGAGATCACCCGCAAAGGCGTGGCCCGCAGCCAGATCATCATTCTTGAAGCCCTGCTCAAGCTGCGTCAGGTGTGCTGCGATCTGCGCCTGGTCAATGAGGCCGCCCTGCCCACGCGCGGCAGCACGTCGGGCAAGCTCGACAGCCTGATGGAAATGCTTGAAGAGCTGTTCGAGGAAGGCCGCAAAATCCTGCTGTTTTCACAGTTCACCTCAATGCTGTCCCTGATTGAAGATGAGCTGAATAAACGCGGTATCGCTTACGCACTGTTGACCGGACAAACCCGGGATCGGCGCACGCCTGTGAAAGACTTCCAGAGCGGAAAGCGTCAGATTTTTCTGATCAGCCTTAAAGCAGGCGGCGTTGGCCTGAACCTGACGGAAGCCGACACGGTGATTCACTACGACCCGTGGTGGAACCCGGCGACGGAAAACCAGGCCACCGACCGTGCGTATCGGATCGGCCAGGAGAAGCCGGTGTTTGTCTACAAGATGATTGCTCGCGGGACCGTCGAAGAGAAAATCCAGCATTTGCAAAAGGAAAAGTCCGACCTGGCGGCTGGCGTTCTGGATGGGCGCACGGCCGGGGACTGGAAGTTGCAGAGTGACGATATTGAAGCGTTGTTTGCACCGCTGCCGGACAAATCGAAGATTTAGCGGCGACTGCGAGATCGCCATCGCGAGCAGGCTCGCTCCCACAGGTACGGTGATAAACCTGTGGGAGCGAGCCTGCTCGCGATAGAGTCAACTCGGTGCAAGCGGAGACTCAGCCCTTCAACACCCGCGCCAGCGTCGACTTCACTTTGCCCATCCCGTCATGCAGCGCCTGTTCGATTTCGGCCATGGTGATCACCGCCGTCGACTTGCCCGCCGCCGGGTTTACCACCAGCGCCAGACAGGCGTAATCCAGTTCCAACTCACGGGCCAGTGCCGCTTCCGGCATACCGGTCATGCCGACGATATCGCAACCGTCACGTTCCAGACGGGCGATCTCGGCAACGGTTTCCAGACGCGGCCCCTGCGTGCAGGCATACACGCCATGGCTGCTGTAAGCACAGCCTTCGGCAGCCAACGCGGCTATCAACTGCTCGCGCAACGGTTCGCTGTAGGGATAGCTGAAATCGATGTGGGTGACCTGCTCCAGGTCATCGGCAAAATAGGTGTGCTGGCGACCGCTGGTGTAGTCGATCAACTGATGAGGTACGCAGAAATGTCCGGTGCCCATGGCGGCATGAATCCCACCGACCGCGTTGACCGCCAGAATAGCCTGCGCGCCCGCCTGCTTCAGCGCCCACAGGTTGGCCCGGTAATTCACCTGATGCGGCGGAAAGCGGTGCGGATGGCCATGACGAGCGAGAAACAGCACTTCACGTCCAGCGTACTCACCGATCTGGATCTCGGCCGACGGCGCACCATAAGGTGTGTCCAGGGCCAATGACTGGCGAATGCTCAGACCTTCGAGCTGGGTCAGGCCGGTACCACCGATAATCGCGTAAACCGTCATTGCAAAAAGTCCTTAATCAATCAGTTGGGCATCTTTGAGCGCACCAAGAGCGGTAAGCCAACGCGGGTCCTGCCGGTAATCAGTGCTGGAGAACGACTGACTGCGCATCCGCGCGATACGTGCAGACGGCTTGACCTTCAGGCGCTGAGCCGCGCTCAGGGCCAGTTCGGCTGCCGCGCGATCATTGCAGACCAACCCCATGTCGCAACCGGCAGACAGTGCCGCTTCGATCCGACTAGCAGCGTCGCCAACCACGTGGGCGCCGGCCATCGACAGATCGTCACTGAAGATCACCCCGTCAAACTGCAACTCTCCCCGCAGGATGTCCTGCAGCCAGCGGCGCGAGAAGCCGGCCGGCTGTGAGTCAACCTGCGGGTAGATCACGTGGGCGGGCATTACGGCCGCCAGCTGCTGGCTCAGACGAGCGAATGGCACGAGGTCATTGGCACGAATTTCATCGAGACTGCGCTCGTCGTTCGGAATGGCAACGTGAGAATCGGCCTCCGCCCAGCCATGACCTGGGAAATGCTTGCCGGTGGCGGCCATACCGGCGCTGTTCATGCCACGAATAAACGCACCCGCCAGCAAGGCCGCGCGCTCCGGATCGCCTTCGAACGAACGGGTACCGACCACCGCACTGCGCTGGTAGTCGAGGTCCAGCACCGGGGCGAAACTCAGGTCCAGGCCGACGGCCAGCACTTCAGTCGCCATGATCCAGCCACACTGCTCGGCCAGGTATTCGGCGTTCGGGTTGTCAGCAATCGCCCGCATCGCTGGCAGACGCACGAAGCCCTGGCGCAGGCGCTGCACCCGCCCCCCCTCCTGGTCCACCGCCAGCAACAGGTCCGGACGCACCGCACGGATCGAAGCGCTCAACTCGCGAACCTGGCGCGGGTGCTCGATGTTGCGCGCAAAAATGATCAGACCGCCCACTTCGGGCTGACGCAACAGTTGGCGATCTTCGGCCGTCAGCCAGGTACCGGCGACGTCCACCATCAACGAGCCTTGCAGGCCAGCAGTCATAGAAATTCCTTGATAACGAAAAGCGCGCGCGGCGCAACTTTGAAGAGCCCGGTCCGGTGCAGACACACGACTTCGCCACCAAGGGCGATGCCCGGCGGAACGTGGTCGGCAACGGAGAAATGGAGCGGGGCTGAAACGATAGTCGGCATGGGCGGCTAGCTTAGCGGATGTAAGCTGCCGCGCCCACCCGTGTGCGGTTAAACCTTGGCGGCAACCGGGGTCGATTTGCTGCGCGGACGCAACTGCGCGGTGGCCATGGCAGTGTCGGTGACACCGGTTTCCGCGCGCATGCCAGCAGCCAGAAACGGCACCATCAGACGCATCACCTGCTCGATCGAGGTATTCACCCCGAAATCGGTCTCGGCGATAGCACGCAAGGCCTTGATCCCCGACATGCTGAACGCTGCAGCGCCGAGCATGAAGTGCACGCGCCAGAACAGTTCGATCGGCGGAATACGCGGCGCGGCGTCATTGACCAGCATCATGTAACGGCGGAACACCTTGCCGTACATGTCTTCCAGGTAACGACGCAAGTGCCCCTGACTCTGACTGAACGCCAGCCCCAACAGGCGCATAAAGATAGACAGGTCATTGCCGCTGCGTGGCTGCACCACCAGGGCTTGTTCGACGAGGATTTCCAGCAGTTCTTCAAGGCTCGGCTTGTTGTCCGGCTTGGCCTGACGACGCTCCAGCTCGCGATCGAGACTGATGCAAAAAGGCCCGAGAAAACGCGAGAAGACTGCTTGAATCAAGGCCTTCTTTGAGCCGAAATGATAGTTCACCGCCGCCAGATTGACCCCAGCCTTGCTGGTGATCAGCCGCAATGAAGTTTCGGCAAAACCTTTTTCCGCGAACAACTGTTCGGCAGCATCAAGAATGCGTTCAACGGTTTCCGACTGGGCCATGACTACTCCGCCTGACAAACACTTGTTTGAAACATACGTTTCAGCCTGGGCCTTGTCAAGCCTGCCAGTTCGTTTTGCGAACGGTCGGTCAGCTATTTAACCATACATGCTGGCAGCTGTAGTCCGTCTTACAGACAGCGAGCTGACGACCTGCAAACCGACCGTCCAGCAGTCGGGTTAAAAAGGAGGATTGCCAAGATCACTTCACTGTATATAATCCCAGTCACTGTATAAAAAGACAGAGCGATCGACATGCTAAAACTGACGCCACGCCAAGCTGAGATTCTGGCTTTTATCAAACGTTGCCTCGAAGACAATGGCTATCCGCCGACCCGCGCGGAAATCGCCCTGGAGCTTGGCTTCAAGTCGCCCAACGCGGCTGAAGAACACCTCAAGGCACTGGCTCGCAAGGGCGCGATCGAAATGACGCCCGGCGCCTCACGCGGTATTCGCATTCCGGGCTTTGAAGCCAAGGCCGATGAATCCACCCTGCCGATCATTGGCCGGGTTGCTGCTGGCGCTCCGATTCTCGCCCAACAGCACATCGAAGAGTCCTGCAATATCAACCCTTCCTTCTTCCATCCACGCGCCGACTATTTACTGCGCGTCCACGGCATGAGCATGAAGGACGTGGGGATTTTCGACGGCGACCTGCTCGCTGTCCACACCACCCGTGAAGCCCGTAATGGCCAGATCGTGGTTGCGCGGATCGGCGACGAAGTAACCGTCAAGCGCTTCAAGCGCGATGGCAGCAAAGTCTGGTTGATTGCCGAAAATCCCGAGTTTGCCCCGATCGAAGTGAACCTGAAAGATCAGGATCTGGTCATCGAAGGCTTGAGTGTTGGCGTCATTCGCCGCTAAAGGAGGCGTTATGCAGTTCCCTCACACACCACAGCACGCACAACTTCCGCTGTTCGAAGCGTTCATGGCTCAGCCGCTGGCGCCGACCCTCAAAGATGTGGTCGAGTCGCCCTGGAGCGCCGAACCCGAAGCATTCAGTGAACTGTCCTTACGTGGTGCAGCCGGGAACTGCCTGAACCTTCTGGCCCCTATCCTCAGAGAGCTGAGCCAGGATCAGGATGCCCGCTGGCTAACGCTGATTGCACCGCCCGCCAGCCTGACTCAAACTTGGCTGCGAGACGCCGGCCTGAACCGCGAACGCATTCTGTTGCTGCAACCGCGGGGAACGCAAAGCGCCCAGCAGCTTGCTTGCGAAGCCTTGCGCTTGGGCCGCAGTCACACCGTTGTAAGTTGGCTGAACCCGCTGAACAGCAGCGCACGGCAACAGTTGATCAGTGCGGCCCGTACCGGGGATGCGCAAAGTCTGAATATTCGACTGGGTTAAGTGACACGCACTGAGCACTTGAAAAGCGCAGGGCTTCTCCAGGACAGAGAAGCCAATCTGTAACGTTGATATGAAATGATGCCCTACGAAAAGCCGACAAACGGAATCAATGAAGAATCCGCGGCCCTTCTTCTTTGTCGAATTCGCCTTCAACCAGGCGTCCAGCCATCTGCACACCCACGCTCAACATCGCCTTGGCGACTTCAACGTGCTGGCCCTGCAGGAACGCCTTGGCGTCTTCAGAGAAGTTCAAAGTCACCAGAGAACCCTCGTCCTCAGCCCTGCGCAGCTCAATACGGCCGTCTGGCAGCTCGACAATTTCTAGAAAGGACGTTGGCATAAAGGTCTGTTCTCCACGAAAGGCGGGGATTATATAGTCATCAGCGCGGCTTCGCTCGAGATCTTGACCGGCTGCACGCCACCGAAACGGGTGTTGGAGATCATCCCTGATCCATGGCTACCCATGAACGCTCAAGGCTCAGAGCAAACGCTCAGCACTCATTCAGCCCCTCGCGAAACCGAATGGCCAAGTCCTTGAGGTTCTGGCGCCAGCTCTCCAGCTCTTCTCGACTCAACTCTTGAGGAGCCTCTTCCTCGTCCAGGTTAACCGCCACGATCAGTGGCTGTGTCACATCCCCCTTGGGTTTGTGCGGTGCGCGTGGTGGTTGAAACAGCGCGGCATAGGCAGCCAGAAGCTTTGCCAGCCAGGTCTCAGGGTTGTGCGCCAACTCGACCATTTCCGCCATCTCCGGAATAGCGATGGCCTCGAGCACTTCACGGGTCAGCAACAACTCTGCTCGCGGTGCATTGGCCTGAGGCAATCGGTAGAAACCGGCAATCTCATGGCACAAGCCCAGCAGCGCACCATACAAATGAAATAACGTTGACTCGCGCCCAGCCTGGATCAGCGCCAGGGAGTTCATCGCCCGCCCCTCTTCCGCTCGGGCCAGCGCCTCAAGCGACAGGCCGGCGAAGTAAATTTTCTGATTGGTACGGGTATAGAGCTCAAAGGCCATGACGGCAGTCTCCACTACGAAATAAGACGCGTGATGCAGGTCTGACAGTGTCGTGGATCAGACAAGCCCACTGCAAGCCCAAAACAAAGGCCGCATGAAAACCCGAGGGTTCGCATGCGGCCTTTTGCATCGCATTGCCCGGTTACTTGGCTACGCGCTTGTCTTCAACCACCCACTTGCCACCGTCGTAGAACGCCTTCCAACCGGTAGGCTTGCCTTCGACCTCGGTCTGCACGTACTGCTCCTTGGTCTTGCGGCTGTAACGGATTACCGCCGGGAGACCATCCGGGTCCTTCTTCGGTGCTTCGCAGAGGAAGTGGTACTTCGGATCGATCTCATCCTTGTGCGGCACGATCTCGATCACCAACGGAGCACGAGTCTCGCGGTTTTTCGGGAACTGACTCGCCGCCAGGAACAGGCCGGAAGCACCGTCACGCAGAATATAGGTGTCGTTGACCTTCTCGCACTTGAGCTCGGGCATCTTCACCGGATCCATCTTCGGCGGCGCCGCGTCACCGCTCTTCAGCAGTTTGCGGGTGTTCTTGCAGGTCGCGTTGGTGCAACCGAAGAACTTGCCGAAACGGCCCGTCTTCAACTGCATTTCGCTGCCGCACTTGTCACATTCCAGGCTCGGGCCTTCGTAGCCCTTGATGCGATAGCTGCCTTCTTCGATCTCGTAGCCGGCGCAATCAGGGTTATTACCGCAGATGTGCAGCTTGCGCTTTTCATCCAGCAGGTAAGCGTCCATCGCGGTGCTGCAGATCGGGCAGCGATGCTTGCCACGCAGTACCAAAGACTCCGACTCACCCTCGTCGTCCGCAGCGATTTCATCGCCCGGCACCAGGTTGACGGTCGCTTTGCAGCGCTCTTTTGGCGGCAGGCTGTAACCCGAGCAACCAAGGAACACACCGGTCGATGCCGTACGAATCTGCATCGGACGACCGCACGTGAGGCACGGAATGTCAGTCATGACCGGCTGGTTGGCACGCATGCCGTTTTCCGCGCTCTCGGCTACTTCGAGTTTCTTCTTGAAGTCGCCGTAGAACTCGTCGAGCACGTTTTTCCAGTCACGTTCGCCCTGGGCGACGTCATCGAGGTTCTCTTCCATGCCGGCGGTGAAGCCGTAGTCCATCAGGTTCGAGAAGCTTTCGGACAGACGCTCGGTGACGATGTCACCCATCTTTTCCGAGTAGAAACGACGGTTGTGCAGCGCGACGTAGCCGCGGTCCTGGATGGTCGAAATGATTGCCGCGTAGGTCGAAGGACGACCGATACCGCGCTTTTCCATTTCTTTAACCAGGCTCGCTTCCGAGTAACGCGCTGGCGGCTTGGTGAAGTGCTGGCTTGGATCAAGCTTGATCAGTTTCAGCACATCGCCCTGCGCCATGTCCGGCAATACATCGTCGTCGCCAGGCTTGGCCATTTGCGGCATGACGCGGGTGTAACCGTCGAACTTCAGGATGCGGCCCTTGGCGCGAAGCTCGAAGCCGCTAGCTGCGACGCTGACGGTGGTCGACAGGTATTTCGCCGGCAGCATCTGGCAAGCGACGAATTGGCGCCAGATCAGCTCGTAGAGGCGCTCAGCGTCACGCTCCATGCCCGACAGCTTGCTTGGATCGGTATTCACGTCAGAAGGACGAATCGCTTCGTGAGCCTCTTGTGCGCCTTCCTTGCTGCTGTAGACGTTCGGTGTCTCCGGCAGGTACTTGCCGCCGAACTCGCCTTCAATATAAGTACGCGCCATCGTCACGGCGTCAACCGAGAGATTGGTCGAGTCGGTACGCATATAGGTGATGTAACCGGCTTCGTACAAACGCTGGGCCATCATCATGGTTTTCTTCACGCCGAAGCCCAGGCGATTACTGGCAGCCTGTTGCAACGTGGAGGTAATGAACGGTGCCGACGGCTTGCTGCTGGTCGGTTTGTCTTCGCGTTTGGCGATGGTGTAGCTGGAAGCCTTGAGCTTCTCCAGCGCCGCCATGGCCTGGGCTTCGTTGAGCGGTTTGAAGGCTTCGCCGTTTTCACGGGCCACTTCAAAGCGCACGTTGGCGCCTTTGGCAGTGCCGAGGTCCGCGTGAACTTCCCAGTACTCTTCCGGGTTGAACGCGCGAATCTCGCGCTCACGCTCCACCACCAGCTTCACGGCTACCGATTGCACACGGCCAGCAGACAGACCGCGAGCGATCTTGGACCACAGCAGCGGCGAAACCATGTAACCCACCACGCGGTCGAGGAAGCGACGCGCCTGCTGAGCGTTGACCCGATCGATGTCCAGCTCGCCTGGCTGGGAGAAGGCTTCCTGAATCGCCTTCTTGGTGATTTCGTTGAACACCACGCGCTTGTAGCGGCTGTCGTCACCACCAATGGCTTCGCGCAGGTGCCAGGCAATGGCTTCCCCCTCGCGATCCAAGTCGGTTGCGAGATAGATGGTGTCAGCATCCTTGGCGAGCCGGCGCAGCTCTTCGATGACCTTTTCCTTGCCCGGGAGGATCTCGTACTTGGCTTTCCAGCCATGATCGGGATCGACACCCATGCGCGAGACCAGCTGCTTGCGCGCCTTTTCTTTAGGCGACAGCGCCGGCGCTTCACCAGCAGCAGCCTTGCCACGCTTGGCGGCAGGCTCTTTGCTGGCGCTAGCCGAACCGCTGGTGGGCAGGTCTCGGATATGGCCGATACTCGACTTCACCACGTATTGGTTACCCAGATACTTGTTGATGGTCTTGGCCTTAGCCGGGGATTCCACAATGACCAGCGATTTGCCCATGGATCAGAAAATTCCTGAATTCTAGAAGTGAAAGGCGGTTGGCGCCTGACGCGGCACCGCTATATATAGTGGCAACAAGGTGAGGTCAAGCGCAGGGTTCTGCGCGCGCTCCGCTTATGGCCTTGAAAAAAGGCTCGGTTCGGCTTGCACCAAAGCAAAGCGCGGGACCTGTTCGCCGTCAACTTCGACCGACTCCAGGAACATACTCAAGGGACGCACCCAAAAGCCGTAATCGCCATACAGGGCTTGGTAGAAGACCACTTCTTCTTCGGTCTCGGAGTGCCGCGCAACACTGAAAACCCGGTACTGCGGACCTTTGTAATGCTGGTAGAGCCCTGGTTGTATCGGCATGGTCTGGCCCTCACTCAAATCTCTTGAAATAAAAAACAAAAAAATCTTCAGAAAAACAAAAACCGGGGCACATGGCCCCGGCTTCCGTCGACGAGTCGCTTAAACGCGTTCGAAGACGGTGGCAATGCCCTGGCCGAGGCCAATGCACATGGTCGATACACCGAAAGTGCCGCCATTCTGCTTCATTACATTGAGCAGGGTGCCGGAGATACGTGCACCGGAGCAACCGAATGGGTGGCCCAGGGCGATCGCGCCGCCGTGCAGGTTAACCTTCTCGTTCATCTTGTCGAGCACTTTCAAATCTTTCAGCACGGGCAGCGCCTGTGCAGCGAAAGCTTCGTTGAGTTCGAAGAAGTCGATATCGGAAATGCTCAGACCTGCGCGCTTCAGTGCTTTCTGTGTCGCCGGTACTGGACCATAGCCCATGATCGCCGGATCCACACCTGCCACTGCCATCGAGCGGATCACCGCCATTGGCTGGATGCCCAGGTCTTGTGCACGCTGCGCCGACATCACGATCATGCACGAAGCACCATCGGTGATCTGCGACGAAGTACCGGCTGTCACGGTGCCGCCCTTTGGATTGAACGCTGGCTTCAACGCCGCCAGGCTTTCCAGGGTGGTTTCCGGACGAATGGTTTCGTCGTAGTCGAACAGCTTCAGGAAACCGTTCTCGTCGTAACCCTGCATCGGGATGATTTCGTCTTTGAACTTGCCTTCCACCGTCGCTTTATGGGCGAGTTGGTGGGAACGCACGCCGAAGGCATCCTGTTGCTCACGGGTAATGCCGTGCATTTTGCCGAGCATTTCTGCGGTCAGGCCCATCATGCCCGAGGCTTTGGCTGCGTACAGCGACATGTGCGGGTTCGGATCGACACCGTGCATCATGCTCACGTGACCCATATGCTCGACGCCGCCCACCACGAACACGTCACCGTTACCGGTCATGATCGCTTGCGCTGCGGTGTGCAGTGCACTCATCGACGAGCCACACAGACGGCTGACGGTCTGGCCAGCAGCCGTGTGCGGGATCTGAGTCATCAAGGACGCCATGCGAGCGATGTTCCAGCCCTGCTCCAGGGTCTGGTTCACACAGCCCCAGATCACGTCTTCGACTTCGCTCGGGTCGACCTTGACGTTGCGTTCCAGCAATTTGCTGATCAGGTGCGCCGACATGTCTTCAGCGCGGGTATTGCGGTGCATGCCGCCCTTGGAGCGGCCCATCGGAGTACGACCGAAGTCGACAATCACGACGTCTCTAGGATTCAAGCTCATAAAATTTCACTCTCGCTCAAGTGTTTGGACGCTTAACCGAAGAACCGTTGGCCGTTTTGGGCCATTTCACGCAGCTTCGCGGTCGGGTGGTACAGCGCGCCCAAATCAGCGTACTGGTCAGCCAGGGCAACGAACTCTGCAACACCGATCGAGTCGATGTAGCGCAGTGCACCGCCACGGAATGGAGGGAAACCAATACCGTAGACCAGACCCATGTCGGCTTCGGCAGCGGTTTCGACGATGCCGTCTTCCAGACAACGCACGGTTTCCAGGCACAGCGGGATCATCATCCAGTTGATGATGTCTTCGTCGGTCACTTCACGCTGTTCGAAGACGATTGGCTTGAGCACTTCGAGTACCGACGGATCGGCTACTTTCTTCTGCTTGCCGCGCTTGTCGGTCTCGTAGGCGTAGAAGCCCTTGCCGTTCTTCTGGCCCAGGCGCTTGGCTTCGTAGAGCACGTCGATAGCCGAACGACGGTCATCTTTCATGCGGTCCGGGAAGCCTTCAGCCATCACGTCACGACCGTGGTGGCCAGTGTCGATGCCGACCACGTCCATCAGGTACGCCGGGCCCATCGGCCAGCCGAATTTTTCCATGATCTTGTCGATACGGACGAAGTCCACACCGGCGCTGACCAACTTGGCGAAACCGCCGAAGTACGGGAACAGTACGCGGTTCACCAAAAAGCCCGGGCAATCGTTGACGACGATCGGGTTCTTGCCCATTTTCTTGGCGTAGGCAACGGTGGTGGCAACGGCCAGCTCGCTGGACTTCTCGCCACGGATGACTTCAACCAGCGGCATCATGTGCACCGGGTTGAAGAAGTGCATGCCGACGAAGTTTTCTGGACGCTTGAGGGCTTTGGCCAGCAGGCTGATGGAAATGGTCGAGGTGTTCGACGCGAGGATGGTGTCCTCTTTGACCTTGTCTTCGACTTCGGCCAATACCGCTTGCTTGACCTTAGGGTTCTCGACAACCGCTTCGACGACCAGGTCGACGTGGCCGAAATCACCATAGGACAGGGTTGGACGAATGCCGTTGAGCACTTCAGCCATTTTTGCTGCAGTCATGCGACCTTTATCAACGCGACCCACCAGCAGTTTCGCGGCTTCAGCCAGACCCTGCTCGATACCGTGCTCGTTGATGTCCTTCATCAGGATCGGCGTGCCTTTGGACGCCGACTGATAAGCGATACCGCCGCCCATGATACCGGCGCCGAGTACGGCAGCCTGTTTCACGTCTTTGGCGATTTCGTCGTAGGCCTTGGCCTTTTTCTTCAGTTCCTGATCGTTCAGGAACAGACCGATCAAGCTCTGCGCAGCAGAAGTCTTGGCCAGTTTGACGAAGCCAGTGGCTTCGACTTCCAGAGCCTTGTCGCGACCGAAGTTCGCGGCTTTCTGGATCGTTTTGATCGCCTCAACCGGCGCCGGGTAGTTCGGGCCAGCTTGCCCTGCCACGAAACCTTTGGCGGTCTCGAAAGCCATCATCTGCTCAATGGCGTTCAGCTTGAGCTTTTCCAGCTTCGGCTGACGCTTGGCCTTGTAATCGAACTCGCCGGAAATCGCGCGCTTGATCAGTTCCAGGGCTGCTTCCTGCAGCTTCTCTGGAGCCACAACCGCGTCGACTGCGCCGACTTTCAGCGCGTCTTCCGGACGGTTTTCCTTACCGGCGGCAATCCACTCGATGGCGTTGTCGGCACCGATGATACGCGGCAGACGAACAGTACCGCCGAAGCCTGGGTAGATGCCCAGCTTGACCTCTGGCAGACCGATCTTGGCCTTGGTGGACATGACGCGGTAGTCCGCCGCCAGGCACATTTCCAGACCGCCGCCCAATGCGATGCCGTTGATCGCGGCTACGGTTGGGACATTGAGGTCTTCGAAATCGCTGAAAATCTTGTTGGCTTCGAGGTTGCCAGCCACAAGCTCTGCATCCGGCAGCTTGAAGTTGTCGACGAATTCGGTGATGTCGGCGCCGACGATGAACACGTCCTTGCCACTGCTGACGATCACACCCTTGACCGACGCATCTGCCTTGATGACGTCTACGGCCTGACGCAATTCGTTCAGGGTTAGACGGTTGAACTTGTTGACGGACTCACCCTTGAGGTCGAATTTCAATTCGACGATGCCACTTTCAAGAGCCTTAACCGTGATGGCTTTACCTTCGTAAATCATCAACTGATCTCCACGATATGGAAGCTGAACAGTACACGTCGGACGCTGACGTTCTGGCTCGGCATGGACGTTACCGTCGATGCTAACGCCATTCCACCAGGCACACCCGCCAACGCGATAGTCGGGATTCTGTAGGAGCTGTCTGTAATACAAACGCTCAATTCATACGCCCGTTTGATTTGGGTACGCCACCTTCACGGAATTTCCGACAATTGTCAATCGCCCAAAATGCGGGTTGAAACTCGACTTTGCGGTCATATCCGTACCACGAAGACCTGCAACACGCGGGTGCATGTTCAGCCATTCATAGAATCAATATTTAGAAACGTCGCCCTAATTACCGGCGCAACTCGAAATACGCAGCTACGCTGGCCGGGGACGATAAACGAAAAACAGAGGCGCTTATGCGCAAGATCAGCGCCACGCCTCGGACAGCGTGACGATTTAGAGAATTTCCGGCCTGCCTGGCCAACTCCAGCCCGATGAAGATGTCGGGCTTTTTATTGCCCGCCGTTCAGGCCAGCGCCTTGAGGACCAGATCGATTTGCTGCAACACTTGGGCCTCGCCCCTCTCGCCCCAATACAAGGTGATCATTTGCTTGTCGGCCTCGATCTTGTAGACGTTGGCCGGCAATGTCTGGAAATGAATCAGTAACGACTCATCCTGACAAACTTCTCGCCATTGATTGACCCACACGCCTGGCGCACTTTGCCAATAAATCCAGCACGCTGGCTTATTACCACGTCGCGGCCGATGGTATTGCGCACACGGGCTGGGGGGCTCTGGCTCCAGCCAATGCGGCCACTCCTGCGGCGCCAGCTGCATGGCCAGGCCGATACGTCGCGCCTCCATGCGCAAGGCCATCTGCCCCCCCTGTTTACGCGAAGGTCGCAGCCACGCCAGCGGGCTTAACACCACTGCGAGGATTGACACCACTATCCAGACCGTCATATCTGTACTCCCGATTCTTGATGGGCGGATTGATCCATGCCAGAACCAATCCGCTTGAAACCAGCCATACTTACCGTTATCGCAATCCTCAGGAGGAGCACCTCATGCCCTACCACCATATTCTGGTCGCCGTAGATCTAACCGAAGAGTGCGATCCTGTGATTCACCGTGCTCGCGAGATATCGGTCGGCAGCGGTGCCAAATTGTCCCTGGTTCACATTGTCGAACCGATGGCCATGGCCTTTGGTGGTGACGTGCCGATGGATCTGTCGCAACTTCAACAACAGCAGTTCGATCAGGCCAAGGAACGACTCGAACGCCTGATCAACAAGTATCCTGAACTTTCCAAAGAGAACAGCCACCTGACCTATGGCCAACCGCGCCAGGAAATCCATCATATGGCCAAGGAACAGGAGTGCGACCTGATCGTCGTCGGCAGTCATGGCCGCCACGGCCTTGCACTGCTGCTGGGCTCCACCGCCAACGACGTGCTGCATGGTGCGCCTTGCGATGTACTGGCGGTTCGCCTGATCAAGAGCTAAACCCCGTGCCCCTATGGGAGCGAGCTTGCTCGCGATGGCGGCTTGTCAGTCAACATTGATTTCGACCGACAGGACCTCATCGCGAGCAAGCTCGCTCCCACAATGAATTTATTTCGGTCTGCAGACCGTATTCCATATGAAAAACCCGACGTTCAGCGATGAACGTCGGGCTTTTTTTACATCAGCAGCGGATCAATCAGGCATCCAGCTCGGCCCAGCGCTCGACCAATACGTCGAGTTCTGCTTGCAGTTGCTCAAGCTGCGCGATGACCTTGGCGGTTTCGGCAGCAGGACGCTGATAGAAACCCGCATCGGCCATGTCGGCTTGCACTCCGGCGATCTGCTGTTCCTTGGCGTCGATATCGCCTGGCAGTGCTTCCAGCTCACGCTGCAGCTTGTAGCTGAGCTTCTTCTTGGCCACTGGCGCTTCTTGAGCAACCACCGGCGCAGGCGCGGCAGCGACGACCGCAGAGTTCAGTTCGGCCTTGCCGGACTTGTTCTCGGTTACGCCCAACAGACGCGGCGAGCCGCCCTGACGCAGCCAGTCCTGGTAACCACCGACGTATTCGCGAACCTTGCCTTCACCTTCGAAGACCAGGGTGCTGGTGACCACGTTGTCGAGGAATGCCCGGTCGTGGCTGACCATCAACACGGTGCCGTTAAAGGTCAGCAAGACCTCTTCCAGCAGCTCGAGGGTTTCCACGTCGAGGTCGTTGGTCGGTTCGTCGAGTACCAACAGGTTAGCCGGCTTGCTGAACAACTTGGCCAGCAACAGACGCGCACGCTCACCACCGGACAACGCCTTGACCGGCGTGCGGGCACGCTGCGGGCTGAACAGGAAGTCGCCGAGGTAGCTCAGCACGTGACGGCTCTGACCGTCGATATCGATGAAGTCGCGACCTTCGGCGACGTTGTCGATCACGGTCTTTTCCAGATCCAACTGATGGCGCAACTGATCGAAATAGGCCACGTCGATGCGGGTGCCCTCTTCGACTTTACCGCTGGTCGGCTGCAAGCCGCTGAGCATCAGCTTCAGCAACGTGGTTTTGCCAGTACCGTTGGCGCCCAGCAGACCGATACGGTCGCCACGCTGCAGGACCATGGAGAAGTCCTTGATCAGGAACGGGCCACCCGGGTGAGCGAAACTCACGTTATCGAGGACCATCACCTGCTTGCCGGACTTGTCAGCGGTATCCAACTGAATGTTGGCCTTACCGGTGCGCTCACGACGCTCGCTACGCTCGACGCGCAGGGCTTTCAGGGCACGAACGCGGCCTTCGTTACGGGTGCGACGGGCCTTGATGCCCTGGCGGATCCAGACTTCTTCCTGGGCCAGACGCTTGTCGAACAGCGCGTTAGCGGTTTCTTCGGCTGCCAGGGTAGCTTCCTTGTGGACGAGGAAGCTGGCGTAATCGCCGTTCCAGTCGATCAGGCCACCGCGATCCAGTTCCAGGATGCGGGTTGCCAGGTTTTGCAGGAAAGAACGGTCGTGCGTAATGAACAGCACAGCGCCCTGGAAATCCTTCAAAGCCTCTTCAAGCCAGGCAATGGCACCGATGTCCAGGTGGTTGGTCGGTTCGTCGAGCAGCAGCAGATCCGGTTCGGAAACCAGAGCCTGGGCCAGCAGGACGCGGCGACGCCAGCCGCCGGACAATTCGGCTAGGGTTTTGTCAGCCGGCAGTTGCAGGCGACTCAGGGTGCTGTCGACCAATTGCTGCAAACGCCAGCCATCGCGGGCTTCGAGGTCGTGCTGGACGTGCATCAGCTTGTCCAGATCGGCTTCGGTAACGCAGTTCTGACTCAGGTGGTGGTATTGCGCAAGCAACTCGCCCACACCGTCCAGGCCTTCGGCAACCACGTCGAACACTGTCCGCTCGTCGGCCACCGGCAGTTCTTGCGGCAATTCGCCAATTTTGAGCCCAGGCGCACGCCAGACAGAGCCGTCATCAGGCTTCTGATCGCCCTTGACCAGCTTCATCATGCTGGATTTGCCAGTGCCGTTGCGGCCGATGATGCACACCCGCTCACCACGGGCGATCTGCCAGGACACCTTGTCCAACAACGGCATAGCGCCGAAAGCAAGGGACACATCGCTGAATTTGAGCAGGGTCATGAGCTTCTCCAAAAACCGGGCGCGCATTCTACCTGACTTGAGGCGTCAGAAGGCTGGCATTTTAAATGTCGGAGCACTCTGCCCAACAATTGTTGCGAACTTATGCCAACGGGCCGGCAAAGCTTTCACCGGTTGCTGGCAAAAGGCTAAGCTACAGGCAATCAGTGCCGGCACCTGCTGGCACTTGTCATGATTTCTCTGCCCGGATGTCTCATGCGCAGTCGCCTTTTCTGCTTTTTATCGTGTTTGCTTCTTTCTGCCACTGCCGTTCAATCCGCCCAGGCGGTGGACCTGTTCACCCAGCGCCAATATTACGATGAAGCCAAGCGCGCCTTGGCCAAGGGCGATACCGGCCCGTATTTTCGCTATAGCCAGGACCTGCGCGACTACCCGCTGGAGCCTTATCTGGCCTATGACGAGTTGACGGCGCGCCTGAAAACCGCGAGCAACGACGAAATTGAAAGATTCCTCGCCGAGCACGGCGACCTGCCGCAAGCCAACTGGATGAAATTGCGCTGGTTACGCTGGCTGGCCGACCGTGGCGACTGGTCGACCTTCGTCAAATACTACGACCCCAAGCTCAATTTCACCGAGCTTGACTGCCTCAATGCGCAATATCAGATCAGTCACAACCTCAAATCCGAAGGTTACGCCAACGCTGAAAAGCTCTGGCTGACGGGTAAATCCCAGCCTGAAACCTGCGATACCTTGTTTGCACAATGGGCCGCCGAGGGCCAATTGACCGAACAGAAACGCTGGGAGCGCGTCAAACTGGCCGCTCACGCACGCAACTATGCGCTGGCCAACAGTCTGATCAACAACATGACCACCCTGGCACCACGCGGGCGCTTATTGGTTGAAGTCGCGCAAAGACCTGAAATGCTCGACCAGCCTTCGCGCTTCATCCCGGCCGATGAAGCCATGTCCGACATTGTCAGCCTTGGCCTTCGCCGCTTCGCGCGCCAGGACCCGGACCGGGCGCTGGACCTGCTCGACAGCTATGCCAGCAGCATGCATTTCTCTCGTGACGAAAAAGTCGCCATCGCCCGTGAAATCGGCCTGACGCTGGCCCGACGCTTCGACAGCCGCGCCCTCGACGTGATGACCAAGTACGACCCGGAGCTGCGCGACAACACCGTTTCCGAATGGCGCTTGCGCTTGCTGCTACGCCTGGCGCGTTGGGACGATGCTTATCAGCTGACCCGACGACTGCCGCAGGATCTGGCTACTACCAATCGCTGGCGCTACTGGAAAGCTCGCAGCCTGGAACTGGCCCAGCCGCAAAATCCGGAAGCGCAAACCCTGTACAAGAGCCTCGCGCGTGAGCGGGACTTCTATGGGTTCCTTGCCGCTGACCGCTCGCAATCGCCGTATTCACTGGTCAACAAGCCGCTGGTGTTGAGCCAGGCGCTGATCAACAAAGTCCGCAATACGCCGGGCGTACGTCGGGCCCTGGAACTCCATGCTCGCGGGCAGATTGTCGACGGGCGCCGCGAGTGGTACTACGTCAGCCGGCACTTCAGCCGTGACGAAATGGTTGCCCAGGCGAAACTGGCCTACGATCTGAAGTGGTATTTCCCGGCGATCCGCACCATCAGTCAGGCGCAATACTGGGACGACCTGGACATTCGCTTCCCGATGGCTCACCGCGAAACCCTGGTACGTGAAGCCAAGATTCGTGGCCTGCACTCGAGCTGGGTATTTGCCATTACCCGCCAGGAAAGTGCCTTCATGGACGACGCCCGCTCCGGCGTCGGCGCCAGTGGCCTGATGCAGTTGATGCCCGGCACCGCCAAGGAAACCGCGCGCAAGTTCAGCATTCCGCTGGCCTCGCCGGCGCAAGTGCTGGACCCGGACAAGAATATCCAGCTCGGCGCTGCCTACCTGAGTCAGGTCCACAGCCAGTTCAACGGCAACCGGGTCCTTGCCACCGCCGCCTACAACGCCGGTCCCGGCCGTGTTCGCCAGTGGCTAAGCGGTGCCAACCATTTGGGCTTCGATGTCTGGGTGGAAAGCATCCCGTTCGACGAAACCCGCCAGTACGTACAGAACGTGCTGTCCTACTCGGTGATCTACGGCCAGAAGCTCAACTCGCCGCAACCGCTGGTGGATTGGCATGAGCGGTATTTCGACGATTTGTAAGCACTGACAAAAATGCCCGCATTGAAAGATGCGGGCATTTTTTTGGCGGCTTACTTAGTCGGTTACCGGGTCGTCTCCTTTAAAAAAGATCGCTGTCTTCGGCAGCCCCAACAAACTGCAACGCCGCCAACCGCGCATACAGCGCATTGCTGGCGATCAGTTCGTGATGTGTGCCCACCGCTACCAGTTTTCCCTGGTCCATCACCGCGATCCGATCGGCGTTCTTGACCGTGGCCAGGCGATGGGCGATGACCAGCGTAGTGCGGTTTTGCATCAGGCTGGGTAGCGCTTGCTGAATCAGGTGTTCGCTCTGTGCATCGAGGGCGCTGGTGGCTTCGTCCAGCAGCAGGATCGGTGCATCCACGAGCAACGCTCGGGCGATAGCCAGGCGCTGGCGCTGACCGCCGGAGAGTCCAAGGCCGCCGTCGCCCAGATGCGTCTGGTAGCCATCAGGCATTTTTTCGATGAAGTCGTGGGCGTAGGCAATCTTCGCGGCTTCCTGGACCTGGGCCAGGGTCGCCGAGGGTTTGCCATAGCGAATATTCTCTTCGATGCTGCCGAAAAACAGCGCCGGGTTTTGCGACACCAACGCGAAACAACGGCGTAAATCCAAAGGATCAAGCTGGGTCAGCGGCACGCCATCGAGCAGAATGCGACCTGCTATCGGATCGTAAAAGCGCAGCAACAGGTCATAAACCGTCGACTTGCCAGCACCCGAAGGCCCGACCAGCGCAAGGGTTTCGCCGGCCTTGATCGCGAGACTCAAGCCATCGACCGCGTAGCTTTCGGGCCGTGAAGGGTAGGAAAAACGCAGATCTTCAAGCAGCAGTTCGCCGCGCACTCGGTCAGGCAATGTCACCAACCCAACGGTCGGTGGCTGGATGATGTTTTCCGAACGCAGCAACTCGGCAATCCGCTCGGCCGCACCGGCGGCCCGTTGCAGCTCACCAATCACTTCGCTCAAGGTGCCGAAGGCGCTGCCGACGATCAGGCTGTAGAACACGAACGCCGCCAGCCCGCCCGCGGAAATGCGCCCGGCAATCACGTCCATGCCGCCCACCCAGAGCATTACCGCGACCGCCCCCAGCACCAGCATGATCACCAGAGTAATCAACCAGGCGCGCTGGATGATACGTCTGCGTGCGGTATCGAAAGCCTCCTCCACGGTGACGGCGAAGCGCTGTTCGTCTTGCACCTGATGGTTGTAGGCCTGCACGGTTTTGATCTGGCCGAGGGACTCCGACACATAACTGCCGATATCGGCGATCCGGTCCTGACTCAAACGCGACAGGCTACGTACCCGACGCCCGAAGATCAGGATCGGTGCGATCACCAGCGGCAGCGTCACCACCACAATACTGGTGAGCTTGGGATTGGTGATAAACAGCAGCACGATCCCGCCGATAACCATCAGCAGATTGCGCAGGAACAGCGACAGCGACGAGCCGATCACCGATTGCAGCAGTGTGGTGTCGGCAGTCAGGCGCGACTGGATCTCGGAACTGCGGTTGTTCTCGTAGAAGCCTGGGTGCAGGTAAATCAAATGATTGAACACCTGCTGTCGGATATCGGCCACGCAGCGCTCGCCGATCCACGACACCAGGTAAAAACGCATAAAAGTGCCGATGGCCAGGCCCAGCACCAGCAACATGAACACGCCAATGGACTGATTGAGTAATTGCGGTGACTGGGTCATGAAGCCCTGGTCCACCAACAGGCGAATGCCCTGCCCCATGGACAAGGTGATACCGGCAGTGACGACCAGCGCCAGCAAGGCACCCAATGCCTGCCAACGATAAGGCGCGACAAAACGACTGGCCAAGCGAATCGCGCGGCGGTGACGAGCAGAAAGCATCAGGATCATCCGAAAGCGAAAACTGAAGGGATCAACCCGGCCAAGCCTACACCGGTCGATCCACCGGAACGTACGCAAATCACAATGAGTCAGGTTAAATATGACCTCTGACAATAGAGCCTAGATGTTATTGGTCTAAAGTCCGGCTAGAAGTCCGAGGTTATTTCTGGTGGACTGGTATGACCGCCTTGTCAGCCTGTAGGGAGTTGTCACAGCTTGGTCACTTGGTGGTCCTAGAGTAAACGCACAACCTGATGAGGAGACAGGCCATGTCCTTGCAACACAGCAGCGATGACAAGATTCAAGTGATCCGCACCCAGCCAGACCAGTCTCTGGGCTGCGCCATTATTGACGCCCAAGGGCGCGAAGTGCCGATCACTGAAGAGATGATCCAGAGCGCATGCCGTGAACTGGACCAACGGTTGGTCAAGCCTGCCAAGCAAGACTGATACATAGCCTTACGTCTTCCGCCCCGGCCCCTTGGCCGGGTTTTTTATGGCTGCCATTTGCAGCGCTGACGGGGGTGGGCGATCAGATCCAGAAACCCGGCGGTCTCAAGCAAGCCCGCACTCTTTCGCAGGCATTGCTCATGGCAGTAGCTTAGACACTAAGAACAATAAAAATAATGGCGTTTTAGTATCAACCCTTGGGGTTTCATTCGATAACCAAGCGGAACAACTTCAAGTTCATAGATCCCGCTTTTGACATATAATGTTACAAATATAATAGAAGCCCATTAATATAGCGCCCCGAGCGCGCACCCGTATTGCCCATAGCACGCAGTGAAATATCCTTATAAGTCAACACAAACACTCAAAAATGCGTACCTCTTCGCAATTCATACTCAAAACTTGTCAGTAGTGCCTCGTTCTGTAGCCTGATCCGAGGGGTCACTCTATTGCCCATCTAGTGCAACATAGGAAAATGTCAACCGAAGAGCCTAATCTCGCTGAAAGGTGCGAACCAACTAAGTCCGACATGACAAAAGCAACTGAAATTAAGCCCCGGCAGTTGGCTATGTCATTGAATCAACTGACAGCACTCGCGATGAAATGGTCAATTGGCACGCCTGTTCAAGACAGGGAAATGTTATAAAACGTCAGATAACTTCAGGATTTTGTGTATTAAGATTGCAACGCCAGCACATATGAGTAATTTTCACGATGAACACTGAGAGCAAGATCGAAAACAATCAGAGGGGTATTCTCGCTATTGGGCGCACCTGGCGCACATCAGAGAAACTAAGGCAGCTATTCATACCACACTTCACACCTGTATATATATTAGACCATCCCACCCCTCTAGAACTTGATATCGACACTCAGACTCTCGATGCAATACTCATAGAAATTGAAAGCCCATCGACGCTTGATGACAGCCTGGAACTGATTAAAAAATTACGTGCAGCACATGTAAAACCGACCATTGTTGTCGCCATCAATTATCGCTCTCCGCACGCTAAAATTGAATGTTACCTGGCCGGCGCCGATCACTGCATCAATGTACCGAACGATCAGGATGAAAAGACCAGGTTAATGTCAACATTGTTCACAAGTACTGATTGGAAGCCGACCACCACGTTAACCCTGGATCAAACTTGCCTGCACTTATATAACAATGAACACAAGATCGATCTCGCCTACCAGGAAATGAAAGCCCTGGATGCGCTTATCAATGCGGAAGGCCATATTCTGCACCATGACTGCATGGCTGAATCCATGGGTTTAAATATAAAGCTCTACGACCCACGCGTCCTGGAAAAGTCCATAAGCCGGCTTCGCAACAAAGTAAAAAAAAACGTTGGCATTAACATAATTCACAGTGTTCGCGGTTATGGCTATCGACTGCTCCGAGGGGTCGTGTCTGTAAAGCAAACACATTTCCACTCTTAAAGGGACTGAGCCATGGAATCAAGCAGGCAACCTATAGATCAAGAACGCTTCGCTTTGATTTTCTTCAGACAATCGATTCTCAAACGAAACGACGAGCTGTTCGGCAATGAAATTCATGCCAAGGCAACACAACAGAATGTCCCCCTGACCAAGGGGTATCAACCCTTGCATCCCGATCATCCACTGACGATCTATCGCGAAGTACTGACCCGGATTCAGTTAAATGCCATTTCCCAACCGCCCCCCGCCACAAACACTCCAAACAAGCTGTTTGTGACCGTGAACCAATCCTCTTTATTGGACAAAGCGCTCATCAAGGAAATGAACAACGCTCAAGCGATACTCAAAGAGCATCAGCAACAGCTGATCCCCAGCATCAACAGCAGCGCGTTTACCTCGTTCAACCTAAAAGAAAAAAGAACCATTATCAGTCACATCCACCTATTAAAAGACAACGGGATCGAGGTCGCTTTCGCGGGTTATGACTTCAGCGACAACCGCGCGGAAAAGCTGATCAGCCTGGCATTGTTTGATTATATAAAAGTGGATCTGACCTACACCAACTTCGACATCATGGTCGAAAACAGCCAGGACTTTTTCAATCGGTCCTACGACACCCTGAGCCGCATGAGCCATGACAGCAAGATCAAGTTCATAGCGGACCGAGTGGAGCACAAAGCGCTACACACGCTGGCTCGCAGCATGCCCTTCGATTTTTTCCAGGGGAGGTACTACTCACCGACCGAGGTTATTTAAGTTCTCAAAAGTTTCACCCGCCCAGGAAGGAACCTAATTATGAATACGTCCAACAATAATTTTTTAATTTTCACCCGAGACCAACTGGCACGACAAGCAATAGAGTCGCTTCTCGCACAACGGCTGTATTTATCTTTTGAAATCGAGTCCGGCAAACTCAGCTGCGAGCGAATCAAAAAGAATCGCTTCACGCACATCCTGCTCGACCAGGCGGACATATCGCTGAGTGATGTCAGCTTTATCCGCAGGAATCAAAAAGATGCAGAGATCATACTCATAACGCCCAACTCGGAGCACTCGGAACTCCATCACTTCTCGCATTTCGGGATTGATGGCTTTATCAAGAAGCCAGTGGCCGATGAAGAGTTCATCTCGGCGGTAAGTCGAGTTAAAGAGTCGCAAGGCAATTCCGAGATCTGGTGGTTTAACGCGGATGAGCGAACCCTGATCAAGGAAGATACAACCATCCTGTTGACCGGTACCGAATCGTTGATGCTCACACAGTTGGTCATCAGCGATCGACGAGTACTCAGCAAGACAGATCTGATCCTGCGCATTGATAAGGACCCGGAACGTTACAGCGGTCTTGAGATGTGTTTGAGCAGGCTGCAGAAAAAATTCAAGGGCGCGGCCAATGGAGAGCGCCTTGTTCGCTCAGTGAGAAACCGCGGTTATTGCCTGGCCCAAAGGATAAGAGTCGCTTACTGATTGAGCTCGCAAAAATAATAACAATAAATGCGAGCCCCAGCCCCCTCCAGGCACACAACCATCGCTGAACCACCCTCCTCTTCGCGCTATTGTTCCTGCTTTCCACTTCTCGTCCATCATCCACGCCACAGTTTCTGTCCAGCCTCCTCCCTCTTGCACTCGACAAGCGCCTGTCGGAATACGGCAATTATATAGATAACCTGGCTATGTGCTCCTAGCCCAAGAGCACGACCTTTTATAACAGCGCCCACAACAGCGTGGCCGTTATAATTCGTCAGACACCCACAAAGATTAAGGCACTAGTATAAAAACCGGACTCTGAGACAACCGTATCAGCCGACACCTTTATAAAAACACACCCCCTATGGCCAGTCATTAGCCCGCCGATTCTCAACATCAATCATAAAAACAATGCCTGATGAAATCGCACGACCCAAGACTTTGCGCGTGGCTGCCATTTATCAACCGTCGACTGATACACAACGTGGCGCACGCCCGAGGAATACCGCGATGGTACATAATCGTATTAATCGGAACAGCATAACCAAAGGACTTACGTTCTGGGGGCAATGGGCAATTGCCATCACTTCGGTCAATGCATTGTTATTTGCTCTGGCGCTGTACCAGACCGGAGAAGTCGACGCCCGTTATCGTGTGCTGGCGGTGCTTACTTTTCTGGGGTCGGTCCCTTCCTACTCCTTGCTGCAGGTCTATCACAAACGGCACGGTTACCTCACCGGCCTGGGACGCCTGCTGCTGGGTTGGTTGCTGACGCTGGCGGGGCTGACCAGTATCGGTTTTCTGAGCAAGACCGGCGAATTGTTCTCCCGGGAAATCATCCTGATCTGGGCCGTGGCCGGTTATTGCCTGCAGGCCTTGCTGTACCTGCCCCTGCATGGTTTTTCCAGACACTACCATCGGCAAATGCACAGCCAGTACAACACCCTGATCATCGGCACCGACCGACTGGCGGTGAAGCTGGCAGACACACTGGCCAAGACCGAATATCCGCCGCTGGTTGGCCTGATCAGTTCCAGCCCCAACGAGCTGTCTACCAGCATCAGCGCCCACAGGATCGTTGGCCCGTTGCAGGAGCTGCGCGAGCTGATCCGGGCTCACGATATCCGGCGGCTGTACATCGCACTGTCCTTGAGTGAAGCCAAACAGGTCGAAGCGCTGTACATCGATCTTCTCGACTCGAATGTGGATGTGGTCTGGGTTCCCGACCTGGGCAGCATGACCTTGCTCAATCACTCCGTCAGCGAACTGGATGGCCTGCCCGCCATCCACCTCAATGAAAGCCCATTGACCAGCTACCCTACGGCGGCGCTGAGCAAGACCTTGCTCGACAGAAGCCTGGCCGCCCTGGCAATCATCGGCTTCAGCCCGTTGCTTCTGGTGATCGCCGTCGCGGTGAAGGTCTCCTCCCCGGGGCCGATCATCTTCAAACAGGAGCGGCACGGCTGGAACGGCAAGATCATCAAGGTCTGGAAATTCCGCTCCATGCGCCTGCACGACGACCATCAGGTCCAGCAGGCCGGCCGTCAAGACCCGCGCATTACACCGATCGGCCGTTTTATACGACGCACGTCCATCGATGAACTGCCGCAGTTCTTCAATGTGCTGCAAGGCCATATGGCGCTGGTCGGGCCTCGGCCGCATGCCATCGCCCATAACGACTACTACACGGGCAAGATCCGCGCCTACATGGCCCGCCATCGGATCAAGCCGGGTATTACCGGGCTGGCCCAGATCAGTGGCTGCCGTGGCGAAACCGAAACCCTCGACAAGATGCAAAAGCGCGTAGAGATCGATCTCAACTACATCAACAACTGGTCGTTGTGGCTCGATATAAAGATCCTGATCAAGACCCCCTTCACGCTCTTTTCCAAGGACATCTATTAGCCCGTGCCCATAGCCTGTCTATGCTTGAGCCTGTTGCGAACAGGGTTGCAATCCGGGCAGTCGCCCGGAGCGTCCCACGGCCCATCCCATTTCAGGTGAACCATGCGCCCTATCACCCGACGCCAACTACTCACCGCCACAGCCTGCGGGGTTGCCGGCCTGACGCTGGGGCAACTGGCCCTGTTGCAATCGAAACGACCGACGCCGCACCAGCAAGACCTGCCCCTGCTTGAACAGGTCGACGCAGCGTGCGAGCAACTGTTCAACAGCATGCACATTGTGGCTCCCTTGAGCCTGGCGAAACACTGATGGCGACCGATCCCACCCTGGAAACACTCATGGCCAATACCGCGCTGATCGCTCAGGCTGCCCAGCGCTCGGATGCCGCCTCCAAGTTACAGCACCGTTTTGTGCATGGCGGGGCTGATGAAAGCATCCCCACCGAGTCTGGCCCGCTCCCGACGCTGAGCAAATGGAAAGCCGATACCGATCAGGTGTTGGCCCAGGTCAAGGTGATAGCCGACTCGAATGCTCGCCGAGAGGCCGCTGACCCCACGGTCCGGGCAGATGGCAGCCCCCTGCAGAGCGGCGATGAATACTTCAACACCCTGGACAGGCTCAAGAAGGTCTATAACGGCGCAGTGTGGTACGTCCCGAATGCCGATGGGCAGATGATCCAGCGCAACCTGGCCAACGCTACCGACCCCGATACAGGCCCGAACATGGTGGGGTTTCTGCAATCGGGGACAGGCACTCAATCGCGCACCGTCGGCGATAAGCTCAGGGAGCGTCACAGCCTGTTCGACTTCATGGCCAAAGCAGAGCAAGACGATGTGACCTCAGGAGGCTCGCGGCTCAATCACACGGCTGCGATCAATCGAGCCTTGGCCTCGGGGTATGAAATCGAGCTGCCGGACGGGGTGCTCAATGCCGAATACATCGAGCTGGTAGACGGTACTCGCGCCATCGGCAAGGGGCATATCGCCGGTCGGCTGGGTACCAACAACTGGAGCGGCACGGTAATCAGAGCCTTGCCCTCCGCAGAGCGGAAATTTATCCGCATGCCCGCGGGCAAAATCAGGGGCGTGTTGCTGGAGGGGTTTACCCTGGCCGGTGACCACGTGCATAACCCCTTGCAGGATGGCATCAGCCTGGAGGGCGTGGTTTCGGGCCGCGATGGCGGTTTGTGGGATTTCGAGCTGCGCCGCCTGTTCGTCAAAGGTTTTGCCGGCGACGGCCTACGGCTGGTGGGGGGTTATAAGGATACTCAGGCGCCTGTGCAGTTCGGCCAGGTTGCTCATGTACTCGTTGAACGACCCGTGGCGACGGCACGGAGCCTGGTGTTGATGGGGCAGTGCGAACATATCGAATTCGACGAGTGTCGATTCGATGGTGTGTATGGCCTGGGGCCTGTAGGCGTGGGCTCCTATATCGGCAGGTTCGATCCCGCCCATGACATAAGACCCAACAACATAACCTTCACCAACCCCAGCTTTCAGCGCGCCAGCGTCGGCATCGAGATCGACCGCTGCGAAAACATCGTGATGATTGCGCCGTGGTTTGAAACGGTCAAAACCGCGGTCCGGCAAAACAACTCATCGGTCGGGCTGGAGTTGATCGCGCCGCGCTTCGCCAATGTCATCACCGGCCTGGAGTGCGGCAAAAACTGCATGGCGTCGATCCGCTCCCCCATCGTTGCGGGGAGCATTTCGAACCTGGTGGTCGGCAGTAACCATAGCGGGGTCAGGCTCGACTCACCGTCCAAGGCCGGTGTCGGCACCAGCGGCGTCCACTCCACGGTGTCGTTCAATTCCGGGCGCCAGCTTGAGGTCAAGGCCCATACCTTCCTCAACGTCGAGTTTGGCCCGGGCCTGACGATAGAGACGATCAACGGCTATCACATGCCGGGGGAAACCTTGACCCTGCTGGTGACCTCCAACCCGGTGAGATTCACCTCCGCAGGCAACCTCGCACTGGGCAGTCTGGGGCCTTATAAAGTGCTTGCCCCGGGCAGTACCATCACCTTCATTCGCACCGACGCACCCGGCGTCGCTCACTGGCAATGCATAGGGCTGGTGTGAGGTAACGACCTCACCCCGCCCTCACACTTCCTCGAAGCCGCGAAATGGCAACTCGGCCAAACACTTGAGTCGCGCCATCATTCGGTAACTTTCTCGAAGTTGTTGTAGAACAGCTCGCTGTCACGCCCGTCGGTCATGGTCTGCAGCGAGTAAGCACGGCCCAGGCGCGCGCCGCCGTCCCGGGTCAGCGGCGCCCAGACGATATTGGCCCGGCGCAGGGTCGAAGTACTCATCAGCTCGTCGAACGGGATGGAAATATAGATCCCCTTGTCGAAGCTGCCCTCACCGTATTGTTCTTTCGAGGCGGTGGTCAGAGTGACCCAGGCGCCAAACTTCACGCCATTATTGAACGTCCGCGACAAGTCGACGGTGGTGCCCCAGTCCCGTGCCAGATAACGCCCGACACTGACCGCCGCGTGCAGGTCATTGGGCAGCTCGGTATAGCCGGTGACATGGCCCGTCACGGTCCGGTAATCACGCAGACCAAAACCCTGATCAAAATCACGCTGACGCACGAAGTTCAGATCGGCGCCCACCGACCAGCGTTGCCCCATGGGCCGATACAGCACTTCGCTGCCGACCCCGGCAAACATCGATTCCAGGTAGCCGCCGTAGACCATGCCATACAGGTCCCGATCCAGCTGCACCGCATGGTTGAGCTGGAACGTCGGCATCGTCACATCGGAGGTGGTCAGGTATTTGCGCAGATCGGTCCGCACCCTGGGCAATCCGCTCGGCGCGTCGTAGGTGAACTTGTCATAGTTGTTCAACAGGTTGGCACTGAGCAGGCCATTCCACCAGGTATTGCGGGTGAAAAGGTACTCCGCGTCGGCATCGGCGGTGAACTGATAAAGCAGGCCATCAGGGCCGCCGATGTTCTGTTTGTAACCCAGGCCAAAGCCATAGCTGAAGGGATCCAGCGCCTGGGTGTAGAGCGTGGTTTCCCGGTGCGCAACCGCCGGATTGATTTCGGTCGAGCGGTGCAGATCCGTCAGCGGCTGCTCGTTGTTCACCACCGCGCGGAACGTTTTGCGGGGCAGGCTGGTTTCCTCTATCGACATGTCGTAACGCTGGTCCACCAAGGTGAACCAGTCGATATCCTGATTGACGCTGTTATCGAGAATCCGGCTGGCCCGCCCCACGGCCTTGGCCGGGTAAAAGTAGCGGGACTGCTCGCCATACACCATCAGCTCCGAACCGCGCTGGGTGATGCGCTTGACCTTGTAGCCGGCATTTTGCTGCAACCGGTTGGAGACATTGGCCCAGTTGACCTGATCGGCCGGGATCGACGGCGCCTGCGCCGGTAGTGGCTCGGCAGGAGGGTCGTAGGTCTTGGCCGGCGCCTTGCGGCTGACGAAGTTGGTGTGCAGGGTGATGCCAAACATCGCGGTGTTGCCACGCTCCCAGGCGGCACTCAGATCGACGCTGTCGGCCAGCTTGTAGACCACGCCGATATTGATCGGCAGGTCTTGCTTGATCAGGTTGTGGAGAGGCTCGTTCCGGTAGTCGTTACCCTCGTACTCGACTTTCAGGCTCAGCGGCTCCCACGGCGTCTGATAGGCAACCCCACCAAACAACGATGGGCGACCCTTGAAATAAGCATTGGAGTTCACCCCGCCTGCCCTGGCGACCGCTGCAGTGCTTTGCGGGCGGTCATTGAACTGGCTGCCGAACACCGTCAGCGGGTTGCTGAAATCCCCTCGATCCCCCAGATAACCCCAGGCAATGCCGAGGCTGAAATCCAGGTCGGCATAGCGCTTGTTAGCGACGAAATATTCGCTGGAAAACAGCCCGGTACCACCGATGTCCCGCGCACCGAATGCGAGCTGCGGCGCCCAGTGACTTTCTTCCCAAAGCCGTGCCTTGACGTCGATGGCCTTGTCTTTGAAGCTCTGATTACCACTCAACGCCTCGGTGCCGTACTTGCGGTTGGTGATCGCGGTGTAACGAAACGAGCCTTCCAGCCAATCGAACGGTTGCAGGGAAAAACTGTAGCGCGAGTAAGGCTCGGTACGACTGGCCGTGACGCTCAACTCCCCTGCGGGAGCCATGCGCGCGGTGGGTGTCTGTAACAGACCGACACCACCAAAATCATTCTGGGTGTAACGCGGTTCGCCATGAGCCAATCCGCAGGGCAGGAGCAATACAGCAGCAAAACGTAACTTCAAGGGGCCACCTCAGCCAGGGGTTGAGTGGCGAGAAACTCGGCCAGTTGTTGATTGAGCTCAGGGGTCGGCGAATCGAGATCGTCGTTTCTGATTGGCACCAGAATCCTGCTGCCGGGGGCCGGCACGACACCCTCCTCACGATTCCATGCCGCCACGCCCACGTGCCGTACCTGGCCGTCGGGCTGAATCAGCCACAGATAATCGCTCTCGGCATCGCTGAGGATCGTGCAGTGCCGGGCATAGTCGCGGGCTTCCTGCATGGCGCTGAAAGGCACCTGACAGGGCTGCACGACCGCCCCCCAGACTTCCACAGTGGTCGGTCGCGCGGGATAAATCAGACGATCACCATCATCCAGCAGAGCGTTGCGGGCGAACCCCACCTCCAGGGCGATCGGATCAAGTACCGCGACCTGGCGCCCGGTGACCGGCAACCGCTCGATCTGCTCATACAGGCGCGCGCTCAAGGTCGCTCGCGTGTGCCTGTCATCGAGCAAGGCAACCCGCTGCAACAGCTTCAGATCAAACAGGATTCCGGCCTTCAACCGGGTCTGCTTATCCACTAATGAGCGGTGCAGCCACGCCGCGCCCAGCCAGTAGCTTTCGGCGTTGGGTTGGGCGGCGCTGATGACGTCCAGCAAACGTGCGCCGGGTTTGACCTCAAATTCTCCGGGGCTGCGGACATCACCACTGACGGTGACGGCCGCCTGACCCACGGCCGGGCCGATCAATAACAGGCCAAGCAACAAAAGGTTCGAACACTTCACCGGGCGGCTCCCCGATCAGGGCGCAACTGCACGATATTCAGGGAGAGCTCAGGCGTCAGATGCTGCTCGCTGCGCAGGATGAAACCGTCCCGGGGGTCGACCCAGTAGTGGTTGGTGGCGTGAAAGTTCAGGGTGGGCGCCTCCACCTGCTCATCGATCCGCAGCAAGGCGAAATCCTTGTCCAGAATGCGGATGCTTTCGATGTCATGGATGCTGAAGCGGCTGTTGACCGCGATGCCGACACGGTAGCCGTCGTAGATATCGATCCAGCGAGTGCTGGTATAGCCGTCGGGCAAGTGCTGAAGACCACGCTTGAAGGGCGACTCGCCGCTGAAGCGAGTGCCGTCCAGGGAAACGCCCAACCCGACACTGCGCACCACCAGGCCGTCACGCATCATCAGCACTTGTTTGCCGGAAGCGACCCAGAACTCCAGGTCGCCACGCTGACGAGTCATGGCCATCACCCCCTCGCTGGTGGCGGTGGTGACCAGGATCTGCGGATAAGGCACGGCATCGATCTGAGCGTGGGTCAATTCGATGGAGGCAGGCCCCGTAGCAGACGCTTTAAGCGTGTCCCAAGAGGCTTGCATCAAAGGAGTACACCCGCACAGCAGTAGCGCCATCGTCAGATAGGCGCTGGTAGGCAAAATGTTCACTGCGTGGTTGAGCCTTATCTGCTTTTAGCTTCGCTGAGGTTGTTGACGGAGCTGGCGCCGGTCCCGAGGACACTGGCCGTAGGCAGAAGTTGGCTGATCAGACGGTTCCAGCGCGTCACGCCGGCCGGGCCGACATAGACGATATCTTGCGGCTGCAGGTCGAAACGGGTGGCCAGCACCAAGGCCGAAGGTGATTCAGCATTGAGCTGGAAGACTTTGGCCGGCTCGGTTTCCAGATTGTCTGCACCGCGAATCACATACACCGCATTGCCGTTGGAGGTGGTCTGGTTCAAGCCACCCACCGTGCCCAGGGCATCGGAGAGGTTCATCGATTTGCTCTTGAAGCTCAACGCACGGGGTTGGTTGACCTCACCCATGACATAGATCCGCTTGAGGTCGTTATACGGCAGGTACAACTGGTCGCCCCCTTTGAGGTAGACCTTGTGCAGCTGTGAGTCCTGGCGATTGAGGGTGTCCAGATCAAGCCGGTACTCACGCCCGTTGCGGGTCAGCGTCAGACCTGACAGATCCGCATTCAGCGGGTCTACCCCTGCGACGCCGATGGCTTCCACCAGGCTCAGCGGATTGGTGGTGATCGACTGTTGGCCGGCTCTTGTCACCGCGCCGGAAATCACCACCGTCTGGCTGGCGAAGCGCAATACGCTGACATCGACCTGAGGGCTTTCGACAAATTGCGACAGGCGCTGAGCGATAAAGGCTCGCAACTCTTCGATGGTCTTACCCGCGGCCGGGACATTGCCGATGTAGGGGTAAAACAGCGTGCCGTCCGGACGAACCAGACGACCGTTGGCATCGATTTGCTGTTGCGGCCCCGAAGGCGCCGTCAACTCGGGATGATCCCAGACTGTAATAAACAATAAGTCATTGGCGCCCACGCGATAACCACCCGGCGCATAAGACAATAACGCCGAGGGCACCGACTCACGAACGTGCGCAGCGGCATCCATGGCAATCAATTTAGGCGTGATGGGAATAAGTTCCACCCGGCTACTCTCCACAGAGCCGTCACCCACCAGTTGACGGGTATCCATATGTTGGCCAGGGGAAAACATACAACCGTGCAAGCTAATACTTGCCAGCATTACAGCAGAAAACCTACGGATCATAATGGCACTACGCTAGTCGAGGGCAAGTCTAAAACAAGACCACCCGGAAAGTTCCGAGTGATCTTGAACAACACACTTCGGAGGGGATCAATGGGTGCCCGTCGTTCCGGTAGTACCGGTGGTCCCCGTCGTTCCAGGCGTTCCGCCATTGGAACTGCCACCCGAGTTTGCAGCGGCCACCGCAGCGGCGGTAACGGCCGCTCCGACCATCACGCCCCCCCCTACCGTAACGCCCCCGATCAATGGGGTGCTCAAGGCCAGGGGTTCTTCGACCGCCGCCGCAGGGGCAGCCAACGCCGGGGCAATCACGGTCAGGGGCTCTGCCGCCAGCGCCGCGCTGCTCATGACAGTCAGCAAGCCAACAACCAGTAGTTTCTTCATATCAAACTCCTTCTCGGCACCAACTCTTTATAAGCGTTGATACTAAGGGGCCAGGAATGGAACAGCAGGTTTATGTACTGACATTCGTAAGTTTAACGAGTCAGCCCATGCGCCGCGCCTATTGTTATTATTCGTCAGGATTCTCCCGAGCCATTACCCCAGAAGGGCTTTGCGCGCCGTGAAGTTTCAGCTAAAACAGCGACTGGCAATAACATTCACGGTTAAATATAGACCGTTAATAACGATAGGCTGAGTGTTCACTCAAATAGCAGTGACACGGATGTTCAAACCTCGGGAGCTGTTTTTCCCAACTGCTGCAACACCCGTTGCAGCTCCCGCGTCCAGCTTTGCGGTGCCAATCCATGAGCGTGCTCAAGGGCTTGGCAATCGAGTACGGACCAAACGGGTCGTTTGGCCGGCGTCGGATATTCGGCGGTAGTAATCGCCTTCAAGCCCGGGCGTTTTTCCAGCAAACCCAGCGCCAGGGCCTGGCTGAAAATCTCATCGGCGAACTCATACCAGGTGCAGGCGGGAGCACCACTGTAGTGATACAGGCCCCACTTGAGCACGCCGTCGCGCTGAAAAATCGTCGCGAGCGCCCATAAGGTATCGGCAATACTGCCGGCGGAAGTCGGACAGCCGCGCTGATCCGCGACCACGGCCAGCTCATCCCGATCACGCCCGAGACGAAGCATGGTTTTGACGAAATTGTTGCCATGGGCGCCGAACACCCAACTGGTTCGCAGAATCACATGACGCGAACAGTGTTGCTGCAGTTGCTGCTCGCCGGCCAGCTTGCTCAACCCATACACACCTGAAGGGGCCGTGACATCACCGGGTTTGTAGGCACTGTCGCTGTCGCCACTGAACACATAGTCAGTGGAGATATGCAGCAACGGGATACCCAGCTCCTCGGCCGCCAGCGCCAGGTGCGCAACGCCATCGCGGTTCACCCCATAGGCCCGCTCGACCTCGCTCTCAGCCTTGTCCACTGCGGTATAGGCCGCCGCGTTGATCAACAACTGCGGCTTGATCCGGGTCAAAACCTCCTGGACCTGGGCCGGGTCGCTGATATCCAGATCACCCGAGCCGTAACCCATCACGCTGAACCCGGGCGGCACTCTTTGCAGCAACTCGCGCCCGACCTGCCCTTGCGCTCCGGTCACTAGAACCTGCATGGTCATTCCCCGCTCAGCAGTGTGCGCAAGCGCGGATGGCGCTGGTCTTTTTCCGAGAGTTGAGGCGACTTCAGAGGCCAGGCAATGTCCAGCTCCGGATCATTCCAGAGAAGGCCACCCTCGTCCTCCGGGTCATACACATCGGTGCATTTGTATTGAAAGTCGGCCGTATCACTGAGCACACAGAATCCGTGGGCATATCCCGGCGGGACCCATAGCTGAAGATGATCATCGGCGGTCAGCTCAACCCCCACGTGTTCACCGCACGTGGCGGACGCGGGATTGATGTCCACCACCACGTCGTAAACCGCGCCACGGGTGACCCGCACCAACTTGCCCTGGGGCCGGGTCCGCTGAAAATGCAAACCCCGCAGTACGCCATACCGGGAGCGCGAGTGATTGTCCTGCACGAAAGGCCATTCGATTCCAGCGTCGCGATAACGCTGCTGGTGATAACTCTCGAGAAAGAACCCACGGGCATCGCCAAACACCTTGGGCTCGATAATCAGTACGCCAGGCAACCTGGTTTTGATCACCTTCATTTCCCAGGCTCCGTGGTCAGCACCTGTGCCAGATACTGGCCGTAACCGGTTTTGCATAACGCAGTGGCTTGTCTATCCAGTTGCTCGGCCGACAACCACCCCTGGTGGTAGGCCACTTCCTCAAGACAGGCCACTTTCAAGCCCTGGCGCGCTTCAATGGTCTGGACGAAATGCCCGGCCTCCATCAACGAATCATGAGTCCCAGTGTCCAGCCAGGCAAAACCACGCCCCAGCACGCTGACGTGCAGGTCCCCGCGCTGCAGATAAGCGTTGTTCACATCAGTGATTTCAAGTTCGCCACGAATCGAAGGTTTGACTTGCCTGGCAATGCTCACCACGTCGTTGTCGTAGAAATACAAACCGGTAACCGCATAGTTGGACTTCGGGTGTTTAGGCTTCTCCTCGATCGAGACCGCCTTGCCGTCGCTGTCGAACTCGACAACACCAAAACGCTCTGGGTCGCTGACTCGATAACCAAAGACGGTAGCGCCGGTCTGTCGTTGTGACGCTTCGCGCAACGAGGCGCTGAAACCATAACCGTAGAAAATGTTATCGCCGAGAATCAGCGCCACATTGCTGTCACCGATAAAGTGCTCGCCGATCAGAAAAGCCTGTGCCAGGCCATCCGGGGAGGCCTGCTCGGCATAGCTGAGTTCAATACCGAAAGAGGAGCCATCACCCAACAAGTTCTTGAAGTTGGGCAAATCCTGCGGGGTGGAGATAATCAATATCTCCCGAATACCCGCCAGCATTAGTACCGACAGCGGGTAATAAATCATCGGCTTGTCGTAGATCGGCAGCAGTTGTTTGGATACGCCGCGGGTAATGGGATGCAAGCGGGTGCCGGAGCCTCCCGCGAGAATTATGCCTTTCATATGGGGATTCCCTTCGAAGTCTAGCGAGCTTAGAGGCAGTGTTTTCCTGCCTCAGGAGGTTTGGCCAAGACGCTCCGGCCGGTACTGTCCGTTAAGTACCCGTTGCCACCATTCTTGATTGTGCAAATACCACTGGACCGTTTTGCGTATGCCGCTTTCAAAGGTTTCCTGTGGCCGCCAACCGAGCTCACGCTCGATCTTGCCTGCGTCGATGGCATACCGAAGATCGTGACCCGGCCGGTCCTTGACGAAGGTAATCAGCTCGCGATAACGCGCGACACCGGCGGGTTTGTCGGGAGCCAACTCTTCGAGCAGATCGCACAGGGTTTCCACGACCTCGATATTGGTTTTCTCATTGTGGCCGCCGATGTTGTAGGTTTCGCCGACCTTGCCCCGGCACACCACCTCGCATAGCGCGCGCGCATGATCTTCTACAAACAACCAGTCACGGATCTGCAAACCATCGCCATAGACCGGCAGAGGCCTGCCGTGGATGGCATTGAGAATCACATGGGGAATCAACTTCTCGGGAAAGTGATAGGGACCGTAGTTATTCGAACAATTGGTGACCAACACCGGCAGACCGTACGTACGTTGCCAGGCCCGAACCAGATGGTCCGAACTGGCCTTGGACGCCGAATAGGGTGAACTGGGCGCATAGGGCGTGGTTTCACTGAACAGGTTATCGGTGCCTTCCAGGTCGCCGTAGACCTCATCGGTGGAGATATGGTGGAAGCGAAACGCCTGTTTTACCTGCGCCGACAGCCCGTTCCAGTAACGACGGGCTGCTTCGAGCAAGGTATAGGTCCCGACTATGTTGGTCTGGATAAAGTCGGCGGGGCCGTCGATAGAGCGATCGACGTGCGACTCCGCGGCCAGGTGCATCACCGCATCCGGTTGAAACGTGGTAAATACTTGATCCAGCGCCTGAGCGTCACAAATATCGACATTGAAGAAGTGATATCGCGGTGACTCGGCAACTCCAGTCAAAGACTCAAGATTGCCGGCATACGTCAATTTATCGAGGTTGGCCACTTCGCATCGGGTGTTTTCGATCAGGTGCCGGACGACCGCAGAGCCGATAAAGCCGGCTCCACCAGTCAGGAGAATACGGATAGTCATAGTCGTCTCTCTACCGACTGACGGGATACCAGTCAGTCAATAATTTTTCATACTGAAGCAAGATTTGATTCCACGTGAACCGCAGATGAAAGCGCGTAAGGCTGGCCGCTTTCATCTGCGCAAGCGTTGAATCGTCCGTCAGCAGTTGGTCAAACAAAGCAGCACAAGCCGCTTCATCCTTGAAGTACGCAGCGCCGCTTTCCGTTACCCAGCGATTGAATGGATTGTCATGGGCAATGACCGCACACCCGGCGCCAAGCGCCTCGACCAACGATGGGTTAGTTCCACCGACACGATGCCCGTGCAGGTAAAACCGACAATAAAAACGCAGTGACTGTACGACCGCCGTCTCATAGATCGCCCCGGGAAAGATGACCTCTGCGCTGGCCGCATCCATGACCTGTTTATGGTACGGATTAGCCTTCGGCTGAAAGTTGCCTAAAACCACAAGCCGGTGATTGCGCGGTGTGGAACTGAAGGCGCGCACCATCTCGAGGAACGAGTTTTCGGGCTCTGGCCGGGCGATGATCACCGAAAACTTGCCGGGCTCTACGGCATAAGTCGCCAATAAACCCGCGTCTGCGCTCAGGACCCTGTCTCCCCCATAGGGGATCATGGTGATCTTGGCTTCGGAGACCCGCGTCGCAAGGTGCGACTTGATCTTGGGGTGATCCGCGACCAGGTGATTGCCCATCCAGCAGCCGGCACGTTCATTGAGCCAGAACCAGGTCTTGGCAATAGCTCCCCATTTGTCACGCCGCCACTCAACGCCATCCATATTAATAATGTTGGTCTGCCCTTTAAGCCTTTGCAGCAAACTGAAGACGGCGGTGTTGTAACCCAGGGTCAGAAACAAACCTTTTTGCGAGGTCGCATGACGCGTGGCTTTCCAGTCAAAAACAACCGTGCCCAGCGCGCCTTCCTGAGTCACAGGGATATGAATCCTGTTGACACCGTTCCAGGTACTCCGGGTGATTTCTCCGCGGCCCTCTTCCTGACAGTAGACATACACTTGCCAGCCGTAGGCCGTTAAATAAAGAGACAACTTCTCTGCAAAGGTTTCGAAACCACCGTGCTGAGCCGGAACACCTCTTATGCCCAGGATATAAAGTATTTTAGGTGTCATGCTGCATCTCGTTGAAGAGTGTTGAGAACTTGCGTTCGAATACTTCCAGGTTAAAGTCCCGGGTACGGGACAACGCATTATCAGATAGCGTCTTGTATTTCTCAGGGTCCAACGAAATCCTGCATATCGTGCTGTAAAGCTCCTCGATATCGTATGAAGAGATTAAATAGCCTTCGACATCACTGCGCACCAACTCAGCGGGACCGCCCACAGGCGGGACGATCACAGGCAAGCCGTGGGACATCCCTTCGAGGATGGTCAAACCGAAGGTTTCAATCCAGCCATCCGGTCGGGAAAGGTTTAACAGCACGTCGGATCGTAAGTAAAAACCCGACATATCTGTTTGACGAGGGTAAATCGCCACATTGCTTGGAATGTCGATACTGGAAAAATAACTATCCACTTCACTTCGGCTCGCATTGAGCACCAGGGTAAAATTCAAGTGCTTGTCATCCTGGCTGCGCCGAGCAAGCGCCAGGAACTCCATGACGCCCTTGTAGGCTTTCAAGGAACAGATCATCAACGAGGTAAAACCTGCCTCTTCCTTGACGCGATACGTGTGCCCAGCCGCTGTATCCAGGGCATTATGAATAACCACCTGAGGAAGCTTGGCAAAGCGCTCCACCTGCATCAGATAGTTCGAGACAAATACAACCTTTGTGCTGGTTTTTTCAATAATCAACCGGAGAAACCTCTTCAGAAGGTTGGGTTTTATTGAAGTTTCATGCACATGATAATAAACCGGTATCTTCAGCAGTTTCCCCGCCAGGGCAGCACCAAAGGGCATCATGGTATTGACATAAAACACCACGTTCTGCCTCTTGTATTTCAAGCACTGAATAAACAACAGCCCCTGAGAGATCAGGTAGTAGCCAAGGGTCAGCAACTTATTCTCAGACCTTTTATAAAAAAGCCTGCTCTGCACATCCGCCACGCCTGACAAAAAACCGTCACCATGGGCACTGGTGATCACCTCGGTGGCTATATTGTTATTCGCCGCCGCCTTGATCACTTGAGACAATACCTTGGGACTTCCACTTCTGTCGTTGAACAGATGGATGAAAACCAACTTCTTCGCGTGCATGTTTATGCTCTTTTGATGAGGGAGCGACTGAGTGTTGAGAACCGCTCGGTAAGGGCCATACACACCCAAAAAATGGCGATCGAATGCGCGGGAATGGTCTGACTTGAAAAGGCCATGGCCAGAAAAAACGCGACCAGCGCGGCCCCCACTCTGACTTGATAGCGGTCGACACCTTGATCAATCGCCATCCTCCTGACTGCCTTCAAGCTGCGCTTGATCACCAGAATGATGAATGAGAAGAAGACGATGAAGCCGACGATGCCAGTGTCGTTCAGTATTGCCAGGGGCAAATTGGATATCCATGCACTGCGATGATTCTCCGAACCGACCAACTCCGGTGCAAAAGAATATATTTCGCTGAAGCTGTAGATACCGTTTCCGAACAGGGGGTTTTCCAGAATGGAATTTGCCGCCAATGCCCACATGATAAAACGCGTCTTGACCGAGTGGGTTCTGCTGATCAGCTCATAATCGCCAAAAGAAGAGGCAATGAAATAGGACAGGAGCGACATCACCGCCACCAACAGCGTTGCTCCCAACAGGTACTTCACCAAGTCCCTGTTCTTGTACGCTCTCGGATAACTCAACCCGTGATAAAGCCAGACGGAAATAATGTAGGAAACCCAAGGCGCTCTTGAAAACGAAAAGAGCAACGAGGTGTGCAAACCGATCACAAGGATCCACCACCATAACTTTCGGTAATAACCCAACGCCAGCACCGTCAGTATCATCAGCGATACAAACACCCCGAATAGATTGGCCTCATAAATTCCGCCACGGATGCGCGTGCCCCCACTCCCCTCTTGCAGCCAGTGAACGGCCAGATCAGGAAGAGGAAACTTCAACAGTGAAAGCACATAAATCAACGATAAAAATGGGCCCGAAAACCATGCCAAAAGCAGATAGGTCCTGGATTTGAAAATCGTAAAGGGATTGGCCTTTAACCAGATCACCACATAATAAAATGAAGCCGCCAGGAGTAAGCCTGCGTACATTTTCAGCGACCAGGCCTCCACCGGGCCGGAAGCTGATGCGTAAAAAGCCAGCACCACCCATACGGTCAGGATGATCCCCGTCCTGGGCAGTCGCAGTGGAATGTTCGAACTGACCAACAGCAATACAGCAATAAAAAAAATAGGCGCGGCCAGCAACCTTTCCAGGGTCAGGTTGTTACCACCCAGCGACCATTCAATATTGTTGAAAACCACCGTTATGCCAATGATGACAGCAAGCACATAACGCGGATTGATACTCGAGGACTTCAAGCTCGCGGAACCGTGGATCATCATGAAACTTTAATTGGCTTTTTCGCCATGTTGGTTGAAAGGGCCCCATCGAGATAATTCCAGGTCACCAACCTGAGTGCTTCCAGCTTTTCATGACTGCTTTTAAAGTCGATTGATTTTCCGACTACCGCGTCGACATCACTCACGCTGCTCACCAGACGATCGGCCAAACCCACTTTATCCAAGAGGCCTTTGATTCTATTCAGTCCACTCTCGGGCAGGGCCGTGACGAAGGGAATCCCGAAGTTCAAGGCGAATGCGGTGCCATGGAACGAATTGGTGATGACAAAGGCGGCATTGGCGAACAGCGAAATATAATCGCCAGGGCTGGCATCCATGATGTGCCTGTCGCTCTTGTAGCCAAGGAAAGGGTCCTGATCGATTGCCACGACTCGCAGCCCCAATACAGTCCTTATCCTGTTGATCGTTTCCCTGACCAGCGTGTTCTTCTTCAGGGTGTACACAAGAATGTATTTCTCGTTAGTTCCCGGCGCTCTGCCGGCGAGCTGCAGGCTCTGCATCCACTCTTGCTTGTTCAGCATCAACGTAGGGTCCAGGGTGTGATCAACCTTTTGATTACCGAGCAGGCTGCGCAGATATCGTGCGGTGTCCTCTTCCCGGACGGAAATACTGTCAAATGTCGACAGTGCCTTTCTGACCTTGACCACCTCCTCTTCCGAATAGCGGTACGAGCCCGCGCTTGAGGAAAACGAAATCTTCTTTTTCGCCCGGGAAAACGCCAGCATATAGTTCAGGTCCAGATACCCGGTGATATTCGGATTCCATATCTGATCGCTGCCACAGACCACACAATCAAAGTGACTCGATAAGGTTTGCAGCGCTTGTAAATCCGGGCACTCGGGGGTCAGGTTATAGTTGACCCGCATGAATTCCTTGAACTTTGCTATCAATCGCCTGCGGGGGAGGATTCGAAAAACATCCTTACCGGCTCTAAAAATGCTGCGCGGGTTGCTGTCCACTCGAATCAGCTTCAAGGTGTTTTCCAGCTCTTTGCTTTTGTAATCAATAATCTTGACGTCGCCATACTTCGACAGCACGTTCTGGCTGGCGAGCGCTTGTAGAGTCCCACCATAACTATTGGCGTGATGTATCGTGATCAATGCAATTTTCAAGGGGCTGAGTCCTTTGCGACCAAGGGTGAGTACTTACTGGCTGGACAGCTTGGTATACACTTCTTCGAGGGGGCGACGCGCAGAGGCACACACCGTGTTCTGCTCATTTGGGTAACCTATCGCCAGCATCATCATCACCGTATGCTGCGGACTGATCTTGATCACCTTGCGAAAGTTGATATCCGCCCTCCCCGACTGACTCCAGTTCAAACAGCACGAAGCAATACCGATTGAATGCAACGCCAGGATCAACGACATGGAAAACATCCCGCCATCGATCCAGTGTTGATAACGCTCTCGAGGGGAAACGAAAGCACGCAAGTCTGTGGTGATAATCAGCAAGTCTTTTATTTTGTGCCCGAACCCGCGATTGCCATCTTGAAACGCAAGGGCTTGCTGCGCCAATTCGCCCTCCAGATGATAGACATGCCACGATTGCCTGTTACAGGCAGACGGTGACTTCATGGCCATCTCCAGCGCTCTGCTTAATTCTTCTGCACTGATTTCCGCGTCAGAGAACTCTCGAAGCGAGTACCTGGACAGGAAGAAGTTCTCCGGGGTCATCAATCGACCTTTATTGAACTCCGTTCTGGCGTGATTGATCGCCCCACTGTTGTCATAAAACGGGATGGTTTGCTTGCTGAGGCTCTCGACTTTAACCAGACGTTTTATAAGCTCGGCGGTTTTTTCCGGTTGGTGGGCCTTCTCGGCTTCAGCGAACTTCTTTAATACCGTGATTGCCACCAGGTCATGATAGCCCGTGCCGTTGAGCATGAACGAACGCTCCAGTGCCTTGATCAGCGCATTGGCGCCTGCCCATCCAGACCCCGGCTTCCTGTTGGTAAAACTCAGGCTCTTTTCAAGGGTGTGATACACCTTGACCATGTAATAGTTTCTGGCTTCGACCGAACGGAGTGAAGATTGCCATCCCGAATACCGGGCATAGCGACTCAGGTCATATAAAAAGCCGAACCCCGCCAGTACTGTCCGGGCATAAATTTTTACGGTATCAATCATGAGCGTTCATCTCCCGAGGGTCGGAAGTGATCAATAATTTAGGCATGGAAGTTGTACCTGCTATCGAAACTTGTTCTTGAAAACCAACCGTTGTGCACCATAAAAATACAACGACAACAGCAATAGATTGCTGACAACGGTCGCCACCGCGGCGCCACGCAGATCAAACAGGGGAATTAATGTCACGTTAAGGAGCACATTGATGATCGCCACCAGCGCCATGTATTTAACTTTCACCTTCATGTGTTCCTGGGTCACCAACGTGGCACCCGCACTGAAAGCCAGAAAAATAACCGGTGCCGACAGGGAAAGAATCTTCAATACCGACGACGCCTCTCGATAGGCCTCACCAAACAGCAGAGGCACTGCCCAGTCCGCACAGAGCAGAATAGCCAGCATGGCCAGAGTGCCGAGTAGTAACATCAGCCAGTTACCCTTTCGGTATATCTGATAAAACATGTCTGGATCATGGTTAGCCCAGCGGTGCATCTTGGGCAGCAGAAACCTCTGATAAATCACACTCGGCAACAAATACACCGCGGTCATGATGGTAAAAGCCACGCTGTATATGCCTGCCGCGCTATTACTTGAGAGGTGCTTCAGCAAAATGATGTTGCTTTGAAAATAAATCAGGTGCGAGAACGCCGCGACGCCAAATGGCCAACTGGCGCCGGCAACACTTAACATGCTCGGCTTCAGCGACAGGGCCGAGAACTCCCTGGCCCGTTCGTGGCCTTTCAGGGTTAGTTTCCCATTCACCATGTGCAGCAACTGGGGGACAGCCAGTAAAAAAAACACCACTGCAATGACGGAATAGAAGACCGCGTAGTACTCCGCCGCTAATGCCATGGAGCTCACGACCACCGTGATGAAGACCATCGAGCAGCGAAGGAAGTGCGGCAAAAACTGCCAGAGCGCCAAGTGAAAATACTTTTCTTCAAGTTGGAGTTTGCTGCTCACCAGCTCTACTGACAGCTGCCCCAGTATGTACAGGGAGAGAATCAACAGCAGGTTTTGCGTTAACCGGTCATGGCTGGAATACAGCGCCCACGTCACGATGGCGCCCATAAGAAACAAGGTACTCAAGGCGATGAACTGGAACGAAGGTTTCAACCAGCGTTCCCCCGCCCAGCCCTCCTGACCGAAAGCCTTGAGCCAATATTGGGATATCCCGAAGCCCGCCAGAGGCGCCAGTAGAGTGATGGTCGTGAGTGCTGACGAAAAAGCACCGAAGTCATTACTGCCCAACTTCCTGGCCAGCAACACCTGAGTCAGAAAGGCAAACCCGGCTCCCGCCAGGGACCCTATCCAGAGAAGCGATATAGCCTTGAACGCTGTAGTTTTATTCATTGACCTGTGTCATTCGCAATCACGCTACCGCCCCAGGATTTTTCGTCATATTCCTCAGGACGTGGTGTTTCTATGAAAGGTTGGTTTGATCATGCCCGCAGGCCTATTGATCCGCGCGGCAATACGATAGAAATTCAAACATCAAGGGCGACAGCAGCGCTGTTGAAACCTGAACTTATGACACGGCCTGTTCGCTGCTCATCAGCTTTTGTCGGAGGCATAGGCATAGTGGTAATAACCATAATCAGCGTAGCCATATTTAGTGGAGGCCTTTTTCTCCACGCCATTAAAGATCGCACCTTTAATGGCCACCCCGTTCTGGGAGAATCTGCGGACCGTCAACTCGATTTCCTTCGCCGGGTTCAGACCAAAGCGCGCGACGATCAGATTGGTCCCGCAAAGGCGCCCGACAATCGCTGCATCCGTCACCGCCAGTAGTGGGGGCGTATCGAGAATCACCAGATCATAAAGCCCACTCACCTGCTCCAATAGCGCGCTGAAATTGGCATGCATCAGCAGCTCGGAAGGATTGGGCGGGATCTGGCCTCGGCTCACAAAATCAAAGTTTTCGATTTCAGTCTTATGGATCGCAGTGGCCATATCGCAGCGCCGAGCCAGGACATCGGAGAGCCCGTTATCCGAAGGAACGCCTAACACCTTGTGCAGGTAACCCTTGCGCATGTCGACATCAACCAGCAATACCCGCAGCCCGGTTTGCGCGATCACTACCGCCAGGTTGACCGACACGAACGTTTTACCCACTTGAGGGCTGGGGCCGGAAATCATCAACCGGTTATTGTCGGCCTCGTGCATGGCAAAGTGCAGGCTGGTACGCAGACTGCGCAGCGCCTCGACCGCCAGATCGGTGGGGTGACTGATGGCCAGCAATGAAGAACCTGCTCCGGAACGCCCCCGACCACGCAAGGCTTTGTCTTCTTCGGCCTTCTGCAGGATGCTGTAAGGGATCGACGCGTACACCGGCAAGCCGAGTTGCTCGATGGCTTCCGGGCTTTCCAGGCCACGGTTCAGCGCCTTGCGCACCAGCACCAGGGCCACCGCCAGGAATCCGCCAAGCAGCGTGGCGACCAATACAATCAAGGCCTTTTTAGGTTTGACCGGCTTGAGGAAATTGACGTCCGCGGTGTCAATCAGACGCACGTTACCGACCGTCCCCGCCCGCATTACATCGAGCTCCTGAGACTTGTTCAGCAGTTGGGTATAAATGGCCGTTCCGACCTCTACATCCCGGGTCAGACTCAGCAGCTCCTGCTGGGTAGAGGGAAGGCTTTCGACCTTGCTCGCCAGGCGTTTCTGCTTGCTGCTCAACTCACCGATCTGGGTCAACAATGCGCGGTAAGCGGGATGTTGGCGGGTGAACTTCCTGTCCATCTCGGCTTGCTGCAACTTCAACTCGGAGATGCTGGTATCCAGGCCAACAATCTGATCAAGAATGGCCTTGGTTTCGAGCGTGATATCCACGGATTTGCTGCGAGTCTGATATTCGTTCAAGGCGTTTCCGGCTTTTTCCAGGTCCTTTTTGACCAGCGGAAGTTGCTCCTTCAGAAACGCCAGACTCTGCGCCGCCTCTGCCGACGTGCGCTCTACGTTTTTCCGCACATAGATATCGGCAATTTCGTTGAGTATTTTGATTGCCTGGTCCGGATCGGTACTTTCCAGTGCCAGACCAATCATGCCCGACTCTTTTCCGCGTTCGGACACCTCCAGCGCCTCTTGATAGTCGAGGATACTGGTCAGTCGGGAATTACGGATGATTCTGAAGCGGGTTCCAGGATGGGCGTGTATTTCCTCGATTTCAAATTTGACGCCATTTTGCTCGAACATTTGTCCGGCCTGGCTGGCCGCCAACAGTTTGTCATCTTCATCCACCAGGGTGTAATGACCCTCTTCACCTGCGGTCAGCGTCAACTTCTTGCCCAGTTGCGAATCGGGAAGATCCAGTTTGAATACTTTCAGCGACTCCCCTCCCCAGGCGAAGCTCTTCAGCCCCAACCAGGCATCGGCTAGTTCACCGGGGTTGTTGTTCTTGAATCGACGTGCCAGAAACTCGCCAAAAACAGGGAAGTGCATCGGCTGTATGACAATATCAAGTTTCAAGTTGTCGACGGTTTTGCCAATCACCGAGCGGGACTGGATCAACTCGATCTCGGTGGCCGAAGGAGACTCCTTGCCGAGCATGCTGCCGATATCCGAGAAGCCCAACAAATCGTTCTTTTTCGCTTCAACCTGCAGCAACGCGTTCGCCTGGAATACCGGCGTCGCCAGCACCGCATACGCGGCCCCGGCCACCATGAACGCGCCGGTAATCGCGGCAATCAGCCATTTATGGTCGATGAGTGTTCCAAACAGACCGAGAAGATCAATCTCGTCATTATCGTCTTCCCGCATGTTGACTACTGGCGCTTGCTGCATAAGTCGAATTCTTTGCCTTTATTACGATTCAATAGGGAGTGGCCATCAGCGTGCTAGACGCTGTGCCCATGCGTGTACGGCTTCTTCGATCAACGCATAAGCGTGCACAAAAGCAGGTTGGCCTTGACGGTAGGGGTCGCTGATTTCGCGGTCGTCTTGCCATTTGCCCAGCATCAGCACCTTGCCTCGCGCTTCAGGGGCTATGTTGAGCACGCCGCTGACATGCCGCTGCTCCATCACCAGAATCAGGTCCGCCTCGCTGACGGCTTGAGGCGTGAGTTGAATGGCCTGGTGCTCATCAGGCAGGTGGCCATGCTCCTCGAGTACCGCACGCGCCATCGGCTCGATCGGCTTGCCGACCAAGGCGGCAAGACCCGCTGAGCGGACCTCGATATCGGAATGAACGAGTGCCCGGCGCAGCAGATGTTCCGCGATGGGGCTGCGGCAAATATTGCCGACACAGACAATCAAAACCCTTTTAAGCAAGATGACCTTCCCCGTCTCGTCAACATTGGCGGTGACCTAACACTTGCCGAACATAAGAGTTTTAAACCACGGACATATCTAAGTATCTATAAATTCAGCCACTGCTGGATCAACGTCAAAATATCAAGTGCCTATTTATTATCACGACACGTGAACAGCACCGAATTTTTTCTTCAGACAAAAAATAACACTTCGCTCTTTGGCAGACTCAAAGCAACAACCAGCACACTTATCCAGACAATTTCTAACCGTTAAGCTTTTCCCGCAGCCGATCAATTTAGATTACACCGTCATTAGCCAATGGATAATGTATGGCTGTTCCGCTAGTGCGTTGCCAGAGTCCTGTCAGGTATCGGGTAATTCATCAGTCTACTTTCAAGGACGCTCCATGATTCGTAAATGTCTGTTCCCCGCTGCAGGCTATGGCACCCGCTTTTTGCCCGCCACCAAAGCCATGCCGAAGGAGATGCTGCCGATCGTCAATAAGCCGCTGATCCAGTACGCCGTCGAGGAAGCGCGCGATGCCGGCCTGCAACAGATGGCCATCGTCACCGGCCGTGGCAAACGAGCGCTGGAGGATCATTTCGATATCAGCTTCGAGTTGGAACATCAGATTCGCGGCACCGATAAGGAAAGGTTCCTGGCCGGGACCCGAGAGCTGATCGATACCTGCAGCTTTTCCTATACCCGTCAGGTGGAAATGAAGGGGCTGGGGCACGCCATTCTCAGCGGTCGCTCGTTGATCGGTGATGAGCCATTCGCCGTGGTACTGGCCGACGACCTGTGCCTGAACCTTGAAGGTGACGGGGTGTTGGCGCAAATGCTCAAGCTTTACGCCAAGTACCGTTGTTCGATCGTGGCGATCCAGGAGGTGCCCCGTGAGCAGACTCAGAAGTACGGGGTGATTGCCGGCGAGCTGATTCACGAGGGTCTCTACCGGGTCAGCAACATGGTCGAGAAACCCCGCCCGGAAGACGCCCCTTCCAACCTGGCAATCATCGGCCGGTACATTCTGACCCCCGATATCTTCGACCTGATCGCCGACACCGAACCTGGCAAGGGCGGTGAAATCCAGATCACCGACGCGCTGATGAAACAGGCCCGCAACGGCTGCGTACTGGCTTACAAATTCAAGGGCCGACGCTTCGATTGCGGAGGTGCCGAGGGTTACGTCGCCGCCACCAATTTCTGCTTCGAGCACCTGCATCAACACACGCTGTGACGGCCTCATGATCCTCTTTACCCTATGGATGAAGCCTCTATGAATACGTTGAGCGGTTTCACGGCAGATGACAGCCGCCATCCGTATGGCGCTGAACTTAAAGGCAACCTCGCGTACCTCATCGTTCGCGCCTATGCGTCGGAATTGATTTTCCCACGCACGCAAAAACCACCGGTGCTGCTGGTGGAGCGTATCGGCGCCTTCCCTTCTTCCGGGGAGATCCGCCGTCAAGTCAAGAATGGCGCCGCGCTGCTGGCGAGCATCAAGAGCCGCTACGCCGCCGATGCCCTGGACATCAACGAGAGCAACGGGCTGAACCTGGTCTTTGCCGACTGGCGCTTCAGCGTGCGCCTCTCGGGCGATGGCAACGTGACTTACTTGAATGTGGAAAGTCGCGGCGACATCGCGTTGATGCAGCGCAAAACCGCCGAACTGCTGGAGCAGATCGGCGCAGGGACAGACTGAATATCGGCACACAAAAGAGAAGTACGTCGAATGAACGCGAGTGCAGAACACGCCGCCAAAGCCTGGTATCTGGTCCAGTGCAAGCCCAGACAAGATGAACGCGCCGAAGAACATCTGCAGCGCCAGGGCTATGCCTGTTTTCGCTCCAGGTACACGCGCGAACGTATTTTACGGGGGCAGCGACGGCAGATCAGCGAGTCGCTGTTTCCGGGCTACCTGTTTATTCAACTGAGCCTTCAGGACAGTTGGGCCCCGCTGCGCTCGACCCGTGGCGTTTCGCGAGTCGTCGGATTCGGCGGTCAGCCACTGCCGATCCGCAATGCGTTGATTGACGAGCTTCAAGAACGCAACAGCCAGGCCCTCGTGACAACGCTGTTGAAACAGGGTGAAACCGTACGCATCACTGAAGGCCCGTTCGCCGATCTCGAAACGGTGTTCCTCGCCATGGATGGCGAGGAACGGGTGCTGCTGCTGATGAATTTCCTGCAACGCGAACAGCGAATCAGCTTGCCTCTGTCAGTGGTGAACGCGCTTTAACTGTACTCCCGCGAAGGCGAACCCATCACTGGCGAGCCGGACGGGCTCGCCAGAATTCTCCCCGGGCCAACGACACCCACGACCTGGCTCAGCGCTTGTCATACTCGTCGTGACGACGCCACCAGGGGCCTGTCTCGTTGCGCCCCTTGGGCGCACGGTCGAGCCACTGGTACATGCCCCAGAGGCCGTCCAGACCGCGCGCGTAAGTCGAATAGGTGTGGTAGATGACGCCGTCCTCGAGCACAAACGCGCTCATGCCTGGCCTGTCCCGCGAATACGTGGGTGCGTCGGTTCCGCATGTCGCCGCGAACTGGACGACGGGCGCCGGGGCCGGTGTCGCGTCCATCGCATGGCCAGCGCGCCGATAGTTGTATTCGACGCTCCCTTCACGCTGTTGCTCCTCGGTGAACGAGACGCTGAAATCGAAGTTGAAGTCGCTGTCGAGCGAGGACGCCCAGGGAAACGTCCACCCCATCCTGCGCTTGTACGCTTGCAGCTTCGCCAGCGGCGCCCGCGACACCGCCGACAACGTGACGTCGTGGTTCGCCAGGTGGACCGCGAAGCCCTCGAACCCGTCCGCAATCGCCGAGCAGGACGGGCACCCCGCCATGTAGTCAGGCCCGAACATGAAGTGGTAGACGAGGAGCTGCGAACGTCCTCTGAAGAGGTCTGCCAGTGAGGCGCTCCCTTCATCAGTCTCGAATCGGAACGCCTTGTCGACCCGGACCCACGGCAGCGCCTGACGTTGCCGTGCCAGCTCGTCGCTACGCCGCGTGAGCACCTTTTCCGCTTCGAGCAGCTCGAGTCGTGCTGCCAGCCATTGTTCACGTGTGCCGATCATGTGTTGGTTCATCATCGTCTCCCTTCGTCGTTCGCTCGGTGCTCGATACGACAGGCTGTTTGGTGGTCGTGAGATAGACTAAACACCGGGCATCGGACAGTGGGAGTGACAAATGTGGCGGGATTCAGATGGACTCGCTGATCACGGCCGCGGCGCGTGCGCTCGCGGCGGGTGATCCCCTTGGCGCACTGAACCGGGTCGCCTTGCGCGACGATGCGCCTGCACTCGCGCTTCGAGGCATCGCGATGGCGCAACTCGGCGAACTTGTTCGAGCGAAGGCTCTATTGCGAAGTGCCGCACGCGCCTTCGGCCCGAAAGAGGCCCTGGCCCGTGCGCGGTGTGTCGTCGCCGAGGCCGAGGTCGCGCTCGCCTCGCGCGATCTCGGCTGGCCTGCGAAGGCGCTCGACACCGCGCGGGCGACGCTTGAGGCGCACGGCGACCGGGTGAACGCCACGCATGCGCGGTATCTCAAGATCCGGCGCTTGCTCCTGATCGGGCACCTCGACGAGGCCGAGCATACGCTTGCCAAGCTCGACCCCACGCCTTTGCCGCCTGCCTCGAGGGCCGTCCACGAGCTGGTGGTTGCGGGGATCGCGATACGCCGCCTCCAGACGAAGACCGCACGCGATGCGCTCGCTCGGGCCGAGCATGCCGCACTCCAGGCCGGTATCCCTGCGCTGACCGCCGAGGTCGAAAGCGCATTCCTCGTCCTCAACACACCTGCGGCGCGCCTGATTGAACGCGGTGAGGAGCGGCTCCTGCTGCTCGATGAGGTTGAAGCGTTATTGGCCTCAAAGGCGCTCGTGGTGGACGCGTGCCGTCATGTTGTGCGTGACGCAGGCACGCTGGTCTCGCTCGCACGGCGCCCAGTGTTGTTCGCGCTCGTACGGGCGCTGGGCGAAGCGTGGCCCGCCGACGTGCCGAGGGAAACGCTGATCGCGCGAGCCTTTCGCTTGAAACTCACGGATGAATCGCATCGCGCGCGGTTGCGTGTCGAAGTCGGGCGGCTACGCGCGGCGCTTCGGACATTGGCCGGCATAACCGCGACGAAGCGCGGGTTTGCGCTGGAGCCGCATTACGCACGGGAAGTCGTCGTGCTGGCGCGCCCCGTCGAAGAGAAACAAGCAGCAGTGCTCGCCTGCCTCGCCGACGGCGAGTCGTGGTCGAGCTCGGCCCTGGCGCTGGCACTTGGCGCCAGCCAGCGCACCGTGCAGCGGGCACTCGACTCCTTGTCGGCAGTTGGCAAGGTGCAGTGGTTTGGTCGCGGGCGAGCGCGTCGCTGGATGACCCCATCGGTGCCGGGTTTCGCGACGTCTTTGTTACTCCCCGCTCCACTGCCGAGTGACTAGGATCACTCCACGACCAAACCAACAGGATGGAAGACATGAAACGCTCAGCAGCCGAAATCATCCGCGAATATGGACCCTTTCCGGGGGTCGACAACGTGCATGGGGTCACCTATGACGGCCAGCACGTCTGGTTTGCTTCCGGAGACAAGCTGAACGCCCTCGACCCGGCGAGCGGGAAAACGCTGCGCTCGATCGATGTCGCCGCGCATGCAGGAACGGCCTTCGACGGCGAGCACCTGTTTCAGATCGCCGAGGATCGCATCCAGAAAATCGACCCGAATACCGGCCGTGTACTCGCCACGATCCCGGCTCCCGGCGGCAGTGACTCAGGGCTCACGTGGGCCGAAGGGACGCTCTGGGTAGGCGAGTATCGGGACCGGAAGATTCATCAAATCGATCCCCAGACAGGGGCGATTCTTCGCACCATCGAATCCAATCGTTTCGTCACCGGCGTCACCTGGGTCGACGGAGAACTCTGGCACGGCACCTGGGAAGGTGACGAAAGCGAATTGAGGCAAGTCGATCCTCAAACGGGAGAGGTCCTGGAGAGCCTCAAGCTGCCTTCCGGCGTCGGGGTATCGGGGCTCGAGTCAGACGGCGCCGATCAGTTCTTCTGCGGAGGCGGAAACAGCGGCAAGTTGAGAGCAGTTCGCCGGCCGGGATAGAGCTCCCGGGCTATCGATAACCCCGTGCCTGCAAGTCAAACAACTGCGCATAACGCCCGCCAGCCGCGACCAGGCTGTCGTGATCGCCCCGCTCCAGGATTGCGCCCTGGTCCAGCACGATAATGTGATCGGCATTGCGCACACTGGAGAACCGGTGAGAGATCAGCAAGGTCATGCGGCCCTGGGTGTGCTGGCTGAAATGCTCAAACACTGCTGCTTCCGCCGCCGGGTCTAGCGCCGAGGTCGGCTCATCCAGAATCAGGATATCGGCGTTGCGACGCATGTAGGCGCGGGACAAGGCAATCTTCTGCCATTGCCCGCCGGACAGTTCCTGCCCACCGGCAAACCATCGTCCCAATTGAGTGGCATACCCTCGATCGAGATGTTCGATAAAGGGGGCGGCCATGCCCTCGGCGGCGGCTGCATGCCAGCGTTTCTCATCGTCAAAGGCCAAGGTGTCGCCCACACCGATGTTCTCGCCCACGGAGAACTGGTAGCGAATGTAATCCTGAAAAATCACGCCGATGCGCCGACGCAGTGCATCTTCTTCCCACGCCTGCAAATCGCTGCCGTCCAGCAAAATGCGCCCCTGATCGGGGCGATACAAACGGGTCAGCAACTTGATGAGCGTGGTCTTGCCCGAACCATTCTCACCCACCAGTGCCACACTGCGACCTGGTACAAGGTGCAGGTTGATACCCTCCAGAGCGGCTCGACTCGCCCCCGGATAGCGGAAACCTACATTCTCGAAACGCACCCCGTCACCGGGTACAGCGCCCATGCTCAGGCTACCGGTATCCACCACCACGGGTTCGGCCAGATACTCGTAGAGGCTGGACAGGTACAGCCCGTCTTCGTAGAGACCGCTGATGGCGCTCAAACTGCTGCTGACGGCAGTTTGCCCCTGCTTGAACAGCACCAGGTACATGGTCATCTGCCCGAGACTGATGTTGCCGTGAACGGTATCGACCACCACCCAGGCATAGGCCAGATAGAACGCCCCCGTACCCAGCAAACCGAGCACAAATCCCCAGCCATCCCGGCGTAGGGTCAGGCGCCGGTCCTCGGTGTAAAGACGAGCGAACGTGTCTCTGTATCGCTGCAACAGCAGCGGTGCAAAGCCAAACAACTTGACCTCTTTGATGTAGCCCTCGTGGGAGAGCAGCGTCTCGATATAACTCTGCTGCCGACTCTCCGGCGCACGACGGGTGAAGAGACGAAACGCATCGCCGGAGAAATGTGCTTCGGCGAAAAACACCGGCAACGCACCGACCACCAGCAGCACCAGCGCCCAAGGCGAAAAATGCACCAGCAACAAGCCGAAGCTGATCAGCACAATCAGGTTCTGGATCAGCCCCAGCGACTTGATCACCAGCGCCAACGGCCGGGTCGAGGCTTCGCGCCGCACCCGGACCAACTTGTCGTAAAACTCGGAGTTCTCGAACTGCACCAGGGACAAGGTCTGAGCCTTCTCCAGAATCAGGGTATTGACCTTCTGCCCCAACTGCACCCGCAACAATGACTGCTGGACCGAAAGTGCACGCTGCGTCCCGGACAACAACGCGAGCACACCGGCTTCAAACAGCACATAACGCACCACGGGCCACAACGGCGCGCTGCCCTGCTGGGCGTGCAACTGCATCGCGGTCACCACTGCATCGACAATGCGCTGCCCCAACCAGGCCGCCAACGCCGGCAGCACACCGGCAATCAGCGTCGCCAGCACCAGCCCCAGAAACAGCCCGCGTGACGTTCCCCACACCAGCAACAAGGCACGTCTCGCCTGGTCGAGCAACGAGGCGAAACGGTCAAGAGCAGGCATAGGGCGAAGGACTCGGCGGAGGATGGGAGATGGACGTGTCGGGGTCGTTGATCATGACCATGCGCCATGGTACTTCAGCTCGACAATGGGGCGCTCCCGCTAACGCGCGTGTCTGCAGCTGAGGCGATAAGCCTCGCCTCATCCATAGAGAAAACATCTAAAAAAACACACCCGCCCACCTCGTTTTAGCGCTTTGCTACTGGGGGTCAACCCCATCGGAACGCGAGGACAAACCCAACGTCCCGCCGATGCACCCACCATTACCGGGAGCAGAACATGAAAATCAATCCCTACCTGATCTTCAACGGCGATTGCCAAGCCGCCTTCACCTACTACGCCCAATGCCTGCCAGGCAAGATCGAACTCATGATGACCTTTGGCGAAAGCCCGGCGAGTGAGCATGTCCCAGCGGACAGTCACAACCTGATCATGCATACCCGCCTGCTGGTCGGCGATCAGGCCATCATGGGCTCGGACACCACACCCGACCGTCCCACTAACGGCATGAGCGGTTGTTCGATCTCGTTGAATGTCGACAGCGTTGCTGAAGCAGAGCGCATCTTTGCTGCACTGGCGGACAAGGGCAGCATCCAAATGCCACTGGAAACCACCTTCTGGGCGGCACGCTTCGGCATGCTGGTGGATCGCTTCGGCGTGTCGTGGATGATCAATTGTGAGAAGGATCAGTGAACCTGGCTTCAACCATTCGATAAGGGGTGAATGTGACGGGGCTATTTTTCAGGTATGAAAAAGCCCAACCTGGAAAGGTTGGGCTAAATCATTGAAAAATCGGCCATGAGCGGCCGATCCAAACGCTTTTCGATAGCGTATGGCAACGAAATCAGACGTCCTGCAGGATCAGATCGGCGCCCTTCTCCGCCACCATCAGTACCGCCGCGTGGGTATTACCGCTGGTGACGTTCGGAAAAATCGACGCATCGACGATGCGCAAACCGTCGAGACCGTGGACCTTCAGCCGCTTGTCCACCACCGATGTCTGCTCGTCCGCGCCCATGGCACACGAGCCGCACAGGTGATAAATCGAACCGCTGTTCTCGCGAAAGTACTGCAGCATCTGTTCATCGCTTTCGACCAGCGGCCCAGGCAACACCTCTGCAACAGTGATGCCCTTGAGCGCTGGCGCCTGCATGATCTTGCGCATCAGCCGACTGCCCTGGATCACCTCGTCGATGTCCTTTTGTGTGCTCAGGTAGTTGGGATCGATTAACGCAGCGTCCCGTGGATTTTTCGAGGCAATCTCGATATGCCCGCGACTGGTGGGCCGGCACGGGTTGAAGCACAGCAAAAAGCCTGAATACGGCTCGGGCTTGAGGCTCGCTTTGTTGTTTTTCGGGATCTGGTACGACAACGGGTTGAAGTACAACTGCAGGTTCGGATTGGCCTGCGCGTCATTCCCCCGGAAGAACCCGCCAGCCTGGTTGACGCTCATGGCCAGTGCGCCCTTGCGCGTCAGCAGGTATTTGAGGCCGAGCTTTAACTGACCGAACAGCGAGCTGAGCTGATCATTGAGCGTCGGGATGTTGGCCTTGTAATAGTAGCTGGCGCACAAGTGGTCCTGGAGGTTCTGCCCCACCGCCGGCAGGTGTTTGACCAGCGGGATCTGATGTTTGGCCAGCAGCGCCTGATCCGCCACACCGGACAATTGCAGAATCTTCGGCGTGTCCACGGCACCGGCGCAGAGGATCACTTCCTTGCGCGCGGCGAACGTGCGAACCACGCCGTGCTGGGTGACGCAAATACCGGTCGCACGCTCGTTATCGAACAACACCCGATCCACCAGGGCGTAATGCTCCACCGTCAGATTCGGCCGGCTCAGGGCCGGGTGCAAGTGCGCGAAGCTGCTGGAACAGCGCTGGCCGTCCTTGGTGTTGACGTCGTAGATGCCCGAGCCTTCGAATTTCGGCCCGTTGAAGTCATCACTGTGGGGGTAACCCAGTTCGTCGCAACCCTTGAGGAACACATCACAGATCGGATGGGTATGGCCCTTCATCGGGGTGATGCTGATCGGGCCGCTGCCGCCGTGGTATTCGCTGTCGCCCAGCGGATGGTTTTCCAGTTTGCGAAAGTACGGCAGCACGTCCTTGAAACCCCAGCCGTCGTTGCCATTGGCGGCCCAGTCGTCGAAGTCATGGGCCTGGCCACGGACATAGACCATCGCGTTGATCGAACCCGAGCCACCCTGCACCTTGCCGCGCGGGGCATAGATTTCCCGGTTGTTCAGCTGCTTTTGCGGCTGGCTGTAGTACATCCAGTTGAAGGTCGGGTTGTAATACATTTTGGCGAAGCCGACCGGGATCTTGAACCACAGGGAACTGTCCTTGCCGCCTGCTTCCAGCAGCAGCACCGTGTGTTTCCCGGAGGCCGAGAGCCGGTTGGCGAGGATGCAGCCTGCGGCGCCTGCGCCAGCGATGATGTAGTCGTATGTCATGCACGGTTACCGCGTAAGTCGTTATCCAAAAAAACCGCCAGGCGCGGCCCCTGTGAGAGCGAGCCTGCTCGCGAAGGCGGCAGCACATTCAGCATCAATGTTGACTGAGCCGGCGCTTTCGCGAGCAGGCTCGCTCCCACTAGGGGAACTGCGCCGCTTCCCGTCAGCCTCTGGCCGGCGATGTGTCTTTGACGTCCGCCGGGGTCGGCGCCATTTGCAGGTGCAAGCGCTCACCGGTGTACGGCGAATGCTTGCGCACCACGTCCATGTTCAGCTCCACCCCAAGGCCCGGCTCAGTGGACGGGATGATGTAGCCGTCCTCCCATTGCAGCGGTTTGGTCAGCACTTCGGCGTGGAAACCGCCCCAGGTCATGATGCTTTCCTGGATCAGGAAGTTCGGCGTGCAGGTCGCCAACTGGAAACTCGCCGCCGCGCCGATCGGCCCGTTGTAGAGGTGCGGCGCGATTTGCGCGTAGTAGGCCTCGGCCATGCTCGCGATCTTCTTGGCCTCCAGCAGACCGCCGCAGCGGGCGACGTTCATCTGCATAATCGACGCACCGCCCGCCTGAAGCAATTTGAAGAATTCGTACTTGGTGGTCAGCCGCTCGCCGGTGGCAATCGGGATGGTGGTCTTGGCCGCGACTTGCGCCATGGCCTCTTCCTGACCCGGCGGTACCGGTTCTTCGAACCACAGCGGGTCGTACTTCTCCAGGCGCTTGGCCAGACGAATCGCCGAGGACGGCACCATCTGCCCGTGAGTGCCGAACAGCAGGTCGCACTTGTCGCCCACCGCTTCGCGGATCTTGCGGCAGAAGGTTTCGCAGCGTTCCAGCACTTGCAGCGAGATCTGGTGCCCGGAGTACGCGGTGTACGGTCCCGCCGGGTCGAACTTCACGGCCGTGAAGCCTTTGTTCATATTCTCGATGGCGCATTCAGCGGCCAGGTCCGGGTCGTCGTAGTCGTACTCGCCCTTGCTGTTCACTGGGTACAGGTAGGTGTAGGAACGCAAGCGTTCGTTGACCTTGCCGCCCAACAATTCATACACCGGTTTGTTCGCCGCTTTGCCGATGATGTCCCAGCAGGCCATCTCCAGGCCGCTGACCACACCCATCATGGTCAGGTCCGGACGCTGGGTGAAACCACTCGAATAGGCCTGACGGAAAAAACGCTCGATGTGGTGCGGATCATGGTTGAGCAGGTAGCGTTCGAACACGTCTTCGATGATCGGCAGCATGGCTTTGGGGCCAAAAGTCGCGGCGTAAATCTCGCCTACACCTTCGATGCCGCAATCGGTCTTGAGCTTGACGAACAGCCAGTACATGCCGCCGATGTGCGGTGGCGGGACGGCAACGATATGGGTTTCTAAGGCGACGATTTTCATCACAGGCACCTGTTTAATTCAAAGAAGTCTGGTTCAAGGTTTTGCGATTGATACGTGCGCGCAAGGTCAGGGCCGCGAGGGTCCCCAGCAGGCCGACGAAAGCGATGTAGCCGAAATACAGCTTGTAACCAAAGGCACCGGGGAAATGCTCGGTGAGGTAGCCGTTGATCAAGGGAATAAAGGCGTCCGGCAGATAACCGACCACCGAGACAATGCCGATGGCCAGGCCGGTGATGCGCAGCGGAATGTCGCAGGTATCAAGGATCGCCCAGTACAGGCCGCGAATCGCATAGGTCATCAGGCCGATGAAAATCACCGTGCCGATCAGCAGGCCCAGGCTGTTGAGCGCCGGGAACACGATCAGGCCGACCATCGCCAACGTCGCGCAGAACAGCGCCACGATCAGCACCGAAATGTTCGAGAACTTGTCGCCGAGCCAGCCACCGCCGATACCGCCAATCGGGCGCATCCACAACTTGATGGTGGTGATGGTGCCGGCCATGACCGCGGTCATGCCGCCGCCCTGCAGGTAATCGGAGAAGCTGTAGGTGGCCCAGAAAATGTGGTAACCGCAGAACACGATAGCGGTGACCAGCCACAGTTCAGGGATTTTCACCAACGTGGTCAGGTCGCTGAGCAGGTTGAACTTGCCCTTCTCCACTGCTGCGGTTTCTTCCATCGACTTCGGGTCCTTGATCAGCACCAGCACACAGCCGATGGCGATACAGGTGAAGGCATACAGGTAGACCACGTGCTTGAAGCCTTCGGCGGCCGACTCGCCACGGGTTTCGGTGGCGAACGCAAACAGTCCCAGGGCGACAGTTGCCAACAAGGCTTCCACCAGGCCGCGACCACCGTCGAGGATGCCGAAAAACCGGCCCTGTTCAGTGTGATGGGCAATCATCTTCACCCGCTTGAGCACCGAGGCCCAGAAGGTCAGGCCGGTGGTCAGGCCCCAGCAACCGAAGATGATCATCAAACCGGTCATCGACGGCGCCGTGGAGTACCAAAGCCCCAGGGCTCCGGTGGCCACCAGCGAAAAGAAAATCAGAAACCGTGGCGCAACCCGGTCCGCCAGCCAGCCGCTCGGCAAGTAGCTGAGCAGGAAAATCGTCCCGAGCATCGAGTACAGATAACCCAGCTCGCTGTGGTTGATCTGGAACACTTCGAGCATGGTGGTCTGGTAGACCTGACGCAGGTACAGAATCGGGTAGATCGCACCGGCGGCCAGCACCAGCAGCGTCAGTTGGAAATAGCGACTTCCTTTGTCACTGTGGCTTTTTAAACCCGCGTTCGAACCCTGAACAGCGGCAACAGTGGTTGCAGGCTTGGACATCTGTGTGACCTCGGGCAGCCCGGTGGTCCGGGTGCCCCAAATAATTGTTTTTATAGGTGTGGCCTGAGGCGTGTTGCCGGTGGATCAGTACTTCATCACCACCAGGCGGGTCTGGGTGAATTCGAGCATGCCGTGCTTGCCGTCATCGCCGCCCAGGCCCGAGCGTTTCCAGCCGGCATGGAAGCCCTGGTACGGGTCGGCCGGGGTGCGATTAACGTACAACTCGCCAGCCTCGATGGCGTTGGCGACTTTCATGGTGGTGCGGTAGTTCTCGGTGTACAGCACCGACGACAGGCCGAACTGGTGATCGTTGGCCATGGCCAGCGCTTCGTCGATGTCGCGGTACTTGAGCACTGGCAGCACCGGGCCGAAGATTTCTTCCTGGATGATTTCCATGTCCTGGCGGCAGCCGCTGAGCAGGGTCGGCGGGTAGAAGTGGCCGTTGCCCTGCGGGATACAACCGCCTGTTTCCAGTACAGCACCGTCGGCGATGGCGCGCTCGACCATGGCGTGGATGTTCTGCTGCGAACTGGCGTTGACCAACGGGCCCATCAGGCTGGCATCGGTGGCGCGGTCGCCGAACTTCACCGCGCTGATCTTGGATTTGAGCAGTGCGAGGAACTGGTCGTAGACGCTTTCCTGCACGTAGACCCGCTCCACAGCCGTACACAACTGACCGCAATGGGTGGTCTTGGAGGCGATGATGTCGCTGGCGGCTTTTTCCAGGTCGGCGTCGGCTTCGATGATCGCCGGGGTTTTGCCGCCCAGCTCCAGCGATGGCTTGGCGATGTTGGCCTTGCAGTAATCGAGCACGATGCGCCCGGCGTTGACGCTGCCGGTCAGGGTGATCAAACCGACAGCCTTGTGGGTGCAGACGCTGGCGGCGGTGGCGTGGTCCATGGTCAGGATGTTCACCACGCCGGCCGGCAAGCCGGACTGCTGCACAGCCTTGGCGATTTCGAAGGCCGAAGTCGGAGTGTTGTTGCTCGGGCGCACCACCACGGTGTTGCCGGCAATCAGCGCCGGGGCGATTTTGCGCAACAGCGTATAGACCGGGTAGTTGAACGGAATCAGGCACGCGACCACGCCAATCGGCTCGCGGTGCAGGAACAGGTTTTCGTTCGGGGTGTCGCTGGGAATGATCTCGCCTTCGATACGACGCGCCCACTCGGCGTGGTAACGGGTGATCTGCGCGGCGTAACGGGCTTCGTTGCTGGCATCGCTGACGCTCTTGCCGGACTCGGCGGCCAGGGCGGCACCGATGTTTTCGGCGCAGGCTTCAAGGGCGTCGGCAAAGGCCCGCAAGTGTTCGGCGCGTTCAATGCTGGTGAGTTTGCCCCAGACCTTCTGGGCGGCGGCTGCGGCGTCTACGGCGGCCGTGGCTTCAGCAGTAGTCGCCGCCGAGACCTGACCGACCAAGGCTTCGGTCGCCGGGTTGTAGACTGCAATCAGCGCGTCGCTGGCAGGCTCAATGAAGTGACCGTTTACAAAGTTTCGCTCGAGTCGCATGTGAATCGCCCATCGTTGTTTTTATCCAGTTCCTGCAGTCTTGGCATCCTGCACGGGTTGAACAAACGATTTATTGAGCGGCGGAACATTCGAAAAAGGCAGGTTCCCCCTCAAACGACACATTTCCCTGTGGGAGCGAGCCTGCTCGCGATGGCGGAGTGTCAGACGCCATCAATGCAACGGACCCACCGCTATCGCGAGCAGGCTCGCTCCCACAGGGGGTTTGCGGTGATTTAGCTGGCTGCGGTGGAGGGCTCCAACTGCCGCTGCGCCAACCAGATCTCCTCCTGCAACCACTGGCTGAACATCTGCAATTGCGGCATCAAGGTCTGCTCCGGCCGGGTCACCAGCCAGTAGGATTGGTGCCCTTCCACGTGCACGTTCAGCACCTGGGTCAACTGCCCGTTGGCCAGTTCCGGGGCGACCATGTGCCAGTCGGCGATGGTGATGCCCAAACCGTCAGTAGCCGCGCGGATCGCCAGGTCCAGCAGGTCGAATTCATAACCGCCCTGGGTGTCGACGCCGGTGATTTTCGCGGCGTCCAGCCAGTGTTTCCAGGTCAGGTAGCGCTGATCTTCCCGGGCCAGCACATGCAGCAACGTCAGGCGATTGAGGTCGATGCCGCCCTCGCTCCACTCCCGCGCATACAAGGACGGCGCACACACCGCGATGTGCCGTTCCTGAATCAGCAGCGAACTGTCCAGCCCATCCCATTCGCCATCGCCGAAACGGATCGCGCAGTCCAGGGTGCTGGTTTCCGCCAGGCTGTCCTGCAGGCGGGTGGTGATGCTCAACTCCAGTTCCGGGTGCTTCTCCCGCAGTCGTCCCAGACGCGGCATCAACCAGCGGCTGGTGAAGGTCGGCGGCGCGTTGATGTGCAGCCGATTGGCGTGGGATTTCTGCTGGATGCTTCGCACCGTCAGCTCGATCTTGTCGAAGGATTGATGCAGCGCCCGCAGCAAAACCCGGCCGGCGCTGGTCAGTTCAAGGTGATGATGCCGACGCTCCAACAGGTTCTCGCCCAGTTGTTCCTCCAACTGACGCACCTGCCGGCTGACCGCACTCTGGGTGACATTGAGCAACTCCGCCGCCCGGGTAAAGCTGCCGGTGCTGCCGGCCACTTCGAAGGCTTTGAGCGCATTGAGCGCGGGCATTTTGCGTTTCATGAAGGTGACTCGCGCAAGGGCTGACGAGTGCCAAGCATCCCACGCCTTATGGGAAATTTCCTGAGTAACATGCATTTTTGTGTTGTGTAGGACGATTTCTACTGGATGAGCAATTGCTCTATGTGGGAGCGAGCCTGCTCGCGAATGCGGACTTTCAGTCACTTAAAAGGTGGCTGTCAGATTGCTTTCGCGAGCAGGCTCGCTCCCACAGGAGCGGCATCCGGCCTGTCTAGCTCAGGCGTTGACAGAATCATCCGTCAGTAACATGCATTTATCGAACGTTTACGCGTTGAATTTATCGTTTGTCGATCTTTGCGCCGATGACAAAACTGCGGCCATCTCAAATAAAAACAACATGAGAGCTGCCCCATGCCTTATCTCGACGAGTTAAAGACTCTGGACGGCGCCTTGCCGCATCCAGCGGTAAACGACCTGTGCACCCAAGTCAAAAGCGGCGAGATCAACCGCCGGCAATTCCTGCGCACCGCCGCGCTGCTGGGCATCACCGCCGCCAGCGCCAGCACCTTCCTCGGTTCCGCCCTGCTCGGTAATCCGGCCCGCGCCGCCGATGTCGTCCCGCCGCGCCAGGGCGGCAGCCTGCGGTTTGCTTGCGCCATCCAGGAAATCCAGGACCCGATGCTGATCACCTGGATCGAAGCCTCGAACCTGCTGCGCAACGCGCTGGAATACCTGACCTGGGTCGACGCCGACAACATCACCCACCCGTACCTGGCCGAGAGCTGGAGCCCGTCAGACGACCTCAAGACCTGGACCTTCAACCTGCGCCAGGACGTGAAGTGGAGCAATGGCGACACCTTCAACGTCGAGGACGTGCAGCACAACATCGAGCGCTGGATTGCCGCCGACTCCAAGTCGGTCAACCGCACCGCGTTCCAGGACATCCGTGCCTTCGAAAAACTCGGCGACTTCCAATTCCGCCTGGTGCTCAAGCGACCGATGCTGGCGATCCCGGAAATGCTCAACGCTTTCACTTGCGCCATCGTTCACCGCAGCTTCAAGGCCGGTGATGACTGGGCGAAAAACCCGCTCGGCACCGGGCCGTTCAAACTGGTTTCGTTCGCGGTCAACAAGCAAGCGACCTTCGCCAAGCGTGCCGATTACTGGCGCAAACCGGCCAACCTCGACGAGTTGCGCTACGTCGACATGGGCACCGACATCTCCACCCACCTCGCGGCGTTGCAGGCTGGACAAGTGGACGTGCTGTACCGGGTGACCGTGGCCGAACTGGACCTGGCCAAGCGTTTACCGGGTGCGCAATTGCTGACCTGCAAATCGGCGCAAACCGTCGTTATGCGCATGGCCTGCGACCAGAAACCGTTCGATGACCTGCGAATTCGCAAAGCGGTGGTGCTCTGCGCCGACAACGCACAGATGCTGAAAATCGCCTATCGCGGCATGGGCACCCTGGGTGAAGACCATCACGTCGCCCCGTCCCATCCGGAATACTTCCCGTTGCCCAAACGTGCCCGGGACGTCGCTGGCGCGAAGAAACTCCTCGCCGAAGCCGGTCATCCGAACGGCATCGACATCGACCTGATCATCGGCAACACCCAAGGCCGCTATGAACAGGATTGCGCGCAGATCTTGCAGCAGAACTGCGCCGAGGCCGGCATCCGCATCAACCTCAAGGTGATCCCGGCCACCCAGTACTGGCCGATCTGGAACAAAGCCGCGTTCAGCCTCACCTACTGGGCCCACCGCCCGTTGGGCGTGATGTCCCTGGAACTGGCCTATCGCAGCGGCGCGGCCTGGAACGAAAGCCACTACAGCGACCCGGCCTTCGACGCTGCGCTGGACAAGGCCATGGGCATCATCGACCCGAAACAGCGGGCTCTGGCGATGGAAAGCGTCGAGCAAATCCTGCATGACGCGTGCGTCATGGTGCAGCCGTTCTGGGGTGACAAGTTCACCGCCGCGAGCACGAAGGTCCAGGGGTTCAAGGTTCACCCTTCGGACTTCTACCCAATGGATGAAGTCTGGTTGAGCGCCTGATTCAAGCGCCCAGAACGAGCTCGCCCACTAAGGTGCGGCGGGCCGCCATCCCTTGATTAGCCGGAGCGTGCGAGCATGGCTGAATTTCTATTGCGCAAGTTATTGGCGCTGGCGGCAACCCTGCTGTCGGTGTCAATGATCGTGTTCCTGGCCCTGGAACTGAACATCGAGGACGTTGCGATCAACGTCCTCGGCCCCTACTCCGCCGCCGACCAGCGCGCTGCGTGGCTGGTGGAACACGGTTACAACCAACCCTTCGTCTGGCGTTATCTGGTGTGGCTAAAGGATTTTGTCCACGGCGACTGGGGCACCTCGGTGCACTTTCGTGAGCCTGTGATTGACCTGCTGCTGCCCAACCTTGGGCAAACCCTGATCCTCGCCGGACTGGCCTTGCTGGTGATGGTACCGGTGGCGCTGACACTCGGCATTCTGGCGGGCATTCGCCAGGGTTCGGCGGTGGATCGGCTGGTGTCGTTTCTGTCGATCGTTACCACCTCGATTCCGGACTTCGCCAGCGCGGTGTTTGTCTCGGCGATCTTCGTGTTCTGGCTCAACTGGCTACCGGGCGTGAGCAGCATGAGCGACGGCTTCAACGCCGTGGAGCTGGCGCTGCCGCTGATGGTGCTGTGCCTGTTCGGCATCGGTTATCTGGCGCGGATCACCCGGGCCTCGATGGTCGAAGTGATGCAGGCGCCGTACATCCGCACCGCCCGCCTCAAAGGCGCGTCCACCTCACGCATCGTGTTGCGCCATGCCCTGCGCAACGTCCTGATCGCCCCCATCACGGTGATCATGCTGTACATCCCGTGGTTGTTGTCGAACGTGATCGTGGTCGAAGTGTTTTTCGCCTACAAAGGCTTCGGTTCGCTGCTCTACACCGCGTCGCTGAACCATGACGTCTACTTGATCGAAGCCTGCGCGATGATCAGCGGCATCGTAGTCGGCGCGACCAAAATCTTCTCGGACCTGGCCTACACCTGGCTCAACCCGCGCATCACCTTGCGCAGTCTTGGCGGAGGTGGCCAATGAACTTCCTCAATTCGTTCAAACATCCCTTGGCGTTGCTCGGTTTGCTGCTGGTCGGCGGCTGGGTGCTGATGGCGCTGTTCGCACCATGGCTGGCGCCCCACGATCCACTGGAAAGCTTCACCCCGTTGCTGACGCCAATGACCCCGGATGGCAATGGCCTGAGCTTCCTGCTGGGCACCGACATGATCGGCCGGGACATTCTTTCGCGGCTGATCTGGGGCACGCGCACCGTGCTGTTCTGGTCGATCCTGGCGACGCTGACCGCGTTCGCCGTGGGCATCGCCATGGGCCTGTGCGCCGGCTACTTCAATGGCTGGGTCGATGCGTTGCTGTCGTATGTCGCCGACACCGTGCTGTCGTTCCCGGTGCTGGTGTTGTACATCGTGATCATTATCGCCCTCGGCGCTTCGGCGCTGAACATCCTGATTGCCGTGACCTTCACCAGTGCCCCGGCGATCTTCCGGATAATGCGCGCACTGACCATCGACATCCGCTCCCGGGACTACGTGCTCAGCGCCATCACCCAGGGTGAAGGTTCGCTGCGGATCATGCTGGTGGAAATCCTCCCCAACTGTGGCGGCCCGTTGATCGTCGATTTCTGCCTGCGCATCGGCTACACCGCGATCATGATCGGCGCGCTCGGCTTCCTCGGCCTCGGTCTGCCACCGCCCACGCCGGACTGGGGCGGCATGATCAACGAAGGCCGCAGCATGGCCATCGCCTTCCCGCACCTGGTGATCTTCCCGTGCATCGCCATCTCCAGCCTGATGCTGGGCCTGAGCCTGCTGGCGGACGGTCTGGACGAACACGCCCAGAAAGGCACAAGGAGTTGAGCATGAGTCATCTACAAGTATTGAAGGTGGAAAACCTTTCCATCGAACTGCCTGCCGGCGCCGACCGTAGCCATGCGGTCAAGGGCATCAGCCTCGACGTGCGCAAGGGCGAAATCCTCTGCGTGATCGGCGAGTCCGGCTCCGGCAAATCGGTGCTTTCGGCGGCAATCATGGGCGACTACGCCAAGGGCCTGCGCCACAGCGAAGGGGTGATCGATTTTCTCGGCGACGACATCTGCCGCATGGACGAACACTCGCTGCGCCGGTTGCGTGGCAACCGCATCGCGATGATTTTCCAGGAGCCGATGGCGGCGTTGAACCCGGCGATTCGCATCGGCCAGCAGGTCGAAGAGATCTTCGACATTCACGCGCCGACCATGCCCGCCGCCGAGCGCCGGGAACGCATGCTCGCCCTGTTCGACTCCACCCAATTGCCCGACCCGCCACGGATCGCCAACAGCTTTCCCCATCAGCTCTCCGGCGGCCAATGCCAACGGGTGGTGATTGCCATGGCGTTGGCGATGAACCCGGACTTGCTGATCGCCGACGAACCGACCACGGCGCTGGACGTGACCACTCAGGCCCAGGTGCTGAAACTGGTGCGTGACCTGCGTGGTCGCGGTCAGCACGGCATTCTGTTCATCACCCACGACTTCGGCGTGGTGGCGGAAATCGCCGACCGCATCGCCGTCATGGAGGGCGGTGTGCTGGTAGAAATCGGTGAGCGCGATCAAGTGCTCAACGCGCCGAAACACCCGTACACCCGAAAGTTGATCGCCGCCGTGCCGGCGCTGCATCCCGAATTGCACGCGCCGTGCGCCGATGGCGAACTCGCGCTGCGCATCGAGCACCTGACCAAGACCTACAACGTCGGCGGCCGCTTGGTCCCGGCGCTCAAGGACGTCTCGCTGCAACTGCCACGGGGCAAGACCCTGGCGATTGTCGGCGAATCCGGCTCGGGCAAGAGCACGCTGGTGAAAGCGGCGATTCGGCTGGTGGAAAGCGACAGCGGCCACGTCTGGGTCGGTGACACGGATTTCCTGGTATTGCGCGGGTCGGCCCTGGCGGCCAATCGGCGACGGATCCAGATGATTTTCCAGGACCCTTATGGCTCGCTCAATCCACGGCATCGGGTCGGCGACATCATCGCCCGCGCTGCGCAACTACGTGGATTATCGGCCAGGGATGCGTGGACCGAGGCCGGCGACTTGCTGGAACAAGTCGGGCTCAAACGTGACGCTCTCAAGCGCAAGCCACGGCAGTTCTCGGGTGGCCAGCGCCAGCGCATCGGCATCGCCCGCGCCCTGGCGATGCGCCCGGAAGTGTTGATCGCCGATGAAAGCGTCTCGGCGCTGGATGTCTCGGTGCAGAAGCAGGTGCTGGAGTTGCTCGCCGAGCTGCAACAGCGCCTCAATCTGAGCATTTTGTTCATCACCCATGACCTGCGAGTGGCGGCGCAGATCAGTGACTACATCGCGGTGATGCGCCAGGGTGAAGTGGTGGAGTACGGCACAGCGGAACAGGTGTTGTTGCGACCGCAAAACACCTACACCCAGACCTTGCTGGCGGCGGCACCCGGCGCTTCGGTGATACCGGTTGCGCCCGCGATTGCCCCCCCGTTGAGGCTGATCCGACCTCAGGCCAACTGAGTCAATAACCCTTTCCCCAGGCCGCAGCGTTCGTTGCGGTCCGGGTTGCTGCTGCCAACTATAAATCAGAAATCAGGAGTCTCACTGTGCGCACAACCACCCCTCGCGCGATCCGTTCCATTGCTCTAATTCCTGTGCTCGGTGCCCTCGCGGCACCCGCTATGGCGGTTCAGGTGACCGACAACCTCGACCTTGGCGGAGCCGTCCGGGCGCGTTGGGACTATGACCCGGATCGCGACATCCAGACGTTCAACTTCGACACCGCGTTCCTCACCGCCAAGTACAACTCCGACACCTGGATCGGCGCGGCCAAGTACCGATTCTACGGTCGGTCCTACCCGTACAAGTACACCGATCGCATTGGCGCGGTTCAGTTCGCCGAAACCGCCTGGGTGGGCTACAAATTCAACCCGGACCAACAGGTACAAGTTGGTCTGAACCAAGTGCCGTTCGGCCTGCAGCCCTATTTCGGCAGCACTTTCTACGAGACCCTGGGCAACGTGGTTGGTCTCGAAGACGTGGAACAGGTGGGCGCCAAATACATCCAGCAGTACGGTGACTGGAACCTCCAGGCTGGTTACTACCTGCGCCCGGCACTGCAGGGCCGAGGCACCAGCAACGGTGACACCTACTCCACGGTGGTTTCCAAGGCCGACAGCTACGTGGCCGATGGCAGCAACAACCAAGAGCACAACACCGCGGTGGTGCGCCTGGCAAAAGCCGTGCAGTTGGGTGACTGGAAATCCGAAGTCGGGATCTCGGGCCTGACCTCGACCCTGGAGAACCGCGACACTCGCGAAGATGGCCGACGCAATGCCCTGGCCCTGCATTACCTGGGCAAGAACGGCCCATGGGGCGTGCAACTGCAAGCGGCCCGCCAACAGATGTCGCCGCGCAACCCCGGAACCGACCAGGTGGTGACCTTCGGCGGCTACGACGGCACGTTCAACGTCGCCAGCCGCGGCAACCTGTACGTCGCAGACCTGAGCTACGACGTGGACGGTAAATACTTGTTCGACGAGATCAGCGGGATCAAGCTGTACGCCAACTACAGTGCCTTCGACAAGTCGGCGGACGACTTCAAGACCTCTCAGCGAATGATCCTCGGCACCTCGTTCTCGGTGAGCAAACTGTGGATCGCCACCGAGTGGCTGTTCGGCAAGAACGACCCGTACATTGGTGGCAGCAGCTACACCCAGAGTTTGGGGGCTGGCGGCAGTAACCAGTGGGAAAACCAGTTGTACATGAACATTGGGTATTACTTCTGATCCGGATTTTTTGGCGCCCTTGAAGGCGCCTTCGCGAGCAAGCTCGCTCCCACAGGTTTAGCGCATAACCTGTGGGAGCGAGCCTGCTCGCGAATAGCCCAAACAACACTTGCATCAGCCCATGCCAGAGGAGTCAGATACGCCCTACAAAACATTCGCCAAAAACAATAAACCTGTCCCACATCGGCGTCAGGTGCGGAGTCATCCTTTCATGCGTCAACTGCCCTCGCTCAACATGCTGCGAGTCTTTGAAGAAGTCGCGCGGCATCGCAGTTTCAGCCAGGCGGCGCTGGGTCTGAACGTTACCCAAGGCGCAGTCAGCCGTCAGATCAAGCAACTCGAAGACTATCTCGGTGTAGCCCTGTTCATTCGCACGCCTCAGGGTCTGTCGCTGACCGAAACCGGTATCGCCCTCTTCCCACACTTGAGCGACGCCTTCGACCACATCGAACACGCCCTGCAAGCGGTACGCGTGCCCAACCTGCGCCAGCGCCTGCGTATCGTCGCACCACCGACCTGGGCCACGCGCTGGTTGTCGGCGCACTTGCGCGCCTTTTGCCAACGCTATCCGGACATCAGCCTGAGCGTGATCCACCAGAGCGGCCACGACAACCTCGCGGAAATCGACTGCCACATCCGCTTCGGCCTCGAAGCAGCGAGCCATTGCAGCAGCCAGTTGCTGGTGATGGAACGGCACATGGCGGTGGCTAGTCCGGAGTTGTTCGTCAACGGCCAGCCGCCGGACTTGCGGCAGTTTCCACTGCTGCACATCCTGCACGACGGCAAGCGCTTGAAGGTTTGGGAGAATTGGTTGGCGGCGATGGGGCGTGACGATATCGATGCCGCGCAGGGGCTGGAATTCAGCACGCTGGATCAGGTGATTCACACGGCTCTGGCCGGTGGCGGGTTGGCGGTGATTGACCGGCAGATGATCGAGAAGGAACTGGCCAATGGCAGCCTGCTGCCGATCACCCCGGTGGAAGTGGTGGGGCCGTATGGCTATTGGCTGGACGTGGCGAACGACAAACAGGGGTTGTCGAAGGTGCGGTTGTTTACGCAGTGGTTGGGGTTGGTGAGTAATCCATAGAACACCAATATCCCCTGTGGGAGCGAGCCTGCTCGCGAAAGCGGAGTGTCAGTCAACATAGATGTTGAATGTAATGCCGCCTTCGCGAGCAGGCTCGCTCCCACATTGGTTAATGGGTGGGCCTTAGAGCCCGCCCATCAACAGGTATTTGATTTCCAGGTAGTCCTCCAGACCGTACTTCGAACCCTCGCGACCGAGGCCCGATTCCTTGATGCCACCGAACGGTGCAACTTCTGTGGAAATGATTCCTTCGTTGATCCCGACCATGCCCGCTTCCAGACCTTCGGCCATGCGCCACACGCGGCCGATATCGCGGCTGTAGAAGTACGCCGACAGCCCATACGGCGTGTCGTTGGCCCGTTGCAGCACTTCGGCTTCGTCCTTGAAGCGGAAGCATGCGGCCACCGGGCCGAAGGTTTCGTCCTGGGCGATCAGCATGTCGCTGTTGGCTTCGGTGAGGATGGTCGGTTCGAAGAACGTGCCACCGAGCGCATGCCGACGACCACCACACAACAGCTTGGCGCCCTTCTCCAGAGCGTCACCGACATGCAGTTCAACCTTGGCCAATGCCGCTACGTTGATCAGCGGACCTTGCTCGGTTTCACCGTCCAGTGCACTGCCGACACGCATCGCCGCGACCGCTTCAGCGAGTTTGCTGGTAAAGGCTTCGTACACGCCGTCCTGAATGAAGAAACGGTTTACACAGACGCAGGTCTGCCCGGTGTTACGGAATTTCGAGGCCATGGCGCCTCTGACGGCGGCGTCCAGATCGGCGTCGTCGAAGACAATGAACGGCGCGTTGCCGCCCAGTTCCAGCGAGACCTTTTTCAAGGTGTCGGCGGCCTGGCGCATCAACAGTTTGCCGGTGCGAGTTGAGCCGGTGAACGACAGTTTGCGCACGATGCTGGAGGCTTGCAGCGCCCCGCCAATCGCCACCGCGTCTCCCGAGACGATGTTGAACACGCCGGCCGGAATGCCCGCCTGCTCGGCCAGCACCGCGAGGGCGAAGGCCGACAGCGGGGTTTCTTCAGACGGTTTGAGGATCATTGTACAACCCGCCGCCAGCGCCGGACCGACCTTGCGGGTGACCATCGCCAACGGGAAGTTCCACGGGGTGATCGCCGCGACCACGCCGATGGCTTCCTTGACCACAATGATTCGTGCGTCAGCCTTGTGGCTCGGGATCACATCACCATAAGCGCGCTTGGCTTCTTCGGCGAACCACTCCAGGAAGCTTGCGGCGTAGACCACTTCGCCCATGGCTTCGGCCAACGGTTTGCCCTGTTCGCGGCTGAGCAAGGTGGCCAGGTCCTTCTGGTTGCTCAGCATCAGCTCGCTCCAGCGCTTGAGCCGCTGGCTGCGTTCCTTGGCGGTCAGTTTGCGCCAGGCCGGCAAGGCACGATTGGCGGCGGCGATGGCGAGGTTGGTTTCTTTTTCACCGGCCTTTTGCACCTCGACGATGAGTTCGCCGTTGGCCGGGTTGAGCACCGGATAAGTTGCGCCACCGCTGGACCATTGGCCATCGATGAAGTTGCCATTGCGGATCAGCGCGTTCATGCCACAGCCTCGGTCAGATTGAAGCGTTCCAGACCCGGCCGGGCCGAGCGCAGGATGCGTTTACCGGCGGTGTAATCGTTGATCACGTCGCACGGGGTGTAGTTGCGTTCCAGTTCATGCAGTTCTTCGGCATCGAGCCTGGTCTCCAGCGCCGCCAGGGCGCTGTCGAACTGTGCAGTGGTGTCGGCGCCCACCAGCATGCAATCGACGCCCGGATGGTTGGCGACCCAGGCCTGGGCGATCTGCGCGTTCGATACACCACGGGCACGGGCCACGCGTTGCACCGAATGAGCGATTTCGAACGAGGCTTCGTCGCTGTACATCTGTTGAGTGAAAAAGTCGGTCTGGTTGCGGGTCGATTGCACGTCACCGGTCAGCAGGCCACGGGCCAGCGGACTGAACACCGAGACGCCGAGACCTTGATCGCGGCAGAACGGGATCATCTCGCGCTCTTCTTCGCGGTAGGCACAGTTCAGTTGCAACTGCATGTTGATCGGCTTGACCCAACCATTGCGCTCGCAAGCCATGAGGATCTTCGCCAATTGCCCGGTGAGCATGGTCGACACGCCGATGTAACGGGCCTTGCCGGAACGCACGATGTCGTTCATCGCGCTCATGGTTTCTTCAACCGGGGTGTTCATGTCGAAATAATGCAGCATGTAGACATCGACGTAATCCATGTTCAGACGCTTCAGCGAGGCGTCGATGCTGTCCATGATGTGCTTGCGCGAATGACCGCTGGCATTGATGCCGTTGCGGGTGCCGTAGCCTACCTTGGTGGTGATCACCAGGTCGTCCCGACGAGCCAGACGCTTGACGATGCGCCCCACCACTTCCTCACCGACCCCAGCGGAATAGAAGTCCGCCAGGTCGATGAAATTTACCCCGTTGTCGAGGGCGTGGGCGACGATCGGCTCGCTTTGCTTCTCGTCGAAAATCCACGGTTTCCAGTCCGGGGTGCCCATGTTCATGGTGCCCAGGCACAGGCGGGAGACTTGCAGGCCGGAGTTGCCCAAACGAATGTATTGCATGGCGCGACCTCAGGCTTTTGGGGTGTAGAAAGGGTTGCTGATGTGATCGACCACATCCGCCAGTTGCGCGGTTTCCGGCTTGCCGGTCAGGGCGGCGCGGATCGCTGTGCGGCAGGCGTTGTAGTTGTTGCGGTAGACCGCATCGAGGTCATCGCAGGCCGGGTTGACCCAGTTGGCCGTCACGATGGCCCACTCGTCTTCGGCTTCCGGCGGCAAGGTGCCGTCCAGCAGCGCTTCAAGCACAGCCTTGGCAATCCCGGCCTGGGAGGCGCCCCAGGTCGCGTTGCCATGCAGATCGCTGCTGATCGCGGCTTTGTTGACGTAAAGGGTCATCGGTTTGACCGGAATGTTCGGCTGAGCGATCACCATGAATGGGCAATGCCCCTGGCTCGGCGATGCCAGGCTATTGGCAAACGCCTGCCCTGCCGGACCGTTGCGCGGCCCAATCAGAATGTTGATGTGCGCGGCGTTCACGCCAGGGCCTTCGAAACCTTCACCGATATACAAGTCGAGTTCTTTCATGGGTCATTGCTCTTTTTGGATTTTTGGGGGTGATCAGAAGTCCACGCGGATCTCGAAGATCGCGGGGCAAATATCGGGGTTCGAAGAGCGCAGCACAGGGCTGGCGAGGACACGGCAGTGGGGCTTAGTCATGATTGCAAACGCTCTTTTTTGTTGTTGATGAGCTGTGTTTGCGATTTTTTAACACTGGGGATTCGGGGGGCTGTAACCATTAAAAGTCATGGGGGTATGAGTTCTGGTCATACCCAGCGAACTCAAGGGCGAATCAGGCCGGAGACTTGGTGCTCGGTAAAACTGTGCGGATTGTTACCATGCGTTCTGAATGCTGGGCTAAATCGACGAGTCACGCAAAACTCACGCACGTAAAAAAGGCCAATACTGTGAGTATTGGCCTAAGTTACTGATAAATATGGTCGGGACGGAGTGATTCGAACACTCGACCCCTAGCACCCCATGCTAGTGCGCTACCGGACTGCGCTACGCCCCGACTAGGCGTGAAACCTGTTCCTCATCTCGAGGAACGCTCAAGAATATATCGCAAGCTTTTGAAAACTGGAAGTATTTAAAAGCAGGAATTTATTTCTTGAGTACCACCAGAACATCTTCCAGTTCGGCGATCATCTGGCGGATCATTTGCTTGTATTGGGTGGTGTCGTCTTTGGCTTCATCGCCGGAAAGGCGCAGGCGCGCTCCGCCGATGGTGAACCCCTGGTCGTACAGCAACGCGCGGATCTGCCGGATCATCAGCACATCCTGGCGCTGATAGTACCGGCGGTTTCCGCGGCGCTTGACGGGGTTGAGTTGAGGAAACTCCTGCTCCCAGTAGCGCAGCACGTGCGGTTTTACCGCACAAAGCTCGCTGACTTCACCAATGGTGAAGTAGCGTTTGCCTGGGATGACGGGGAGCTCGTCGTTATGACTTGGTTCCAGCATAAGCCTCAACTCGGGCCTTCAACTTCTGCCCTGGACGAAAGGTGACCACACGGCGAGCCGTGATCGGGATTTCTTCTCCCGTTTTCGGATTGCGGCCAGGCCGCTGGCGTTTGTCCCGAAGGTCGAAGTTGCCGAAACCGGACAACTTCACCTGTTCGTTGTCTTCAAGAGCGTGCCTGATTTCTTCAAAAAACAGTTCGACCAATTCCTTGGCCTCCCGCTTGTTCAGGCCCAGCTCTTCATACAGACGTTCCGCCATCTCAGCTTTCGTCAAAGCCCCCATACGTCACTTCCTTAACGTGGCGTTCAACCTTTGTTCGAGCGAGGTGAGGATGTTTTGCGTCGTGGTATTCACCTCATCGTCATTAAGAGTGCGCGATGGATGCTGCCAGGTCAAGCCAACTGCAAGGCTTTTTCTATGCGGATCAATACCTTTACCCTGATACACGTCAAATAGCCTGAGGTCCGTCAGCCATTCGCCTGCATTTTCACGGATTACATCCAGTACGGCACTGGCTGCAACGTCTTTGTCGGCCAGCAGCGCAAGGTCACGACGCACTTCAGGGAAGCGCGACAACTCGCTGAATTCAGGCATTTTGCCCAATGCCACTTCAGCCAGCACCAGCTCGAAAACGAAGACCGGACGGTCGAGACCGAGGGTTTTCGACAGTTCAGGGTGGATAGCGCCAACGTAACCGACTTCGCGACCATCACGCTCGATGCGCGCGGTTTGACCCGGGTGCAACGCAGGGTGTTTACCCGGAACGAAGGTGAACGAGTCCAGTGCACCGGCAAAGCCCAGCACGGCTTCCACATCAGCCTTGACGTCGAAGAAGTCCACGACATCGCGACCTTGAGCCCAGCCTTCCGGCAGACGGCTACCGCACACCACACCGGCCAGCATCGGCTCTTGCTTCAAGCCTTCCAACTGACCGACAAAGCGCAGGCCGCTTTCGAACAGACGGACGCGATCCTGCTGACGGTTCAGGTTGTGCTGAAGCGCCTTGACCAGACCTGGCCACAAGGACGAGCGCATGGCCGCCATGTCGTTCGAAATCGGGTTGGCCAGCAGCAACGGCTCGACGCCTGGGTTGAACAGCTCGAACTGTTTCGGATCGATGAAGCTATAGGTGATCGCTTCCTGATAACCACGGGCCACCAGCAGACGACGCAACTCAGGCAGGTCGCTACGCGCTTCAGCCTTGGCTTGTGGCGCCAGACGGGCTTGCGGGTAGCGAACCGGCAGACGGTTGTAACCGTACAGACGGGCCAGCTCTTCGATCAGGTCGACTTCAAGGCTGATATCGAAGCGATGGCTTGGCACTTCAACATGCCACTGCCCTGCCCCATCAGCAGAAATCGTCAGGCCCAAAGCGCTGAGCAGACGCTCGACTTCAGCCGAATCCATTTCCATACCCAGCATCTGGGTGATACGCTGGGCACGCAGCGTGATCGGCGCGATCGACGGCAGGTGCTGCTCGCTGACGGTTTCGATGATCGGGCCAGCTTCGCCACCAGTGATTTCCAGCAGCAGGCCAGTGGCGCGCTCCATGGCTTCACGGGCCAGTTGCCAGTCCACGCCACGCTCATAGCGGTGCGAGGCATCGGTGTGCAGGCCGTAGGAACGAGCCTTGCCAGCGACGGCAATCTGATCGAAGAACGCGCTTTCCAGGAATATATCGCGAGTGGTTGCGGAGACACCGCTGTGCTCGCCACCCATCACGCCGGCAATCGCCAGGGCGCGGGAATGGTCGGCAATCACCAGCGTATCGCTACGCAGGCTGACTTCCTGACCGTCGAGCAGAACCAGCTTCTCGCCTTCTTCGGCCATACGCACGCGGATACCGCCATTGATTTCGGCGAGATCGAAAGCGTGCAACGGTTGACCCAGCTCCAACATTACATAGTTGGTGATGTCGACGGCAGCGTCGATGCTGCGCACGTCGGCACGACGCAGACGCTCAACCATCCACAGCGGCGTAGGCCTGGACAGGTCGACGTTACGGATCACACGACCCAGGTAACGTGGGCAAGCGGCCGGCGCCAGAACCTCAATCGAACGCACTTCATCGTGTACGGCTGGAACGCTGGCAATAACCGGACGTGTCACTTCAGCGGCGTACAGAGCGCCAACTTCACGGGCCAGACCGGCCAGGGACAGGCAGTCGCCACGGTTCGGGGTCAGGTCGACCTCGATGCTGGCGTCGTCCAGGTTCAGGTATTCTCGAATATCCTGACCGACCGGCGCATCGGCCGGCAATTCCATCAGGCCATCGTTGCCTTCGCCCACTTGCAGCTCGACTTGCGAGCACAGCATGCCGTTCGACTCGACGCCGCGCAGCTTGGCTTTCTTGATTTTGAAGTCGCCTGGCAGTTCGGCACCGATCATGGCGAACGGGATCTTCAGGCCAGGGCGCACGTTTGGCGCGCCGCATACCACCTGAAAGGTCTCCGAACCGTTGCTGACCTGGCAAACGCGCAGCTTGTCGGCGTCCGGGTGCTGCTCGGTGCTCAGCACCTCGCCCACGACCACGCCACTGAATACACCGGCGGCCGGCGTAACGCTATCGACCTCAAGACCGGCCATCGACAGACGAGCAACCAGCTCATCGCGACTTACCTGCGGGCTTACCCAGCCGCGCAGCCATTGTTCACTGAATTTCATCCTGCTCTCCTAAGAATTCGTTACGACTAGCGAAATTGCGCGAGGAACCGCAAGTCGTTGTCGAAGAACAGACGCAAGTCGTTCACGCCGTAACGCAGCATGGCCAGACGCTCAACGCCCATGCCGAAGGCAAAGCCCGAGAACTCTTCCGGGTCGATCCCGGACATGCGCAGCACGTTTGGGTGAACCATGCCGCAGCCCATGACTTCCAGCCAGCCGGTCTGCTTGCAGACGCGGCAGCCTTTACCGCTGCACATCACGCATTCCATGTCGACTTCAGCGGATGGCTCGGTGAACGGGAAGTACGAAGGACGGAAACGCACGGCCAGTTCTTTTTCGAAGAACACGCGCAGGAACTCTTCGATGGTCCCTTTCAGGTCGGCGAAGTTGATGTCGCGATCGACCAGCAGGCCTTCGACCTGGTGAAACATCGGCGAGTGGGTGATATCCGAGTCGCTACGGTACACACGGCCTGGGCAGACGATGCGGATCGGCGGCTGTTTCGACTCCATGGTGCGGACCTGTACCGGCGAGGTATGGGTGCGCAGCAGCATGTTGGCGTTGAAATAGAAGGTGTCGTGCATCGACCGGGCCGGGTGATGGCCTGGGATGTTGAGCGCCTCGAAGTTGTGATAATCGTCTTCGACCTCAGGGCCTTCGGCGATGCCGTAGCCAATATGGGTGAAGAATTGTTCGATACGTTCCAGAGTGCGGGTAACCGGATGCAGACCACCCGAGGTCTGACCACGGCCGGGCAGGGTCACGTCAATGGACTCGGCGGACAGTTTGGCGGCTAGATCAGCCTCTTCAAACAACGCCTTGCGCGCATTGAGAACCTCTGTGACACGCTCCTTGGCGACGTTGATCAGAGCACCGACCTGCGGACGCTCCTCTGCCGGCAAATTCCCCAGGGTCTTCATCACCTGAGTCAACTCACCCTTCTTGCCAAGGTAGTGAACCCGGATTTGCTCCAGGGCATTGATATCTTCAGCGCTTTGCACAGCCTCTAGTGCTTGAGAGACCAGCGCATCCAGGTTTTCCATGTACAGACTCCAGATACAAAATAGGGGAAGAGCTTGAAGGCTCTTCCCCTATTTATGACGTTTAACACCTGGGTCCACAGAGGTGAACCCGGGTGACTGTCGGGGATACTTAAGCCAAGGTGGCTTTAGCTTTCTCGACAATCGCAGCAAACGCCGCTTTTTCGTTCACTGCCAGATCAGCCAGAACCTTACGGTCGATCTCGATGGACGCTTTTTTCAGGCCGGCGATGAAACGGCTGTAGGACAGACCGTTGATACGAGCACCAGCGTTGATACGAGCGATCCACAGAGCGCGGAACTGACGTTTTTTCTGACGACGGTCACGGTAGGCGTATTGGCCTGCCTTGATTACCGCTTGCTTGGCAACACGGAATACGCGCGAGCGAGCGCCGTAGTAGCCTTTAGCAAGTTTCAGAATTTTTTTGTGACGTTTACGGGCAATGACGCCACGCTTTACACGAGCCATGAGTTACTTCCTCTATTCTTAACCAAAAATTAACGAAGGCGCAGCATGCGCTCGACTTTTGCCACGTCACACGGAGCAAGCAAGCTGCTACCGCGTAGTTGACGCTTACGCTTGGTCGACATTTTGGTCAGGATGTGGCTCTTGAAAGCGTGCTTGTGCTTGATACCGTTAGCAGTTTTCAGAAACCGCTTAGCAGCACCACTTTTAGTTTTCATCTTTGGCATGTTCGGATACTCCGCATTCAGTTGATAAACATAATCGCAAGGCCTGCCGTGCCCTGTTGATTACTTCTTCTTTTTCGGGGCGATGACCATGATCAGCTGGCGTCCTTCCATCTTAGGATGCTGTTCGACCGAACCGTACTCGAGCAGGTCACCTTCAACCCGCTTGAGGAGTTCCATCCCCAGCTCCTGGTGGGCCATCTCACGGCCGCGGAATCGCAAGGATACCTTGGCCCTGTCCCCGTCACTCAGGAAACGTACCAGGTTGCGCAGTTTTACCTGGTAATCCCCTTCCTCCGTCCCTGGACGAAACTTGATTTCTTTAACCTGAATCTGCTTCTGGTTCTTTTTCGCTGCGGCAATCTGCTTCTTCTTTTCGAAGATCGATTTGCCGTAATCCATCACACGGCAAACCGGTGGGATTGCGTCGGCGGAAATTTCCACCAGATCCAGTTTGGCTTCTTCAGCAATACGAAGCGCTTCATCAATCGAGACGATGCCAATCTGCTCGCCGTCAGCGCCAATTAACCGAACCTCGCGTGCCGAGATATTCTCGTTGATCGGGGCTTTCGGTGCAGCTCGTTTATCTTGTCTCATTTCACGCTTAATAATAATTACTCCGAATCTGGGCGACCACGCCGGGAAACCGCTTGCGCGAGGAACTCAGCGAACTGGGCGACGGGCATCGAGCCCAGGTCAGCACCTTCACGAGTACGCACAGCGACAGTCTGCATCTCGACTTCCCGATCTCCGATAACCAAGAGATAGGGAACCTTGAGCAAAGTATGCTCGCGGATTTTAAAGCCGATCTTTTCATTTCTCAAGTCAGACTTGGCACGAAAACCGCTTTGGTTGAGAGTTTTTTCAACTTCAGCGGCAAAATCTGCCTGTTTATCAGTGATATTCATGATCACTGCCTGAGTCGGAGCCAGCCACGCAGGGAACGCGCCCTCGTAGTGCTCGATCAGAATCCCGACGAAACGCTCGAAGGAACCGAGGATCGCCCGGTGCAACATAACCGGGTGCTTGCGACTGTTGTCTTCGGAGACGTATTCGGCTCCCAGACGGATCGGCAGGTTAAAATCGAGCTGCAAGGTACCACATTGCCAGACACGACCGAGGCAATCTTTTAGCGAGAACTCGATTTTCGGACCATAGAAAGCCCCTTCGCCTGGCTGTAGATCGTACGGCAGGCCTGCATTATCAAGGGCTGCGGCCAGCGCCGATTCTGCGCGATCCCACAACTCATCGGAGCCGACGCGTTTTTCCGGACGAGTGGACAGCTTCATTTCGACGTCTGTAAAGCCGAAATCGGCGTAGACATCCATGGTCAGCTTGATGAACGCAGCGGATTCGGCCTGCATCTGGTCTTCAGTGCAGAAGATGTGAGCATCGTCCTGAGTGAACGCACGCACACGCATGATGCCGTGCAGCGCACCGGACGGTTCGTTACGGTGGCAAGCACCGAACTCGGCCAGACGCATCGGCAGTTCGCGGTAACTTTTCAGGCCCTGGTTGAACACTTGCACGTGGCAAGGGCAGTTCATCGGCTTGATCGCGTAGTCGCGGTTTTCCGACTGCGTGGTGAACATGTTCTCGGCGTAGTTGGCCCAGTGCCCGGATTTCTCCCACAGGCCACGGTCAACCACTTGCGGAGTCTTGATCTCCAGATAGCCGTTTTCACGCTGGACCTGGCGCATGTACTGCTCGAGTACCTGGTACAGGGTCCAGCCGTTCGGGTGCCAGAAAACCATGCCCGGCGCTTCTTCCTGGGTATGGAACAGGCCAAGACGCTTGCCGATCTTGCGATGGTCACGCTTTTCAGCTTCTTCAATACGCTGGATGTAAGCCGCCAGTTGCTTCTTGTCAGCCCAGGCGGTGCCGTAAACGCGCTGCAATTGCTCGTTTTTCGCATCGCCGCGCCAGTAAGCGCCGGACAGCTTGGTCAACTTGAAGGATTTCAGGAAGCGGGTGTTCGGCACGTGCGGACCGCGGCACATGTCGACGTATTCTTCGTGATAGTACAGGCCCATGGCCTGCTCGTTCGGCATGTCTTCGACCAGGCGCAGCTTGTAGTCTTCGCCACGGTTGGTGAACACGTCGATCACTTCGGCGCGCGGAGTGACTTTCTTGATGACGTCGTAATCTTTTTCGATCAGCAGGTGCATGCGCTGTTCGATCGCCGCCAGGTCGTCCGGAGTGAAAGGACGCTCGTAGGCGATGTCGTAATAGAAGCCTTCATCGATGACCGGACCGATCACCATTTTCGCCGTCGGGTACAGCTGCTTGACCGCATGGCCAATCAGGTGGGCGCAAGAGTGGCGAATGATCTCCAGCCCCTCTTCATCCTTTGGCGTGATGATTTGCAGGGTTACGTCGCTGTCGATGACATCGCTGGCGTCAACCAGTTTACCGTTGACCTTACCGGCCACGGTGGCCTTGGCCAGACCGGCACCAATGGATGCGGCGACCTCGGCTACGGAAACCGGATGATCGAAGGAACGTTGACTGCCGTCGGGAAGAGTAATAGTGGGCATGGCGCCTCCTCTCCTAGTGGTGACCCCTACCAAAGGTCACGTGGGTTGGGATGAGCAGCCAGTACGCGATTCAGTCCAGGCCATTCAATCATGAACGCCTGCCTTACAGCGGCAGGAGCCTTGCGGCCAACCGGAAACCGAACCAGAGTGACTGGAGATCAAATCAGGGTTATTCAGGTATAAGCCGCCACTGGAGAACAGATCATCCAGAGCCTGAAAATACCCGAGCGTTGGATCCTAGCACAGATGAACGGTCATCACCGCGACCTTGTTTGAGCAACGCCGAATTCAGGGCTTTTGCATCAAAAACTGAACTTGAGATGTACGGCTCACCTCAAATAGGCTGAGAATCGCCACAAATCATTGATCTCAAGGAGTTCCAGTCATGCGTCTTATCCGCCTTTTCGCCCTTGCCACTCCACTGGCGCTGCTGCTGCCACTGAGCGCACAGGCTGCCTGGCCTGCAGGTGTAAAAGCCAGCTACATGAAGGACTGCACTGCTGCTGCCAGTCAAAGCGTCAACCCTGAGCTCGCCAAGCAACACTGCACCTGCGGCGCCGACGTTCTGGAGAAGAAGTTTACAACTGAAGAGATCAAGCAATTGATGGATCCGAAGAACCCTCCAAGCGCCGATCTGAGCAACCGCGCACTGAAGGAAATCTCCGCCTGCAAAGTTCAGAAATAGGCCGTTTCGGCGCAAATGTTAAGGCTCCGGAAGCCTGAAACAGCCAGAAAAACGGTTGATTCACACAATTTACGCAGCTTTTACGGCTTTTTTTAATGGCCCTTTTACAGGCTGCAAGCCCCTGAAACCGGGGCTTACAGCCCATCAAGGGCACAAATAAAGCACAACCGAGGGGCAAACAGCGCGTCCGGGGGGCTCCCAAACCGAACATTTCGACTATGATACTCGGGTGTGCCCAGTTGGCCTGAGCAGCACAGTACTACTGAAAATATATGTTTCTTGGAGATACACCATGTCTAATCGCCAAACCGGCACCGTTAAATGGTTCAACGATGAAAAAGGCTTCGGCTTCATCACTCCTCAAGGTGGCGGTGACGACCTGTTCGTACACTTCAAAGCTATCGAAAGCGACGGTTTCAAAAGCCTGAAAGAAGGCCAGACTGTTTCCTTCGTGGCTGAGAAAGGCCAAAAGGGTATGCAAGCTGCTCAAGTTCGCCCAGAGTAATTTCCAGGCGCACTAAAAAAACCCCGTCCATGTGACGGGGTTTTTTATGGCCGCAACAAAAGCCTGACGCGATCAGCCGCAGTTGACGCGGGTAATCACCAGGTTGGCGTCAGTGTTGAGGTTCAAACGATCTGAACGGTATTCCAGAGTGATCATGTCGTTCGGCCCGAGAATCCGTGCATTCTGCGCCCCGGAACGCGTGCGGGCCTGCTCCAGCAGCTCTGGCGAAGCCTTCTTGCCAATGGCGAATTCGGCAGCCTTTGCCTCACAGCGGCCGTGACCGGCCTCGGCGACCACAGGGTCCTTTGCCGACTCGGAGGTACTGCTGCAACCTGCCAACATGACAGCGGCCAGCAAAGTACCTAATGACGCGAGCTTCCAAGGCATGACGCCTCCTTTTCAATAGTTGAGCTGAATTCGTGCGACAGCCGTTTTGGTGTTTGGTTTCATGGTCGCCGCCATCATCCGCCGTCAACACCGCCAAGCATGCAAGTTTGCCTGAGCCATGACGCACTGTTCAGCGCGCAATCGTGACTGAATATGAGCAGGCTCAGTAGATATCGATGTAATCGTAGGGCGGTTTCGGCCAGTTCTGCTTCAACGCGTTGAATATCTGCATGACCCAGACCTCATCACTGGCGGCAACCAAACCTACATACCCGGAACCCTTGGCCCACGTCTCCAGGCGAAACAACAGCCCGTCGATATCCGTTCCGCCGACGACCCCCGACGAAATGTAGGCAATACCCGACTTCGTGACCCGCAACTGGGTGTGCGCATCGTCGCTGGCAGACGCCAGCAACTGGCGCACAGCCTCAAGCGTCAAGCCATCCGGGGTATTCAAATCGATCTGCACAGCACGTTCCTTGATATCCACAAAGCCTAAGTGTCGCATAGCCCTGCTTTCGTGCCTAAGTCGGAGTGCCAAAAGCTGCGCAAGGTGGTTAACTCAACACACAGACTTCCCGACCTCGCGAGACACTCATGACCAACGTAACCATTGAAGTCGACATCAAAGCCAGCTGGCCCGAGGGCCACAGTTCTTACAGCCCCGGCAGCCCGGAAGAGCTGGCAATCATAGCTGTTGATCTGTTGGTCAAGGACCTGGGCACGCAAGGCGCCCAGACCTTCATCGCACAGATATTCGAGAAGTACCTGGCCGATCACGGGGGCGCACCCCATACCGAAAGGGCGTAAACCCCGCAGGCTGGCACCTGCGGGTGTAAGGCTTACTTCAGACGCGCCAGACGCGCCGTCAGCAAGTCGAAGAAGCCCTGAGCATCGCCGTTCGCGACCCAGAACGCGTTCTTCGGGGCTTTCAGACCGTCGTACCAGTCAACGATGGTCTGGCCGAAGGTTGGCCCTTCGCGACTGTCGACCACCACGTTCACCGCACGGCCGGTAAACAGTTCGGGCTTGAGCAGGTACGCGATCACCGTGGCGTCGTGCACCGGGCCACCTGGAATACCGTAGTGTTCCATGTCGCCTTTGACGTATTCGTTGAGAATGTCACCCACCAACTTGCTGGCATTGTTGTTCAGCGCAGCAATCTGCTTCAGGCGAGCGTCGCTGGTCAGAATCTTGTGGGTCACGTCCAGCGGCAGATAGGTCAGTTTCACACCACTCTTGAGCACAACTTCAGCCGCTTGCGGGTCGGCAAACAGGTTGAACTCAGCGACCGGGGTAATGTTGCCGCCGTTGAAGTGCGCGCCCCCCATGATCACCACTTCCTTGATGCCTTGGGTGATCTCCGGATCCTGAATCAGCGCCAGCGCCAGGTTAGTCTGCGGCCCGAGCATTGCGATAGTGATGCTGTGAGGCTTGGCTGCGCGCAAGGTGTCGATCAGGTATTTGACCGCGTTGCCTTTGGCCAGCCCGGCCTTGGGTTCATGCACCGTGACACCGGAAAGGCCTTCCTTGCCGTGAATGTTCTCGGCATAGATCGGCGTACGCATCAGCGGTTTCGGTGCACCCGCATAGACCGGCACCTCTTCGCGCCCTGCCCACTCACGGGCCAGTCGCGCATTACGCGAGGTTTTGTCCAGACGAACGTTACCGGCAACGGTGGTAAGCGCGCGGATGTTCAGTTCTTCGGGCGACGCCAGGGCAAACAGCAGCGCCACTACGTCATCGGCCCCCGGATCGGTGTCGATGATCAGATCAATCTTTTCCGCCGCGTGGGCGCCTGTAGCGGTGAGCAAGGACAAAAGCAGCAGACTCCGGATCAGGTGATGCAATTTTTGAGCATAGCGGTACATAGCGCACTCCTTGTGCTTGGATAAATCGGTCCTGGATAGATCGGATGGGGTATGGAGAACTAAAACGTCACCCCTGCAACCAGCACGATATTGCAGTACGGCTGACATTCGCCCGTACGAACAATCGCCCTGGCCTGCCGGCTAAGGAGCTTGAACTCGTCATGACTGAGCAACTGCCGCTGGCCCATCGCAGCCTTGGCCGTCAGTTCGTCGATCGCTTGCAGCGCCGGAGGCTGCTTGAGCAGGATCTCTTCGGCCAGCACGTGGCTTTCCACCTGCATTTCACTGAGCACAACGTGCAAGGTGCTGACAAAATCCGGAATGCCCTGGGTCAACGCCAGGTCGATCAACTCAACCCCGGGGGGCACCGGCAGACCGGCATCGCCAATCACCACCATGTCGCCATGACCCAGAGAAGCAATCAGCCGCGACAGCGCGATATTGAGCAAGGGTGTTTTTTTCATGATGCGTTAAAGGCCTGTACGTCTGACAAGAAAGGGATCGAGGGTTGCGCACCGGCCCGCGTCACCGACAAGGCTGCCGCGACCTGACCGAAACGAATCGCCTCGGCTTCGCTTTTGCCTGAGGCCAACGCCGCCGCAAAACCGCCGACAAAGGTGTCGCCAGCCGCCGTGGTGTCGACTGACTTGACCTTGGGCGCCGGAAAATGCTCAACACTCTGCCCGTTGGCGAACAGTGAACCCAGGGCACCCAATGTGATGATGACCTTGCCGGCTCCGGCAGCGATCAACCGACGCGCGGCCAGTTCGGCGCTCTCCAGAGAGTCCACCGGCAAACCGCTCAGGGCCGAAGCTTCGCTTTCGTTGGGGATCAGATAATCGATCGACGAGTACCAATCGGCCGGTAACGGACCAGTAGCCGGCGCCGGATTCAGGATCACCGTTTTACCCAACGCACGACCGCGCTTGAGGACATAACCGACCGTGAGCATCGGCACTTCAAGCTGACAGATGACCACATCCGCTGCCGCAAGCACCGCGTCGAACCCGGCAACCACGCCAGGGGTCAGCAGACCGTTGGCCCCCGCAACGATGACAATCGCATTCTGGCTGTTGTCATCGACCACGATCAGCGCCACACCGCTGGCCCCCTCGACCGATGTCAACGCCTGACAGTCGATCTGCTCTGCCAACAGCGCAGCACGCAACTGCCCGCCATAAGCGTCCTCACCCACGCAACCGATCATCGACACCTGCGCGCCGAGCCGGGCAGACGCGACGGCCTGATTAGCACCCTTGCCGCCCGACACGGTGGCAAACGACTCGCCAATCAGTGTCTCGCCGGCACGCGGCAATCTTTGAGCACGGGTCACCAGATCCATGTTCAGACTGCCTACAACCACTACTTTTGCTGGCATACATCACTACTCATCAAGTCATTTCAGCGGTATTGGTTGAATACGCCGGCCAGCGGCGCGGTCGACTCTCGCATGACAATGCTGGGCGTCACGATCCGCTGTTCGGTCGCCAATTCAGGTGTCGCGATCCGTCGCAGCAGCACTTGCGCAGCCATCTCACCAAGCTGCAGGATCGACTGACCGACCGTGGTCAGCGCCGGATAGACATAACGGCTCATCTGAATATCGTCAAAGCCGATGACCGAAAGCTCGCTCGGCACCCGGATATTGCGCTCGGCGGCTGCCCGCAGCACGCCGATACCGATCATGTCGTTACCAGCAAAGATCGCGCTGGGCGGGTTCTTTTCCAGCAAGACTGCCGCCGCGTTGTAACCGCCGGTGCTGGTGAAGTCACTTTCAAGCATCCACTCTCTCGGCACTTCGACGCCCGCCTCTTTCAAGGCCCGGCAATAACCTGCCAGACGCATCTGCGCCACACTGGTATGTGCCGGGCCGCCGATGGTAGCGATGTCGCGATGGCCCAGTTCCAGCAAATGCCGGGTCGCCAGGTAAGCACCGTATTCGTGGTCGATGCGCACCAGGTCAGCATCGAGTCCTTCCAGCCCACGGTCGACGATCACCATCGGCGTACGCACGCCGACCAGCCCTTGCGCCAGCCCGCTATCGCCGCCAACAGACGCGACAATCAGCCCGTCGATGCGTTTTTCCAGCAGCACGCGCAGGTAACTGCGCTGTTTGTCCGGGTTGTCGTCGGAGTTGCAGAGGATCACGCAATAACCATTGCGCTCGCAGTAATCCTCGATGCCACGAGCCAGCTCCGCGAAGTACGGGTTGAGGCTGTTGGGCACCAACAGACCGATGGTCGCGGTGGTCTTTGCTTTCAGCGAGCGCGCAACGGCGCTGGGCACGTAGTCCAGACTCTTGATCGCCGCCTCGACCTTTAGCCGAACCTCTTCGCTGACGGGCCGGGTCTTGTTCACCACATGGGAAACCGTGGTGTAGGAAATCCCCGCGAGCGCCGCTACATCCTTGATCGTTGCCATGATTCAGCTCCGTCGACTTGCGCGTTGGCTGCGGTAAGTGTCCAGCACCACCGCGACCACGATCACCGCACCCGTGATGATGCGCTTGGTCGGTTCGGTCGCGCCGATTTGCGCCAGCCCGGCAGCCAGTACGGAAATGATCAACACGCCGAAGAAGGTACTGATCACCGAGCCACGGCCGCCCATCAGGCTGGTGCCACCGATCACCACGGCAGCGATGACTTGCAACTCCAGGCCGGAACCGGCATTTGGGTCCGCCGCTTCCAGACGCGAGATCTGGAACAGTGCGGCGATACCCGCCAGCAGCCCCATCAGACTGAACACCAGGATCTTGTAGGGTTTTGGGTTGATGCCCGCCAGACGCACAGCTTCCTCGTTGGTGCCGATACCGATCAGGTAGCGACCGAACACGGTGCGGGTCAACACCGCCTGAGCGATGAAAATAATCAGCAGCGCGATGATGAACGACGGCGAAATACCAAAGGCAATCGGATTGGACAACCAGGCAAAGGCATCACCAATGTAGGCCGTGCGTGAGCCGGTCATCTGATAGGCAACGCCGCGAGCCATCTCCAGCACGCCCAGCGAGACGATGAACGACGGAATGCGCCAGGCCACGGTGATCGATCCGGTGAGGGTCCCGGTCACCGCAGCTGCGGCCATGCCCAACAACGCCGCCGGCAACACACTCCAGCCCCAGCCGAGGATCGCCACGCTGACGGTCGAGGCCGCCAAGGCCAGCACCGAACCCACCGAGAGGTCGATGCCGCCGATGATCAACACGAACGTCATGCCGACCGCCAGCACCATCAGGTCCGGAATCTGATTGGCCAGCGTGCTGAAGGTGTCGTAAGAGAGGAAATGGCTGCTCAAGACCGAGAACAGCGTAATCATCGCCAGCAAGGCACCGGCCAGGCCCAGATAGGTACCGAGACCGTAAAAATTGCCACTACGTTTGCCAGCAGACAGTGCAGTTATCATGGGAGATCCCTAGGCGCCACTTCGTTGAGCAACGCATCACGTTTTTGGTAGCCGGCAAAAGCGGCGGCAAGCAAATCATCCTGAGTCCAGTTGTCGCGCTCGAAGGTATCGATCAAGCGCCCGGCCGACAACACGCCGATGCGATCGCAGATCAGCATCAGCTCACGCAAATCACTGGAAACCACCACCAGCGCCTTGCCCTGGCGCGTCAGCTCGCCGAGCAATGCATAAATATCGAATTTGGCGCCCACATCAATGCCGCGAGTCGGCTCATCGAACAACAGCACCGAACACTCGCGCTCAAGCCAGCGGCCGATCACGACCTTCTGCTGATTGCCACCCGACAACTCGCAAACCAGCTGCGCAGGGCTGGAACTGCGAATGCGCATGGCGTCGATCTGCCGCTGCGCCAACGCCATCTCGTCACCCGGGTTGACAATGCCGCCACTGGAGATCACCTGCATGTTGCCCAAGGCAATGTTCGCGCTGATCGATTGAGTCAGCAGCAGGCCTTCGCCTTTGCGATCTTCGGTGATCAGGGCAATGCCGTGACCGACCGCGTCGGCGGGTGACCGGATGCTCACAACTTGCGCCGGCGAACCAAGGGCGACCGTGCCGCTGTCTGCCGCATCGGCGCCGAAAATCAGGCGCAACAGTTCCGTGCGCCCTGCCCCGATCAATCCGGAAATCCCGAAAATTTCGCCGCTGCGCACCTCAAAGGACACATCGCAAACCTTGTCCGAACGGCTCAGCCCTTTGACGGTCAAGGCCGTCGCGCCGATTTGCCGTGGACCGAGGTCGATGTGCTCGCCCAACTCGCGACCCACCATCAGATTGACCAGTTGCTCGCTGTTGTAATTGGCCATGGGTTCGACACAGACCAGATTGCCGTCACGCAACACGGCAATACGCTGAGCAACCCGAGCCAGCTCTTCCAGACGATGGGAAATGTAAATGATAGCCACGCCGCGGGCTTGCAGGCGGGTGATTTGCTCAAAGAGCATCTCGACTTCACGGGCCGTCAGCATCGCAGTCGGCTCATCGAGAATCAGCACATGGCAGTCGCCGATCAGGTTGCGGGCGATCTCGACCATTTGCTGATGACCGATGCCCAGCTCGCCGACCAGGGTGTCCGGATCGATCGCATCGAGCCCGACCTGAGCCATGGCTTCGATCGCCGCTTTACGCAGCTGCTTGCGACTGATCCATCCGCCATTGCTGGGCAGGTTATCGAGAAACAGGTTTTCCGCGACGGACAAGGTCGGCAGCAGATTGAGCTCCTGCATGACCATGCGAATGCCCAGTTCTTCAGCCTGGGTTCGGCTGCCAGGACGGTAGTCGCGCCCCTGGAACTGCATCTGGCCGGTGGTCGGAGTGACCAGCCCACCAATGATTTTCGATAGCGTGCTTTTGCCAGCACCGTTTTCGCCGGTCAACGCCAGCACTTCACCACGCATCAGCGTCAGGTCAATGCCGGTCAACACCGGTTGCGCGTACGTCTTGCCGATTCCGCTGACCGAAAGGACCGCGTTCGGGGCACAAACTGACATAAGAAATCTCCATGCGCTCGCCCTTGCGAGCGAGCGCCGTTGTGTCGCCAGAATGACTACTTGGTAACCAGCTCAACCGGAGTTTCGATGACGCCGTTGGTACCGCTGTCGACCTTTTCGCCCTTGAGCATTTTCAGCGCGGTTTCAATGCCGAACACCGCTTGCCTGGCAGCGAACTGATCGGCAGTCGCCAGCACGCGACCGTCCTTGAGCATCGGTTTGATGGCGTTGATGTTGTCGTAGCCCACCACTTGCACCTTGCCCGCCTTGCCTGCGGCGCGCACCGCAGAAACGGCACCGACCGCCATGCTGTCGTTACCCGCCAGCAGCGCCTTGATTTCCGGGTATTCGCTCAGCATTGACGAGGCAACCTGGTTGCCCTTGTTGATTTCCCAGTCGCCGGATTGCAGGGACACAACCTTGATCTGCGCCGCCTCCATCGCATCCTTGAAGCCAGCGGTGCGTGCCTGGGCGTTGGTGGTGGTGGAAACGCCTTCGATGATGCCAACTTCGTCGCCGGCTTTCAGTTGCTTGGCCAGGTACTCGCCGACCAGACGCGCACCTTTGCGGTTGTCCGGGCCTACGAACGGCACACTGAGGTTTTTGCTTTTGAGCACAGCCGGGTCGAGCTGGTTATCAATGTTGATAACCGTGATACCCGCGTCGACGGCTTTCTTGATCACTGGCACCATGGCCTTCGAATCAGCTGGCGCGATCACCAGCGCATTGACCTTGGAAACGATCATTTGCTCGACAATGCGAATCTGGTTGGCGGTGTCGGTTTCGTCCTTGATCCCGTTGGAGATCAGTTCGAAATCGGCTGGATGTTCTTTCTGGTAAGCCTTGGCGCCATCTTCCATGGTCAGGAAGAACTCGTTGGCCAGGGACTTCATGACCAGAGCGACTTTAGGTTTTTCAGTGTCAGCAAAAGCCGAAGAGAGGGGCAAGGCAGCGGATGCGGCAGCCAGCATGGCGACAGCAAGAAGACGTCCAGCGAATGGCAGCTTCATGAGTTCACTCCGATCTTATGATTATTGTGAGCAACGCTTGCACTGCATACGCTTCAGATCCGTTCATCGCGTTTTGATACGCGGGAACGAGGATCGCCATGCCAACGAAATCAAACCGCTGACAGACTCGCGCAAACGTTTGCGTAGACCGAACTATGCGAACCCTGCTGACATTTGTCAACGACCGGAAAAAGCTGTTTTGTGGGACGGTTGGCAAAAGCCGGCAATGCACATCATGCCGTTGTGTTGACCACCGATCCGCTACTGGAGCCCTTGGCCATCTCCTTGACCAGATTGCCAGCCACCTCCATAAGCGCGCCGTTGGTGCTAGCGATCTGCGCCTGAATCGCCATGACCACAGTGGTCTTGGCTTCCGGCGTCGGGTATGACGCTGCCTGGGCCGCAGCCAGTTGCTGCTGTTGTTGACGCAGTTGCTCTTGCAGTTCTTTCATGCGCTTGAGCAGGGTCTTCACCGTGATGCTGGCGTTACCGCCGTCATCCGCGTTGGCCTCCGTGCCCTGACTTTGGCCGACCGGGCCTGTCCTGACTTGCTTGCTGTCACCCTCCTTGCCACCCACCCGTTGCGCTGCGGTTTCTGCCGTGGCGTCGTTCAATGCTTTGAGGGTAGCGAGCGACTTACCACCAATGGTGATGCCTCCAGCGTTTGGAAAACCGACAGTAATGGACATATAAGCTCCTGAACAAAAATGATCCCTCAAAAGATCATCGACCGCTGAGCGGTTTTCTTTAGCGTTAATGACCTGTCAAAAATGCGTGAATTTTCAACTAGCGCTGTAGGCATTTTCGGACAGCCGAACACTTCCCTTGTACATGTTCGGAAACCCGGACGGCGCGAGCCTCGAGCGCGAGCGTCACTAGCCAATAAGTTGATATAAATCATAAAGTTAAAATAATTTTCAATCCAAAGTATGACTGGTACAGATCCTGCTCTTACTGGGTACCCCCGGCATTCAGATCTGCTTGGGGTGTTTCTAGATGAACCTGCATCAGCACCGTCATCACGACTAGAGAGAAAATAATGAAATCTGCCTTCAACACCTTTGTTCCGGGCGCTTTGGCCCTCCTGCTGCTCCTCCCGAGCGCACTGCAAGCAAAAGAAGTCGAAACCCAACACAAACTGGCGAACGTGGTCATCCTCGCGACAGGCGGCACCATTGCCGGTGCGGGCGCCAGCTCAGCCAACAGCGCTACGTACCAGGCTGCAAAAGTCGGGATCGAGCAATTGATCGCCGGCGTCCCTGAACTGAGCCAATTGGCCAATGTTCGCGGCGAGCAAGTGATGCAAATCGCCTCCGAGAGCATCACCAACGAAAACCTGCTGCAACTGGGCCGCCGCGTAGCCGAACTGGCCGACAGCAAAGACGTCGATGGCATCGTTATCACTCACGGCACCGACACCCTGGAAGAGACCGCCTACTTCCTGAACCTGGTGGAAAAAACCGACAAGCCAATCATCGTTGTTGGCTCGATGCGCCCAGGCACCGCGATGTCGGCTGATGGCATGCTCAACCTGTACAACGCCGTTGCCGTAGCGAGCAGCAAAGACGCCCGCGGCAAAGGTGTGCTGGTGACCATGAACGACGAGATTCAGTCGGGTCGTGACGTCAGCAAAATGATCAACATCAAGACCGAAGCGTTCAAAAGCCCGTGGGGTCCGTTGGGCATGGTGGTCGAAGGCAAATCCTACTGGTTCCGCTTGCCAGCCAAGCGCCACACCATGGATTCGGAATTCGACATCAAAACCATCAAGAGCCTGCCTGACGTCGAAATCGCCTATTCCTACGGCAATGTCGACGGCACGGCTTACAAGGCCCTGGCCAAATCTGGCGCCAAAGCCATCATCCATGCCGGTACCGGCAATGGCTCAGTGTCTTCGCGTGTCGTTCCAGACTTGCAGGCATTGCGCAAGGATGGCGTTCAGATCATCCGCTCTTCTCACGTCAATGCCGGTGGCTTTGTCTTGCGCAACGCCGAGCAGCCAGACGACAAGTACGACTGGGTCGTTGCTCATGACCTGAACCCGCAAAAAGCCCGCATCCTGGCGATGGTTGCACTGACCAAGACTTCGGACAGCAAAGAGCTGCAACGGATGTTCTGGGAATACTGATTCATTGCGTCCGGCCTGATCAGGCCGGACGCTTGCCACACCCACTCGCCCGCTCGGGCGAGTGATCTGCCTCCTGCCTTCCCCTCCTGCTTGCAATTTCTTCGCAAGCATTACCAACCGGTTTACACCAAACGGGAAAACTCGCTGTCAGAGGATTTTCTTGAGTTTTAAGCAGTTGCGAAATTACCCACAGTTAAATACTGTATGCACGTACAGCTTAATAAGGATTACTCCGTGGCCACGACCTCTTCAGCAGCGACTAACCCTCCAGGCACTTACGAACGACTCGGTTTGCGCATTCAAAAAATCATCAACTCCCCGACCACCCAAAAAGCCAAAGCCGCCTTGATCTTCCGCCTCCCCGACGAGCCGGTAGATGAGTGGGAGCGCTTGCTTGAGGAAATTGCCGAGAACGACAACGTCACCCTCGCTTATCGCGACGATGGCGGCGTACAGATTTTCTGGGTTGTGCCGAAGGAAGACTGAGTCAATGAGTGTTCGTTGTTTTGCTTTGCTGTTGCTCTTCGTTGCCGCCGGGGCTCTGGCGGATGCGCCACGCACCTTCAATGAGGCGAAAAAGGCCGCCTGGAAACTGTACGCCCCACAGTCCACCGAGTTCTATTGTGGCTGCAAATACACAGGCAATCGGGTCGATCTGAAGGCCTGCGGTTACGTGCCACGAAAAAACGCCAATCGCGCCGCGCGTATCGAATGGGAGCACATCGTGCCTGCGTGGCAAATCGGTCACCAACGCCAGTGCTGGCAGCAGGGTGGTCGCCAGAACTGCACCCGTCACGATCCGACCTACCAGCGCGCCGAGGCCGATCTGCACAACCTCGTGCCAAGCATTGGTGAGGTGAACGGGGACCGCAGTAACTTCAGCTTCGGCTGGCTTCCTGTGCAATCCGGTCAATACGGCTCGTGCCTGACCCAAGTCGACTTCAAGGCAAAAAAGGTCATGCCCCGCCCGTCCATTCGCGGGATGATCGCTCGCACCTATTTCTACATGAGCAAGCAATACGGGCTGAGTCTGTCCAGGCAGGATCGACAACTCTTCGAAGCCTGGAACAAAACCTACCCTGCGCAAAGCTGGGAGCGCCAACGCAATCAGCGCGTGGCGTGCGTGATGGGACGCGGCAATGAGTTCGTCGGCCCCGTTGACATGAAGGCCTGCAGCTAACAGGCACCCAGTACAAAAAAGGCCTCGAGTTGCACACTCGGGGCCTTTTCAATTCAGCGCAACGGTGGGACTTCTGCCCTCCAGAATCAGCTACTGAACCGCGCCGTGCTCAACGACCATTGATTCGATATTCATCTTCTTCGCCTTGGCCAGGGCCGCGGTCAGCTCGGCTTGCCTTGCCTCGGCTTCGGCTTTTGAGTTGAACGGCCCGACCAGCACGCGTTGTTTGCCGTCTTGCGTGACAACGTAGGAAACAAAACTGTGCTCGATCAGCCAGCCGGTGAGATCACTGATTGCCTGCACGGTCTCGCCCTGAACCAGAACATCCCATTGTGGTGCAGCAGCCACTGCGGGTGCAGACACCACCGGTGCTTGAGCCTTTTTCGACTCCCCGGATGTTTCCTGGCCACATCCAGTCAATGCCAATACCGCGATCACCAACGCCATTTTGCGCACAACGTTTCCCTCTGAATGCCAAAAGCCGGGATTTTATCACCCCCAAATGCCTCACGACCCGGTAAACAGGCCTCAAAACAACGAGAAGGATGTTTCTCGCCTCTGTATAGTCGCACCTTGGGAATTAATGCAGCGTCTGCGCGTCAGAAAGAGGCACCCAAACCGTGACACTTCGCACTAATCTATAGGTACTACCGACATCTGCATTGTTTGAGTCAGGTGCCCTACAAAGCTATCAAGGAGAAGATCATGCTGATACTCACCCGCAAAGTCGGTGAAAGCATAAACATCGGTGATGACATTACAATCACCATTCTGGGCGTTAGCGGCCAGCAGGTCAGAATCGGCATCAATGCCCCGAAAGACGTTGCAGTGCATCGTGAAGAGATCTACCAGCGTATTCAGGCCGGTCTTACCGCGCCGGACAAGCGCGAAACCCCCTGAGTCACGCCAGCAATCAGTAGCCAGCCCTTTCTCTTAAGCAATGGCTGGCTAAAGATTCTGCGCGCTATCGCCCGCCGCCCCTTTCTCTATGACGTCGGCGCACACCCAAACCGCGATCACCACCGCCACAGACCAGATACAGCAGCGCAGCAGCGATGCACCCCACCGCAAATCCCTGCAACACCAGAAATCCCAGCATATCGACGAAGCCACCGTTGAAGCTCAGTGTGGGCACGAGAACGCGGTGAGTAGATGTCATGGCATTTCTCTGGGATGCCGCTGAAAAGGTGAGGCCGATACTAACGACATCACCATGAGCCTTACTGTCAGACGATTCGGATTCAACCCGGTGAAAACCTCACAGCCGGGCGGACGACGCAATCCCTTGCACAACCCACAGCCGACTATCCGAACGTCACGCCTCGTGCCATGCCTGTCGCGGCCACGACCATCAAGATGACCAACAGCGCCTCGATATGACTGATGCGCGCAAAGAGGCTAACCCGCCCGACATCAATCGGCGCACCTCTGCTCAGCGCGATCCGCCATTTGATCAAGGTCACCATCGGCGCGATCTCGAGCAACAGGATGATGACGAACAGGGTCATTTTCAGATGGAACAGCGGTTGATGCAGGTAATAATCCGAACCCTTTTCGTACCCGCCAAAGGCACGAATCCCGCCGGTAATCAGAAGAATCGCTGCGCAAATCCCCCAGAAGTTATCTGCAAGCAAAACACTTCGAGCCCCCGCGCCATCCGGGGCGACCCGACGAAAAGCCATACCGCGTGTCAGCACTCCCCAGAGCGCCAGGGCATAGGCCAAGAGGTGGAGCGCTGCAAGAAACCATTGAACCAGCATCGATTTACTCCCTGCTCAGGACGAAAAATATCGGCCTGACAGTAGTAGCCCATAACGCCTGGCTTTGCTCACAAGACAAACAATCGTTGCGCTCACGCCTTCAATGGAACGTGATCAAACCGATACCCCGGAATGGATGACACAAACGAATTGTTCACACCTCTGCTGTCGGCACCGGGAAGACTCGATGATCTCTGACGGAGATCCGTGCAGATCACGCAGCAAACAGCCCATACTGATATCGATCATCTTCCCTGCGAAGGAGCGTGCATGTGAAATTGCCCCGCCCATCAGAACGAGCAGAGACGCTTCGAAACCTTCGCAACGAGAAAATGGCACGCTCGGCTCACGCCTATGTGCGCGGCAGTGCAATCGAGTTCTATGAGTGGCTTCACAGCCAACGCGGCCGCCACCTGCCTCATGGCCCAAGCGTCTGGATCTGTGGGGATTGTCACACCGGAAATCTAGGACCTACCGCTGACGCACGTGGCGGGATTGATATTCACATCCGCGACCTTGACCAAGCCGTTATCGGAAACCCCACACACGATCTAGTCCGTCTGGCGCTATCGCTCGCCACCGCTGCCCGCGGCTCCGACCTGCCAGGCGTCACCACTGCGCGAATGATGGAAGAAATGATCAAAGGGTATGAACAAGCCATGGCAGATGAACCTGACACTATTCCTGAGCGACCCCGCGAAGTAAGAGCCACTATGCGCGATGCCGTTAAGCGAACGTGGAAGCACCTGGCCAAGGAACGAGTCGAGAATACGAAACCCACTATCCCCAAAGGCCTACACTTCTGGCCACTGGCGCAGAAAGAAAAGGCAGCGCTAAAAGACCTGTGCGCAGGACCGGAAATCCAGCGATTGGTGAGCTCGATCAAAGGCCGGTCGAATGATGCAAGCGTTGAGCTTCTCGATTCCGCCTATTGGGTGAAAGGCTGCAGTTCCTTGGGCCTATTACGCTATGCGGCGTTGCTCGGCGTGGGTGAACAGGAGGAGCACGACTATTGCCTGATTGATATCAAAGAAGCCATAGCCGCCGCAGCGCCACGCCGCTCGCATACTCACATGCCGCGAGACAATGCTCGAAGGGTCGTTGAGGGAGCTCAACAATTATCGCCTTCACTGGGTCAGCGCATGATGGCTACGCGGCTTCTTGATCATGGATTTTTTATTCGGGAGCTGCTTCCTCAAGACCTGAAGCTCCAAGTGGAGACACTTAGCCAAGTAGACGCCAGGCGCGCCGCAGGTTATCTAGCGCGCGTGGTAGGCATTGCTCATGCGAGGCAAATGGACGAAGAGACGCGTAAAAGTTGGCTCGCCGAATTGCAACACTGTCGTTCAAAAACGCTCGATGCGCCTTCATGGCTATGGAGCAGTGTCGTACAGCTGGTCGGCAAGCATGAGCAGGGTTACCTCGAGCACTGTCGCCGGTATGCCTTAGGTGCGCCCGCGAAAACTTCATAGCTCGCTCGCACGCATTCAGGGAGGTTGTTTATCGGATTCGGCAGCGGAAAGTACCCCATAGGATGCGGGCAAAGACAAAGAAATCGAGTATCTGGAAGTGGGCACCGATTTGGCGTTTTGAGTGGGGACTCTGCAAAAGCTGGAAAATGATCAGACACAAAAAAGGGCCAACCTTTCGGTTGACCCTTCTAGACCGCCCAGCAGAGCGGATTTTGTTTGGTAGGCGCGATTGGACTCGAACCAACGACCCCCACCATGTCAAGGTGGTGCTCTAACCAACTGAGCTACGTGCCTGCTGTGAGGCGGCATTCTACGGAATTCCGGAGGGGTGTCAACACCTTTTTTCGCCTAACCCTATGAATATGCAAAATATTTAATTTTTGTACTGCGCAGAAGATATTCGGGTAGCTGGCAGTCGATTTTTAACTCAGGTAGGATCGGAGCACTCGTAAAATATATTAAACAGAGGCTGCAGGATGGCGAACACCCCTTACCCGGAATCCTATTACGCTGCGTCGGCCAATGCCGCCCCGTCGCGCCCGTCGCTGCAGGATGACGTAGAGACCGATGTCTGCGTAATTGGCGCAGGCTACACCGGCCTGTCCAGCGCACTGTTTCTGCTGGAAAACGGGTTTCGGGTGACGGTCCTGGAGGCTGCCAAAGTCGGCTTCGGCGCCTCGGGTCGCAATGGCGGTCAGATCGTTAACAGTTATAGCCGCGACATCGATGTGATCGAGCGCAGCGTCGGCCCCAAGCAAGCGCAAATGCTCGGGCAGATGGCGTTCGAAGGCGGGAGGATCATTCGCGACCGCGTAGCCAAATACCAGATCCAGTGCGACCTGAAGGACGGTGGCGTGTTTGCCGCCATCACCAGCAAGCAGATGGGCCATCTGGAGTCGCAAAAGCGCCTGTGGGAGCGCTACGGCCACACCCAACTGGAACTCCTGGACAAGCGCCGCATTCGCGAAGTCGTCGCCTGCGATCAATACGTAGGCGGCATGCTCGACATGAGTGGCGGCCACATCCACCCTCTCAACCTCGCCCTGGGCGAAGCCGCAGCCGTCGAGTCGTTGGGCGGGACCCTTTATGAGCAGTCGCCGGCGATACGCATCGAGCGCGGCGCCAATCCGGTGGTGCACACACCTCAAGGTAAAGTCCGGGCCAAATTCATCATTGTCGCCGGCAACGCCTACCTGGGTAATCTGGTTCCAGAGCTGGCCGCCAAATCGATGCCGTGCGGTACTCAAGTAATCACCACCGAACCCTTGAGCGATGAGCTGGCGAAGAGCCTGTTGCCACAGGATTACTGCGTCGAGGACTGCAACTATTTGCTCGACTACTACCGTCTTTCCGGCGACAAACGCCTGATCTTCGGTGGCGGCGTAGTGTATGGCGCGCGGGACCCGGCAAACATCGAAGCGATCATCCGGCCGAAGATGCTCAAGGCCTTCCCGCAGCTTAAGGACGTGAAGATCGACTACGCCTGGACCGGCAATTTCCTGCTGACCCTGTCGCGCTTGCCGCAGGTCGGGCGCCTGGGCGACAACATCTATTACTCCCAGGGCTGTAGCGGCCACGGGGTGACTTACACGCACCTGGCAGGCAAAGTCCTGGCTGAAGCGTTGCGCGGCCAGGCAGAGCGCTTTGATGCCTTTGCCGACCTGCCACACTACCCGTTCCCGGGTGGCCAACTGCTGCGTACGCCGTTTGCCGCGCTAGGTGCCTGGTATTACGGCCTGCGAGACAAGTTCGACTTCTGATTTATCGCACTCACAAAAAACCGCCAACAGGCGGTTTTTTTTGTGAAAAAGCAATTGAGCACCACCTTGACATGGTGGGAGCCAAAATTCGGATTCCAAAATCCAGAAACAAAAAACCCCGGTCTTTCGACCAGGGTCTTTGCTATCAATGCGAAGCAGCCAGTGGCTTTCTTCGTAGCTTCAAGGCGTTCAGTGGGCCTTGAGGCAGATATGGCGCAGCGGACGGGACTCGAACCCGCGACCCCCGGCGTGACAGGCCGGTATTCTAACCGACTGAACTACCGCTGCGTATCGCTCAGACTTGCGTCTGTGTGAACCTTTGTCGGACTGAAAAGCCTGGAGGCTTTTCAATCTCAAACCGGGAAAACCCGATCTGGAAAATATGGCGCAGCGGACGGGACTCGAACCCGCGACCCCCGGCGTGACAGGCCGGTATTCTAACCGACTGAACTACCGCTGCGCGTCGGTGGAGGCTTTTGACAGCTTCCTTCCTGCTTTCGCAAGACTCTCAAGAGAGTGGTGGGTGATGACGGGATCGAACCGCCGACATTCTGCTTGTAAGGCAGACGCTCTCCCAGCTGAGCTAATCACCCTTTGCTTCTCTGAGGCCGCGAAATTTACGCAGATACCGAAGCTAAGTCAATAGCCCGCTTGAAGTTTTTCTGAAAAAGACAAATTCATGTCATCTTCCGCGGCACCAACCAACGACACCCGCCACTTCGAGCCGCAGGCACCAAGGCCCCGGGCCTCGGTTAAGCGCTATAAATCATTTTCTTGGTCATGCCGCCATCGACCACAAACTCCTGGCCCGTGACAAACCCGGCATTCTTCGACAGCAGCCAGGCCACCATCGCCGCCACATCCTCAACCGTCCCCACCCTGCCCGCTGGATGCTGAGCATGATCAGCGTCGCTCAGCGGCTCGGCACGCCGCGCCGCAGGGTCACGCGTATCGATCCAGCCGGGGCTGACCGCATTGACCCGGATCTCCGGCCCAAGACTGATAGCCAACGCATGAGTCAATGCCAGCAAACCACCCTTGCTCGCCGCGTAAGCCTCGGTATCCGGCTCCGACTGCGCGGCCCGGGTTGAGGCCAGATTGACGATGGCGCCGCTGTGAGCACGCAAATAAGGCGCGCAGTGCTTGGCCAGTAGCATGGGTCCGCTGAGGTTCACCGCCAACACACGATTCCAGTAAGCCAGATCGAGACTTTCCAGTGTGATGTTGTGCGGATCGGCGACCGCCGCATTGCACACCAGCGCATCGAGGCGACCGAACTGCCCAAGCACCTCGGCAACGCCCCGAGCCACTTGCTGCTCATCGGCCACGTCCATGGTGATGAACCAGGCGTTTTCACCCAGCACCTTGGCAACCTTCGAGCCGCGAGCCCGATCAAGATCGGTCAGCACCACCTGCCAGCCTTCGCTGATCAGCCAGGCGGCAATCCCCAGGCCTATGCCGCGCGCAGCACCGGTGACCAGTGCAACCCGGCCTTTAGTGCCACTCGCAGGCGCAGACAACTCGATCACAAGGCAGCCAGCCCGCGCGCCAGATCCGCTTGCAGGTCAGCGACATCTTCCAGGCCGACCGCAATACGGATCAAGCTGTCACGAATCCCGGCAGCCTCACGCTCTTGCGGCGCCAGGCGACCGTGAGAGGTGGTGCTCGGATGGGTGATTGTGGTCTTACTGTCACCGAGGTTGGCAGTGATCGAAATCAAACGCGTGGCATCGATAAAGCGCCAGGCGCCCTCTTTACCGCCCTTGACCTCGAAACTCACGACCGCACCGAACCCCTTCTGTTGACGCTGAGCCAGCTCATGCTGCGGATGGCTCTTGAGGCCGGCGTAATGAACCTTCTCAATGCCGTCCTGCTGCTCCAGCCACTCGGCCAACTGCTGGGCGTTGGCACAGTGCGCCTTCATCCGCAGGCTCAACGTTTCCAGGCCCTTGAGGAAGATCCAGGCGTTGAACGGACTCAAGGTCGGCCCGGCAGTGCGCAGGAAGCCAACGATTTCTTTCATCTGCTCGCTGCGACCGGCCACTACGCCGCCCATGCAACGGCCCTGGCCGTCGATGAACTTGGTAGCCGAATGCACGACCACGTCCGCACCGAGCTTCAGCGGCTGCTGCAAGGCTGGTGTGCAGAAGCAGTTGTCGACCACCAGCATCGCGCCTTTGGCGTGAGCGATTTTGGACAACGCAGCGATGTCCACCAGCTCGGCCAAAGGGTTGGACGGCGACTCGACGAACAGCAATTTGGTGTTGGCCTTGATCGCCGCATCCCAGCCAGACAGCTCCGCCAGGGGCACGTAATCGACTTCGATGCCAAAACGCTTGAAGTACTTTTCGAACAGGCTGATGGTCGAGCCGAATACGCTGCGCGACACCAGCACATGATCGCCAGCACTGCACAGGCTCATCACCACCGCAAGAATCGCCGCCATGCCGGTGGCCGTTGCCACTGCCTGCTCAGCACCTTCGAGAGCGGCAATGCGCTCTTCGAACGCGCGAACGGTCGGGTTGGTGTAGCGCGAGTAAACGTTGCCCGGCACTTCGCCAGCAAAGCGCGCCGCCGCATCGGCAGCGGTACGGAATACGTAGCTCGAAGTGAAGAACATCGGCTCACCGTGTTCGCCTTCCGGCGTGCGGTGCTGACCGGCGCGTACGGCCAGGGTATCGAACGCTACGCCATCGAGGTCGCTGTCCAGCCGACCGGCATCCCAATCCTGACTCATGCTGTCACTCCTTGCCCCGTTCTTGATGGATAAAAGTTCTTTGGTAGATGCAAAACCGGCCCCTCAGGGCCGGTAGTTACTCAGTTGTTGTACAGATCGATGATCGCACTGACTGCCTGCGTCTTGACCTTGGAGGCATCGTTACGTGCCTGCTCGATCTTGTTCAGGTAAGCCTCGTCGACGTCGCCGGTGACGTACTTGCCGTCGAACACCGCGCAATCGAAGTTCTCGATCTTGATCTTGCCGCCACCGACCGCTTCGATCAAGTCAGGCAGATCCTGATAGATCAACCAGTCAGCGCCGATCAGGTCGGCCACATCCTGGGTCGAACGGTTGTGGGCGATCAGCTCATGAGCGCTCGGCATGTCGATGCCGTAGACGTTCGGGTAACGCACGGCCGGTGCCGCGGAGCAGAAGTAGACGTTTTTGGCGCCGGCTTCGCGAGCCATCTGGATGATCTGCTTGCAGGTGGTACCGCGAACGATGGAGTCGTCCACCAGCATCACGTTTTTGCCGCGAAATTCCAGCTCGATGGCGTTGAGCTTCTGGCGTACGGATTTTTTCCGGGCGGCCTGGCCCGGCATGATGAAGGTCCGGCCGATGTAGCGGTTCTTCACAAAGCCTTCGCGGAATTTGACGCCCAGATGGTTCGCCAGCTCCAGCGCCGCAGTGCGGCTGGTGTCCGGGATCGGGATAACCACGTCGATGTCGTGCTCTGGACGCTCGCGCAGAATCTTCTCGGCGAGCTTCTCACCCATGCGCAGGCGAGCCTTGTAGACCGAAACACCGTCGATGATCGAATCCGGACGCGCCAGGTAGACGTGTTCGAAGATGCACGGAGTCAGCGATGGATTGGTCGCGCACTGACGGGTGTGCAGCTTGCCGTCTTCAGTGATGTAGACCGCTTCGCCCGGTGCCAGGTCGCGAATCAGGGTGAAACCCAGCACGTCCAGGGAAACGCTTTCGGAAGCAATCATATACTCGACGCCTTCGTCGGTATGACGCTGACCGAAGACGATAGGACGGATGCCGTGCGGATCGCGGAAACCGACGATGCCGTAACCGGTCACCATTGCCACGACCGCGTAGCCACCTACGCAACGATTGTGCACGTCGGTGACGGCCGCAAACACGTCTTCTTCGGTTGGCTGCAACTTGCCGCGCTGAGCCAGCTCGTGAGCGAACACGTTGAGCAGCACTTCCGAATCGGAGTTGGTGTTGACGTGGCGCAGGTCAGATTCGTAAATCTCCTTGGCCAGCTGTTCAACATTGGTCAGGTTACCGTTATGCGCCAGGGTGATGCCATACGGCGAGTTGACGTAAAACGGCTGAGCTTCGGCCGAAGTCGAACTGCCTGCGGTCGGATAACGCACATGACCAATGCCCATGTGACCGACCAGGCGCTGCATGTGACGCTGATGAAAAACGTCACGAACCAGACCGTTGTCCTTGCGCAGGAATAACCGGCCATCATGGCTGGTCACGATACCGGCAGCGTCCTGGCCGCGGTGCTGGAGGACGGTTAGCGCGTCATACAGCGCCTGATTGACGTTCGACTTACCGACGATACCGACGATGCCACACATGCGACGCAACCCCTACTTAATGAAACTGAACTGAACACATCTCACTGCGGCGTTTTGGCCGTCGGCAAGAGGTGCTCCTTGAACGGTATGTCAGCGGGTATGCTGATACCGCTGGCCAGCCACTGACTGCTCCACCCTAATATGAGGTTTTTGGACCAGTCTGCAACCAATAGAAATTGTGGCACGAGCCTTGACTCCTGCCACCACTTATCCTGCTGTACCGGACCCAGGCTCAACAGCCCGACGGCGGTGACCACCAGCAGCGCACCACGCGCCGCGCCGAAGGCCATGCCGAGAAAACGATCGGTCCCGGACAGGCCGGTGACGCGAACCAGTTCGCTGATAAGATAATTGACCATTGCGCCGACCATTAAGGTGGCGACAAACATGATGGCACAGCCCGCGATCACGCGAGCTGACGGTGTTTCGATGTATCCGGCGAGGTACTCGGACAGTGAGCCACCGAACATCCAGGCAACGGCTCCTGCGATGATCCAGGTCAGCAGCGATAACGCTTCTTTAACGAAGCCGCGGCTCAGACTGATCAAAGCGGAGATGGCGACGATTGCAACGATCGCCCAATCAACCCAGGTAAATGGCACAGTGCAGCCTACAGACGGATAAGGCGACGCATTTTAGCAGAGCCCATGGCTGTCGGTAAGCTGCGATTGCGAGTGCATTTGAAATCAGTCGGTTAGCGTCAGCCACGCTCTGGCTGGAAGCGAACGACAAAGCCTTTGAGGTTTTGTTGACGACCCAGCAGATCACGCAGGCGATCAGCTTCTGCACGCTCGATCAACGGCCCGACAAACACCCGGTTCTTGCCATCGGCGGAACGGATATAGGCGTTGTAACCCTGGCTACGCAGGTTTTTCTGCAAGCTTTCAGCGCTTTCACGGCTCGACAGGCTGGCCAACTGCACCGACCAACTGACCGAAAGGCCATTGGCATCGACACGGCTCTGACTGGTATCAGGCTTGCTCGGCGCTGCAGTGACCGGTTGCGCGGGAGCAGGTGCCGGCTTGGGCGCAGGCGGCGTTACCGGTTTGGCGACAACCGGGGCCGGTGCAACAGGAGCGCTGGGGGCAACCGGCTTGGATGGCGCTTGCTCCTGGGCGATCTCCTCATCGGTCGGAACCGGTTCCTGCGGCAATGCTTGCGGCTCCGGCACCACCACGGGCTCGACCTGCACTTGCGGCATTGCCGGGGCCTGAGGTGCAGCCGGGGCCTGCACCACCACCTGACGCTGCTCATCCTCTCGGGAGAACAGCATTGGCAAGAAAATCACCGCCAATGCCACCAGAACCAGAGCTCCAACCATCCGCTGCTTGTACGCGTTATCCAGCAAAGCCATGTGCAGCTTCCTCCGTGGAGCGCCGAGCCAACCATTCGAGGGCCTCGGCAACACAATAAAATGATCCGAACAGCAGAATTTCATCTTCCGCCGTCGCCAGCGCGCACTGCCCTTCCAGGGCATCCGCGACACTTGCATAGGATGTTACCGACGCCCCACGGTTCTGCAATGCAGCCTGCAAGTCCGCAACCGGACGTGCACGCGCAGAATCGAGCGGGGCGACAGCCCAATGCTGGACACTACCACTCAATTCGCCGACAACTCCATCGAGATCCTTGTCAGCCAACAAACCAAATACCGCCAAACGTCGACCCGCCACTGGCCGGCGAGCCAGACGCTGAGCCAGGTACTCGGCCGCGTGAGGGTTATGCCCCACATCCAGCATCAGATTCAGGCGCTTGCCGTGCCAGTTGAATTGACGACGATCCAGGCGCCCGACCACTGTCGTTGCTTTCAATGCTGCGACAATCTGCTCCGCCTGCCACGGCAACCCCAGCAGTGCGTACGCCTGCAACGCCAGCGCGGCGTTTTCCATCGGCAGATCGAGCAGCGGCAAATCGTGCAGCTCAATCGCACCGCCTTGAGAATCGACACCCCGCCACTGCCAGTTCTGCTCGGTCACGCCCAAATCAAAATCACGACCGCGCAGGAAGAACGGGCATTTGAGCTCGCGCGCTTTATCCAGCAGGGGTTGAGGCGGATTGAGGTCACCACAGAGCGCAGGCGCGCCCTGACGGAAGATACCGGCCTTTTCGAAGGCTACGGATTCGCGGGTATTGCCGAGATAATCGGCGTGGTCAACGCCAATACTGGTGATCAGCGCGACGTCGGCATCCACCAGATTGACGGTGTCCAGACGCCCGCCGAGGCCGACTTCCAGCACCACCGCATCAAGACCGGCACGCTGAAACAGCCAGAACGCCGCCAGGGTGCCCACCTCGAAATACGTCAGGGAGATTTCACCGCGCCCGGCGTCGACCGCAGCAAAGGCTTCGCACAGCTGCGCATCAGTGGCTTCGACGCCGTTGACCTGCACCCGCTCGTTGTAACGCAGCAGGTGCGGAGAATTGTAGACACCGACCGTGAGCCCTTGCGCCCGCAGCAATGACGCCACGAACGCACAGGTAGAACCCTTGCCATTGGTGCCGGTGACCGTGATCACCCGAGGCGCCGGCTTGCCCAATCCCATCCGGGACGCTACCTCTTGCGAACGCGCAAGCCCCATGTCGATGGCTGACGGATGCAACTGCTCAAGGTAGGCGAGCCAGTCGCCAAGGGTACGCTCGGTCATAGGTTTGCAGGCACCGGCGGAACCACGACTGGCTCGACTGGCACAACCACGAATTCAGGCGTCGGCAAGCCCATCAGTTGCGCCAGCAGGTTACCCAGGCGTGGACGCAGCTCCTGACGTGCAATGATCATGTCGATGGCACCATGCTCCAGCAGGAACTCGCTGCGCTGGAAGCCTTCCGGCAGTTTTTCACGCACGGTCTGCTCGATAACCCGCGGACCGGCGAAGCCGATCAGGGCTTTTGGTTCGCCGACGATAACGTCGCCGAGCATCGCCAGGCTGGCGGAAACACCGCCGTAGACCGGGTCGGTCAGCACGGAAATGAACGGAATGCCTTCTTCGCGCAGACGCGCCAGTACCGCAGAGGTCTTGGCCATTTGCATCAGCGAGATCAGCGCTTCCTGCATCCGCGCACCGCCGGAAGCGGCAAAGCAGATCATCGGGCAACGGTTTTCCAGTGCGTAGTTGGCCGCACGCACGAAGCGCTCGCCGACGATCGCACCCATCGAACCGCCCATGAAGGAGAACTCGAACGCCGACACCACCACCGGCATACCCAGCAAGGTACCGCTCATGGAGATCAGCGCGTCTTTTTCACCGGTCTGCTTCTGCGCAGCGGTCAGGCGATCCTTGTACTTCTTGCCGTCACGGAACTTCAGACGGTCAACCGGCTCCAGGTCGGCGCCCAGCTCGGCACGGCCTTCGGCATCAAGGAAGATGTCGATCCGCGCACGTGCGCCGATGCGCATGTGGTGGTTGCACTTGGGGCAAACATCCAGGGTCTTTTCCAGCTCCGGACGATACAGCACCGCCTCGCAGGATGGGCACTTGTGCCACAGACCTTCAGGCACCGAGCTTTTCTTCACCTCGGAACGCATGATCGAAGGGATCAGTTTGTCTACTAACCAGTTGCTCATGCTTTCTTTCTCCAGTACCGGCGGCCCGAACGCTTTGGTTCGCAGCCCCGCGTATGCCCTTGAGCTAAATTCATGTGTGCGGCGATGATCGGTGGATGGCCGGGTCAGCAAGACTGACCTTCGTACAACCCAAAAACCCTCAGCCATGTCTGCCCTATGCAGTACACCTGTTTGTACAGTGCAGTGGACGGCGGCAGTCTGCCAGCCGTCACATCGAGCTACTGCGTACAGCCTTGATAAATGCGCGAATCTTCGCGTGATCCTTAATGCCCTTGCTCTGCTCTACCCCACCGCTGACGTCCACGGCATAAGGGTGAACCCGGGCAATGGCCTCGGCCACATTGGCCGCCGACAACCCACCTGCAAGGATGATCGGCTTGCTCAATCCTTGCGGTATCAATGACCAGTCAAAGGCCTCGCCGGTTCCGCCGGGAACACCTTCGACATAGGTATCGAGCAAAATGCCGCTGGCTTTAGCGTAGGCATCGCAGCTGGCAGCGATGTCGTCGCCCGCCTTGACCCGCAACGCCTTGATGTACGGCCGATGGTAACCTTCGCAATCGGTCGGGGTTTCATCGCCGTGAAACTGCAACAGGTCCAGCGGCACCGCGTCGAGAATCTCACCGAGCTCGCAGCGGCTGGCGTTGACGAACAAGCCCACCGTGGTCACGAATGGCGGCAACGCGGCGATGATCGCCCGCGCCTGCTGCACGGTCACCGCCCGCGGGCTTTTGGCATAGAACACCAAACCAATCGCGTCTGCCCCGGCATCGACCGCCGCCAACGCATCTTCAATGCGGGTAATCCCACAAATTTTGCTGCGAACGGCTGGCATGTCGTTTGAACCTCAGGGCAAATCCAGGGAAGTCCCGGATGGTAGCAAATGCATTCGAGGGCGTCAGCCGTCAAGTTCCGAGAAGCCGGTCAGGAAGTGCGGGCCGATGTAACGCTCAGGTAATTGGAACTCATCGCGATATTCGACCTGCACCAGGTACAGCCCGAACGGATGGGCCGTGACACCGCCGGTCCGGCGAATCCGGCTTTCCAGCACTTCCTTGGCCCACTCCACCGGACGCTCACCGGCACCAATGGTCATCAGCACGCCGGCGATGTTGCGCACCATGTGATGCAGGAACGCGCTGGCGCGGATATCCAGCACAATCATCTTGCCGTGCTGGGTGACTCGCAGGTGATGGATTTCCTTGATCGGCGATTTGGCCTGGCACTGCCCGGCGCGAAAAGCGCTGAAATCGTGAGTGCCAACCAGATGCTGCGCCGCCTCGGCCATGCGCTGGACATCCAGCGGCCGGTGATTCCAGGTGACCTCTTCGTTGAGGTGCGCCGGGCGGATCTGATCGTTGTAGATCACATACCGATAACGACGAGCAATCGCCTTGAAGCGCGCATGAAAATGCGCCGGCATGACCTTGGCCCAACTGACGCTGATGTCGTGGGGCAAGTTGATATTGGCGCCCATGACCCAGGCTTTCAACGAGCGGTCGACTTGAGTATCGAAATGCACCACCTGGCCACAAGCGTGCACGCCAGCGTCGGTGCGACCCGCGCAGTGCAGGGACACCGGCGAATCCGCGACCTTCGACAGGGCCGTTTCAAGGGTTTGCTGCACGGTGGCCACACCGGACGCCTGACGTTGCCAGCCGCGATAGCGCGAGCCTTTGTATTCAACGCCCAACGCGATCCGGAAAAAGCCGTCGGCCGCCATTTCGGCGGCCGGGTTATCTATATTTGCCAAGGAGTGACAGCCTGCTGATGTACGCAAAGGCGGGCATTATAAGGCCGTCGGGGCGGGACGCCATGTTCACGGTGTTTTTTGTTCGCGCCCTGGCAAACCAATGAGTATTTGCAACAGCCTTCGCTGTTTCGCTATATAGATAAATACATAACGAAGATCGACCACCTGATGAGAACTGATCAATGAGCGCCATACAAAAGGAAGCCGTTGGCTTGGCCTACAGCCTGGAGGGAATGCTCCACGCCAAACGCAAGACCTGGGAAGCCATCGATGAAATGGCCCGCCGAATCAAACCCGGCATGCGGGAGTCCGAAGCGCAGGCGATGGGGCTTGATGTACTGAACACGCTGGGCATGGACCGCATCTGGCACCCGACCAAGATCCGCTTCGGCGAGAACACCCTGAAAACCTTCAAGCAGCCCTCCAGCGGCGATCCGGTGCTGGGTGAGCACGATATTTTCTTCATTGACCTTGGGGTCGTGTGGAATCTCCACGAGGGCGACGCTGGCGCCACGTTCACCACCGGCAGCGACCCTGAAATGATTGCCTGCGCTGCGGCCGCGAAAACCCTGTTCGATCAGGTCGACGACTATTGGCGAACCCACCAGGTCGCCGGCCCCGAGCTGTATCGCTACGCAGAAGAACAGGCATCCGCCATGGGCTGGGTGTTGAACCTGGACATCAAGGGCCATCGGGTCAGCGACTTCCCCCATGCAATCTATCGTGCCGGCGACCTGGGCAATTTTGAAGCCTGCCCGAATGTCGGACTGTGGATTCTCGAAATCCAGCTTGCCCACCCTACCCGGCCATTCGGCGCGTTTTACGAGGACTTGCTGGCCTGATGTGATGCACTTGTGGCGAGGGGGCTTGGTCCCTCCCCACCGGGTTACTGTCCAAACCCCAAAAAAATCC
>NZ_JANLNW010000063.1 GCF_025465945.1 Pseudomonas sp. 6D_7.1_Bac1 | reverse complement strand
GGCGGGGGGGGTTGGGGCGCAACGGGGGGGCGCCTGGTACATCGCCATCGCGAGCAGGCTCGCTCCCACAGTTGATCTCCATTAGCCCGGTAGCGGTGTCAGGCCAAAGAGTTCTTCAGGTGATCCATACTCGCGCCGATTGCCTGTCGGATATCCGCCAGCCCATGCACGCTCTCGGCAAACGGCTCGAATGACAGGTAGCCGGTGTAACCGGTGCTGAGCAAGGTATCGATCTGCGCCGCGTTGCCGAGGATATCGCCCTCGCCCACCAGCACTCGATGGCCGTCGCGAATGGTCGCCAGCGGCGCTTGCGCGTCGTCGACACCGGAGATGTGCACCAACCCGGTCAACTCGGGGAAGAACTCGTATTCACCGGCCAGATGATGGTGAAAGGTGTCGTGCACCAGACGGAACACATCCAGGCCGCCAATGGTCTTGATCGCGTCCACCGCCGTGCGCTTGCGCCGCAGTGAACACTCTTCGAAGCCCAGCGGTTCGATGAAACCGAGAATCCCGTATTCGCGCAGGATCGGCGCCAGTTCGCTCAACGCGGTACGCAGGCCAGCGTTGCGTTCAGCTTCGTTGCGCGGGTCGGCGCGATCATTTAGCGGACACATCACCAGCCCTTGCGCACCGCAATCACGGGCATAGGCGGCGAGTTTCAGGGTTTGCGCACGGCGCTCGTCGTTCCACACATCGAACGGGTACAGCGCGTTGATCGACAGCACACTGATCCCGTTGGCCCGGCACAACTGACGTACGCGCTCAGGCGGCGTGCCGTCTTCGATCTCGATGCCCTTGAGGTCGTTGCGGATCTCGATGGCATCGGCTTTCAGCGTGACCGCCAGTTCAATGAACTCAGGCAGTGACAAACGTGGGGCGACCATACGGTTCAGGGCGAAACGCAGGGGCTGGCTCATTATTCTTGTTCTCCGCATTCAAAGATAAAGGTCGCCTACTTGGCGGTGGGCATGCTGAATTCAGGGCCTTTGGCGATGCTGTCCGGCCAGCGCTGCATGACGCTTTTGTAGCGGCTATAAAAGCGGATGCCTTCTTCACCGTAGGCATGGTGATCGCCGAACAGCGAGCGCTTCCAGCCACCAAAGGAGTGCCAGGCCATGGGCACCGGAATCGGTACGTTGATGCCGACCATGCCGACCTTGATGGTGCGGGCAAACGCTCGAGCGATACCGCCATCGCTGGTAAAGCAGGACACGCCGTTGCCAAACTCATGAGCGTTGATCAGCGCCACGGCGCTGGCAAAGTCCGGCACCCGAACGATGCCCAGCACCGGACCGAAGATTTCCTGCTGGTAAATGCTCATCTCGGTGGTGACCTTGTCGAACAGGGTCGCACCGACAAAGAAGCCATCCTCCGCGCCCGGCACTTTGAAATTCCGCCCATCGACGATCAGCTGCGCGCCCTGGGCCACGCCTTGATCGATGAAGCCTTCGACCTTGGCCTTGTGCTCGGCGGTAACCAGCGGGCCCATGTCGCTGTCGCCCAGCATGCCGTTGCCGACCTTCAGCTGATCGATACGCGGCAGCAGTTTGGCGATCAGCTTGTCACCGACATCGCCCACTGCCACGGCAATCGAGATTGCCATGCAGCGCTCGCCGGCCGAGCCGTAAGCGGCGCCCATCAGCGCATCGGCGGCCTGATCCAGATCGGCGTCAGGCATCACGATCATGTGGTTCTTCGCCCCGCCCAGCGCTTGCACGCGCTTGCCACGGGCCGTGGCTTGCTGGTGGATGTACTCGGCAATCGGCGTCGAACCGACAAACGAAATCGCTTCGATGTCCGGGTGCTGCAACAAGGCATCGACCGCGCTCTTGTCGCCCTGCACCACGTTGAACACACCGTCCGGCAAACCGGCTTCAGTGAGCAGGCGCGCCATCAGCAAACTGGCCGACGGATCGCGCTCGGACGGTTTGAGGATGAAGCAGTTGCCGGTGACCAGGGCCAGCGGAATCATCCACAGTGGCACCATCACCGGGAAGTTGAACGGCGTAACCCCGGCGCAGACGCCCAGTGGCTGACGCAGGTTCCAGTTGTCGATGCCGCCACCAATGTTGTCGCTGAACTCGGTTTTCAGCAGGTTCGGCGCGCCGCAGGCGTACTCGACGATCTCGATGCCGCGAGTGACTTCACCCTTGGCGTCGGAAAAGACTTTACCGTGTTCGCGGCTGATGATTTCTGCCAGTTCATTGTGATGACGGTCGAGCAGTTCCTTGAACTTGAACATCACCCGCGAGCGGCGCAGCGACGATTGCTCGGACCAGGCCGGGAACGCCCGTAGCGCCGAGGCCACGGCCTCATCGACAGTCTGCTGGCTGGCCAGCCCGACCCGCGCCTGAATGGTGCCAGTGGCCGGGTTGAACACATTGCTGAAGCGCTCACTGCCAGTGTCCTGCACCTGGCCGTTGAGGTAGTGGCCGATAATCGGGGCATCACTCATTGTTATTGTTCTCCGCTCAGTCTTCAGAATTCAGAGGTCCAGCAGCCAGCTGTGCTGCGGATCGTTATGGAACTGCCAGACACGTTTGGGGCCGGCCATGACGTTCAGGTAATACGACTCGTAGCCATAAGGCACGCTGACCGGGTGATAGCCCTTGGGCACCACCACCAGATCGCTGTTTTCCACGGCCATGGCCTGATCGATGGAACGGTCATCGGTGTAGACCCGCTGAAAAACGAAGCCTTGCGGCGGGTTGATCTGGTGGTAGTAGGTCTCTTCGAGAAAGCTCTGGTGCGGCAGGTCGTCGGTGTCGTGCTTGTGCGGCGGGTAACTCGACGAATGCCCGGACGGCGTGCGCACCTCCACCACCAGCAGCGAATGCGCCGGCGCGGTGTCCGGCAGGATGTCGCAGACGTAACGGGTATTGGCGCCCTTGCCGCGCACGCTGCGCTTCATGCTGTCGGGGGTGATCAGCCGCGGGCCGAAGCTTGCCGATGTCGAGCCAGGAGCGGCGCACACAGCAATCTGTACATCGCTGAGGGCAACGATCTGCGCCTGACTGCCGGGCGGTAGGTAGGCGGCGAACGGAGACTTGTCTTCGAACACCGAGTGGCGGTCGCCGATGTTGTCCCAGTTGAACGCGCCCTGCCCTGGCGCCTCACCGCTGACATCAACCCGGCCGCTGAGCAGCACCAGGCACAACTCTTTATCGCCTGCGCTGACCGGCAGGGTTTCGCCGAGGCTCAGGCGATAGGCGGCGAAACCGACGTATTCCAGCGCGCCGGCCGCCAACTCGACCATGGTCCGGCCCTTTGCGTTGCTCTTGACCAGCAGGCTCATTGTCCGGTCCTCTGGTCGAGCAAACCGCGCAAGGTGTCGTAACCTTTCTTGGCGTAGACATAGCTCGGTGCGACGGCGGGATCTTGCTCGGCCTCGACCACCAGCCAGCCGTGATAATCGGCGGCCAGCAGCACCTCCAGCAGCGCGGCAAAGTCGATATCACCGTCGCCGGGCACGGTGAACGTGCCATTGATGATGCAGTCCGGGAAGCTCCAGAGGTTGTTACGCGCCAGTTGCACCACCGGTTTGCGCACGTCCTTGAAGTGCACGTGGCAGATGCGCCCGATGTGTTTGCGCAGTACTTCGAGCGGTTCGCCACCGCCCATGTAGCAATGGCCCGAATCGAACAGCAGACCCACTTCGCTACCAGTCAGGGACATCAATTTATCGATGTCCGCTGGCGATTCGACGTAGGCGCCCATGTGGTGGTGATAGGCCAGACGCACGCCTTGGGACAGGGTGAAACGTGCAAGCTCGGTGAGTTTGTCGGCGTATTCCTGCCAGGCCTGCTCGGTGTGAAAACGCGGGCGCTCGACCAGAGGAATCCGCTGACCCTGAATCGAATCGGCGACTTCGCCGTACACCAGCACTGTGGCGCCATTCTTCGCCAACAGCTCGACATGGCTGCCGATGGCGTCGATCTCTTCAGCCACCGAACGCCGCACCAAGCGGCTGGAATACCAGCCAGAGACCAGCGCCAGATCGTAAGGCCGCAGCACGTCGCCGACATCTTTGGCGTCCTTGGGGAACTTGCCGTTGAGCTCAAAACCTTCGTAGCCGATTTCCTTGCCTTCGCTCAGCGCAGTGCTCAGCGGGGTTTCCCCACCAAGGGACGGCAGGTCGTCGTTGCTCCAGGAAATCGGGTTGATGCCAATTCGGATAGCGGGCATGGCTGCACCTATTATTGTTTTCTATATAAATCTGTTGAAAACGACATCAACCCTGTGGGAGCGAGCCTGCTCGCGATGACTGAATAACATTCAACATTGATGTTGGCTGTCGTACCGCTATCGCGAGCAGGCTCGCTCCCACAGGTATCGCATTTCAATCAAAAATCAGTGTCGATTACGGGCAGCGCGCCAGGCATCGATAAGTTCGACAAACGTGCCCTGCACTCTCTGGATCAGCGCTTCGTCATCGATCTCACCCGCCAGCCACGCTCGGCTCGGTTCCTGGAAAATCGTCCGGCCGACGGCAAAACCACGACAGGTCTTACTCAGGCTGGCCTGCTGAAAACCTTCGGCCAGCGCCGCAGCCGGTGCATTCAGCCCCAGCAACACCACACCTCGGCAATAGGGGTCGCGTTCCTGAATCAGTTCGTCGAGCTGTTTCCACTCAGCGGCACTTTGCGCTTCGATCTTCCACCACGCCGGAAAAATACCGAGGTTGTACAGGCGCTTGATGGCGCGATAGAGCACGTCTGGATGCGGTGACGGATGATCCTTGGGCGGGATGATTTCCAGCAGCAACTCGTGGCCGCTGACCTGCGCCGCCTGATACAGGCCCTTGATCTGTGCTTCCTGTTCCAGGCGCAACAGCGGCTCGTCGTCCGGGTGAAATTGCACCAGGCACTTGATGATCTGTTCCTGCGGCCAGGCGATCAGGTTGCTGCCAATCGACCGGCCATGTTCGAAGGCCAGCGGTCGTGAACCTTGCACTTCCACCGGCCGCGCCACCCACCAGCCACGACCGGTGGCGGCATTCAATGAATCCTGGCCGAAACGCTGGTCAGCCAGCAGACCGACATCGGCGTCTATGCCCTGCCGACGCAGGTCCGCTTCGACCCGCTCCACGGCCTGGATGAACAACTGCTTGAGCTCGCCAATACTGCTCAGGTCGCGACCGCCCTTTTGCGCCAGCTCCACCAGTTGCCCACGGTGGTCGAAGGCAAAGATGAACAGTTGCTTCCAGGCTTTGCGTGGCACGCTGACCTGATGCAAGCGTTGCAACACGACGTCCTGATCTGGCCGGGTGATTGGCACCGGGCTGTTGAACAGGTAATCCAGCTCGGCACGGGTCGGCATCGCCGGGGCGCAGGCGTGGCGTGAAACCACTAGACCGCCGCAGGCATTGGCCAACTGGCAGCAACGTTCGTCGCTGGCATCGATCAGCCAGCCACTGAGGAAGCCCGACATGAACGCATCACCGGCGCCCAGTACGTTGAGCACTTCGACCCGCACGCCGGGATAAATCGCGCCGTCTTCGAGATGTACCGGAATCGCCCCGTGAATCACCGTGCAGCCTTGCGGCCCGAGCTTGACCACCAGAGTCGCTGCCGTCAGGCGTCGCACGTTACGCAACGCGCTCAACAAGTCTTCGGCGCCACCGGCAATCAGGAACTCCTCTTCGGTGCCGACGATCAGGTCGAATCGCGGGAGGATTTTCTGTACGTGCTGGCTGACCTGCTGGTCGGCGACAAAACGGGTTTCGCCATCCGCCTTGCCCGCCAGGCCCCAGAGCACCGGGCGGTAGTCGATGTCGAGAATGCGTTTGACGTTGTGCTTTTCGGCGTACTCCAGGGCCTGGAGGCTCGTTTTATAGACGCCGTCAGTAGAAAAGTGAGTGCCGGTGATCAGCAAGGCTTTGCTGGAGGCAATAAAGGCTTCGCTGATGTCTTCGGCGCGCAGGGCCATGTCGGCGCAGTTTTCGCGGTAGAACACCAACGGAAAGGTTTCGCGGTCCTTGAGGCCCAGCAGGACCATGGCGGTGAGGCGCTCCGGATCGACCTTGATGCCGCTGACGTCACAACCTTCGCGGGCCAGGGATTCGAGCAGGAAACGCCCCATGTGGTCATCGCCGACCCGACTGAGCATGGCCGACTTCAGCCCCAGTCGGGCCGTGCCAAACGCGATGTTGGCGGACGATCCTCCGAGGTACTTGGCGAAGCTTGAAACATCCTCCAGCCGCGCACCGACTTGCTGCGCATAGAGGTCGACGCCAAGGCGCCCGAGGCAAATCAGATCCAATTGACGCCCACTGGCAAAACGAGTCTGGCCCATGCTGGCTCCTGTTATTTTTATCAGCCTGCGTTCGGGCGGTGGTGGCGCCGAACACTCTTGGTGGATGCAGACTAAAACGGGCGGCGCCCACAAATCAATATTTATTCTAATAAATTTTTACGTGGAATATTTTTTCCATTAAACTTTTGCAGAGCTGCTCCAGACACACTGCATCGTTTCAGCACCTGTCTGGCTGACCCACCACTCAAGATTTTATTCACGCCTACCCTGTAGACTGCGCACAGCCAACCTATTGTCATGGGCAACGCTTCACCGAGCGGCCCTGTAAGAACAAGCCAGAAGGATTATTTATGTCCCGCACCGATCAGCCGGCTACCGCCGAGACCACGCCGCAAAGCGACCTCGCCAGCCCCCCGATCAATGCCGAGCGCTTGTTGGTGCTCATCACCAACGAATACGAAAGCCTGCCGCGCCAGCTCAAACGCATCGCCAGCTACATGAGCCAGCAGAGCGACCGGATCATGGTCGACCGCATCAGCGACATCGCCCGCGAATGCGAAGTGCATCCCTCGGCCATCGTGCGTTTCTCGCAGCGCTTCGGTTTCAGCGGTTTCAGCGAAATGCAGGCGTTGTTCCGCGAGGCGTATACCCACAAGACCACGCCAGTACAAAACTACCAGCAGCGCATTCGCAGCATGATCGCCAACAAGTCGCAGAAGGCCAGCGGCGGTGACCTGGCGCGCGAGTGCATCAACGCCACACTGTCGGGCATCGAGCGCCTGGGCCTGGAGCTGGATGACCAGTCGTTCGAGAAAGCCGTGGACCTGGTGGTCAATGCCGACAACATCTACGTGGTCGGGGTGCGCCGCTCATTCGCGGTGGCCGATTACCTGGTGTACAACCTGCAACACACCAACAAGCGCATTCACCTGGTCTCGGGACTGGGCGGTAGCTACCGCGAGCAAATGCGCAGCGTGCGGGCCAATGACCTGGTGATCGCCATCAGCTTCACGCCCTATGGCAAGGAAACCCAGCACTGCCTGCGCATCGCCCAGCACCATCAGGCGAAAACCCTGATCATCACCGACAGCAACCTGTCGCCGCTGGCCAAACGGGCGAATACCGTGCTGCTGGTCAATGAAGGCTCCTCGTTTGCGTTCCGCTCGCTGAGTGCGACCTTGTGCCTGTGCCAGGCGCTGTTCATCGCCGTGGCCTATCGCCTGGAGCTGAAGATGGATGAGATTCACGAGCAGGTCGGGTTCGAGGACTGACCCTCACCGCCATGATGGGTATGGGCCTGCAACGATCCGGGCACCCCGGTACGAACCAGCCCGCCCTCCTCGATCCAGGCCTGGGTCGACTGATAAGCGCGTTGCAGCAGTTGATCGGTCTGGGTGAAATCGAACACCGAAATCCCCAGCGGACACAGCGGCGCGACCACATGAATCGCCGCTCGCGGTGAGTACAGCTCAATGTCGCGCACCAGTTGGCGCATGCTCATCAGGTTCAAGGTGTGCAGCGCCAACGCCACCAACCCCGAGGGCGGACTGGGCATGGCACAGCCGAATCCGGTCGGCACCACCACAATCCGCGTCGCACCCAGGTACACCGCACTGGCAATCGGTGTATTGCTGGCCACGCCGCCGTCGACCAACAGCTTGTCGCCGATCTGCACACACGGAAACACCAATGGAATTGCCGCACTGGCCAGCAAGGCCTGCTCGGCACTGCCGCTGGACAGCAGTTCTTCGGCGCCGGTGAGCAAATTGGTGGTGACGATGTACAGCGGCAGCTCGGTGTCTTCGATCTGCTTGAAGGGCAACGCCCGCCGCACCAGATGCTCCAGCGCCGCAGACTGCAACAGAAAGCCTCTGCGCCGAAAAATCGCCGACAGGCTATCGAACAACGAAAACGGAAACACATCGGCCTTGCGCAAACTGCGCCAGAAGTCCGCCAGCTCGGCCACCCCTTGCGCGTTCGGCTTTGCTGCGAAGTACGCACCGTTGATGGCGCCGACCGACGCACCGATCACCAGGTCGAATACCACGCCCGCTTCGACCAGCGCCTGCAACATGCCAACCTGAACCGCACCGAGGCTGCCGCCACCGGCGAGGACGAGCGCAGTTTTTTCGGCGGACATGGCAGACCTCCAGAACCACTCAGGTGCTTTAACTCTCAAGCATAGCGGCTGAGCCCGAATGCACTCCCCCGGCACCTGCGCATTAAGCTTTTGCGACAGTGGCGAAGGTCACCGGTTTCCCGCTAAATTAGCGGCGCACTGCCTGCCCATCACCCAAGGAGCTGTACATGAAGCTGGTCGGAATGCTCGATTCACCTTATGTAAGACGCGTCGCCATTAGCCTGAAGTCGCTGGACATCCCGTTCGAGCACGCCTCGGTGTCGGTGTTCCGCCATTTTGCGCAGTTCCAGCAGATCAACCCGGTGGTCAAGGCCCCGACGCTGGTGCTGGACAACGGCGAAGTGCTGATGGACTCGACCTTGATCATCGACTACCTCGAAGCCTTGAGCGGCCCGGACACAAGCCTGATGCCAACGCAGCTGGACCAACGCCTGCGTTCGTTGCGACTGATCGGCCTGGCCCTGGCAGCCTGCGAGAAGTCGGTGCAGATCTATTACGAGCGCACTTTGCGACCCACCGAGAAACAGCATGAACCGTGGCTGGAACGTGTGAGCGGGCAGTTGCTGGCGGCGTATTCGGTGCTGGAACAGGAACTGGACAAGCACCCGCTGAACATGAACGGCGTCCTCGATCAGGCTGGCATCACCCTTGCCGTGGCCTGGAGCTTCACAAATCTGGTGGTGCCGGATCAGGTCGATGTGGCGCAGTTTCCGAAGATCAGCGCGTTCACCGCCTACGCCGAACAGCTGCCGGCGTTCATCAGCACGCCAATAACCTGAAGACCTCCTACAGAACCAAGCCACTAGGGCTAATGCCATTCAGTGAATGGCAATACGTTCTGTAAAACGAAGCAAGACTCGTGTGGGAGCGAGCCTGCTCGCGATGACGGTGTATCAGCCAACATAGATGTTGAATGTGATGGCCTCTTCGCGAGCAGGCTCGCTCCCACAGGTTTTGCACTTTGACTGATTGCCGGTAGCCGCTAGGGCTTGGCTTTGTACCCTTCCTCCAGTTGCCCCACCCGCAACTGAATCACCTCCAGCACCGCACAACCTTCACGGGTGAGCAAATGCACGCCACGGGTGACGCGGGTCAGGTCGCAGTCGGAAATGCCTTTGAGGGACAGGCTGGTCAAGGTGTCCATCAGGTCGCGAACCACGGTAAAGCGATGCGCGGCGCAGGCGGCCAGGTCGCTGAGTTCTTTGTGGGTGTTGATGAAGAGCACGGGGGTTGCGGAATCGTAGGTGTCGACGGGGAGGTAGCGAGGCATGACTTGGTCGTTCATGGTTTTTACTCATTGTTGACACACCGGCACACCCGAAGGTGTCCCGCACACAGCTGCCATAACACGATATTGCAGACACAAAAAAAACGTCTGCAACGGTGTTTTTGACGCTGAAACGTAGTCATTTTCCGACCGGCCAAGGTCTTTCGCGGAGTTTGCCGCGAGCTCGAACTATAGGAGCGACGCTGAGACGCGGCAACAGGGTACGGTGTCGGAAAGGTCTTGGAAAGTTGTGGGGTGGTTTTGAGGACCGTGAGCACCTCAATGGGTTGGAGTGACGATGCCCCGTAGCAGCTGCCGAGCCTGCGAGGCTGCGTTCGGCCGCGCAGCGGTCGTAAAATCAGGCGGCGCATTCTTTCAGGCAAACCGTGTACGCAGGATTTGCGAGGACTTCGTCCTCGAACGCAGCCTCGCAAGCTCGACAGCTGCTACGACGGGTCGCGCTTGTTTATGCGTACTCAAACCGCCCCCATCGTCACCCGCTGCACCAGCCCATCGGCATGGCAGATAACCCGGTTGCGCCCGGTGGTCTTGGCCGCATACAGCGCCTCATCGGCATCGTTGAGCCACTGCAGGGCTTCGCTGTGCATCGGGTCGAACGCCGCCAGGCCGATGCTCAGGCTGACTTTCAACGCCGGATTTTGCTCGTAACCCAACCCCGAAAATCGATCACGCAAAGCGTCCATCGCCTGGGCAGCGTGGGCCAGAGGTACGTCAGGCAGGATCACGCAGAACTCGTCTCCGCCATACCTCCCGGCCACGTCACTCGCACGCAGGTTTTGCTTGAGGATTTTGCTCAGCTGACGCAACACGATATCGCCGGCCACATGGCCGTAACTGTCGTTGATGATCTTGAAGTGGTCGATGTCGATCAAGGCAATCGCCCCGCCCTGCTGCTGGCGCTGACAGCGCTGGAACTCGATGTCCAGCGCATCCTTCCAGGTGCCATGGTTCAACAGCCCGGTCAGGCTGTCGGTGCGGCTCAGGGCCAGCAGTTCGCGTTTGTGTTTGCCCAGTGTGTGGGCCTGGCGAAAGCAGATCCAGCCCAGCATCAAGGGGTACAGCGTCAGCAATGGCAAGCAGGCATACAGCTGAACCGGGCTGGTCTGAGGGATAAACACGGGGAAGAAGAGCAGTAACCCGGCGCCCATACCCAGCAACTGAGCCACCATACCCGCGAGCAGAAAACGCAAGCCACCGAGGGCGACGTTGTTCATTGCCATCATCGACAACGTGACGGTGCTGGGTAAGGGATTGAACTGCATGGCAGCGACCCAGAACCCGCCCACGAACGAGTCGATCAACACGTTGCGGTGTTCGGCGTGGTAAGGCGTGTGCGAATGGCGCGCCCATTGATAGGCCAGGTGCGGCCAGATAAGGCCGTTGAACAGCATCAGCGCCAACAGCCAATGCGGTGGATTGAGTGGGATGATCGCCGCGCCCACGCAGAGCAGGCCCAGGACCATCCCCAGGGTTCGCGACGTGTAGAGCCTCCTGGCCAGTGAAAGTCCCTTTCCTCCGTTAGGTTGCATAGGGGGCCAAAGCTCCTCTTTACTGCTGACCTGAAACACCGAGTAACTTAGACAGGGATGTCTGGGAGTCTATCAGGGCGAAATCAAATAGCCATCACCGCCCGGCGGCCCGAAATAGACCTGCGGGAAGGCCCGCTGTCGAAAATTTGACTATAAATGACAATGGACCTGCGTCGACGTTTGCTGTCGGATACCAGCCATAACGCAACACGTTGTGGCGAGGGAGCTTGCTCCCGCTGGGGCGCGAAGCGGCCCTAAAAATGGGACTGCTACGCAGTCCAGCGGGAGCAAGCTCCCTCGCCACAGGTTCAGTATTCAGCTTAACTGATCGGCATTGGGGCTTGCCCCCTCGCCACAGATCTCCAGGGTCACTGAGCGATATGAACATCCTCTACGACGAACGCATCGACGGCGCTCTACCCCCGGTCGACAAGGAGGCGTTGCTCGACGCCCTGCGCGAGCAGGTGCCGGATTTGGACATTCTCTACCGCGAAGAAGAGCTCAAACCCTACGAGTGCGACGGGCTCTCGGCGTATCGCACCACGCCGATGCTGGTGCTGTTGCCACGTTATCTAGAACAGGTTCAGGCCGTGCTCAAACTCTGCCACGCCCATCGGGTGCCCGTGGTGGCGCGCGGCGCAGGCACCGGGTTATCCGCAGGCGCGCTGCCGTTGGAGAAAGGCGTGCTGCTGGTGATGGCGCGTTTCAACCAGATCCTGCACATCGACCCCGCCGCACGCACGGCGCGGGTTCAGCCGGGGGTGCGCAACCTGGCGATTTCCCAGGCCGCTGCGCCGTTTGGCCTGTATTACGCGCCAGACCCGTCCTCGCAGATCGCCTGCTCGATTGGCGGTAACGTTGCGGAAAACGCCGGTGGTGTGCATTGCCTGAAGTACGGTTTGACCGTGCACAACCTGCTGAAACTGGAAATCCTCACCATTGAGGGCGAACGCCTGACCTTGGGCTCTGACGCGCTGGACTGCGCGGGTTTCGACCTGTTGGCGCTGTTCACCGGCTCCGAAGGGTTGCTGGGGATCATCACCGAAGTCACGGTCAAACTGCTGCCCAAACCTCAGGTGGCCAAGGTGCTGCTGGCGAGTTTCGATTCCGTGGAAAAAGCCGGACGCGCGGTGGCGAACATCATCGCCGCCGGGATCATACCCGGAGGTCTGGAGATGATGGACAACCTGGCCCTGCGCGCCGCCGAAGACTTCATTCACGCCGGCTACCCGGTGGACGCCGAGGCGATTCTGCTGTGCGAGCTCGATGGCGTCGAAGCTGATGTGCGCGATGACTGCCTGCGGGTTCGCGCAGTGCTGGAACAGGCCGGCGCCAGTGAGGTGCGCCAGGCTCGCGACGAGGCTGAACGGGTGAAGTTCTGGGCCGGACGCAAAGCGGCGTTTCCGGCGATCGGGCGCTTGTCGCCGGACTATTACTGCATGGACGGCACCATCCCGCGCCGCGAATTACCCGCCGTGCTCAAAGGCATCGCCCGGCTTGCCAGTGAATACGGCTTGCGGGTGGCCAACGTGTTTCACGCCGGTGACGGCAACATGCACCCGCTGATCCTGTTCGACGCCAACCAGCCCGGCGAGCTGGAACGCACCGAAGCCCTCGGCGGCAAAATCCTCGAACTCTGCGTCAAGGTCGGCGGCAGTATCACCGGCGAGCATGGCGTCGGTCGGGAGAAAATCAATCAGATGTGCGCGCAGTTCAACAGCGACGAGCTGACGGTATTTCACGCGGTAAAAGCGGCCTTCGATGCCCAAGGCCTGCTCAACCCCGGCAAGAACATTCCGACCCTGCACCGCTGCGCCGAATTCGGCGCCATGCATGTTCACGGCGGGCAATTGCCCTTCCCTGAACTGGAGCGCTTCTGATGCGCACCGAACAGGACAGGGACGCCAGCGCGGAGTTACTGGAGCAGATCAACCAGGCCCGGGAGAACGCCACGCCGCTGCGCATTCAAGGCGCCAGCAGCAAGGCCTTCCTCGGTCGCGAGGTCGCCGGCGAGGTGCTCGATACCCGCGTCCATCGCGGCATCGTCAGCTACGACCCGACTGAACTGGTGATCAGCGTCCGCTGCGGTACTCCGCTGAGGGAATTGCTGGCGGCGCTGGATTCGGCCGGGCAAATGCTGCCCTGTGAGCCGCCCTCCTTCGGAGAAGATGCCACGGTCGGCGGCATGATCGCCTCAGGATTATCGGGCCCGCGTCGGCCATGGGCCGGTTCGGTGCGCGACTTTGTGCTGGGTACGCGACTGATCACCGGCAACGGCAAACAGCTGCACTTTGGCGGTGAGGTGATGAAAAACGTCGCCGGTTATGACCTGTCGCGGTTGTTGACCGGCAGTTTTGGTTGCCTCGGCGTGATCACCGAAGTCTCGCTCAAGGTCCTGCCAAAACCACGCCAGTGCCTGAGCATCAGCCTGGAACTCGACAGCGCCCGGGCCTTGAGCAAACTGGCTGAATGGGGCCAGCAACCGCTGCCCATCAGCGCCGCGAGCCATGACGGCCGACACTTGCACCTGCGTCTTGAGGGCGGCGAAGGTTCGGTGAGTGCGGCCCATCAACGACTCGGCGGCGAGGTGCTGGACTCTGCTTACTGGCAGGCGTTGAATGAACAACAGCTGGCGTTTTTCGATGCCGGTCTACCGTTGTGGCGTCTGTCATTGCCCAACAACCTCGGTCCATTGGCGCTGCCCGGCGAGCAGTTGATCGATTGGGGCGGCGCGCAACGCTGGTTGAAATCCGAGGCGCCGAACATCCAGTCGCTGGCCGTCGATCTGGGCGGCCATGCGACCTGCTACAGCCATGGTGTCAGCGACACCCCGTTCCAGCCGTTGGCGCCGACGCTGTTGCGCTATCACCAACAGCTCAAAGCTCAACTCGACCCTCAGGGGTTGTTCAACCCTGGCCGGATGTACGCGGAGTTCTGAAGCATGCAGACCACCCTCAGCGAACAGGCCAAACGCCTGCCCCGCGCCGCAGAGGCCGAAAGCATTCTGCGCACCTGCGTGCATTGCGGATTTTGCAACGCCACCTGCCCGACCTATCAGTTGCTCGGCGATGAACTGGACGGCCCGCGTGGGCGCATCTACCTGATCAAGCAAGTCCTCGAAGGCCACCCCGCCACCGCCCAGACCCAATTGCACCTGGACCGCTGCCTGTCGTGCCGCGCCTGCGAAACCACCTGCCCGTCCGGGGTCGATTATCACAACCTGCTGGACATCGGCCGCGCGGTGGTCGATCAGGCGGTGCCGCGCTCAGCGAGTCAGCGCGTGTTGCGCCAGGGCTTGCGGGCGATGGCACCGAATCCCGGGCTGTTCAAGGCCTTGTTGCAGATCGGTGCGACCTTCCGACCGCTGATGCCGCGCGACCTCGAAGCCAAACTGCCGCACGACATTCCGTCAGCGGGAGAATGGCCAACCTCGGTGCATTTGCGAAAAGTGCTGATGCTCGAAGGCTGCGTGCAACCGGGTTTGTCACCGAACACCAATGCCGCTGCGGCGCGGGTACTAGACCGCTTGGGCATCAGCGTCACCGCTGTCAGGCAGGCCGGATGCTGCGGCGCGCTGGACTATCACCTCGACGCCCAGGAACAGGGACTCCAGCGCGCCCGCCAGAACATCGACGCCTGGTGGCCAGCACTGGAAAACGGCGCCGAGGCGATCGTGCAAACCGCCAGCGGCTGTGGTGCGTTCATCAAGGATTACGGGCATTTGCTCAAGACCGATCCTGCCTACGCGGCCAAGGCCGAACGGGTCAGCGCGATGAGCAAAGACTTGGTAGAGATTCTGCGCGACGAGCCATTGGAACGTGTGTGCGCCGCCACCGAACGGCGGATCGCCTTCCATTGCCCGTGCACCTTGCAGCACGCGCTAAAACTCGGCGGTGCAGTCGAAGAACTACTGACCCGCCTCGGTTTCAATCTTACCGCTGTGCCCGACAGTCATCTGTGCTGCGGCTCGGCCGGCACCTACTCATTGACCCAACCGGTGCTCGCCCGGCAACTGCGTGATAACAAGCTCAATGCTCTGGAAAGCGGCCGGCCGGAGTTGATTGTCACCGCCAACATCGGTTGTCAGAGGCACCTCGCCAGCGCCGGACGTACACCGGTCAGGCACTGGATCGAGCTGGTGGACCAGGTGTTGCGCTGAACGCAGCAGTCATTTGCAGAATGAAGTTCAGAAGAAACTTCGTTTGTCAGCGCCGCCCGTGCCGAACAGAATCGGCCTACTCCACTGTCACTGCGCCGGGATTCGTGTTTATGAGCAACCAGAACGTCGTCAGCCCTGACCTGATCCGCCAACGCTTCTCGCGGGCGATGTCAGACATGTACCGCGAAGAAGTGCCGCTGTACGGCGCCTTGATGGAACTGGTGGCGCAGACCAACGCCCAGGTGCTCGACAGCGATCCGGCGATTGCCCGGCAGTTACGCGCCACCGGCGAAATCGAGCGCCTGGACCTCGAACGTCACGGCGCGATCCGCGTCGGCACCGCGCAAGAGCTGGCGACCCTCTGCCGCTTGTTCGCGGTGATGGGCATGCAACCGGTCGGCTATTACGACCTGACACCGGCTGGGGTGCCGGTGCATTCCACGGCATTTCGCGCCGTGCATGAAAGCTCATTGCAGCTCAGCCCGTTCCGGGTGTTCACCTCGCTGTTGCGCCTGGAACTGATCGAAAACCCCGAGCTGCGCGCCTTTGCCGAATCGGTGCTGGCCAAGCGTTCGATTTTCACCGCGCAGGCACTGGCGCTGATCGAACACGCCGAACAACACGGCGGGCTCAACGAGCAGCAAGCCGAGGACTTTGTCGAGCAAGCACTGGAAACCTTCCGCTGGCACCACAGCGCTACCGTCACCGCCGCGCAATACCAGCAACTCAGCGCCCAGCATCGGTTGATCGCCGACGTGGTTGCCTTCAAAGGCCCGCACATCAACCACCTGACGCCGCGCACGCTGGACATCGACATCGTGCAGGCGAAGATGCCCGAACACGGCATCACCCCCAAAGCCGTTATCGAAGGTCCACCGCGCCGCCATTGCCCGATTCTGCTGCGCCAGACCAGTTTCAAGGCGCTGGATGAACCTATCGCCTTCACCGATCAGCAGCAGGCTCACGGCAGCCACAGCGCGCGCTTCGGTGAAATCGAACAACGCGGCGCCGCGCTGACCCCTGAAGGTCGTGCGCTCTACGACCGCCTGCTCAACGCCGCCCGCGATGAACTTAAGGACTTCCCCAACGAAGCCAACGCGGCGCGCTACAACAGCCTGATGGAACAGCATTTCAAAGCCTTCCCGGACAACTACAGCGAGATGCGTGAACAAGGCCTGGCTTACTTCCGCTACCTCGTCACCGAAAAAGGCCTGGCCGCCGATAGCGACGAGCTGGGTTCAGCGTCTTTGCAAGACTTGCTCAAGGCTGAGTACATCCGCGCCGTGCCACTGGTGTACGAAGACTTTCTACCGGTCAGCGCAGCGGGGATCTTCCAGTCGAACCTCGGCGACGCCGCACAAACCCACTACGGCGAGCACTCGAACCGGCAAGCGTTTGAACAGGCCCTGGGGCGTCCGACTATCGATGAACTGGCGTTGTATGCCGACACACAGCGGCGCTCGATTGAGGCGTGCTCGACCGCACTCGGCCTGTCCCTTCTCGGCTGACACACCCGCAGCCCCCATCCGAAAAAACGGGCACGGCTTCCGGGCCGTCCCGCAGTGATGGCGCAATGCCTCTGTGCGCAAGAAGTTGCGCAGTCACCTGACTGAATCCCCCTCCTATTCCCCCTGCAAGCCATGCCGATCAATGGCTCCAGCCGAGTGCGCAAGAAGTTGCGCAGCACTGCGCAACTTCTTGCGCACCTTTTCCTTGAATCCTCCCTGAATCCCCCCTGACTTCTCCTCGAAGAATGCCAAACCCCTCGGTTTTAAAGGGCCTGATACGACCTGGCACGCTCCTTGATAACAGTCAGGTACCCACCGGGCGATTTCGCCTCCCGGGCAATCTCATTTATTTAG
>NZ_JANLNW010000025.1 GCF_025465945.1 Pseudomonas sp. 6D_7.1_Bac1 | reverse complement strand
CATAAAAAAACCCCGAACCAGTCGGGGTTTCTATTGAGTCTGAAAAACTCAGCCGATCATCAGAAGATGTTAATCGGGTAATCCACAAACACACGCACTTCGTTGCCGCTGACGTTGTATTCGCTGGATTTTTGCGACACGCGCAGGACGGAACTGCGCACTTTCACGCTCAGGTCCTTGGCCGGGCCGCTTTGGACCACGTACTTGAACTGGTTGAAGATTTCGCGCTCGGTGCCGCCGGTGCTGGTGGAGGTGGTGATGTTGTCGCCACGCACGTAAGCCACGTTGTAGGTCAGGCCTGGAACGCCGAAGGCGCCGAAGTCGAGGCCGTAGCCCAGCTGCCAGCTGCGTTCGTCTTCAGCGTTGAAGTCGGACCAGTAGGAGTTGGCCAGGTAAATGGTGTTGCCACCGTCCCCGACACGACCCTGGTCTTTCTGATAGCCGCCGTACGGGTAGCCGAGGTTGCTGTCACCGGTGCTGCGCTGGTGCGCGAGGGTGAACGAGTGCGGGCCGGTGACGAAGGTTGCCGCCAGGCTCCAGATTTTGTTGTCCTGGCCTTCGGTGGCGTGATCAAGGGCGTAAGACTTGTCCAGCTTGGTCTGGTAGCCGTTGAAGTCCAGGGTCAGGGACTGATCGGTGGCCAGCGGGAATGCGTAGTTCAGGTTCACGTACTGCTTCTTCAGGACGTCTTCAACGTTGGACGCGTAGAACGCACCTTTGAACTGTTCGGTGAACTGGTAGCTACCGCCCAACACGTTGATCGACTTCAGACCACCGCTGTCACGGCCTTCGGCGCTCTTGCGCGATTCGGCGGTGAAACGGCCAGCGTTCAGCTCCAGGCCTTTGATCTCCTTGGAGGTGATCAAGGTGCCGGTGTAGCTTTCAGGCAGCAGACGGGAGTTGTCGTAGTTCAGCACCGGCAGGGCCGGCATCTGGTCACCGTAGGTCAGCACGGTGTTGGACAGACGGAATTTTACCGCCGCGCCAGCCTTGGACAGGTCATCGGCTGCTTCGCCGCTGTCGCCTTGTTTGAAGAAATCGATACCGCCGGCACCGCTACGGCCCTTGCCGCCATCGAGGCGCAGAGCGTATAGACCGAAGGCATCAACACCGACACCCACGGTGCCTTGGGTGAAACCCGAGGAGAAGGTGCCGATGGCAGCCTGGCCCCACTCGGCCTTGTCTGGGTTACCGTCCTTGTAATCGCGATTGATGTAGGCGTTGCGCAACAGCACTTTCAGGCTGCTGTCTTCCACAAAACCCTTGGACTCTGCCTGGTCGTTAGCCATGGCTTGAGTGGCGCTAAAAATCCCCAGAGCGATCAGACCGATCCGCTTGTTCAACATGTTATTTTCCTTATTACGGGTTGATACGCGCTGTGACCGGTGGCTGAAATGGCTGCTATGGCGCTCTTTTTTCATTCCAAAACAAAAGGCCCGCCCACGCAAAAGCGAGGCAGGCCCTTATTGTTTTTTGAAATCGTGGCGGCTGGCCACAGGCGTTGGCGCGAATCCTAGCCGCGCCCATAACGATGTGTCAATTTCGTGAATCGTCTGTGATTAGGCGAAAATCGTCTAAGAACTTACTGGTCAGCGATCGCCAACTGCACGGTATGGCTGTCGACGAACTGCTCGAAATGGGTGACTTTTCCGTTTGCCAGGGTCCACAAATGTGCGACTCGGGCGTTCATCGGTCGGCCCGTTGCCTTGTAAATTCCGCTGTAATTTCCGTATGCAAATACCTTGTCGCCCTGCGCGACATAGCTCTCGACCGTGAACTGAAAATTTCCCCATTCAGTGCCCAGACGTTTGAAGACATTCTCGACGATAGCGTCGAAACCGACATAGGTTCCGGCGTAGGGAAACCCTGCGGCTTCGGTCCATTGTGCATCGGTGGCCAACGCGGCGGCGGTGTTGCGTGCGTTTTCCTGGGAGTTGGCACCTTCGTAGGTGCTTTTGATCAAGCTCAGGTTATCCATGGGTCGCTCCGCGCAAGGTGAGTGAAATCAGTGAGCACAACCGTCCAGGCCACAGGCCTGAACCGGGGAAGTGGATTCGCTCGCCAAGGTGGTGACCGATTGGCTCAACCAGGCCGCAAACGCTTCTGGTTTGCCGAGCCATGGGCCGATATCGACCAGGCTGAATTGACCGTCCTGTTCCAGCGCCAGTGTCGGGAAGCCCTGGCCACCCACCTGCGCCAACAATGCGCGACTTTTCTTGATGTGGTCCTGGGTTTCGTTCGCCAGTGCATCCTTGAACTCGCGCTTGAAGGATTCTGCTTCCATGCCAATCGACACAGCCAGTTCCAGCAGCACTGCTTCATCGGCAATCCGCCGACCTTCCACGTAGTGCGCGCTCTGCAGACGCCCCAGCAGTTCCAGGCCACGTCCGGCGAGTTGCTCAGCAGCCAGCACGGCAGCAATCGGTGGCGCTGAATCGAACACCGCAGTGTGATCACGCAGCAAGCCTTCGAAATACGCCTCACCAAACGGTTGCCCGGTGTACTCGGCGATGCGTCGGTCGTGGGGCATCACATAGTCGCGCAGTTGAGGCGAAACCGTCTGTCGGTTAGCGCCGGTCATCATGCCGCCGCCATGGGCGATCACCGGCAAAACTGCCTGGGCCGCTTGTACCAAAGGCTTGGCACCATAGCACCAGCCGCACAGAGGATCGTAGATGTAATGAAGGGTTGCGGTAGACATGGAAAGCTCCAGCAAAGTCGTAGGAATTCGATGCCGGCAGACTATTCCTCTGTCGATGAGCGAAAAACGCCGGATTGGCTTCTAGTCTGTTTCGCAGATCGGTCGAATGGGGTGTTTGGGCCCCTGTAGGCTAGACCAAACCGGGACCTGGAGTTTTTAAAAAGCAAAAAAAAGCGCTGCCATCCGGGGCAGCGCTTTACCAATCCTTTGCTTTCTATCCTTCCATCACATCCCACAAGGCTTCAAGTTCTGCCTCACTGAACAAACCAGCTGGGTAGCGCTCGATCATCATCCTGCGCGGGTCAGGTTCTCTGACCTGTCGCGTTCCGTTGGATTTCAACCATTGCGCCAGCACCTGAAGCGATTCGCCATTCATTACCAAGGGATGCGATGCCCGCTCGCTGACCATATTCATTTCCGGCGCTCTCTCCTGGTTTGTGAGCGGCTAACTTATCCAAGGTTTATGACAGAACAACGCAGTTCTACATTCCCGAGAATTACTCTCAGACAGATACAAGAGCTATGCCAATGTGCCAGCCTGGCCGACGCATGGACATAAAAAAAACCGCAGTCCATAAGGGCTGCGGGCTAGATAGGGGTCACTCGAATAAACCGGGCATAGCCCCCATCAATCCAGTGCCGTCGGTTGTTACAACTCCACTCAACCTTTGTGCGGTGCGGGCTGTTGCTGGGTAAGGCAATGGATATTGCCGCCACCCAGTAACAGTTCACGCCCCGGCACCATCACCACTTCGTGCTGCGGGAACAGGCTCTGAAGGATTTCCTTGGCTTGTGTGTCCAGCGGATCATCAAAGCTCGGCGCAATGATGCCGCCGTTGACGATCAGGAAGTTCACGTAGGAACCGGCCAGGCGCACCGAAGGGTTACGCTCCTGAGTGCCGTCCACCGGGTCGACACCCGCACATTCTTCCTCGGTCGCGTAAAGCGGCCCCGGAATCGGCATTTTGTGCACCGTGAATGGGCGACCCTTAGCGTCTTTGCTGCTTTGCAGCACGTTCATCGCCGCCTGGCAACGTGGGTAGTTCGGGTCCTGCGGGTCGTCGGTCCATGCCAACAGCACTTCACCGGGACGCACGTAGCAGCAGAAGTTATCCACATGACCGTCGGTCTCGTCGTTGAACAGACCGTCCGGCAGCCAGATGATTTTATCCACAGCCAACCGTGCGCTGAGCACCGCTTCGATGTCGGCACGGTTCATGTGCGGATTGCGATTGCGGTTCAACAGGCACTCTTCGGTGGTGATCAGCGTGCCTTCGCCATCGACGTGAATCGAACCGCCTTCGAGCACGAAACCCTCGGTGCGATAACGCGGGCTGCGCTCGATCTCAAGGATCTTGCCGGCCACTTGCGAATCACGATTCCACGGCGAATACAGACCCCCATCGAAGCCGCCCCAGGCGTTGAAGTCCCAGTCGACACCCCGGACTTCGCCGCAGTTGTCGATGACGAACGTCGGGCCGGTATCACGGACCCAGGCGTCGTCGCTGGACATCTCGACGAGGCGAATATTTGGCACGTCCAGACGCGCCCGGGCGTTTTCGTACTGGGCTGCCGACACGGCAACGGTCACCGGCTCAAACCGCGCGATGGCCTTGGCCACTGCAACGTGAGCGGCCTGCGCCGGCTTGCCACCCAGGCGCCAGTTGTCCGGGCGCTCCGGCCAGACCATCCAGGCCTGGGTCTGGGTCGCCCACTCGGCGGGCATGTAAAAACCATCGGCGCGAGGTGTGCTGTGCAAAGTGGTCATGGCGATCAGGACTCCAGGGAACCGTCGAGGGTTTTAATCGCGCCGTACAGGTTCGGGCGACGGTCACGGAACGAACCCCAGGCACTGCGGATGTGCTCCAGTTCGTCGAGGTCGAAGCTCTGAACCAGAACGCCCTCTTCGGTTTCGTTGAGTTCCTGGACTTTCTCGCCGAACTGGTTGGCGATGAACGAGGAGCCGTAGAAGGTGATGTCGTAGCCGTCCTGTTCTTCATTACCGATGCGGTTGCTGGCGATCAGCGGCATCAGGTTGGCACCGGCATGGCCTTGCTGAACGCGCTGCCAGTGGTCGCGGGACGAAATGGTCTTGTCGTGCGGTTCGCTGCCGATGGCAGTTGGGTAGAACAGGATTTCCGCGCCCAGCAACGCCATGCTGCGGGCGCACTCCGGGAACCACTGATCCCAGCAGATGCCCACGCCGATTTTCGCGTAACGGGTGTTCCAGACTTTGAAGCCGGTATCACCCGGGTTGAAGTAGTACTTTTCGTGGTAGCCAGGACCGTCCGGGATGTGGCTCTTACGATAAACCCCGAGGTTGCTGCCATCGGCATCGATGATTGCGATGCTGTTGAAACGCGCACGGCCGGCCAGTTCGAAGAAGCTGATCGGCAGCACGACTTGCAGTTCCTTGGCAACTTTCTGGAAGTGCTTGATGGCCACGTTTTCGGAGGCCGAAGTGGCCAGTTGCAGGTAGTCAGGGTTCGGCTTCTGGCAGAAGTACGGGCTCTCGAACAGTTCCTGGATCAGGATGATCTGTGCGCCTTTGGCTGCAGCTTCACGGACCAGCTTCTCTGCGGTCTCGATGTTGGCTTCAAGGTCCCAGGAACAAGCCATCTGGGTAGCGGCGACAGTAACGATACGGCTCATGAATCATCTCCTGGGCGGATGTTCGAGGGTCGATTGTGGCATCGACCGATGACAGAAATGGTAACGACCAGGCGTGGTGATTCGTGCCGTGGCGTTAGACGACTTTATAGCCGATAAAAATCGGCTTTTAAAGCGATAAAACATCCATCCGTCTAAATAACTCTATTTAATCCCGATAACAATCGAATTTAAACACCATTCCTGCTCGCGATAACGGTCTGACAGTCAACATTGATATTGGATCTACTGGCCTCATCGCGAGCAGGCTCGCTCCCACAGGGGGGGATGTGTTTACAGGCCTTCGTCCAACACCTTTGACAGGGTATCGACAAAGAAATCCACGCTGTGTCGCGAGGTCACCATCGGTGGTTTGATCTTGAGGATGTTCAGGTAATCGCCCGTCGGTTGCATGAAAATCCCCAACTCGCGCAAGCGGTCGCACAGCGCGGTGGTTTCTTCCGTTGCCGGCTCCAGGGTTTCGCGGTTGCGAATCAGCTCCACGCCCAGATAGAAGCCAGAGCCATGCACCGCGCCCACCAGTGGATGACGGTCGATCAACGCCTCAAGCCGCTCCTTGAAATACCCGCCAACGACCTGGGCGTTTTCCCAAAGCTTTTCTTCCTTCATCACATCCAGCACCGCCATACCGATGCGGCAACTGACCGGGCTGCCGCCAGCCGACGAGAAGAAATAGCCTTCGGCCTCCAGCGCTTCGGCGATTTCACGTCGGGTAATGACCGCGCCCAATGGCTGGCCGTTACCCATGCCCTTGGCCATGGTGATGATGTCCGGCACCACGCCTTGCTCTTCGAAGCCCCAGAAGAACTTGCCCATACGGCCATAACCGACCTGCACTTCGTCGGCGATACACACGCCACCTTGGGCGCGGACCAGCGCGTAAACCTGTTTCAAGTAACCCGGCGGCAGCGAGATCCCTCCGGCGTTGCCGTAGACCGGCTCGCAGATGAAACCTGCCAATTGCCGCTTCTGCTCGGCAATCTTCGCCAGGTTGTGTTCGACGCTGCGCACGTAATCCGGCGCGCTGTCGAGACCACGGAATTCGCCACGGTAGGTGTTCGGCGCGGTCACCGGGTGAACCCAGTCCGGGCGGCTGCTGAGGGCTTGAGGGTTATCGGCAATTGACGTCGACACCGCGTCGGCGGCCACCGACCAGCCGTGATACGCCTCGAGTACGCTGAGCATGTCGCGACCGCCGCTGTAGGCCCACGCCAGGCGAATGGCCAGGTCATTGGCCTCGGTGCCGCTGTTGACCAGAAACACCCGATCCATCGAGTCCGGGGCCAGCGCCAGCAAGCGCTCGGAAAACTCGGCGATGGCCGCGTAGTGGAAACGCGAGTTGGTGTTGAGCAACGACCACTGACGGCTGGCCTCGGCCGCCATGCGTGGATGGCCGTGACCGAGCACGGCCACGTTGTTGAGCATGTCCAGGTAGGAGCGACCCTGCATGTCGATCAGGTGATTGCGCCAGCCACGCTCGATGCGCGGGGGATCGACGTAATAGTGTTTTTGCGAACGGGCAAAACTTGCGTCACGACGCGCCAGCAAGGTGTGCGGATCGAGTTCGGCCTCCGCGTCGCAGGCCAGCCCCAATAATGCCGCGGGTGATGGGCACAACGCCTGCCAGGCAGGTGCGCGGGACGGCGTGCAAAACAGCGGTGGATTCAGCTCGGCGCCACGGCTCAGTTGAACCCGCAACGCACCGCCGACCTCGCCCAGCACCTGCCCTTTGAGCACGGCCGCACCCGTATGTAGCGAGGGATGGACACCCCACAGGCGCACGCTCAACTGTGCGCTGTCCAGTTGCAAGCGGCCGTCAGCGGCCACGTGCACGACGCCAGCAAACGGTGCCTCCACTGCCGTCCCGTGTGGCACCCGCAAGTCGACGTGCAGCGGACAGGTGTCCGGCTCGACGGCGCTGTCCGGACGCGTCCGCGATAAACGGTATTGCCCGTAACGACTGGCCGCCAAACCATGGGCTGCCGCCGCTTCGACCAACAGACGTTGGTCGATGCCGTCCTGCTCCCAGTTACCCGCTTCGAAATGCGGACTCAGGACACCGAGATCGATCAAGGCAAACTCGCGGCCCACCAGACTCGGCAACAATGGCGCAAAACCCTGACTGGCAATCACCGGCAGCGACTGGTCGACCGCCACCAGAATGGCCGCTTCCATCAACTCAAACGGTACCGAGGTCGCGACTCGGAAAATCTCCCACTCGTGGTTCAGATTGTCGCGACTGTACTGATTCTGCGGATCGATGCTGACCTGCTGCTCACCGCTGAGCACCAGCACCGCCGCGCGCGCGACGATCAGTGGCCACAGCGCCTGCAGCTCTTCGTGCTCCAACGGATTGACTGCGTGGTAAGCCTGCACCGCCGGGAGAATGCACAGCGGGTCGCCGTCGGCATGGTGCAGCAGCGCGGCGCAGGTCACCGACAAATCGGTAATGCGCCAGGTACGAATCAGATCGCCAAAGTCGATGACGCCCTGCAACTGCCAGTGACGTTGCTGATCCCGTTGCCAGACCACGTTGTCATCGGTGATGTCCATGTGAATGGCTTGCACCGGCAACTTCGCCACCAGTGGCTGCAAACGCCGTTCGGCGTGTTGCGCGGCCTCGGCGATCAATGCCCGCTGGCGCTCGTCGCTGATCACTGGCAGCAGGTGGTTGATCAACGCATTGGCGTGCCGGGCGTCCCACTGCAAGGTGCGCTCAAGCCCCGGGTGCTCGAACCCGGCCAGCGCCAGGTCCATTTCGCCGCAGAGCTGGCCGAGGCCGGCGACCAGTTCATGGCCGAGGTGTTTGAGGTGGGTCAGCGATTGACCTTCGATGTAGTCGAGCAAGCGCACGTGAAGTGATTGACCGGCAAATTCCAGGGTCAGCAGGTCCTCACCGTTTTTCGCTGGGATCACCCGTGGTACATGCAGCCCAGGCTGCGTGCCCAGGTGCTTGAGGGCCGCGTGCTGGGCGTGCAGCTCCAGCGCCGCATAGTCACCACGGCAGATTTTGAAGACGAAACGGCCCTGGTCGCTGTCGAGCCGGTAGTTGAGGTCCTGCTGGCTGCCCAACGACTGCAGCGTCCCGCTCAGGCCGTAGTGCTCACGCAGCAGCTCCTGCGCTTGCTGCTCGGTGACGTGCGGGCTGGGCAGACTGGCGCGGTGAATCAACGTGGCGAGCAACATACAACGACCCCTGGAATTTTTATAAGGCGTCTATATCGCCACTGCTGACTGCGATACGCAACCCCCTTATACCGGTCAGTGATCAGTAAGGGTGGGTGCTTTCAAGCCAAGCCACACAGCGGTGAACTTTCCCACGCAGCGTGTCGAACCCGAGGAATGTTCGGCGCTTTCTCACGCCCCTAGGCTGCCTTCCATGGACAGGGAAGCCCGCCGCACATGCCAGAACGCTCATACCCGCTGACGCACAAAGAACAGCTGCGCCGCCGCATTTTGCAGCCGCCGCCCCCACCCGATCTGTATCCGCCAATTGCCGATTTGCCGGTGAGTCGGTCCGCTGTCCCCACCCCCATCACCCCGCGGGGCTGTGTCTTCACCAAGTCCTGCAAGTTGCCGGACGGCATCATCAACTACGCCAATCCCTCCGGTTTCGTACCTCTGGATTCGTTGAAGGACTACGGCGACTACGCGTTATTGGGTGGTCGGGAGGTCGATAGTTCCGGCGCGTTGCCGCTGAAGAAAATCAGCGGCAGCGCATTGCCTGTGGGGTTGGGTGCGTTAGCACTGGCAAGTTCATCAATCAGCACGACTGCGGTAGCAACTGGCGGAACGGTTGCTGCCGGCCTGCTGACAGGCATCGTGGCGCTCATTTGGCCCTCCGAACTCGGCGACAGCGCGCTCTATACCGAAGAACAACTGCGCTCACTCAAACAAGCCAACTCACGGGTGCGCCTGAACATCGAGCAACAGGCCGACGGCACCCTCAAGGGTTACGGCTTCTACACCGGCAACAACGCTGACTGGCAACGGATCCCGGTCATTCAGTTCCAGACACGCGCAGCCCAACAGGTCGCCGTATTCGGCGAAGGCCTGGAACTGATCTGGACCCCGGCCATCGACCCCGCCGACACCCTCGGCATCCCCGCACTGGAAGCCGCGCCGCAAGCACCCACCCTCTGGGTCTACCCGCCCACCGAGGCGAGCAACAGCATTCTGGTGAACCCGATTTACCCACCGGAGTATCAGGATTTCATTCTGGTATTCCCGGCGGACTCGGGGGTGCGGCCGCTTTATGTGGTGGTGAGTGAAAGGAAGCGACTAACAAATCCTGATCACGACTACCTCTGCGCACCAACTACAGAGCAAATAACTGGTTTTCCTGGTTTAAGACGTGCAAAAAAGATGACTCCCAAACAAGGAGGAGCAGGTTTACGTGATCGCTGGACGGATGCAAAAAACAGAAGATTCTTTGAATGGGACTCGGCAGAAGAAGAACTCGAAGTCTATAGGACCAGTGATGGTAGCCATCTCGGGGCTTTCGATCATGTGACAGGCGAGCAGAGAAAGCCTCCGAACAAAAAACGCAATATCAAAAAATTCATGTGAGGAGAATGGTATGAGCTTAAAAATAAGACTTGAGTGGTATGACAAAGTCAACGACCTAGGATTAGGGGAAGAACTTTCCCTCATCATCGAAAACGATGAGTCCGTACTTGCATCATTAGGGCTTTTCAACGAGTACCAAATATTCGATGGTGGATATAACGTTCGACCTGAATGGATTTCAATACTTCAATCCTATTTCAACCATCGAATCAATACTGCCGCCTATGATTACCAGATTGCCTTCCGACTGCCCTGAAATCAATCGACGGGCTTACTGGACCAGCATAAATTAAAAACGCCCCGGATAGAATCGAACTCTATGCGTTGAATATCACCTTCAAACAAAAAAGACCGGAACATCAAAAAATACATGTGAGATCGATATGGGCTTGAAATTGAAGTTGCACTGGTTCAACAAAACTACCGAGTTTTGTGAAGGAGAAATTTACTCACAGGACTTTGGCGACGACGGCGCAGTCATCGAATCATTGGGCCTGCTACCTGAAAACACAGTGAATCAAGGGGTTTTCAATGTGCCGGCTGAGTGGGTAGCACTCATTCAACCTTACTTTAGCCACACCATTGACCTAAGCGCTCACGACTATCAATTGGGATTTGCCTATAGGGATCAATGGTGAAGACAGGCAAACGAAAGATGTGACCCAATAAGGTGGATAGAACCATGAAACACATGCTGATGGGCGTTCCGCACGATGAAGACTTTCCTACCTTTGAGAAGGAGCTTCCCCTTACTGCAACAGAACTAATGCCGATCATGGGGTGGCGCCATGCCGATGAGTGCGCCTTTGACTACCGACTCACGGAGCAACAGATTTGTGACCTAGAGAAAGCCTGCTCAACAAGACTACCCAGAGATCTGGAGCTTTTTTTAACCAGCTTCGCTTGAGCTGAATGAACCTAATAGAAAGAAAACTCCCAATGCGCCGAATTGCACTCTCAGACAAAAAAGTCCGCAACATCCCACGCCGCCTCCGCGCCCTTGCTGCCTGGGCGGCCAGCTACGAAGGTTACTTCCCGGACGAGCTCCCTGTGGAACAAGGCTACGCAAACCGAAAAGTTCCGGTCCTGGAAACCTTGGTTGAAGGGAAACAAACCACCTTCGCCATTCAAAAGGAATGCGCTCAACAACTCATCAATGCAGCCCATCACCTGCTTCAGGCCAGACCCGAAGAAACCATCAACTGCCGAATAGTCGCGTCAATCATCACACCCGACATGTTCTCCAGTGAAATCTGCATTTACACCGACATGAGTCGTTATCGCGGTCATGTATTGCCGTTCGACTACGAGCAGTTCTGCCAAACCCGCATCACTGACAAGAGCCTCGCCACTGAATGGCGTTTAACCGTCCCTGCTGGAATGAATGAAGTGGGGTTCCACTTCATTCACAAGGATGAAGACGGACAAACGTTTGAATCCGAGCATTGGTACTTCGGCGAAGTCGATGAAGCGGATGATGGCAGCGAGAAAGAGCGCTGGAGATACAAAACCTTTAAAACCTTTCGTGCAGAGAACCCTGAGCTTTTCGGCTAGGACAATTCGCTTTTGGGTACATGTGCGACCACCATCGCAGCCTGAGTATCTGCACATCTTTCTGCTCCAACTCCCGCAGTTGCCGAGGCTGCGTTCGGACGAAGCGGTCGTAAATCAGGCAAAGCGTTCTTTCAAGCAAACCACGTATGCAGGATTTGCGAGGACTTCGTCCCCGAACGCAGCCTCGCGAGCTCGGCAGCTGCTACGGACGTAATCCTTCACCGTATGTATTTCAAAGTTGTATAGATACCTATGCTCCGGAATGCGTGCTGTGTGATTCAGGAGTGCGGTTTACGCACGCTGCCCCCTCCCGCAGGTCAACAAAACCCTACAAAAACCAAAATCCGACCAACACCCCTCTTGTGCCGCCCCCCTCCTGCCGACAAGCTATGATCCATACGCTTATCGTTTGACGGAAAAAGGCAACTCCACATGCGCATTCTCATCACCGGCGGTGCCGGCTTTATCGGCTCGGCGCTGGTTCGCCACCTGATCCGACACACTGAACATGAAGTGCTCAACCTGGACAAGCTGACCTACGCCGGCAACCTGGAGTCGCTGAGCAGTATCGCCACCAATACCCGTTATGAGTTCGTGCAGGCCGATATCGTCGACCAGGCTACCGTCAGCGCGGTACTGGCGCGGTTCCAGCCGCACGCGATCATGCACCTGGCGGCCGAGTCCCATGTCGACCGCTCCATCGATGGCCCGTCGGATTTCATCCAGACCAACATTGTCGGCACCTACAGCCTGTTGGAAGCCACTCGCGCCTACTGGCAGAACCTGGCCGAACCTGAGAAAAGCGCCTTTCGCTTTCACCACATTTCCACCGACGAAGTGTATGGCGACCTGCATGGCGTCGACGACCTGTTCACCGAAACGACACCCTATGCGCCGAGCTCGCCGTACTCCGCCAGCAAAGCGGCGTCCGACCATTTGGTCCGCGCCTGGCAGCGCACCTACGGTTTGCCGGTGTTGCTGACCAACTGCTCGAACAATTACGGCCCGTTCCATTTCCCCGAGAAGCTGATCCCGCTGGTGATTCTCAACGCCTTGGCCGGGAAGCCGCTGCCGGTATATGGCAACGGCCTGCAAGTGCGCGACTGGCTGTTTGTCGACGATCATGCTCGCGCGCTGCTCACTGTGGTGACCCGCGGCGTAGTCGGTGAGACGTACAACATCGGCGGCCACAACGAACAGAAAAACATCGACGTGGTCCGCAGCATCTGCAATCTGCTGGAAGAGTTGGCGCCGCAAAAACCTGAAGGTGTCGCGCACTTCGCCGACCTGATCACGTTCGTCGAAGACCGTCCCGGCCACGACCAGCGTTACGCCATCGATGCCAGCAAAATCGAACGCGAACTGGGTTGGGTGCCCGAAGAAACCTTCGCCAGTGGTCTGCGTAAAACCGTGCAGTGGTACCTCGATAATCTGGAATGGTGCCACCGGGTCCAGGATGGCAGCTATCAAGGCCAGCGACTGGGCTTCACTGACTTCAAGGACTTGATCGCATGATGAAGGGCATTGTTCTGGCAGGCGGCTCTGGTACTCGCCTGCACCCGATCACACTCGGGATATCCAAACAGCTGCTGCCGGTCTACGACAAACCGATGATCTATTACCCGATCTCGGTCCTGATGCTGGCGGGCATCAAAGACATCCTGGTGATTTCCACCCCCCAGGACCTGCCGCAATACCGCAATCTGCTGGGCGACGGCAGTCAGTTCGGGGTGAATTTCAGCTATGCCGAGCAACCGTCTCCGGATGGTCTGGCGCAGGCATTTCTGATTGGCGAAGAGTTTATTGGTGACGATTCGGTGTGCCTGATCCTGGGCGACAATATTTTCCATGGCTCGCACTTCGGTGGGCAACTGCACAGCGCCGCTCGCAAGACAAAAGGTGCCACCGTTTTCGGCTATTGGGTCAAGGACCCTCAACGGTTCGGAGTGATTGACTTCGATAGCGAAGGGCGTGCGCTGTCGATCGAAGAAAAACCACAAAAACCCAAGTCCAGTTACGCCGTCACAGGGCTCTACTTCTACGACAACGATGTGATCAACATTGCCAAGGCCGTGAAACCTTCCGCCCGTGGCGAGCTGGAAATCACCGACATCAACAACGCATACCTGCAACGCGGCGACCTGCAGGTGGAACGTTTCGGTCGGGGCTTCGCCTGGCTCGATACCGGCACCCACGACAGCCTGTTGGAAGCCTCGCAGTACGTACAGACCATCGAGCATCGCCAAGGTCTGAAAGTCGCCTGCCTCGAAGAGATTGCCTACCAGAACGGCTGGATCAGTCACGAATATTTGCTTGAGCGGGCACGCTACTTTGGCAAAACCGGCTACGGCCAATACCTGTTTACCATTGCTGGAGAAGAGCAATGAAGGTGATCCCCACCGACCTGACCGGCGTTCTGATTATCGAGCCGAAGGTCTTTGGCGACGAGCGCGGTTTCTTTTACGAAAGCTTCAATGCGCGTGCGTTCGAGGAAGCGACTGGACTCAAGCGCGAGTTCGTTCAAGACAACCACTCGCGCTCGCGAAAAGGCGTGCTGCGTGGCCTGCACTATCAGCTGGAGCACACCCAGGGAAAACTCGTGCGGGTCACCGCCGGCGAGGTACTTGATGTGGCAGTGGACATCCGCCGCAGCTCGCCGAATTTCGGGCGCTGGGCCAGCGTCCGTCTGTCGGCCCAAAACAACCGTCAACTGTGGATCCCCGAAGGATTTGCCCACGGTTTTCTGGTGCTGAGCGATTACGCCGAGTTTTTGTACAAAACGACCGATTACTACGTCCCCAGTGCCGAGCGCTGCATCAACTGGAATGACCCGACACTGGCCATCGACTGGCAGCTTGACGAGGCACCGCAACTCTCGGCGAAGGATCAAACCGGAAAATCCTTGCAAGAGGCCGATCTGTTCCCATGAGCGCGCCTCTCAAAATCCTCATCAGCGGCCAGCATGGCCAGGTCTCCCGTGAGCTGCAAAAACGCTTGGGTGATCTGGGTGAACTGATCGTGCTGGGGCGCGACCAGCTCGACCTGGCGCATCCAGATCAGATCCGCCAGCAGGTTCATGCCGTGCGTCCGGATCTGATCATCAATGCCGCCGCACATACGGCTGTCGATCAAGCGGAAAGCGAACCCGAGCTGGCATTTTCGATCAACGCCACGGCCCCTGGAGTATTCGCCGAGCAGGCTCTGGAACTGGGCATCCCGCTGATTCACTACTCAACCGACTACGTGTTCGACGGCCGCAAAACCTCGCCCTACACCGAGACCGACGAACCGCACCCGCTGGGCGTCTATGGCGCCAGCAAACTGGCCGGCGAACAGGCCATCCGCGCCGTCAACGGTCAGCACCTGATACTGCGCACCAGTTGGGTCTACTCGAACCATGGGCGTAATTTCCTGCTGACCATGCAACGGTTGCTGCAAGAGAAGCCGCACCTGCGCATCGTCGCCGACCAGATCGGCGCACCGACCTGGGCCGGCACCATCGCCATCAGCACACGCGCCTTGATCGAGCGCTGGCAATCGGGGCAGCCCGGTGCCTGGGGCACTTACCACCTGACCGCTCGGGGCGAGACTTCATGGTTCGGGTTTGCCCAGGCCATCGCCGAACATGTGCAGGCGCAGCACAAGACCTGCGCGAGCCTGGAAGCGATCCCCAGCAGCGACTACCCGACGCCCGCCGTTCGCCCATTGAACTCGCGACTCGATTGCCGCCTTCTGCAACAGCAATGGCAGGTCAGTCAGCCCGACTGGCGTGACGCGTTGCGCGAGTGTCTTGCCGAACAAGGCTAGGCTCTGTTGACGTTTGGTGACGACCGCCACCAAACGTCAACAGACCCTAGGCATAATGCGCCTGTACCTTCAGGCGCTCGATGCTTATGACTCCACCTCTCCCCCGCAGCCCCCGCTGGCGTAGCCTGGCTCTGCTCGCCCTGTGTCTGGCGCCATTGCTGTGGCCATTGGAGCACTTGGCCGAGCGGTATTACCGCAGCGAACTGGCCGGGCAGAACCGGCAGACGCTGGACCTCTACGTCGCCAACCTGCTGGGGACCCTGCACCGTTATGAGGTGTTACCGCAGATCCTCGGTGATCTGCCGGCCTTGCGCGCCGTTCTCGCCGCGCCACGTCAGCAGCTCACCACGGATAACGCCAACCGTCTGCTCAAGGACATTCGCGCCCAGACCGGCGCCGAAGTCATGTACCTGATGGACACCAGCGGCAAGACCCTGGCGGCCTCCAACTGGGACAAACACGACAGTTTTGTCGGACGTAACTTTGCCTTCCGGCCGTATTTCAGCGAAGCCATGCAAGGTCGCCTCGGGCGTTTTTTCGGCCAGGGCACCACCTCCGCCAAACGCGGCTATTTCTTTGCCGCCGCCGTGCATGATGGTGAACGGATCATCGGCGTCCTGGTGGTCAAGGTCGACCTCGACCTCACTGAGAGCCTCTGGGGCAAAACTCCGGAACAACTGCTGCTGACTGACCACAACGGGGTGGTCATCATCACCTCACGCCCGGATTGGCGCTTCAGGGCGACCCGCCCGCTGAGTGACGAGGAACGCCAGGCGATCACCGCCGTCCAACCCTACCCGACCCGTGATCCGCAACCACTGAACCTCAACCCGGACGCTTGGCTGACCCAGACTCAGCAGATCGCGGAAACCGGCTGGAGCGTCAGCATTCTCGCACCCAGAACCCTGATCGACCGCCCGGTGCGCACGGTGGTGGCCATCGGCGGGGCCGCGTTGTTGGTGTTGATGTTGCTGCTGGGGCTGCTGATGCAACGCCGTCGTCACTACCTGCAGCGCATCGCCTTCGAAGCCAAGACCCGCCGCGAACTGGAAGCGCGCGTTGCCGAAAGAACCAGTGACCTCGAAGGTCTCAACCGACGCCTCAAGCAAGAAGTACTGGAACGCGAGCAGGCGCAACAGGAACTGGTGCGTGCCCAGGATGATCTGGTCCAGGCCGGCAAGCTCTCGGCGCTGGGCACCATGTCGGCGAGCATCAGCCATGAGCTCAATCAACCGCTGGCAGCGATTCGCAGCTACGCGGAAAACGCCGAAGTGCTGCTCGACCATCAGCGCACCGACGATGCCCGTGGCAACCTTAAGTTGATCAGCGAACTGACCGGGCGCATGGCCTCGATCATCGCCCACCTGCGCGCCTTCGCCCGCCGCGACCGTCACGCCCCGGAAAGCGTCGCGCTGCAACCGGCGCTGGACGATGCACTGGCGTTGCTGGCCAAGCGCAGGCGGGCAATGGAAGTCGAGCTGATCCGCGACTTGCCGGCCGCCACACTGTGGGTCGAGGCTGGCGAAACCCGTCTGCGCCAGGTGCTTGGCAACCTGCTGGCCAACGCCCTCGACGCCCTGACCGAAAAAGGCCCGCCACGCAAACTCTGGTTGAGTGCCGAATCCACCGCCGACGGCGTCAACCTGTACATTCGCGATAACGGCCCGGGGTTCTGCATGGAAGCCCTCGGCCGCGCCGGCGAGCCGTTCTACACCACCAAGACCCGCACTCAGGGCCTTGGGTTGGGCTTGGCCATCTGCGACACCCTGATGCGCGCCTTCGGCGGTGAACTGTCGTTCGCCAACCACAAGGAAGGCGGCGCCCTGATCACCCTGCGGCTGCGCGCGGGCGCACCCGGTGTAAGTCTGCAACCGTCCGAGGACCGCAGTGAATGAGCAACGTCGACAATCGGATTCAAGTGGTGTTGATCGACGACGATCCGCATCTGCGTCAGGCCCTGAGCCAGACGCTGGACCTCGCCGGTCTGAAAATCCTGCCATTGGCCGAAGCCAAAGGGCTCGCCTCGTGCCTTGAGCGCGACTGGCCGGGCGTGGTGGTCAGCGACATTCGCATGCCCGGTATGGACGGCCTCGAACTGTTGAGCGAATTGCATGCCCAGGACCCGGAGCTGCCGGTGCTGCTGATCACCGGCCACGGTGATGTGCCGTTGGCGGTGCAGGCAATGCGTGCCGGCGCTTATGACTTCCTCGAAAAACCGTTCGCCAGCGATGCGTTGCTCGACAGCGTGCGCCGCGCTCTGGCCCTGCGCCAATTGGTGCTGGATAACCGCAGCCTGCGGCTGGCCCTGAGCGACCGCAATGAGCTCAGTACGCGACTGGTCGGGCAATCGGCACCGATGCTGCGCCTGCGCGAACAGATCGGCGCCTTGGCACCGACCAAGGCCGACGTGCTGATCCTCGGTGAAACCGGTGCCGGCAAGGAAGTGGTGGCCCGCGCCCTGCACGACCTGTCGAACCGCCGCAATGGCCCGTTTGTGGCGATCAACGCCGGGGCGCTGGCCGAATCGGTGGTCGAAAGCGAACTGTTCGGCCACGAACCCGGCGCCTTCACCGGCGCGCAAAAGCGCCGTATCGGCAAATTCGAATTCGCCAACGGCGGCACGCTGTTCCTCGATGAAATCGAAAGCATGAGCCTGGATGTGCAGGTGAAATTGCTGCGTTTGCTGCAAGAGCGGGTGGTCGAGCGTTTGGGCGGTAATCAGTTGATCCCGCTGGACATCCGAATCATCGCCGCGACCAAGGAAGACCTGCGTCAATCGGCAGATCAGGGGCGTTTTCGCGCTGACTTGTACTACCGCCTGAACGTCGCGCCGCTGCGCATTCCGCCGCTGCGCGAACGAGGCGAAGACGCGTTGATACTGTTCCAGCACTTTGCCAACGAAGCCAGTGAGCGCCACGGCCTGCCGCCCCACGAACTGCAACCCGGACAACGGGCCCTGCTGCTGCGCCATACCTGGCCGGGCAACGTCCGTGAGCTGCAAAATGCCGCCGAACGCTTCGCCCTGGGCCTGGAACTCGCGCTGGACAACACCGCTCCGGACGGCAGCCCTGCGCCGCACAGCGCAGTGCCCAGCGGTAATCTGAGCGAGCAAGTGGAAAGCTTCGAAAAGAACCTGATCGCCGCCGAGCTGGCGCGCGCTCATAGTTCACTGCGCAGCGTCGCCGAAGCGTTGGGTGTTCCGCGTAAAACCCTGCATGACAAACTGCGCAAACACGGCTTGAACTTCGCCGATGGCGCTGGTGCCAACAGCAACGCCGACGAACTCGATTGAGTCGCGCCGACTAACCTTCACATAAGCGTCCCAAATCCCGAGGCCCGTGCATGAACCGCGACAGTCGCCACCTGGAATCAGTCCTTCACCACGACATTCCCCTCACACGGGACATGGGCCTCAAGGTGCTCGACTGGCAGTCACAGCAACTGCGCCTGCACTTGCCGCTGGCGGCGAACGTCAATCACAAGAGCACCATGTTTGGCGGCAGCCTGTACTGCGGCGCAGTGCTGGCGGGTTGGGGCTGGCTGCATTTGCGCCTGCGCGAAGAAGGTGTCGAGGACGGGCACATTGTGATTCAGGAAGGCCAGATCAGCTATCCACTACCGGTCACCCGCGACGCGGTGGCCATTTGTGCTGCACCGAGTGCGGCGGTGTGGAAGAAGTTTTTGACCATGTACCAGCGTTATGGCCGGGCACGCCTGACGTTGCATACGCGAATCGTCAATGTCGACAGCGATGAGAATGCGGTGACGTTTACCGGGCAGTATGTGTTGCACCGGTAAACCCCATTGCAGGCGATGAGCCGAGGTTTACACAGAACCTGTGGCGAGGGAGCTTGCTCCCGTCGGCCGGTCCGCGTTCGGGCGCAGCAGTCGCAATTCAGGCTATGAGTTTTACCTGACACTGAGCGGTGGTTAATTTTAGGGCCGCTTCGCGACCCAGCGGGAGCAAGCTCCCTCGCCACAAAGTTGCGGTGTGCTCAGGAACGAGCCAGTTCCAGCAGTTTCTCGCGCCACGCGGCCTTGGCCGGCAACGCCAGGAAGAAACTGTTTAACAGGGACTCTCGCGCCGGATAGCTGAACGGCTCACCGCTCAATTCCAGCACCTCGCCACCTGCACCTTCGAGCACGCCCTGCGCGGCAGCCGTGTCCCATTGCGAGGTCGGCGCCAAGCGTGGATAACAATCGGCCGCACCTTCCGCCAGCAAGCAGAACTTCAGCGAACTGCCGATATTGGCCAGTTGCAACTCACCCAGGCTATCGCTCAAGCCTGCGAGCAAGCGCTCCTGCTCAGGGCTTGAATGTCGACGACTGGCAACCACCGTGAAAGCTTCACCGGCAGCAGGTGCTTCGCGAACCTGAATCGGCAACGGCGCAGCATCCCTGTCGGCACGCCAGGCCCCGAGCCCGGCACCACCGAAGTAGCAGCGGCCGTTGGTCGGCATCGAAACCACACCGAACACCACGCGCCCCTGTTCGATCAGCGCAATATTGACGGTGAACTCTTCACTGCCGCAAATGAACTCCTTGGTGCCATCCAGCGGGTCAACCAGCCACCAGCGCTGCCAACCAGCGCGCACGGCTTGCGGGATGTTGGCATCTTCTTCCGAGAGCACCGGGATGCTCGGATCAAGCGCCGTCAGCCCCGCCAGAATCAGATGATGAGCGGCCAGGTCGGCTGCGGTGACCGGCGAATCGTCAGCCTTGGCGGTCACGGCCGTGCCTGTGCGCCAGAACGGCAGGATGACCTCACCGGCGTTCAGCGCCAGCTCAACCACTGGAGCCAGCAAAGGATGAACCTGAGGGAAATCACTCATGGTTGAAACTCCCCGCGCTGGGTCAGCAGATCGCGGGCCAGGTACAACGCCGCCAAGGCGCGACCTTCGGTGAACTGCGGGTTCTGCGCCAGCGCCGCCAACTCCCGCAGATTGACCCGGTCCACGCGCATCGGCTCCGGCTCATCGCCCTCAAGACGCTCTTCGTACAGGTCAGTCGCCAACACCACCTGGATCTTCTGGCTCATGTAACCGGGCGACAACGACAGCTCGGTCAGATGTTCCAGTTGCCGCGCACCAAAACCGGCTTCTTCCTTGAGCTCGCGCTCGGCCGCTGCCAACACATCCTCGCCAGGTTCGATCAGGCCCTTGGGCAGCGACATTTCATAGGCATCGGTTCCACCGCAGTATTCTTCGACCAGCACCGCGTGGTCGGAATCGAGCATTGCCACGATCATTACCGCGCCATACCCGGCGCCCTTGCCAACCAATCGCTCATAGGTGCGCTCGACGCCGTTGGAGAAGCGCAGTTGCACCTGTTCAACGCAGAACAAGCGGCTGGTGGCGACGATCTCGCGGGCTAATACTTCGGGTTTCTGGCGCATGGCGGCTCCTTGGCGTGAACGCGGTACTATAACGCGGCTTTCCCGATTGTTTGTGTCGGATATCTTTCTACTGTTCGAGAAGTTTTCCATGCCATCACTGCCCTGGCGCGACATCGATACCGTTCTGCTGGATATGGACGGCACGCTGCTGGACCTGCACTACGACAACCATTTCTGGATGGAACACCTGCCCAAGCGTTATGCCGAGCTGCACGGTGTCAGTCGGGCCATGGCCGAGCTGGAATTGCAGCCGCTATTCGAACGTAACGCCGGTCAATTGAAGTGGTATTGCCTGGACTTCTGGAGCGCCGAGCTGAAGCTCCCCGTCCGCGAGTTGAAACTGGAAACCGCTCATCTGATTGCTCTGCGTCCGGACGCCGATACCTTTCTGGCCGCGATCAAACAGGCTGGCAAGCGCGTAGTCTTGATCACCAACGCCCACCGCGACTCGTTGTCGCTGAAGCTGGAAAGAATCGAGCTGGCGCCCTATTTCGAGCGGTTGATCAGCTCCCACGATTACGGTTTCGCCAAGGAAAACCCGCAATTCTGGGATGCCTTGCGCGCAGACATCGACTTCGACCCAAGCCGCAGTCTGTTTATCGACGACACCTTGCCGATCCTGCGCAGTGCACGGGACTTTGGCGTGGCGCACTTGTTGGCCGTGAGTCAGCCGGACAGCCGCAAAGCACCGAAAGACACGGCCGAGTTTGCGGCGGTGAGGGATTATCGCGAGTTGATCGAAGGGCTGCCGGGTTAAATATGGACATCAAACAGCTGAAATTCCTCATCGCCCTCGACGAAACCCGGCACTTTGGCCAGGCGGCTGCGCGTTGCCACATCACTCAACCGACCCTGTCGATGCGCTTGCGCAGCCTTGAAGAAGAACTCGATCTGCCGCTGGTCAATCGCGGCCAGCGCTTTGAAGGGTTCACCGCGCCGGGCGAGCGCGTGCTGGCCTGGGCGCGCACCGTGCTGGCGGCCTATGACGGTTTGCAGGTCGAGGCCGCAGCCTGTCGCGGCAATCTGGTCGGTACCTTGCGTCTGGGTGTGGTGCCGTTGTCGAGTTTCGATCCGCTGCCGCTGATGCGACAGCTGCACGCCGAACACCCGAACCTGCTGTTCGAACTGTCGGCCTTAAGCTCCGAGCAGATCCTCGAACAACTGGCGAACAATCGCCTGGACCTCGGTGTGTCCTATCTTGAACGCCTCGACAACGAGCGCTTCGACTCACTGGTCTTCAGCGAAACCCGCATGGGGTTGCTTTACGACCAGCGCTTCTTCAGCTTCGGTGAAAAACCCTTGAGCTGGGAGGCACTGATCGAGTTGCCCCTGGGTATGCTGACCAGCGGCATGCACTTTCGCCAGTCCATCGACCACAACTTCCACAGCCGTGGCCTTAGCCCGCAGCCACTCTTGCAGACCGACGCCGTGCACCAATTGTTACAAGCCGTGCATGGAGGCCTGTGCTGCGCGGTGATGCCATTGGACGGCGGACTCGAAGCACTGACCGAGCATTTGCGTCTGCAACCGATTGAAAACGCGCAAACCCTTGGCCGGCTGGGGCTGATCATGCGCCGCAGTGCACCGCGCTCGGCACTGGCGGAAGCCTGCTTCGCGATTTATCAAAAATCACCGATGAGTTCTTGATCGACGGCATCTATCGGTAGATCAGTATTAGCGATTAGACGTGACACATTGACGCGCCTAGGCTTAGCGCTGGATAAACCGCCGGTATTGCCCATGAACGCCCAGCGCCCGGCCTGCGCGACGCCCGACCTCGAAACGCCCGCGCCCGCCGCCAGTCAGAGCTACCAGTACTGCAACCTTGATCACAGCGAATCAGCCAGCACTACGCTCGCTGAGGAAGTGGCGTTGGCGATTGCCTACAACGGCATCAGCCAGGCCGTGATGCTAGTCACTCCGACCGACCTGGAGGACTTCATCGTCGGTTTCAGCCTGGGCAGCGGGATCATCAACGATGTGTCCGACATCTATGACCTGCAACTCAGTGGCGCAGGTTCAGCGCAATACGCGCAAGTGAATATTGCCAGCCGTGCGTTCTGGAACCTCAAGCAGCAACGCCGGCAACTGGCCGGCACCAGCGGTTGCGGGCTCTGTGGTGTCGAAGCGGTGGAGCAAGCCTTGCCGCAACTCAAGGTATTGCCCGGCGCGCCATTGCCGCCGGCGCAATGGCTTGAAGGCCTGCGCCAGCGCATCAGTGAATTTCAGCCATTGGGCCAACATTGCGGCGCGGTGCATGCCGCGGTGTTCATGAACAACCAGGGCCAGTTACTGCTGGGCCGCGAAGACATCGGCCGGCACAACGCCCTCGACAAACTGATCGGCGCACTGATCCGGCAAAACATCCCGACAGCGGGCGGCCTGGCGATTGTCACCAGCCGTTGCAGCCTCGAACTGATCCAGAAAGTTTTGCGCGCAGGCATTCAGACCCTGGTCAGCCTGTCGTCACCCACCGGCCTGGCCCTGCAATGGGCGCGCCGGCACAACCTCAATCTCATCCACCTGCCGCAGAAAAGTGCGCCGCGGGTCTATAGCCCTGCGATGGAGAATCAAGCGTGACTCATCATCAAGCCGACCAGACACCCACCCCGCGCTACAAGCCCTACAAGGGCCCGGCCGGTGGCTGGGGCGCACTGATCAGTGTCGCCCAGGCGTGGCTGACCAGCGATAACGCGCTGAAAAACCTGCGCATGATGCTCAAGACCAACCAGAACGGCGGCTTCGACTGCCCGGGCTGCGCCTGGGGTGATTCGCCGGAAAGCGGCATGGTCAAGTTCTGCGAAAACGGCGCCAAGGCGGTCAACTGGGAAGCCACCAAGCGCCGCGTCGATGCCGCCTTCTTCGCCAAGCACAGCGTCAGCTCGTTGCTGGAACAGAGCGATTACTGGCTCGAGTATCAAGGCCGGCTGACCGAGCCGATGAGTTACGACGCCGAAACCGACCGTTACACCCCCATCAGTTGGGACGCGGCGTTTGCGCTGATCGGCAAACACCTGCAAAACCTGTCGAGCCCGGATCAGGCCGAGTTCTACACCTCGGGCCGCGCCAGCAATGAAGCGGCGTATCTGTATCAGCTGTTCGTACGGGCCTTTGGCACCAACAACTTCCCCGACTGTTCGAACATGTGCCACGAGGCCAGCGGTGTGGCCCTGGCGCAAAGTGTCGGCGTCGGCAAAGGCACCGTGACCTTCGACGACTTCGAGCACGCGGACGCGATTTTCGTCTGGGGCCAGAACCCCGGCACCAACCACCCACGGATGCTCGAACCCCTGCGCGAAGCGGTGAAGCGCGGCGCTCAGGTGGTGTGCATCAACCCGCTCAAAGAGCGTGGCCTGGAACGTTTCCAGCACCCGCAGCACCCGATCGAAATGCTCACCAACGGTGACAAGCCCACCAACACTGCGTATTTCCGTCCAGCGTTGGGCGGTGACATGGCGCTGCTGCGCGGCATGGCCAAGTTCCTGCTGCAATGGGAGCGCGAGGCGCAGCAGAGCGGCGCGCCATCGGTGTTCGACCACGACTTCCTCAACGAACACACCGCCAGCGTGCTCGACTACCTGGGCAAGATCGATGACACCCCATGGGAGCAGATCGTCGAGCAGTCCGGGCTGACCCTGGAAGAGGTCGAGCAAGCGGCGCGCATGTACGCCAAAGGCAAGAACGTGATCATGTGCTGGGCCATGGGCATCACCCAGCACCGGCACTCGGTGCCGACCATTCAGGAAATCGCCAACCTGATGCTGCTGCGCGGCAACATCGGCCGGCCTGGCGCGGGCCTGTGCCCGGTGCGTGGGCACAGCAACGTGCAAGGCGACCGGACCATGGGCATCAACGAACGCCCGCCGGTGTTCTTCCTCGATGCGCTGGAGCGGCGCTTCCAGTTCAAAGTGCCACGCGAGAATGGTCACAACGTGGTCGAGGCCATCCACGCGATGCTCGATGGCCGCTCGAAAGTCTTCATCGGCCTGGGCGGTAACTTCGCTCAGGCAACCCCGGACAGCCCACGGACCTTCCAGGCCCTGAGCAATTGCGACCTCACCGTGCAGATCAGCACCAAGCTCAACCGCAGCCATCTGGCCCACGGTAAAGAAGCGCTGATCCTGCCGTGCCTGGGCCGCACCGACATCGACCTGCAAACCGAAGGGGCGCAAGCGGTGACCGTGGAAGACTCGTTCAGCATGGTTCACGCCTCCAATGGCCAGTTGCAGCCGTTGTCGAAGCAAATGCGCTCGGAGCCGTCGATCATCGCTGGAATCGCCGCTGCGACCCTGGGCGCCAAGCCTGTCGACTGGAACTGGCTGGTGGCCGACTACCGCCGCATTCGCGAGCTGATTGCCGACACCATTCCAGGTTTCACCGACTTCAATCAGAAGATCGAAAACCCGGGCGGCTTCTACCTGGGCAACAGCGCCGGTGCTCGCCGCTGGAACACCCCGTCCGGCCGCGCCAATTTCCGTCCAAACATCCTGCCGGCCGATCTGGTGCACGAACGTACTCGCGCCACGGGACAGCTGCCGGACCTGATCATGCAATCGATGCGCTCTCACGATCAGTACAACACCACCATTTATGGTCTCGACGACCGTTATCGTGGGGTCAAGGGTCAGCGTGACGTGCTGTTCGTCAACGAAGCCGACATCATCCGCCTGGGCTTCAAACCGGGGCAGAAGGCCGATATCGTGTCGATCTGGGATGACGGTCGTGAGCGCCGCGTCAAAGGCTTCACACTGCTGGCGTTCGACATTCCGGCCGGACAAGCCGCTGCGTATTACCCGGAAGTGAACCCATTGGTGCCGCTGGAAAGCACTGGTGACGGCAGCCACACACCGACCTCGAAGTTCATTGCGATCCGTTTGGAAGCGGCGAGCGCGACCGGACTGATCATGGCCAGGTCGGCCTGACACACCGCCATCGCGAGCAGGCTCGCTCCCACATTTGATCTTCAGTGAGCACAGCCTTTGTGTTCGACAAAGGTTCATTGTGGGAGCGAGCCTGCTCGCGATGGCGTCCGCACGGCCAACACCTGTTCCGGCACTTTCCAAACGC